>CANJPZ010000006.1 GCA_947476325.1 Caulobacteraceae bacterium | reverse complement strand
CTACGCCAGCGCCATCTGCGGAAAGACCGGCCAAGGCGCGCCCGACTCTTGCGGTCACGCGCCATGGCCTCTTGCAAGCCACCACCAGGACGGTTCAAATCAGCTCAGGACTCTCATTATGACTGGATGAGAAATGGGGGTCACGTCAATTTCGGTGCTGCAAGAACTCCACATACTCACCTTCGGCTTAGATTGCAGTCAGTCGGAGTCGACCAAAGGTTGCATTTACTTTAGTCGGTAGATCTCTACTTGCGGTGAGTCCAGTTTGATCGATGTCAACCAGACCGATTGTCCGCACCATTAGCTTGCAAGACGATTTAGGGCGCCGCTTGCCGTTTCCCTCTGGCATATTGAGCGCTCCTAGACCTTTTCGGCTTGGGTGCGTCGCGCTCTGCTCTAGGGGAGTCCGGCCGGTGTAACGCCTACGCGCGAGCAGAACCGTCCGGATAGGCCAGCTTGCAGGCGATGGCCACGAACAGCACCCAGCGCAGGTCGTTGTAGGTCAGGGTGACGCTCTCGGTCAGCGAGATCAGGCCATAGACCACCAGGAACGGCAGGGCCAGGAAGGCCCCCTTCTCGCGAAAGGCGGCGACCACGCCGGTCAGCATGGTCTGGGCGAAGAACAGCGACCACGCCGTCAGGCCCACATAGCCCAGACCCAGCAACTGCTCGTACCAGCTGGAGTGCGCATGGTGCGGCCGGAAATGGGCGGCCTTGATGATCATGGCCAGCGGGGCCCACGGGCTCTCGTCAGTCCACACTGTCCCGTACCCATGCCCCAGAAGGGGGTGGTTGTGGACCTGGACCATGATCGCCGCCCAGATCTGGGTGCGGCCCGTCAGGGTCGGGTCCTTGCCCACCAGCGCGAAAACCTCGGCCGGGGCCAGCATCACCGCGCCGACTGCGCTCGCAACCACCAGAACGGCCAGATAGGTCATGACCACGCCCACCGCCGGACCACGCCGGACCAACGCCACAAACACGGTCGCGCCGACCGCCAGCATCAGGGCCAGCAGCGAGGTCTTCGACGTCGACAGCAGCACCAGCGCGAAACACAGCAGCGCCATGCCCACCCACAGGCCGCGCCGCCCGGGGTGATAGATCGCCGCGGCGATGAAGGCGGGCATGAACATGGCCATGTTGTCGCCCATGGAGTTCTTCTCGGCCCACAGGCCGCGCCAGGCGCCGGGGAATTCCGATCCGGCCGGCATGCGTCCGATATGCGGGACGCCCACGGCCAGGACAAAGCTCAGCACGCACATGATCCCGAAGGCGATGGCCAGGATCTCGACCAGGCGCCGCCAGCTGTAACGCGCCGCCAGGGCGACGCCCGAAAGGGTGGTGAACCCGATCGCCACCACGCGGCGCATGGTCTCGCCCGGATTGATCGACCAGGTGATCGAGGCGACCACCAGACACATCATCAGCACAAGCACAGGCTGGCGGATCAGCACCCGGACAACATCGCCGGCGTTCAGGGCCAGCAGGACCAGACCCGCCGCATAGGCCGGGAAATAGATCAGGCGGATCATCCCGCCGGTCGAAGGATCTGCCGATGCGCCAAAGATCGGCGCGATCCAGCCCTGGCTGAAGACCAGCAGGATCGTCACCGCCATGGCGCCGGCGATGTAGTCGATCAGGGTCGAGCGGCGCCCGGCCGCCTGCGCCGGCGCTGCGATCCAGCTCTGGGCCGGATAATAGGTCACGGCGTGATGGCCCGCAGGATCGGCAGAGATTCGATCTCACAGCGGTTGAAGAACAACCCCGCGACCCGGCCGCCGGCGGCGGTCATGGCGCTCTTCAGCAGGGCGGGCGGTCGCGCATCGCCGGCGTCAGCGGCCACGACCAGCACCGTCGCATCCGCGTGGGGCGCCAGCATAATCGAGGCCTGGGACTGCTCGGCGCTGGGCGCATCGATGATGATCAGTTCGGCGTGCCGGCGCATGACGTCCCAGTAGGCTGATCCCGGCGTGACATAGGCCGACTGGCCCGGCGCCATCAGCTCGCGCCGGAACCGGGTCACCCACAGGTTCGGCCCGCCTACGGGATGGGCCACCAGATAGCGGGCCGGCGGCACCGGCGCGCCGCCTGCGTCCACGGCCTGGGGCCGCACGGTGAAAAAGCTCGATCCGTCCGGCGATCCGCCGGCCGCCCCGCCCATGCGTCCATACTGCGCCGGGTGGGCGGAAATCGTGGCGCTCTGGGTTGCGCCGGTCAGATCGGTGTCGATCAGCCAGATGGGGCGGCGCAGGCGCTGGGCCGCCAGGCGGGCGAATTCGCGGGCCACGGTCGATGTCCCCTCGCCGGTCCGGGCCGACGCAAACTGCAGCACCCGCCCATGTCCCGGCGCCTGACCATAGGCCAGCGGACCAAGGGAGGCGGCCAGCCGCTCCATCTCTGCCGACAGATCGACCGCCGCCGGGTCGCCCTGCGGAGCCCAGCCGCCCCGCGTCTCGTCCCTGGCTTTGCCCCAGACGCCCACGGCCGCTAGCGCTTTACACGCGCCGTCGCCAGGACCGGCAGGTCCAGGGTGCGGCCTGCGGCCACCGCCGTCGGCAGGCCGGGCTTGAGGAAGATGTTCAGCAGGGCCGCGCACAGGGCGGTGAACACGGCCAGCACCACCGCCACCATCGCCACCAGCTTGCGCCTTGACGAGCCTTGAACCGGCGGGCTGGCGCGGCTGATGATGCGGATATTGTCATTGCTGTTGCGGGCGATGGCGTCGCTGGCCGTGCTTTCCTGGGCGCGGCGCGAGAAGTCGGTGACGCTGTCCTGCAGGATGGTGCGCTCGCTGACCAGGCGGCGGTATTCGGGCTCCAGCGCCGCCAGCTGCTGCAGGCGGTCGTTGATCTGGCCGATCTGTTCAGTGACCTTGACCAGCGAGGCGCGGGTCGCATTGACCTGGGCCTGGGCGTTGTTGCGGTCGCTCTCCAGCGTCTGGTGGACCGGATTAACCCCGATGCGCCGCGCCGTATCGCTGGCGGCCGGCGCCTGGCGCTGGGCCCGCTCCTGGTCAGCGATCTGCTGGTCCAGCATGCGGATCATGTCGGAATCGTCGCGATAGGTCGCCGCCGCCTGGGTGCGCCGCAGCCGCAGCGCGTCCAGCGACTGCTCGCCCGCCAGATTGAGGTCGCGATAGACCCCCTCTTCCCGGGGCGTCGAGGCCAGCTGGCTGGTCAGCGAGGTCAGCCGCGCCTGGGCGTCCTGCAGCGCCGAGGTCAGGGTATAGCGCTGCTGTTCGCGGTCGCTCAGCACCTGGGTCAGTGAGGCCTTCTCGGCGTCAAAATCCCCTATGCCGTTGAACGACAGAAACGTCTGGTAGGCCGCATTGACCGAATCCAGCTGGCTTTCAGACGAAGCCTTCTGGGTCTGCAGGGCCGGCCCATTCGAATTGAGCAGGATGGTGCGCCGGTAGACCAGGTACTCGTCCATCAGGGTGTTCAGCACCCGCGCCGCCATCTCGGGGTTCTCGTGCTTGAACGACAGCCGCACCTCCGGCAGGTCCGGCGCGGTGCCATAGTCCATCGCCTTGCCCATGGCGGCCACCGCCTTGGCGGTCGCCTGGGCCTTGGCCGACGCCGACGGCCCCACCTTCATCTTCGGATAGATCACCGACAGGCCGATGCGGTCGATGACCCGCTGGCGCAAATCGCCGCTCTGCAGGATGGCCAGCTCGGCCGCCACCACCGCATCGTTGTTCATTACCGCGCCTCGCCCGGCGTCGCCCGCGCGCGGCTGGTAGACATATTCGGGGCCCAGCTTGACCAGGATCGAGGAATTGGCGTCGTACTCGGTCTTCAGGGTCAGGGCGTAGGCCAGGCCCAGGGCGACGATCACCACCATGATGCCGGCCATCAGCCAACGCTGGCGCCACAACAGGGTGATCACATCCGACAGCCCAAAGCGCGTGCGCTGGCTCCAGCCGTCATCGGGCCGGTGCGCGCCGTCATTCGCGGGGTATGTCCAGGCGTCCGCCGTGCTCATGCGAATCTTCTGATCGCCTAAAGAGAATCTTCCAAAAAATGACCCTGAGCCGCCGCGCTTAACGATTGGTTACCCATTTTCCTTAACCTTTGGATCAGAGAGATTTTTTCCTCGAAATTGGGCGCCTTGATGCGAAAGACCCTCCTCCTCCTGACCGCGACGGCCCTGGCGGCCTGGGCGTGTGCGGGTGTGGCGGCCACGCCGGCCCCGGCGGCGGGCGGTTTCGTCAACATTCCCTACGCGACCTGGAGCAATGAAGAGCCGGCCTACCAAATCTATCCGGGCGACGAGATCGAGCTGACCCTGCCCGGCCTGTCGGGCGCCAACAAATACCTGCTGGCCGTGCGGCCTGACGGTCGCATCAGCCTGCCGGTGGCGGGCGCCGAGATGATGGTTGCCGGGCGCAATATCTCAGACGTGCGCGCCGAGGCCGAACAGCGCCTGTCGCACGAGCTTCGCCGACCCACCGCCGAGATGCAGCTCAAACCCCAGTCGATAAAGGTCTATGTCGGGGGGGAAGTCGGCGCGCCGGCCGCCTATGACCTGATCGGCGACGCCAACGCCCTGCAGGTGATCATGCAGGCCGGCGGCTTCAAGGTCGGCGCCAACACCCGGCATGTCCAGGTGGTTCGCAAGATCGCGGGCGGCCGGCTGGCCCTGCGTGAAGCGGATCTGTCAAAGGGCCTTAAACACGGGGACCAGCCGGATCTGGTGCCGCTGGCGCGCGGCGACGTGATCTTTGTCCCACGCACGGGACTGGCCAATATCGGGGTGGCCATGCAGCAATTTCTCAGCGCCCTGCCGGTAACCTTCAGCTACTCGGTCAACAACGTCGGGCGCTAGCCGTGGGCCAGCCACTCGCGGGCGGCCCGCTGGGCCTCGGCCACGTCGTCGGGGTTCATCTCCTGGCTCAGCTCCTTGCGGTAAACCTTTGCCTCAAGAGATCCGCGCATCGCGGCGAGATTGAACAACATATGCGCCGATACATAATCCAGCGGCGCGCCGCCCTGGCCGGTCGAATAGAGCAGTCCCATCCGGAACAGCTCATCACCGGATGACTCCGGCCCGGGCAGAGGCAGGCTTTGGGCCTCACTGATCTGCATTTCCATCGTATTTCGCTCTCTCGATGAACCCGGATTCCGTTCTGGAAGACGCGTTCAAGGTACGATGGGAATCAGAAGAGCGCCGCCCTGCTGAAAATAAGGTTAAGGCTGTCCTCCCCCGTGCAGCGGGGGAGGTGTCGCGAAGCGAGGGAGGGGGCGAGCCGCCCTACCGCCGCCGCGCCCGTTGCCCGAACAGCACAGATCGGGCCTTGGCCTGCTCTTCTTCGGTGCCGCGCAGATTGGCCTGGGTCTTGGTCGGCGGCTTGATCGCCTTGCCGGCCTGCACGGCGGGCCGGGCGTCGATGCGCGCCTGCCAGGCCTTCAGGTTGGGGAACTCGTCCAGGTTCTGGCCGAAGGCGCCCGGAATGACCCAGGGCCAGCTAATGATGTCAGCGATAGAATATTCGCCGCAGATGAAGTCGCGCCCCTCCAGCCGCTCATCCAGAACCCCGTACAGCCGGTTGACTTCATTGGTGAACCGGGCCGCACCATAGGCCGTCTGCCGCGTATCCTTCAGGAACCCCGGCGCATAGTTGCGGAAGTGGTTGCCGTGTCCGCAGGCCGGTCCCAGATTGGCCATCTGCCAGAACAGCCATTCGTCCACCTCGGTTCGCCCCCGCTCGTCGGCCGGGTACAGCTTGCCGCTCTTGCGCCCCAGGTACTGCAGGATGGCGCCGGACTCGAACACGCTAATCGGCGACCCACCCGGCCCGTCCGGATCGACGATGGCCGGCATGCGGTTGTTGGGGCTGATCTTCAGGAATTCCGGCGTGAACTGCTCGCCCGCCCCGATGTCCACATAACGGACCACATAGGGCAGGCCCATTTCCTCCAGCGCGATGGTGACCTTACGCCCGTTGGGGGTGGGCCAGTAATAGACGTCGATCGGCTGGGTCATCGGGGCTCCTTGAAGGTCAGCCCCTACATGGGCGAGGTTTACCGTGACGCCAAGTCCGGTTGCGCGGACCGGGCCCGGTTCAGCGCAAAAACCGGGCCCTGCGTCGAAACCCTAAATCCCCAGCTTCGCCTTCAGGATCTCGTTCACCGAGCCCGGGTTGGCCTTGCCGCCGGTGGCCTTCATCACTTGGCCGACGAACCAGCCTATGGCCTGGGGCTTTTCCTTTACCGCATCGGCCTGGGCAGGGTTGGCCGCGATCAGGGCGGCGATGATGCCCTCCAGGGCGCCGGTGTCGGACTCCTGTTTCAGGCCGTGCGTCTCGACGATCTGGTAGGGCGCGCCTTCGCCCGCCCACATGTGGTCGAACACTTCCTTGGCGATCTTGGACGAGACCACGCCGTCCTCGCGCAGCTTCACCAGACCCGCGATATCCGCCGCCGGGATCGGCGAGGCGTCGATCTCGTGGCCGTCGGCCGACAGGCGCTGCAGCAGCTCGTTGGTCACGTAGTTGGCCACCAGCTTGGCGTCCGATCCGCCCGCCGCCTTCAGGGCCGCCACGGCGCTCTCGAAATAGTCGGCCCGGGCGCTCTCGATGATCATCACGCCGGCGTCATAGGCCGACAGTCCGTACTGGCCCTGCAGGCGCTTCTTCTTGGCGTCCGGCAACTCCGGCAGGCTCTTTTTGATCTGCTCGACCCAGTCGGCGTCCAGGATCAGCGGCAGCAGATCCGGGTCCGGGAAATAGCGATAGTCGTGCGCCTCTTCCTTTGAGCGCATCGAGCGGGTCTCCAGCTTGCCCGAATCGAACAGCCGGGTTTCCTGGTCGATCTTGCCGCCGTCCTCGATGATCTCGACCTGGCGTCGGGCCTCGTACTCGATGGCCTGCTGGATATGGCGGTAAGAATTGACGTTCTTGATCTCGCAGCGCGTGCCCAGCTCGGCGCCCGGCCGGCGCACCGAGACGTTCACATCGGCCCGCAGGTTGCCCTTTTCCATGTCGCCGTCGCAGGCGCCGATATAGCGCAGGATGGTGCGGATCTTTTTCACATAGGCCGCCGCCTCTTCGGCGCAGCGCATGTCGGGGCGCGAGACGATCTCCATCAGCGCCGTGCCGGCCCGGTTCAGGTCGACATAGGTCGCATTCGGATCCTGATCGTGCAGGCTCTTGCCCGCATCCTGTTCCAGGTGCAGCCGCTCGACGCCGACCACAAAGGTCGAGCCGTCGTCGCGTTCCACCTCGACCTCGCCCTCGCCGACGATGGGGTCCTTGAACTGGCTGATCTGATAGCCCTGGGGCAGATCCGGATAGAAATAGTTCTTCCGGTCAAAGCGCGATTTCAGATTGATCTGGGCGTTCAGACCCAGTCCCGCCCGCACCGCCTGCTCGACGCAGAAGCGGTTGATCACCGGCAGCATGCCGGGCATGGCCGCGTCCACCAGGCTGACCTGTTCATTGGGCCCGGCGCCAAAGCCCACGGCCGCGCCGGAGAACAGTTTGGCCTTCGAGGCGACCTGGGCATGGATCTCCAGCCCCAGGACAATTTCCCATGGTCCGGTGCGGCCCTGGATCAGTTTATCGGCGGTTTCGGTCATGGGCGGAGCTATACACGCGGACCGAAGCCCGAGGAAATAGGATGGGTGCGACAATCCGCCGGAAGTGTTTGAACGATAATCGATAAAAATTTTACTTGAATGACGTTGGGGAAACGCATTACCTCCCTCTCAAGCCTAAAAACCGGGCCGTTGGCCCCTCCCTAAAGGACCTCGCAATGATCAAGTCATTCGCTCCCGCCATCGTCGTCATCGGCCTTCTGGCCTCGACCTCGGCATTCGCCCAGGCCGCCGCCCCCGCCGCCGGCGCATGCACCCCTGCCGCGGCCAAGGCCGATGATGGCAATTCCGCCTACGCAGTAGGCGGCCTGCCGACTGCCGCTCCCGCCGCGACCTGTGCGGCTCCCGGCGCCGGCGCTTCCACCAAGTGGTCGTCCCAGTCGTCGATCGTGGCCATCATGAACAACCCGGCCGCCAAGGCCGTCATGGCCAAGGCCCTGCCGGATCTCATCCCGATCCTGGAAATGTTCCTCGACATGATCCCGGCCGAAGCTACCCTTGACGGTCTGCCCGACCTGTCGATGGGCATGGTCAGCGCCGATCAGGTCAAGGCCATCAACGCCGACCTCATCAAGATCTCGTAAAAACGCCGCCCGCTCCGGCCCTGGCCGGAACGATCGGATCGAAATTGAAAGGCCCGTGGCGCACCAGCGTCGCGGGCCTTTCTCGTAAGGGGCGCTTCGTCCTATAAGTCCGGCCTTGCGCCCGCTTGGGCTGTCGCGGGAGCCTTTGGGTCTTGACCATCTATCCGGTGATCATGTGCGGCGGGTCGGGCACGCGCCTGTGGCCCGCCTCGCGGCCAGGCCTGCCCAAGCAGTTCATCCCCCTGATCGGCGAGCGCTCCAGTTTCCAGAATACTGTCCTGCGCGTCGGCGTCATTGCCGGCGTCGAGACCCCGCTGATTGTCGCTGGCACAGCGCACAAGGCGCACCTGAAAGCCCAGCTGGCCGAACTTGGTGTAACCGCCACCCTGCTGCTCGAGCCCCAGGCCCGCGATTCAAGCGCCGCCATGGCCGCCGCCGCCCTGTGGATCGCCCGGCGTGACCCGGACGGCATCGCCGTCTTCGTCTCGGCGGACCACCATGTCCCAGACGCCGCCGCCTTCGCCGCCGCCGTCACCCGGGCGGTCGAGGGCGCGCGCGCCGGCCGTATCGTCACCCTGGGCCTGGCGCCCACCAGTCCCTCCACCGCCCTGGGCTACATCCTGCCCGCGCCGGGCGACGCCGCCGTCAGACCCGTCGCCGCCTTCGTCGAGAAACCGGACGCTGCGACCGCCGCCCGCTACGTCGCCGAGGGCTATCTGTGGAACACCGGCAACTTCATCGTCTCGGCGGCGACCCTGCTGAACGAACTGCAGGCCCACGCGCCTCAGGTCCTGGACGCTGTCCGTAAGGCGCTGGCTGACGCAACCGCCGACGGCGAGGTCCTGGTGCTGGGCGAAGCCTTCCGCACCGCGCCGAAAATCTCCATCGACTATGCGGTCATGGAAAAGACCGCCTGCGCTTCCGTCACGCCCTCGGCCTTTGAATGGATGGATATCGGCGCCTGGGACGCCGCTCACGCGGCCATGCCGAAAGACGCCGGCGGCAATGCCGGCCGTGCGCTCTTCATTGAGGCGTCAAACAATCTCGTCCGCGCGCCGCACGACTGGGACATCGCCGTGGTCGGCGCCGAGGGTCTGGCGGTCATCGTCGAGGACAAGGCCGTGCTGGTCGCGCGCCTGGACCGCAGCCAGTCGGTCAAGACCGCCGGCGAGACCTTCAAGGCCCGGCCGCCCGCCCCCCGTTTTGCATCGCTCGACGAGGCCCGCGGCTGGTTCGACCGCTGGATGGGGACCGGCGTCTTGCCGGTGTGGAGCGCCCTGGGCATCGACCAGGACAACGGCGGCTTTCGCGAAGTCCTGGTGTTCGACGGCTCGGAGCCACCCCGCCGGGCCCGCGTTCAGCCGCGCCAGGCCTGGTCCTTCGCCATCGCCGGCGCCAAAGGCTGGCCCGGACCCTGGCGCGGCGCCGTCCAGGCGGGCCTGACCGCGTTCGAAGGCCACTATCGCCGCCCCGACGGCCTGTTCCGCACCCTGGCCACGGCCACCGGCCAGATCGTCGATGACGAACCGAGACTGTATGATCAGGCTTTCGCCCTGCTGGCCTGGTCGGCGACCGGCGAAGAAGACCGGGCGCGGGATCTGGTCAGCGGCCTCGAGGCCTGGCGCCACCCCGCCGGCGGTTGGCGCGAGACGGGGGCCCGCCCGTTCCAGTCAAATGCCCACATGCACCTGTTCGAAGCTGCTCTGGCCTGGGAGACCTGCGGGCGGGCGGCCCTGTGGATCGGCATCGCCGACGAGATCGCCCACCTGGCCCTCACCCGCTTCATCGATCCCGCGGGCGGCTTTTTGCGTGAAGCCTTCGACGAAACCTGGACCCCCGCCCCCGGCGATGAAGGCCGCATGCTTGAGCCCGGCCACCAGTTCGAGTGGGCCCATCTGCTGAAGGCCTGGGGCGAAAAGCGCGGCCGCCCTGACGCCGTCGCCGCTGCGCGCAAGCTGTTCGAAGCCGGCCTTGCCGGCATAGACCCGGCGCGCGGGGTCGTCGTCGACGGCCTGTGGGATGACCTGTCGGTCCGCGAGGCCCGCGCCCGCCTCTGGCCCCAGACCGAATACCTGAAAGCGGCCGTGGCCTTCGGCGAGGACGCCCACGCCCTTTGCGCCATCAACGCCATCCACCGCTACCTGCACCCCGAGGCGCGCGGCGTCTGGTTCGACAAGATGACCCCCGAGGGCGACCTGGCCCCCGAGCCTCCCCCGGCCAGCACCCTCTATCACATCACCGGCGCCTGGCTGGCCCTTTGCGGACCGGGCAAGGTGGGATGAACCGCCGGCCGCGTCATACGCGATTGGACTGGATTTCCGACCGCCCCTGGGTCGTCGTGGTTCGTTGCTCCAGCGCGTGGCGGCTATGACGTCAAAACGCGAAAAAAGCTGAAAATGCTGACGGTTTTTTCGCAGGCCTTTGAAAAGTATATGCTTTGGATGGCCGCCGGGTCAGCGAATCCTGACGCGCAGGCCCGCCGGACCTACAAAATCCGCCTCAGGGCCGGCCAAAAGCTGCCGGGCGCGGTCAAAATCCCGACGAACGCTGCCGGATCAGGCCGCGGCGGCGGCGATTTCCTTCATGGTCAGGCCCATGTCGGACAGTCTGGCCGGATCGACGCTGGCCCGCTTGCCGATCATCTGCCGCCCGCCCATGAACTCGCCCGCCGCATTGACCGCCTCGACCGCCACAAGCCTTGTCCCGGCCAGGTGGAAGACCGCGAAACTGCCGCTGGCCGGATCGCCCCGCACCACCAGCTTGTCGGCGTCGAACGGAACCCCGGCGATCTGCAGCTTGATGTCGTACTGGTCCGACCAGAACCAGGGGACTTCCGGCGCCGGCGCCGGCCGGCCGGTTATGGCGCAGGCGGCCTGCTTGGCCTGTTCCAGCGCATTGGGCACGCTCTCCAGCCGCATATTGCGCCCGTACAGAGGCATTGGCCGGTGGCTGACATCGCCGATGGCGAAGATGGCCGGATCGCTCGTCCGGGCTGCCAGATCGACCACCACCCCCTCGGCGCAGCTCAGGCCCGCCTCCCGCGCCAGGGTGATGTTGGGCACGGCGCCGATGCCGACCAGGGCCACGTCGCAGGCCTCGACCTCGCCGCCCCCCAACGTCACGCCGGTCACCCTGCCGTCCTGACCGGCAAACCCGTTCACCGCCCCACCGATGATGATCTCCACCCCATGCTCACGGTGATAGCGCTCAAAGAAGGCCGAAAGCGGCGGCGAGGCCACCCGCGCCAGCACCCGCGCTTCGCGCTCGATGACCACCACCTCACAGTCCAGGGCCCGGGCCGAGGCGGCTGCCTCCAGTCCGATATAGCCGCCCCCCACCACCGCCAGCCGCTTGCCTGGCGTCAGGGCCGCCTTCAGGGCGTCGGCGTCGGCCGCATCGCGCAGATAGAGCACGCCCGAGAGGTCCGCGCCGGGCACGGGGATCCGCCGGGGCCCGGCGCCAGTGGCCAGTATCAGCTGTCCGTAGGGCTGGCGGGTCCCGTCGGCGAACACCACGGTCCGCGTCCCGCGCTCGATGGCCGTGGCCACGGCGCCCAGGCGAAGCTCGATGTTGTGTTCGGCATAGAACTCGAAAGGCCGCAGCAGCAGGCTCTCGCCGTCGGCCTCGCCCTTCAGCCAGGCCTTGGACAACGGCGGCCGCTGATAGGGCGCCAGCGGCTCCTCGCCTGCCAGAACGATCGGTCCCTCAAAGCCGTACTGGCGCAGCAGGGCCGCCGCCGATCCGCCGGCATGGCCCGCGCCCACGATCACAATCGGCTCACTCATCGCGTTTCCCCTGCGTCCATCGTTCTTAGCCGTCCCGCCCATATGCGGCTAGACCGGGCGCGTTCGCCGTGGTCTTTAGCAATCGCATTGTTACAGGTTGCCGCCCCTATGAGAGGGCGCATGGGAGAGTTCGGGAAATGAAGGCCGCAGTACTTCGCGAAGTTGGAAAACCGCTTCAGATCGAAGAGGTCCAGATGTCCAAGCCGGGCCCGCATGAGGTGCTGATCCGCACCGTCGCGGCCGGCGTCTGCCACTCGGACCTGCACTTTGTCGAAGGCTCCTACCCCGCCGCCCTGCCCGTCGTACTGGGCCATGAAAGCGCCGGCGTCGTCGAACAGGTCGGCTCGGAAGTTCGCACCGTAAAGGTCGGCGATCACGTCATCACCTGCCTGTCGGCCTTCTGCGGTCACTGCGACCACTGCCTGACCGGCCACATGTCCCTGTGCGTCAGCCCCGAGACCAAGCGCGACGCTGACGCCGAGCCGCGCCTCAGCCAGGCTGGCGGCAACATGGGTCAGTTCCTGAACCTGTCGTCCTTCGCCGAGTACATGCTGATCCACGAGCACGCCTGCGTCTCGATCCGCAAGGACATGCCGCTCGACCGGGCCGCGCTGATCGGCTGCGCCGTGACTACCGGCATCGGGGCCGTCATCCACACCTCGAACGTGCGTCCCGGCGAGACCGTGGCGGTCATCGGCTGCGGCGGCGTCGGCCTGGCGGCGATCAATGGCGCGGCCATCGCCGGCGCCGGGCGCATCATCGCCATCGACACGGTTCCCGAAAAGCTCGAGATGGCCAAACAGTTCGGCGCAACCGACGTGGTCAACGCCAATGACGGAGACCCGGCCAAACAGGTCGCCCAGCTGACCAGCGGCGGGGTTCACCACAGCTTCGAAGCCGTGGGTCTGAAGGCCACCGCCGAACAGTCCTTCCGCATGATCCGTCGCGGCGGCACGGCCAACATCATCGGCATGATCCCGGTGGGCGTGTCGATCGAACTGCGCGGCGTCGACTTCCTGGGCGAAAAGCGCATCCAGGGCTCGCAAATGGGCTCCAACCGCTTCCCGGTCGACATGCCCCGCTTCGTCGACTTCTACATGTCCGGCAAGCTCAAGCTCGACGACATGATCAGCCGCCGCATCAAGCTCGAGCAGGTCAACGAAGCCTTCGCCGAAATGAAGACCGGCAAAGTCGCCCGCTCGGTCATCGTCTTCGACCAGTAGGCAAGCAACAGGCGGAGGCCCCGTTTCCGGACCCTCCGCCTGTTGTCCCTGCGCCGGCTCGTTCTACCAGCGGCGCGCCATGCCCAGCGAATAGACCAGCGGGTCCAGCGCCACATTCGAATGCAGCAGGCCAGGGCCGGCCAGTGTCGTGTGGGCCGTGGTGTTGAAATAGACCTTCTTGACGTCCAGGTTCAGGCTCCAGGGCCCGCCGACCGACACATCCACGCCGGCCTGCAAGGCCGTCCCGAACCCGTTGTCGATATTGAACTTGCTGAAGGAAGCGATGTTCTTTTCGCTGTATAACAGCATGTAGTTGATGCCCGCCCCCACATAGGGGCTGACCTTCTGGGTCGGGGCGAAATGGTATTGCAGGGTCACCACCGGCGGCAGGACCCAAGTGTCAGCTACCGGCAGATTCGTGGCCTGAACACGGTGTTTGGTCGTGCCCGCGATAACCTCGACCGCGATGTTGTCGGTCAGAAAATAACTCAGGCCGATCGTCGGCATGGTGTCGGAGCTGACGACGGCGTTCAGCGTCGTATCGGCATTGGCCGATGTCAGGATTGGATCACCGGCTGTCGGATCGACTGTCGTCACCCGGGCGGCCAGAATGATCGTGCCCTTGTGCTTGGTGACAAAGTCCGCCGCGTTCGCGCCGCCGGCAAGCCCGGTGAGCAAGACGCCTGCCGCCAGTCCGGTGAGAAGGTGCGATTTCATGATTATCCCCTGTTTGAATTCTGCTTTGCGAGCTCGGGAATTAAGCGCTGTTCAGATCGATTTGACCTTGATGTGAAACAAGCTTGGGTCGCCGTCCGATCAATTCACGCGAGAGGATGACGAAGGCCGGGCGGATCGCTAACTATGACGGATGCGCACAGACACCCCCCAGCCGATCCGGCTCTCCGACTATATTCCGCCCGCCTTCCTCATCGACGAGGTCCGGCTCGATTTCGACCTGGCGCCCAACGCCACGCGGGTGAAGGCCAGGCTGACCTTGCGGCGTAGCGGCGCGGCCGGTGAACCGCTGGTGTTGGACGGCGCACTTCTCAAGCTGATCTCGGTGTCCCTCGATGGCGAACACCTGTCGGCCAACCAGTACGCGGTCGAGCCCGAGACCCTGACCATCCCGGACGTGCCCGACGCCTTCGTCCTGGAGACCGAGGTTGAAATCGATCCCGCCAACAACAAGGCCCTAGAAGGGCTCTACATGTCAGGCGGCCGCTTCTGCACCCAGTGCGAGGCCGAAGGCTTCCGCAAGATCACCTACTATCTCGACCGGCCCGATGTGCTCTCGCGCTTCACGGTACGGATCGAAGCCCCGTCGGAATTCCATCACCTGCTCTCAAACGGCAACCTGATCGGATCCGGCCCGGCCGGCGCGGGCCGCCACTTCGCCGAGTGGAACGACCCCTTCCCCAAGCCCGCCTACCTCTTTGCCCTGGTCGGCGGCGAACTCGACGTCCTCTCAGACGCCTTCACCACCGTTTCGGGCCGCACCGTCGACCTCAAGATCTACGTTGATCCCGGCTTCTCGCCCCGCGCCGCCTACGCCATGGACGCGCTCAAGCGCTCGATGAAATGGGACGAGGAGGTCTATGGCCGCGAATACGATCTGGACCTGTTCATGATCGTCGCCGTGCGGGACTTCAACTTCGGGGCCATGGAGAACAAGGGGCTGAATATCTTCAACTCCTCGCTCCTGCTCGCCGATCATGCGACCGCCACCGATTTCGACTACGAACGCATCGAAGGGGTCATCGCCCACGAGTATTTCCACAACTGGACCGGCGACCGGATCACCTGCCGCGACTGGTTCCAGCTGTGTCTCAAAGAAGGCCTCACCGTCTTCCGCGACCAGGGCTTCTCCGCCGACATGCGCGGCCACGCAGTCCAGAGGATCAAGGAAGTCAAACAGCTGCGGGCGCGCCAGTTCCCTGAAGACGCCGGCCCCCTCGCCCACCCCGTGCGCCCGTCCAGCTATCTGAAGATCGACAATTTCTACACCGCCACGATCTACGAAAAGGGCGCGGAGATCATCCGCATGCTCAAGACGATTATCGGTGATGCGGCCTTCCGGCGCGGCATGGACGTCTATTTCGAACGCTGGGACGGTCAGGCAACAACAGTTGAGGCCTTCATCGCCTGCTTTGCCGAGACGTCCGGTCGCGACCTGACCTCTTTCTTCAGGTGGTACGAACAGGCCGGCACGCCCCAGCTGACCATAGACACCGCCTATGACCCCGAAGCCCGGACCCTCGATCTGACCTTGCGCCAGAACACGGCCGCTACCCCAGGTCAGCCGGACAAGGCGGCTGTGCCAATCCCCGTCGACATTGGCGTTTTGGATCACCAAGGGTTCGAACAGGCCAGCCGGCTCATCGTTCTGGAAGGCGAACAGCAGATTGTCCGCCTGGAGAATATTTACCGCGAACCGGTTCTTTCGGCCTTGCGCGGCTTTTCCGCCCCGGTGGGCCTGACCACCGATGCGCCGGAACGCGACGCCTACGTCCTGCTGGCGTCCGACACCGACCTGTTCAATCGCTGGGAAGCCGGTCAGGGCCTGGCCCGCAGCCTGATCCTGCGCCGGGCCGCCGGACGACCGGATGAAGTCGGCGAAGAACGCTTCGCCGAAGCCGTCGGTCAGGCCCTGTCGGATGACAATGCCGAGCCGGCTTTCCGGGCTCTGCTGCTGGGCCTGCCGACCGAACAGGACCTTGCGATGGCCATGCAGCCGGCCGATCCGGCCCGACTGCACCTGGCCCGTAACGCGCTGCGCTCACGGCTGGCGATCCATCTGAGGGAAAGTTTGACGGCGATACATTCCGCCTTGCAGGAACCCGGTGAATTTTCAACCGGCGCCCAGGCCGCCGGCCGCCGGGCCTTGCGCAACGCAGCCATCGGCATGCTGGTCGCTGACCCGCACGCTGACAACATTGAACGCGCCCGGGGTCACTATCTGGCGTCGGCCAACATGACCGACGCCATGGGTGGTCTGGCCGCGCTTATGCAGGTCGGCGGCGAGGTATTCGATGAAGCCCTGAGCCATTTCTACGAGTGCTGGCGCGACGAGCCTCTGGTGGTCGACAAGTGGTTCTCCATCCAGGCCCAGAGCCCTGCGCCCGACGCCCTGACCCGCGTGATCGGCCTGACGTCTCACCCGGCCTTTGAGGAAACCAATCCCAACCGGCTGCGCGCCCTCGTCGGCGCCTTCGCCACGGCCAATCCGATGCGCTTCCATGAGCCGGACGGCGCAGGCTATCGTTTTCTGGCCGACCAGATCCTGCGTATCGACCGCTTCAACCCGGCCGTTGCGGCCCGGCTGGTCGATCCCCTGGGCGGTTGGCGGCGGTACGCGCCGGCGCTGGGAAGCCAGATGCGCGCCCAGCTTGAGCGCGTTATTGCGGCCGAAGGGGTATCCAAGAACGTCTACGAACTGGCGTCCAAGGCGGTCGTCTGACCTGAGTCCTCATGCCGCGGTTTTCTGCGCGGTTCGTCAGTGACACGAATCCCTTGTGTCCCTAAGATTCCGCAGCGGGTGAATCGGGCCCCAGGGGTGGACAGGTGGCGCCAGGCGCGGGGCAAAAGGTTCGGGATCCGGCCCGGGCGAAGCGACGGTCAGGCGACCCGTCGGTGAAACGCGCCTTGTCCGCCGCTGTAACCCGGTCAGTGGTTACGCTCACCCTGATCCTGATGATCGGTTACGTCGCCTACGCCATCCTGCAGATCACCCAGACACCCAAACCCGCAGGCTCCTCGCAGATCGAGAACCGGGCCGACATGCTCGGCGTACGCCTCAGCAGTCAGGCTGACGCCTTGCGCGCCGCCTTGACAGCCGCAGCCGCCCAGTACAGCCGCTCGCCCGAGCGGCCAATGGAAACGGTTGAAACCGGCCTTGTCGCCGCGGGTGAGGCTGTGCGAGCTGTTGCTGTGGTCGGCGCAAGCGGCGTCCTCGCCCAGACCAGCGCGCTTCGCGGCGCAGACTGGGTCGCTGCGGCCAATGCAGCCGACGATACACCCGTCGACAGGATCTGGATCGGCGCGTCAGCGGGCCGAGGCGACATCGTCTATGCCGTGCGCAAGACAGGCGGATCTAGGCCGGCGTCGGTCGTAGCGGCGGTAAACCTTTCCCGACTGCTGCCGGACCAGCCCGCCGATGACCTTGCGTTTATTATAGACCGCGACGGGCGCATCCTGGCTTTGGGCGGATCGGTCCAGGGCATTTCTGCCGGCGGAAGCCTGCGCGACGTGCTGGGGACAAATCCGGCAAACGACCAGATCAAGGGACTCAAGACCGGCCACCTTCCAAACGGGTCCATCGTCGAGTTCGCCCAGTCGCGCGATGCCGACACCGGGCTCGCCGCCGTCATCGCATCGCCCGAAACGGCCAGCGCCACCGCCAGAAAGGCCATGGCGCGCGACAAGGTCTATTCCCTGCTGGCACCCCTGGTGATCGGTCTTGGCCTGGTGTTGCTGCTGACCATCCAGAGCCGTCGGGCCGAGGAAGCGCGCAAGGCCCAGGCCGATACCGAACACCGCTTCCGGCTCGCCGTCGAGGCTGCCCGGTGCGGCATCTGGGAATGGGATCTGAAGGCAGACCAGGTTGTACTCTCGGACGTCACCGGCGTCATGCTGGGCTGGGGTGGCAGCGGGGTCTCGTCCGGTGACGATGTCATTGCCCGAATTGCGCCAGAGCACCGCGAACGCGTGCGATCGGCCCTGAACGCGGCCCGGACCTACGGCGCCTTCGATGTTTCGTTCAGATCACCGCGTCCGGACGGGCGCTCGATCTGGATCGACGCGCGCGGCCAAGCCATCACTGGGCGGCGCGCGGGCGACGCCGTCCGGATTGTCGGCGTTGCTCTGGACGTGACCGACGAGCGGTTCGCCCAGGCCCGCGCGCAGGCCGCCGAGAGCCGGCTGCGCGATGCGATCGACAGTGTCTCCGAAGCGTTCGTCCTTTGGGACCGCATGGGCCGGCTGTTGATGTGCAACCGCAACTACCGCGCCTTTTTCAACCTCGAGCCCCGCATCCTCAAACCCGGCGCGCCGCGGGAATCGGTCGAGCGGTTCGCGCGCTTGGCCATCGCCCGGGAAGAGCCGGCCGCCGACGGCGAATCCGGGGTGCGCGAGGCCCTGCTCAACGACGGCCGCTGGGTGCAGATATCCGAGCGGCGCACCGCCGACGGCGGCCTCGTGATGACCGCCGCAGACATCACCGCCATCAAGACCCAGGACGAGGCGCGCCGAAAAAACGAGGAAGCCCTGCAGCTGGTGGTGTCCAACCTCGAAGCCAGCCAGGCCGAACTGGCCGAACTGGCCAAGAAATACGAAGCCGCCAAGATCAAGGCCGAGAGCGCCAACACGGCCAAGAGCGAATTCCTGGCCAATATGAGCCACGAGTTGCGCACTCCCCTCAACGCCATCAACGGCTTTTCCGAGATCATGGTTGGCGAGATGTTCGGCCCGCTCGGTAACGCCCGCTACAAGGAATATGCCGGCGACATCCTGTCGTCCGGCCAGCACCTGCTGGCCCTTATCAACGACATCCTCGACATGACGAAGATCGAGGCGGGCAAGATGCAACTGCGCTTTGAACCCATCCAGTTCCACGAGGTGGTCGAAGACACCGTGCGCCTGATGCGCAACCGCGCCGACCAGGCCGACCTGACCCTTGAGGTCACACTACCGGAACTTCTCGACGTCGACGCCGACTACCGGGCTATCAAGCAGGTGTTGCTGAACCTGTTGTCCAACTCGATCAAGTTTACCCCCAAGGGCGGCAAGATTACGGTCAGCGGCGCGGTGCTGACCAACTCGACGAGCGAACGCCTCAAGGTCAGCGTCACAGACACCGGCATCGGCATCGCGCCCGATGACCTGTCGCGCCTGGCTCAGCCGTTCGAGCAGATCGAGAGCCAGCACTCCAAGACCCAGCAAGGCACCGGCCTCGGCCTGGCCCTGTCGAAGTCGCTGATCGAGATGCATGGCGGCATTCTCGAAATGGAGAGCGAGCCTGGTGTGGGAACCACCGTCAGCTTCACTATCCCGTCCCGCCAGGCCCAGGAGCGCCGGGCCGGATCGTTCGCCGCTTAGTTCTGCGGGCCGTCCTGCGGAGCCGGACCGTTCGGCGCAAAGCCGCCACGGCCACCTCGGCCGCCCCGGTCGCCGCGGCCCGATCCGGCGGGTCCCCCACGTCCAGGCCCAAAGCCCTGGCCAAATCCCTGAGGTCCAGGCGGACCGTTTGCGCCCGGGCGACCGCCTTGCTGATTTTCCCGCAAGCCGTTGGCCAGCAACCGGCGCTCAGGCAGGCTCATGCCGGACGCAAACCTGACCATGGCGCCTTCAACATCCGAGCGCGCATCGGCCTCTGCCGCTCGTGCCCGGTCAAGGGCGGCGGTCAGGGCTGCGGGATCAAAATTGGGCTGGGCCATCAACCGGGCGACTTCCATGTGGGCGCGTCGGGCGGCAGCAAGCTTGACCTTTGACTCCTCGGCTGCATCGCGCAAGGCGGCGCGATAGGGCCCGCGGATCTGCGGCGGCAGGTTATCACCCGCCCGCAGCAGTGGATTGCCGCCGCCCGGCTGCGGACCAGGCTGCGGCGGTGGGCCAACGGGGGTCGGCGACGGCTCGACGGTCCGGACGGGCGCCGGGACCGCGGCTGGCGATGGCGCGGCACGGATCGGGACCGGCGCCGGAGTTGGCGCGGGCGCAACGGCAGGCGCCGGCGAGGGTATCTCGACCACTTCGGCCCGGGGCGGGGGTGGCGGCGCGGGTTGCCGGGCGTGCTGGACCAGGGCGCCGATCAAGGCGCCGCCGATGAACAGATTGAGGGCCAGGGACACCGCAAGGCCGATCCAGATTGCACGTCCGCTCACCCTTCGCTCTCCAGACCCGAGAACCAGGATTCGTTGAAATAGACGCTTGCCGCGTCGTTGGCCGTATCGCTCGTCGAGGCGGTTGCGGCGCTCACGGGGGCGGCGCTCACCGGAGCGACCCTTGCGGCCACAGCAGGCGCCGTAACGGTGCGGCTGGCGGTGGTCACGGGGGCTGTAAACAGCCGCGACGAATTGATCCCGCCAACGAAAACGCCCGCCGCGCAGGCGGCCGCCAGACCCGCGCCGGACATCCAGGCGCCAGCCCGGCTCCACACAGGCCGCGGCCGGGGCGCCGAGGCGATCAGCCGCTCGCGCAGAACGCCGCTGGCCGCCATCGGCGCCGAGGCGTTCAGCGCCGTATCCAGAGCGCCGGCCTCAAGCAGCGGCAAGCGCGCAGTTTCGTTAGCCGCAAGCCGGGCAAAGGCCTCCGTCTGATACTCAGCCGGCCAGCGGCGGATGTCGCCGCCATAGGCCATGGCCAGATCTTCGAACCGCTCGGCGGTCATCGCCAGCACTCCATCACGCATTCCTCAGATAGCCGAGCGTGTCGCGCAAGGTGCGCCGTCCTCTCGACAACAAACTCTCCAGCGCCTCGACACTGACTTCCATCAGCGCCGCCGCCTCGATATTGGTCATGTCCTGATAGTGCACCAGAACAATGGCCTCTCTCTGACGGTCCGGTAGCCGCGCCAGCGCTGCGCTGACCTGAACTGACGTTTCGGCCGCGATCAAGCCCGCATCCGCCGCCGGCCCGTCGTCCACGCGCTCCGGCAGCGCGTCGGTCGTAATCTCGCGCCGCCGGCGCAGCCGGTCGTAGCAAAGGTTCAGCGCGACCCGGTGCATCCAGGTATCGAATTTCGCCGGCCCGGGTCGCCAAGCGGCGGCATGCTTCCAGACCTTCAGGAACAGGTCCTGTGTTACGTCTTCGGCCTCGGATGCGTCGCCCAGCATCCGTCCCGCAAGCGCCATCATGCGCGGCGCTTTGGCGGCGACGAACGCACGAATTGCTGCCGGTTCTCCCCGGCCAACGGCGGCCACAAGGGCCTCGTCCGGGTCGGCGCTCAACCACCACCTCGCCTCATCCTCAACGCGCTCTCAACGTTGAACGGCGTCAACATGGGATTCCGTCGCTTCACCTGACAACGGCCTTGTAAGCGGCCCGCGCCCGGGTGCGCTCCCGTTCCAGTCGCGCCTTCAGGGACCGGAAATCGCGGGCGCCGCCCGCCCGCGCCAGCAGGCTCTTGAACCGCGCCGGTTCCCCCGTGGGATCTGGCTCGCCTGGGATGGCGACCTTGAGAATCTGTGACAGATCCTGTTGCAGCCGCCAGGCCGATTCCAGCGCCGACAGATCGTCCGGATCAGCCAGACCCGCAAGGCGGGAGGCGGCGAGGGCCTGACCCGTGTGCTGCAACAGCGGAGCGCCCGCACTGGCTGCGACAAGCTGAAGATATTGGGCCACAAACTCGATATCCACCAGGCCGCCCGGGGCGAGTTTGAGGTCCCAAAAGCCGGCTGACGGGCGCTCCTTTTCCATCAACGCCCGCATGTCCTGAACATCTGCGGCGGTCTTCCTTGCTTCCCGGGGACGACGAAGGGCCGCCGTGACGGCGGTCGCAATGACATCTTCAAAGGCTTCAGATGTCGCCCAGACGATGCGCGCTCGGGTGAGGGCTAGAAACTCCCAAGTCTCGGCATGAGCGTCGTAATAGTCTTCAAAACTGACCATGTTGGTGGCGATAGGGCCGTCGGCCCCGAACGGGCGTAGCTTCAGATCGACATCGTACAGCCCGCCTTCGGTGGTCGGCGCAGAAAGGGCCGAGATCAGTCGGTGCGTGAAACGGCCATAGAAGGTTTCTGCCCACCAGCCTTTGGTTTGCGAAACCGCTCCCTCCTCATCAGGTTGGTAGACAACAACCAGATCAAGGTCCGAGGTCGCCGTCATCTCGCCAGACCCGCATTTGCCCAAAGCCAAGATCCCGACCTGTCCGGAAAATCGTCCGCCAAGCCGCTCGGTTTCTTCCAGCGCAGCAGGCGCCAGCGCGCCAACGCTGGCCTGGGCCAGGCTCGTGAAGGCCGGACCGGCTTCGGCCGCCGTTGCGATGCCCGCCATGAGTTGCACGCCGATCCGGAAGGACTGTTCGCGATTGGACCTGCGGACCGCATCCATCTTCGCTTCAAACCCGCCTGCACGGTCGGCCGAGGAACGCACAGAAGCTTCGATTTCATCCGGCTCGATCCGGCCAAAGAACCCCTGATCGAGCATGGCGTCCAGGGCAGCCGGCCGGCGGGCCAGGGCGTTGCCCAGCTGGGGCGCCAGCGCCAGCACATCCACGATCAGCTGCAGCAGTTTGGGCTGGGCAAGGAACAGGGACTGAACCTGGACGCCAGAGTTCAGGCCGGCAAAAAAGGCCGAGAATCGCAGGAAGGCGGCGTCAGGCGCGCCGCTGTCATGGGCCGCTTCGAGCAGCCTTGGCGCCAGCCGCGTAAAGAGCTCGCGCCCTCGCTCGCTTCGGGTGGCGGGCACGTGGCCATGGTGCCACGACCGGATCGCGGCGGCCACCTTGTGCGGATCGGAAAACCCCATCCGCTTAAGGGCATCAAGCGTTTCGGGATCATCTTCCACACCGGTGAACACCAGGCTGCCGAACCGGGACGACAGGTCTTCGTCATCGGAAAACAGCTCGCCGTACCGGCCATTTACGCTGACCAAAAGCTTGCGCACCCGTGCATCGAAAGACTTCAGACTGGCGTCGCCGGCCAGGGCTGCGACCCGCTTTCGTTCAGTGTCGGACTCGGGAAGTTTGTGGGTCTGCTGATCGCCGATCATCTGCACACGGTGCTCGAGATCGCGCAGGCATCGATAGCTTTCGGTGAGTTCGATCGCCGTTTGAGGCACCACAAGGCCTGCCGCCGCCAGGGCCGCGAGCGCGTCCACTGTCCTGTTCGATCGCAGGGACGTATCGCGTCCGCCGTGAATCAGTTGTTGGGTCTGAACATAGAATTCGATTTCCCGAATTCCACCGCGCCCAAGCTTGAGGTCGGCGCCGCGAGGGTCGAGGCGTTCATCGACCTTGTGGATATGGATCTGGCGCTTGATCGAATGGATGTCCTCGATCGCCGCGAAGTCCAGGTTCTTGCGCCAGATAAAGGGCTGAAGTTCGGCCAGAAACGCCTGGCCACGGACTAGATCGCCAGCGCAGGCACGGGCTTTGATAAACGCCGCCCGCTCCCAGTTCTGGCCAAGTGAGACGTAGTAATCCAGAGCCGCATCCAGCGGTACGGCGACCGGCGTTGCGCTGGGATCAGGCCGAAGCCGCAGATCGACCCGGAAAACATAGCCGTCGACGTCGCGCTCCTGCATCAGTTTGGCGACCGTCTGGGTTAGCCGGACCGCAAACCCCTGAGGCTCAACACCTTCCGCCAGATCCAGCTCGGAAGGCTCATAAAAGGCGGAATAGTCGATGTCGGACGAGTAGTTCAGCTCGAAGGCGCCGAATTTTCCCATGGCGATGCAGAAATAGCCCGGAACAGGTCCGAAATCGCCTTCGCTTACTGATAGCAGCCTGCCGGCGTCGGCTTCATATCGGGCCGCAGCGCAAAGAGCGGCAGACAGCGCGGCGTCGGCAAATCGCGTCAAGGCGCCCGTGACCCGATCGAGATCCCAAACGCCACCCAGATCGGCCAGCGCCGTGAGCAGATGAGTGCGCGACTTCAGGCGGCGCAGCCCATGCGCCGCCGCCGCCAGGTCACCCCGGACACCCGTATCGCGCGCCTCTTTCAGAATAAGAGCCAGATTTTCGTCAGCGTCACCCTCAAGCGTAATGCGAAGTTCCCTTGGGGAGCGCTTGGCCAGGCTGGCGAGATAGGGTGAGGCGGTAAATACCGGCGCCAGTGCGGGCCAGGCGCCGAGAAGGGTCTCATGCCAGCCTTCCGCCTCCGCTACGGGAGCGAGGCTCGCTAACAGGCGTGCGCCGGCCGCGTCCGCCAGCACGGGACCACAAGGACGCAAATGGCTCCACAGGCTCATGCCGGCACTATGACGCGTCGCCGCCAACTGGGCGAGCGCTCACCGCCCTGGTTCGACCGCCGCACCATACAAAAGCCCCGCCTCGATCACTCGAGACGGGGCCAATGTGTTTCAGCACGTAGGCTTTAGCGTCCGCCGCGACCTGCGCCGCCACCGGCGCCGCCTCGACCGCCACCTCTGCCGGCGCCGGGTTTGTCGTCCAGCGGGATTAGGACCGAAGCGGTATCTTCGCCACGTCTGATGATCATCAGGATCGTGGTCCGGTTGCTGGCCAGCTGACTGGCGATCGCGGCCTGCACTTCAGACGGCTTGGTGACCGTCTTGCCGGCAGCCCGCTGGATCACATCACCCGGCTTCAGGATACGGCTGGCTTGGGTCGATCCATCGACGCCAACTACAACCACGCCGGTGACGCCGGCCGGGATCGAGTATTGCCGGCGATTACCTTCATCAACGGAGCCAAGCTCAAGCCCGATAACCGAGGGTCCGGCGGCCTTGTCCTCGCCGCCGCCACGTCCGGGCGCCTTGCCGCCGCCACGTCCGCCAGCGGCCGGCGCGTTCAGCTCGGCCTCGGTCGGCCGTGAACCGGACTTGACGTTGATGGTCCGGGTGCGGCCGTCGCGAAGCACTTCGAGCCGCAGGGTATCGCCGGTGTGGCTGGCCGCGACAGCACGGGTCAGGGCCGTGGCGTCAGCGACTTTTTGGCCGTTGATCGAAAGGACTACATCGCCCTGTTCAAGCCCGGCCTTTTCAGCGGGGCCGTCCTTGACCACTTCTTCGATGTAGGCGCCGCCGCTGCCGTCCGGGAAGTTCATGCCCAGACCTTCGGCGAGTTCCTTGTTGTAGGCCTGAATACGGGCGCCCAGGTAACCGCGGGCGATACTGCCGCGCTCGATCAGCTGCTTGGTGACCGATTCAGCGACATTGGCGGGAATGGCAAAGCCGATACCGACAGAACCGCCGGCCTGGCTGGGCGAGTAGATCGCGGAATTTACTCCGATCACCCGGCCGTAGACGTCAAAGGTCGGCCCGCCCGAGTTGCCCCGGTTAATGGCGGAATCGATCTGCAGGAAGTCGACGAAGGTCGACGACTGTTCGGGCAGGGTCCGGTTATAGGCCGAGACAATGCCGGCTGTGGCCGTGCCGCCGAGCCCGAAGGGATTGCCGATCGAGATGACCCAGTCGCCGACGCGCGGCGTGGCCGAGTTCTCGAAATTGACGAACGGGAAACTGCGGCCTTCGACCTTGATCACGGCCAGATCGGTGGCTTCGTCCTTGCCGATCACGGTGGCCTTCAGCTCGCGCTTGTCGGTGAGCTTGACCGTGATGTCGGTGGCGTCTTCTACCACGTGGTTGTTGGTGACAATGTAGCCGTCAGCCGAGATGAAAAAGCCCGAGCCTTCAGCCGTGGCTTCCTGGGTGTCTTCGTCATCACCGCCGTTGTCGCCGCCCTGGGGTCCGAACGGCAGAATGCCGGGCGGCAGGCCCGGGAACTGCTGACGCAGCTGATCCTGGATATTGGGAACCGGAACGTTTGACTTGACCACGATGGAAACCACCGCGGGCGAAACACGTTCGAATATGTCGGCAAAAGAGAGCGGCGCGCCGGGAGGCGGCTGGAAGATCGGCGCTGTAGAAGCTCGGGTCAGTTCAAGTCTGGGACCGATGCCCGGAATTTGAATGACGCCGTTGGAGCCGGCAAATGCCGCAGCGGCGACGCATGTTGCCGCGACCACACCTACGATTATGCCCGTCCGGATCGACGAGCCTTTCTTTTGCGCAGTCATTTTTTCCTTCAAAACCAAAACTCTAGCCCGCATGAGCCAAAGACGTTTTCAATTAATTAGGCAGATTATGCGCCGCCGCCAAGGGGCACGCCTCACAACCGGCTAAGTATCGCCCCTTACTGACAAGTCTTGGGTATGGTGCGGCGGAACTTTGGCGCAATAGTGTCAACTAGCACCCGGATCTTGCGGCTCTGTTTCCAGCCGCTTCAAGGCTGCAAGTTCAGAAGCGGAAAGCTCCCCTTCCAGGGGAAGAATTCGCCGGCGGCGCGCAAGAAGCAAGCCAAGGCCCGACAGCACGATTACAAATGGCGCGCCCCACAGTATCGCCGTCCCCAGGGTTAGGCGCGGCCTAAGCAGGATGTAATCGCCATAGCGGGCGTACATGTAATCGCGTACGTCCTGATCGGTTTTGCCGGCGGCGATCTGGCCGCGCACCAGCATGCGCATGTCGTGAGCAATGTCGGCTTCAGATGCGGCGATGCTTTCGTTCTGACAGACTACGCAGCGGATTTCGCCGAACAGGCTTTCGGCCCGTGATTCCTGGCCGGCGTCTTTCAAATGGTCGGCCGGATCGTCAGACGCCGCTGTGAGCATCACCGAGGCGAAGGCCGCCGCAACGATCAGGGCCAGGCGCTTCATGTCGCCGGAGCCTTCTTGGCCCTGGCTTTCGCTTTGGGTTTTGGCTCGACCTCCGGTGTCGATTCAATTTTGGGCGAAACCGCCTTGCGCCCGACGCCGAGGCGAAGTCTGCGATCTGACAGGGACGTCACGCCGCCCAGCGCCATAAGCACCGGACCCAGGAAGATCAGCCAGGCCCACGGGTTGACGTAGGCGGTGACCAGCCAGCGCGGAACGCCGTCGTTGCCTTCCCGCCGCTCGCCCAGCACGATGTAGAGGTGCGTCAGACCGCGGTAGCAAATCGATACTTCGGACGTGGTCGTGTGGCTTTCCGGGTAGGTCCGGCGCTCAGGATCAGCCGCGCAGATCGGCTTGCCGTTCAGGCTTGCAGTGATAGCGGCGCGCTCCGCCAGATAGTTGGGCCCGTCGATGGGGCCGACGCTGTCGAGCTTGAGGCTATAGATACCGGCCTGAAAAGTATCGCCGGGGACCATGACCTTGGTCGCCTCGACCTTGCCGCCCAGTTCAACGCAGGCGCCCAGCACAAAGACGCCCATCCCGATGTGGGCCAGAGTCATGCCCCATGCGCCGCGCGGCAGACCGCCCAGACGGCGCAAGGACTCGGCAATGGCCGTGCGGCCCAGCCTGGCGCGCTCGGCCAGTTCGGTCAGCGAGCCTGCAATCAGCCAGATGCCTATACCGCAACCGATGGCGGCCAGAGCGCGCTTGGGACTGACGAAGGCATAGCCGGCTGCGGCGGCGGCCAGAGCCAGGCCGCCGGCCAGCGCCAGGCGCTTCAGGGCTCCGGCGGCGTCGCCACGTTTCCAAGCGATGAGCGGGCCTGCTGGCAGAATGACGAGGGCCAGCGCCATGATGACCCCGAACACCAGATCGAAATACGGTGGGCCGACCGATATAGGCTTGCTGGTCACGGCCTCGAAAATCATCGGATAGAGCGTGCCGAACAAAACCGCGACCGTGGCGGCGGCCAGGAACAGGTTATTGAGCAGCAGTGTCGTCTCTCGGCTGACCGGCGCGTAGAGCCCGCCGCCCGAGAATTTCGGCGCCCGCCAGGCGAACAGCGTAAAGCCCGCGCCCGACGCCAGGGCCATGATCGACAACAGGATAATGCCGCGCTTGGGATCAACGGCGAAGGCATGGACGCTCATGATCGCGCCCGAGCGCACCATGAATGTGCCCAGCATGGCGAAGGTGAAAGAGCAAAGGGCCAGGAACACCGTCCAGCCCTGCATGGCGCCACGCTTTTCTGTGACGATGGCCGAGTGCAGCAGGGCGGTGCCGATCAGCCAGGGCATGAAGCTGGCGTTCTCGACCGAGTCCCAGAACCACCAGCCACCCCAGCCCAGCTCGTAATAGGCCCAGAACGATCCCAGCGTGATGCCGACGGTCAGGAAGCTCCAGGCCGCCAGGGTCCAGGGCCGCACCCAGCGGGCCCAGGCCGCATCGACCTTGCCCTCGATCAGGGCAGCGACAGCGAACGAAAACACCACCGAAAAGCCGACGTAGCCCAAGTAGAGCATGGGTGGGTGGAAGGCGAGCGCCGGGTCCTGGAGCACCGGATTCAAAGAAGCGCCTTCAACCGGCGCATCAGCGATGCGCATGAACGGGTTCGAGGCGAAGAGTGTGTAGCCGATGAACAGCGCGCCCAGCCATCCTTGCGTCGCGACGGTCATGGTCTTCAGCCGCCATGGCAGATTACGGCCGGTCAGGGCGACAACCGCGCCAAAGGCCGTCAGCGCCAGACACCAAAGGGCCATGGACCCTTCGTGACTGCCCCACGATCCCGCGATCTTGTAGAGCAAGGGCTTGGCTGTGTGGGAGTGCTCTGCGACGTTGGACACCGAGAAGTCCGAGCGAATGAACGAGGCCAGCAGGCAGGCGAAAGCCAGCAGGATGGCCAGAAACGCCGCGCCCGCAGCGCCCTCGCCGGCGCCGCGCAACATGGCCGAGCCGCGAATCCGCGCGGTGATGGAAAGCACGACCTGGGCAAGTGACAGGGCGAAGGCCAGCGCAAAGGCAAATGTGCCAAGTTCAGCGATCATGGATTTGCCGCGCTCTTTTCATAGCTGGGCGGCGGTGCGCCTTTGCCGCGCCACTCCCCCGATTGCTTCAGGGATTTTTGCAACTCGCGCGGCATGTAGTTTTCGTCGTGCTTGGCCAGAACCTGAGACGCCTCAAAGACCCCGCCCTTGTAGGCGCCCTTGGTGACCACGCCCTGCCCCTCGCGGAACAGATCCGGCAGGTCGCCCTTGAAGACCACCTTGGCGGTGGCGATGTTGTCGGTGACGACAAACTCAATGGCGCCGTCGGGATGGCGCACAACACTCCCTTTTTCGACCAGGCCGCCCAGCTGAATCTTGCGGCCCGTTGGCAGGTGAGCCCGTTCGGCCTGGGACGGGGTGTAGAACAGCGAAACCGCGTCACCCAGCGCATAGAACACCAGGCCCGCTGCTGCGATCAGCACCACACCGGCCACGCCCACCACCGCCAGCCTGCGGCGCGCTTTCTTTGATTTCGGCAACCAAGCCATTAGTTGCTGCTCCCGGGCGCCGACGCTGGCGTGTTGACGCCCGCTTCAATGGCCTGCAGTTCGCGCGGGCGGTCCTTGAAATAGCGCCGCGCGTCGGTCAGGGCCTCGTTCAGCTTGGCCTGATCGCCCAGCACCGCATAGGAGCGCACCAGGCGCGCCCAGCCTTCAGGGTCATTGGGGTTCGTTTTGAGCCGCTCGGCCAGACCTTGCACCATGGCAAGGATCGCCGGATTGGCCTGGGCCGCAGCCGGCTGTGTCGCGCCGCGCTCGGCCGCCGCGATCTTTTCGTTCACGACGGTCTGACCTTCGGGCGGCAGTTCAGGCAGAAGGGCGCGCCAGGCGGCGATGCCCTGTTCAACCCGGCCCTTTTTGACGTCGTCGCCCGCCAGCCAGAAGCGCGACAGCACCACTTTCGGATCCAGCGACACGGCTTTTTCAAAGGCCACTCGCGCCGCCGGAGTCACCTCGCCCTGGGCCATATCGACCCGCGTCTGGCCAAGCTCTTCCCACAGCACAGCAGAGGCGGGCGTAAGGGTTATGGCGCGCTCCAGATTGCGTTCGGCGGCCACCGGATTGCCGGTGCGGTTTTGCCAGTCGGCCAGTTCCTCAAGGAAGCTTGGGTTGTTGGTGACTTCCTTCTTCGTATCGGTCCGCAACCGGTTTTCCAGCAACGCGACAATCTGTGCCGGCTGAAGTGATTCCGGGTTTTTCTGAATCGCCTCGGTCCATTCGGCCAGACGTTTGGAGAAAGGCTGGTCCGGCATGTTCGGGCGACCCACAAGCAAATAAAGCCCGAACGCACAGACGCCTGTCAGACCCGCTACTCCCCAGATAAAGGTCCGTGCGCCCGCCGGCGATGGCCGCTCGGCGCTCGGATCATCCTCGCCAAGCAGTCGCCGGGCAGCTTCCGCGTGGGCCGATTTGCGTTCGTCCTCGCCGAGCAGGCCCCGTGTCGCCAGATCATCGATCTCGGCCAATTGGCGGCGATAAACCGTGCGCGACGGATCGCTCGCCACCGCGACCGGACGCGCGGCGAGAAGGGCAATCAAACCAAGGGCGACAGCTGATGCGAGAACCGCCGCGATCCAGAACGTGATCATGAGGCGCTTGCTAGCCTATCGCGCAGGCTTCGGCGAGTAGATTGCGTCAGGCTGCCGCGCGCCTGCGGACGATTTGTGCGGCTTTTTCGTCGCGGTAGAGACCAATGAGCGCCGCAACCACTTCCATGTACTCGGCTGCGCGCTCTGGCTCGTCGGGGTCATCGCTGCGAAGGTTGTCGAGAACATCGTCAACATAATCATCCAGACGGTCGTCAAGCCGTTCGATAACCTTGGCCCGCAGCGAGGCGAATCCACCTGCCTGAGACGGGCCGCGGGAGCGATCAAGGAAGGCCATCATAGCCTCGGCTTTCGATACGGCGGCAGGATCGGGCGACTGGAGGAAGGTCGGCGAGCCGCGCAGGCCCTTGCCATACTTCGGAGCCTTCAACGGCAGCGCGGCGGCGACAGCGTCCTCGACCTTTTTCAGAATGGTCTCGGCATGTTTTCCAAGCAGGGCCTTTTGCTTGAGTACGCGCGTGCCCCACGGCCCGTCCTTCTTCAGTTCGATCGCCAGTTCGAATTCGCTGATTTCCGCGACGGCGCGGATCAGGTTGTTAGCGGCCGCATAGCCCGCTTCAACGCCACCCAGGGGGTCAAAGGAGGAAAACTCATCCAGTCGTCGGTCGACGTCGTCCAGCACCCGCTCACAGATTTCACGCAATTCCGATCCGTGGAGGAACCGGTCGGACGAATGTTCGTGGATGGCGCCCACCAGGCGAAGGATCAGCCACGGTTCGTCCAGCCGAGCCGCAAGCACTTCCAGCAGTTTTGGTCCCGAGTCGGGCGAAATCGCCGCAGCGTCGCGGTAGGCAAGCCGGACCGCGGCCGCACGTTCGTCGGTCATCCGCGCCACCCAGTCAGACAGCTTGCTCATCGCGTTCCGGCTTAGCGGGGCTAGGTCGAGAAAGCTGGCAACCTCGGCGGCGGCGCCCGGGTTGTGGCTCTCCAGCATTGCCGTTGCCGCCGCGTAGGCGCCGTTGCCTCGATCACGCAGGCCGCCGGCCGCAGCGGAGCACAGGCTGTCAAACACGGGCGAAGCTTCCTCGTCTTCGCCTGATTGCATGACACTGGCCACGGCAAGAGACACCTGGTCGGGCAGTTCCGACTTCAGGGCCTTCCACAACAACGTCAGAGTCTGGCGCGGCAAGGCCTTGCGGGGACCATCCTGGACCGAGTTGGCGCACATGCCCGACAAGGGCGCAAATGTGATGCGGCGAGCCCGGCGCTCACCGGCTTCAGCGCTGACCAGATCACGGATCGCCGCCATCGGACCGTCCGCACCGGCCTCGGCGGCCAGGGCCATATCGAGACTGCGGATAGCGGCATCCGGCGCTGTCTCAACCAGCGTCATGATGATCTTCAACTGGCTTGTCGTCAGCCCGGCCATAGGCGCTCCCCCCGAACGGGTCGGGCCCGGTTGCCCGGGTAAACCCAAGCGTTTACCTTGATGGAGTCGAGTTAAAGCTTTGCAAAGGACGTCAGACCTCGGGCCGCGGGAGCGTCAATTGGACGCGCAGGCCGCCCAGCGCCGAGTCACCCAGGGCGATGGCGCCGCCATAGGCGCGGGCCAGTTCATCGACGATGGACAGACCAAGGCCCGTGCCGGGTGTTGCTTCGTCCAGTCGTGCGCCGCGTTTCAGAACCTCGTCGCGCCGGTCGGCAGGCAGGCCCGGGCCATTGTCCTCGATCACGGCGGCAAAGGCTTCGGCCGTCATCGGCGCAACCGTGACAGTGACCTTGCCTGCGCTCCATTTACAGGCGTTTTCCAGGACATTGCCGATGATCTCCAGCAGATCCTGCCGTTCGCCCCGGAACCCGATGTCCGGCGGACACGACCAGTCAATCGCGATCTCCCGCTCGCGAAAGATACGCTCCAGTGTTCGCGACAGCTCTTCCAGCACCGGGGCCACCGGGGTGACTTCTCGATTGCCCTGGGCGCGTGCCGCCGCCCGGGCCCGCTGAAGGTGGTGCTCGACGTGGCTGTGCATGGCCTGACTCTGACGGCGAACGACCTCTGCCAATGGGCCGGGCCGAGAGCCAGCCTCGGTCAGCATCACCGAGATCGGTGTTTTGAGTGCGTGGGCCAGGTTTCCCACATGGGTGCGCTGGCGCTCGACGACCTCATGATTGTGAGCGACCAGCGCGTTCAGCTCCTCGGCCAGCGGGGCAAGTTCGGCCGGATAGTTGTCGGCCAGCCGGTCAGCCCTGCCCTTGCGCACCTCGGCCACCTCGCGGCTCAGGTCAAATATCGGCTGCAGGCCCCAGCGAACCTGCACCCAGACTCCGGCGACGATGAACAGGCCCAGCAGGATCAGGGCGACGGCCGTCGTCGTGGCGAAGGTCCGGATATCGCGGTCCACCGAGGTGCGATCTTCAGCGACCATGAAGACCAGCGGAGCTGGATGGCCGTCCAGCGAGCGAACATAGAGCGCCCCGGCCCGCAGCGGTTGGCGTCCAACCCCGCTCTGGCGAACCGGGCCCAGCGCGTCATAGGGCACCGAACGGCCCGGCGTGGCGAGCAGACCCGAAAGACCAAAATCCGGCGTCGCCAGCCGAGTATCGAACAGCGAAGGTGATCGGGCTCGCGGGATGAACTGGCCCTGCGGCCCGATCTCGGCGATTTGCCAGTAGTGTCCCGAGAAGGTCCGGCTGAACCGCTCATCGGACATGGGCGGCACCTTGATCTGGCCGTTGGTGACTTCGACACCCGACACCAGCCCTTCGGCAAGTCCGGTCAGATCGCTATCCAGCCGGGAGAGAGAGGCGCGTTCAAACTGGGCGCTCAAGAGGAACCCTGTGACAGCCAGGGCGGTCAGCGACCAACCGGCGGCCAGCAGGATCAACCGGCGAACAAGGGAGGGCTTGCCGGGCAGGCGCAGTTTCAAGGGCTCTCGCCAGGCAGCGCCATGAGCCGGTAGCCCAGGCCGCGGACCGTCTCGATCCGCTCGGGTCCGATCTTCTTGCGTAGACGGCCGACGAATACCTCAATGGTGTTGGAATCCCGGTCGAAATCCTGATCATAAAGGTGCTCGACCAGCTCGGTGCGGCTAATGACCCGGTCCTGATGCATCATCAGATAATGCAGTAGCCGGTATTCCAGGCTGGTCAGGCGAAGCGGCTCGCCGTCGACGCTGGCGCGCGCCGCCTTGGGATCGAGTCGCAGTTCGCCGCAGGTCAGGTTAGCGGTCGCATGTCCGGCCGAGCGGCGCAACAGGGCGCGCAGGCGGGCCAGCAGTTCTTCGGTATGAAACGGCTTGGTCAGATAGTCGTCGGCCCCGGCGTCAAACCCGGCGACCTTCTCGCTCCAGGCGCCCCGCGCCGTCAAGATCAGTACAGGCGTTGCGATCCCGTCCCGGCGCCACTGCTCGAGCACCGAAACGCCATCAATCTTGGGCAATCCCAGATCAAGGACGATGGCGTCATAGGGCTCCGTATCGCCCAGGAAGGCGGCCTCTTCGCCATCAGGCGCATGATCAACCGCGTAGCCGGCGTCGCTCAGGGCGCCCTTCAGCTGGCGGGCCAAATCCGGTTCATCCTCGACGATCAGGACGCGCATGGCCTAGCCACCCCGCTGACTGAGAATACGGCCGGTCTGGGCGTCAACCACGAAATCGATCCGCCGCCCATCGTTGGTGATCCAGGAAATACGGTAAACTGCGGCGCCGTTCTGGCTTTCGGTTTTGGTGTCGAGCGACCGGCCCGGGGTAGACCGCGCAATCTGGGCGATGACGTCCGACAGCCGCACATTCGGCCTGGCCGGTTCTTTCGCGGCCGGCTTTCCGCCGCCGTCCTGGGCGATCGGCGGACCGGGATCGCGCTGCGCCCACGCGCCCACAGGACCCATCAGGCCCATAGCAAGCGCCGCGGCGGTGACGAAAACACGGTTCATGACATCGGACCTAACCACAGCGGTCTGAATAGCGCCTGAATGAATGCATTAGGAAGCGCCACCCTGCGTTTCGAGTTCCGAAAACAGTTGCAGCATGCGCGTGTAGGCGATCTGACCGGGAGCAGATGTACGATCGCCTTTTGCAGCGAAAGTGAAGAGCGAGCCCTTGCCAGCGAAGGCGATGCGGGTCGCTAGCCCCTTTTCGCCCATGCCGATGACCACCAGATTGGGCGCCGGTCGCTCGGTGAGTAGCCGGGACAGCACCTCAATGTCCGCATCATCGCGAACCATGGCGGCGATCTTGACGATGTCTGCGCCGGCCGCCGCCGACCGCCGGCAGACATCGACCAGGACCTCCAGGGAAGGGGTCGCTTCGAAATCGTGGTGCGAGACAATCAGCAGCTTGCCGGCTTTGTGGGCGGCCGGCTCGAGCGCTTGGAGGGTTTCACCGGCGGCCAGTTCAACATCGACCGCATCGACCAAGGATAACACAGCCATGAAAAGTTCGAGCCGCGCCGATTCTCCTGCCGTCCATCTTCCACCTTCGGCGGCGAGGCGGATCGTCGCGATGGTTGGCAGCCCAGACAGCCGCTCGGCCTGAAGCGCGACGTAATCCGGCGTCAGGCGGGCAAACAGGTCGATGCGCAACTCCGCGATCGCGACACCCGCATCGCGCGCTTCGGCGACCTCATGGCGGCCGTCGATGTCGGTGAAGCTGACGGCCACGAGGGGCCGACCGTCGCCGAGTTCAAGATCGCCGAGCCTGAGCATGTCCTGCTGCTAAGCATCCCCCCGCATGGCGTCAACGTCGAGTGACACAAGGACGCGTAGATGTCGGGTATATTCCGGCAGCGGCGAGGCTTAAGGTTCATTGCTCTCGCGACGACCCGACGAGTCGCCGGTTCACTGGACCTGGCCCATGCCCCACAACCTGCCAACCCTTCGCGTCCCGATGGTTCCCAAGCTGATGACGATGCTGGCCGAAGGCTATCGTCTGGATGATCTGCGCAAGGACGCGGTCGCCGGACTGACCGTCGCGATCGTCGCCCTGCCTCTGTCCATGGCTATTGCAGTCGCCTGTGGCGTCGGGCCTGAACGCGGCCTGTACACCGCGATCATCGGCGGCTTTCTGGTCTCGGTGCTGGGCGGCAGCCGGTTTCAGATCGGCGGACCAGCGGGCGCCTTCATCGTTCTGGTGGCGTCGACCTTTGCGAAATTTGGACTCGAAGGCTTACTTCTGACCGTGTTCCTGTCGGGGATTCTGTTGTTCATTGCGGGGTTGCTCAGGTTCGGCGATTTGATCCGGCGCATACCTCACGCTGTGACGGTCGGATTTACGGCCGGTATCGCAGTCGTCATTCTTGCCAGCCAACTCAAGGACCTGTTCGGCCTGCACCTGTCCGGGCCGGAGCCAGGTCGCATCATTCCCAAGATCATGACTCTGGCCGCCGCCTTTGGAACCTTTGGCCCGGCCTCGTTCATGCTTTCCACCGGCGTGGCTGCCACGATTTTCACCTTGCGGCGGTTCACGCCATCGTGGCCGGGGATGTTGATTGCGGTCGTTGCAGCCTCTTCAGCAGCATGGGCGCTGCACTTGCCCGTCGATACGATCGCCAGCCGTTTCGGCGGCGTCCCGCGCATGCTGCCATCACCCCATCTTCCGGACATGGATCTTGGCAAGATCCTGCCGCTGATCCCGGCGGTGCTGTCCTTCACCTTGCTGGGCAGTATCGAAAGCCTGCTGTCTGCCGTGGTCGCGGATCGCATGACGGACCGTCGGCATCGGCCCAATATGGAACTGGTCGCGCAAGGAGTCGCCAACATGGGTTCGGCCCTGTTCGGAGGCCTGGCCGTCACCGGCACGATCGCGCGGACCGCCACCAATGTGAGGGCCGGCGCCCGCAGTCCGGTCGCAGGGATACTGCATTCGATCTTCCTGCTGGCCTTCATGGTCATCGTCGGGCCTCTGGCCGGCTATATTCCGGTCTCCGCTCTGGCCGGTGTCCTGCTGGTGGTGTCGTGGAACATGATCGAGAGGCGCGAGTTCGCGCAGATGTTCCGTCACTGGCGCCCGGCCCTGGTGTTGTTAGCCACCTTCGGCGTCACCGTGGCCGAGGACCTGACCATGGGCATTCTGTCCGGTTGCGGCCTGTCCCTGATGTTCTGGGGATGGGACAGGCCTCGCGGCCGGGCCCGAAAGGCGTAGACTTTCTCCATGACCGAACGCCTTCCGCCTGAGATATCTCCCCGCATGCCGCGGCCCTCAAGATCTTGGCCCGCGCATGTGACCATGGCCTACTTCCACGCGCGGCTCGAACGTAACAATACCCGCCGCTACCGCGATGGTGACTTTCCTGCAGCCTTGCTAGTCCCCGCTGACCCGCCTCGAGGATGTGGACTCAGTGGCGCCGCCGCCACAGCCCTGACGTACGAGAACGACTAATGCCTATTTCCGCTTTGGCGTGTAGGGCCGCTTTGCCCGCCAGTCCTCAGCGAACTGGGTCAATTCAGGTTCCATCGCCTCTGGCAATGTGACAATCAGCCGGGCGAGCAGGTCACCACGCTTGCCGCCCGCCTTGGGCATGCCGCGCCCTTTCAGTCGCAGGATCTGACCGGAATTAGACCCCGCCGCGACGGTCAGCGCCACCGCGCCATCCGGCGTGGAGACGGTCACCTTGCCGCCCAGAATCGCGTCCGGAACCGATACGGGAACATCCATGGTCAGGTTTTCGCCCTCGACCTTGTAGATTGGGTGTGGCCGGATCGAGATTTCGATAAGCGCATCGCCCGCGCCGCCCGGGCCGCCCATCCCCTGGCCTTTCAGCCGCAGAGTCTGGCCGTCGCTGGCGCCTTTGGGGATGGCGACCTCAATGGTGCGGCCGTCAGAGAAGGCCAGGCGTTTCTTGCCGCCGGTAATCGCGTCCTCAAGACTTATATCGACCTTGCCGCGTACGTCCGAGCCCTTGGGAGGGGGGGCTTGCCGGAATCCACGACTGCGGCCGCCGCCACCAAACATGTCGCCCAGAATGTCTTCGATATCGACGCCATCGAACTGGGCGCTTCGCCCGCCGCCGAAGCCCGCCCCGCGCGCGCCGAAAGGGTGTCCAGGTCCAGGGCCTGCTCCGCCCGGCCCGCCGCCAAACCCGCGCATGGTCTCGCGACCGTCGGCGTCGATCTGGCCGGCGTCGAATTTTTTGCGCTTTTCCGGGTCGCCAACGACATCAAACGCGCCGGAGGCCCGCTTAAATCGCTCTTCTGCCGAAGCGTTCCCCGGGTTGGCGTCGGGGTGATACTGCTTTGCCAGCTTGCGGAACGCCTTGCGCAGTTCATCAGCGCTCGCCGTCTTTGGCACGCCAAGTTCAATGTAGGGATCGTTAGCCAAGTTGGGTGACGCCTGAGGAGGAGCGAACGGATTCTCGCTCTCAGTTAGGTTACCTGACAAAGGGCGCAAGTCCGCCGCCCTATTTTGCGCGCCCCCGAATTCAGTCTTCGCGGCCGCGTTCGACAATCAGGTCAGGCGCCTCGAAATCGAGCGCGTCTTCCGGATCGGTCAGGGAGTCTTCCGAGATAGTCTGGCCGCGAATCGAGACCCCCGCCCTATGGACACTTTCCGGATCGCCTGAAATCAACGGATGCCACGAGGCCAGTCCCCTGCCCTCGTGCAGCCTGCGATAGGCGCAGGACATGGGCATCCAAGCCAGCGCCTCGATGTTTCCCGGCCGCAACTGAATGCAGTCGGGTACATGGGCCTTTCGGTTCTCGTAGTCGATGCAACGGCAGGCAAGCGGGTCAAACAGCCGGCAATGGACGCGGGTCGGTATCACCTCGCCGGTGTCTTCGTCTTCAAATCGCACCAAGCAGCACAGGCCGCAGCCATCGCAAAGGGACTCCCACTCCTTGGGGTTCATTTCCTTTAAGGTCTTGGTTTCCCAGAATGGCTTTACAGGCGGCATGGTCCTTGCCTCCTAACCCTTTTCGGACGCTGAAAGCTATCCATTCAGGACATGACGAACGATATCCCGCCTTCAGCTGCTCCTGTTCGGTCCTTTGGAACCCGTGTGGGCGGCCCGCCTCCACCGCCGAAGGTCAAGACGCGACCACCGGGAAAGCCTGCCCGGCGCAGGGGAAAACGCCTCAACGCCATTATCGCAGGCGTCGCCGTCGCGCTTATCGCGGGGCTCGGCGCGATCGCCTTCTGGCTGTTCCACGACATGCCGTCCATTCCGGACCAGAAGCATCTGTGGGCCATGGCCCGCGAGCCGGGGATCACCTTCGAGGACGTCAATGGGGCAGTGATCGCCACCCGCGGTGCGCGCAACGGTCACAAGGTCACCATCGGCGAATTGCCGGCCTACGCGCCGCGCGCCTTTCTGGCGGCCGAGGACCGGCGCTTCTACCAGCATGGACCTGTCGAGGTGCGCTCCATCCTGCGGGCCCTGTTCCGCAATGCCCGCACCGATGCGCCGGACCAGGGCGGCTCGACCCTGACCCAACAGATCGCCAAGACCCTGTTCCTCAGTCCGGAGCGCGCGGTCAAACGCAAGCTGCAGGAAGCCTTTATCGCCTGGCGCCTGGAAAGCCGGATGACCAAGGACGAGGTGCTCGAGCTTTATCTGAACCGCATCTTCTTTGGTGAGCGTTCCTACGGACTCGACGCGGCGAGCGTTCAGTACTTCGGCCATTCCGCTACCACCTTGAGCGTCGGCGAGGCGGCCTTGCTGGCGTCATTGCCCAAGGCACCATCGCGGCTGTCGCCAACCCGGAACATGCCCCAGGCGCTGGAACGCTCCAGTCTGGTGTTGTCGATCATGCGACAGGAAGGCTGGATCAGCTCGGCCCAGGAACAGGCCGCCATCTCGGCGCCGCCGGTGCTGGTACCGCCCAGGACCGGGGATCAGAATTTCGGTTATGTTCTCGATCTGGCGGCCTCGGAGGCCACCGCCATTGCCGGCGAGAACGCCCCCGACCTGATCGTCCGCCTGACCATTGATCCTGATCTGCAGACTAAAGCCCAGTCCATCGTCGCCGAAACCATCGCCCGTGAAGGGCGCGGTGTTAACGCCAGCCAGGCCGCCCTGATCGCCATGACGCCCGACGGCGCCATCCGCGCCATCGTCGGCGGCGTGGATCATGACGAGAGCCCGTTCAATCGCGCCACCCAGGCGCGGCGCCAGCCGGGCTCGTCCTTCAAGCCCATTGTCTACGCCGCGGCCCTTGAGCGTGGCGTCTCCCCACAGGACGTCCTGATCGACAAACCGATCCGCATCGGCGGCTGGCGGCCGGCCAACTACGGTGGCGGATATTCCGGCGCGGTGACTGTGCAACGCGCTCTGGCCGAGTCGATCAACACCATTGCCGTTCAGCTGGCCCAGCGGGCCGGCAGCGAACGTCTGGGCGAAATTTCACGGCGGTTCGGCCTGACCACCATTCCGGCCGCGCCGAATCTGTCGGTGTCACTGGGCGCCTACGAAGTGTCGTTGCGTGAGATTACCAACGCCTTCCAGGTTTTCCAGGATTGCGGCGAGCGTCGGCCATCCTTCCTGATCACCTCAATAACCAGCTCCAGCGGCGAACTTGTCTGGCAACATACGGTCACCGCCGGCGCGCCGGCTTATGACCCGCGCCTTGCCGGTCAGATGGTGCGCATGATGGAGGGCGTCATCCAGAACGGCACCGGACGCCACGCCGATCTCGGCCGGCCCGCAGCCGGCAAGACCGGCACCAGCCAGGACTGGCGCGACGCCTGGTTCGTCGGCTTTACGCCGGACTGGGCGGCGGGCGTGTGGGTCGGCAATGACGACAACAGCCAGATGGCCCGGGTCACCGGCGGTTCCCTGCCGGCGGAGATCTGGCGCAGGTTCATGATCGAGGCCCACAAGGGCGTTCCGCCCCATGACTTTGATTTCCTGCCCGTCGAAACTGCGCCGGCGCCGGCCGACGAAACCCCGGACCCGGAAGACGTCGCCGGAGAGGTTGAAGCGGTTCCGGCGACCGACGCCAAGCCTGCGCCTTCGAAACCCGACGATCGTTCATCATTCTATGGATCACTGGCCGACGACTTCGAGCGCGAGAGCCGCTAGAGAGCGGCCATGAGTCGACAACCACCTATCCTCGCCCTCAAAGACGTGCGCCTGGCCGACGGCGCCGTACAGCTGTTCGCTGGCGTCGACCTGGCTCTCGATGCGCGGGCCCGGGCCTGTCTTGTCGGACGCAACGGGACAGGCAAATCGACCCTTCTGCGCATTCTGGCCGGCCTGATCGAGCCGGACGAAGGCCAGCGGTTTCTGCAGCCAGGCGTCCGGATCGCCCTGGTTCCGCAGGAGCCGGACATCACCGGCGAGACCCTGGCCGACTTCGCCGCCGCTGGCGGGGCCGAACGCCATGAGGCCGAGGCGGCGCTCGAATCTTTCGGACTTGATCCGGCGCGCGGGACCAGGGGCCTGTCGGGCGGTGAGACCCGCCGGGCCGCCCTGGCCCGCGCCTTCGCCGAGGACCCCGAAGTCCTGTTGCTGGACGAGCCGACCAACCACCTCGACATCACCACCATCACCGCCCTCGAAGAACGCCTGGCGCGCAGCCGCGCCGCCATCTTGGTCATCAGCCACGACCGCGCCTTCCTCAGCCGTATTACAAAAACCTGCTTCTGGCTCGAAGCCCGCCGCGCCCGCCGTCTGGACGCCGGCTTCAGCAAATTCGACGAATGGTCTCGAAAACAGGCCGAGGAAGACGCCGAGGTGTTCCGCCGCCTGACCAAGGCCATCGAGCGCGAAACCTATACCTTCTACCGATCCATCACTGCCCAGCGCACCCGCAACGAGGGCCGCGCGCGGGCCTTGTCCGCCATGCGCCTGCAACGCGCCGCGCTTGCCGCCGACATCAACCGGCCTATGGCCATGACCATTGACGCCGGCGAAAGTTCCGGAAAACTGGTCTGTGAGGTCAAGGGCGTCTCAAAGAGCTTTGGCGAGCGGGTTCTGATCAAGCCGTTCACAACCCGCATCCTGCGCGGGGACAGATTGGCGATCGTCGGACCCAACGGCGCGGGCAAAACAACTCTGGTAAAGATCCTGCTAGGCGAGACAGCGCCCGATACCGGCTCAATCAAGCTGGGCGTCGGCCTGACGATCGCCTACGCCGACCAGGCGCGCGACCGGCTGCCGACCGGAGCGACCCTTTGGGAAGCGCTTTCCCCTGATGGCGGCGACCAGATCATCGTGCGGGGGCAACCCAAGCACGTCTCGGCTTACGCTCGCGACTTCCTGTTCCACGAAAAGCAGTTGCGGCAACCGATCGCCAGCCTTTCGGGCGGCGAGCGCAATCGCCTGTTGCTGGCCCTGGCCCTGGCCAAGCCGGCCAATGTGCTGGTGCTCGACGAGCCCACAAATGACCTGGATATGGACACCCTCGACCTGCTCGAAGACTTGTTGGCTGATTATGAAGGCACCTTGATCCTGGTCAGCCACGACCGCGATTTTATCGATCGGCTTGCGACATCGACCATCGCCCTGGACGGTCGCGGCAACATCGTCGAAACGCCAGGCGGATGGGCAGAGGTTATCAGCCAGAACCCTGGCTTCTTCGATGCGCCCCAAAGTTCCCAGAAAGCCGCACCCAAGCCTGACCCCGTCAAGAACGAGCCGATGGCTCGCGCTGCGAAGCTATCCTACAAGGATCAACACCGCCTCGAGACCCTTGAGGCTCAGATTCCAAAGCTCACCACTGCGATCGCATCGCTCGAAGCAGCTTTACATGATCCAGAGTTGTACACCCGTGACCCCACACGGTTCCGACGTCTGACCGACGATCACGCCAGGGTGCTTGCCGAACTGTCGACCGCCGAGGAGGAATGGCTGGTGCTCGCGGAAAGGAAAGAAAACCTGGCCTAACGCCCCGGTCGGGTTAGACGGGCCTGCGAAATTAAGGGTTCCTTTGCGGCGCGCAGGCAAGGGTAGCCCAAGCTATTCTCGCAAGGCTCCCATGCGTTTCGGAACCCAACGCCAACAGACCATCACCGCGATGGCCCTATTTGCCTTCTTTGTAATCAGCGTTCTGGTGAGCGTTGAGGTCAGCCGTATGGCCGATGGCGTTGCGACGATCTGGCCGGCAAATGCTTTTTTGGCTTCGGCGTTCCTGCTGCTCAGGCGAAACTGGGCGCTTGTCTGTGCAGTCGCGTGCGTATCGGCCAACATCGTCCTGAACATGGTCGCCGGAGACTCGCTGGCCCTGGCAACCGCCTTCTCGGCAATTAATCTGGGAGAGGCCATCTGCGTCGCACTGATCGCGAGCCGGTTCTGCGCGCCGATTCCGATGATCAACTACAAGAGCCTCGCTCGGCTCATAGGTATTGCGGTTCTACCGGTTGTTACCACGGCCGCGTTGATCGGAGCCAGCCTGTGCAGCGTTCTATTCCATCGAGAGTTTCCGGTCATCCTGCGCCACTGGTTGGCCGGGGACCTGCTCGGCATGATCGTTTTCTTGCCCGGGATTCTGCTGCTCACTTCAAAATCGCCAAAGGTTCAGTCCCTTCGCGATGGCTGGCAGGAGACCGCAGTCTTCCTGATCTTCTTTGCGGTCGCCGCAGCAGCGCCACAGGACATCATCCGCGTTGTCGGCACCTTTTTCTCGCTCGGACTTATGACAGCCCTGGCCTTCCGGCGCGGCCCCAAGGCGACGGCCCTGGCAACGCTTGTGATCTGCGTATCGATGACCACTTCGACCCTGCTCAACGGCAAGTCGTTGAACCCGGCCTGGGGTCTGGATTTCCGCGTGATGGTCATTCAGATCTACATGGGCGCTCTGTTCTTTACCGGCCTGATGACCGCTTTGGCGGTGTCGGACCAAAGGCAACTTCGCGGCCTTCTGGAACGGCGCACCAATTCGGCCCGTCGCGCCCGGTCCGACGCTGAAGCGGCCAACCGCGCCAAGACGGAGTTCCTGGCTACCATGAGCCACGAGATCCGGACGCCTCTGAACAGCATCATCGGGTTCTCACAATTGCTGGAGCGCCGCAGCGACCTCCCGGCCGAAGCCGGCAAGCAGATCGGATTGATCGAGAGAGCGGGCAAGTCGCTGCTCACCGTTGTCAACGACATTCTGGATTTTTCCAAGGTCGAGGCCGGAAGGCTGGAGCTCGATCCACGCCCAACTCATTTGAAAGGTCTGATTGAAGACGCGATCGCGATCGTCGCCGAGAGCGCCCACGCCAAAGGTCTGGATATCCGGTTCGACACCGATGGCGATATGAACGCGTGGCGCCAGGTCGACGATCACCGCCTGAAGCAGGTGATGCTCAACTATCTGAACAATGCCATCAAGTTTACTGAGCGCGGAGAAATTCGCGTGCTCCTGTCAGTTCACCCAAAGGGTGATCAGGACAGGGTGAAAATTGCCGTAACGGATACAGGCATTGGAATTGCGCCTGACGCGGTCGCGCGCCTGTTTCGCCGCTTTTCCCAAGCCGACGCCTCGGTGACCCGCGCCTATGGCGGAACCGGACTGGGGCTGGCGATCTGCCGCGGACTTGTCGAGCGGATGGGCGGCAGGGTTGGCGTCAACAGTCTGCCTGGCAAGGGTTCAACCTTCTGGCTCGACTTGATGCTTCAACAGGCAGCGCCTCTTCCCATCCATCCCAGCGAACAAGCCTCAGGCGGTCTGTCGGCGCGGATATTGCTGGTCGATGACCATCCTTCCAACCGAGAGCTTGGCGTGACGGTTCTCAAGCTGCTGGGTTGCCAGGTTGAAGTGGCCGTGGACGGCAATGAAGCGATTGAAGCAGCCAGCCGCAGTCATTTTGATGCGATCCTGATGGATGTGCACATGCCCGGGATTGACGGCCTGACAGCGACCCGCGCCATACGAATGCTGGAAGGCGACGCCGCGCGCGTGCCGATTATCGCCATGAGCGCGGATGTGCTGCCCGAGCAGATCAACCGATGCAAACTGGCCGGAATGGTCGACAGCGTACCCAAACCTATCGACATCGACGTGCTCTACGACGCCTTGTCCAGATGGATCGGTCGCGACGCCAATGGCAAGATGCGCATAGCGTCCACAAACGCAGCCTAGTCGGTTGAGAGCCGAAAAGACGCGTATTACGCGCATTAACAATAAATTCGCGGGCCCCGCCTAACTTGCCCATATTGGGTTGGGGGAGCGCGTCCATTTGCCTAGAATTAAGTCCGCGCCTTTGAGGTCGGGTATAGGCTTAGCTCCTTCCTGTCGATTTATGTCCTTCGCAACGTCAATGGCGGCCCGGCCTTCTGGGGCGCGAGCAGCTTTTTGATCGCCGGTATGCTGATGCTGCGAGACAGGGCGCGGATCATTTGCATAGCCAGTTGCCTGTTGCTCAGCGGCGTCTTTTCCTACGTCCAAAGCCCTAAGTTCGTCATGACCGTGATCGTAATCGCGTTGACGGGACTGCTCTCGGCGATGATTGCGATTTTTACCCGCAGGATATGCCGCACGCCGCAGGTGCAGAACCTCAAGCAGGCTGTGAAACTGCTGGGTCTGGTGATCCTGCCGGTCTGTGTTCTGAGCGCTGGAATTCTTGCCTTTCTCCTACAACGCGTTTTGGCCTGCTTGATGGGCGTTGGAATGGTGCTGCCGACGCTGCTGCTGTTGATGACCAAATTGCGGGCTCGCACCCCGAACCGGTCAGGGTTTGAAAAAAGCGTCCTTATCTCGGCGATCTTCATGATGATCGGCTTGTCCTGCACGCCTTACTAGACGCTCTCACTGATCCTTGCCTTTCCGTTCGCCACCATTCTCGCGATGCGGCTGGGAGGCAGAACAACTGCGATTTCGATCCTGCTGATCACTCTGACAGGCTTTATCTATCCTTTCGTCGTGCCCGGTGATCAGGTCGGGAAACCAGCAGAAAGCGTCAACGCCGCCATCTTTGGCTTCCAGAGCTACATCCTGTTCGTGTTCTACAATGGGCTGATGACCGCCCTTGCCGTGGACCAAGGCGCGCGGATCAAGCGCCAGATGGAAACACGCAACGCAATCGCGCGCGCCGCGCGTCTGCGAGCCATCAAGGCAAGCCAGGCCAAGACCGAATTCCTGGCCGCCATGAGTCACAAGCTGCGCACCCCCCTTAACGGCGTTATGGGCTTCACCCAGATTTTGCTTCAGCGAAAGTCATTGCCGTCCGACATGAGGCGCAAACTTGAACTGATCGAAAAATCCGGTGATGCCCTGTTGGTGATCGTCAACGACGTGCTGGACTATTCGCGGATTGAAAGTGGCCGGGTCGTCCTCAAGCCATCACCGATTCAAATTTCCAGCCTGACCGACGATGCGATCGAGATGACCAGCGGCCCCGCGAAAACCAAGGGACTGAAACTCTCAAAAACGTTCGAAGGCGAGACCTTCCGGACCTGGAATCTGGATGAAGCCCGGGTTCGGCAGGTTTTGCTGAATTTGCTCGACAATGCGGTCAAGTTCACTGACGTGGGGACTGTCGACCTCAAGGTCACGATCAATCAGGCGTTTGCCCGTTTCGAGGTCACCGATACCGGCGTTGGTATTCCTCAAGACCGACAGGACATGCTGTTCGAAGGCTTTACCCAGCTGGACGCCAGCCTGACGCGCGCCCATGGGGGCGCAGACCTTGGCCTGGCGATCTGCAAGTCGCTTGTCGGACTAATGGGGGGGCGTATCGGCGTCGAAAGCCGGCCAGGTCACGGCACTACCTTTTGGTTCGAAATTCCCCTCGAGGCGGCCGAAGACCAGTCGGCGCCCCAGCATGCAAACGGTGAACGGGTCGCGCACATTCTTGTGGCCGACGATCATCCGGTGAACCGGGGGTTGGCCGTTACGATCCTCGGCCTCCTGGGCTGTACCTGCGATTTCGTGGAGAACGGCGCCGAAGCTGTGGAGGCCATGAAGGTGGGCAACTACGACGCTGTCCTCATGGACGTTCACATGCCGGTCATGGACGGCGTGGCCGCCACCCGGGCGATCAGGGCGATGAGCGAAAAGGTCGGACGCGTGCCGATTATCGGTCTTTCAGCGGACGTCATGCCTGAATCCCTGGAACGCTGCATGTCAGCGGGGATGGACGACCACCTGGGCAAACCCGTCAATGTCGTCAAGTTGCAGACTTCGCTGATGCGCTGCTTCGCCAACGTGCAGCACGGCGCAGAGAACGCGGACTAACCCCACTCGGGGCTTGGTTGCGAGCCAATGCGGGCCTAACCTACCGCTTCGGCAACGCGCAAGAGAGGCATTCCATGAAGCGATTGATGGCGACGCTGGTATGCCTTGCGCTGGTTGCGTGCGCGCCGGCCCCAGCCCCGAACAAAGCTCCAGGCGTCCACCTCCGGTTTGCAACCGACTGGCGCGCCCAGGCCGAACACGGAGGCTTTTACCAGGCGCTCGCAACGGGTGAGTACGCCAGGCGCGGCCTGGATGTGCAGATCATACAGGGCGGGCCAAGCGCGAATGTCCCCGAACTGGTCGCCTCGGGCGCCATCGAGTTGGGCATGGGTTCAAACAGCTTCATTGCCCTTAACCTCGCGCGCGAGGGTGTTCCAGTACGCGCCGTGGCGGCAACGATGCAAAAGGACCCGCAGGTGCTGATGGCCCACCCCGATCAGGGGATCACCTCTATCGCTGATATGAAGGGCCGTCCGATCATGATGTCGGACGCGTCGGTGACGGGGTTCTGGCTGTGGATAAAAGCCAAGTACGGCTTTTCCGACAGCCAGATCCGCGCCAACCCCTCTGCAACCGTCTTCCTGCAGGACAAGCGCGCGATCATGCAGGGCTATGTGACCAGCGAGCCCTACATCATCCAGCAGCAAGCCGGCTTTGAACCCAAGGTCTTCCTGTTGGCGGACGAAGGCTATCCCGGGTACGCCGCCATGATCCTGGCGCCAGACAGCCTGATCAAGTCAAACCCGGCAGCAATCCGGGCCTTTGTCGAAGCGACGGCGGCAGGGTGGCGTTCCTATCTGAATGGCGACCCGTCGCCGGGGGATGCGCTGATCCGCAAGGACAACCCCGAAAAAGCGCCCGCCGAGTTGGACGAAGCACGCAAGCGCATGCGTTCGTACGGCATAGTCGAGTCAGGCGACGCGTTGACCCAAGGGATCGGCGCGATGAGCGATGCGCGCTGGGAAGCCTTCTTCAAGATGGCCTCGGCCCAGGGCCTTTATCCGGCCAGCCTTGATTATCACAAGGCCTATACGCTGGAGTTTCTTGGCGGCGAAAAATGATCGCCGCGCTCGAAAACGTAACTATCGCCTATGGCCAGGGTGTGGCGCTGGGCCCCCTCAGTCTGACCCTGAAAGCCGGCGAAATTATCGCCTTGGTCGGTCCTTCCGGATGCGGCAAGTCGACGGCGATGCGACTGTTGGCTGGCCTTGAAATGCCGGCGTCGGGGTTGGTCACCCGATCGATCGGACAGGGGGAAACCGCGCTGGTGTTTCAGGCGCCGACGCTCATGCCATGGGCAAGCTCCAGATCAAACGTAGCCCTGCCGCTTGAACTGGCTGGAACCGCGAAGTTGGCCGCAAGGAAGCGTGCAGATGCAGCCCTGTCACGGGTGAAGCTGCCTGGGGTCGCTGATCTGAAGCCGGCTCAACTGTCTGGCGGCATGGCGATGCGGGTCGCTCTCGCGCGCGCCTTGGTCGCCGATCCCAAACTATTGCTGCTCGACGAGCCCTTCGCAGCCCTTGACGAGATTACCCGCCGCGCCCTGGCCGACGACGTGCACACCCTTTGGGCCGCCTCGCGACCCGCCATCGTCTTCGTGACTCACAATGTCGAAGAGGCCGTCTATATGGCCCACCGCGTCCTGGTGTTAACCCCCTCGCCCGGCCGCATCGGCGGCGAGATCGAAATCGCGGGCGATCTGCCGCGGCCGAATGGATTCAGAACCAGCCCGAGGTTCCGCGCCGCTGTGGAATCCGTTTCAAGCCTTTTGTCAGCCTCAATGGGATTGGCGGCGTGAAGCACATCTCCGGGGTCATAGCGCCGGTTCTATTGATCGCCGCACTTTTGGCGGCCTGGGAGGTCGCATGCAGGATTTTTGCAGTGCCTACTTACTTTCTGCCGGCTCCCAGCCAGATCGCCATCGCCACAGTCACTGACGCGCCACTCCTTATGTCCTCCGCCTGGAACACCCTGTCCATGGCCCTGACGGCCCTTGTCGTCGTCAGCGTGCTTGGAACGGGCCTTGCCCTGGGTCTGGCGGCCAGTCCGGTGCTTGAGCGCGCGATCAAACCGCTAGCCGTCGGCCTTCAGGTCACCCCGATCATCGCCATCGCGCCCCTGGCAGTGATCTGGGCCGGGCTGGACCATTCGGGCAGAGCGATCGTCGCCCTGGCGTCGATCGTGGCCTTCTTCCCGGTGTTTTCCGGCGCCCTGACCGGCCTGAAGTCAGCAGATCCTGACCTTGAGCGACTGTTCGATCTTTACGGCGCCAACCGTTGGCAAAGACTGTTCCGACTGCGCCTGCCCGCCGCCGCACCCTTCATTCTGGAAGGGCACAAAGTGGCCGCAGGGCAAGCTTTGATCGGCGCCGTCGTCGCCGAATTCGTCGCTCGCACAGGATCCAGCCAGGGCCTGGCCTGGCGCATTCTGGAGGCTGGAAACAAATTGCAAACGCCTCGACTGTTTGCCGCGTTGTTCACGCTCGCGATAATGGGCGGTCTGCTCTACGCGGCGCTTCAGAGTCTGGAACAATGGGTGCTCCAACGTTGGCGCGGCCGTTAGCCCAAGATTAAGCCCGGGCCAGCTATCTACACATGATCATACGTCTGTGGACCCGCCATGCGCCCGCGCCTCGTCTTTGTCATCGCCATCGCATCCACCGGATTCGGCCTGCAGACCCATGCCCAGAGCCGATATGGCCCGCCGTCGCCTCTTCCCGCGCCGGCCCCAACGCAAGGCTGGTCCGCCGGCGCCTTGAACTGGCCCGGCAAGACGCCGGCAAACCCAGCGGCACCCGACGTGACCGGAAGCGGTCGGCCAGAGCCCTTGTCGCCGTGGGCCCAGCGAGAAGCCCAGCGCTCCCCCGCCGCACCTGTCGCCGTCGCTTCCCTTCCGCCCCCTGCCTCGGCGCCGCGACCGATCGCTGCCAGCCCCACGTTCCGCCCGGCACCTGCCGTCCATCCTGGGTCCGCCGCTCCGGTTCAGAGTTCCGCGCCCGTCCCGGCGCCCCCTGCCCAGCCCCCCCTGACGCCCTTGCGCACTCCGCCGCCTGCGCCCACGGCCTCATTGGCGCCGACTTCTGTTCAGCCCGCCGAAAAGCCCCGCGCATATCCAGGCTACAAGGTGCCGCAGATCGCCCATTATCCGGGTTATGAAACTGCTGCCGCCGCCCCGCCTGCAGCCGCGGCGCCCGCCCAAACAGCATCGGCCACCGCCAAGCCCGGCCCGCGCATATATTCTGTGGGCCGGGAATTCGGCATGCAGCCTGATCCAATCCCGCCGCCGACCCAGCCTGTCGTGCAGGGACCCGGCCTGACTCTGGCAGAGACGCCGTCGACCCCATCTCTGGCAGCTCAGGACGACACGGACTACCAGCCGAGGGCGCACGCCGAATCTCAAGGGCAGACCAAGAACTGATACAAATATGACGAGTAGCAAGCTTCATTAACTGACTGAACTGGCCGCCGAGCCGTCGAGTGATCGGCGGCGCGATCTGCTTCGTGAAGTGACCAACCTGTTCTTTGCGGGCGAGGAACCTCACACACCGGCAGGACTGGACCTCTTCGATAACGTGCTCTGTCAGCTCAGCGTGGAGATGGAAGAAGCCGTTCGCATCGAACTGGCCGAGCGGGTGGCTGGTTCCGCCCAGGCGCCGCGTCGCCTGCTATCTGACCTGGCTTCCGACAATATTGCCGTCGCTGCACCGATTCTCGCCCGGTCCGCGGGGCTAAGCGTGGAAGATCAGCTGCGAATCGCCCAGACGAAGGGCGAAGCGCATCTGCGCGCTCTGTCGCAACGCCAGGGCGTTTCAGCGCCGGTTACCGACGAAATCGTCAAACGGGGCACCGACGAGACTTTGAATGTCTTGTTGCGCAATCCCTCTGCGGCGCTGTCTCGTCAGGCTCAAGAAACCATCGTAGACCGCGCCCAGGGCAATCCGGCGTTGCACGAGGCTGTCATCGATCGCCACAACTTGCCGATCGACCTGCTGAACGAGATGTATTTCGTCGTCGAGGCCCGCCTTCGCGACCAGATCCTCGAAAAGAACAACAGCCTGAGCGCCGCCGATCTGGAAGCCGCGTTAAGCGTCGGACGCAAGACAGTTGCAGCCCGGGATGGCGCACTTCCAGGCGACTATGTTGAAGCAGAGACAGCCATTCGTGCGATGAAGCGGCGCGGGCAGATCACACCCCAGGCCTTGTCCGGCATGCTACGTGGCGGAGAGACAACCCGCTTTCTGGTCGCTCTGGCTGAACTGGCCGGCGTTGATTTTCACACCGCACGACGCATCCTTGAGCGCAAGGAACTCGACGCTCTCGCCATCATCTGCAAGGCAGCCTAATTCGAACGGGCGCTATTCCTGACCTTTGCAATTCTCATTTTGGGTAACGAGGCAGACGCCATGGGCCGGGCGCGCGAATACGGCGATCTCTATTCCGCCCTTCCCAAGGATGCGGCCACGCGCACGATCCGCTTCTGGCGCATGCGCCGTCAGACCGGGGATGTGGCGGCGTAAGTTTGGTCCGTCGAGGTCAGTTTCATTTCGAGTTTTCAGCCGTGAGGACCCGGCCGGCCGCGGCAGCGACGGTCGCCAAACCGTATTCATCAAACACCGCCTGGGCCTCAACGATCGCCATGGCGGCGCGGGCCTTGTCTTCTGGCGTTGCTCGACCGAGGGCGCCGCGGGCCAGATAGACTCTCCCGAGATTGAACTGGCACAACGCCCAGCCAACGGCGTCGCGGTGCGGATCCGCTGCGGCCAGGTCACAACGGAAAGCGGCTTCCACCGTGGCCAGTTCCATCAGGTCGCCATGCGCGACCGCAATCTGGATGGCCAGGGCGGCCCGCCGCTCGCCAATGATGGCGCGAGCCTTCAAGGCCGGATGATCGCGAACAATGCTCCAGGCCCGGTCATAGGCCCCGCTGGCCTTCGACCAGGCATCGTCCAGGCCGCTCGCCGCGGCCAGAGCGCGCAAGGCCCCGCCATGCGCCGCCTGGGCGGCGGCCCAGTCGAGAGGACTGTGATCCTTTAGCAGGACGTCAAAGACCCGGGACAGGGTCTCGATTGCCTCGCTCAGACCGCGCAGGTCACCATTAATTTCCCCCAGTTGCGTGAGGATCTGAGCGCGTGCAATCGCCGCCCGGCTCCAGGTCAGGGGGTGATAGGCCGCGTCCAGGGACTGGTGCACTTCGCCCAGATCAGTCGCGGCGCGGGCGATCAGGGCGTCGGAGCCGAGCGCCTGCCCACAACGGGCCGTCAAAACTGATCGCTCCAGACGCGCCTGCGCCAGGGCCAGTCGGGCCGCTGCATCCTTTGGTCGCGCGCGCATCAGGTTGGCTGCGGCGTCATAACCGGTCAGCGCGGCGAGCGCCGACATGGCCTCGCCCTTTGCCAGCTCCTGCAGGCCCGCGATCCGAGCCCGATGACCCAACGCCTCGGCCTGAACAAGGCCCGTTGTGATTGCAGCTTCGGTCAAGGCGCGGTCAGCCGCGGCGTTGAGCCCTTCATCGCCGAACATTTCGCAACCCAACATGGCGCAGAGCGCCTGTTCGAAGCGCGCCTCACCCGCGTAGAAGGATTTTTCGTCAGCGGCCATCTGAGCGGCGGAAGCCGCCTTGCGGAGCGCGATAACGTCGCCCGTCCGGCGGGCCAGATCGCGCCATACGTGGGCCTGCCAGAGTCTCGCCTGAACCTTGTCCGCCGCGCCAGATCTCGCAGCCGTCCGGTCGGCCGCCTGGGCCTCCAGCTTCAGCAGCGGCAAATCAAGAAGTTCCAGACGCGCCGAATTTTCGGCTGCGACGCCGCCCTGGCTGCGAGATGCCGCCGGCTGAAACAGGCGTCTGAACTCAAACATCAGCAATCCTCTCGTGCCGGACGTCCCGGCGCGGGACGCACGTTGTGCCCATGAGGACTGAAGAGCAAGACCGGCACCATCACACCGCGCACGGTCGGCTCATGCGTCTAACGAACGGTCAGCTCGTAGCTAACGGGCACCCGGACCGTGCTGCCGATAACCGGCAGTCCGTCCGATGACCACAGCGAAACCTTGTATTTTGGCGCAAGCTGCATGGCCCCTGCGGCCACGCCAACGCCCGTGGGCGACTCACGAACGACGGTGCAACTGCTCAGACTGCCGCCCGGCGCCACGGTGCAATCCATGGCCGCGCGGCTTTGGTCGACGCCTGCGCGCCGGGCCGGACGCGGGAAGGCCGCCCCCAGTTCCAGGTTCGTTGGAATCGCCATCAGCGATGGCGAGCCGGTAACCGTCTGGCCGGGCTGAAGCATGCGGGTCGAAAATGTGAACGGCAGCCGCAGGTTTGCGCCGACTGCTGACTTGCCGTCAGAAAGGGTCGGCGAGGTCACGAACATCCTGGCCAGTTCAACGGCGGCCGCACCAAAGCCATATCCGACAGGTTCCTCATTGCGGACAAGACAGGACTCCTGGAAGTGACCGTCAGCTGCTAGGGTGCATTCTAGGGACACGCGACCGCCGACCGATTCAGTGCGCGCGCGCGAAGGGTAGGCAGCGACCACCTGGGCGTAGGAGGGGGCTTGCGACCACACCGGATTGGTCAAGACCGGCTGCAGGGCGGAAATGTCGGTGCCCGGAATATAAGAGCCGATCGTTGCAGCCGGGGCGCTGAAGCTGGCATTGATGCTGACTTCGGTCGCGACTGGACGTCCCGCCTTCATGGCCGGCTTTATGTTCAGGTCCGGTGTCAGATTGAGGGCCGCGTCTCCAAAGCCTTGCCCGGTTGGCGATTCGCTGATGGTCGCACAGCCGCTGAGCGCACCATCGACCGTCAGGATGCACTTGATTTCGGCCGCGCCGTTTCGCCCGCTGCGTAGCGCCTGGGTCGGGTAGACCAGTCCAACCGCCTTCGGCTGCGGCGCCCTGATCCACTCCGGCGCCTTGTCAAAATTCCGCTCGCCCGTGGCCTGGAAGCGCACGTCGCCGGTCGCCTGGCCGCCGCCCCTGGCGTTAGTGGCCCCGGCGCTGAACTGGTTTTCGGGTCCCGTCGGCTGGACAAGTGGGGAGGAACCGACGAGCTGAAGGGTGAGGATCGACGCAATACCGATTGCTGAGTTCACCATGGGATATCTCCTGGCTCAGAATGGTCAATTCCGTCCATATAACATCCTGCAGGCCAAGCTCATAGATGTCGCCGCAAGGACGACTAGCCGCGTTCGCGCGTCTTCAGGAATTCGACCTTGGGAAAGCGTTCGCTGACATAGCCGACTTCCCAGGCGGACTTGGCGAGGAATACGGGTGAGCCATCGATGTCGCGGGCCATAGACCCTCGATGCTTGCCTTCAAAATCCAACCGGTCGGCCGCGGCGCCCGAGAGCCACCGCGCTTCCGAAAATGGGCTCGGCTCAAAGATGCATTCCAGGGCGTATTCTCCAGCCAGACGGTCAGCCATTACCTCGAACTGAAGCTGACCTACTGCCCCGACGATGAAATCGGAACCCAGTTCGGGCCGGAAAAGCTGGGTTACGCCTTCTTCCGCCAAGCCTTCGAGCGCCCGCTTCAGGTGTTTGGCCTTCAGCGGGTCCTTGACCCGCACCCGGCGCAGGATTTCAGGGGCGAAGTTTGGCAGGCCGGAATAGCGGACGGTCCCGGTCTCCGACAGGCTGTCGCCGACGCGCAGGACGCCATGGTTGGGAATGCCGATGACGTCGCCGGCGAAGGCATCCTCCGCCAACTCCCTGTCGGAGGCGAAGAACATCATCGGCGCATTGACCGACAACTGCTTGCCGGTGCCGGCGACCTTCAGTTTCATGCCGCGGGTAAATCGCCCTGAAGCCAGGCGCACAAAGGCGATGCGGTCCCGGTGGTTGGGGTCCATGTTCGCCTGGACCTTGAAGACAAAGCCGCTGACCTCGCTCTCGCCCGGGGCGACGTGGATCGGCTGATCATTGCGGGTCGCCGCCGCCGGGCTCGGTGGTGGTGCATAGGCGCCGATGCCCTCGAGCAACTGGTCCACACCGAAATGGCGCAAGGCCGATCCGAAGAAAATCGGCGTCATGTGGCCTTCAAGGAAGGATTCCACGTCGAATGGTTTGGCGGCCTCCGAGACCAGCTGCAAACCTTCGGTGACCTCTTCCAGTTCCGCCGGATCAAGGAACCGCGAAATGGCGTTGGACTGGACCCCGACAGGACCAGGATGCCCCTCCTCGTCGTTCGCACCCTTCTTGTGAAATGGCAGAAACTGCTGCCGCCGCAAGTCGAGCATGCCCTTGAAGCGTCCGCCGGAACCGGCCGGCCAGTATAGCGGAGCCGGATCGAGAGCCAGTTTGGAGGCGATCTCATCAAGCAGTTCGAACGGATCCTGCGCTTCGCGGTCCATTTTGTTGATGAAGGTGATGATCGGGATATCGCGCAGACGACAGACCTCAAACAGCTTGAGGGTCTGGGGCTCGATGCCCTTGGCCGCATCCAGAACCATGATCGCCGCATCGGCCGCGGTCAGGGTGCGATAGGTGTCCTCGGAAAAGTCTTCGTGACCTGGCGTGTCGAGCAGATTGAACATCAGCCCGTCGTGATCAAAGGTCATCACCGAAGCCGAGACCGAGATCCCCCGCTCACGCTCGATCTTCATCCAGTCAGATCGCGTCCGCCGGTTCTCCCCCCGCGCCCGCACCGCGCCAGCCGCGCGGATGGCGCCGCCGGCCAGCAGCAGGTTTTCCGTCAGGGTGGTCTTGCCCGCGTCGGGGTGACTGATGATGGCGAAGGTGCGTCGTCTGGCGGCCTGCGCGGCGGATGATGAATTCATGGAGCGGTGGGTAGCGCGGCGCTGAGCCCATGGAAAGGCCCGCCATCAGGCCGCCAGCAGTCTCCAGACCGTCTCATCCACAATCGCCGTGCTCAGAGAGCCCTGCTCCTGCCGCCGGTGAAGGCCTCCAATTACATCGAGAGCAATATCCGCGACCCGCGACGTGACTTGGGATGGGTGGCATCCCGGAACGCGGGCGACGAACAGCGCACCGTTGACCGAGGGGTAACGCGAATGAATCAAGAGAGCCAATTTCGCTGCGCGCGCAGGATCGGATCGATGCAGGGTTGGATTGGCGGCGAAAAGCTCGGCTCCGAGCTGGGTTATCGTGTCCAGACTGAGCCCCGCAAGCGCATTTTCGCCGACCGGTGTCCTGACCTCGTCGAGCCTTATTTTGAGAACAACATCGTTGAGGAGAAAGAGCATAGCGCCAGACTAGCGACACGCCGTTTCAACGTGGTTTAGGAACGCGGTTAACGCGGTTCGACCGGCTCCGTCAGAAAATGCCGTCCCTCGCCGTCCTCAATTTCCACAACCCACAGATCCGGATCATATCGGCGGGTCCGCTCGACATAGTCATCCAGGTCCGCCTCAGCCTCGGAAGCCACCGGTTGCATCCACACCCGCTCCCCCTCCCCTTGCCATGCGCTGGCGAACAGAGCCGCCTGGCGGGTCCGGGGGTTGAAAAGCTTGACCAGCACAGCGCCAGCGCGGGCGTCACCTTTGCGCACGACTGTGGCAAAGGCCCCGCCGAGCTGTGCCCGGCGAATGAGGGCGCCCACCCAAACGTCAGTGGCAATTTCCAAGTGTCTGACCCTCTGGTGCTAACGGACGCGAAAGGCTTGGCGGTTAGCGTATCATCGAGCTCGAAGCATACGAGATTAACGATGGATATGGCGAGCCGAACACGATCGGCGGCCGAGCGGATTGTTCTTGGGCTGTGCGTCTTGTTCGCGCTCACGCCTGCGTCCGTCCAGGCCTCAGCGGTCGACACCTACTATGAACACACGTTGATGAGCGCAGCCGATGCGCGTTGTCACTTGTTCGCCCCACAACTCAGCACCGCCCTGAACGTCGCCAAAGCCTTGTCGCGCGGCGCCGCCCTTCGATCCGGGATCGACGAGCAGGTGCTGGCCGACACCGGGGCGAGAGCTGAGCGAAGAGCCGCTATTGAGCCCTGCAATTCCGCCGATCTGGCCACCGTTGCGGACCGCGAGAAGAGCGGCTTTGAAGTCTTCTCCAGACTCCAGGCGGTTTCCTACAAGGGCGACTTCCGGACATGGTGGGTAAAACGTCAGAGCTCTGCGTCAGGCCGCGTGTGGAATCTCTACCAGCCAGCCGAGTTCGGGTCCGACGCCCTGACCTTCGGGATCGCCGGCTCCAGCGGCGTGAGCGAGCTGATCACCGTTGCCCAGTTCGCGGACGGAGCCACCCCCTACGTCGTACGGCTGGTGATACGCGACAAGACCAGGGCGGCGCGTCCCTATCTTGATCAGCGCACCGCGCGGCCAGGAGGCAAGATTCCACTCAGCGGGCGGGTCACTCCCCGCGGCGCAACCGAAGCGTTTCTCGCCGAGGCAAAATTCGCCCCCGACCCCCTGATCCGGCCAGCCAACAAGAACGCCGCGATTGGCTACCGCTTTCCGCCTGCTGCGGCGCGCGCCATAGCCTCCCTCGACCCGCGCGAAGCGATCGAGATCGAATTCATCTTTTCATCTGGGGGGAACTATCAGGTGCGCAAGGCCTATATCGAAGTGGGCGACTTTGCCGCCGGCCGGGCATTTCTGGTTGTTGCTCAGCGCTGAGGCTTGAAAGCCACCACGTTGGCATTGCTGGGGTGACCGGTCGCTTCATCGACCACCACCACAGGCATGGTGACGGTCACCGCCGTACCTTCGCCCAGTCGGCTTTCCATGACCATCTGGCCGCCATGTAGCTCGGCAAAAGACCTGACCAGAGACAGGCCCAGTCCGGTACCCAGACCACGCCGGCCAGCATCGCCCGCCTGCTCGTAGGGCTTGCCAATCCGATCGAGGTCACCAGGTGCGATACCGACGCCCGTGTCGGCCACCGTCAACTCCAGATCGCGGCCGCGATTGGTCAGTCCGACAATGACCGAGCCGTCCCTGGGAGTGAACTTCAGCGCATTTGAAACCAGATTGATGACGACCTGTTTGATCGCCCGGCGATCAGCCTCAACCTCCAGCGGCTGCGAAGGCAGGGTCGCACGAAGCTTTACGCCGGCGTCGTCGGCCTGGACACGCAGAATTCGCAGCGCGGCCGACACCGGCTCTCGAACATCCATAAATTCCTTATTCAATTCATAGCGATGAGCTTCGATCTTTGACATATCGAGGACATCGTTGATCAGATCCAGAAGATGGGCGCCGGACTCGTGGATTAACTGGGCATATTCTGTATATTTTTCCGATAGTTCCCCAAACATTTTGTTACGCATGATGTCCGAAAAACCCATGATTGCGTTAAGCGGCGTTCGCAGCTCGTGGCTCATGCCCGCGAGAAAGCGCGCCCGGCCAGCGGCAAGATTTTCAGCGTCTGCTCTGGCAAGTTCCAGGCCCTCCTCGCGCAACCGGTCGGCGGTCGCGTCGCGCACCACACCGACCAGACGGCCTCCTTCCGCCGCATTCAGGTCAAGAGTCAGACTACGAGACGGGTCGGTTGCCGAAACAAAAGCCACGGTCTGCACCGGGCCCTCGCGGGCAGCGCCGGCGGCGTCGGCCATAGCCTGCCGGTCTTCGGGCCGGGCAATCATGGTGAAGGTCTCGCCGGGCGCTGAGGCGGCCATTTCGAGGCGACCGTACGCGTCCCGGATCGCGCCGTCGGCCTCGATGATCAGCACCTTGCCCGGATAGTCGCCGAGCGGATTGGAATGAAATTCCGAGGCGTCAGGCAAGGCCACGACAGGAGCCAGATGTGACACCGCTGAATGCCGCATCGCCATCAGGCTTGCACCTACGCCCAGCGACAGCGCGGTAACGGCCAAAACGCCCAGCGCAAATCCTGTGAGCCCCTCGGGCGCCGATGGCGCCAGACCCATGAACTGTATGAAAACCACGGCGATGGCCGCCAGGACGCTGAACCCCGCGGCCACGCCGACCGCCTTCGGGCGTCCCAGAACCCCGGTCATCGCCAGGGGCGCAAGACACCACGAGGCCATGGGTCCACCCATGCCGCCGACAGCGGCAGCAGCCGCCGCGCCACAAATGGCCCACAGCCCGAGCAGGACGAGCCGAGCCTTGTCGCCATCGAACGGCTTCATGATCAGAACAAACAAGCCAGGCAGCAAACCGCAGGCAAGCGCCAGGGCAAAATTGATCGTCAGCCCGCCGGAAACCGCGTTGACCGCCAATCCACCGATAACAACCACCAGCGCCCACATCAGATGCCAGCCGGCCAGGCGCGCAAGGGGCGGTACAGACGCGGGCGCGCCTGCTGAGGTCACGTGATCATCGGGTAGCGGTGTCGACAGCGGACGATCCCCTTCAGACAAAGGTTAGCGTCGAAAAATGGTCGGCGCGAGGCTGCTCGCGCGCGGGGCGACCAGAGTCCATTGGATGATCTGTGGACGGATCACGCCGCGCCCCCTAAATTCGCCCTATGACTTTCGCCATAGACGCTGCTCTTGCTGAACTTTCGGCCGAATTTGAACTGCTCGGAGACTGGGAAGAGCGATATCGCTACGTCATCGACCTGGGACGCGAACTGGCGCCCCTGAACGATGATGAGCGGTCAGATGACAACAAGGTTCGGGGCTGCGCCAGCCAGGTCTGGCTTGTGACCGAGTGCGTTGATCCCGACCGGCTGACGTTTCGCGGCGATTCTGACGCCCACATCGTGCGCGGCCTTATCGCCATTCTTCTGAAATTGTACTCCGGCAGGACCCGGCCGGAGATTCTGGCGTTTGACGCCCGCGCGGCTTTCGACCAGCTAGGTCTGGCCAGCGCCTTGTCGACCCAAAGATCAAATGGTCTGTTCTCAATGGTGGAACGAATCCGGAAGGATGCCGCCGGACTCTAAAGTGAAATCAAGCGGCGCGTATGCCGCTGAACTTTTCCGTCTGGCCACCCACCAGGGCGTCATATCCTAGGATCATGTCAACTTCGGCGCCGTTGGTTGCGAGCGGTAACCGCAGCCAAAGGATCGACATGTGGGCGGCGCCTCGCCAGGCCAGATTGTGGAAACCGACGCCCGGCCGGCAGGTGTCAACGACCTTGTCCAGCTCCTTGCGCCAGTAATCGGCGGCCTCGGTGTTATAGACCTCGTCCAGCGTGCGTCCGGTGATTTCCCGGCCGTAGACGCTGTACAACCCTGTTCCTGCAAGCCTTTGCCGATAGCAGCGTTCGCCGGTGACCGGATCACGAGTCGCATCGATGAGGCTGACGGTGGGCAAGTGGCGCTTGAAGTCATCCGGGTGGATCTGGGTGCGCCCGGGCAGACGTCCGCCCAGGCGCCTGGACGCCCAGTAGGCGAACAATTCCTCGTGCGCACGAACCGCTGTCGCGGGAGCCCCCATATTCACCGCCATGCTCAGATTCCTTAACAACCCCTTGGAATCTCGACGATTCACTTAAACAGTGCGTCGCGAATCACTAGCAAGCGAAAAATTCACCTGCGACTCGATTTCCTAATTTTGCCTTGCCGCCGCCGGACCATCCCGGTTCCCTGCGAACGCGCCATACGGCAGAGGACAGCGGCCCCGCGTTGGACACCAGGCAAGGCAAGGGCCGCTCCGACACCATGGCGAAGCGGCCCTTGCGACATTGCGGTGATCCGTCTAGCGGCGCTTGACGCGGGCCGTTTTGCGACCGCCCTGGCCCAGGCCCATTTGCTTGGCCAGATCCGAACGGGCCTTGGCGTAGTTCGGCGCGACCATGGGATAATCTTTGGCCAAGCCCCACTTGGCCCGGTATTCGTCGGGGCTCATGTTGTACTTGGTGCGCAGGTGACGCTTCAGCGACTTGAACTTGCGGCCGTCCTCAAGACAGATCAGGAAATCAGGCGTGATCGAGCGACGCACTGGAACCGCCGGTTCGCGCGGCGCAGCCTCAACGGCCTCAGCGCTGGTCGTGACGCTGGACAGAGCACGATAGACGCTCTGGATCAGGTTCGGGATGTCCGCCGTCGCGATGGCGTTGTTGCTGACATAGGCTGAAACGATCTCAGCAGTCATTTCGGTGATTTCGGCTTTGTCGTCCATTGGTCCACCACGAGAGGCCGCCTCCTGAGAGTTGCGGCGATTTCTTTCAAGCGCGCTTCCGCATAACTAGATTTCACGCGCCTTACAATAGAAACCACATGAACAGCCAATAAGACATGTCTCGGATAGTGGTTGAGCTTTTCGGCATGGTCCGCCTGCCGTTTTGCCTGTCTGGATAATACAGCAAGGCGGCTCCGCGCGGCGATGACATTGAGACAACATGTCGGCGAGACTGTCATCGGCCCGGAATGGGTAATTTAATGGGCGAAATCCTTGGAGAGAGTCAGAATTGCTGTGCGCTCGGGCACCGAGAACTCGTCGAGCACTTTCTCATCACCCTCACGGATAGCCTTGATCAATGCCGGCGTCAGGGCCGACGATAACGACCAGTTCCAGTACCTCAAAACGGTCTGAGCCCGGTCCACCGCAATGATATTGTAGATAGTCGTCACCCGCTCGAGAGCCGGTGCCACATCGCCAGCCTCGTCAGTTTCAGGTCGTCGCAAGCCCCTCCACAGATGAGCGATATAACTCCGGTGCAGGCCCGTGGCCTTGCAGAGGATCGCCAGGCCCTCGCCGCCCGGATCGGTGAAAATCTTGGCCCCCGTCATCGGCTTGATACCCGAAAGGTAGGCGATCTCCTCGGCCAGATCCCGCGTCAGTCCAAGGCTAGCCTCCTCGACGGCCGACTCCAGGGAATCGAACCGGCTGCGGTCGAGCGCCGCACGGTTACGCTGCCTGCGCTCAATGAACTGCAGCGCCTTGCGGCTCATCGGATCCTGCCAACCTTCCTCCATCGCGAGGGAAAAAACATCGCTTGCAGCGTCTTGAAGCACCTCGCGCGAGACTGCGAACCGCTGAAGGATGGTGCGGCGGGCCTCAGCGTCCGCCCACCAGAACATCGCGTAGGCGTGACTGGGCCGCAGCTCTCGCCTGCGCAAAAGCCCAGTCACGAACTTTGGATTTTCGCGCGTCGCCGCCACGATCGTCTCGATCGCCGTCGCAGAGAGACTGGCCAGGTCATTCTTGAGCAGGGTCTCGACGACGATGGGCTCGCGCCCTTCAGCCAGGACCTCGGTGACCGTCTCATGCAGATCGCGCCGCCGGGCAATCAGGCGGCGATGCTCAACCGTGGCGTAGCGGACGCAATCGATCAGATCGCTGTCGCTCAAACTGTGGCAGTCCTCAAGGAGCGCGCGGGAAACATCGATGATGTCGCGGAGCAACAGCCGGCAGAGCATCGTTGGAATTTCACCCAGCGGCGCAACCCGCTTGGCCACCCTGGCCCGCTCTTCGGGCGCCGCCTCGCGCAACATGTCAACCAGCAGGTCGGCGGTCATGGCCCGCTCAAAGGCATTGACCCGGCTGGACGGCAGGCAAACAACATCCGCCAGACGTCGGAGCAGGGCCTGGCGCGCGCGCGACGGCGGCGCGGCGACCGGCTCGGTCAGCTCGAGGGCGGGCTTGCTCATAACCCGCAAATTATGGTGGGCTTTGGGTTAACCGGGCGTCTATTGATGCTAGAAGCCGCCAAACGAAAAAGGGAACTATCCATGGAAGTGAATTTCAAAGACCTGCCGAGCCTGGCCGGCAAGGAAATCGGCGTTTCGGACTGGCTGCTAATCGACCAAGACCGCGTCAACATGTTCGCTGACGCGACGGGCGATCATCAGTGGATTCACGTCGATGTTGAGCGGGCCAAAGCCACGCCCTTCCTGGGCGGCACCATCGCTCACGGCTATCTGACCCTGTCGCTGATCCCGTATCTGGCCGGCGGCCTTCTCAAGGTGAACGGGGTGACCCACGGCATCAACTATGGCAGCGACAAGGTTCGCTTCATCACCATGGTGCACGTCGGAAAGCGCGTTCGCGTGCGCCAGAAACTGTTGGCGGCCGAGCCCAAGTCTGGCGGCTTTCAACTGCGCAGCGAAATCACCATCGAACTTGAAGGCTCGGACAAGCCAGCCTGCATAGCCGAGACCCTGAGCCTGGTCTTTGGCGCCTGATCTAGTTCGAAACCTGCGCCGCGGCCGACGAGGCTGAAAAGGCCTCCGGCCGCGGCGCAAAGTCTCGCATGGGCGTATCGACGTTTCGGGCCAGATGGCGAACCTGCGAAGGCCGGTCAAGTTGAGTTATGGCCTGGCGGATGTACTCAGCCTGGGTAACGACTCCGATTTCGAGGGATCTGTCGTTCATTTCCAGTTGCTGGGTCATCACGCCGGTGATCAACAGGTGCGCCGCATCACCCTCGCCCTTCTTGACGAACACCGGGCCGCCGGAATTGCCCGGGAACACGGAAAAATCGAGCAGGAAGGTGGGAAATTCACGCGTCGGCGCGATGGGATAGGACGCAACCTTGCCCGCCCTCAAAATCGGAAAGCCGGCCGTATTCGCGGACATGCCCCACGGATAGCCCAGGGCCAGCATCTCCTGACCTGGACCAATGTCGTTGGCCTGGAACGCCGCTGCATCAGCCAGCTGACGGGCACAGCATCACTGCTCACCGTGGCATTGGCGGTGACTTCGATTGCGGCCACATCGCGGCCTGGCCGCCGTGACCCACAGCGCAGTGGCGCCATTTCGAATCTCAACACTCTGCGGCTGAAACTTCCACGCGCCATCGATGTTTACAGCGCGATAGCCGATGGTCATGATCTGGCCCGGCATCAGCATCAGAACGTGCTCGGCGGTCACCAGCACGACACGCGGCCGCCCGTCCGGCCCCGGGGCCTCGACGAGGAACCCCGTGCCCACATTGCGCGCACCGTCGCCGTAAGGCGCTTCCAGCTGAACCGTTGCCTGGATCAACTCCACTGCAAGATCAATCGCCATTGCTAAGCTTTACTCTCGATGACCGCCCGATTTCTTATATAAGCTATTTGACTCCAAAGAATTAGCTGCTTCAAGGCGCGGCCTACCGTCACAGGTTGTTTTCGCAAATGTCTCGACCACACGCGCCCGTTCCGAAGAAAATCCCCCTTACCATCACACAGCTGGGCCGCACGCGCGGCGACGACTACGCGTGGATGAAGGATGATAACTGGCAAAAGGTCCTGCGTGATCCAGGCCTTATCAAGGCCGACGTCAAGGCGCACCTGACTGAGGAGAACGCCTACACCCGTGCAATGCTGGCCTCGACTGATCCACTGCAAGCGGCGATCTTTGCTGAAATGAAAGGCCGGATAAAGCAGGACGACTCTTCGGTTCCAGCCGCAGACGGCGCCTGGGAATATTACAGCCGGTACGAAACCGGCACCCAGCATCCCAAGCACTGTCGAAAGCCGCGCACGGGCGCCGGCGAGTCCGTTCTGCTGGACGCCGACGCCCTGGCGCACGGCAAGGCCTATTTCCTCGTCGGCGCGGCGGACCACAGTCCCGACCACAAACTCTACGCCTACGCCGCCGATGAACAGGGATCGGAGGCTTATTCAATCTATGTGAAAGACCTCGAGACGGACCAGCTTCTGCCTGGCCCTGTGCAGAGCAGCACCGGTGATTTCTGCTGGTCGCCGGACTCAGCCTGGTTGTTCTGGACGCATCGGGACGAAAACGGGCGCTCGGACAAGATCTATCGCCGCCCGGCGCGAGGCGGGGCTACCGATGATGTCCTGGTCTACGATGAACCCGACGAAGGGTTTTTCCTGTCGGTTTCTGTGACCCAGTCTCGCGCCTTCATCGTTATTGGGGCTGGAAACCACGAAACCAGCGAAGCTTCGATTATCCCGGCGGCCGATCCGACGGCGCGGCCACTCGTCGTGGCGCCACGCCAGGATGGTGTGCAGTACGGGCTGGAACATTGGGGCGATCGGTTCGTGATCCGCACCAATGCCGACGGCGCCATCGACTTTAAGATCATGGAAGCGCCGGAAAACGACCCGTCGCGCGGCAACTGGCGTGACTGGGCGGTCCACACACCTGGCCGGTTCGTCGTCGCCATGACCGTGCGCCGCGATTATCTCATCCAGCTGGTGCGCGAGAACGCCGCCAATCGTCTGCTCATCACCGGACGGGACGGGCGCGAGCATGAGGTGGCCTTCGACGAGGAGGCCTTCGCCCTGTCACTCTCGGGCGGCTACGAATTCGATCCGCCCGTCATCCGCTTTGTCTATGAGAGTCCCACTACGCCCAAGCAGTGGTTCGACTACGATATGACCAGCCGGACGCAAACCCTGCGCAAGACCCAAGAAATTCCGTCGGGACATGATCCGGCCCGCTATGTCACCCGCCGGTTGTTCGCCACCGCAGCCGACGGCGCACAGGTTCCCATTACTGTGCTGATGAAGGCGGGAACTCCGCTCAACAGCTCGGCGCCGTTGATGCTTTACGGCTACGGCTCATACGGCATGCCGATGGAGCCGACCTTTTCAATCCGCACGCTCAGCCTGGTTGATCGCGGATGGATCTGGGCGACCGCTCATGTCCGTGGCGGATCCGAAAAGGGCTGGGGCTGGTTCTTGGACGGTCGCAAGTTCAAGAAGACCAATACATTCACAGACTTCATCGCCTGCGCCGAACATTTGCATGCGGGCGGGTACGGCGCGCCGGCCCGCACTGTTGCGTATGGCGGATCGGCCGGCGGCATGCTAATGGGCGCCATCGCCAACATGCGGACGGATCTGTGGGCCGGCATTATCGGCGCGGTTCCTTTCGTTGACGTGCTCAACACCATGAGCGACGTCACCTTGCCCCTGACCCCGCCCGAGTGGCCCGAGTGGGGCAATCCGCTGGAGGATCCGGCGGCGTACGATTACATCGCCGCCTACAGCCCCTACGACAATATCGCGGCCAGGCCTTATCCGGCGGTTCTGGCTACGGGCGGCCTGTCCGATCCGCGGGTAACTTATTGGGAGCCCGAGAAGTGGATCGCCCGGCTGCGCGAGAACACCACCGGCGAGGCGCCGATTTTGCTCAAGATCAACATGGACGCGGGCCATGGCGGCGCATCGGGAAGATTTGATTTCCTCAAGGAAATCGCGCTCGATTACGCTTTCGCGATCTGGTCGGTCGACCGGGGCTGGGAGAGGTCGGAATGATCATTCGCGCCGCAACATCAGACGACGCCGCAGCAGTTCAGGCGATCTATGCCCACCACGTCGCATACGGGACGGGCACTTTCGAAGAGACCGCGCCAACTGTTGAGCAAATGAGCCAGCGCATGGCAGACGTCGCTCGTCATGGCTTGCCCTGGATCATCGTCGAGGAACAGCAGCGCCTGCTCGGATACGCCTATGCCTCTCCGTTCCGGCTTCGCTCCGCCTATCGCTACACTGCGGAAGATTCAGTTTATGTGGCGCCCGACGCTCAGAACCGCGGGGTTGGCAAGGCGGCGTTGCGGGAGGTTTTGACCCTGTGCGGGGCCATGGGCTTGCGGCAAATCCTGGCGGTCATCGGCGACTCTACCAACACTGGGTCCATCGGCGTCCATCGCTCTCTGGGCTTTGAAATGATCGGAACTGCACCTGGACTCGGCTTCAAGCAGAACCGGTTTTTGGACGTTGTTTTTATGCAAAAGGCGCTCAACGGTGGCGACCAGGGAACGCCTGACTGGCCAGGGCTGGCGCTGTAGACAGCCGGGGCGTAGGCTTTCGTTCAATGCGGATTATTCATTCCCTTTTGGCTTTCGTCTTTGCCCTGACGTTTCTTGTCGGGCCCGTGATGGGCGCTCAGGCTTCTGAAACCCGCATCGCGCCCTGTCCAATGCATGTGTCGGATGTCGAGCGTCACGCCCCGACCAAGAGTCCGGCCCACCAATGCAAGTCCTGCATCGGATGCGCGCCCACGCCTGGTGAAGCAGCATCTGTTTCCATCGCCGTTGATCCTGTTTCGCAGCCCTTCGAACTATGGCCTGTGGTTTGGCCTCTGCGGGCCGGACTCTCATTCGCCCCCGATCCCACCCCGCCCAGACCGGGCCTCTGAACGATCCGCGCCAGCCGATCCCCGGCGGCACATTCAAATTGATCGATCCAGAGAAATCACCATGAAAACCAATTACCTTGCCACCGCGTCGGTCTGCGCCGCGTTGGCCGCTGTGTGGGCCTCGAACGCAATCGCCCAGGACGCTTCCATGCCAAGCATGGATCACAGCCAGATGGACATGGGCAAGTCCATGACATCGGCTCTCGGACCCTATCCCATGAACCGGGAGGCCAGCGGCACAAGCTGGCAACCGGACGCTTCCGCGCCGATGGGCGAGCACAAGATGCACGGCGACTGGATGACCATGAGTCATGCCGATTTCAACCTGATCTATGACTCCCAGGGCGGGCCGCGCGGCGACCAGAAGACCTTTGTCGCCGGCATGGTCATGGGCATGGCTCAGGGCCCGTTCGGGGGCGGCGTTCTGGGGTTTCACGCCATGCTCAGCCCCGACCCCCTGATCGGCAAGCGTGGATACCCGCTGCTGTTCCAGTCGGGCGAGACGGCTGACGGCGTGACCCACCTTGTCGACCGCCAGCATCCCCATGACCTGTTCATGGAACTGTCGGCCAGTTACAGCCGCAAGGTCGGAGCCGACAGCGCGGTGTTTGTCTATGCCGGTCTGCCTGGCGAGCCGGCCTTCGGTCCGCCGGCGTTCATGCACCGGCAGGCGGCGATGGATGATCCCGAGGCGCCGATCAGCCACCACTGGCTGGACTCCACCCACGTCACCTTTGGCGTTCTGACCGCCGGCTATTCTCAAGCCGGCTGGAAGGTTGAGGCCTCGTCGTTCCGGGGGCGCGAGCCTGACCAGAACCGGTACAATATCGAGACGCCGACGCTGGATTCCTGGTCCGGCCGCATCTCGTTCAACCCCTCGCCTCGCTGGGCCGCACAGGTCAGCTATGCGAACCTGACCAGCCCTGAGCAACTGGAGCCGCTGCAGGATCAGACCCGGGCCAGCGCCAGTGTGATCTACGCCGCCGACTGGGGCGCTGCGACCCTGGCCTGGGGGACCAAGAAGAACACCACCGGGCCACGAACCGACGCCCTGGTCCTTGAGGCCTCCTACTGGCCCGACGCCGACTGGACCGTGTTTGGACGGGCCGAACGGGTCGAGGAAAACGAACTGACGCCGTCGGGCGCGGTCTATCGGGTCGGCAAGGCTTCGGTGGGCGCGGTCAGGGACTTTGCCGTCTCGCCGCGGACCAAGATCGGCCTGGGCGGCCTGGTCAGCGCCTACGACATCCCCGCGGGCCTGAAAGGGCTCTATGGATCCCCCCTGTCGGGAATGGCCTTTGTCCGGCTGAAGCTCAACTAGCGACCCTCAGGACCCGGGCCAGATCGCCCTGGTCATAGGGTTTGGACAGGTTCTCGGCGCCGGCGGGCGCCCCTCGCCCGCCCTCGCCGTAGCCGGAGGCAAAGACCACCTTGATGCCGGGCCGCATGGCCTTTGCCCGGGCCGCAAGCTCAGGCCCCCGCATCAGGGGCAGCCCGACGTCCGTAAACAGGATGTCGATCCTGGCGGCGCTTTCGAGAATGCCCAGGGCCTGCTCGGCGTCGGCCGCCTCAATGACCGCAAGACCCAGGTCGCGGATCATGTCGACCGCGGCCATGCGCACCAGCGGTTCGTCCTCGACGACGAGGACGGTGGGCCGGGCGCCTTCCAGCATCGTCCGGATCCGGCGGGCCAGGGAATCCCTGTTGTAGGGCTTGGAGATCAGGCTGACACCTTCATCCAGCCGGCCATGATGGACGATGGCGTTTTCGGTGTAACCTGAGGTGAACAGAACCGGCAGGCCCGGGATCAGCACCTGGGCGCGCGCCGCCAGGTCCCTGGCCTTGATATCGCCGGGCATGATCACGTCGGTGAACAACAGGTCGATGTGGGCGCCGGATTCCAGAATTTTCAGGGCTTCGGCCGCGTCGCTGGCATGCAGGCAGACATAGCCCAGATCGCGCAGGGCCCCCACGGCCGCGGATCTCACAAGGTCCTCATCCTCGACCACCAGAATGATCTCGTTCTGGCCCAGATGAACTATGGGCGCGGCGGCCTGGACATCCTCGGCCTTGCGGGAGCGCGGCAGGTAGAGCTTGACCGTCGTGCCTTCGCCCTGCTCGCTGTAGATCTGGATGTGGCCCCTGGACTGTTTGACGAAGCCATAGACCATCGACAGGCCAAGTCCGGTGCCCTTGTCGGCGGCCTTGGTGGTGAAGAAGGGTTCAAACACGCGCGCCATGACCTCGGGCGACATGCCGTGGCCCGTGTCGGAAATGGCCAGCAGGACGTATTGCCCTGGCTCGGCTTCGACACCTACGCGGTCCGTGTAGGCCTCATCGATGGTGGCATTGGCCAGCTCGATCGTCAGCTTGCCCTCGGAATTCATGGCGTCACGGGCATTGATCGCCAGATTGAGGATGGCGCTCTCCACCTGGGCCGGATCAACCAGGGTGTTCCACAGCCCGCCGGCGACCACGGTTTCAACCGCGATCCCTTCCCCCAGGGTGCGGGCCAGCATTTCGCCCATTTCACCGACCAGCCTTCCAAGGCTGACGACGCGTGGCTCCAGCGGCTGGCGGCGCGCGAAGGCCAGCAACTGCCGGGTCAGGGAGGCGGCGCGCTCGGCGCCCCGCAAGGCATTCTTGAGCCGCTGGGATCCGGCGTCGCTGTGCCGGAGCAAGGGTTCGAGAAGCTCGAGATTGCCATGGATGACCTGCAGCAGGTTGTTGAAGTCGTGAGCCACGCCGCCGGTCAGGTGGCTGACGGCCTCCATTTTCTGAGCGCTGATGCGCTGGGCTTCCATGCGCTCGCGTTCAGTGACATCGCGGGCCACCTCGACGATCCGGTCAATGCGCCCGGATGCGCCGGCGATAGGCACCATGGTCGATTCCCAGACCCTCGTTCCGCCGGGCGGCGACATTTCAGTGCGGGTCTGAGTCGGTTTTCCTGACGCCACAACGGCGGCGTAACGCGTCGTCAGCAAGTCTCCCAGCGGACCGGGCTGAAGTTCGCTAACCTTGCGTCCCCGCAACCTCTCGATGGGAAATCCTGTGGCTTCGGCAAAAGCCCGATTGCCGTCCACGAGGGAAAAGTCGCCACCTTCGTCAGCGGCGACGACGAACAGGTAATCCCCGGCATTTTTGAAGACGGCGCTGGAAAGTTGATCGGCCGCCACGCGAGCCTTTTCCGCAGCTTCGCGCGCCACGATCTCGTTGCCGAGGCCGCGATTGACGCGAACCATGGTTATGAACAGGTAGACTAGGCCAATGATCGCCAAGGCGCCGGCGATCAGGGCGAGAAGCACGCCGGTGGTCTCAATGCTGTCCGATCGCTTTGTTCGGTCGGCCAGCAATTGCTGTTCGCTGGCGATGACGCGGGCCATGATGTCGCGCGCCTGGTCCATGGCGGCCTTGCCCGTGCCGGAGTTGGTGGTTCGCGCTTTCTCAAGCTTGCCCGCCCGTCCCAGCTCGACCCGCTCACGGGCCAGACTGATGCGCAGTTCGAGCTCTTGGCGAAGCTGCCGCACCCTTTGGGCCTGGGCGGGATTGTCCCGCACCAGCGCCTGCAGCTGGTCGGCGGCGGCGGGAAAGGCCGCCAGTCCGTCGTCATAGTCGTCCAGCGGCGAGGTGTTCCCGTTGACCATAAAGCCACGGGTTCCGGATTCGACGTCCTTAACCCGCGAGAACATGGTGTGGACGGCTTCGATCACCCGATAGCTGTGAACAATCCACTCCCGGCTCTGCCGTGAGGCGGTGATCTGATAGAGGGCCAGCGAGCCGGTACTGACCGCGAGCAACCCCAGCAGAGCCAGGGGCGCGAAGATGGCGCGTCTTGAAAGGGCGGATCTAACCAATGCAATACCTCGGCGCAGGCGCCACCATATGTCGCGGCGGAGGTGTGTCCAGCCATCGGCTCACCCATCCTTGGGTCTTGCCTTTGCCGGACGGGACAGGCACGGCCATGTCATGACCGCAGCTTCCGACGATGGCCTGGCCGCCCGGCGCGGCGCCCTGACCCTGATCGAGGGCGCAATGGCCCGCCGCGGGGGACTGGATGAGACCATGGGCGGCGCCCTTGCCGGCCTTGAGGGGCGTGACCGCGCCTTTGCCCGCAATCTGGCCATGACCACCTTGCGCCATTGGGGGCAGATCGAGCGGGTCCTGGCCTCGCGGCTGGCCTCGCCGCCGCCGGCGCCCGTCATGGCCCTGATGCGGATTGGTCTGGCCCAGGCCCTGTTCACGGACGTCGCCGACCACGCCGCCGTCGCCACCACCCTCGATCTGGCTCAGGCCGAACAACCCACCCGGCCCTTCAAGGGTCTGATCAACGCCGTGCTGCGCGGCCTGCTGCGCGAGCCCCCGGTGCTGCGCGACGAGGACCTGGCCCCCGACTGGTTGCTGGCCCGCTGGCGCGCGGCCTTTGGCGCGGCCGACGCCGCCGCGATCGCCGGCGCCATCGCCGATGAGGCCCTGACCGATCTCAGCCTGAAAGACTCCGCTGATGCCGCCGCCCTGGCGCAGACGCTGGAGGCGGGCGCCCTGCCGGGCGGAACCCTGCGCAGCCAGCTGCGCGGCGACATAACGCTTTGGCCCGGCTATCCCGAGGGCCAGTGGTGGGTGCAGGACGCCGCCGCCGCCATCCCCGCGCGGCTGTTGAACATCAAGCCCGGCCAGACGGCGCTCGATCTGTGCGCCGCGCCCGGCGGCAAGACCCTGCAACTGGCCGCCATGGGCGGAACGGTGACCGCCCTTGACCGCTCGGCGTCGCGCCTGCGCCGGCTGAGGGAGAACCTGGCGCGGACGCAACTGCACGCCGAGGTCATCGCCGAGCCCGCCGAGACCTGGGCCGATGAGCGCACGTTCGACGCCTTGCTGCTGGACGCGCCCTGTTCGGCGACCGGCACCTTCCGCCGCCAGCCCGAGGTTCTGTGGCTGGTCCGCCCGCCCGAGATCGCCAAGCTGGCCATGGTCCAGGCCCGCATGCTGCACGCCGCCGCCCGCCGGGCCGCACCCGGCGGCAGGCTGGTCTATTGCGTCTGTTCGCTGGAGCCTGAAGAGGGCGAGGCCCATGTCGAAAACTTCCTGAAATACCATCCGGACTTCCAGCTTGAGCCTGTATCCCCCAGCGAAGGCGGCGCGCCGGCGGCCAGTGTGCGCCCCGACGGATCCTTGCGAATCCTGCCCCACCACATGGAGGGCGGCATGGATGGATTTTTTGTCGTACGTTTCAAGCGTAGCCAGGGTTGATCTGGCCGCCGGCCCCTGTCCGGCGATTTGACAGCAATAACAGCTTTTTTCGCGTTTGAGCGCAGGCCTGTTGCGCCGGAATATGCGTAATCTTTTGTTTTAATTGATAATAGAGAATTTTCGCGAAATCGGACAACGTCAGATTCAAGACAGGCCCTGACAGCATCTGTCAGTTCGCCGTCAGCACGAGTCAGGCCCCATGACGCCCGGGTCAGATTTGCGTGCCGCGCTGTCAGCGCGAGTCGGATGGGAAATGGCAGGGGCATGGCCGGAAAAGCCTGACCCCGGCAAGGCGCCGGCGGCAAGCAGGGTTTGGTCATACGGGCGAGCTCGACTGGATTGAATTTGCCCCTGACGCTTGCGCGCCCCCGAGTCGAACGGGTAAGCCATGGACGGATGAGCAAGCCCACGATCATCGCCCCGTCGATCCTGGCGTCGGACTTTTCCCGGCTTGGCGAGGAAGTGCGCGCGCTCCAGAAGGCCGGGGCCGACTGGGTGCATATCGACGTCATGGACGGCCACTTTGTGCCGAACATCACCATCGGGCCCGATGTGGTCAAAGCCCTGAGGCCGCACACCACCCTGCCCTTCGACGTGCACCTGATGATCTCGCCGGTCGACCTGCATCTGGAGGCCTTCGCCGCCGCCGGGGCCAACTGGATCAGCGTTCACCCCGAGGCCGGGCCGCACCTGCATCGCACGCTCTCGCGGATCCGCGAGCTGGGCTGCAAACCGGGCGTGGTTCTGAACCCCGCCACGCCTGTTGATTTGGTTGATCACGTCATCGACGACATCGACCTGATCCTGGTGATGTCGGTCAATCCGGGCTTTGGCGGCCAAAGCTTCATCACCTCGCAGCTGAAGAAGATCGAGGCTTTGCGCAAGCGCATCGACGCCAGCGGACGTGACATCGTTCTGGAAGTCGACGGCGGGGTGACGCCCGGCAATTCAGCGTCCTGCATCTCGGCAGGCGCGACCGCCCTGGTCGCCGGCACGGCGGTTTTCCGCGGCGGAGAGGCCGCTTACGCTCAGAATATCCGCGCCCTGCGAGGCGCGTGATGCAGGCGCCCAAGGCGGGACCGCCCGAAAACTCGCGCGCCGCGGCCGAAGCCTTTCGCACGCGACTTGAAGATCTGGGCCGGGTTCTGCACCGCTATGGCCAGGCCGAATGGTTCGGCTCGCCGTTTCACCTGTTCATGTTGCGCGGCAAAAAGCCGGACGATGTCGCCGCCGCGCCGCGCAATCCCCGACCCGCCGACCTGAAACGCGGACAGGCCATCGCCGGCGGGGTGTTTTCCCTGGCCGACAATACGCTGCCGGTGGGCGCAGGCGGCGAGCCGTTCGATCAGCCCAATCCCAGCCGCCCGTTCGCCGAGGCCCTGCACCGCATGAACTGGCTGGGCGACCTGATGGCCACCGGCGAGACCGGCGAGCGCGAGGCGCTGCGCCATGTGCTGAGCTGGGCGCGCGTGTTCGGCGGCTGGAACAGCTTTTCGTGGAACGCTCCCCTCCTGGAGCGGCGGGTGATCAACCTGGCCTGCGCCCTGCGCACCCTGGCTGCTCACGCCTCGGACCTGGAGAAAGCCCGCCTGCTGGACGTCGTGGCGCGGCAGGCCCGGCACCTGTTGACTATCGCCGACGGCCCGGCCCATGCGGCCGAACACGCCTGTGCGGCGGCCTGCGCCGGCACGGCCCTGGCCGGACAGGCCGGCGACAGGCTGATGGATGCGAGCCTTGCCCGGCTGAACGCGGCCCTGCCCCACACGGTGCTGGCCGACGGCGGCCACGCGACGCGATCACCCGAGGCGGGCCTGTCTCTGTTGCTTGATCTGCTGACGCTGGAAGACGGACTGTCCAAGCGCGGCCGGCCTGCGCCCGAAGAGATGAGCCGGGCGCTGGACCGGCTAGGCGCCAGTCTGCGGGTGCTGGGCCTGCCGGACGGGCGGCTGGCCTGTTTCCAGGGCGGCGAGGCGGGCGATCCGGCGCACGTGGCCGCTGCGCGCGAGGCCAGTGATCTGGTGAGCATCAGCCAGCAGATCTCGCTGCCTCATGCGGGGTACGAAAAACTGACCGGCGCCATGCTGACCGTCATGGTTGACGCCGCGGCCCCTGCGGCCGGCGCCTGGAGCGAAGCGGCCTGCGCCCAGCCGGCGGCGATCGAGGTGTTCTGCGGCCGCGACCGTCTGATCACCAACTGCGGCTGGTCGCCGGGGGGCAATGGTCCGGAGGCCATGCGCCTGACCAGCGCCGGCTCGACCTTGAGCGTCGGCGAAGGCTCGTGCGGCGTGCTGGCGCGGGGCAAGATCGGCAAGCAGTTCGGCGCCCGCCTGAAGGGCGGCCCGACCCGGGTGACGGCGCGACGTCAGGAAAACCCGCAAGGCGCCTGGCTGGAGCTCGCCCACGACGGCTGGGAAGCGGCCTGGGGCGTGCGGCACGAGCGGCTGTTATATCTGGATCGCGGCTCGGACGAATTGCGCGGCGAAGACCGCCTTGTCCCGCCGGTTCCGTCAGCCTCGACGCGCATGGCCCCGGTGGCGGTGCGCTTCCACCTGCACCCCAGCGTTAAGGCGTCCCTGGCGCGGGACCGCAAGAGCGTGCTGCTGCAGGGACCGACGACGTCCGGCTGGTGGCTGAGGAACGACGCCCAGGACGTCTCCATCGAGCACTCGGTGCACTATGAGAACGGCCAGCCGAAACGCTCGACCCAGGTCGTGCTGCGCAGCCACATCCCGTGCGGCGAAGGCGGCAAGATCCGCTGGAAACTGGCCGCCATGACGCGGGGCGACTAGGTGATGATCGAGACAGCGAGGCGATGGACGTCGCGCCTGCTGCCCATAGTCTTGCTGGGTCTGGCCGGGTGGGTGCTGTGGCGCGAATTCCGCAACCTGAGCCCGGCTGTGGTGATGGCCGAAATCCAGGCCTGGGGGGCATGGCGCATCGCGGCGGCGAGCGCCCTGACGATTTTCAGTTTCGGACTGCTCGCGGCCATGGACTGGATGGGACTGTTGTGGGCCGGGGCAAAGGTCCCGCTGCGCGTGGTTCTGCTTGGCGCGTTCTGCGCCAACGCCTTCGCCCATGCGGTCGGCTTTTCCCTGCTGACCGGCAGCGCGGTTCGCGCGCGGCTGTACAATCCACATGGCGCATCGCTGATGCAGATCGCCCAGACCAGTCTGTTCGCCGGCGTATCGTTCGGTCTGGGCATCGTTACCCTGGCGGGATTGTCCCTTCTGGTCTCACCCAGCATCGGCTCATTCGGCGCTGATCTCAGCCCCGGACTGATCCGCTGGCTGGCGATGCTGCTGCTGGCGACGCCGGTCGTCTATATCGCCGCCTGCCTGTGGCTGCGGGGACAGGTTACGCTGCTGGGCCGGCTCTATTCCCTGCCGCCGCCCGGCTATGCCCTGGCCCAGATTGCACTGGGGCTGGTCGACAACGCCGTCACGGCAATGGTCATCTGGGTGCTGCTGCCCACCGGCTTTGTGGGCGCTGCGGCCTTTGCCAATACCTATGTGGTCGGCGCGATCGTGGGTGTCATTTCACACGTGCCGGGCGGCGCCGGGGTGTTCGAGGGCGTTGTCCTGACCCTGTTGCCGAATCTGTCTCGGCCGACCCTGGCTGCGGCCTTCGTAGGCTTCCGGCTGATCTATTACATTGCGCCCCTGGTCCTGGCCGGAGCCTTGCTGGTCCGCTCGGGCTTGAAGGCCCGCAAACCCTTGCCCGCCAACGCCCCACCGTCTGGGCCGGTCCAGGGCTGATCGCCGGGCGCCGGTCTTGCCGTTGACTCGCTCTTGGCCCGCGCCGTATTCACGGCCCGTCCGCGTAACTGGCGCTGAGGTGGCGAACCACCGGGGAGCGCGGGCCCGATTTGCCGCGCGCCTGGGCGATTTTCCCGAACCTGTCAGGAGACCGCCATGCCCGCCGCGCCCCAGTTCCCCGCCGCCCCGAACCGCGTTGCCCTGAAGCGCGCGCTGATCTCGGTCTCGGACAAGACCGGCCTGATCGAGGCGGCCCGCACCCTGGTGGGTCTGGGCGTGGAGCTGGTCTCGACAGGCGGCACCCGCAAGGCCATCGCCGACGCCGGCCTGCCGGTGAAGGATGTCTCTGACCTGACGGGCTTTCCCGAGATGATGGACGGACGGGTCAAGACCCTGCACCCCACCGTGCACGGCGGCATCCTGGGCTATCGGGACGCGCCCGATCACGCGGCGGCGATGGCCGAACACGGCATCGGCGGGATCGATCTGGTTTACGTCAATCTCTATCCGTTCGAGGCGACGGTCGCCAAGGGCGCGGGCTTCGATGAATGCGTCGAGAACATCGACATCGGCGGACCGGCCATGATCCGCTCGGCGGCCAAGAACCACGCCTATGTCTGTGTTTGCACGGGACCTGAAGACATCGAACGGGTGCTGGCCGCCGCCCAGGTCGACGGTTGCACCGATCTTTCCCTGCGCAAGGACCTGGCCGCCCGGGCCTATGCTCGCACGGCGTCCTATGACGCAGCGATTTCAGGCTGGTTCGCCCAGACCCTGGGCGAGGATTTCCCGGACCGCAAGGCTATCGCCGGATCGCTGGTCCAAACCATGCGCTATGGCGAGAACCCGCACCAGAAGGCGGCGTTCTACCGCTTTGAAAACCCGCGCACCGGCGTAGCCACCGCCCACCAGGTGCAGGGCAAGGAATTGTCCTACAACAACATCAACGACACCGACGCAGCCTTTGAGCTGATCGCCGAGTTCGATCCGGCGGCCGGTCCGGCCTGCGCCATCATCAAGCACGCCAATCCTTGCGGCGTCGCCCTCGCCGGCGATCTGAAGACCGCCTACGCGCGGGCCCTGGCCTGTGATCCAACCTCGGCGTTTGGCGGTATCGTGGCGGTCAACCGGCGGCTGGATGCCGCGACGGCAGGCGAAATCCTCAAGGTCTTTACCGAGGTGGTGATCGCCCCCGGCGCCGACGATGACGCCATCGCCCAGTTCGCGGCCAAGAAAAATGTGCGCCTGCTGCTTACCGACGGCTTGCCTGATCCGATGGCGCCGGGCTGGACGTTCAAGTCGGTCTCCGGCGGGTTTCTGGTGCAGAGCCGGGACGATGCGCGCCTGACTGCCGCCGATCTGAAAATCGTCACCAAACGGGCGCCCACCGATGAAGAAGTGCGCGATATGCTGTTCGCCTTCACCATCGCCAAACACGTCAAGTCCAACGCCATCGTCTATGCGAAGGCGGGCCAGACCCTGGGCGTCGGCGCGGGACAGATGAACCGCAAGGATTCGGCCCGGATTGCGGCCCTGCGCGCCAAAGACTTTGAACTGGACCTGACCGGCTGCGCCTGTGCGTCGGAGGCCTTCTTTCCCTTCGTCGACGGCCTGATCCAGGCGGCGGAAGCCGGAGCAACGGCAGTGATTCAGCCCGGCGGCTCAATCCGCGACGACGAAGTTATCGCCGCCGCCGATGCGGCCGGCATCGCCATGGCCTTCACCGGCGTGCGCGTGTTCCGCCATTGAGGATTGTGACGCCCTGGATCAAGCCGCGCGTCTCGCGAGGCCAGTGGGCTGAACGGCTGTTGCCGGCCGCGACCATTCGCCGGCCGGAAGGGGACGGGCCCTGGCCGCTGGTTCTGCAGATGCACGGTTGTGGCGGCCTTCGTCCATTGCAGGCGGTCTATGCCGAACGGGCAGTCCAGGCCGGTTATGCGGTCATGACCATCGATTCCTTCAAGCCCCGCGGCCTGAGCCGGGTCACGGCCAGCCTGACGGTCTGCACAGGGCTGGCGCTGCATGGCGCCGAACGGGCCGCCGACCTGTTCGCGCTTTATGACTGGGCGCGTCACCAGAGCTGGGTGGACCACCGCCACATCGTGGCCTGCGGCTGGAGCCACGGCGGCTGGACGATCATGGACGCCCTGGCCATGGGCACCGACGCGGCCGCCTACACCGGCCTGACGGACCTGCCGCCCCGGCCGCTGGACGGACTGGCCGGAGCGATCCTGATCTATCCTTACGCCAGCTTTCCGTCCCTGACGCGCCGGCGCGGATGGCCGGACCACGATCTGCCGGTCTTCGCCCTGCTGAGCGGCAAGGACCAGGTCGTGGGGACCCGTCACCCGCCGGCGGCCTTTGACCATCTGGAACACCAAGGCCTTGTCGTCGACCGGCTGATCCTGCCGGACGCCACCCACGCCTTCGATGATCATGGCGCAAATGACCCGCGCGCCGTCTTCCGGCCCGACCTGCGCGAGCAGGCGGTCGACTGGTACGGCAGGGCTCTGGAAGCGATCGCAAAATAAAGGCACCACCGGACGGGGGAGTGTCCGGCGGCGCCGGGCCCGCACCTTGGGGGGAGGTAAGGCGGGACCAAATTGGGCGGCTGCAAAGAGAGAGGGGCCGCCCTGAGGGGTCCGGGAAGCGGGGGGACATTTCCCGGATGAATTACAGATGGGAACTCATTCGCCGCTGTCCAGAGGGGGCGAGACAATTTTTTGGATCGAAGAGTCTAATTTTCCTTAATTGCCTGTTTTTGTTGGGCTTTGGTTGCGTTCAGCGGATTGCCGTCGCCTGATAAAAGCACCGAAATCCAGTGGCTGCCCTTGAACTGGGCCAGCACCACCATGGCTGCAACCGTCAGAGGCGTGGCCAGGAACATCCCCGCCAGGCCCCAGACCTTGCCCCAGAAGGCCAGGGACAACAGGACAACGACGGGATCGAGGTTGAGGCTCTTTCCCTGCATGCGCGGCAGGATCAGGGTCCCGACCGCCGAATGGATCGCATTGAGCGCGATCAGAAGCACTATGGCCGGCGCGTAGCTCTCGAACTGACCGAGAGCGAAGATCGGCGGCATGGCCGCGCCGACCAGGGCCATGACGGCCCAGCCGCCCAGCCGCCCAGGGCGATGAGCAGACCGGCGACAGTCTGGGTCCACAAATAGCGCTCGACGCCGAACCGCATGTGCTCGAACACCAGCATGGCGTGGCGGCGTTCGTCGTGGTTGGGAAACAGGATCACCCATTTGCGCTGGAAGACCACACGCGCCGCGATCAGAAATCCCAGGTAGATCAGCACAAAAGCCGCGCTGGCGGCAAAGCCCCGAAATCCCACGGCCGCAAGGCCGAGATACTGGACCGGATGCATCTGGTTCAGCAGCTGATCCACGGTTGGCGGGTGCCGCCGTCCTGCCATGGAGAACAGGCTGGAGATCAGACCGTTGAGGCGCGGGGCATAGCCCTTGAGCTGGTCGCCAAAACCGGCCGCGTTCTCATAGATGATGATGGCGCTGATCAGAAAGGCGGCCACCAGCAGCGCCGGCGCCATGGCCAGGGTCGCCCAGGGGGGCAGGAATTTGAAACGGTTGCGCAGAAAGCGGGTGAAGCTTTCGATCATCACCATCAGGAAGATCGCCAGGGCCAGCGGGGTGACGATATCGCCCATCCAGTGCAGCGCCGCGCCTGCGACAACCACCGCAAGCACCACAAGCGCATTGCGGCCAACCTGTCCCTCCGGGGGACTGGATGAACCTTTGGATGGCTTGGGCGTTGTGGGCATGGCGCAGGTATGTCGGCGCGAATGCGGTCGCACGTCAACGCGATGTGTCACCCTGGCCGAACAAACTTGCGAAAGCGGCGCGACTTTTTCTCAAATGGGGGATGCGGGTGACAGGAATTTCAGGCATCCCTCTCCCCCTCGCGCCACAACAGACCTATAATCCCCAACCGTTCCGGGCAGCCGTGAACGAAAGCCTTGAGGGCGCCTTGATCGACCTGCACTGCCATATTCTCCCGGGCATCGACGATGGCGCGGTCGATCTCGAAAATTCGCTCGAGATGGCCCGCGTCGCCGTGGCCGAAGGGATCAGGATCACCGCCTGCACGCCGCACATGATGCCGGGCGTCTATGACAACACCGGACCGCGGGTGCGTGAGCACATAGCGGTGCTGCAGAAGGCGCTGGATGAAGCGGAAATCGCCCTGCGGCTGGTGCCGGGCGCAGACATCCATCTTCAGTCGGATCTTTCGGCGAAACTGAAACAGGGCAGCCTGCTGGCGCTGAATGACTCGCGCTACTTCCTGTTCGAGCCGCCGCATCATACCGCCCCGCCCCGGCTCGAAGAGGCCGCCTTTGACGTCATGGCTGGCGGTTTCCAACCCGTGCTGACCCATCCCGAGCGGTTGACCTGGATCGAAACCCACTACGACACCATGCGCAATCTCGCCCACCGGGGCGTCTGGATGCAGATCACCTGCGGGTCGTTGACGGGCCGGTTCGGCCGCCGGCCCCGCTACTGGGCCGAGCGCATGGTCGATGAAGGTCTGGTCCACATTCTGGCGACGGACGCACATAACCTTCGCAATCGTTCCCCATTGATGGCGGAAGCCCGTGATATGGTCGCACAACGCCTTGGCGAGCAGGCCGCAATTGATATGGTGTTGACGAGGCCTATCGGGATACTTGAGAACGCCTCGCCGACAAGCCTGCCGCCCGCGGCCGGCGTGACTCGACAGGCGAGCGGTTTCGGCTTCTTTAGGCGCCTGTTCGCAGGCGCATGACTGGCAAGACAGGGGTGTACATGTTCAAAAGATCCTTAGCGGCTGCGCTCCTGTGCCTGTTTACCGCCGCCTGCGCGACGCCCGCTCCACCTGCAGCGCGCACCAATGGAAACTTTCAGGCCGTTGGACAGGACCTTTCCGCCATCCGGCCCGTCAGCGTCGCGCCAGCAGAATACCGCCTCGGCTCCTTCGACAAGATCAGCGTCAGTGTCTACCAGATGCCTGACCTGAGCTTCCCCGAACTGCAGGTTAGCGCAAACGGCCAAATCGTTCTGCCCCAGGTCGGCTCGATGCCCGTATTGGGCAAGACAACGAGTGAAGTCGCCTTCGATATTGCGACGAAGCTTGCCCAGTGTTGCCTCGTCAATCCGCAGGTCATCGTCACGCTGCGCGAAGCGGTCAGTCAACAGGTCACTGTTACAGGCGCCGTGAAGGCACAGGGCGTGATTTCCTTGCGTGGCCGCGCCACTCTGCAACAGGTGATCGCCATGGCGGGAGGCGCAGACCCCGCGATTGCCGACATGAAATCAGTGGCGGTCATTCGCACTACCAATGGCCAGCGCATGGGCGCGAAATTCAATCTCGAGGACATCAGCAAAGGCATAGCCGCTGATCCCGAGGTACTTGCGGGCGATACGATCGTGGTCGATGCCTCCGGGACCAAGTCAACCTTCAGGAATGTTCTGCAAGCGATTCCGCTTGTCGGCATTTTTACGCTATTCTGATCGCTGACGACGCGTGACTTTACTTTCGAAAGAGGACTGATCCGACAATGCTGGGTGACAACGAGGAGATTGCGGACCGTAACGCTCCGGACCGCATTCCCGCCGGCCCCGGCCGCGGCGCCGTCGTCATGGCGCCAGAGCGCGGACGTGGCTATGGCGCTTATGAGTGGTTTGGCGATGAGCCCCACCAGGAAGGCGGCATCGATATCCAGAAATATCTGCGTATCCTGGCCAAGCACTGGCTGGTGATCGCGGCGGTAATGATCCTGGCCGTGGCCGCCGGTGTGGCCAAGACCCTTTTGACCACGCCGATCTACACGGCGGCCGTCACCATGCAGATCGACCGCGAGGCGCCGAAGGTCGGCGACCTGCAAACCAATGAGCCGCGTGAAGTGGGCGCGGGGGATGAGTTCTTCGAGACCCAGCACGGCCTGCTGAAGAGCCGCGAACTGGCCGTCAAGACCGTGGACAACAACGACCTGATCAACGACCAGGCGCTGATCCGCGGCCTTGGTCTGGGTCAGCCGGGCCCTGACGGCAAGCGCCCGGCGGCCTCGACAATCCGCACCCAGCTCATTGCGGCCCTGCAGAACAATCTTTCGGTCCTGCCGGTGCAACGCTCGCGCCTGGTCCGGCTGACGTTCGACAGCCCCAGTCCGCAGACCTCGGCCAAGGTCGCCAATGCGGTGGCCACCACGTTCATCGCGTGGAATCTTGACCGCCGGTACGACGCGTCCGGCTATGCCCGCGACTTCCTAAAGACGCGAATCGACGAGGAGAAGGTCAAGCTGGAGAGCACCCAGCGCGAGCTGGCCGACTACGCGACCAAGAACAAGATCATCAACATCACCACCCCTACGGTGGGCGAGAAGTCATCCAGCGCCGGCACCGGCACGACCCTGGTGGGCACCAGCCTGATGGCCGCCAACGCGGCGCTGAGCGCGGCGAAGGATGCCCGCTTTCGGGCCGAAGCGCGTTACAATCAGGCTCAACAGACAACCACCGACCTACCCGAAGTCCTGGGAAACCTGACCATCCAGAGCTTGAAGCAGGAACTGTCGGCGCGCGAGCAGGAATACCAGGAAAAGCGCCAGGTCTTCCTGCCCAACGAAGACCGGATGATTGGCCTGCAATCGCGGATCACCGCACTGCGCAACCAGATCCAGGTCGAAACCAATTCGGTGAAAGACTCGCTGAAGACCCAGTACCAGGCCGCCCTGGCGCTCGAACAGCAGCAGGAAGCCCAGGTCCAGGCCCTGACCGGTTCGTTCCTGAACCAGAATTCGCAAGGTATCGAATTCGGCATCAAGCAGATGGCCGCCGACACCAGCAAGGCCCAGTACGAAAGCCTGCTCGATCAGTACAAGCAGGTCAGCACGGCCGGCGCCATCACCGCCAACAACATCTCGATCGTCGACGAGGCCCAGCCGCCGCGCTTCCCGTCCAAGCCACAGCCGAAGAAAACGGTCATTACCGCCGCCCTGATCGGCCTGTTCCTCGGCATCGCCCTGGCCTTCCTGTTTGAGTACCTGGACGAGTCGATCCGCATGCCGGAAGACGTCGAAAAGAAGCTGGGCCTGCCGCTGCTCGGCACCATCCCGAAACTCGATCGCGGCGTTACACCCCGCGAGGCCATGCAGGATGTCAGATCGGCCTTCTCGGAATCCTATTACTCCGTCCGAACGGCGCTGCAGTTCTCGACGGATGAGGGCGTGCCGGCCAGTCTGCTGGTCACCAGCGCAAGGCCCTCTGAAGGCAAGTCCACCAGCGCCGTCTCGGTCGCCCAGAACTTTGCCCGCCTGGGCCTGAGGGTTCTGCTGATCGACGGCGACCTGCGCAATCCGTCCCTGCACCGGGCCATGCAAATGGAAAACAGCGCCGGCCTGAGCAACTTCCTGACCGGCGGCATGCCGCTTTCGCGCATCGTGCAGCCCACTGACACGCCATGCCTGTCCTTCGTGCCTTGCGGCCCCCTGCCGCCCAATCCGGCCGAACTGCTGGCCGGCTCGCGGGTGGAGATGCTTTTGCGTGAAGCGCGCGGCGCCTATGACATCGTGGTGGTCGATGGCCCGCCGATCATGGGACTGGCCGATGCGCCTCTGCTGGCGTCGGTCGTCGCCGGCACCATGATTGTCATCGAGGCCGGCGGAACCGGGCGCAACCTCGCTCGCATCGCCCTGCGCCGTCTGAACGTCGGCGCGCCGCGCATCCTGGGTGTTCTGCTGACCAAGTTCGACGCCAAGAAATCGTCCTATGGCTACGGCTACGGCTACGGCTATGCCTATGACTACGCCTACGGGAACAAGCCCCAGATCAAGAGCGGCAATTGAGTAACGCCGTCTCGCCGAGGACGAACCGCCCATCGGGATTGCCCGGGGGCGGATCTCCCGTGAGACTGGCGCTGGCGATCGGACTTGCCCTGGCGAGCCTCGGGCTCGCCGCCCTGGTGCTTTCCAACGACTCAAGCATCGTCACGCGTGGTCCGGCCAACGCCAACGCGTCCCTGAATGCGCTCTGGGATACGGTCAAGGATCAGTCCGCCGACACCGCAAAGCTGGACGCCGCAGCCCGCCAGGCTCACATGACCCTGCACCGCGAGCCGCTCAATTCCGTGGCCATGAGCCTGATCGGAACCATCAAGGACCGTGAAGGCGGCGCCAAGAACGCTGAGGCTCTGATGAACGCCGCAGTGAGCATCAATCACCGCGAAAACATCGCCGACCTCTGGTTGTTCGATCACCTGCTGGCCCAGCGCCGGTATGAGCCGGCCTTTGTCCGGGCCGATTCCCTGCTGCGACGGGAAGCCGAGTTCACGACCCAGCTCTTCCCCCGTCTGGCCAGCAGCCTGAACGACCCGGAGGCCGCTGCCCCGCTGGCCAAACGCCTGGCCAAGGGACCGGCCTGGCGGAACGTCTTCACGGAAAAGGTCATCCAGTCCCAGCCGGATCCCGGTGTCCTGTTCAAGCTGTTTTCATCGATCAAAGACGCCAAGGGCACAATCTCGCCTGAGGAACTGACGGGTCTGTTGACCCGGCTTGTCGCCCTCGGGCGCTTCGATGAGGCCTATCTGGACTGGATCCTGTTCCTGCCGGACGGGGTCACGTCCAAGCTGTCAAATGTCTACGACGGCGACTTCGACGGCATGCCGGATTCAAAGCCCTTTGGCTGGAATTTCACCGATGGCGCCTCGGGTCTGGTCGAGCCGCCCGAAGACCGCAACGATCCCGCCCTGCATGTGCTCTATGACGGCATGGTCGCTCGCCAGTTCCCAAGCCAGTTGATGGTGATCCCGCCCGGGCGATATTCCCTAATCGGCGAGGTGAAGAGCGAGACCCCCACCTCGGCCGGGCGTATGGCCTGGATTGTTCAGTGCGAGGGCCAGCCTGTTGTGCTGGCCACGGCGCCTGCGCCCGCGACAGGCGGCCAGTGGCGCAAGTTCTCGACCGATTTTGTGGTGCCGGCCGGCTGCCCGGGCCAGCGCCTGGTCCTGAAAGGGATCACTGGTGATCGCAGGGCCGATATCAATCTTTGGTACGACAAGCTGAATGTCGTGCCCGCCGGGGCCGCCCAATGAACATGCCCTGGCAACCTCCGAAGCGGCGGCCCATGGGCCGGATCAGCGGCGAGACCATTCTGACCGTCCTGATCGTCGTGGTGATGACGGTAGCGATCCTGCTGGGCGGGGCCACGCGCTACAACCTCAACCAGATGATCATCATCGAATTGGTCAGCCTGCCACTGCTGGCCTATTCAATCTGGCGCCTGACATCGCGGACGCTGCCGGCGGGCATGCGCTATCCGTTGATCCTGCTGGCGGGCGCCTTTGCGATTCTCGTCATTCAGTTGATCCCGCTTCCGGATGGCCTGTGGGCCAGACTTCCCGGGCATGCACCCGCCGCCGAGGTGCGCCGTCTGGCCGGCGTTGCTTCAGGCTGGTCGCCGATCAGCCTGTTGCCGGCTGAAACCCTGTCGCATCTTCTTGCCCTGCTGCCGCCGGCCGCTGTCTTTATCGCCGTCGCCATGCTGCCCTCCGACAGGAAGCGCTGGCTGACGGTCATTCCCCTGGCGCTTGCAGTCGTCAGCATCATGCTCGGCATGGCCCAGGTCGCGGCCGGTCCGGACAGCAACCTCTATTTTGTCGAGAACTCCAACACCGACTCGGCAGTCGGACTGTTCGTCAATCGCAACCACCAGGCCGCGCTGCTGGTCACATCGTTGCCGCTGGCCGCCCTGTGGCTCAACCTCGATCGCCATCAGCGGCGCAAGACCCTGGTCCCGGTCGCCTTTGTCATCGGCATCTTCACCATGGAAATCGTCGCGCTGGTCGTCGTCAAGTCCCGGGCGGGCGTACTGCTGATGTTGCCCGCTCTGGTCGCCAGCCTGCTTCTGGTCTGGCGCAATGAACGCGGTGAAGGCCGGCGGGGCACCACCTTGCTGGCCGGAGTCATCGCCGTGGTTGCCCTGGTGGCCGTGGCTTTCGGCATCGGTCCGGTTCTGGACCGCTTCGCCGGAGCCAGCGACATCGAGTCTGGCGGGCGCCTGCCCACCGCCATAACTACGGCCCGCACGGCGCTGGAGTATCTGCCTTTCGGATCAGGCTCGGGCACCTTCGTCCCGGTGTTCGCCGGCCACGAAAACATCGACCAGATGGGCCCCAAATTCTGGAACCACGCCCACAACGAATTTCTGGAAATCTTCCTGGAGACAGGCCTGCTGGGCCTGCTGGCCCTGGTCGGGTTCCTGGTCTGGGTGGTTCGGCGCGGCCTTTCCGCCTGGGCCGAGCCATCGTCGAAGCGCGCCAATCTGGCCTGCGCCGGCAGCATCGTCGTGGCGCTGCTGCTGCTGCACTCGACGATCGACTATCCGTTGCGGACCCTGTCGATGGCGGTGATCTTCGCCTTTGCCTGCGCCCTGATGGTCAGGTCTGACGAAGCAGACCATCGAAGTAGGCGATAGTTTTCGCCAGGCCCTCACGCAGCTGGGTGTCGGGCTTCCAGTCGAGATGGCGGGCCGCCTGTTCGATATTGGGCTGACGCTGGCGCGGATCATCGACGGGCAGAGGGCGAAGTTCGATTTTTGAACCCGAGCCCGTCATCTCGATAACCAGCTCGGCCAGCTGGCGCATGGTGAACTCATTGGGATTGCCCAGGTTGATCGGACCGGTGACGCCAACCGGCGTGTTCATCAGCCGGATCAGGCCTTCGACAAGGTCATCGACATAGCAGAACGAGCGGGTCTGGGTTCCGTCGCCGAACAGGGTGATCGCCTCGCCCTTGAGCGCCTGGACCACGAAATTGGACACCACCCGGCCGTCGTTCGGATGCATGCGCGGTCCGTAGGTGTTGAAGATGCGGGCGACCTTGATGTTCAGGGCATGCTGGCGCCAGTAGTCAAAGAACAGGGTCTCGGCGCAACGCTTGCCTTCGTCGTAGCAGGACCGGGGGCCGATCGGATTGACGTTGCCCCAGTAGTCCTCGGTCTGGGGGTGAACGGACGGATCGCCGTAAACTTCCGACGTCGAGGCCTGCAGAATGGTCGCCTTCACGCGCTTGGCCAGGCCAAGCATGTTGATGGCCCCGTGGACCGAGGTCTTGGTCGTCTGGACCGGATCGTGCTGGTAGTGAACCGGGCTGGCCGGGCAGGCCAGATTGTAGATCTGGTCAACCTCAACATAGAGCGGGAAGGTCACGTCGTGACGCATCAGCTCGAACATCGGGTTGCCGATCAGGTGCCGGACATTCGTGCGCGTGCCGGTGAAAAAGTTGTCGACGCAAAGCACCTCATGGCCCTGGTCGATCAGGCGCTCGCACAGGTGTGAGCCGATGAACCCGGCGCCGCCGGTGACCAGAATGCGTTTGTGGCTGTTATAGTTGCTGGTCATCTTGCTTCTGTCTTGTTGAAGGCGCGTCGGCGTAGCCCCGCACGCTTTGGCGATGGTTCAGGAACCATTCGTAGGTGTCCTGCAGGCCCGGCGCCAGCGCTCTTGCGCGATTCCAGCCCATCGCCTTCAGTCTTGAAACGTCCACCAGCTTGCGCGGCGTGCCGTCGGGTTTGGAGGCGTCGAACACTGGCGCGCCGGAAAGCCCCGCGATCCTGGCAATCATCCCGGCCAGATCAGCTATGGAAACTTCCTCGCCGCTGCCGACATTGACGATGTCCTCGCCGCTCCAGGTCTGCGCCAGGAAAACCAGGGCGTCTGCCAGATCATCGACGTGCATGAACTCGCGAAAAGGCCGGCCCGAACCCCAGACGACGAGGGGCTCGCCGCTTTGCGCGGCCTCGTGGGCCTTGCGCATAAGGGCGGGGATCACATGACTGGCAGTCAGGTCGAAGTTATCGAACGGCCCGTAGAGGTTGGTCGGCTGGGCGCTGATGAAGTCGCAGCCGTATTCCCGGCGATAGGCCTGGGCCAGCTTGATGCCCGCGATCTTGGCGACGGCGTACCACTGGTTGGTCGGCTCCAGAGGACCAGACAGCAGGGCGTCTTCGGTGATCGGCTGGGCGGCGTCCTTTGGATAGATGCAGGACGAGCCGACGAACACCAGCTTCTCGACGCCAGTGCGGCGCGCGGCCTCGATGAGGTTGGCCTCGATCATCAGGTTGTCATAGAGAAACTGGGCCGGCGCATTGTCGTTGGCCAGGATGCCGCCGACCCTGGCTGCGGCCAGAAAGACGACGTGAGGCTTCTGCGCGGCCATCCACGCCTCGGTCTCAGCCTGACGGCGGAAGTCGATGCGATCCTTGGGCGTGACAAGTGTGACGGGTTCACTGGCCAGGCGGCGCACGATGGCGCGTCCGACCATGCCTGAGTGGCCGGCGACAAAGACCCGCTTGCCGGTAAGGTCAAAGCCGCTCAGGTCCGGCGCTCCCTGGCCATGACCTCGAGATCGCCGGCGACCATTTCGGCGACCAGTTGTTCGAACCCGATTGTCGGCGCCCAGCCCAGTTTTGCGCGCGCCTTGGACGCATCGCCGATCAGCCGATCAACTTCGGTGGGGCGGAAATAGGCCGGGTCGATTTCGATCAGCATCTGGCCGGTACGAGCATCATGGCCGCGCTCGTCCACGCTCTGGCCCCGCCATTCGATAGTGCGCCCGACCTGGGCGAAGGCGCGTTCGACAAATTCCCGCACCGAGCGTGTCTCGCCGGTGGCCAACACATAGTCGTCAGCCTCGTCCTGCTGGACGATGCGCCACATGCCCTCGACGTAGTCCTTCGCGTGGCCCCAGTCGCGTTCGGCGTCGAGATTACCCAGATAGAGCTTTTCCTGCAGGCCCAGCTCGATGGCGGCCACGGCGCGGGTAATCTTGCGGGTGACGAACGTCTCGCCGCGGATCGGGCTTTCGTGGTTGAACAGGATTCCGTTCGAGGCGTGGATGCCATAGGCCTCGCGGTAGTTCACCGTCATCCAGTAGGCGTAGAGCTTGGCTACAGCGTAGGGACTGCGCGGATAAAAGGGAGTCAGCTCGGTCTGGGGCGTCTCGCGGACCTTGCCGTACAGTTCCGAGGTCGAGGCCTGATAGAAGCGGGTCTTGCCCGCCAGGCCCAGCAGCCGGACGGCCTCGAGCAGACGCAGCGCGCCGACGCCGTCAGCGTTGGCGGTATATTCGGCAGTCTCGAAACTGACGTGGACGTGGGACTGGGCGGCGAGATTGTAGATCTCGTCAGGCTGGGTTTCCTGCACCACGCGGATCAGGTTCGCCGCATCGGTCATGTCGCCGTAGTGCAGCGAGAACCGGGCGTTCTCGATGTGGGGGTCGAGATAGATGTGATCGATGCGGCCGGTGTTCAACGAGGACGAGCGGCGCTTGATGCCGTGGACCACGTAGCCCTTGGCGAGCAGGAGCTCGGCCAGATAGGCGCCGTCCTGGCCCGTTACCCCGGTTATGAGCGCTGTCTTGGCCATCCGCCCCCTGCTCAGGCCGCGTTCCGGTGGACCTGCTGTTCAATCCACGCGTAAGTCTTCTCAAGCCCCTTGACCAGAGGCTGGCTGGGCGACCAGCCAAGGGCCTTCTGGATCAGACGGTTGTCCGAGTTGCGGCCGCGCACGCCCAGGGGCCCCGGAATATGTTCGAGCGTCAGGGACTTGCCGGCGATTTCGGCGACCATCATGGCCAGCTGGTTGATGCTGACCATCTCGTCCGAGCCGATATTGACCGGAAAATCGATGTCCGAACGCAGCAGCCGGGTCGAGCCTTCGAGGCATTCGTCGACATAGAGGAAGGATCGGGTCTGCAAGCCATCGCCCCAGATTTCGATCGAGCCGCCCGAGCGGGCCTGGGCGACCTTGCGGCAAACCGCGGCGGGGGCCTTTTCCTTGCCGCCGTCCCAGGTGCCCTGGGGGCCGAAGATGTTGTGATAGCGCGCGACACGGTTCTGGGCGCCGTGGTTGCGATTGTAAGCCAGGAACAGGCGCTCGGAGAACAGCTTCTCCCAGCCGTACTCGCTGTCCGGCGCGGCCGGATAGGCGGAATCCTCGGCGCAGTTGGGATTGTCGGGATCTTCCTGATTGTGGGCCGGGTACATGCAGGCCGATGAGGAATAGAACACCCGCTTGATGTTACGCTTGTGTGCGGCGTCAGCGACGTTGAGGTTGATGGTCGCCGAATTGTGCATGATGTCGGCGTCGTGCTCGCCGGTGAAGATATAGCCAGCCCCGCCCATATCGGCCGCCAGTTGATAGATCTCGTCGAAGCGCCGGTCGATGACCGCCCGGACCACGTCCTGCTCGCGAAGGTCGCCAATGACGAAATCGTCGGCCTCGGTCTCGGCGTATTCGTTGAACTTGAGATCAACGCCGCGCACCCAGAAGCCTTCGCCCTTCAGGCGCCTGACCAGATGCCCGCCGATGAATCCTCCGGCGCCGAGCACCAGTGCGGATTTGGTCATGTGGAGCCCCTGTTACTGACGCGACTTCAAAGGAAGGGCGTCGATTACCGGGATTGGGCGGCAACTTCAATGCGCCGCAGGACGACAACCACCGGATAGTGGTCCGAGCCCAGCCGGGGACCGCGCTTGACGCTGACTGCCTGCCAGGCCTTGCCTGTGTAGACATGGTCGAGGGGCAGGAACGGGACAGGAAAAGCGATCGGGCGGCGCGCAAACGTCCGCGCGGGAAAGGTCGGCAGGGCGCGCGTCACACGATGCAGATCAAACAGCTTGTCCTGCCGCCGCAGGGACGCCGACCAGGGGGTAGAGTTGAAATCTCCGGCCACGATCAGGCTGTCGCGGTCGAAGGTCTTCAGCACATCGGCCGTCCAGCTGACCTGGGAGGGTTGGTCGGCCGCAGGATAGGGCCAGGAATGGTGAGCGCCGACCAGGGTGAATTCGCCGCCGGACCCGGCCATCTTCACCCAGACCAGATTGGCGGGCCCGAACGGGCTGGTCTGTCCGCCTGAGGCAATTGGCGCGGTCTTCGTCAAAATCATGGTCGAGCAGGGACTGGGATCGCTGCAGCCGACCATGAACGGGTACTGCGCCTTGAGCCGCCGCAGGACACCGTAGGAATTGACCGAGACCTCCTCGACCGCCACGACGTCGGCGTCCTGCTTCAGGATCCAGTCAGCGGTGACGGCGTGGTCGGCATTGCTGGACCAAAGGTTGAATTGCACCACCTTGATGCTGTCGCCGCCCGGCGCCGCCATTTTGGCTGACAGGGCGGATGCGTACTCGGGATTGACCAGCACCGACCACGCCACCACCCCGACCAAACCCAGAACAACAGGCGTCCGGCTATGTCCGGTTGAGGTCAGGAGCGCGGCCAGCAGCATCACCAGGGACAGGGCAAGACCCGCCAGAGCCAGGTGCGCCGGCGCATCGAGCAGGCGACTGAACCGGCCGCCGATGGCCAGCACGCCGACCAGGGCCGAACCGAACACAGACAGCAAAACGGCCGCGCGGATCAGGTCCAGCGGAAGCGCTGAAAGTCCGGCGATCAGTCGGCCCTTGCCGCCATTCATCGCCTTGCCTTGTCCCGCCCGGCCAGGACGCTGTCAGCCAGGGATTCCAGCGCCCCAGCGCAAGCCTCGACCTCACCCGGCCGGGCGTGAAACCAGGGAGAAGGACGTTCGGCCAGCAGGAGATACAGGTCGGATTCAGAGGGACCGACATACAATATCGGCTGGTCCAGTTCGAGGCAGGCGTAGATTTTCGAGGGCAGGACATAGCCCCAGAAATCATCCTTGAGCAGCACCAGCTGGGCGTCCCCTGTCCGCAACACCTCGGGCAGGTCTTCAAGCGCGGCGGGCGGTGTCAGGTGCAGAGGCAAGTCCCGGGCTTCGCAAAAAGCCTGCAGTTCAGCAACACGGGTCCCCTGTCCGTTCATCCAGATGCGGACCCGATCCGAGCCCTTGCGCACGTGATGCTCATAGGCCGCGCAAAGGGTCGGTAGATCGTGAGCGACGCCCAGATTGCCCGAGTACAGCAAGGTGACCTTGTCGTCGCTGAAGGGGCGCTGGATGGGCGCCCGGCGTGACCAGTCACTGATCGGCGAGTCGTCGCGCACAATGACGATACGCTCTGCGGGAAAGCCGGACTCGACCAGGCGCCGCTTCTGGTCCTCGCCCAGAGCTTCGATGCGGTCGGCGCCGCGCCGCAACGCGTGAAAGGGCCCTTCCAGCCATTTCAGGGCGCGGAAGTGCCCGGCCGCGAACAGAGTCTCGGGATAGAAGTCGGTGATCCGGTAAACCAGAGTCCTGCGCCAGGCGAAGAGATTGGCCAGGATCATCAGATAGGACAGGAACGGCGGCGAGCCGGTCACCACGATTTCGCCCTCGCCTTCGGGAAAATCCCGCAGCGCGCGGCCAACCTCGCCGAGCAGCCGCCGGCTGTTGTTAAAGGCCCAGAGCGCCCGGCGCGGAATCGAGGCGGTCTTGGCAAGCTTGGGCGCGGCCAGGCGGACGATGGTCAGAAGGCCGTGATGCTCGATCTGGCCCACCTGGCCCAGGCCGATCAGGACCACCTGCTGGCCGGCGGCGGCCAGGCCAAGGGCGCGCCGGTGCATGTACTGTCCGACAGCGCCGAACTCGGGGGGAATCCAGTCGCAGACAATGACGGTTGGCACGGTCAGGCGATCCTGAACCAGAAGCTTTGCGCATCATTCCCCTGGAGAAATGGCAATTGCGCATGCAGGTCCGGCCGCATCTTCTGCACATAGTACCCCGGCCAGATCAGCTCATGGCGCGCGCCCTGGAGCAGTGCGTGCAACAGGTACTGTTCCCCCCAGGTCTTCATCTCGACCAGTTGATGCCTTGGATAGTCGAAGGGGAGGAATACGTCGTGCACATGAACGATGACCCCCTTTTTCAGGGCGGGAATGATGTCGCAGAACAGACGCGCGCAGTCGTTTCCGACGCTCACCAGATGGCTGGAGTCGATGAACAGGACGTCGCCCGCCTCCAGCGCGGCAAAGACGTCGGCATCGACCTCTTCGAGGCGTTTCTGGATGAACTGATCGACGTGGGGGGCGATATCGACGCGCGGCCATGGATCGATCGCAATGATCCGCGTCGCAAGGTCGCCGTCCATGATCGCCTGGCGGCAGATGCGCGTACTGCTGCCGCAGCCGACCTCAATGACGCGTTTGGGCGCGAGCTTGCGGACGAGACAATAGAGCACCTCCATATCCGGACTGCGGTAGAAGGTGTTGCCTGGATAGACATAGCCGACGTCATTGGTTTCCGGCCGTTTCAGGCGCTCGATCCGAGGCGCATATTCCGCATAGGCGCCGGCGATCAGGGACGGATCGAACGTCTTCATGCCGGGCGACAAGGCATAGGGCGCCTTGTCGAAGTGACCGCCCGCGATCAGTCCGGCAAGTCGCCGTTCCTCCGACTTTTCGGCGGTCAGGGAATCCAGACGCAGATTCAGCGGCGAAAGCAGGCCGTTCAGCGTGTCCTTGATCCTGGTGCTGAACACCATCGTGACCGTCCCCTAGCTTCTGACTCGCCGCGCCGGGTGACCCGCAAGGTCAGTCCCGCGCCGCCCACACATTGTTGTCGATGGAAGTTTGCCCCGGCTCCCAGGGCGAACCATCGATTTGCCGCAGCGTGAAGCCCAAACCTATCAGAACCCCCGCGGTTTCCTGAACCATGGATTTGCCGGTTTCAGGCAGGCTTTCGAAGATGACATTCCGGGTCACAGCCAGGACGCCTGCACCTCCGCGCAGAACCTCGTGCTCATAGCCTTCGACGTCGATCTTGATCAGGTCGACAGCATGGATGTTATGACGCGCCGCCAGGGTGTCGAGCTTCATAACCGGCGTCTCGAACCGCGTCGCTGCGTCACTGACCCCTGCGCCGGCCAGCGTGAGCCGGGTCTTGTCGTTGCGCTTCTGGTTGTGCAGCACCACAAAGCCGTCCTGGTCACCAGCCGCCGCCGCCAGAACCAGGATGTGGTTGAAGCCATTCAGGGCCGCGTTGTTGAGCAGCCGGTCGCAATTGTAGGGCTGGGGGTCAAGCGCCAGGACCTGACCGGTCGGCCCCACGGCCTGAGCCGCGACAAGGGCGTGCAGCCCCACGTGGGCGCCGATATCGATACAGACGTCGCCCGGATTCAGCAGGTTGCGGATCAGGGCCAGGGTTTGGGTTTCCGGCAGCTTGCCAGACAGGAACTCTATTTGAGTCCATTCGAGAGGATCGAGCTCCATCTTCAAGCCATCGACCATGTCGACCGGCGGCTGCAGCAGGCCGCGCAGGGCGCCGTCCAGCCGGTGGCGGCCGCGGAACGACGGCAGGCCAAGCACCAGTTTGTAGAGGGCGCGGATCATCCGGCTTTACGCTCGATGAAGGTGTCACCCAGCACGAGCACATCCATTTTGGTGCGCAGGAAACAGTCCAGCGCCTGGGCCGGCGTGCAGACCACCGGCTCATTCTCATTGAACGAGGTGTTGAGCACCATGGGCACGCCGGTGATGTCGCGGAAGGCGGAGATCAGCTTGTGATAGCGTGGGTTGGTCTTTGCGCTCACCGTCTGCAGGCGTCCCGAGCCGTCGACGTGGGTCACGGCGGGAATCTGAGGCCGGCGTTCTTCGCGGATCTGGAAGACCTGCATCATGAAGGGCACGGCGTCTTCTTCCTCGAACCAGTCGATCACCGACTCTTCGAGCACCGAAGGCGCAAAGGGGCGGAAGCTTTCGCGGCGCTTGATCTTGGCGTTGAGGATGTCCTTCATGTCGGCCCGGCGCGGATCGCCGACGATTGAGCGGGCGCCGAGGGCGCGCGGGCCCCATTCCATCCGCCCCTGAAACCAGCCGACCACAAGGCCGTCCGAGGCGGCCTTTGCCGTGCGGGCGCACAGGGCGTCCTCGTCGGTCATCACCTTGACCGTGCATCCCGCCGCCTTGAGGTCCTGCTTCTTTTCGGCGACCAGGCCGGCGATGGGCTCCGGACCGAACGAGGGGCCCCAATAGGCGTGGTCCATGACAAAGCCGCGCTTGCCGCCCTTGTCGTGCCACAGCGCGAAGGCCGCACCGACCGCGCCGCCGGCGTCACCCGCCGCGGACTGGACATAGACATGCTTGTAGGGCGTCAGGCGGCGAACCTTGCCGTTGGCGACCGAGTTGTTGCCGCAGCCGCCGGCGATACAGATCGCGTCCACCGGGTGGCGTTTGTGCATGGCGCCGAGCAGATGGAAGAAGGCCTCCTCGTACATGGCCTGGGCCGAGCGGGCGAGATCCTTGTCGCCCTGGGTCAAGGGCACGGCCGGGTCGCGGCGGGGCCCCAGAAGAGCTTCCAGCGCAGGCGAGAACAGGTCGCCCACCTCGGGCGAGCCGCCGGTCCAAGTGTAATCGATCTTTTCGCGGTGATGCCGGAAGTAGGTCAGGTCGAGGCGAAAGGACCCATCGTCCTGCAACCTGACGATCTTGCGCATCTCGTCCAGCCGGGTCGGCTGGCCGTAGGGCGCCAGGCCCATGACCTTGTACTCGTCGCCATAATGCGGAAAGCCCAGGTACTGGGTGATTGCCTGATAGAAGGCGCCCAGCGAATGCGGAAACAGCACCCGCCCATCAACCTCGATCTTGCCGCCTTTTCCCAGGCCCCAGGCGGCGCTGGAAAAATCGCCAAAGCCATCGACCGAAACCACCGCCGCCTCTTCGAACGGCGAGACATGGAAGGCAGAGGACAGGTGGCTCATGTGGTGTTCGACCGGAACCACCTGCCCCTTGAAGGCGGCTCCCGGGAAGGCTTCGGCCAGATGTTCGGGCACGCCCTTTCGGGCTTTGCGGTTCTTCAGGCGGTCGAGGATCAGGCGCGGGTCAGGCCGCGAGCCCAGGACATAAAGCGCCTTGGCCCATCGATGGGCGCGGCTGTCGGAGTTGACGGCGACATAGTCGATATCGGCCAGCGTCAGGCCAGCTTCTTCCAGGCAATAGGCGATGGCCTGGTCGGGAAAGCCGGCCCAGTGTTTTATGCGACGGAAACGCTCTTCCTCGGCGGCGGCGATCAGGACGCCATCGCGCACCAGGGCAGCCGAAGCATCGCCGTGGAATGCGTTGAGCCCGAGAATAATCAAACCTAGCCCCCACTTGCGAACCCGGGGCCGCCCCGCGTCCTTGCTCTATCGCACAGGCCAAACGCTCGCGTCGACCTTTTGGCTGTCAGAAATCAGCGCCTCAGCCGCCGATCCAGCAGTTCGATGGCGATCATCGTCTCGGCCAGCAGCCGTTGCAGCACATACAGCCAGCCGCCGCGACCATCGAGGATGCAACCCTTCACAAGAAGCGCATGGATCGGCACCAGGATCGGCGCCAGGAACATGCCCAGCCTGACCTTGTCGGCGAATCCCAGCCGCTCTCGCGGCGTCAACAACAGATAGTCGGCTTCCTGGCGCGCGTATTTTTGCTGTGAGCTGAACCAGCGGGACAATGGCTTGCGGTCGTCGTGGTAGATTTTGCTTTTGAAGTCCCGAACGACGCCGTCGATCTGCACGGCGTGGCCATGACCGAAGTCCTGATAGCGGGCGAGGTCCCTGCGATAGAGGACAGTGCGCGGCGGATAGAGCGTACCGCGCAGGCGGGTCTCGTAGATCTGGTAGATGAACCCCGCGCGATAACCGGCCACCCCGGGATCAACTTCCAGCGCCGAGATCTCGGCGATGAGCGCATCGCTGACCACATAGTCTGCGTCCATGGACAGAACCCAGGGCGTATCGGCCATGGTCAGGGCGAAGTTGCACTGGCCGGCGAAGGTGTCGAACGGCCGGGTCACGACGCGCGTATTGGGAAACCCGGAGACGATCTTCAGCGTGGCGTCAGTGCTGCCGGAATCGACAACCAGCACCTGCCGGGCCCAGGCCAGCTGACCCAGGGTGCGGGCGATATTGTCTTCCTCGTTATAGGTCAGGAGGATGGCGGTGATCTGGTCGGCCAGACGGGTCACAGGACTATCTCCGAAGGGGGCGCACCGCCGGCCACAGCCCATTCATAAGCCGCCAGCATACGCCTGCCGATGTGATCCCACGAAAAGTCCCGCTGCATCCAGGCCCTGCCACGTTGTCCCATGGCAGTCAGGGCGCCGGCGGGACTCGTCAGGGCGGTCGCCAAGGTCGCCGCCATGGCCTCCTGGCCATGATCGATCCACCAGCCGCAGCCTTCGACCTCGAGGCCCGACCACGGCGCGCCCCTGGTCGAGATCACCGGCGTGCCCGCCGCAAGGGCCTCGGCCACCGTCATGGCGAAATTCTCGTTCAGGGTCGGCAGGACAAACAGCGAGGCTTCGCGGTACGCGGCAAGCTTGGCGTCATCGAACAGTGGGCCGGACACCTCGACGTTGGTCAGCCCCAGTTCGCCGGCCAGCGCCTTGAGCGCGTCGGCATGTCCCATTTCACTGGGACCGATGATTTTCAGTCGCCAGCCTTCGGTGGCCGCGCCCGCCAGGGCCCAGGCCCGCACCAGACGGTCAAGGCCCTTCTTGGGGTGAATGCGGCCAAGGGACAGAGCGATACGCACCGCGCCTTGTGGTGGTTGCGCGGCCGGCGGGATGTCGACGCCGTTGGGGATGACCGCCACCGGGTTGGACAGTCCCATGGCGCGGATCTCGGCCAGCTCGCCCGTACTGGTCGCGTGAATGAAGTCGGCGCTGGCCATGGCCCGGTGCTGAAAGGCCGCCCAGAACAGCCGCTTTTGCAGAGATGAAAACGACATGGCCGCCTCACCCAGCATGCCTCTGGGAGAAATGACAAACGGCCCTCCGGCCTTTCGCGCCGCATCGGCCGGATAGAGGTTAGGAGCCAGCCACAGGCCATGGGTGTGCAGCACCGCGCCTGCGGCGGCCTGATCGCTCAGGGCGCGCCTCATGGCGCCCGACAGCCGCAGATGGCCGATACGCGGCAGACCCGCCAGATCGTGAGCAAAGGTGCGGCGCAGGACCCCTTTGCGGGTCTCGTGACCTGGAGCGCCTACTGTGAACAGCTCAACATCACCGCCCGCCGCCGCCACACCCTCAGCCAGCCGCGGCACCGAATAGGACGGCCCGTGCGAGAGGTTGGCGACCGAGGCGACGATTTCGATGATCTTCACCGGGACGGGAACCTAGTGAATGTCGATGGCGGAAGGATCGCCGATGGTATCGGCGCCATCGATCCGTTCCCATCCAGCTTCCCGCGCATAACAGCGAGGCAGGCGCGAGGCCGAATCACGATCCTCGACCTTGCGAGCGACAACACAGAGGGTCTGGGCGAACTTGTTCTTCAGATAGCGGGGTCCGAGATTGTAGAGCGCCCGGTACAGGTTTGAGCCGCCCTTGCGCACATAGGGCGACCAGAAATTGGCTTCGACGATCTCAAAGCCGCAGGTCTCCACCAGATCGGTCAGACCATCCATGATGAAGCAGTAGTTGTGGCGCGAATAGACGCTGGGCCGGTAGGCCGGCATCTTGGCCTTCACGCGAAAGGGGTTTTCGACCTGGGTGCCGTTCGGCGTGGTCAGGATGACGATGCCCCCGGGTTTGAGCCAGCTGTTGATGTTCAGCATCACCGCGTGCGGCGCACGGGTGACGTGCTCGATTATCTCGCAGGCCAGCACCATGTCGACCGCCTCTTCGACCGGAAAGGCCGTGCGCTCGATATTGGCCGAGTAGTTCTGGAACGACCGCGGCACGCCATCGCCGAGGTCCATGTCATAGCGGTTGCGGGTGACCGGCAGTTCATCGGACCAGTTGGAGATTTCCTCGGCGCTGACCGTCGCCTTCAGGTCAACGCCGGGCTCCTGCATCAGGCGCGCGGTCATGGCCCAGGGATGACCGCCCACTTCGATCAGGCTGCCGCCGCCGTGACGGCGGATCAGATCGAGGGTCTGGTCGAAGCGGCGCGCATGGAACTGCGCGTAGCGTTCGATGGCCATGACCTCGCCATTGACCCGTAGCGTCATCCGTCAGCTCTCCTCGATCACCATCCGGTGCTTTCCGGCGCCGGACAGGGGAATTTCCTCAACCCGCTCCACGGGCGTGTCCCGCAGAACCTCATCAATCAGGGCCAGCCGCTTTTTCAGGAGCGACAGGCTGGCTTCGGCAAGCGGCGCTTCGGCCTCGTAGCGTATGGTGGGGACGCCCCCGCCCTTTCGGCCGACGATCTGATAGACGCGAACGCCGGGCAAGTCTCGCATCACGTGGGTGAAAGCCTCAGAGTGGATCGGCGTACCGTTCGGCAAGGTGATCGCATCGTTCACCCGCCCGCCGACCGCGTCAAATCCGGTGACGCCGTCTGTCCCCCCAGCATTGGCCACGTCCCCAATCGCATAGCGCAGCAAGGGAAGCGCCCGGGCGTTCAGGCTGGTGACGATCAGGGTCCGACCCGCTGGCGTAGCCTCGCCCAGCTCAATGCGGTGGCGGGCCCAGAAGACGTCGTAGCCGCCAGCCGGACGCTCGTAGGCGATCGCACCGGTCTCGACGCTGCCGTACTCCATGACCACCGGGCAACCGAAACAGGCCTCGATGACCGCCCGGCTGTCTTCGCGCGGAAAGCCTTCCGCTGTGGCGATCACCGCCTTGAGGTTCAGGCCCCGAAACGCCGATGACCGGTCGGCATTGGCTCGCGCGAACCGGTCAAGGGCGGAGGAATAACCAATGACATAACGCGCGCCGCTCTCCGCCAGGGCATCGCCAGCCAGACGAAGGTCGGCGGGTGACATGCTATAGGCGCTCCAGCGTGTGTAGCCGATCACCGCGTCCGACAGCTGGCGCTTGAGGCGATTGATCGTCCCCTTCAGGCCGGTTCCGAACATGTGGGCATGGCCCCAGATCATGAAGAGGCGGTCGGAGGGCGTGATGCCGAGCCGCCCCCGACCCAACCACTGGTCGATCCCTGCCTCCCGCGCTTCGGACCTGAAGACCGGAAAGCGCAGCGGCTCGGCTGTGGTGCCGCCTGTCGCGCGCCAGGAAACCGGCTCGTTGGCAGTGGCGGGGTCCGCGAGGTCGAGACGAAGGTCGGCCTTGGTCTGGACCGGGACGCGCGTTGCGAGATCATCCCAGCTGGCAAAGGACTGCGGCAATGCAAGCCGGGCGGCCATGGCCCGCGCCCAGGGCGAGCGAGCAAGGCTGTCGGTCCAGCCGGCATTGAACCGGGCGAGCTGAAAAGTCGCCATGTCCGCCGGTGGCGCGGCGTAGATGGCCGCTTCCTGGTTGATATCGCGGGCCAGGCCTATACCGCGCAAGGTCGCGATCAGGGTCATGGCGCCCGGCCCTTGAGCAAGGGACGGATCAGACCGGTCACCCGCGCCTGATGGGCGGCTGAGGTGAACTGGTCGAGCAACCGTCGCCAGCCCGCTTCACCCAGGCGTCGGGCCCGTGCAGGATCGGCCAGAAGGCCTGTCAGGGCCCTGAGCAGTTCGGCCTCGTCGATATCGTGGGCGACCAGCACGCCGGTCTCACCATCTGCCACCACATCGGCGCCGCCATCGTCATGACAGGCCAGACACGGCTTGGCGTAGTTCATGGCCTCCAGATAGACCAGGCCAAAGCCCTCCTGCCGGCTGGGCATCACATAGGCAAACGCCTTGTGGTACATGGCCTCAAGAGCGCCGGCCAGCAAGCGGCCGGGCAGAAATACGCTGGCCCCCAAGCCCGACGCACGGGCTATGGTCTTGAGCGGTTCCAGGTCACTGCCGGCTCCTACGAAGACAAGCTGAGCGTTCGGAAACGCCTTCAACACCCTGGGGAAAACGGACAGCAACTCGCGATGACCTTTTTCCCGCTCGGTTGCATCAAGGCGTGAGACCAGAAGCAGGACCTTGTCGCCCAGCGCCCGGCTGACGCCATCGGCAGCTTCCAGAACAATGGGCTCAGTGGAAGTTGGCGGCGGGGCCGGCTGGATTTCGAACTGCGGCGGCAGACCCAGGGGGCACGCTGCGCCGTTGAAGCGGGTCAGGTAATCGCCCATACGCCGCAAGGTGTAATGCGAGTTGGTCAGCACCAGATCGGCGTGCCGGAAAGCGGTCGCGCTGGCGGGGCGCAGGCGCCAGGTGGCTTCCGATCCGTGGGCCAGCAGAACCACTTTTGGCCTCAGGAACCGGGGCAGGAAAAAGATCGGCCGGGACAGCTGAACATGGTCGAAGACGACCAGATCGCTGCGCAGACCGTTCAGGACGCTCGCCAGAGCGAACCTGATCTTGTCACCACGAAATGTCCGGTAGCCAGGCTTGCCTGGCCCCGCTTCGCCGAGCGCCAGGGTTTCGACCGTGCCGCCTGTTTCTGCCGCAAGGCCTTGCAGAGCCGCCAGTACGTTACGGTTGGCTGAAGCTATGCCGCCAACCGTGTCGAACACTCCGGTCGTGCAGAACAGGATGCGGGGCGAGCCCATGGCCAACCGTTATCGGGCCCGGCTTGCGGGCTTTGGCTGTCGGCATATGGCGATGATCTGGCAAAAGCCGTCGGCAGTCTGGCTTTCGCGGGTAAAAGGGTTCAGCCCCATGCGGCCCAGCAGGCGAAGGCCCCGCCAGCCAATCGGGGTGCGATAAAAGTCCGACCAGAACCGGGGCCAGCAAAACACCATCTCCACAGAATCGAACCCGACGGACAAAAGCTCGCGCAGTTCTTCCGCCGTGAATTCCTTTACGTGGCGGGTGTCCCACACCCGGTCCGGCCGCCAGTGGGGCGTGCTGACCAGGGTCACGCCGTCCTTCGTCGAGACGCGCGCCATCTCGCGGACGGCCTGCTCGGGCGTTTCGAGGTGCTCGATGACGTCGGCCATGACTACGCCGTCAAAGACGCCGTTCTCGAACGGCAAGGCATAGCTGTCGCCCTGATGGACCGTGACGTTGGTCCGGCCTTCCAGCATCTTGCGGGCCAGCTCAACGCCGGACTCCTCATACTCGATGGAATCGACCTGGCGCGCGACAGCGGCCAGACGGCCCGACAGGTATCCGTCACCGGCGCCGACATCCAGAATACGACCCTTGGGCGCGCGCTTGATCACAGCCTCATAGCGGGCCGCCAGCGGCGGATTGTACTGGTTCGAACCGCGATCGCATTCGCGCCAGTGATAGGCGCCCATCGTTTCGTACTTGTCGAACATCACCCGTCCCTAAGCTGCCGCCCTGAGTCCTTGCCGAAGACCGGGACGGGCGAACTCCACGCCGACGCTGAGAGGGTCTCTCGCCATCGTTGAGACAGCCGTTCTCGGCGGTCCCCGCGTTCATCGTCAAGAGAAAGATGGCTTGCCAGGACCCGTCGTCCGAATTCCGGCGCCCTTCCCTGTCGGCGCCGCCTGAATCGGCGTTAAAGAGGCACCATGCCGGTTCCCTGAAACCGGCGCCCACGAGACCAGACGCGATGAACCGGAAGATCATTGATGCCGTGGGGATGAATTTCATTCTCCGCTTCATCAACATGTTCCTCGGCATCATGCTGACGCCCTTGCTCTTCCGCATGATGGGACGCGAAGAGCTGACCGGCTGGTTCCTGATCATCAACAACATACCGTTTCTGGGCCTGCTGGATTTCGGCCTGACGCCGACCCTGTGGCGGCGGGTGTCGCTGATCTATGGCCGGCTTGCGGTCGCCAAAAACCAGCGGCGGATCACCTATCTTGAGCGGCGAATGCGCCAGATGTTCGCCACCGGAAAACGGCTGTTCGAGGTTCGCAGCATCTTCGCCTTCTTCATCAGCATCATTGGCGGCTGGTTCTATATCCACACCATCAGACTGACCCCCGGCGTCCAGAACGAAATCATGATCGGCTGGGCCGTTGTTGCGGTCAGTCAGGCGATCCAGATCAGGGGCTCGATCTGGTCGGTGTTCCTGCTTTCGACCGGAAACGCGGCTCTGGACGTCGCCCTGACCATCATCACCTCGACTCTCGATCTGGCCCTGCGGTTCGTGGTGGTCGCTCTTGGCGGCGGCATCATCGGACTGGCGATCGTCACCGCGGTGTTCGTCATTGCCCGCCGGTTGCTCAGCGCCTGGTTCGCCCGCCGACGGTTACCGCGCTGGGTCGAAGGCAAGGAAGGGTTTTCGAAGACCATGGTCGCCTCGCTGGCGCGGCCCATGTTCAGCGCCTGGCTGATCGGCCTGGGCAGCTTTCTCATCTTGCGCACCGACCAGTACTTCATCGTCGGCCTGCTGGATCCAAAGGAACTGCCCGCCTACCAGGGCACGCTGCAGGTCTTCGCCTCACTGTCCCAGCTTGCGTTGCTGACGGGCGGCGCCGCGGGCGTTTTCCTCAGTCACTCCTGGGCGGCCGGCAAGGTCGAAGCGTTCCGCACCACCGTAGGCCTGTCGCTCAGAATCTGCCTGGCGATACTGTGGTTCGGCATTGCGACCCTCATGGCGATCGGCTCGCCGTTCTTCACCCTTTGGCTCAACGGCGCCTTCGTTGGCTACGGGCTGATGATGGCTTTTGCACTATCAACCCTGCTCAACGCCCAGACCAGCGTGCTGATGGACGCTGACCGATCCACCGAACATGAAGTCTACGGCAAGGTGGTGATCATCTGCGGTCTGCTGAACGTCATCATCACCTATGTCCTTGGCAAGATGTTTGGCCTGATCGGGATTGCGCTCAGCACCTCGATCGCCGTCGCGCTGACCACCGGCTGGGTCTCGGCCATGCATGCCCAGCGACGGCTTGGCATCGGGTTCTTCACAGTCGTGGCGCCGGTCCAGCTTATGACGGCCGTCATGGCCGCCGCAATTTACGGACTGATCCGCGGCGCCAACGCCCTGACCGGGACAACCGTTGGACCGCCGCAGATGACGTTGGCTGTCGCCCTGGCCATCGGCCCGCCTGGTCTGATGCTGTGGATCTGGTTCGGGATATTTTCGAAATCGCAGCGCAGCGGACTGCTGCGCTATGCCAGGGACACCATCACGAGACTGATGATGCGCCGTGGCGCCTCATAGCCGTCGGCTTCAGCGCTTGAACATCAGGCAGCAGGAGTGATCAACGAACTGCCGGCGTGGACGGACCTGACGGCAGAAGTCGTCGAAGGCGTTGGACCAGTTGATATCGGTCGCCACCAGCACGCCGCCAGGCCGCAACGCGTCCCAGCCCAGCCTGAACTCAAACATCTGGTTTTCGTAGGAGTGCTCGGAATCATGGATGAAGATGTCGCATCCACCGGCCAGGGCGGCGGGTAACAGAACGCTTGAGCGACCCAGTTGCAGCGTCCAGCGGCCGCGCAGCTCGGCAGGCACCAGCCAGCCCACTTCCCGACCGGCGGGAACGACCGCGCCACCCTTGCCTTCCCAAAACGCTTCGGTGTTCAGAGCCGGGTCGGTAAACTCGGGCAGGTCGACAGAGATCAGTTCGCCGAAGCCGTTGCGATCCATGGCCGCCAGAATGACCGCTGAAGACAGACCGTTGCAGACACCGGTCTCCACAACCCGCGCAGGCTTGCGGTCTCGCACCAGACTCCAGAGCAGTTCGGCGTGGGGCGCAAGAATGGCGCCGTGCCCAAATCCCTTGCCCCGGGTCTGGCCAGACACCTGGGTGAAGACACCGCTGACCACGCCGATACGCTCGGCGATGAAGTCCCGTCCCTCCGGCGCCGGAAACTGGCGAGATGCAAGGGTCCGTCCCAGGGCCTTGACGGCATAGCCCGGCTTTCGAATGACCTTTTTGGCGAGGCGGACAAGGCCGCCCGGACGGGCGATGGCCTTTGCTGGCGTAGAGACGTCTGCGGACATTTGGATCTTGCTCAAGCCATACGGGGCGACAGGGCCGGTTCCGCCGAAGTCGGGGTTCTGAACCGAACATAAAGATAGCGGTTCACAAAATAGATGACGCCCGCAAACACAATGATTTCCGAGGCCAGGGCTCCGACCATCTTGGTCAGGCTCGCATCCGGCGTCGTGAAGGTGGTGTAGAAAATTACCGCCATGGCTGCGTTGGCCAGATCGCCCCGCCCGCCCATCATCCGGAAAGCGACGATTCCGCTCGCAAACAGAAGGCCCAGCGCCGCTGATCCGGCCACAATCCCGATCACGCCGTAGTCGATGTAGAATTCGGACACATATCCCAGCCCGATCGAGGCGCCTTCTTCATCGCCTGCCGCATCCACCTGGGCGTATTTGCGCACCAGCCAGGAGTCGCCGCCAAGGTCGGCCTTGTTGCGGAAAATTACCCTTGGCAGCAGATTGCCGATGGCCCCCATGGAGCGTTCACCATTGGCGTAGGGGATCGCCCGGGGGACGTTTCTCAGCACGAGAGACGAAAAGCCTTCGCCCGATGACATACGGCTGGTGAGGACCTCCAGACTTTGAGACAGATTGAATTGCTGCATGACCGTGGTGGCCTGGTCGGCAAAGGCCGAGAGGCTGGCAGTCATGGACATGTCGCCTGACCCTTCAGACAGGGTGGAACGCCAGGCGCCCTTCAAGCCGCCCTCCCAGATCAGGCCGAAACCGGCAAGGAATACAACGGCGGCCATAGCCACAGAAATGCCTGCCGCCGACAGTCGCGCGCCGCCTCTCGCGATCGGAAACACCAGACTGCTGGCAAAAACCATAAGCGCCAGAATGACAATACTCGACCAGCCAGCGTGGCCCGTCACCGACATCGGAAGCGCGATGTAAATGGAGATAAATATCAGTTTATAATAGGCTTTTTTCCTGTTGGCCCGAATGCAGTTGATCAGAAAGATGCAATACAGAACCATGCGGAAATTGACGATGTGCTGGACGATCTGACGAAAGCCACCGGTGCTTGACGGCTGCAAAGGCAGGCGCAGCCACTCTGGCGAAAATACGATCAGCAGCAGAATGAACAGATGGGTCGGTCCCAGCTTGAGCATACGATTGCTCTCGCCGAGCCTGGGATCGCCTGGACGCTCATATCGCACGACGCCCCAATAGACCGCGGCCACAACCAGTAATCCCAGCTCCAGCGCCGCAACAGCCCATGGCGCCAGTTGGGTGTCGGCAACGCCACTGGGATAATGGCCGTACGCGCCAAGATAGGCGCAACCGGTGATCGCGCTGGTGACCTGCAGAAAACAGGCGAAAACCATCATGGGAATGCGCGCGCCCATGAAGGCCATGCAGGAGGCCCAAACCAGCGACGACCCAAACAGCACTGCGCTGTGAGACAGGGCGGCCATGGCCACGATGATGACCGCAAAGGGTAGCCAGACGAGCGAGCCGTAGCCTTTGGCCACCCTTGCCTTGCCTTCGACAGCCCCTTGGGATTGCCGACGTTGAAGGGCGACTGGGGACCGCATTACACTTCCTCTTTGGACGCCGCCCGACCGGAAGCCGCCCGTTGGCGGATCGACTGGACAACGTTCAGCACGCGACGAACGCCAGGGGCAAAGCTGGCGTCATCGCTTAACATACCGATACGCGCTGTGGCGAGGGTAGGAACCGCAGTGGCGGCTGTTGCGATCAGGTCGGCCAGATGACCCGGCTCAAAGCTGCGCATCGTCCAGCCCGTGACGCCCTCCTCGATTAGTTCTGGCGCGCAACCGGCGCGTTCCGAAACAATGGCCGGCAAGCCGCAGGCAAAGGCCTCGTTCACGACAAGGCCCCAGGTCTCCCACTGCGAGGGCAGGACCAGGCAGTCGGCGGCGGCGTAAACCGCCGGCAGCGCCGATTGATTGACGAAGCCCAGGAACGAGACATTGAGCCCCTCAGCGGCGGCCCTGGCTTCCAGTTCGGCGCGGAGAGGGCCGTCGCCAGCGATCCACAGCCGTGTCCGTGCGGCAAGTTCCGGTCGCTGCCGCTTCAGGACGGCAAGGGCCTCAAGAACGAGATCCACGCGCTTCAGAGGGATCAGTTTACCGGCAAACAGCAGAGCAAAGTCGTTCTCAGCCGCGCCATGGCGGGCGCGCAGAGCTGCTGCGGACCCGTCCTGGCGCGCAGCCTGGGCGCCGGTAGCGAACCGGACGGTGTCGATCATGTGCGGCAGTCTATGGATGCGGTCCGGCTGCACGCCATAGTGGCGCAGATAGGCGTCGGTGCGAACGCCGGGCGACAGGTAGTCGCCCAGCTTCGGAAGCACAACGGAATAGGCCAGCTTCTTGAGCAGCAGGGCCAGTTTCGATCGCGGTGTGTTGAGTTCCGAATCAAGCCGGATCAGCAGGGGCGTCCTGCTTCGCAGGGCGGCCCACGCGGCCTGGATAAAGCATTTGCGATTCCAGCCGAAGATGAGGAAGGCGTCAAACTTCTCGCACCGGATTATGTCGCCGATTTCCGGGGTATCGCACCCGCCAAAGCGGGTCAGGCCGGGAGACCTGGCGACGTTCTTGAGCCAGCGCCAGTCATAGCCCTCCAGCAGGGGAACATCCCATTCAAAGCCCGCGCCAAAACCTGCCTTGCCCTGACCCTCGGCAGTCTGCTGGTGAGCGTAATAGACCGTCAGGTTGCAGGATCCGGCCAGCTCGGCCAGCCAGGGACTGTAGTATTGCACCGGGTGGGTGAGCAGGGCGCCGATTTTCAAGGTCATGGCGCGGCGCTCCAGTCGGCCGCGAACGGCGCGAGCAGGACGAAACGCGCGATATCCTCGCGGAAGACCTCGAACAGCCGCGCCCGATCGGCGGGCGACAGCTTCGGATAGCCGGACTTGAAGAACACAGCTTCCGCCGTTTGACGCAAGCGAAGGACCCGTTTCACCCGTTCGGCGCCTTCCACCCCAACCGTGCGTTTCAGCCACATGTAAGGCCCGCGGGCCACTGAAACGTACAGGCTCGAAAACAACCTCTCGGTCAGGCCGCCGCGGGGCGAGACCCCAGCCCGCCCGTCCTGAGCCGAGGTGGCCTGGGCCGCCTCTGTGAAGTCAAAGGCCTCAATCTCGAGGAAATCGCAGATGCGCGCCAGGGCGCCGGCAAGGTTGGAACGCAGCTCACGACTGTCGAGGATCAGCAGGCGCTCGCGGGGAAACTTCTCCAGCCATCGGTGGACATGCTTGCCGTAAAGCGCCGGCTCCAGCAGCAACCCCGGAAACCGCTCCAGCGCCTCGAACAGGTCCGGAGCCGGACTGACGGCTTCATACTGGTGAAAGTTCTGCCGGCGCAGATGCCAGTAATGAGACTGCACCTGATCCACCGGATTACGCACAACCAGCAAAAGCTTGGCGTCGGGCGCAAGCCGCGCAGCGGCGGCCGGAGTCGATGGCCAGGACAGATAGCGCACCGAAAAATCACAGCGGATTTTCGCATCCCGCCCTTCATCAAAATAGGCGGCGTATTCATCCAGGCGCGCATCCAGGTCGTTGTAGACCAGGGCGTTCAGCTCCTTCTGGGGATGGACAAAAATATCAGGGTGTCGTGACAGCACCTCGGCCAGCCATGTCGTGCCGCACTTGGCCGCACCGATTCCGATGAGATTGGGCCGGCGATCCTTCGGCAAGGTCGCGGTCATGCGGCGGCCTGCTGGTAGATCGCCGCCCAGTGCGCATCGAAGTCATCAACGCCAAACTTCTTCAGCGATTGCCTGGCCGCTTTGCCTTGCCGTTTGGCGGCGGCGGGATCGCGCAGATATGTGGCCATGGCCTCGGTCAGGGCGGCGGCTGATTTCTCGGCGCAGACATAGCCCGTCACGCCATGCTGGATCACCTCCGGAAAGCCGCCGGACCGGAAGATGATCGAAGGCACGCCCGCCTGTTTGGCTTCCATCACCACATTGCCCATCGGCTCTTCCTTCAGGGTCGGGGCGACGAGAACGGCGCATCTCGCGAGGAAGCCAGGGATGTCTTCAACAAAGCCGAGGAATTCTACCCGATCCACCAGGGCAGGGTTGGCCAGCGTCAAATCCCTGAGCGCTTTCCCCCATGGCTCGCCGTCCCAGTCCTCCCAGATACGGCCTGCGATCAGCAGGCGAGCCTCTGGAAACGCCCGGGCGATAGGTTCGAACGCCTCAACCAGCAGACCGACGCCCTTTTCAGCAATGACCTGGCCGACAAAGCCGATGTTAAAGGTCGCCTCGCGCCTGGCGCGCGCCGGCGCGACATTGCGGCGAGGCGGGCGGCTGTAGACGACCGTGATCTTCTCGCGAGGCGTGCCGGCGTCGACCATCCGCTCGGCGATATAGCGACTGACCGCGCCAAACCTTGCGGCCCGCCGGTTGATGAATCGCCAGGTCGCCCGCCAGACTGCATTGTGCTGGATGGGCGCATCACCACAGCGATAGACCAGGGGCGTCTTCACCATCGCCAGAGCCGGCATGACGTTGAGAATGAACAGCTGATTGGCGGCGTGAATGTGCGTTGGCTTGAACGCCTTGTGAACCTTGAGGAAGGCGATGCTCGCCCGGGCGATTCCGACCGGCAAATCGATGATTGGACGCGTCTTGCTATAGGACCGGGGCGGGCTGATGCAGGGCGCAGGACAGATGTCAAAGCCCCGGGATACGGCATAGTCCCGAAACTCGAAGGCATATTCGGCGTCCGAGACCAGCAGCAAAACCTGCGCGCCCTGATCGCGCAGGGCGGCCAGGGTTTCCAGGTTGGCGCGCTCCGAGCCGTAAGCCAGCACCGAGCCCATCAGCGCCAGGATGCGCATTTCCGAAACGGGCATGTTCGCCATCACGCGGCCTCCGCCGCAAGCACTCGATCAAACAGTTCACAATCGCGCGCCGCGCAGACCTTCGCCTCATACGGCGCGGTGCGGACGACACGGTCAGTATAGTCGCCTTCGCTCGCCAGCAGCGCCTGAAGACGATCCGCAAGCGCGGCAACATCGAGCGGGGCACCGGCGGCAACAGTGAGCACGGTCTCGAACCCTTCGGTCTGTCGCACCACGGCCCCGCCCTGAGGTCCGGCGCAGATCAGTGGTTTGGGCAGCGACAGGAGCGCATTCAGCTTGGACGGCGCATAGCCGGCATCGTCAGATCCCATGACCAGCAGCACATCTGAAGCCAGCGTCGTCTTCCAGGCGTCCAGCAGTGATATCCGGTCAGGACTTTCGGTCACCTGGTCCTCGATTCCGGCCTCTTGCGCCAGCCGGCTCGCCAGCCGTTCGCTGGCGCCGTCGGCATAGCCTGTTCCGATGAACACAAACCGCATGTCTCCCAGCGCAGACCGCCCTGAAGCGCGGGCGTTTGCAACCACGGAAAACAGGGCCGCAAGCGTCCGCTCCATTGACGGCGCGACCCGGCCGGCAAACAGACAAACCGGGCCTGCGTGACGGCGCGCGGCGATCAGGGCGGGCGCGACCTTGCCGACCCGTTCGGCGATCTGGAAATCCGCGTTCGAATAACCGAACGGCGACACGAGCACAGGATGACCCCCGATTGCCGGGTAGGTCTTCTCCAGCAGGTCGAGATAGTCCTGACTGACCGCCATCAGGCCACTGGAGGCCGGGACCGAGCGCGCCTCCAGAAATCGATGAACCGCGCGCATCGCAGCGTGACGAAGTCCCCGGCGAAAAAACGCCTTGCCGCTTTCCGGATAGGTCGCCCAGGGGTCCTGAAAGTCGAGCACGAACGGAACACCAAATCGGGCCTTCCAGACCGCGCCAAGCCGCATGAGCGGAAAGCTCGTCGTCGAGATGAATACCAGATCGAAGGGCTCGGCGGACAGCAGCCTGGCGCCAGCGCGCTCGAACGCCTTGCCGGCGCGAAGGCCCAGGGCGTTGATCTTCAACGCGCGGGACATCGTGCTTTGCGGCGCCCGGACAGTGACGATCCGCACATCGCCGGGCACGGTTTCAACGAGCGACGAATCCAGCAGGCGGCCAGTATCCTCGGCCCTCGCGCACAGCACCACCGGCTCCCAGCCACAGGCACGATAGTGTCCGACGGTCATGCGCACCCGATGCATGTCGACGGTGTCGGCCGGCGGGAAATGGGGAGCCACGATCAGGACGCGCTTGGAGGTCATCCGGGCGCGCCCACAGCCTCGATATAGCGCCGGACCAAAACCCTTGATGCCTCTTCCCAGGAGGCCGCGCCATCGCCGGCCTTGCGGGCGGCGGCGCGGGCGGCGGTCAGGGCGCCAGGCGTCCTGATCAATTGCGACAGTGTGGCGGCAAGGGCGGCCGGCTCAGGCTCCGAGAGGAAGATCGCTTCAGGGAACAGCGCGGCGGCCTCCTCCTGACCTGAGGTGCGCGATGCGATTACGGCGCATCCACACTGCAGGAACTGGAAGACCTTGTTGGTTATCGTTAGGTCGCGACTGGGGGGGGTGCGCAGTTCCATCGCAAAACCGATGTCATGCTCGGCGATACGCAGCGGCAGGACAGCGGGATCGGTCGTGGCGTGAAAAAACACCCGGCCAGCGTTTTCCAGCTTCAGCCGCGCCAGCAGTTCGTCCTTGTAGGATTGAGGTCCCTCGCCGCGAATATGCAGTTCGAAATCCAGGTCGAGCCGGTTGACCGCGTCGAACAACAGCTCAAGCCCCCTGCCCCGTCCGACGTTCAGCGAATACCAGTGCAGGCTGGGCCGCTCGACCGAGCGGCGATCAGCGAACACGGCTGGCCGGACGTCTCCTGATTTTTCGAAAGCATTGAAGACCACCAGAGGCCTTGATCCACCGTAGGCGGCCACCAGGGCGTCGGCCAGCGCGCCTGAGGTCGTTGTTGTGAATTCGGCCTGGTTCAAAACCTGACGTTCCAGACCGACGATCAACCTGTTCGGCCGTTCGCGTTGGGCGGCTGCGCCAAGGTCGCGCGAATGCCAGTCTTCCAGATCGACCACGCAGCGGCGACCCAGTCGCGACAGACGCCGGAAGGCCAGCATCCCGACCTCCAGATGGCATGAGTAGATATCCGCCGTAACCCGCTCAGCTGCAGTTATCGTCTCGCCGACGCCATAGCCCAGAGCCCCTGGCAGCTGCAGACCCAGGCGTCGAACCGCGATCATCTGGGCCCGGCGCGACAAGCGGGTCAAAAAGCGCTTGGGACCCCTCTGATCCGGGGCCAGCAGATTCGGCGCTGCGATCCGGCGCCACGAGCGGGTCGCCAGGATGGTCTCGTCTCGCGCCTGATCAAATTCCGTCAGGGTCGGGCCAATGACCGTCACTTGGAATCCCGCCGCACTCAGGGCGTCGGCTTCCTTGACGACCCGCGGATTGAGCCAGAGGTGATCGCCGCTGACGATACAGATGTGCTTCATGGCGTCGCGCGCGGCCTCAGCTGCTGTTGCGGCCATGCCAGCGCCAGGCGCTGGTGATGATTTCGTCGATGTCGGAGTGTTTGGGCTCCCAACCCAGCACACGCCTTGCCTTGTCCGCAGAGGCGACCAGGGCCGGCGGGTCGCCGGGACGCCGCGCAACGAATTCGCGGGCGATCTTCGCGCCGGAAACCCGTTCGATGGCGTCGAGAATTTCCGCGACACTCATGCCGCCGCCGGTGCCCAGGTTGAAAACGTCGCTGGTCCCACCGTCCATCAGATAGGCCACGGCCCGGCAGTGGGCGTCAGCCAGGTCCGTGACATGGATGTAGTCGCGCACTGCGGTCCCGTCGCGGGTGTCAAAGTCGTCGCCATTGATACGGAACACTCCGCCCGACTGGGCCGCCATTATCGCCAGCGGGATCATATGGGTTTCCGGCTCATGCTTTTCGCCGATCTCCATCTCGCCGTCGTCGCCTGCGGCGTTGAAATAGCGCAAGGCGACCGAGCGCAGCCCATAGGCATGGCCATAGGCCTCAAGCATCTTCTCGGAGATCAATTTGGACCAGCCATAGGGATTGATCGGCGCCTGGGCGGTCATTTCGTCGATCGGCAGCCGGTCGGGCGCGCCATAGGTCGCACAGCTGGAGGAAAACAGGATCCTGCCCACCCCGGCGCCGCGCATGGCGTCCAGCAGGTTCAACATGCCTGTGGTGTTGGTGCGGTAGTACTCAGCCGGCGTTTCAAAGGACTCGCCGACATAGGCCAGGGCGGCGAAGTGAGCGACGGCGTCAGGCTTTGTCGCGCTCATCGCCGCGTTCAGGGCGGCGGCGTCAAGAATATCGCCCTCGACCAGCTCGCCCCACTTCACGTGTTCGCGCCATCCGCGGGACAGATTGTCGAAGACCACGATCCGCCAGCCGGCGGCGGCGAAGGCCTTGCAACAATGGCTGCCGACATAGCCGGCGCCGCCGGTGACAAAGAGCGTCCTGGCCATGTCTAGAAGGTCACTCCATGAATGGTTCGTTGTGGCGCGGAGGTCAGCCGCCCGATGAGTTCGGCGCTGTCGCGGACAAAGATCAATTCGGCCAGGTTATGGCCCACTGGCCCCACCGACAGGGCGCGGGTGAAGGGGTCGTAGTACCGAGGCTCAAAGCCGTGGCGCGACAGGGTCTGAATCAGGATCGGCCCGCCGAACTCGGACTGCACCGCAAGCAGCGACGGTTTTGCCAGGACACGTTCGGCGCCGGTCAGCACCTGGTCTTCAAAGCCCTCGACGTCCATCTTGATGAGAGCTGGGTTTTCGTCGCGGCACACGTCGTCCAGCCGGCGCACGGCGACGGTTCGCGACGGCAGATCCGTGCCCTCAGCGACCCGGTTTACGGTATCCAGGCCGACCGTGAACTGGATTTCCCCGTTGCGATCGCCCAGAGCGCATTCCTCGACACGGGCAAGGCCTTCAAGCCCATTTGCCGCGATGTTCTTTTTGAGCGCCGACACCGTGCCGGGATCAGGTTCAAAGGCGATCGTGCGGGCGCCGCACAGCCGTGAGGCGAGCACGGTATAGCTGCCGATGTTGGCGCCGATATCGAGCAGCAGGTCTCCCGGTCGCAACACGTGCAGCACAAAGGCCATTTCGACAAATTCATGCAGGCCGCAATAGATGTTGCCGGTCGCACCCGTCATGCCGCGGCGCACCACAAGCTTTGCGCCGTCGATCCAGTCGACGACGATTTCACCGGCCAGGCGCGAGCGCAGCTGCCAGCCTGCAAACCGCGCCACGGCCGCCATCGGCCGGTGGCGCGACAGGGGATGGGAGGTTACGAAGGCAAGCGTCGAAGACAGTGACATCGTACGTCCATATCCGCACCGGCGCGGCACAACGCCATGACGTCTAGCGGTCTGGCTCCGGCCCGTCCATCGCGCAACGGTCGATCGTGCGGGCGATAAATGACATCGTTCGATTGCGATTCACGCCCGCGCTGATAGACAGCGCCCAACGGACGAGCCTTCGGCGCCAGGGGATATTTCCATGCGGATCGCAATGATCGGAACCGGTTACGTCGGCCTGGTTTCCGGCGCCTGTTTCGCGGACTTCGGCCACATCGTTTGCTGCATCGACAAGGACGCTACAAAGATCGCGCGTCTCAAGTCTGGCGAGATTCCGATCTTTGAGCCCGGGCTGGAACCCATCGTCGCCTCCAACGTCAAGGCCGGCCGCCTCACGTTCTCGGTCGACGCCGCCGAAGCCATTTCCGGCGCCGACGCGGTGTTCATCGCTGTCGGCACCCCGTCTCGCCGTGGCGATGGCCATGCGGACCTGTCTTATGTCTACACCGCCGCCGAAGAAATTGCCGGCCTGATCGACGGCTTCACGGTGATCGTCACCAAGTCCACCGTTCCGGTGGGCACCGGCGATGAGATCGACGCCATCATCCGCAAGGTCCGCCCTGACGCGGACTACGCCGTGGTCTCCAACCCGGAGTTCCTGCGCGAGGGCGCTGCGATCGAGGACTTCAAACGACCCGACCGCGTGGTCGTCGGCCTAGACGACGAGCGGGCCCGCGAAGTGATGCGCGAGCTATACCGTCCCCTGTCGCTGAATGAGACCCCGATGGTGTTCACGGGCCGGCGGACCAGCGAGCTGATCAAGTACGCAGCCAACGCCTTCCTGGCCATGAAGATCACCTTCATCAACGAGGTCGCTGACCTGTGCGAGGCCGTCGGCGCCGATGTGCAGCAGGTGGCGCGAGGCATAGGCCTGGACGGGCGCATCGGCGGCAAGTTCCTCAATGCAGGGCCCGGTTACGGAGGCTCCTGCTTTCCCAAGGACACCAACGCCCTAGTCCGCACCGCCAGCGATGCGGGCGCGCCGCTGCGGCTGATCGAAACCACCGTCGCGGTCAACGCCGCCCGCAAGAAGGCCATGGCCGAGCGTATAGCCGCAGCCATGGGCGGCGATGTTTCCGGCAAGACCATCGGCATACTGGGGCTGACGTTCAAGCCCAACACCGACGATATGCGCGATGCCCCGTCGCTGGATATCGTCCCTGCCCTGCAGGCAAAAGGCGCGAAGATCCAGGCCTTTGATCCGGAAGGCCATGAAGCCATCAAGCTGTTGCCCGGCGTCGAGATGCGCGCCGGCCCCTATGAGGTGGCTCAAGGCGCCGACGCCCTGGTGTTCCTGACCGAGTGGGACCAGTTCCGGGCCCTCGATTTCACCCGCATCGGCCAGGCCATGCGCGGCAATGTGGTGGTCGACCTGCGCAATATCTACAAGCCTGCGGACATGGCGGAGCAGGGCATGGACTATCAGGGGATCGGGCGGCCGAAGGGATAGCGGGGGCCGATACAGGCAACTTCGTTCGCAGCGCGGCGTTGACTCTGCGAGCAGTTCCCGGGAGTCGACTATGGTCAGGCGATCAAAGCAATGGCAGGCGTACAGCGCGACTCTGCTGATATCCGCCATGATCGCCATGGCTGGCCCGGTGCTCGCCCAAGGGCTTGCCGAGCCCCGGACCAATCTTGGCGATGCACTCAGCCAGCCGCTCCGCGACCTGAATGTGATGCGCCGCGATACCGCTGACATCCTGACGCGCGCCGCCACAGATTCTTACAATACCTTTGGTCTGGACGACTGCGCCTTGCTGTCCGATGAAATCCGCCGCCTGGACGTCGTGCTCGGTCCGGACGTTGACGCCGCGCGCGGCCATTCAAGGTACGGAGCCGGCGATCTCGCGGCCGGCGCGGTCAGCAGTGTTGTTGAACTGCCGTTCAGCGGGATCATCCGCCGCCTGACGGGCGCCTATAGCCAGGACCAGATCCACCGCCGGGCCTTGCTTGCAGGCATGGTTCGGCGCGGTTACCTGAACGGCATTAGTCACGCCAAGGATTGTGACACAACGTTTGTCAGCATCCGCCTGGAGCCAGACACCCTGGACTTGGCCAGCCCCCGAGAGGTGATCCACCCGCAATGTTGGTCTTAGGGCCACTTTTATGAGGATGGAGAGATGGCAAGGGTTCGTTACAAGCCGGAAGAGATCGTCGCCAAGCTGCGGCAGGTCGATGTTCTGACCGGGCAAGGCAAGTCGATATCGGAGGCGGTCCG
>CANJPZ010000005.1 GCA_947476325.1 Caulobacteraceae bacterium | reverse complement strand
CCGCCTCCTGCTCGCGCAGGACCGCGATGATCTGCTCCTCGGTAAACCTCGATTTCCTCATCCGTCCGTCCCTTCTCTCCATGGGCCGGACTCTAATTATTTCTGGAGGAGTTTCAGGGGGTCACGTCAGGGGCGCTCCATTTGGCGTGGACGCCAAGCGGAAACAACTTAAGAATTTTAAAAATTGGTGGCTGGGGGCGGGATCGAACCGCCGACCTGTGGGTTATGAATCCACCGCTCTAACCATCTGAGCTACCCAGCCTTGGGATCGGGTCGCGGGGTTATAGGGAAAGGGTCTTGCCGCATCAAGCGCGCGCCTGCACCTTGCGGACAGTAACTACGCGTAGAAAGAGCCGCCAGGCTGGGAAAATTGCGATATTTGTTTCTGGCGCTGGGTTTGGCCGCTGGCGGGGCCAGCTGACCAGCAGCGCTGAAAGGCGCGACCCCAACCCGCGAGGCCAGACACCGGCCTTTCCGGAGCACCACGGCCTGCATGGCCTGATTTATGTGCTGGCCGAAAATCAGGACGGCCGCATCCTGAAGCTGACGCCCAGACCCTAGGGCAGCATCCCGGCGACCATGTCGCCGATGGCCAGCGACGAGGTCAGGCCCGGGCTCTCGATTCCGAACATCGTCACCAGCCCCTGAAGGCAGTGCCTGCCTGCCCCGTCCAGCCGAAAGTCTAGCGCCGGCTCCCCGGGGCCGTGAAGCTTGGGCCGGATGCCGGCGTAGTCGGGGACCAGCGCGCCGTCAGGCAGGCCCGGCCAGAACCGGCGGACGGTCTCGTAGAACGACGCCGCCCGGGCCGGATCGACGCTATAGTCCAGCGTATCGACGAACTGCAGGTCGGGTCCAAAGTGGGCCTGGCCGCCAAGGTCGCGCCGGTAGTGTGTGCCCAGCGCGCCCGGGATCGGCGGCGGATAGACCAGATGCGAGAACGGCGCCTTGCCGGCCAGGGTGAAATAGACGCCCTTGCCGTAGTGCAGCTTTGGAATCTGATCGGCCGGATAGCCTTCGATGTTCGCCGCGGCGGCCTGGGCCCCCAGGCTGGCGGCGATGACCAGCCGGGCGGTGGTGATCACCGTCGGCTCGGCCCCGCCGGCGCGAACCTCGAACCCCCCGCCTGCAAGCGGCGTTGCGCCCTCGAACGGCGTCGACAGCACCACGGCGCCGCCGGCGTCCTCGATCTCGCCCTGCAGGGCGACCATATAACCGTGGCTGTCGAACACCCCGCTCTGTGGCGACAGCAGGGCCGCATGCGCATTGACCTGCGGCTCCAGGGCGCGGGCCTGAGCGCCGGTCAGTTCTTCCATGCCCTCGACGTCATTGGTCCGGGCCTGCGCGAGAATTTTTTCAAGACCGGGAATCTCGTCCGCCGTGGTCGCCACCACCAGCTTGCCACAGCGGTCGTAGGCGACGTGGTGCGCGTCGAGGAAGTGATAGAGCTTGCGGCGGCCCTCGACGCACAGCCGGGCCTTCAGCGAGCCTGTGGGATAGTACAGCCCCCCGTGCACGACCTCGGAATTGCGTGACGACACGCCCTGGCCGATGTGCCCTTCGGCTTCGAGCACGATGACCGAAAGGCCGCGCCGGCTGAGCGCATAGCCGGTGGCCAGACCGACTGCGCCCGCGCCCACCACGACCGCGTCGATATCGAAACTCATGCCCCGATCATCCTCTCAAAGGCTCCGGCCGCCGGTCCCGCCGCGCCAGGTCCCAGGACCGCCCGGGCCGACAGGCCAGAGCTCAGTGCTCGCTCGCCGACGCGTTTCAGGTCCGCCACTGTAATGGCGTCTATGCGTTCAGAAAGCTCTGATGGCGGAATAAGCCGGTCGAACAGCAGGGTCTGGCCCGCCGACTGTTCGGCGCGGGACAGGGCCGATTCCCGGGCCATGAAGATACCGCCCTTCAGTTGGGCCTTGGCGCGGGAAAGCTCGTCCTCACGCGGGGCGGATGCGAGTGCCAGCACCTGCTCGGCGCTGACCCGCGCGGCCTTTTCCGCATCGCCCGCCGCGCAGCCGGCAAAGATGCCCAGCACGCCCACGTCGGTGTAGGATTCCACAAAGGCGTCGATGGCGTAGGCCAGGCCCTGCTTTTCACGCACCTCCTGGAACAGCCGTGACGACATGCCGCCGCCCAGCACCTCGGCGAACAGGCGAAAGGCGTAATAGTCCAGGTCGCTGGCGCCGCAGGTCGGCAACATGAACACCAGATTGGCCTGTTCGAGCCGGGCCGACTTGGTTCGCGCCCCACCGACAAAGGCGCCGGCCTCGGGCGGACTGACCGCCGATGCGGCCACTGCGCCGCCAAACGCCCGCTCGGCCAGAGCCAGCAGCTCGTCCTCATCCACAGCTCCGGCGGCGCTGATGACCAGCCGGTCCAGGCCATAGACCTGGGCGCGAAACGCCTCCAGCGTGACAGGGTCGGCGACGCCGATGGAACTGGTGGTCCCCAAGATCGGGCGGCCCATGGCCGTATCGCCAAAAGCGGCGATCTGGGCTAGGTCGAAGACAAAGTCATCCGGCGTATCCTGCGCCTCGGCGATCTCCTGGCCGATGACGGCCTTTTCGCGGTCCAGATCGCCCGCGTTCAGAGTCGGCCTACGGATCAGATCAGCGATCACATCCATGCCCAGGGCCAGGCCGCCCTTGAGGGCGCGAACCTGAAAGCTGGTCCGCTCATAGCCGGTGGCGGCGTTGATATGGCCACCCGCCGATTCAATCACATCAACGATGTCCCGCGCCGAGCGCCCGCCCGCACCTTTGAAGACCATGTGCTCCAGAAGATGCGCCCAGCCGGCGCGGGCTTTCGTCTCCCAGCGCGACCCCCGGCCGATGACCACCGACAGGGCCAGAGTCTCAAAGCCGTCGATCGGATCGCAGATGACCCGGACACCGTTGGAGAGTTTGTGCAACCGGGCCAATCAGACGCCTGCGAACGCGCGGACATAGGCCTTTACGGCTTCCGCGTCAGCCGGCAGGCGGTCTATGCGCTCAGGCTTGGCGGCCTGGGCGCGGACAATGGACGGGGCCGGTGGCTCGACCTTGGCGCAGGCGAACACCGCCTTGGGGAACTTGGCCGGATGGGCGGTGGACAGCGCGATCAGCGGCGTACGCCCGGCGGCGCCCGTTCGGCGGGCGGCGGCCACGGCCACGGCCGTGTGGGGATCGATCAACTCGCCGGTGTCGTTGAGGGTCGCCATGATGGTCTTGGCGGTCTCGGCCTCGCTGACCGCGACGCCCTGGAACAGGCCCCGCATCATGCCTTGCGCCGGCGGCGGAATGTCGATCGATCCGGCCTCGGTGAAGGCCTTGAAAGCGCGGGCCGTCTCGACGGCTTCGCGCTCGACGGCTTCGAAATACAGACGCTCGAAATTCGAAGCGATCTGGATATCCATGGCCGGGCTCATGCTTTCGGCCACCTGACCGCGGGCGTAGCGGCCACCGGACAGGGCGCGGGCCATGATGTCATTGGCATTGGTCGCCACAGTGATTTTCTCGATCGGCAGGCCCAGGCGGCTGGCTGCATAGGCTGCGTAGGCGTCGCCGAAATTGCCGGTCGGCACACAGTACGAAACGGGCCGGTCTGGCGCGCCCAGCGCGGCGGCCGAGGTGAAATAGTAGACGCTCTGGGCGGCGATCCGCGCCCAGTTGATCGAATTGACGCCGGACAGATCGACCTGGCTGCTGAACGCCTGATCCTGGAAGAGGCCCTTCAGAATGGTCTGGCAATCGTCAAAGGTGCCTTCCACCGCAACGGTGCGGACATTGGCCTCTTCGGCGGTAGTCATGAAGCGGCGCTGCACCTCGCTGATCCGCCCCTCGGGGAACAGCACCACAAGGCGCACATGCTGCGAGCCGCGGAAGGCGCCGACCGCCGCGCCGCCGGTATCGCCCGACGTCGCGCAGACGATGGTGATGGTGCGGCCCTGCTTTGCCAGCACATGGTCATAGATCTGCGCCAGCAGCTGCATGGCCACGTCCTTGAAGGCCAGGGTCGGTCCATGGAACAGTTCCAGTAGCCAAAGGTCGGGATAGAGCTGCTTGAGCGGGGTGACCGCCGCATGGCTGAAGGTGGCGTAGGCGTCGGCGCACATCTCGGCGATGACATCAGGGGCGATGGCGTCGCCGGCGAACTTGCTGATCACCGCGGCGGCAACCTCGGCATAAGGTCGGTTGGCGAAGGCGGCGATCTCGGCCGGAGTAAAGCTCGGCCATTCACGCGGCACGAACAGGCCGCCGTCGGGGGCAAGGCCCACGAGCACCGCGTCCAGAAAACCGACCGCTTGCGCCTCACCGCGCGTGGAGATGTATTTCATAAGCCTTTTAACCGCCGACGGAGCATGGCGGCATAGATTGACAGCAGCACAACCGCAAGACCGAACCAGGTGAACGCGTACTGCAGGTGGTTGTTGGGAATGGCCTCGGTCGACAGGCCGGGCTTCAGTTCGGGCCAGTCCGGATTGGACGAGGTCTCGGCGGCGATGAGCACCGGCGCAGGCCTGGCCACGCCCAGCGCCGCGGCGATGCCCGGCAGGTCATAGTCCATCCAAAGCCGGCTGGCCCCGGCCGGCGGGGCCTTGGGCGCCGGGGTGATCAGCCGTGTGATGAGGTTGGGCTTGAGCGGCCTTCGCAGCACACCGGTTATGGCCACAGGCTGAATGTCGGTCGCATCGACAAGGGGCAGCCCCTCGACGCCGTCAGGTGTGTGGCCCCGATCAACGAGGATGGCGCTGTAGGCGGATCCTGCCATCGGACAGGCCGAGACCAGACGGTTGACGATGTCGCCGTCGCTCAGGCTGAATACGCGCTGGGTTGGGGCCTTGGCCAGCCCCGGACAGGTGACGGTGATCCGCACCATGTCCAGCATCGCCGGAGCGGCGGTGGCGGCCAGCACCTTGTCCAGGGGCTGTGGTGCGGCGTTCTCGAGGGCGGCGCGACGGGCCAGCACCCCCTGCTTCCATTCCAGCCGGTAAAGCTGCCAGACGCCGAGCGAAATCAGGATGGCGAAGGCGACGATCGTGGTGATCGTCAGGCCCCAGGGAAAGCGGCTAGTCTTCATGGCCGGTGTCGCTGTTGCGGGCCTCGCTGGCCTTGAAGTGGTACTGGGCGGTGATCAGCAGGCTCTTGAAGACCGGCATCAGGATCAGGCTGAGCACGGCAGTCAGGGGCAGCCAAAGCACCAGATGCACCCAGATCGGCAGGGTGTAGTTCAGCTGGAAATACAGGGCCAGAAAGGCGACAAATCCGCCGACGATCAGGATGATGAACACCGCCGGGCCATCGCCGGAATCAGCGGCTCGCAGGTCAAAGCCGCAGACTTCGCAGATGGGGCGAACCTTCAGATAGCCCTTGAACAGCGCACCCTTGCCACAGGCCGGGCAGCGGCAGGCCAGTCCCGCAAGGATCGGGCCCGCCTTCATGGCCGTGTCACTTGCCCCAGCCGGCCCCGAAGATCACGTAGATGAAGGCAAACAGGAACAGCCACACCACGTCGACGAAGTGCCAGTACCAGGCCGCCGCTTCAAAGCCGAAGTGCTGCTTGGGCGAGAAGCCGCCGCCGATCAGGCGAGCCAGGCAGATGGTCAGGAAGATGGTGCCGATCAGCACGTGGAAGCCGTGGAAGCCGGTGGCCATGAAGAAGGCCGAGCCATAGAGGCCCGCGTTGGCCGCTTCTTCCGAGAAGAACAGCTTGTGGCTGAGAATGTGGTTGTACTCATAGGCCTGGATCGAGGTGAACATCACGCCCAGAATGATGGTCAGGATCAGGCCAAACTTGGTCGACTTGCGATCACCAACCTGCAGGGCATGGTGGGCCCAGGTCACGGTGGTGCCGGACAGTAGCAGTGTCAGGGTGTTGACCAGCGGCAGTTCAAAGGCCGGGACGGACTCAACGCCCTTGGGCGGCCAGGTCTGCCAGGCGGCGGCGACGCCTTCGAGGTTGTCCGGGGTCAGGGTGCGATGGCCGTGGAAGATGGCCATTTCGAAGAACATCCAGAACCAGCCGACGAAGAACATCACTTCCGAAGCGATGAACAGGATCATGCCGTAGCGCAGGCCAAGGGAGACGACAGCGGTATGGTCGCCCTGATTGGCTTCCTTGGTGGTTTCGCGCCACCAGCCGGCCATGGTCAGAAGCACCAGAGCCATGCCGGCCGCGAAGACCACCAGATTGCCCTTCGGGATGCCCCAAAGGCCGCTCATGGCGATAACACCGCCGATGGTGACGACAACGCCGGCGATCGAGCCGATCAGAGGCCACGGGCTCGGGTTTACAAGGTGATAGTCGTGATGGACGCCGTCTTGGGCCATGGTCGCCGGTTACCCCCGAATATGCGATCTACAACGCTGTAGCCGCGGTATCAGACTCATTCCCGCAGCCTATAACCCTGCTTTCGGCTGTTCGCCAAGAGGCCGTGTCGCCGCATCATTCTTTGCCTGCTGGATCGCCCCGTTTTGCGACGGATAGAAGGTGTAGGACAGGGTCAGTTCTGGCACGCCGCGGGTCTCCGGATCGGTCTCGATTTTCGGATCGACGAAGTAGACAACGGCGTATTCCACGGTCTGATGCGGGTGCAGGGTCTGCTCCTTGAAGCAGAAGCACTCGATCTTCTTGAAATAGGCGCCGGCGGTCTCGGGCAGCAGATTGAAGCTGGCCTGGCCGGTGATCGGCTCGTCGCTGTTGTTGGTGACCGTAAAATGGGTCAGGGCGGTCGCGCCGACGCGCACCGTCTGGCTGACCTGCTCGGGCTTGAACGTCCAGGGCACGTCGCGGGTATTGGTGTCGAACCGCACGCTGATCGTTTTATCGAGGATGCGGGTAGGAGCGGCGTTGGCGCGGCCGATGGTGCCTTCAAAGCCGGTGGCCTGACAGAACGCACGATAAAGCGGTACGGCGGCAAAGCCTGCGCCCACCATGCCCGCAGTCACCAGGGCGCAGATCGCCGCGACCCGGCCGTTGCTGACTTTGCGCCTAGAGGGGACGGTCTGTGACACTGCCGCCCAATCTTAGAATTGTTACGGTGAACACCAGGATCACGAAGGCCGCCAGGCCCAGCGCGATGACTAGGCTGCGCCGGTTGCGCGCACGTTTTTCGTCTTCAGGGGTCAAAGGCCTACTCCGGGCGCCAAGCCCAGGGTCCGCTCGGCCAGGAGGGCCGCGAACAGGGCGAACAGATAGAGGATGGAAAAGGCGAACAGGTTGCGCGCGTTTTTCGAGCCGGCCTTGACCTCGTAAAGGCCATTCTCGCCGACGGCGCCGCCCTCGCCGGCCCGCGAGCGCCACAGCCGGAACGCCAGCACTAGGAACATCAGGCCGCCGGGCGCGGCGACCGCCGCATAGGCCCAGCCGCCCAGACCGGTGAACAGCGGGATCTGGCAAACGGGGATCAGCAGCAGGCTGTAGACCATGATGTGCGCGCGGGTCTTGGCCGCCCCCCAGACCACCGGGCCCATGGGCACGCCGGCCTTGCCGTAGTCGGCCGAGGTGTAGAGCGACAGGGCCCAGAAGTGGGGCGGCGTCCACATGAAGATGATAAGGCAGAGCAGCCAGGCGTTCAGCGGCGCGGCATGGGCCGCCGCCGCCCAGCCGATCACCGGCGGCAGGGCGCCGGCCAGACCGCCGATGACGATGTTCTGCGGCGTGCGGCGTTTGAGCCACATCGTATAGACCACCGCGTAGAAAAAGATGGTGAAAGCCAGCAGGGACGCCGCCAGCCAGCCGACGGCCAGCAGCATCAGCAGGCACGACAGAAGCGTAAGCGTAATGCCCAGGCCCAGCGCATCGGCGCCCTGAACCTTGCCGGAGGGCACAGGGCGGGCGCGAGTGCGGCTCATCCGTGCGTCAATGTCGGCGTCGTACCACATGTTGAACGAGGCCGAGGCCCCGGCCCCGACGGCGATGCAGAGCACAGCTACCGCAGCCAGGAACGGGTTCATGGGCGTGCGCGCGCAGACCAGGCCCGTCAGGCCGGTGAACACCACCAGCGACATGACGCGCGGTTTCAGCAGCTGGACATAGTCCTGCCAGCGCGCGGCGGCGGCGGGGCTTGGGGCTGCGGCTTCGGTCATGGCGGGGGTTCTAGCTGAAAGGGACCGCGAGTCGAAGGGGCAAACGGACGCGGGGGCAATGCCTCAAAGAAAAATGCTCCCCCTTTCGGAGGAGCATTCTCAATTTCGAACCCAATCCGGGTCTAGTGACCGTCGTCGGCCTTGATGACCGGCGGGGTGTTGAACTGGTGGAACGGCGGCGGCGAGGGCAGCGTCCATTCCAGGGTGGTGGCGCCTTCGCCCCAGGGATTGGCCTCGGCCTTGCGGCGACGGATGGCGGCTTCCAGCAGGACGATCAGGAAGATGCCCACGCCGGCAGCGGTGATCAAATAGCCGATCGACGAGACCTTGTTCCACAGCGCGAACGCATCAGGATAGTCCACATAGCGGCGCGGCATGCCCTGAAGGCCCAGGAAGTGCTGCGGGAAGAACACCAGGTTCACCCCGATAAACATCACCCAGAAGTGGGCGGCGCCGAGGAACTCGTTGTACTTCACGCCCCACATTTTCTCGAACCAGTAGTAGAAGCCCGCGAAGATCGCGAACACGGCGCCGAGCGACAGGACATAGTGGAAGTGGGCGACGACATAATAGGTATCGTGCACCGAATAGTCGAAGGCCGCGTTGGCCAGAACCACACCGGTGACCCCGCCGACGGTGAACAGGAAGATGAAGCCGACGGCCCACAGCATGGGCGTCTTGAAGTCGATGGAGCCGCCCCACATGGTGGCGATCCAGCTGAACACCTTCACCCCCGTGGGCACAGCAATGACCATGGTGGCGGCCACGAAGTAGCCCTGAAGGTTCAGCGGCATGCCGACCGAATACATGTGGTGGGCCCAGACGACGAAGCCGACGAAGCCAATGGCCACCATGGCGTAGGCCATGGCCAGATAGCCGAACACCGGCTTGCGGCTGAAGGTCGAGACGATCTGGCTGATCATGCCGAACCCCGGCAGGATCAGGATGTAAACTTCCGGGTGGCCGAAGAACCAGAACAGGTGCTGGAACATGACCGGATCACCGCCGCCGGCGGGATCGAAGAAGTGGGTGTGGAAGTTGCGGTCAGTGAGCAGCATGGTGATCGCCGCGGCCAGAACCGGCAGCGAGAGCAGCAGCAGCCACACGGTGACCAGGATCGACCACACGAACAGCGGCATGCGGTGCATGGTCATGCCCGGCGCGCGCATGTTGAAGATCGTGGTGATGAAGTTGATAGCGCCCAGGATCGAGCTCGCGCCGGCCAGGTGGACCGAGAAAATCGCCAGGTTCAGGGCCGGACCGGTGTGGCCGGTGGTCGACAGGGGCGGATAGAGCGTCCAGCCGCCGCCAAAGCCCTTGCCCGGGCCACCGTCGGTGAACAGCGAGGCGATCAGCAGGATCCAGGCGGCGACCAGCAGCCAGAACGAGATATTGTTCATGCGCGGGAAGGCCATGTCCGGCGCGCCGATCATCAGCGGCACGAACCAGTTGCCAAAGCCGCCGATCATGGCCGGCATGACCATGAAGAAGATCATGATCAGCGCGTGGCCGGTAACCACAACGTTATAGCCGTGCTTGGAGAACTCGACGATGTTCCCGAGGAAGGTGTGGGCGATCCACGAGTCCGGCGTGAATACCTGAATGCCGGGCTGGAACAGCTCCCAGCGGATCAGACCTGACAGGGCCCCGCCCACCAGGCCCGCCATGATGGCGAACAGAATGTAGAGCGTGCCGATGTCCTTGTGGTTCGTCGAGAGGAACCAGCGGACGAAGAACCCCGGCTTGTGGTCGTGATCGTCGTGGCCGTTATGATCATCGTGTGCGTGAGCGGCGGTTGCCATGGTCGTTAACTCTCGTCCTGACGTCTATTTCTTGGCGGCCGCCGCCGGCGCGGCGGGGGCTGCTGGAGAAGCGGGGGCGGCGGGGGTTGCGGCGCCGGCAGCGGGCGCTGCAGGGGCCGGCGCCGGAGCGGCGGCCTTGGCAGCGGCGTCGGCGGCGGCCTTGGCGGCGGTTTCCGCATCGGCTGCAGCCTTCGCGGCGGCTTCGTCAGCCGCCCTCATGGCCGCGGTCTTGCCGCCCTTGGACACGGTCCAGGCGTCGAAGTCTGCCTGGCTGACCACGTGAATCTCGATCGGCATGAAGGCGTGATCGATACCGCACAGCTCGCGGCACTGGCCATAGTAGGTGCCGATGGTGCGCGGCTTGAACCAGGTCTCGTTCAGACGGCCCGGAATGGCGTCGATGGTGATACCGAACGCCGGAACGCCGAAGGCGTGGATGACATCCTGGCCAGTGGTCTGAACACGGACGACAGCGCCGAGCGGAACCACGAGGGGCTCGGTGGCCGCCATACGGAACGGCTTGCCCGCAGCCTTGGCCTTGTCTTCCGGCAGGATGGCCGAGGTATATTCGGGGATTTGCTGATCCGGGTAAGAGTAGACCCAGAACCACTGGTTGCCGGTGGCCTTAACGGTCACGTCAGGCTTGGGCATGTGGTGAAACTCGGCCAGAAGGCCGAACGAGAAGACCGAGATAACCATCAGGATGCCAACCGGTACGATGGTCCAGATCACCTCGATCGCGGTGTTGTGGCTCCACTTGGCCGGCGTCGGATTGGATCGCTTGTTGAAGCGGACCATGCAGATCAGCAGCAGCGCCAGAACGAACAGGCAGATGACCGTAATGATCGGCAGCAGCAGCCAGTTGTGGAAGTGCTCGACCTTGTCGCGCAACACCGAGCCACTGCGTTGCAGACCAACGGCGTTCGCCGTGGGCTGACCCAACAATTCATCGGCGAACCCCTGAACCGCGAGACCCGAAGCGATTACCGCTCCCAAGGCTCCCGTAAAGGCCCATTGGGCTGTTGCGCCCGCCAGCCTTCGCATCCCCATATTCGACGCCCTCATAGAATCTACGCCCGGATTCGCTAGTCCGGGCTTAACATCGGCGGGTGCATACGCGCTATCCCCTAACTTGCCAAGGCGGCTCAGGCTCAGGTCGAAATTGATGGACCGATTGCCGCAGGCAAGGAGCAATTTCACCTCCAAAACCTCGGTTCAGACCTTCAACCGCCACACTTCGCCGTCCGCAACCACGTGTCCGGCGCAGGGCGCGGCGAAATGGGTGCCGATGACCAGAACATCAGAGCCGGCCAGCTGCCCGTAAACCCGCCGTCGCGTGGCGATGGAGGCGGCCTGGTCGTAATCGACCGGCGGCGCCCATTCCGGATGGGCCAGCTGGCATGGGTGGTGGGTGAAATCGCCGGTGATCAGCGCCTCCTGCCCCTTCGAGCGGATGCGGATCGAGACGTGGCCAGGCGTGTGACCCAGCGTCGGCTCCAGGCTGACCTCGTCGCAGATCCGGTGATCGGTCTCGACCAGATCGACCAGGCCTGCGTCCCACACCGGCTTGACGCTGTCGTGGAACGGCGATGTGGCCGGATCCTCGCCCACCGCTTCACCTCGCCAGTACTCATATTCCGTCCGGCCGATCAGATAGCGGGCGTTGGGGAACGTCGGGATCCAGGCGCCGTCCACCAGCATGGTGTTCCAGCCCACATGGTCGACGTGCAGATGGGTGCAGACCACGGTGTCGATGGAGCCGCGCCCAAAGCCTGCGGCCACCAGATCGGTCAGAAAGGATGTCTGAAGATGGCTCCACGGCTCCATCTCGCGCGTCTTGTCGTTGCCGATACAGGTATCGACGATGATCCGCCGGCCGGGCGCTTCAACCACCAGGGCGTGGATGCTCATCTTCAGCTTGCCGCCTGCATCAGCGAAATGGGGGGTCAGCCACTCGATCTCGCGGATGGCGTCATAGGTCGCCTCGGGCAGCAAAAAGCGCGTGCCGCCAGTGGTCTCGAACTCGACGATGCGCGTGATCTTCACATCCCCGATCTGCCAGGTCAGCGGCGGGCCGGCTTCAGTTTCGGTGCGCGGTAGCGGCCTCATGGTGTTCGTCCTCCCGGTATTTTTGGGAAGACTTGCACGACAAGCGCCGCAGGGGGAGACCCCGGATCAGCTATCCAGGAACGACCGCAGTTTCCGCGAACGGCTGGGGTGCTTCAGCTTGCGCAGCGCCTTGGCCTCGATCTGCCGGATGCGCTCGCGGGTGACCGAGAACTGCTGGCCGACTTCTTCCAGGGTGTGGTCGGTGTTCATGCCGATGCCAAAGCGCATGCGCAGAACCCGCTCTTCGCGCGGCGTCAGGCTCGCCAGCACGCGGGTCGTGGTCTCGCGCAAGTTCGACTGGATGGCCGCATCGATGGGCAGGATGGCGTTCTTGTCCTCGATGAAGTCGCCCAGGTGGCTGTCTTCCTCGTCGCCGATGGGCGTTTCGAGAGAGATCGGCTCCTTGGCGATCTTCAGAACCTTGCGCACCTTTTCCAGCGGCATGGCCAGCTTCTCGGCCAGTTCTTCCGGCGTCGGCTCGCGGCCGATTTCGTGCAGCATCTGACGCGATGTGCGGACAATCTTGTTGATCGTCTCGATCATGTGCACCGGGATACGGATGGTGCGGGCCTGGTCGGCGATCGAGCGGGTGATGGCCTGGCGAATCCACCAGGTGGCGTAGGTCGAGAATTTATAGCCTCGGCGATACTCGAACTTATCCACAGCTTTCATCAGGCCGATGTTGCCCTCCTGGATCAGGTCCAGGAACTGCAGGCCGCGGTTGGTGTATTTTTTAGCGATAGAGATCACCAGGCGCAGGTTGGCCTCGACCATTTCCTTTTTCGCCTGACGCGCCTCGCGCTCGCCCTTTTGCACGGTCTGGACGATGCGGCGGTAGTCGTCGATGGCCACCCCTGTCTCGGTGGCCAGCGCCGCGACCTCGGTGCGGATCTCGACGATCTGGATGATGTCGTTCTCGGTGAACTTGGTCCAGCGCACGCCAAGGGCCTTGACCTTCTCGGTCCAGTCGGGCGCCAGCTCCTGCCCGAAATAGGCTTTCAAGAATTCCGAGCGCGAGATCCCGTAGGAATCGGCCAGCCGCAGCAGGCGGCCTTCCAGCGCGATCAGCCGCTTGTTGATCGCATAGAGCTGTTCAACCAGCGCCTCGATGCGGTTGTTGTTCAGCTTAAGGGTCTTGAGGTGTTGAACGATGGTCAGGGTGGCGGCTTCGAAATTGGCCCGCTCTGACGGCTTCAGATCGCGGCCTTCCAGCCGGCGGGTGATCAGTTTTTCCTGCAGCTTGCGGAAGTTGTCGAACTCGGCGGCGATGGCGTCCAGGGTTATCATCACCCCGTCGCGCAACTCCGATTCCATGGCGCTGACCGTCGGGCCCGCGCCGTCATCAAAGTCCTCCTCGTCCTCGGATTCGGCCTGTTCGCGTTCAGCCTGTTCGCGGCGTTCCTTTTCGACCTCGTCCTCGTCCTCACGGACCTGACGGATCTTTTCCTGCACGGCTTTTGGCCCGCCCATGGGCGGCGACTGCACCACCTCGCCGGCAGGCGGGGCGGGAATCGAGGTGCCCGGCAGGGTGCCGGTCAGGCCGCCATAGGTCTGTTCCAGGTCGATGACCTCGCGCAGCAGAACCCGGCCCGTGGCCAGTTCGTCGCGCCAGACCATGATGGCCTCGAACGTCAGGGCGCTTTCGCACAGGCCGCGGATCATGGTGTCGCGGCCGGCTTCGATGCGCTTGGCGATGGCGATTTCGCCCTCGCGGGACAGCAATTCGACGCTGCCCATCTCGCGCAGATACATGCGCACCGGATCGTCGGTGCGGTCATAGGCGCTTTCCTTGGGCGTCTCGACGATGGCCTGCTCGTCGCGGGCGGTCACGTCGGTCGACTGCACCTCGGCCTCTTCGTCGGACTCGATGACGTTGACGCCCATCTCGGACAGCATGGCCAGGGTGTCTTCGATGGCCTCGGAGGTGACTTCCTCCGAAGGCAGCACCTTGTTCAGCTCGTCCATGGTGACGTAGCCGCGGGCCTTGGCCTGCTTGATGAATTTCTTGACGCCGGCGTCTGTCAGGTCGAGCAGCGGCCCGTCCTGGGTCGGGGCTTCGGTTTCGGTCGCGTCGGCGGCGGTCGCGTCGCTCATTCAGGTCTCCGGTCCGGGCGGCACGAGGCGCAACAACGCCTTCGAGTATCGCCAAATCTCATGCAAAAGACGGGCCGCGAAGATCATCTCTCCGCCGCCGCGTTCGGTTTAGTCCTCTAGGCTCGCCGACGAAAAACTTGGACCTGAGTGGAGCGCCCGGCTGATGCGGTGCGCGCCGTGTCGTTTTCGTGCGCTACGGCATAGGGTTAGCAAGGCCTCAGATGGCGGCGGCAGGGGGAAGAGTCAAGAGGGCGGGGCTATCAATGCGCGGTTTCGGCACCCCACAGCTCTCCTGACCCGATAGCGCGGGACAACAGGTCGCGATCGGCCTTCAACCGCTTGAGCGTGGCGAAATCGCCGTCGCGGTCGACGTCCTGTTTGGCCAGGTCGACGGCGCGCTCGAGGGATTCCAGCTCCATCAGGGCGTCGAACGCGCGGGTCCACAGGGCGCGGGCCTCGGCCGGGGCTATGCCCGGCTCCATGAAGGCGGCTCTGGCCCGGCCGGCGGCGCGCTGCAGGTGATCAAAGACACTGTCGTCGACGCCGCGCGCAGCCAGCCTGCGGCGCACCGAGACTTCGTCGAGGACCTCGGATTCCATGCTCAGCGTAACCATCTCCGAGGCGATCAGCGACAGCTGCTCATCACCGAACCCGGACAGGGCCACCCGTTCCAGACTGTCGTGCAGCAGGGACGGATGCTCGATGGCGGCCAGGGCCAGGGCGGCCGACAGCGGCCGGGGCGAGGCGTGCAGAACCTGGGCGGCGGCCTTGCCGTGGGCTGTGGCGCCGGTGATCGGCGGGCCCTTCTTCTTGCCATCCCAGCGGCGGCGCGACAGCTCGCGGGCCGCGGCGCCCACGGTGTAGACGGGCTGGGCGGTGGGCCACAGGGCCTCATAGCGGCCCATCAGGTCTTCACGGTAGGCGCCGGCCAGTTCCCCATCGGCAATGGTCGAGGCCAGTTTGCGCAGGCGCACCTTGAAGGCGGTTTTTTCCTCCGGCGTCTCCAGGGTGGGGGTCTCTTCCAGCACCGCCTTGAACAAGCGCTCGACGAATGGCTCGGACTTGGCCAGCTGGGCTTTCAGGGCGGCGGCGCCCTGGTCGCGCAACACATCGTCCGGGTCCTTGCCGCCCTCGACCATGGCAAAGCGAAAGGTGCGCCCCGGCTTCAACAGCGGCAGGGCGCGCTCGATCACCCGGCCGGCGGCGCGCTGACCGGCAGCATCGCCGTCGAAGCACAGGGTGGGCTCGGGATGATAGCGCCACAGCAGCTCCATCTGCCCTTCCGTCAGGGCCGTACCCATGGGCGCGACAGCGGCGATGCCCGCCCTCTGGCAGGCGACGACGTCCATATAGCCTTCCACCACCACCAGCGACGGATGGGCGTCGGCGGCGGCGGCCGAGGTGATTTTGCGCGCCTCGGCCAGGCCGTAGAGCACCCGGCCCTTGTCGAACAGCGGAGTGTCGGGCCCGTTCAGGTACTTGGCGCGGGCCTGGGGGTCGAGCGCCCGGCCGCCGAACGACAGGATGCGGCCCCGCCCGTCGGCGATAGGGAACATGATCCGCCCCCGGAACCGGTCGTAGGGCGCGCCGCCGTCCTCGGGCCCGATCAGCAGACCTGATTCGACCAGTTCGCCCGGCCTGGCGCCCTTGGCGATCAGATAGTCTTTCAGCGCCGTACGCCCCTCAGGCGCCAGGCCAATGCCGAACCGTGCCCATTCGGACTCGGGCAGGCCCCGGCGCTCCAGATAGGCGCGGGCCGCCGCGCCGGCCGGGCGGCGCAGTTCCGCCTCGAACCATTTGGCGGCCAGATCCAGCCAGTCAGTCAGGCCCTGGCGTTTCTTTTCCTGCTCGACGGCTTGCGGGTCGACCGCGGGCATGGGCATGCCGGCCTCATTGGCCAGCTTTTCCACCGCTTCTGGAAAGCTCAGCCGCTCGGTCTCCATCAGGAACGAGATCAGGTCGCCGTGCTTGCCGGACGAGAAGCAGTGGTAAAACCCCTTGTCGTCATTGACGAAGAACGACGGGCTCTTTTCCTTGGTGAACGGCGACAGCCCCGCATACTCGCGGCCCTGACGGCGCAACTTCACCGTTCGCCCGATAACGTCCGAAAGACGCAGGCGGCTCTTGATCTCGTCGAGAAAGCGGTCGTCGAACCTCACCCGTCCAATTAGCGCCTTCGGACCAGGAATTGCCAGACGGGCGTCCGATTAGCTGTGGATGAGGCGCGCCCCGCTACGCTTGACGCAAGGCCGCCACGCCCCTAGACGAAGGCGCTTCAATGAAGCGGGCGGGGTTATCCCTCGCCCGCTTTTTTGCGACTATGATCCACCCGATTTTTCCCCTGAAGGAGGCCCGTCCATGACCGATGCGCTGATGCCCGGCTGCACAGGCGTTCTGGTGCTGGCCAACGGCACGGTCCTGCAAGGGATCGGCTGCGGCGCAGTGGGCGACGCGGTGGGCGAGGTCTGCTTCAACACCGCCATGACCGGCTATCAGGAGATTCTCACCGATCCCTCCTACATGGCCCAGATCGTCGCCTTCACCTTTCCCCACATCGGCAATGTCGGGACCAATTCCGAAGACATCGAGGAATTCGGCGTCGGAGCCGGCACAGCGGCGCGCGGCGCGATCTTCCGCGATGCGCCGACCCGGCCCGCCAACTATCGCTCGAACAGCGACTTCAGCGACTGGATGGCCCGGCGCGGCGTCATCGGCCTGTCGGGCGTCGACACCCGCGCCCTGACCCGTTTCATTCGCGAACAGGGCATGCCCCACGGCGTCATCGCCCATGCGCCGGACGGCGTGTTCGATCTGGACGCCCTGCGCGCCAAAGCCGCCGCCTGGGCCGGCCTTGAAAACCTCGACCTGGCCAAGGACGCCACTTGCGCCCAGAGCTTCACCTTTGAAGAGACCCTCTGGGACTGGCCGCAAGGCTATGGCGGCAACACAGCGCCCAAATACGACGTCGTGGTCGTCGACTACGGCATCAAGCGCAACATCCTGCGCTCGCTCAATTCCATCGGCGCGCGGGTCATGGTGGTTCCCGCCACGACCAGCGCCGAGGATATCCTGGCCCGCAATCCGGACGGGGTTTTGCTGTCCAACGGTCCGGGCGATCCGGCCGCGACGGGCGAATATTCCGTCCCCGAAATCCGCAAGCTGGTCGACAGCGGCAAGCCGCTGTTCGGCATCTGCCTGGGCCACCAGATGCTGGCCCTGGCTCTGGGCGCAAAGACCCGAAAGATGGAACAGGGCCACCATGGCGCCAACCATCCGGTCCAGGACCTGACCACCGGCAAGGTCGAGATCGTCTCGATGAACCACGGATTCACCGTCGACCGCGATAGCCTGCCCGCGCCGGTCACCGAGACTCACGTCTCGCTGTTTGACGGCACCAACGCCGGCATCGCCCTGACGGATCGCCCGGTGTTTTCCGTCCAGCACCACCCCGAAGCCTCGCCCGGCCCCACCGACAGCCTCTATCTGTTCGAGCGGTTCGCAGGGTTGATGGACAAGGCCAAGGCCTGAGCCCTTCGACGACCTGACCGATTGACAGCGCCGGCGACAGGCGTAGCGTCACTGTGTGGATTTATCGAAGGGATGCGATAGCCATGCGTGTGTCTCCTGTCATCCGGCTCGCGGTCGCCCTCCGCGCGGCGGCCCAGCGCTGGCTGGTCAAGGATCGCAGCTGGCGACTGATGGTGCTGCCGGAGGCTGCCTCGCGCTAGCGTTTCACGCGGATGCCCATGTAGTAGAACCGTCCAAGTGGGCTTACCGGATAGATGAAGTCCTGCAGCTCGGGCTTCTGGTTCGTGAAGTTGTTTATGCCGCCATAGATCTCGGTCTTGCCCTTGATCGTGTAGCCGACGCGGATGTCGTGCTCTCGCCGCGCGGCGTAATTGTACAGACTGGGATCGACGATGTTGGGGTTGGAGACCCGGGTCACGCGGCCAATGCGGCGGGTGGGGCTGAAATAGGCATAGCCGTAATCGACGTCCCAGTTGTGGAAGATCCAGTCTACATCGAGGGTCGCCTGGAAGTTTGGCGCGCTCTGGTCGCCGTCATCCAGTGTCGCAGGGGCGTTGGGGCTTTCCAGGAAGGCCAGCCGGTCGAGCACATTTCCCACAAGATCAAACCGGAAAGTCCCGATGTCCCGATCCACGCCGAAGCGGTGGGGGTCCAGATCATATCGAACAGTAAAATCGGTCCCGCTAGTCTGGAAGGTGGCGATATTACCCGGAATCTGGGTGAAATCGGACAGTCGACCCGGCGACGGATCGCCGGATCCCTGACGAGCGATCAGATCGCAGAACTGGTTGGGCCGTGGCAGGTCATAGCAGTTGTCGACGATGGTCTGGGCCGAGAATGAGGTGATCGCCTTGTCGATCTGGACCTTGTACCAGTCGATGGAGATCGACAGGCCAGGAATCCTGCGCGGGGTAAACACCATGCCAAGCGTCTGGGTGTCCGACCTTTCTGCCTTGAGCAACGGATTGCCCGAGATGAAGCCGCCGATCGCCTCGGAACTGTTATCTGTATAGTCCGATACGTTTGGCCCGACCGTGTAACCCAGAGGAACCAGATCGGTCCGGCAGTTGGCCAGACGCGTTGACGCATTGTCGGTGTTGCTGAGGTTTTCGTGGCTGCACGGGTCAACCAGGGTTTCGAAGGTCTGCGACCGGCCAAGGAACAGATCATTGACGTTGGGCGCGCGCACGGCCCGGGCCCGTGTTCCCCGGAACATGATGTTGTCATTGACCTGCCACTGGCTGCCGATGTTCCAGGTCCGCGTGGCGCCGGCCGTCGAATATTCAGAATAGCGGAATGCGCCCTGCAAGCTGAGCAGCTTGGCATACATCCGGTCCTTCAGCACTGGAACGGAGACCTCGCCGAACAGCTCTGCGACATGGAAGCTGCCCTTGGTGACTGAGGCCCGGCCGGCAGTCGTCAAAGGATAGTCCAGCTGGTCGGCCAGGATCTCGATGGCGTCGGGCTGGAAGTTGCTGCTTTCGTCACGGTATTCGCCGCCGAGCACGAAGGACACCGGATCCGAATGGGGGACCGTGAACCACGAGCGGGTATTGCCGGTGATGTAGGCCGTCAGGACATTCTGATCGATTGTGGCCTTGTCGGTGATGTCGGTGTTGATCCAGTCCTTGGCCGCCTGGCTGAGATGGCCTTCGCCGAAGATATTGGCGGGCGCGCAGCCACTGTTCGGACCAGGCGTAAAGGTCGTTCCCCATGTGGCCGGGTCGAAGGAAAACTGGGCCAGGACATCGCCATCAGGGATGGCGTTGGGATTGAGGGTCGAGCGGCACACCGGATTTTTGGAACTGTCGAGGACAACATCGGTCGCGGCGAAGAAGCGCTCATTGATCCGCACATTTGCCGCGTGCACCTTCGACGTTGAGCGGCCAAAAACGTAGGCGGCTTCGAAATCGATGTTGTCGGTCAGGCGCGCATCGACGCCGAATACCGCCCGCCGGGTGTTGCGGTCATTGGTGTAGGTCAACCGGCCAAGGTCAAAGTTGTCCCGTGCGATCAAGACAAAATCTCCAAAACCGTCCGGCCCGTTTTGCGAATCGAAAACGGCGTCAGCAGGCAGGAACGGGTTGTCGTTGGGGATCAGCAGGCCGTAATCGTAGGATGGCTGGGCCGTGAAATCGGAGTTGGACTGGGTGTACTTCAGCTCGGTGAACACGCGAACACGCGGATTGATATCGTAGTGACCGATCAGGTTCAGCGCCCAGCGATCAACGCCGGGCAGCAGGTCGTCGTTGTACTCGTCCAGCAGCGATCCGGAGCCGCCGATTGAGATGAAGCCGCCGAAATTGATACCGTGGACGAAGGGGGCGCCATTGCCGAGGTAGCGCGGCCCATCACCATCCAAGTCATCAGAGCCCGTGTAGATGGAGCCACCGGGCGAGCTATCATAATAGCGCAGATCGGCGGTAGGCACCTGCGCCGGACCGTTAGGGTCGGTGTTGTCGAAGAGGGTCTTGCGCACGCCCACCCGGGTGTAGACGCGCTGGTTGAACTTGAGGTCCTGGCGGGAGTCGTACTCAGCCGAGAAAGTCAGATTGATCTGATCGTTGCGATAGTTGTGACCGGCCAGAAAGCTCAGGAACTCGGTGCGACCACCGCCACCCTGGCTGACACCGTATTGATCGTGGGCCGAAACGCCCTGGAAATTGTCCTTGAGGATGAAATTTACCACACCCGAGACGCCGTCCGCCCCATAGACCGCTGAAGCGCCGCCGGTAAGAATCTCCACCCGCTGTACCAGATCGGTCGGGATGGAATTCACGTCGACGGCCGAGGTGCCTGGAAAGGCCGCCACATGCCGGCGGCCATTGACCAGAACCAAAGTACGGTCAGCGCCAAGACCCCGAAGGTCCAGAAGGTTCAGGCCCACATAATAAGGTGTCGAGGTGTCGGCGCCATTCTGGTCGTTGATGGAACTGACCAGGGCCGGATAGTCGGTAAGAAAATCGCCGAGGTTGGTCTCGCCTGAGGTCTCGATCTGTTGCGCACTGGCCGAAACCGTCGGGTTTGGCGAGATGTAATCCTGAACCTGCAACCGCGTGCCGGTGATGATCAGAGGGGCGACCGTGGTGAGCGGCTCCGCCGCCTCCTGGGCCAAGACCGGCGCCGCTAGGGCGGCCGACACGAACAAGGTGGTGCAGAACAGTCGGGACTTAAGCATTCAACTCCCTCAAAAGTTTTGTGATCGATGAAAACTTATATGACACGATTTGGCCATAATCCCAAATTGCACGAAAAATGCCTTTACTGCTCAAGGGGTTCCTGCTCGACAAGACAATGTTTTCGTTCGCCCTAAAAGGGAGCGGCAATGGGTCCAGGACGATGCCAAATTAAACAAGCGGCGACGGACTCCGTCCTTTGGAGATAGCCGCGGAATGTCGCCGTGCTAAGATCGGGCCATGCGAATCGCGTTCTTCGCCTCTGGTTCCGGATCCAGCCTGCGCGCCATCGTCGCCGCCTGTGCGGCGGGCGAGCTTGCCGCAACGCCGGTGCTGCTGATCGCCAACCGGGACTGCAAGGCGATCGACTTCGCGAAGTCACACGACTTGCCGCACCAGGTCATCCCGACCGTGGGGGCTCAGGGCGAGGCCGCCGACACGCGCCAGCTGGCAGCGCTGAAGGCGGCGGGCGCCGACTGGGTGATCCTGTCCGGATACTTGCGCAAGTTGGGCCCGCTGGTGCTGGGCGCCTATGCTGGTCGCATTCTCAATATCCATCCTGCCCTGTTGCCTGCTTGGGGGGGGGCGGGGATGTACGGGCGCAAGGTGCATGAGGCCGTGCTTGCCGCCGGCGTGACCGAGACGGGCGCCAGCGTCCACTACGTCGATGGAGAGTATGATCATGGGGCAGTGGTCGCCCAGCAGCGGGTCCCGGTTCTGCCCGGCGACACCGTCGAGGTGATCGAGGCCCGCGTCATGGCCATTGAACCGGCCTTGTTTGTGCGGACCCTGAAGGGTCTAGTTTAGCCGGCCGTCCAGTTTGGCGCCCCAGCCCGTCAAGGTCGTGTGGCAGCGCGAGGCCTGGACCAGGACGTGCTGATAGACGGCCTTTTTGGCTTCAAGCGTCGCAGCCTTTGCGATGTCATTTTCCGGCTTGAGCCGCCACGAGGCGACCAGAAGCAGGAACTTGTGGTCGCCGCCGGCCTTGCGGATCGCCTTGACGGTATAGGGTGACAGCCGGTTGACGCCCTGGATGCTGACCTGTTCCTGCAGGCCTATCTGTCCGTCGCTAAAGCCAAGGGCAGGGTCGCTGGCGTCCATGCTTACCGACATGAAGGCCGCGTAGCATTCCGCCACCCGGCCATAGTCGCGGGCGGTGATGAACCCCTTGCCGCCACAGGCCGCCAGGGGCGCGCCCAGCGCCAGGATGAGAACCAGACGCCCCGTCGGGCTCCCAACCAAGGAAGAGAGCCCGAGGGCCACGCTAGTTGCGGGCCTTGTCCACCAGTTTGTTCTTGCCAATCCAGGGCATCATGGCGCGCAGGCGGCCGCCGACTTCCTCGATCTGGTGTTCGGACAGGCGGCGGCGCGTGGCCTTCAGCACCGGCTGGCCGGAGGCGTTCTCGGTCATGAACTCGCGCACAAAACGGCCGGCCTGGATGTCTTCCAGAACCCGCTTCATCTCGGCCTTGGTCTCGGCCGTGACGATGCGGGGACCGGTAGCGTACTCGCCATACTCGGCGGTGTTCGAGATCGAGTAGTTCATGTTGGCAATGCCGCCTTCGTAGATCAGGTCAACGATCAGCTTCACTTCGTGCAGGCACTCGAAATAGGCCATTTCCGGCGCGTAGCCGGCTTCGACCAGGGTTTCGAACCCGGCGCGGATCAGCTCGACCAGGCCGCCGCACAGGACGACCTGCTCGCCGAACAGGTCGGTCTCACACTCTTCGCGGAAATTGGTCTCAATGACTCCCGAGCGGCCGCCGCCGATCGCCGAGGCATAGGCCAGGCCCAGTTCCATGGCGTTGCCGGTGGGGTTCTGGTGGATGGCGATCAGGCAGGGCACGCCGCCGCCCTTCTGGTATTCGCCGCGCACCGTGTGGCCGGGGCCTTTGGGGGCCACCATGAGCACGTCGACCGATGCCTTGGGCTCGATCAGGCCGAAGTGGACATTGAGGCCGTGAGCGAAGAGCAGGGCCGCGCCGTCGCGCAGGTTCGGCGCGATCTCACTGGCATAGATGTCGCGCTGGTGTTCGTCGGGCGCGAGGATCATGAGCAGGTCGGCCCATTTGGCTGCCTCGGCGACAGTCATGACCTTGAGGCCGTCGGCCTCTACCTTCTTGGCGGTCGCCGAGCCGGCCTTGAGGGCCACCGCGACGTTCTTGCAGCCGGAGTCATGCAGGTTCAGCGCGTGGGCCCGGCCCTGGCTGCCGTAACCAACGATGGCGATCTTCTTGTCGAGGATGCGGGCGAGGTCCGCGTCGCGGTCGTAATAGACGCGCATGATGTTTTATCTCCGGAAATTCGAAGGGCGCTTTCGACAGGTTTTTTGGCAGCGCGTCAAGGTTGCCGACCCTAAAGCAAAACCCCCGGCGCCAGAAGCGCCGGGGGCTCAACTAACAATCAGGCCGCAGGCCTACCAGAAGAGGCCGTAGACCACCTCATAAATCCTGCCGGTCCAGACATCGACGAGAAACGCATCACGTCCGGTACGGACCCATTCGAAACCAACCGGCGGGGGCTGCAGGCTATAGTACCACCAGTTGTCGATGTAATAGCTGTGCTCGTACCAGCTCCAGGGCAGGATATCGCCGTAGGACCAGTAGCGAATGTAGAAGCCCGGCGGCGTGCGGTATACCGATCCGCGCCACTGATAGCGCTGTTGCGGCCGGTATTCGCGCGGATAACGCCGCTGATCGTAACGCGGGCGGCCACGATCGCGGTCGGCGCGGTTCGGCGGGTTGCCCCGCCAGTCCGGTCCGCGGCCGTAGTCGCCGCGCCCGTCCCGATTGTCACGCCCATCACGGCCATCGCGGCCATCCCGATAGTCGCGATCATCACGGCCGTTACCGCTTCGGCCCTGTTGACCTTGAGTCTGGGGCTGCTGTTGCGGCTGATAGCCTGAGCCGCCACGGCCCTGGGGTTGCGAGGCGCCGCGGCCCTGAGACTGGGGCGGCGGTTGGGACTGATAACCTCCGTCGCCCCGGCCTTGCGTTTGCGAGGGACCGCGACCCTGGGGCGGCGACGATCCGCGACCCTGAGGTTGGGTTTGGGCCGGCGCGGCACCCTGGGGCGGCGGACCGCCACGACCGGGCTGTGAAGACTGACCGCCTGGACCGCGCGAAGGGTCCTGGGGCTGGGACTGGGTCTGAGCCTGACTTTGAGATTGAGCGTCGGCGCGTGCCTGGGCGTCGGATCTGGCCTGGGCCTGGGCCTTGGCGTCCGCCTGGGCTTGCCGGTCTCGCTCATTTTGCTGGTCGCGGAAACCCTGCAGAAAACCCCGGGCGGCCACGGGCTGGGCCGTGGTCAGGGTTGTGCTGGCCATCAGGGCAGTCGCCAGAGCAGCTGCGAATGTCTTTTTCATATTCCATCACTCCAAATCAGAGTTCAGTTCCCGCACACCGTGATGCCTCGCGCCTGAACGCAGCTTGAACGTGTCTGTTATATGGGGACTATTCGCCGACATGCCCGCCCACCCCGCTGATGTGCTCACCTTCTGGCTTAACGCCGGTCCGGCAAAGTGGTTCTCGCACAACGCCCGGTTCGATGACGCCATCCGGCTGAAATTCGAGCCGACCCACCATGCGGCGGCGCGCGGTGAGTATGCGGTCTGGGAAGCGACGGCCGAGGGTTGCGCGGCCCTGATCATCCTGCTGGACCAGTTTCCGCGCAATCTTTACCGCGGCGCGGCCCACGCCTTCGCCACTGATCCCCTGGCCAGGCGCATCGCCGCCAAGGCCATCGAGCGCGGCTTTGATCGCCAGGTCTATCCCTTGCTGCGCAGCTTCTTCTATCTGCCGTTCGAACATTCCGAAGCGCCGGAAGACCAGGAGATGGCGGTCGCCCTGTTCAGTGAGGCTGCTGACCCCGACGGCCTGAAATGGGCTGTGCTGCACGAGGACATCATCGCCCGCTTTGGGCGTTTTCCGCACCGCAATTCGGCCCTCGGCCGCGATACCACACCGCAGGAACAGGCCTTTCTCGATGAAGGCGGTTTTGCAGGCTAGCAACGGCTTGCCCTTTGGGTGATTCACGCCGACATTCCGCCCATGGTCGTCGCCGTATCCATCAAGCCCCTGACGGGCCCGCATCCTGAAGAGCAGTATCTCGGTCTGCTGGCCGACATTTTGAAAAACGGCGTGAGGCGTGAAGACCGCACAGGCGTCGGCACCCTGGGCGTATTCGGCCGTCAGATCCGCTTTGACCTGGCCGCTGGCTTTCCGACGCTGACCACCAAGAAGCTGCACCTGAAATCCATCGTGCTGGAGCTGCTCTGGTTCCTGCGGGGCGACACTAATGTGCGCTGGCTGCAAGAGCGGGGCGTCAAGATCTGGGACGAGTGGGCGGACGCGAGCGGCGAACTCGGTCCCGTCTATGGCAAGCAATGGCGCTCGTGGGCCGCGCCCGACGGGCGAGTGATCGATCAGATCAGCAATGTCGTGGCCGCCATTCGCAAGAACCCGTCCAGCCGACGTCACATCGTCTCGGCCTGGAACCCGGCCGACGTCGATGACATGGCCCTGCCTCCCTGCCACTGCCTGTTCCAGTTTTTCGTCGCTGACGGCAAACTGTCCTGCCAGCTTTATCAGCGGAGCGCCGACATCTTCCTGGGCGTGCCCTTCAATATCGCTTCTTACGCCCTGTTGACCCTGATGATGGCGCGCGTGACGAGCTACGAGCCCGGCGAATTCATCCACACCTTTGGCGATGCGCACCTTTATCTGAACCATGTAGAGCAGGCGAAGGAGCAGTTGAGCCGTACGCCCTATCCGTTCCCGCTCATGCACATCTCCGACAAGACTGACCTCTTCGCCTTCGACTACGAAGACTTCCGACTGGAGGGCTATGAGGCCCATCCGCACATCAAGGCCGAGGTCGCGGTCTAGGTGGCCGCACCCCTGATCACCCTCGTCGTCGCCCGGGCGCGCGACAATGTCATTGGCGCAAACGGCGATCTGCCTTGGCGCCTGTCCGACGACCTGAAACGCTTCAAGGCCCTGACCTTGGGCAAGCCGGTGATCATGGGCCGCAAGACGTGGGACTCGCTGCCGATAAAGCCCCTGCCCGGCCGGCTAAATATCGTGCTGACCCGCGACGGATCGTTTCAGGGCAAGGGCGCACTGGCCTGCGAGACCTTTACCGACGCCGTGCAAATTGCCCGCGAACAGGCGAGCGAGGACGGCATGGGAGAAATCTGCGTGATCGGCGGCGCGGCGCTGTTCGATCTGGCCTTGCCCCGGGCCGGACGCATCTATCTAACTGAAGTGGATGCAAGCCCGGGGGGCGATGTCTTCTTCCCGGCTTTCGACGAAACCCAGTGGACCGAGGTGCAATGCGAACGATACCCGGCCGATGACAGGAACCAGTACGCGTCGACCTTTCGCGTGCTGGAGAGGAGACACTAGATGAACCGCCGCGACCTGCTCGCCGCACTGCCGCTCGCCGCTCTGGCCGGCCCCGCCTTTGCCCAGCAACCCGCAACGCCGCCTGCCGCCCCCGGCGCAGGCGCGGGACGGGGCGGCGGGCGCGGCGGCGCGCCCGCGGCGCCGGCCGCCCCGGTCCAGCCCGCCCTGCCGATGACCATCGTGGCGAGCGGCCTGGCCTTCCCCGAAGCGCCGGTGTGGATGAAGGACGGCTCGCTGCTGTTCGTGCAGATTCCAAATGGCGAGATCAGCCGCCTGACGCCCGACGGCAAGGTCGAGATGTGGTGCAAGACCGGCGACAGCCCCAACGGCCTGGCTTTCGGCCCGGACGGGGGGCTCTATGTCGCCAACGACGGCAACCGGTTCGGCTTTACGCGGCGGCCCGACGGTTCGGCTACCCTAGGCGGGCCCTCGCCCACCCCCGCGATCCCTGGCAAGATCCAGAAAGTTGATCCGCGCACCCGGCGCGTGACCACGCTCTACACCCATGTCGAGGGCAAGGAGATGATCGCGCCCGACGACCTGGTGTTCGACCCTTCCGGCGGCTTGTGGATCAGCGAGTATGGCCGCACTGCCGGCCAGGGCGCGATCTATTACGCCACCCCTGACGGCAAGATCATCAAGGTGGCGCGCGCCGGAATGAATTCGCCAAACGGGATTGGCGTGTCTCCGGACGGCAAGATGCTGCACGTCTCCATGGGCAACCGTTTGTATGGCTTCGATATCGTGGGGCCCGGCAAGCTGGCGACCAACACCTACCCTGACGGTGTGCAGAGCCCGCTGAACGAAAACGGCACCGCCGACAGCCTGAAGGTCATGGCGGACGGGCGGGTGGCGGTTTGCACCCTGCTGCGCCCGGGCGGCATCGGCATCCACACCGGCGCCTTCGCCCCACAGTTTCTGGCCTTCCCGGACCGGTTCACCACCAATATCGCCTTTGGCGGGGCGGACTACCGCGACGCATGGCTGACGTTCTCTGACACCGGCCGCATCGCCAAGGTGCGCTGGCCGGCGGCGGGCCTGAAGCCGATTTATCCGCGCTAGTCGGGTATCGATATGGACATCGAAGTCGTCGCCGAGGGCATCGTCTTTCCCGAAGGCCCCATCGCCATGGCCGACGGGTCGGTCATTCTGGTCGAGATCGAAGGCCAGAGGCTGACCCGTGTGCTGCCGGACGGGACGCTGAAGACCATCGCTGAGGTCCAGGGCGGGCCAAATGGGGCGGCGCTTGGCCCCGATGGCGCGGTCTATGTCTGCAACAATGGCGGCCGCTTCGATTTCATGGAGATCGACGGCCTGACCTTCCCGGGACCCGCGCCCGACTGGCACAAGGGCGGCTCGATCCAGCGGGTGGATATCGCCACCGGCCAGGTGACGACGCTCTTTACCGAGTGCGATGGCCGGCCTTTGTGGGCACCCAACGACATCGTCTTCGACCGGACGGGCGGTTTCTGGTTCACCGACAACGGCCGCAACAATGGCCGCACCATCGAGCTGGGCGGCCTGTACTATGCAAAGATCGACGGCTCGGAGATCCGGCCTGTCCGGCGCGGCATGATCTCGCCCAATGGCGTCGGCCTGTCGCCAGAAGAGGATCAGGTCTATGTCGCCGACACTGCCTTGGGGCGGCTGTGGTCGTTCGCCCTGAAGGCGCCTGGCGAGCTGGGAGCCCAGCCCTTTCGCCAGCACGGGCGGGTGGTCAGCAATCTGCAGGGCTATCAGCTGGTCGACTCCCTCGCCGTCGAGGCCGGCGGCAAGATCTGTGTCGCCACCCTGATGAATGGCGGGATCACGGTGTTCAATCCGAACTCAGCCGACGTCGAACACATCGCCTTCCCCGACGCCATGAGCACTAACATCTGCTTTGGCGGGCCGGACATGCGCGATGCCTGGGTCACAGGCTCGTCCACAGGCAAGTTGTTCAAGACCCGCTGGCCGAGGCCCGGGCTGAAGCTGAATTTCAGCGCCTAGTAGCCATCGCGGCCTTTCCAGATCATGCTGCACGGAAAAACCGGGTGAGGACCATGGGCCAACCTGATCTTGTTGTGCGCGGCGGGCGGATCGCCGACGGGACGGGCGCGGCGCTCTATGAGGGCGACGTGGCGATCACGGGTGGCCGCGTCACCGCGGTTGGAGCCGTCACCGCCGCCGGCCGTACGGAGATCGACGCTCGCGGCAAGCTGGTCACGCCCGGCTTTGTCGACATCCACACCCACTATGACGCCCAGGCGGTGTGGGACGACCATCTGGCGCCCTCCAGCTGGCACGGCGTCACCACAGCGGTGATGGGCAATTGCGGCGTCGGCTTTGCGCCGGTGCGCGCCGCTGACCAGCAGGTGCTGATCGAGCTGATGGAAGGGGTAGAGGACATCCCCGGCGCCGCCTTGCACGAAGGGCTCGATTTTCGCTGGGAGACCTTTGACGACTATCTGGGCGTGGTCGAGCGGCGGGCCCGCGACATCGACATCTGCGCCCAGCTGCCGCACGGGCCCTTGCGGGTCTACGCCATGGGCGAGCGAGCCGCGCGGCTGGAGCCGGCAAACGCCCAGGACGTAGCCATGATGCGCAGCCTGACCGCCGAGGCGATCCGCGCCGGCGCATTGGGCTTTTCTACCACACGCTCGCTGAACCACCGCACAGTCAAGGGCGACTACACCCCCACCTTGCGAGCCAGCGCCGACGAGCTGCGCGGTATCGCTCTGGGGCTGAAAGACGCCAACGCCGGGGTGCTGCAGTTCATCTCGGACTTCGACACCCCGTCGCTGGCCGAAGAGTTCGCCCTGCTGCGCTCGCTCGTCGAGATATCGGGACGGCCCCTGTCCATCTCGGTCGCCCAGCGCCACAGTCAGCCGCAGATGTGGCGCGAGATCATGGACCTGATCGGCCAGGCGGTGGCCGACGGCCTGCCGATGGCCGCCCAGGTCGCGCCCCGGCCTGTCGGGGTTCTGCTGGGCCTGCAGGGCAGCCGAAATCCGTTCAGCTTCACCCCCGCCTACCGTGAGATCGAACACCTGCCGCTGTGCGAGCGCGCCACCAGGATGAGTGAGCCGGCCATGCGCGCACGCCTGCTGGAAGAGATCGAGCGACCGGCCAAGGGTTATGCCAAGCGTGTCACCGACTGGCCCTTGATGTTCCCATTCGGCGATCCGCCCGACTATGAGCCGCCGGCGACGATGCGTCTGTCGGCCATCGCCGAGCGCGAAGGCCGATCGCCCGCCGAAGTCGCCCTCGATCTGATCCTGGAAAACGGCGGCCGCGGCTTTGTCTATGCGCCCTTCGCCAACTATGCGGACACCAACCTGGACGTCTGCCGCGAGATGCTGGCCGGGCCCAACACCCTGCCGGGGCTGGGCGACGGCGGCGCCCATGTGCGGGCCATCGCCGATGGCAGTTTCCCCACCTACATGCTGACCCACTGGGGCCGCGACCGGCCGCAGGGCCGCTTCGATGTGTCGTGGCTGGTCAAGCGCCAGACCGCCGATACGGCGGCCGCTGTCGGTCTGATGGATCGTGGCATCCTCTCGCCCGGCCTGAAGGGCGATCTCAATGTCATCGACTTTGAGCGGCTGTCGCTGCACGCCCCGGTCATGGCCAATGACCTGCCGGCCGGCGGTTCACGCCTGTTGCAGCGGGCCGAAGGCTATGAGGCGACGGTCGTCTCCGGCCAGGTGATCTTCCGCAACGGCGAAGCGACGGGCGCCCTGCCTGGCAAACTGGTCCGAGGCGCGCAGATCTAATTCTACTCTGCGGGGATCGGCGCCGGGATGTGATGCGGCAGCTCTTGCTCGCCATAGGCGTCGATCTGGCGGCCGGTCCACTCAGGTGACTTGGTGTAGCGGGCGACCATCGAATAGAACACCGGCACCACGAACAGGGTCAGAAGGGTAGCGAACAGACAGCCGCCGAAGATGACCACGCCAATGGTGAAACGGCTGGCCGCGCCGGGCCCGTGGGCCAGAACCAGCGGAATGGAGCCGCAGGCCGCCGCCACCGAGGTCATGACGATGGGCCTCAGACGCACGCCGCAGGAATCCAGAATCGCCTGTTCGATCGTCAGCCCCTCGTCGCGCCTCTGGTTGGCGAACTCGACAATCAGGATGCCGTTCTTGGCGGCGATGCCGATCAGGATGATCAGGCCGATCTCGCTGTAGAGATTGAGAGTGGATCCCACCATAAACAGGGCGAACAGGCCGCCCAGCGCCGCGATTGGCACGGTGGAAATGATCACCGTCGGGTGGATCCAGCTTTCAAACTGGGCCGCCAGAACAAGGAACACAAGCAGCAGGGCGCCGCCGAAGGCCATGCCCACGCCGCCCTGACCCTGCAAATAGTCGCGGGTCGATCCGCCCCAGTCGATGACCACGCCGGGTGGTTGCTTGGAGGCCAGGTCGCGGATGTAGGCGATGGCCTGGGCCTGGGTGTAGTTGGGCGCCAGCTCGGCGCTCATGGTGATGGCGCGTACGCGATCTATACGGCTGCGGGACGGGGTATCTCCCCTCAGCTGGGTCGAAACGACACTGGACAGCGGCACAAGCGCGCCCTGGCTGGAGCGGACATAGAGGCTGTCTAGGGACTCCTGAGTGCGCCGGTTGGCCAAGTCGGTTTGCAGAATGACGTCATATTCCTTGCCGTCCTTGATGTAGGTTGTCGAACGGGTGGAGCCGAGCATTGTCGACAACACCGAGCCGATCGCCCTCGGCGCAATGCCCAGGGAGGCGGCCTTGTCGCGATCCAGGGTGATCAGCAGACGGGGCGATGTCGGCTCATAATCAACCCGGACCCGTGCGAAGTTGGGGTTCTCCCGCACGGACTGCAGGATCGGCTGGATCCAGGTGTTTATGTTTTCAAAGTCATTGCCCTTGGCGACCATCTGAAAGGCGTTCGCAGCGCCGCCGCCACGGCCCAGGGGCGACTGAACTGAAGCATTGACGCGGGCGCCGGTGATCTGGGACGCTTCGCGGGTAATCCGTTGGGCGACCTCGTCGGATGTCACCTTGCGCTGCCCCCAGGGAACCAGGACCATCTGACCGGAGGCGCTGTTGTACGAGGTGTTTCCGCCAAAACCCGGCGCGTTGACGACGACGCGGGAGGCGATCTTTTCCTTGACCAGCGGCATCATGATCGCTTCGAGCTGATCAGCGACGCGCACGGTATAATCAAAGCCCGCGCCTTCCGGACCGGTCGCATTGACCTGCAACAGGCCCCGGTCCTCGTTGGGCACCAGTTCCTTGGGCAGGATGGTGAACAACCCGCCAGCCGCGCCGGCCAGGCACAGAACCACCAGCACGACAACAGCGGCGACGGCCTTGCGTCCGATCATGGACCTGAGGGAATTGATATACGAGCGCCGCAGGGCCCCGATTGCATCATCCACAAAACGCGCAAAACCACCCTGGGTGCGGGCCGGGCGCAACAGTTTGGATGCAAGCATGGGTGAAAGCGACAGCGCCAGGAGCGCCGAGAACGCGATGGCGGCGGCCACGGCGACGGCCAGTTCGACGAACAGCTTTCCCGTATAGCCAGGCAGCACCATCATCGGCGCGAACACCGCCATCAGCACCATGGTGATGGCGATGATCGCGAAGAACACCTGTTTGGCGCCGCGCTGGGCGGCGACGAGCGGCGGCTCGCCCTCATCGATCCGCCTTTGAATATTTTCGACCACGACGATCGCGTCATCTACCACCAGCCCGATGGACAGCACCAGGGCCAGCAGAGTGAGCAGATTGATCGAAAAGCCGAAGGCGGCCAAGACGATAAACGTTGAAAGAATGCAGATCGGCGCAATGATCGTCGGGATCAGCGCTGTGCGCCAACTGCCCAGGAAGACGATATTTACCAAGGCCACCAGCCCCAGCGAGATCGCCATGGTGATCCACACATCCTTGATGGCCTCGGAGGTGAACACTGAATTGTCCACCGAGACTTCCAGACGCATGCCGTCCGGCAGGGTCGGATTGATCTGATTCACCGCCTTGTGGACTGCAGTCGAGATGGCCAGGTCGTTGGCGTCGGACTGACGGGTGATCTGGAAGCCAACCAGATCCACGCCATTGCCGCGGAACAGACGCCGGCGCTCGTCGGCGCCTTCTTCGATCCGGGCCACGTCGCCGAGGCGGGTGATATAGGCCGCGCCGGTGCGCACCGCTGCGCCGGTCGGCGCGCCTGCGCCGCCTGTACTGGCCAGAGCTCCGGCGCCAGAGACGGTGGATGGCGTAGTGATCGGCAGCTCGGCAAAATCTTCTGGGCGTGTGTATTGCCGAGTGACACGGACCGTGAAGTCTTTGGCAGTCGATTCCAGCGTGCCAGCCGGAAGTTCGATGTTCTGGCCCGACAGGGCGCCGCTGACGTCCTCGACAGTCACGCCGCGCGCGGCCATGGCGTCAGGGTCAAGCCAGATACGCATTGAATAATTCTGGGCGCCGCCCACCTGCACCTGGGAGACGCCGTCGATCGTCGACAGCTGCTCGACCAGATAACGGTTGGCATAGTCCGTCAGCTGCAGCCGGTTCATCTTGTTGGACGTCAGGCTGAGAATGACGATGGGCTGGGAATCGGCGTTGGACTTGTTGACCTGCGGCGGATCGACGCCGAGCGGCAACTGGCGTTGAACGCGGCCGACCGCGTCGCGCACGTCATTGGCTGATACTTCAAGCGGGCGATCCGGCTTGAACAGCACGCTGACCTGGCTGCGGCCGTCGCGTGAGTTGGAGGTCACCCGGTCGATGCCCTGGATGCCGGACACCTGGCGCTCGATCAACTGGGTGATGCGTTCTTCAACAACTTCCGCCGAAGCGCCGATATAGGTGGTGCTGATCGAGACCTGGGGCGGCTCGACGCTGGGCAGTTCGCGCACCGATAGCCGTGTAAAGGCCGCAAGACCGACGACGACCAGAACGATCGCCAGAACCGCCGCAAAAACTGGCCGCCGGACGGCGACGTCGGAAAGTGTCATTGCGGCGCTGCTCCGCCCGGGGCCCCACCACGGCCGCCTCTGCTGCCGCGAGCGCCAGCAGGTGCGCCTGCGACTGCACCGCCAGCCATGGCCGCGCCCGTATCGCCACCGCGGCCGCCGCCCGCCTGAGCGCCTGACTGGCCGCCGCCAGGGCCGCCGGTCGGACAGTTGACCGTCGGAGCGCCGCTGCGCGCGCCGGGCGCGCCACCACCGCGGCCGCCACGACCACCGGCTTCGCCGCCGCCGCGTCCGCCGCGACCTGAAGCGCCCGTGGGCGCCCCGGTCTCACCGCCGGAGCGTGCGCCGCCAAAACCACCGCTGCGGCCGCCGCGGCCACCTGGGGCGCCGGGGCCCGCAGGCGCGCCTGAAGCATCGCCGCGACCCGCGCCGGGCGCTGCCTGACCACCGCCAGGACCGCCTCGGCCGCCTCGGCCGCCGGGCGCGCCCGGACCGCCGCGCCCACCGCGAGCGCCTGTGGCGATCGTCAGCGCCTGGTTGGGCTGAACCCGGTTAAGACCGTCGGCGACCACCTGGTCGCAAACCAGCAGACCGTCACGAATCTCGATCAGCCCGTCCTGCACTTCGCCAACGGTAACATTGCGTTGCTCAGCGAACATGCCGCCGTTCCGGCGAGCGATGTAATAGACATAGGCTTGGGTGCCCGAGAACTGCACCGAAGCTTCAGGAGCCGCAGGTGAATCCCGTGTGCCGCGATCAACGCCGACCCGCATCAGCATGCCGGGTTTCAGACGGCCATTCGGATTGGGAATCTCGGCTCGCACCTTGATAGTGCGCGTACGCTCGTCGATGCGGGCGTCAAGCTTGGCGACGCGGCCGGAGTAACGTTCGCCAGGATAAGCGTCGGTCGTGGCGGTAATACCGCCACCTTCCTTCACCAAGGCAAGGAAGCGGTCGGGAACGTCGAAATCGACGCGCATGATCGTGGTGTCATCAAGGGTGGCGATGGCGGTGCCCGGCGAGATCAGGGCGCCCGGCGCTATATCGCTAAGGCCGATTATTCCGGCGAACGGCGCACGGATGACGCGGTCTCCGGCGCGGGACCGGGCCGCGTCGAGGGAGGCCTTGGCCTTTTCATAGGTCGCCTGGAAGGTTTCGGCCTGACTCCGGGATGCAACACCCCGGTTGGCCAGATCCGTCCAACGGTCAGAATTGAGCTTGGCCAGGTTGAGATCGGTCTGGGCTTGAATAACGCCCGCGTCTTCCTCGGTGCGCTTGAGTTCCAGCAAAACCTGGTTGGCGGCGACGCGGTCGCCTGGGCGGAACCGCACGGCTTCCACCAATTCGGCGGCGCTGGATGTCACGGTGATCGACTGCCGACCCTTGGCGACGCCAAGAACCTGAAGCCGGTCGGCAAAGGTGTGAGGATAAATCGTGGCTGGCGTAATCGCCACACCGCCACGGCCCGCGCCGCCGCGACCGCCCGGGGCACCGGCTCCGCCGCGACCACCGGTCGCACCGGCGCCGCCTGGGGTGCCGCCCGGAGCGCCGCCTGGCGCCGCACCGCCACGACCGCCAGCCGGCGCGCCAGCGCCGGGCGCCCCGCCCGCTGCACCCTTGGGCGCGATCACGAGTTTGAAGCCCACGGCGCTTGCCATGAATACGATGACCACTAGCGCGGCGATCAGGAAGAAATGCCGTTTGATCAACTCGAAAGGCTCCAGACGCGAGGTCTCACGCGGTGATGTACCGAGCGAGCGTTACACAGGCGAGCTATATCAACTTTATGACGGCCGGAATTGCCTGCCGGAAATATTTGGACGGAGGAGCACGGTCGTCGCCAAAAATTCGCGTTTTTTACGCGTCGTAGCCCGGAAGGTGACGATCTAGCAGCCTCAGGCACCCCGGCCAGGACAAAGCCGCTGAAACAGGCGCGCTGTTGACCATCTGCCTGGCGACTTCTTCCTGGGCCGCTTGCGGCGCGATCAGGATGTGTTTGCGACCACCGGACAGGGCCATGACCTGTTGCTTGCAGGCCCGCTCGAGGAAGAACATCGAATTCCAGCACCGGGCCGCGGTCTCGCCCACCGCCAGCGTGCCGTGATTGCGCAGCAACATCATGTTCTTGTCACCGAGATCAGCAACCAGTCGCTCGCGCTCGTCCAGGTTCAGGGCGATGCCCTCATAGTCGTGGTAGCTAAGCTGGGGGATGCAGACCAGGGCATGCTGGCTGATCGGCAGCAGGCCTTCGGTCTGGGCGGACACCGCCACGCCTTGATCCGAATGCAGGTGCATAACGAACTGGGCATCTTCGCGCGCTGCATGTACGGCCGAGTGGATGGTGAAGCCCGCCGGGTTGATGGCGTATTCGGTGTCCTGAATGATGTCACCGTCCAGGTCGATCTTGACCAGCGAAGACGCGGTGATTTCTTCAAAGAACAGGCCGTAGGGATTGATCAGAAAATGGTGCTCAGGCCCCGGTATCCGCGCCGAGATATGGGTGTAGATCATGTCGTCCCACCCCATGTGCGCCACCAGGCGGTAAAGGGCGGCAAGGTTCACCCGGACCTGCCATTCGGCGTCAGAGACCTTGCCCTTGAGGGAGGCCACGTTGACCATTGAGCCGTCGGCCATGGCGATCTTGTCCTGTCAAAAGAAACTGTTGATCGGAAAATCGACCCCTGCCGGGTTGGCGTCAAGACAATTGCGTTTTTCGACTTAAGCCTCTTTTCATTCAGGGCGACGATGATCCGCTCATTATGCAGCCGAATGAAATCCTGAAGCTGGCCAAGAGCGGCGTTCCCGCCGACCGCGAACAGCTGTTGCTGGCGCTTGTAGACCTGTGCGCGACGAATGACCGCAAGAGCGAGCGGATCGATCCAGCCGTCCAGTCCCTTATGAACTCGGTGTTCATGACCTTGGTCGCCGACGCCGAGCGCCAGATCCGCCAAGCCCTGTCCCAGCGCCTGGCCACCGCCGATTGGGCGCCTCACGCGTTGATCAATGTGCTGGCGCTGGACGAAATTGAAATCGCCCGGCCTGTCATCGCTCAAAGTCCGGTTCTCGAGGACGGAGACCTGATCCGGATCCTTGCGCTCGCGACCCTCGAGCACCAGATCGCCATCGCCGCTCGGCCGGCGATCGGGGCTCAGGTGGTCGAGACCGTACTCAAGATCGGCGAGCCGGCCGTCCTGGCGGCCCTGGCCGGCAACGACACCGCCGACATCTCCCAGACTGGCATGGCCCAGCTGCTGGACGCCTCGCGCAAGGTCGCTTCCATTCGCTCTCCCCTGGTCCGCCACCCTCGCCTGACCCCTGACATGGCAGAACAGCTCTATGTCTGGGTCGGACAGTCCTTGCGATCGGCCATCGTCAGTCGCTTCCGGGTCGACGCTGAAGCCCTGGATCGCGAGATCGCCGAGGCCGTTCGCGCCTCGCAGGCCGGCGAAGCAGTCACCCCGGCGCGCGCTCAAGCGAGCATGACCGTCAAGGACGACCGCGCCGAAATGGAGCGCCGGCTGGTCGACAAGCTGCACAGCTCTGGTCAGCTGCGGCCCGGCTTTCTGGTCAAAGCCCTGCACGAGCAGCGGCTAAGCCTGTTTGTCGCCGCGCTGGCCAAGCGGATCGACGTGCCTGCGGCGACAGTGGAACAGGCAATCAACAGCGATCAGCCCCAGCTTCTCGCCCTGGCCTGCGTTTCGGCCGGCATTGATCGTTCAGCCTATGACACCGTCCTTCGCCTTGTCCGCGACCTGAACCGCAACCGGCCGGGCGGTGGGTCTGAAGAGGGCCGCCGCGCCATGGCGGCGTTTGGTGTCGGCGACCCCGAGCGGGCGCGGGCCGTACTGCAACGCGCAGCTGTCGGCTAGTGCGGATTTGACAACCTCAAGCGTCCAGCGCTTCTTCGCCCCATGACCCCGCGGCGCATTTCCCGTCTAGCCTTTGTCGCCAGCGAACGGCCCGAAGCCCAGGACGCACGAGCCCGGCTCGCCGCCCGCTATGGTGATGCGCCGGCATCTGACGCCGAGGTCATCGTCGCTCTGGGCGGCGATGGGTTCATGCTCGAAACCCTCCACGCCCAGATCAAGGGCCAGCCCGCAGTCTACGGCATGAACCGAGGATCCATCGGCTTTCTGATGAATGACTTCAACGAGGATGACCTCGTTGAGCGGATCAATGCGGCGCAACGCACCATCATCCACCCCCTTGTCATGGTCGCCATCGACCGCAATCGCAGGCAGCACAAGGCTTTGGCGATCAACGAAGTGTCCCTGCTTCGCCAGACCGGACAGACTGCAAAACTGCGCATCTCGATCGATGGCAAGGTGCGGATGAATGAGCTGGTTTGCGATGGGGCGCTGGTCGCCACGCCTGCCGGCTCGACGGCCTATAACCTGTCGGCTCACGGACCGATCATCCCGATCGGGGCCGAAGTCATGGCCCTGACCCCGATCAGCGCCTTTCGCCCCCGCCGCTGGCGCGGCGCTTTGTTGCCGCACGACGCGCGAGTGACCTTCGAAGTGATCGAAGCTGAAAAACGTCCCGTCGCCGCCGTTGCCGACGCCTTCGAAGTCCGTGACGTGATTCAGGTGCATGTTTCCCAGGATCGCGAGACGAGCCTTTGCATGTTGTTCGACGCCGGACGCAGTTTTGAGGAACGGGTGCTCACCGAGCAGTTCTCGGCCTGATCCGCGACACACCCATTTTTAACGTGGTTTGTTGATGCTCCGGCCATTCGCGCAACGCAGCGCCGAGGATACGACGATGAGCCAGCAACCCGGACAGACCATCCATGTCCCCAACACCCTGAAATTCAAGGTCGGTGGGCGAATTGCGGGTATAGATCCAGCGGCGATCGCCAAGGCCGAAGCGGCGTTGAAGAGCCTGTCATCGAACTTCGCCGAATGGCTGCAGGACGAAATCACCAAACTCGACGCCGCCCGCGCTCGCATCAGGTCTGACGGCTGGACAATGGAAACGGCCGAAAATCTCTACCTGCGAGTCCATGACCTGAAGGGCCTTGGCTCGACCTATGAATTCCCGCTGATCACCCGCATCGCAGCATCGCTTTGCAAGATGATCGACCAGCCCGAAACCCGCCTGGAAGCGCCGATGGCGATTATCGACGCCCACATCGACGCCATCCGCGCTTGTGTTCGCGACAGCATCAAGGACGACACTAACCCCATGGGCCGGGCCCTGGCCGAAGAGCTGGAGCGTCAGGTAAAGGCGTTCCTGGGTTAGGCCGGACGGGCCGTTTCGAACCCACGCTTGATCGGCTGACAGCCGGGTGTAATCTCCGCCGCAATCAATAGTCGGGCGGGGAATGCAGAACATGTCCAGGACCACACAAATTCTGATCGCGGCCGCGTTGGCCGTGGCCATTCTGCCCCCTGTGGCGCTTTCGCAGACCCGCACCGCGGCGGTCTACAAGGCGCCACGCCTCAGCGACGGCCACCCCGACATTGGCGGGTTCTGGACCAACAGCACCATGACCAAGCTTGAGCGCGACACCAAGCTGGGCGATCGCAAGGTCTATACCGACGAGGAGGCCCGCCAGATCGAGGGCGCCAATGACGCGCGCACCGCACGCCTCAACGCCCCCACCGATCAGGCCGTGATTCAGAACTGGACCAACGCGAACAAGAGCAATGACAACGCCGACGAATGCCAGAGCGGATCGCGTGGCGCAGCCTGCGGCTACAATGCCGGCTGGACCGATCCGGGCGACAGGTTGATGCGGGTCAACGGCCAGGCCCGGACATCCCTGGTCACCAATCCCGCCAACGGTCGCATTCCGGCGGCCAAAGCCGGCGCGCGGGTCGCGCGCGGGCCTGCGGCAGGCGCGGGTGAAGGTGAAGGTGAAGGTGGTCCTCCGGCCGCGCGTGGCGGCGCCGGACGTGGCGGCGGCGCGGCCCCGGCCGCTGGCGCAGCGCCGCGTGGCGGCCAGTACGACAATCCCGAGCAGGCTGGTCTGGCCATGCGCTGCATCATGTCGTTCGGCCGCTCGACCGGTCCGATCATGCTGTCGCAGCTCTACAACAACAACTACCGGTTCGTGCAGACCAAGGACACGGTCGCGATCTGGGTCGAGATGGTCCATGACGTTCGCATCGTCCGCCTGAACGGCAAGCATCGCACTGACGGCATCCGCCCCTACATGGGCGATTCCATCGGTCATTGGGAGGGCGACACTCTGGTGGTTGAAACCACCAACTTCCCGTCCAGCACCAACCTGAACGGCTCGTCGGCCAACCTGAAAATGACCGAGCGCTTCACCCGCGTGAAGGCCGACCGGCTGCTGTACCAGTTCCAGGCCGAAGACCCGACGGTATGGGATGCGCCCTGGGGCGGCGAATACGAGTTTGCCCGCGGCACCGGCGTCTATGAGTACGCCTGCCACGAAGGCAACTATGCCCTCGAAGACGTGCTGGCTGGCGCTCGCGCCGAGGAAAAGGCGAGTCCGGCGCGGGCTTCGGCCGCGCGCTAGGCGGCGCCGGCTGTCCGCTCTCGAATTTCGCCACGGACCCGGTCGAGTTTGTCGATCAGATAGTCCATGTCTTCGCGGGTGGCAGGCTGGGGCTGGGTGAGGAACCGCTCCAGCATCCGCTCCTGCAGCTTGTCGCGGTCGGACAGGCCTCCTTCGCGTTCCAGGGCGTGGTAGGTGTCGATCCCCGCGCGGAAGGCCGGATAGAGCCGGGCCGGCATGCCTGCGCGCTCATAGATGGCTTTCAGACCCAGGGGCCCGGCGTCATGCACCATCAGCCAGGCGCGGTGGTGGGGCACGGCCGACAACTCGGCGATAGCATGTTCCAGGAAGCTCATGTGCCCATGGGCCAGGGCCCGCAGCAGCAGCGAGGGTGTCAGCCGGCCGGCCTTGTTCAGGTGGGTTGCAAAACTGCGCACGTCGGCGGCGCGGCCCGCCTGATCGACCAGATCGACGCTGGCCCTTTCCCGCGCGCTTAAGGAAATCTGCAGCGCGGTTTCCGCCGAGATGGCGTGATGGCTGACCAGGTGTTCGCGAACATTTTCGCTGACCATGGTGATCAGGCGCTCGGTTACCGACAGCGGCAGGATTTGGCGATAGGCGACCGCCTGCAGAACGCTCTCGGCCTTTGAGAACCGGTCGAGCGCCTTTTGAAGGCTCATCTCCGAGAAGCGCGCATTGTCGTTGGCGCAGGCGGTTTCAACGGCCTTTTCGGCGCCGAATTCGACGATGGTGGCTGTGACATCTTCCGAGATATCCGGCCTGCGGGCGACAGCAATCTGGCGAACCGGCTCGCCCAACCGGATAATTTCTTTCAGGTCTTCGTCCGTGAAGGCCGGCGAAAAGGCCAGGACCGGCAGGGCGATGGAATCGATGTCCCTGGCCAGTTGCAGCGCCACGTCACGCGGCAGGTTGTCCGACCCCTTCAACGTTACGGCCAGAGCGCGGCGCACCAGTTCTGCCGCGTCCGCCGCCATCAGCCGCAAGATTTCGTGAGCGCGGGTTCGCTCCTCGGGCGTAAGGTCGACGCGGTCGATGCTGCGGCAGATCTTGTGCGCGGCGATTGCCCGGTCATCGGCGGTGGGACCCTTTATCAGGGCGCGGATGTCCTCATCGGTGAGGGCGGTGCGTGTCGTCGCCATCGTTTTCCCCTTGCCTGTGGACGGATTCCGCGGCCCTCAAAGCATGCCGGTTTATGCTTAACGAAAACCTATGAGCACGGAGTGTTTTGTTAAGATCATTTCCTAACAGGACCTAAACCGCGATGTGGGATTGTCCTGACAGCAGGAGGGCGTCCGCTCTGATCTCTCTTTATTCCCCCCCTCGGAAAGACCAACCGGCGGACGCTCCTCCTGCGACTGCGGCGCTTCGTCTTCTGGCCCTCGAGGCCCAGGCGGCTCTGTTGCCCTACGCTCTGGTCTTTTTCGCAGTCGGACTGACGATGTTCGCGTGGGCCTCGTCGGCAGCCGCGAATGGGCAGCTGATGATCGTCAGCCTGGCGATCTTTGCGATCAACTGGGGAGTATTTTACGCGCTGGCCTCCACAGTCAGACGCCGCCCTGAGCTGGCCGCCGATCCGGTCGCACGCACGCGAATTCATGTCCTGGGTGGACTGCTGTGGGCGGTCGCCATAACCCAGATAGGCTTATTTGCCCTGGGCGCTGGACCAGCGCGCGAGTCGCTGCTGATCCTGGCCTGTGCCGGGGCCATGGCCTGTTTCTTCTTTCTCGCGCCTGTGCTGCCGGCCTTGCTGCTGGTGGGGCCTGCGGCAAGTGCAGGGCCACTGATCTGTCTGTTTCTGTCGCCGGATACCCGTCCGACCGCCCTGTTCGGCAGCGGCGCGCTGGCTCTTGCCATGACGCTGTCATTGCTGGTCAATCGGATTCTCGAGCGGCAGTTTCTGCTAAGCGAAGAGTGCAGTCGCCTAGCCCGGGCCGGCGAGCAGTCCGCGCTCGACGCCAGACGGCTGGCGAGTTCCAAATCAGCGCTGATCGCCACCCTGGGCAGCGAAATTCGCAACGGCCTGGCGGGCGTGACCCACGTTCTGGCGGCTGCGGCCGGCCCGACCCTTCGCTCTGCGCCCTCCCGCGACCAGATGAAGGCCGCGCTGGAGGCCGCGCTGGAGGCCTCCAGCGATCTGGCCGAAGTGCTTGAGGCGACACTGGACACCGAGTTCGCCGAAGCGGGCCAGCTTGCTGTGCGGCCGGAATTGTTTGACGGCTCCAGGCTGGTTCGCGACTTGGTGTATCTCTAGCCAACCCCACGCCACGGCGCGGGGGCTGGAATTTTCAGTGTTCGTTGAACCTGAACTGGAGTCCGGAGCGGTTCGCGCCGACCCCGTCCGGACACGCCAGATCCTGCTGAGCCTGATCGACAACGCCCTGAAGTTTACCGCTCGCGGCCGGGTCGAGGTACGCCTTCGCCGCGAGGGCGATGCGCGGGTGCGTTTCGAAGTTGCTGACACCGGCCCTGGCCTTGCGCCAGATGAGATCGCCCAGGCATTCCTGCCCTTTACCCGGGTCGCACGCACGAGCGCCGGAACCATCGGGGCGGGACTGGGCCTTTCCCTGACCAGATCCCTGGCTCAACTGATGGGTGGCGAGGTCGGCGCCGTCAGTGCGGAAGGCGCGGGCAGCTGTTTCTGGCTTGATCTGCCTTATGACCTGCGTGGACAGGTCGCCGGGACATCTGCGGGCGGTGCTTGAGGACCTCGGGCACCAGATCATTCAGACCCAGGGACCGGATCGGGCCACGGAGCTGCTCAAGACCTGCAAGGCCGATGTGGTCATCGCCGGGGCCGATGCCGCCTGCATTCTGGCGGGCTCTGGGCTGCGCACGCCGATCCTGGGGGTCACAGACGGCAACGCTGAGGCTGCGGCCGCCTGCCTCGCCGCGGGCTGCACGGGAATTCTACGGCCACCCTTTAGGACCGCCGCCGTGGCGCGGGCGCTGGTGGCTCTGGAAGCGAAAGTTCATCCAGACGCGGCGAACGCGGCCTAGTTGTCGCGGGCCTGGGCGTAGGCCACCGCCCGCATTAGGGCTGCGTCGAACAGCGAGCCCCCCGGCGTAGATTCACTGCTGTCAGACCCCCGCAGAACCAGATTGACCAGTTCGCGCTGTTGCTGAATGCGATCGATCTGGCGGCCGGAAGCGTAGTTTATAAAGGCGCGGTCCACAGGCGGCGCAGCCTGAGGCGCAGCGGCTGCGCCAGCACTGGCTGCAGGTGTGGTCGTCAGGTTGGCGTAGACCTCGGCCACCGTCGCCGCACGGCCGCTGCGATAGAAGATGTTGTGGTTGGCCTGGGCGGCGTCGGGAAACATCGCCGCAGCGGAGGACTGGGGATTGTTCTGCACCGCCCGGATCAGGCGCGCCGAGCCCTCGGGTCCGAGAAAATGCGCCGCATAGAGCTCGCCCGAAGTCGGGTTGCGGCCTACGCTGCCACGCAGATAGGCGGCATGTTCACTTGTCAGCTCGCCGGCCATCAGCGAAGCGGCCCTGGGATCGAAGCGCAGGTCCATCACTGCCTGGCGCGACTCAGGCCCTGACGGCACCTGGTAGCGGCCGTCCGAGCCTTTCTGGACCAGGTCGGCATAGCGGGCATAACCGTACTTGGCACCGTGGGATTTGAGCGTACCCAGCCAAGTCTGCTCGACGAACTGAAATAGTCCGGCGGCACTTGATCCCCCCGCCTTTGCGGAAGGATTGAGCGCGCTCTCGCGTTTGGCGGTCCCCATCAGGAAACTGAAGTCCACACCGGTCGCGGCGGACGCGCGCTGGATGGCGGATTCAACGACACCTTTGATGGACTCAACGGGCATGGGCGATTGATCGCCGCTTATGGTTAATGAATCCTAATGTTGCGGGATCGCAGTTTTTGCAATGTTGCGCAATGTTTCTTGTTTGTAGTCTTTTGAAAGCGCATCTTTCTCCTGTCGCGGGCCAATGCGACCAAAAACGGAGGAACTCGATCATGATGGCCATCAGACTGGACGCAAACGAACGCAGCCTCGCAGACCTGTTTTACGTTGAGGCTCCGCGCCTCAAGTGGAATCGAAAGACCCTGACAACCGTTGCTCTGGTTGGGGCGGCCTATGGAATCCTCGGCGGCTACTTCGCCCTGCAGAAAATCCAGTTCAAGCCGATCGAGCAACCCGGCGACGACCCAGTCATCACGATGAACCCCTGGCCGAGGATTTTGCACCAGCGCACGCCCGACAAGACAACCCCTCCGCCGCAACCCAGGAATCTGGTGATCTCCAGGCCCACCGATCCGGTTTTCACTGACCCGGTGGTCGATCCCATTTTCTCGCCGCCGGTGACGGGTGATCCGCCGCAGACCTCGACAGGCCCGGCGGTCTTGCCGACCACCTCAACTCCACCCGCCACCATGGTCCCAACCCAGCCCACCCCGCCGCCAGTCAACCGGACCATCCGAAACCCGGACTGGCTGACCATACCGACACAAGCACAGACCAACGCGATCTATCCGCAGCGTGCGTCGCGGATGGGCTTGTCGGGACAGGCCGATCTGGTCTGTTCGGTTCTGGCCAGCGGCGCAATGTCGGGATGTGAAATCGCCAGTGAAACTCCCAAGGCCAATGGATTCGGCGTCGCAGCCCTTCGCCTGGCGCCCCACTTCCGGATGAACCCACGCACCGTCGATGGCCAGACCATTGAAGGGGCAAAGGTTCGTATACCGGTAGAGTTTAACTACAGCGGCTGAAAGCGCGACGGCGCGAACCGTCCATCACCTGCCTGGCCGGTCAGGCCGCCCGCGATCAGGCGGGCGGCCATGGGCGCCAGCAACCAGCCATTTCGCCGTGCGCCGGTCGCCAGCCAGACGCCGCTTTGGGACTGGCCGATCATGGGAAGCCCGTCGGACGTGGCAGGGCGCACCGCTGCTGAGGCTTGCGTCTCCACGCCGGCCAGCACCGGGGCCAGGGCGATAGCCTGAGCAACCAGCCTCGCAGTTACATCGGGATCGATCACCCTGTCGCTCCTCCCGGTCTGCATGGTGGTGCCGGCCAACGCGCCGCCCCAGCCGGGAACCAGATAGCCTGATTCACTTCGCAAGATGGGGCCGCCGAAAAAGCTGGCTCCAGGAAAACGCACAATTTGGCCCTTGATCGGGATCAGCGCTGAAAGTTCCGGCGCGAGGTCCAGCCCGCCATAACCGCAGGCCAGCACGACCGCGTCGGCTTCGAGGAATTGTCCATTCTCAAGGGTCACGCTTTGCAAGTCAGCCCCGATGACCCGCGAGATAATGGGGACGCGATCTGTGCCCAAGGCCTCTGCCATCATGGCCCTGAGAGCCAAAGCGGGGTCGAGGCGCCAGTCCTCGGGTGTGAATATGCCGCCGGAGGCGGACTCGAAAGCTGCGCCAAATTGCGAAAAGGCGGAAGCCAGCCGCGCCAGGGTTTCGCCGGGGGCCTCCATTCGAGCACCGCAACGTTCAAAGCCCGTCGGACCCAGCCCCTCGATAAAGTCGGGCCACAGATCGCGCGCGGCGCGAAGCAGGGCAAACGAGGCTCCTTGAGGATCCAGAGCCGCCTCAAACGCCGGCGCCAGCATGCCGGCGGCGATCGATGAAGCATTGTCGGGCGGAAGCCGGGCCTCGATCAGCTGGATGGACGCGCCGGCCCGCCGCAGTTCCAGCGCAATTGCGCTTCCGAACACGCCCGCGCCGACGATGAGGATATGAGCGCCTCGAAGGTCAGGTGCGCCGGTCTTCATCTCGACTTCCCCGGAAGACCGGCGTGGTACCACCTCTCGGGCTCGAACCGAGGACCTCTAGATCCACAATCTAGCGCTCTAACCAACTGAGCTAAGGCGGCATTCCCGCGCGGAGCCTGGGTTCTAGTCTGCGCCCGCCCCAGGATCAAGCACGGACGGACGCCACAAAAAAACGCTCCGGAACCTGATGGCTCCGGAGCGCTAATTTTAAAGATCCAAACCTGTCTATTGAAGGTTGAAGATCACGGGGACCGCGACCTTGGCGCCGCCCACGGGGGCGCCGTCCTTGGTTTGTGGCCGCATCTTGAACTTGGGCACCAGAGACATGGCGCTGCTGCCAAAGTTGTAACCAGCCGGCGATTCTGACGTCACCGAACAAGCGCTCAGAGTGCCGTCTTCGTTGACGACGCAGGTCAGCGTGGCCCGCCCTTCCTTGCCCATCCGCATGGCGCGGTCAGGGAAGGCCTTGAACAGATCGGCGTCCGTAGGCCGCGTAACCCAATCGGGCGACGTGATGACCGACGGCCTAGCCGGCGGCGCCGGCGGTACGCGAACCGGCGGCGGCGGAGCCTCAACCCGTTCCTCGACCTTCACCGGGGGCAAAGGCAGGGGTGGCGGGGCCGGAATGCTGATCGGCGGCGCAACCACTTCCCGCTGTTGAACAGGCGGCGGCGGCGGCGGCGGCGGCAAATCCTTCGGCGGCGGAGGCGGCGGCGGAGGTGGCGGAGGCGGAGGCGGAGGCGGAGGCGGCTTGATGATCTGGGTATCAAGCTTGTCGTCGTGGTAAAGTTTATACTCGAGCTTGAACTTGGCGTTGATCATGTAGGCCGCCAAAAGGCTGAACATCAGTCCGGTCACGGCATAGGCCGTAATAAGCCCCGGGATGTTGGCCTTTTGCTTCGGCGGTCCGTCGAATAGATTTCGAGCGGGCGCCGGTGTGTTGGGTTCTTCTGCCATGGCTACCGGCCGCGCCTCTTATCGGACGCGTCATTGCCCACCAGCGCCACACTATAGAAAGCGCAATCCTGGAGCTTGGCGATGACACGCATGAAATTCATGTAGAGAGCCTCGCCGTCAGCACGGATGTAGATCCGTTCATTCTGCGGATCCCGGCCTTGGAGGTTATCTGTAACGTCCTTGCAAATAGTCTCCAGGGAAGTGCGGGTATCGCCGATGAAGACCTTGTCGGACTTCTGGAGCGAAATATAGACGGGCTTCTGCGGGGTCTTGCCGGGTTTTACGTAGGCGTCAGGCAGTTTGACCTCGACCGACACGGTGGCCAGCGGAGCCGCCACCATGAAGATGATCAACAAAACCAGCATCACGTCCACGAAGGGGGTGACATTGATCTCGTTATTCTGTCCGAGATCGTATTTGCCTCCCCCCGTTCCTGCGAGTTTGGCGGCCATGAGGGACTAGGCCCCCTTGTCGAGATTACGTGACATGAAGTTCATCAGTTCGGCGATGAACCCTTCAGTACGCGCCCCGAACGCAGAGATCCGGGTCTGGAAGTAGTTGTACATGACCACGGCCGGGATGGCGGCAAACAGACCAATGGCGGTGGCGAGCAGCGCCTCGGCGATACCGGGAGCGACGGAGGCCAGGTTGGTCACGCCGCTGGTGGCGATGCCGATGAACGAGTTCATGATGCCGAACACGGTGCCGAACAGACCAACGAAGGGGCTGGTCGAACCGACGGAGGCCAGGAACTGCATCCCGCCGGCCATACGCTTGCCTAGTGAGGACTGAACGGCGTGAACCGCCGAGCCGACCCGGTCGAGCGTGGTTTCACGGTGCGCGCCGCTGACGGCGAGACCGGCTTGCTTGGACAATTCCACTTCCTGGGCGGCCGCGGCCGTCATGTCGGAGAGCGGGTTGCCGTCAAACTCTTCCGACATGGCGATCTTGCCAGCGTCGCTGATGGACTTGGCACCGCGGAAGGCTTCGACGAAGCGGTTGGCGATGCGGCCCATGGTGGCGAATTCAAACAGCTTGAGGATCAGGACGATCCAGGACACCGCCGAAGCCGCAAGCAGGCCGATCATGACCACTTTAGGAACGGGCGTGGCGTTGATGAACATCGTCCAGGGCGTCAGGCCGTTCTCGGTCTTCAAGGTGTCCTTGAGCGTCTTCGGATCGGCCGGGTCGGACACAGTGGTCGTGGCCGGATCAGCAGGGGCCGCAGCCGCCGCGGGCGCCGCAGGCGCGGAGGCCGGCTGCGCAATGGCCGCTGGCGCGGCGGCCAGAAGGGTCAGAGCGCCGAGCGCGGCAGCGAAGGATTTCAGTCGTCGAGAATCGAGCATGTGTCGCCAGTTCCTGAATTATCGGCCCCGACCGCGTCATGCGGCGGCGCCAGCGTCCCCACCAATGTTCTACTCGCCTCAGGCAGGTTCCGGTCTTTTGGTTCGACCGGAACGAACTCTGACTGAAGCGTTAGAATTCGAAGTTATAAGGTGTCTTGGCAACCCGAACTTGCAGCGTCAAGAGGCGCGAGCGGTGAATCTTTCGCTTTCCTGCAGCCTACCATCGCTAGATTGTGCACTGCACAATATTGCCGTGCCGTTATTCGATATGAAACGGCATTGGCGCGCAAATTTCTCATTGCGGTGCAAAATCAGCTGTTACGCGGAACGGGGAGAGATGGTGCCTGGGGGCGGATTCGAACCACCGACACGCGGATTTTCAATCCGCTGCTCTACCAACTGAGCTACCCAGGCGCGCCAAGGGCTGGGCTCTATAGGCGAGGTGCCATGCCCTGTCCAGCACGCACAGAGCACCTAATCCTCTTCCTTGGGACCATTCGTCGCATCCTCGTCATCCTCGCCTGATCCGGGAATGGCGTATCCGCCGGTAAGCCAGCGCTGAAGGTCGACATCGGCGCAGCGTTTTGAGCAGAACGGCCGGTATTCGACGACCGCCAGCCTGGAGCAGATCGGACAGGGACTCACAGGATACTCACCTCGGCATGGGTGCGCGATTCGCCCGCCGCAGCGTCCAGACTGAAGCGCGATCCGATCCGGTTCAGCAGGTCCGCAAGATAAGGCTTGGCCGCGTCAGCTACGTCCGGCGGACATCGGACCACCAGTCTCGCCCCGGGGTTGGCGCGGGCTTCACGTTCCAGGCTGCGCATCATGGCCAGGGCCGAGGTCAGGGTGGAGACCTGCCCGGTCTCGTCAAGCAGGCGCTCCGTCAGTGGGGTTGTGCGCCAGGGCAGCGCCATTTCGAACAGACCGAAACGGCTGATCGGCCCGATCGACACACCCGGATTGTCCGGCGCGAACGCGGCCTTGGCCGCCGCCGACAAGGCCGGGCCATTATGGCCCTGGCCGGCAAGATCGAACACGACAAGACCGCCAAGTCCCTTGAGTCGCAGCAGACGGGCGCCGGCCCCAATGGCCGCAAGGTTGGTCTGCCGCACCGCCCGGGGTCCGTCACCGCCACCTCTGGCGCCGACATCCACATCGATCGCGGTAAGGGCGCGGGTGGTCTCAATCGACACGCTTCCGCCGCCAGGCAGCGGGTGAACGGTCATGAGTGCGGCGTCCTGGGCCTCATCAGCTGCATCACGGGCCTCGTCGCCGGTGACGATCTCGCCAGGCGCCCAGAGCTGCAACCACGCTTCCAGCTCGGGCGCCTCGCGGGTCAAGCGCGGCGGGCCCACGGCGCCTTCGAGCACGCGAACGACGGCACCCTTTCCTGACCTTGGCTCAGCCATGACCTCGACCGACACCGAGCCCCCCTGGACCAGACTGTCGCCGGGCCCCAGCGGGGTCACCACATCCGGGCCATCCGGCATGCGCAGGAATGCTGTCGAAAGTCCGCGTTCGGCAGCGATGACCCGGGCCGTCGAGCGCGCGCCCAGCCGCTGGCTGGCCGGATCGCCATCCCGGCGGATAAGCAGCCGTTCAGGCCTCTGGTTCAAGGTGACGACGCCGCGGGTCTCGCCGATCGCCCGGTCAAGATAGGCCGCGCGCGCGCTCATCGCCGATATCCCAGCCCATCAAGCAGGCACAGAGTCTCGTAGAGCGGCAGGCCAACGACGCCGGTATAGGATCCCGACAGGGCCGTCACGAAGGCGCCCGCGCGGCCTTGCACGCCATAACCGCCGGCCTTGCCGCGCCATTCATCGCTGGCGATATAGCCTTCGATCTCGTGATCGGTCAGACGCTTGAAATGCAGCCGTGTCTCGGAAAGACGCCGGGCGGTCTTGCCATCCGGACCGATCACCGCGACGGCGCTCAACACGCGGTGGGCGCGACCCGACAACAGGGCCAGGCACTTTCGCGCCTGAGCCTCGGTTTCGGCCTTGGGCAGAATGCGCAGGCCCACGCACACCACTGTATCGGCCCCGAGGGTGAACTGCCCCGGCCGGTGCGCGGCCTGCGCCTTCTCGAGCGCCAGACGCAGGGCGAGGTTGCGGGCGGACTCATCACGGCCCGGCGTCTCGTCGATATTGCAGGGCGCGATACGGTCCGGCTCGAGACCTGCCTGTCTCAGCAGATCGAGCCGGCGCGGGCTTTCGCTCGCCAGAACGAGCACGGGCACCAAGGCCCGGCTATTTGAATCTGTAGGTGATGCGGCCCTTGGTGAGATCATAGGGCGTCATTTCGACCAGGACCTTGTCGCCGGCCAGGACGCGGATACGGTTCTTGCGCATCTTGCCGGCGGTGTGGGCGATGATCTCGTGATCGTTCTCCAGCGTCACCCGAAAGGTGGCGTTCGGCAGCAGTTCACTGACTGTGCCCGGAAATTCTAAGAGTTCTTCTTTCGCCATAAAGCCTTTTCCAAAAGGATGCGGCCCCGTTGAGCCGCGCCCTGCCATGACCCTCAATACGATTTTCGTCAACCGCCAAGCGACAAGGGATCACCGAACCGCTGCAGGATCAAACGCAGCAAATGGTCCCGGGTTTGCCGGTAAACCTCCAGAATTTGCTCACGCGAATCACTCGCGGTCGTTGGATCGTGGGTCGGCCAGTACGCCACCTCAACCGCCTTTCCACGCGCCCGGTCGAGGGCGTGATGGTGCGCTTCCGGTGTCAGGGTGATGATCACATCGAACGAACCGTCGTTCAGCTGGTCAAAGCTTTTGGGCTTGTGGTGGGACAGATCGCCGCCCAGCTCGTCGATCACCTCCACGACAAACGGATCAAGCTCGGGCTTTGGCTCCACCCCACAGCTGTCGACATAGATCGTCCGCCCGTAGGTCAGCTTCATCAGCGCCTCGGCCATGGGCGAGCGGACGGAATTCAGATTGCAGGCAAACAGCACCGCATCGGGACGGCCGTTCAACTCAGCCTCTCCAGTGCAAGGCGCAGATCAGGGTGAAGAGCCTGCGAGCAGTATCGTGATCGGTCTCGACTTTTCCGGCGAGCCGCTCGCGCAGCAGCTTTGAGCCTTCGTCGTGCAGGCCGCGCCGGCCCATGTCCAGCGCCTCGATCTGGCTGGGCGTCGAATGGCGGATGGCGTCAAAATAGCTTTCGCAGACCATGAAGTAGTCCTTCAGGATTCCACGGAACGGGGTCAGGGATAAAAGGTGGCGACGCAGATAGCCTGGGCCGGCGATGTCGAGGGCCAGCCGGTTTTCCACCAGACTGAGATTGAGATCATAGGGCCCGATCGCAGCCCCTTCAGGATGAAATGCGTTCTTTTCCAGCAGGTCGTAGATGGCGATTTCGCGCTCTTGCTCCTGGTCACGCGTCGCCGAGGCCAGCATGGCCGGATCGATTGTAACGCTTTGGAGCCGGTGCTCAGTCATTCGTCCGGATGGTGGCCGACCGCGCGTGGGCGGGCAAGCCCTCCGCTTCGGCCAGCGCTGCGGTGTGAGGCCCCAGAATGGAAAAGGCCGCAGGGCCGCACTTCACGATCGAGGTGCGCTTAATAAAGTCATAGATCGACAGGCCCGACGAAAAGCGGGCGGCGCGGCTGGTCGGCAGCACATGGTTCGAGCCAGCCACATAGTCGCCGATGGCCTCGGGCGTATAGCGGCCCAGGAAGATTGCTCCCGCGTGGCGCACCCGATTCGATAGCCGCTCGGGATCGTCAACCGCGAACTCGACGTGCTCGGGGGCGATGGCGTCCACCAAGGCGGGCGATGCCTCCAGATCGGCAATAATGATTGCGCCGTTGGTCTCGCATGACGCCCGCGCGACCTCACCCGTCGACAGGGTGGCGATCTGGGCATTGATCGCCATCTCGACCGCCCGGCCAAAAGCGGCGTCCGGCGTGATCAGGATCGACTGGGCGTCAGGGTCGTGCTCGGCTTGGCTGAGCAGGTCTGCGGCGATCCAGTAAGGATTGTTCGTGGCATCCGCCACCACGACGATCTCGGAAGGTCCGGCCAAAGCATCGATGCCGACCACGCCATAGAGCCGGCGCTTGGCGGCCGTGACCCAGGCGTTGCCGGGCCCGACGATCTTGTCGACGGGGGAGATGGGTCCCGCCCCATAGGCCAGCGCCGCGCAGCCGTGGGCACCGCCCAGTCTCCAGATTTCTGTGACACCGGCTTCTTTTGCCGCCGCCAGCACCGCCGGTGACATCTGGCCGGGCGGCGTGATCATGGCGATCCGCCCGACGGCCGCCACCTGGGCCGGAATGGCGTTCATCAACACGGTCGAGGGGTAGGCCGCGCGACCGCCCGGCACATAGACTCCTACCGCCTCGATCGCCGTCCAGCGCCAGCCCAGTTCAACGCCAGCCTCATCGACCCATGAATGGTCGGCGGGCCGCTGACGGGCATGATAGGCGCGGATGCGCCCGGCAGCGAAGGTGATGGCCTCGCGAACCCTGGGTGGGCAAAGCGCTGCGCCGGCTTCAATTTCATCCGGCGTGACCCGCAGGGTCTCCTCGGACAGCTCGACCTTGTCGAACCGCCGGGCATAATCCAGCACCGCAGCGATCCCGCCTGTACGCACGCCATCAAGGATGTCCGCCACAGCCGCGTCCACATCGGCGGGCGAGCCGCGGCGCTCGTTCAGGAAAGCCCTGAACGCGGCGTCGAAACCTCTGTCCTGAGAATTGAACCAGCGCATGGCGCGCTATCTAGGCTCCAGACCCCGCAATGTCACCTAGTGCGCAGGCTTCTTGCGCGTCGGCCACGGCGCCGAGACATCAGCCAGCACTGCATCGATGCATTCGACCTGACAGCGCAGATCACCGCCACCGGCGAAGGTGAGGGTCAAGGCTCCGGCGGGCGCTTCGCCCGCCTCGAAGGTTATGGTCAGCAGTTCGACCACCGCGTCCTTTGCCCCAGGCCTCAGTTTTCTGGCCTGAACCGACAGCACGCTGTCAATCTGAAGGCCGCTGCGCACACGCTCGGAGCCCTTATGCTCCCAGCGATAACGATTGAAGGAGATGGTCAGGGCCCGGGCGCGGGCGTCGAACTGGATGTCGCCGATTTTCGCCACCGCATCTTGAAGGGCGGCGGAGATCACGGCCAGGTCCTCGGCGTCCTCGGCCATCAGTTTCAAGGGGGCTATGGCCATCAGGCGGCTTCGTCCTCGCCCTCGGCGCCCTTGAGGCGCTCGATCTGGGCACCGCAGGCCGACAGTTTGGCTTCCAGCCGCTCGAACCCGCGATCAAGATGATAGACACGGTTGACCACGGTGCGGCCCTCGGCGGCCAAACCAGCGATCACCAGACTAACAGAGGCCCGCAGATCGGTGGCCATCACTGGCGCGGCGCGCAACTTGTCAACGCCCCGCACCCGCGCCTCACCGCCGGAAACGGCAATGTCGGCCCCCAGCCGCGCCAGCTCGGGCGCGTGCATGAAGCGGTTTTCAAAGATGGTTTCCTTGAAGACGCTTTCGCCCTGCGCCGTGGTCATCAGGGCCATGAACTGGGCCTGCAGGTCCGTGGCGAAGCCCGGATAGGGCGCGGTCTCGATATTCACAGCCTTTAGCCGGACACCGGCGTCGCGCCTGATGATCAGGCCATCAGCGGTCGGCGTGACCGAAACGCCCGCCTCCACCAGCTTGTCGATCAGGGCCTGATTGAACCCGGCCTGGGTCCGGGTCAGCCGCACCTCTCCCCCAGCCATGGCTGCGGCCACGGCATAGGTGCCGGTCTCAATCCGGTCGGGGATGACCGCATGGGTAGCACCCTTGAGTTTGGCGACACCGGTAATGGTGATGGTCGAGGTGTCGGCGCCCTCTACCCTGGCGCCCATGGCGTTAAGGCAGGCGGCAAGATCGCCGATCTCGGGCTCGCAGGCGGCGTTCTTCAGAATGGTGACGCCCTTGGCGAGCACTGCGGCCAGCATGGCATGCTCGGTGGCGCCCACCGAAACGAACGGAAACTCGATCTCTGCACCTTTAAGTCCTCGTGCGGCCTGAGCGTAGACATAGCCTTCGTGCAGGTCGATGTGGGCGCCCAGCGCCTCGAGAGCTTTCAGATGCAGATCCACAGGGCGCGCGCCGATTGAGCAGCCGCCGGGCAGGGAGACCTTGGCGTGACCGGTGCGCGCCACCAGGGGGCCGAGCACATTGAACGACGCGCGCATCTGGCGGACCAGGTCATAGGATGCAAAAGCCGAGGTGATCTCGGCGGCATGCAGGACCGTGATCTGATCATCGCCCTCGTCCCACTCGGTGATGGTCACGCCGAGGCGGCGCAGTAGCTGGGCCATGAACCGCGTATCGGCCAGGCGCGGCATATTGGTCAGACGCAGGGGCTGGTCTGTCAGCAAGGACGCCGCCATAAGCTTTATGGCCGAGTTCTTGGCGCCGGATATCGGAATATCTCCAACCAGCGTCTGCCCGCCGGTGATCGCGATTCGGTCCATGCCTGCCCTTCCCTGCCAGGGTCATTGAATAGGGTGGTTGGCCGCCCGCGCAAGGGGCGGGATGCGAGTTTATATAGGCTTGTCGGCCTTTGGGGTGAGCCCGGCCTTGCGCCGCTTGAGATTGGCCCGCAGAGCCTGGGCGAGCTTTGCCTCGCGGACGTCTTTGGGCAGCAGAGGCGGCTTTGGTGTTTTCACCACTTCATGAACCAATCTGTCCCCCTCGGCGTCAAGGGCCGAATGAGGGCTTCACGTTGGCGTCCGGGTTCGCTATAGGCCCCCTTCCTCAAGCGGGCCGCCGTAGCTCAGTGGTAGAGCGCATCATTGGTAATGCTGAGGTCGGCAGTTCAATCCTGCCCGGCGGCACCATCTAAATCCCTTATGCCACAGGGGCTTGACGAGTAGGCGAAGACCCAACGCCAGGCTCAGATTTTCACCCCGATACCAAATAGATACCAGCGCGCGGAAACTCGCAGCTACCAGCCGGGGGTACCCCCTTCGTTTTTCCGCTAAGCCTGACCCCACCCCGGGGGTACACCCCCAATTTGTCAGATGGGACCCACGCTTCCCTCTTACATACTAATCTGCTCGACCGATGGCGGGCTTTTAGGGAAGCTTAGCCCTGGTAGCGGACACCCGTTCACCGGGCGTCGTTGTATGGGGCAAGGGCTTTGCTCTCATCTTCGTTCCTACGTCACTGCGATGAGGCCAAAACCCTCCGTTAGCGGGACCCCTCAATCTGTCTCATTGGTGCTGACGGCGGACAAGCTACTGCTCATCACCTTGCCGGGCACGACATGGTAGGTCAGCACCGCCACCAGGATGGCCTTGTTTTTCCGGCTTGAGCAGGTCGGTGACTGTGCCCGGGGGCACCCAAAGCCACTGATCGATGATCGATGAAAACCTGATCTAAACCCTTCCCATCTCCGTAAATGGCTTAACCGCGAACGTTTTTGCGGCCGAAACAATTCTGGGAATTTGAAATGAAACGATTGATCGCACTGTTCCTGATCGTCCTGACCTTGCCGACCGCTGCTTTCGCAGCGTTGGCTGTCGGGAATGTTGCTCCATCGTTCCGCACGCAGGCCTCTCTGGCGGGCAAGGCGTACGACTTCGACCTGGACGCCGCGCTACGAAACGGGCCCGTTGTCCTATATTTTTTTCCGGCGGCCTTCTCGTCCGACTGCACACTTGAGGCTCGCGCCTTTGCCGAAGCTGATGCTAGATTCAAGGCTCAGGGAGCAACTGTGATCGGTGTAACGGCCGGAAATATCGCGCGGGTGCAGGAATTTTCCGTCGTCGAATGCCGGAGTAAATTCCCCGTGGCAGCCGACCCTGGCGCGCGGATCACCAAACTATATAAGGCCGCACTGTTGTTCACGGCCAGCTCGCAACGTGTGTCCTATGTGATCACCCCAGACCGCAAGATCGCTTATGTCGTGAGCGCACTAAGTCCCGCCACCCACGTGACCAAGACTCTCGACGCTGTAACAGCCTGGCGCAGGTCGCATCGATAGAGCACGGGCCCCAACTGTCTCAAATGTTCTGACGACGTACACTTGGAAACCCAGCCGATGCGAATAGCAATCCCGGCAGCTCTAATGGCCTTGGCAATCGCGCCTATGCCTGCCTTCGCCGCCAGTGCAGCGGAGGGTGAATGGTTGCTGGGAGACGACGCGGGGCGTGTACGTATTGCGCCCTGTCCAGGTGAGGCGAACAAACTCTGCGGGACCATTATTGCGATCAAGGCCCGGCCCGCAGGCCAGCCCGCGCCGAAGACCAAGGATGGAAAGCCCACCAGAGACCCTCAGTCGATGGTCGGCCAGATCATAATGGTCGGCTTCAAACCCAACGGCGAAGGCAAGTGGAATGGCGGAAAGTTTCAGTTCCCTGGGTCAGACAAGTCGATCAACGCGACCCTGAAAATGAACAAGGACGGTACGCTCCGCGTTAACGGCTGTGTCCTGCTGCTCTGTGGCGGTCAGGACTGGCGGCGGCCACCGAAGCTATAAAACAAGAGTTTCCCACGACAACTGGAGGTCGCGCGAATTGACCTTATGTGTACCGGCGTGCAGCAGGGACCCCGTTAGCGGGGTGATCGGCGCCTTCATCGAGCACTACAACCATGCCCGCTACCACGAGAGCCTGGACAACGTGACGCCGGCGGACGCCTACTTCGGCCGAGCCGCCGACATCCTGCGCCAGCGTGCCAGCATCAAACGGCAGACCATCGAACATCGGCGCTTGCAACACCGCAAAATCGCCGCCTAAACATCAACCCCAGATGAGGCCAACTCTCCTTTAAATCCGGACCCCATCTGTCCCAAATGTTCTGACGACGTACACGAAACCACCCGCCGTCACGTGAAGTGTCTGGTTGACGAGGGCTATTGTGTGCGCCTTTCCGAGGGCTTCTTCGCGCCGCCGGCAACTTTGTCCCGCCCCGAAATCGTCAGGTTCACGCGCCGTTTGACGGCGAACGTGCGGCAGATGAACGCCCATTTGCGGGCCGCCGGCATGCAGGACATCTGACGGACGGCCCCGCGCCCTGCGACGCGCCGGTCAGTTGCGCTCAAAGCCAGGCAGGGCTAGGAGCCACGCAAGGCTCGGCATAAGGGCGACCCCGAACGATGTACGATTCCATGACTCCTGCTCTGGGCGAGACCGTAGACGCGATCCGCGAGACCACCGCGCGGTTCGCGGCCGACAAGATCACGCCGATCGCCGCAAGGATTGACGCCGACAACGCGTTCCCCCGGGACCTCTGGCCCCAGATGGGCGCGCTGGGTCTGCACGGCATAACCGTAGAGGAAGAGTTTGGCGGCCTCGGCCTGGGCTACCTGGAACACGTCGTCGCCGTGGAGGAAATATCCCGGGCCTCGGCCTCCGTCGGCCTGTCCTACGGGGCACACTCCAATCTCTGCATCAACCAGATCCGCCGTTGGGCGCGCGAGGACCAGAAGCACAAATACCTGCCGCCGTTGATCAGCGGCGAGCATGTCGGCTCCCTGGCCATGAGCGAGGCGGGGTCGGGCTCGGACGTCGTCTCCATGGCCTTGCGGGCCCGGCGCACAGATGCGGGCTGGATGTTGAACGGGACCAAGTTCTGGATCACCAACGCACCCCATGCTGATACGCTTGTTGTCTATGCCAAGAGCAGCGACGGCAACGCCATCACCGCCTTCATCATCGAAAAGGGAACACCGGGTTTTTCCGTCTCGCCCAAGCTCGACAAGATGGGCATGCGCGGCTCGGACACCGCCGAGCTGGTGTTCCAAGACTGCGAAATTCCTGAAGACGCCGTGCTGGGGCCGATGCACGGCGGGGTCGGCGTGCTGATGAGCGGACTTGATTACGAACGCGCTGTCCTGTCGGGCGGACCGCTAGGGATCATGCAGGCCTGCCTGGATGTCGTGCTGCCTTATGTGCGGGATCGCAAGCAGTTCGGCAAAGCCATCGGCTCGTTCCAGCTGATGCAGGGCAAGATCGCCGATATGTATGTAGCGCTCAATTCGGCCCGGGCTTACGTCTATTCAGTTGCCAAAGCCTGCGATGAGGGCCGCTCCAGCCGCGTCGATGCGGCCGGCGCGATCCTGATGGCTTCGGAAAACGCCGTGAAGGTGGCCGCTGAAGCGATCCAGGCCCTGGGCGGCGCCGGCTATACGAAGGAATGGCCGGTGGAGCGCTACCTGCGCGACGCCAAGCTCTATGACATCGGGGCCGGAACAAACGAGATCCGACGCTACCTGATCGGCCGGGAACTGATCGGCGCATGAACCGGCTTTCCAGCAGTCTCGATCCGGCCTCGGAAGGCTTCCGCGCCAACGCCGACTTCAACCGCGGCCTTGTCAGTCAACTTCGCGAGCATGTGGCCCAAGCCGCTGAGGGCGGACCGGCAGCCACGCGCAAACGCCATGTCGAACGCGGCAAGCTGTTGCCGCGTGAGCGGGTCGAGCGGCTGCTCGATCCCGGAACGCCCTTCCTGGAACTGGGCCAGTTGGCCGCCCACGACCTCTACAAGGGCGAGACGCCTGGCGCGGGCATCATCACCGGCATCGGCAAGGTAGCCGGCCGCGACGTGATGATCGTATGCAACGACTCGACCGTCAAAGGCGGCGCCTATGTGCCGATGACCGTGAAGAAACACCTGCGGGCCCAGGAAATCGCGCTGGAGAACCAGCTAGCCTGCATCTATCTGGTCGATTCCGGCGGGGCGAACCTGCCGTTCCAGGCCGATGTCTTTCCGGACCGCGACCACTTTGGCCGCATCTTTTTCAATCAAGCGCAGATGAGTTCGAAAGGCATCCCGCAGATCGCCTGCGTCATGGGCAGCTGTACCGCCGGCGGTGCGTACGTGCCGGCCATGAGCGACGAGAGCGTCATTGTCCGCGGCCAGGGCACCATCTTTTTGGGCGGCCCACCCCTGGTCAAGGCCGCGACCGGCGAGATCATAAGCGCCGAGGAACTGGGCGGGGCCGACACGCACGGGCGCAAGTCGGGCGTCGTCGACCATGTCGCTGACAATGACGAGCACGCCCTGCAGATCGTTCGTTCGATCGTCGGACGGCTGAACACCCAGCGGCCGGCGGGGCCGGTGACCCGCGCGCCCGAGCCGCCGAAGATGGACCCTGAAGGCCTGTACGGGGTCGTTCCCACCGATGTGCGTCAACCCTATGACGTGCGCGAAATCGTCGGCCGGCTGGTCGACGGCTCGGAATTCGACGAGTTCAAGCAGCTCTACGGCACGACCCTGGTCTGCGGCTTTGCTCACATCTGGGGCCAGCCAGTAGCCATCCTGGCCAATAACGGGGTGCTGTTCTCGGAAAGCGCGCTCAAGGGCGCTCACTTCATTGAGCTGGCCTGCCAGCGGAAGATCCCGCTGCTGTTCCTGCAGAACATCTCGGGCTTCATGGTCGGGGGAAAGTACGAAGCGGGCGGAATTGCCAAGGACGGGGCAAAGCTGGTCACCGCCGTGGCCTGCGCCAATGTTCCCAAGTTCACCGTCATCATCGGCGGCTCATTTGGGGCCGGCAACTACGGCATGTGCGGGCGGGCCTATTCTCCCCGCTTCCTGTTCACCTGGCCCAACGCCCGGATCAGTGTCATGGGCGGCGAGCAGGCCGCGTCCGTCCTGGCCACGGTCAAGCGCGAGGCCATGGAGGCCAAGGGTGAGACCTGGAGCAAGGAGGACGAAGAAGCGTTCCGAGCGCCGGTCCGGGCCTCCTACGAGACCGAGGGCGATCCCTATTTCGCCACCGCGCGGCTGTGGGACGATGGCATCATTGATCCGGTCCAGACGCGCGATGTGCTGGGTCTGGCGATTTCGGCAAGCCTGAACGCCCCCATCGAAGACACGCGCTTCGGCGTGTTCCGGATGTGATGACATGATTGGCTCCCTGCTCATCGCCAACCGGGGCGAAATCGCCTGCCGGATCATTCGCACCGCCAAACAGCTCGGCGTGCGCACCGTTGCGGTCTATTCCGAGGCCGACGCAAACGCCCTGCACGTCCGGATGGCCGACGAGTCCGTCATGATCGGCCCTGCTGCGGCCCGCGACAGTTATCTGCGCGGCGATGTCGTTATCGCCGCCGCCAAAGAGACTGGCGCGCAGGCCATTCATCCGGGCTATGGATTCCTGTCCGAGAACGCAGAATTTGCGCAGCGCGTCATCGACGCAGGCCTGATCTGGGTCGGACCTCCGCCCGCCGCCATCCTGGCCATGGGGCTGAAGGACGCGGCCAAGCAGAGAATGATCGAGGCCGGCGTACCGGTCACACCCGGCTATCTCGGCAAGGACCAGTCGCACGAGCGCCTGCAAAAGGAAGCCGATGTAATCGGCTACCCCCTGCTGATCAAGGCCGTGGCCGGCGGCGGCGGCAAGGGCATGCGCAAGGTCGAAAAGGCATCCGACTTCGCCGCCGCCCTGACCTCGGCCCGCCGGGAAGCATCCGCGTCATTCGGCGATGACCGGGTGTTACTGGAGATCTACGTCACCCGCCCGCGCCACATTGAGGTGCAGGTGTTCGCCGACAGCCACGGCAATGCTGTCCACCTTTATGAGCGCGACTGCTCGCTGCAGCGCCGCCACCAGAAGGTCATCGAGGAAGCCCCCGCCCCCGGCATGACAGTCGAGGTGCGCGAAGCGATCTGTGGGGCGGCGGTCAAGGCGGCGAAAGCCATTGCCTACGAAGGCGCCGGCACCGTCGAGTTCATCGCCGACGGTTCGGATGGTCTTCGCGCTGACCGCATCTGGTTCATGGAAATGAACACCCGGCTGCAGGTCGAACATCCGGTCACGGAAATGATCACAGGTCAGGACCTGGTCGAGTGGCAATTGCGGGTCGCCTCGGGCGAGCCCCTACCGCTCAAGCAGGCGGACATCCCCCTGCGCGGCTGGGCCATGGAGGCGCGACTCTATGCCGAAAATCCGGCGAAGAATTTCCTGCCCTCGACCGGCACGCTGACCCGCCTGCGCCTGCCCCGTCACGTCGTCCGCGTCGATACAGGCGTCGAGGAAGGCGGTGCGGTGACGCCGTACTACGACCCCATGATCGCCAAGATCATCGCCAGCGGTCCGACCCGCGAGGCTGCCGCTAAAAAACTGGCTCGGGCCTGCAGGGGCATCGAGGTCTTCCCGGTGCGCACCAACGCCGCCTTCCTGGCCGCTTGCCTTGAACACCCCGCATTCATCGCGGAAGAGATCGACACCGGCTTCATCGATCGACACGCCGACGCCCTGAAGGCGCAAAAGCCGCTCGCCGGCGACATTTTACGGGCGGGCGCCGCCCAGCTGGTCCATGGCCGCGCGGGGCCGGTCAACGCCGGACCCTGGTCGCCCCGTGCCGGGGCCACCGGCTTTCGCCTCAACGGCGCACCGCGCCTGAACCTGGCAATCTTGATCGACGGCGAGCCGCGCGAGCTGGTCATGAGCGCAGCCGACTTTGGCCGCACCGGCGGAACTTTCGACGGCGATGATCTGATGGTTTTCAAGAACGGCCAGCCCTTCCGCCTCTCCCTGCCTCGCAACCGGGCCGCAGCCGGAGCCGGAGCCGCCGCGTCGTCCGGCGACATTTTCTCCCCCATGCCGGGCCGCATCGTCGCCGTCGAGATCGCCGATGGCGCAAAAGTCGCCAAGGGCCAGCGCCTGGTTGTCGTCGAGGCGATGAAGATGGAACATGCCCTGACCGCCCCTCTCGACGGGACCGTCAGCGGCCTCTCCGTCAAGGTCGGCGACCAGATCGAGGAAGGCCGCCTGCTGGCCACTGTAACACCTGCTTGATGGAGCTACCGCGTTGAGAGATTTCACCGAAGAACAGACCCTGTTTCGTTCGGCCTATCGCCGGTTCCTGTCCGAGGAAATCGCGCCGCACATGGATGCCTGGCGCGAGGCCGGCATCGTCGATCGCGCGGCCTTCACCAAGGCTGGCGAGCAGGGAATGCTGATGATCTGGCCGGACGAGAAATACGGCGGCATGGGCGATGACGACTTCCGCTATGAGCAGATCATCATCGAAGAGACGGTCCGGGCCGGTTGCGGCGAGTGGTACAACACCCTGCACAGCCGCCTGGTCGGCCCCTATCTGCAACGCTTCGGCACCGAGGAGCAACGCGAGCGGTTCCTGCCCAAGTGCGTCTCGGGCGAGACCATCCTGGCCGTCGCCATGACCGAGCCGGGGGCCGGCAGCGACCTGTCGGGCATCCGCACCACGGCGAAGGACATGGGCGACCATTTCCTGCTCAATGGCTCAAAGATCTACATCTCGAACGGCATCAATGCTGATCTGATCGTTACGGCCGCCAGGTTGGAAGGCGCGCAAGGCAAACACGCCATGGTGCTGTTACTGATCGAACGCGGCATGGAAGGCTTTGAGCGCGGCCGCAATCTGGAAAAAATCGGCCTGCACGCCCAGGACACGGCCGAACTGTTCTTCAATAACGTCAAGGTGCCCAAAGCCAATGTGCTGGGCGAACCGGGCAAGGGCTTTCACCATCTGACCGAAAGTTTGGCCGAAGAGCGGCTGATCGGGGCGGTCGGCTATATGGCTACGGCGCGCCGAGCCTTCGACATCACTCGCGACTTTGTCATGCAGCGCCAGGTGTTCGGCCAGCGCCTGTCGGACATCCAGAACACCCAGTTCCGCATGGCCGAACTCGACGCCGAGATCGATATGCTGGAGGTCTATGTCGACCACTGCGTGCGGCTCCACAACGCCGGCCAACTGACCGCCAATGTCGCGGCGAAGGCCAAGATGCTGGGCAGCGAGATCGAGTGGAAGACGGTCGACCAGTGCCTGCAGCTGCACGGCGGGGCCGGTTACATGAAGGAATATGAGATCAGCCGCCTGTTCACAGACGCGCGCATGAGCCGCATCTACGCCGGCAGCTCCGAGATCATGCGCTACATCATTGGTCGCGACGTTTTTTCGCAGAAGTACCGCAGCTTCCTGGACTAGGTATGACCGGGCCCCGCTAGCCTTTTCATTTGGCGGGCGGTATGGCCTATTCCAAAGACATAAGAGTCTGGGAGGACTTAACCTGTGAGAAAATCGTTGTGGGCGGCTGCGGCCGCCATCGTCGCCGTTGGCGCCATTGCGGCGACCTCTGCGTTCAGCCAGCCGCCGCAAGGTGCGGGAGCCCCTGGAGCCGGCGCGCCGGGCGCGGGTGCGGCGGGTCGCGGTGGTGCGGGACGAGGCGGCGCTGCGGCGGCGGCGACCGGTCCCTCGCGCGGTGAGATCCTCTACAACGAGCGCTGCAAGAGCTGCCACGAGCCGGCGATCGAGCGGGCGCCCAACCGCGCCACCCTGGCCGGCCTTTGGGGCGCAGACGTCGTCAAAATCCTGAAGAGCGGCGTCATGGCGCCTATGGCGACAGGCCTGTCGGACGCCGACATCAATCAGATCGCCACCTTCGTGACCGGCCGGGCGCCGGAAAGCACCTTCGATATCAGCAAGGAAGCGACCAACCCCTGCCCGACGAGCAACAAGTTCAGCGCGACCGGGCCGGCCTGGAACGGCTGGAGCCCTGACAAGTCAAACAACCGCATCGCAGCGTCGACCACCATCACTGCAGCCAATGCGTCGCGCCTGAAGGTCAAATGGTCGTTCGCCTATCAGGGCGGCCGGTATGGCCAGCCCACCTCGTTCGGCAACCGGGTGTACCTCACCTCGTCTTCCGGCCGGGCCTACGCACTCGACCGCGCCACAGGCTGTATCGCCTGGAGCTTTGACGCCAAGGCCTCGATGCGGGTCACCGCCTCGGTCGGCCCCCTAGCCAGCGCGCCGTCGAAGTACGCCGTCTATTTCGGCGACTTCAACCGTAACGTCTATGCGGTCGACGCCGGCACCGGCACCAAACTGTGGGAGGTCAATGTCGACAGCCACCCGCGCGCGGTTCTCACCGGCGCGCCGACCCTGTATCGCGACGTGCTGTACGTGCCGGTCTCCTCGTTCGAGGAAACGGTCGGCAACAACCCCGCCTATGAATGCTGCAAGGCGCGCGGCTCTGTCGTCGCCATCGACGCCAAGACCGGTCGCGTGAAGTGGAAGTCCTACACCCTGCCGGTCGATCCGGCCCCGTTCCGCAAGAACTCGGCGGGCGTGCAGATGTACGGCCCGGCCGGCGCGGCGGTCTGGAATTCCCCGACCATCGATCCCAAGCGTAACCGCCTCTATGTCACGACCGGCGATTCCTACACGGACGTGCGCGAGGAATACTCCGACGCCATCGTCGCCATGGACCTGAACGATGGCCACATCGTCTGGCACACCCAGGTCACCAAGGATGACTCTTTCCTGATGGGCTGCGGCCGCGGCGGCGTGAACAACTGCCCGACCGTCGGCGGTCCGGACCACGACTTCGGCGCCTCGGCAATCCTGGTCAAGATGGCCAACGGCAAGGACATCGTCGTCGCCGGTCAAAAGTCGGGTCAGGTCTATGGCCTCGATCCCGACAATGGCGGCCGGATCCTGTGGACGAACCGGATCGGCATGGGCAGCGCGCTCGGCGGCGTCGAGTGGGGCATGGCGGCGGACCGCAACAATGTCTACGTCGCCGTTAACCAGGGCGCCGAACGGGAAGGCCAGACTCCGGGCGGCCCCGGCCGTAGCCTGACCGCGCTGAAGCTCAGCGACGGGACCAAGATCTGGCAACACGTCGCGCCCACCGGCGCGGGCGTCTGCACCTGGCAGCCCAACTGCAACACCGCCAACTATCGCGGCGGCGGCTATTCCGGCCCACCGACCCTGGCCAACGGCGTCCTCTACGGCGTCAACCAGGACGGCCACGTGCGCGCCTTCAACGCGACCAACGGAACCATGGTCTGGGACTTCGATACCGGCGCCCAGAAGTATGACACCGTCAACGGCGTGAAGAACCAGCGCGGCGGCAACCTCGACGCCACCGGCATCGTCTTCGCCGGCGACATGGGCTTCCTCATGGCCGGCTTCAACGGCGCCTCGAGCACCAGTGGGCCGGACAACGTGCTGCTGGCCTTCACCGTCGACGGTAAATAGCAGATCTCAAGGTGGGCCTGACGCTTTACCATTGCCACAACGCCCGCTCGTTCCGGGCGTTGTGGGCCCTGGAGGAGCTCGGGCTCACCTACGAGCTGCACATGCTGCCCTTCCCGCCGCGGGCCTTTGCGCGGGACTATCTGAAGATCAATCCGCTCGGCACCATCCCGTTCTTCATCGACGGGGAAACCCGGATGACGGAGTCGGCGGCCATTGCTGAATATCTGGCCGCCCGTTACGGCGACGGCAAGCTGGGCGTGCGTCCCGATGAGCCGGCCTTTGGCACCTATCTCAATGCCCTGGATTACGGTGAGGCCACCCTCACCTTCCCTCAGACCCTGGTGCTGCGCTACCTGCGCCTTGAGCCCGAAGAGCGCCGCCAGCCGACCGTGGCCGCCGACTACGCCAAGTGGTTTCTGGCGCGCTTGAGGGCCCTGCAGGCCATTCTGGAGACGTCAGACTATGTGGCGGCAAACCGCTTCACTGCGGCCGATATCTCGGTGGGCTATGCGCTGCTGCTGGCGGGCTCGCTGGACATTCCGCTGCCGGACTGGACGGGGCCCTACTGGACGCGCCTGACTGATCGCCCCGGCTATCAGGCTGCCCAGGCCGCCCAGCTTCGCGCCGCCGAGGCCCAGGGCCTGCGCGTCGTGCCGCTCAACGCGCTCTAGGTCAGTCGCTGCAGCCGCAGTCCGGGCCACAGCCTGCCGCTTTCGCAGCCGCGCGTCGCTTCATCCAGCCACGCAGGAACAGGCGCCAGACGGCGTAGGCTGTCGCTGCGGCGACGATGGCGAAGACGATCGCGCTCTGCAGCATCTCAGCCGGCTCCCATCGCGACCGCCGTCTGATAGACGATTAAAGACGCCACATAGGCCAGACCAGTCATGTAGCAGAACATGATGATCGGCCAGCGCCAGGAGTTGGTCTCGCGCTTCACGACGCCCAGGGTCGAGGCGCATTGCGGTGCGAAGACGTACCAGGCCAGGAACGCCAGTGCCGAGGCCAGGGACCACTGGTGGGCCAGGCTCGCGCCCAGCACGCTCGTATCGGCGCCGGCCACGGCATAGACGGTGCCCAGGGCGCCGACCGCGACCTCCCGGGCCGCCATGCCCGGGATCAGGGCGACGCTCATTTGCCAGTTGAAGCCAATTGGCGCCAAGACAGGCTGAATGGCGTGACCGATCATGCCGGCAAAACTGTAGTCGATCGCCGGTCCCACAGCGCCCGCTGGCGCGCCCGGGAACGTGCAGAGAAACCAGATCAGGATCATCATCGACAGGATGATGGTGCCGGCCCGCTGCAGAAAGATCTGGGCGCGCTGCAGCACATTGCGCGCCACGTTCATCGGGTCGGGAATCTTGTAGGCCGGCAGTTCCATCAGGAAGGGTTCGGCCGCGCCGCGCCAGAACACCTTGCGCACGAGCCAGGCGACGACGAGGGCGCTTATCAGACCCGCTGCATAGAGGCCGAAAAAGATCAGGCCCTGAAGGCTCAGAACGCCCCAGACCTGCTGGCGCGGAATAAAGGCGGATATGATCAGGGTGTACACCGGGATGCGGGCCGAACAGGTCATCAGGGGCGCGACCAAAATTGTGGTCAGCCGGTCGCGTTTGTTGTCGATGACCCGGGTCGCCATGATCCCGGGAATAGCGCAGGCAAAGCTGGAGAGCAGGGGGATAAAGGCCCGGCCGTGCAGACCGGCACCGCCCATGATCTTGTCCAGCAGGAAAGCCGCCCGGGCCATGTAACCGAAGTCTTCCAGCAGGATGATGAACAGAAACAGGATGACGATCTGGGGCAGGAAGACCACCACGCTGCCGACCCCGGCGATGATGCCATCGGTAATCAGGCTCTTGAGCAGGCCATCCGGCATCAGGTTGCCCATAACGGCGCCCAGCGCCTCAAAGCCCGCGTTGCTGAGGTCCATCAGGGGTGCTGCCCAGGCGAACACAGCCTGGAACATCAGGAACAGAACCACCAGCAAGACTCCGATCCCCGCCACTGGGTGCAGCAGCACGCTGTCCAGCTTGCCGGTGAAGGTGTCGGGCCGCCGGGGCGGAAGCACGCAGGCTTTCAGGATGCGCTCAGCTTCTCGGTGCAGGGCGCGCAGCGCAGCGGCGGAGGGCTCCGTCCAGGTATCGGCCGGTGCGGTGGCGCTGTTGGCGGCCTGAGCCTCGATCTGAATCACCAGCTCATCAATGCCTCGTTTGCGCGTGGCGACCGTGGTCACCACCGGCATCGACAACTCGATCGCCAGGCGGGTGGCGTCGATTTCCAGCCCTTGCCGCGTGGCGATATCAATCATGTTGAGGGCCAGGACAGCCGGCCGGCCCACGTCCCGCAGTTCCAGCGCCAGTCGCATAACAAGCCTCAGGTTGGTGGCGTCGGCTATCAACACCACCACGTCGGGCGGCGTCTCGCCGGCCAATCGACCGAGAACTGCGTCGCGGGTGACAACCTCGTCCGGGCTGCGGGCGCGCAGGGAATAGGTACCGGGCAGGTCGAGGATGGAAATCCGTCGGCCGTCCGGCGCAATGAGATGGCCTTCCTTGCGCTCGACCGTGACGCCCGCATAGTTGGCGACCTTCTGGCGTGAACCGGTCAGGGCGTTGAACATCGCCGTCTTGCCGGAATTGGGATTGCCCACCAGGGCGGCCCGGATCGGAGCGGCCGGCGCGCCGCCGGCGGCTGCCGCAACGGCGGTGGCGAGATCAGGTGGGGTCATTGCGCCGCGTCGGGTCGAACCATGACACCGCGGGCGTCGCGGCGGCGAAGGGCGACACGCATGTCGTCCAGCTTCACGCAGATTGGATCGCGGCCGATGAAGCCTTCGTGCAGGATTTCGATGCGGGCGCCTTCGACAAAGCCCATCTCCAGAAGACGGCGCTCAAGTTCGTGCGCGGCCAGACCGCCAGGCACCGGCGCATGGGCGTCCACCGAGGCGATGTACCCTGAAAACCCTCGCCGGCCGTCCGCCAGCGAGACCAGGGTTATGGTCTCGAGGGGGCCATCCAGATCGGTGTCTGCAATGCGACGCACGGGGTCCATTCGCTGGCTGTTTCTTAATAACGATTATTAATAGCAGATGACGGGGCTTGGAGCAAGAGCATGCCTGCCCCGCGCTTCGGAAGCGTTGATGGAGATCAAGGGCGGCAAGCGCCTAGACCAGTTCCACCGCCATGGCCGTGGCTTCGCCGCCGCCAATGCACAGAGAGGCGACGCCCCGCTTGCCGCCACTGGCCTCCAGCGCCGAGAGCAGGGTCGCCAGAATGCGCGCGCCTGAGGCGCCGATGGGGTGTCCGAGCGCACAGGCGCCACCGTTCACATTGAGCTTGCCGTGGTCGATGCCCAGTTCACGCATGGCGATCATGGCCACCACGGCAAAGGCCTCGTTGACCTCGAACAGATCGACTTCGGCGATGTTCCACCCGGCCCGGTCCAGCGCCTTCTGGATGGCGGGCACCGGGGCGGTGGTGAACAGGGCTGGCTCCTGAGCGTGAGCGGCATGGGAGACGATGCGGGCGACGACATTGAGTCCCAGTCGCTCGGCGACCGAAGCGCGGGTGAGCACGAGGGCCGCAGCCCCGTCGCTGATCGACGAGGCGTTGGCGGCGGTGATCGCTCCGTCCTTGCCGAAGGCGGGCTTGAGGGTCGGAATCTTGGCCGGATCGGCCTTGAGGGGCTGTTCGTCCTTGTCGACCGTTGTCGTCCCCGCGCGGGTCGCGACTTCCACCGGCGTGATCTCGCGGGCGAAGGCGCCGGACTCGGTGGCGCGGCGCGCGCGCGCCAGGCTCTCGACCGCATAGTCGTCCATGTCCGCGCGGCTGAACTGAAAGGCTCGGGCCGTCTCGTCGGCGAACGAGCCCATAAGACGGCCTGGCTCATAGGCGTCTTCCAGGCCGTCGAGGTACATGTGGTCAAAGGCGGTGTCGTGGCCGATGCGCGCACCTGCGCGGTGCTTGGCCAGCAGGTAGGGCGCGCCAGACATGCTCTCCATACCGCCGGCCATGATGATATCGGCGGTGCGAGCAGCAAGCGCGTCATGGGCCATGATCGCCGCCTGCATGCCCGAGCCGCACATCTTGTTGACGGTGGTGGCCTGGACCGACTTCGGCAGGCCAGCCCCCATTCCGGCCTGACGCGCCGGCGCCTGGCCAAGGCCAGCAGGCAGGACGCAACCCATGAAGATCTGCTCGATCATCTCGGGCGAGACCCGGGCCCGGCTGACCGCGGCGCGGACCGCGACTGATCCCAGCTCAGTGGCCTTCACCGTCCCGAGCGCGCCCTGAAAGGCGCCCATGGGCGTGCGCGCGTAGGAGGCGATGACGACGGGATCGGTGCTCATGACTATGCCTTTACGCCCCAGCTCTTGAGGACAGCTTCACCATCGCGATCGCCAGGCTGGATATCGCCGGGCGTGCGGGAGAACCTTGGCGCCGGCGCAGGATGGGCGATGCCGTCGACAACCGGATAGATCTCACGGGCGCTCATGTGCGGATGCCCGGGCGCCTCGGCCAGGGTCAGCACGGGTGCAAAACAGGCATCGGTGCCCTCCAGGATCGCACACCATTCCGCTTGCGTTTTTGTGACGAAGATGGCGGCGAAGTCGTTGGATCCTCCAGGCCAGCCGGCGGAGGCGCCCCGGCCCGGAACAGGCTCGGCGCCGATCAGCTTGGTCAGTTCAGCGTAGAACTGCGGCTCCAGGGCGCCGATGGCAACCTCCTTGCCATCGGCGCAGAGGTAAGCGCGGTAGTAGGGCGCGGCCCCGCCCAGCAGGTTGGTGTCCCGCTCGACGGTGATGTGCCCTGCGGGAACCGTGCCGCTGAACATGGCCATTAGCGAGGCGGTGCCGTCGACTATGGCTGCATCGATCACCTGCCCCTTGCCAGAGCGTTCGCGCTCATAGAGCGCGGCCGCGATCCCGAAGGCCAGATACATGCCGCCGCCACCGAAGTCGCCCACCAGATTCAGGGGCGGCTGGGCCGGTTGGCCCGGCTTGCCGATGGCGGCCAGCGCGCCAGTCAGCGCGATATAGTTGATGTCGTGGCCGGCGGCGTGGGCCAAGGGTCCCGTCTGACCCCAGCCGGTCATGCGCCCGTAGATCATGCGCGGGTTGCGGGCCAGCACCTCGTCGGGGCCCAGGCCCAGGCGCTCCATGACGCCGGGACGGAACCCCTCAACCAGCACATCGGCCTTTTCGAGGGCTGCCAAGGCGCGCTCGCGGCCTTCGGGCGACTTGAGGTCGAGGTTGAGCCGCGCCCGGCCGCGTTCTAGCACGGGGTTGGAGCCCTGCGCGCCTTCGCGGTCGATGCGGATCACCTCGGCGCCCATGTCGGCCAGCATCATGGCGCAGAACGGCCCCGGCCCTATGCCGGCGAACTCGACGACGCGAACGCCCGACAAGGGCCCTTTTGCACTCATGGCCGGGCCTAGAGGCGTTCGACGATGGTGACGTTGGTCAGGCCGCCGCCTTCGCACATGGTCTGCAGGCCGTAGCGCTTGCCGCGGGCCTTCAGTGCGTGAACCAGCGTCGTCATCAGCTTGGTTCCCGAGGCGCCCAGCGGGTGGCCAAGGGCGATAGCGCCGCCATTGACGTTCAGCCGCTCCGGATCGGCTCCGAGGACTTCCAGCCAGGCCAGCGGCACGGGCGCGAAGGCTTCGTTGACCTCATACAGATCAATGTCGTCGATCTTCATGCCTGCCTTCTTCAACGCCTTCTGGGTGCCGAACAGGGGCTCTTCAAGCATGATCACCGGATCGCCCGCGGTGACAGTCATATGGGCGATGCGGGCGATGGGCGTGGCGCCCAGGGCTTTCAGGCCGCGCTCATTGACCACCATGACGCCCGAGGCGCCGTCGCAGATCTGGCTGGCGGTTGCGGCGGTTATCCGGCCGCCCTCGGCGACCAGTTTTACATTGGCCATGCCGGCGCGGTCGACGTTGAAGCGGATGCCTTCATCGACGTGATGCATTTCCTTCGAGCCGTCCGGCAGGGTGACTTCAAGCTGCAGGATTTCGGCGTAGAAACGGCCTTCCTGGGCTGCGGCGATAGCGCGCTGCTGGCTGGCAAAGCCGAAATCGTCCAGTTTTTCGCGGGAGTAGCCGTACTTTTCGGCAATCATTTCGGCGCCGGTGAACTGGCTGAAGTCCTGCACGCCGTAGCGCTTGCCGATCTTCTCGGAGACATAGTGCCCAAAGCCGTTCTTGTAAGCCAGGACGCCCGGCAGACCCATCGGCACGCGGCTCATGCTCTCGACGCCGGCGGCGATAACCACATCCATCGAACCCGACATGACCGCCTGGGCGGCAAAATGCAGGGCCTGCTGCGACGAGCCGCACTGGCGATCGACCGAGGTGCCCGGAACGCTGTCCGGCAGGCTGGAGGCCAGCACCGCGTTACGGCCGATGTTGGCGCTCTGCTCGCCGGCCTGACCGACGCAGCCCATGATCACATCCTCGACCAGGGCAGGATCGGCGCCCGCGCGGCGCACAAGTTCGTCAAGCACCTGACCGGCCAGGTCCGCCGGATGCCAGCCGGACATCCGTCCGCCTTTTTTGCCGCCCGCCGTGCGCGTGGCGGCGACGATGTAAGCTTCAGCCATGGTAACTCCTCTTAGGATTTCTCGGCCGTCAGGTGGTCTCGATAGGCCACCCGCAGCACTTTCTTGTCGATCTTGCCGGTCGCGGTCAGCGGCACGGGCGCGAACACCACATCGTCCGGCGTCCACCATTTGACGATACGTGACGCAAGGTAATGCAAGACTTCGTCCCTCGTGACCGTCACGTTCTCGTGGGTTTCGATGACCAATAGCGGACGCTCTTCCCATTTGGGATGCGGCACACCGACCACGGCGGCGATCTTCACGCCAGGGCAGCCGACCGCCACGTTCTCCAGGTCGATGGAGCTGATCCACTCGCCGCCGGACTTTATAACATCCTTCGAGCGGTCGGTGATGCGCATGAATCCAAGCGCGTCGAGGGTGGCGATATCGCCGGTGTCGAACCAGCCATCAGCGTCGACGCAATCCTCGTCCTTGCGATAGTACCGCTGGATCGTCCATGGCCCGCGCACCTTGAGTGCGCCCGAGGTCTCGCCGTCATGCGGCACGGGCTTGCCGTCGTCGTCTGTCACTTCCAGCTCGATGCCAAACTGTATGCGGCCCTGGCGTGTCCAGATGGCGTCGTTCATGGATTCGTCGCCAAGCGCCGCCAACTCAGGCGTCGGGGTCGAGACAACGCCGATGGGCGCGGTTTCGGTCATGCCCCATAACTGGCGCACATTGACGCCATAGAGACGGCTGAAGGTCTCGGCCATGGCCCGCGGCACAGCCGAGCCGCCGATGACAATGGTCTTCAGGCTGGCCGGCACCTTGCCCGCCTGGTCCAGCCAGGCCAGGTACATGGTCCAGATAGTCGGCACGCCGCCAGTGAAGGTGACGCCCTCGCCCTCGATCAGTTCGTGCAGCGAGCCGCCGTCCATCTTGTCGCACGGCAGCACCATGGCCGAACCGCACAGGGGCGCACTGAACGGCAGGCCCCAGGCATTGGCGTGATAGAGCGACGAGCAGGGCATCACCACATCGAAGGCGGTGAAGCCGAACGCCGAATTCATGCCGCCGGCCATGGCGTGCAGCACCACGCCCCGATGACTGTAGAGCACGCCCTTGGGATCGCCGGTGGTGCCTGACGTATAGCAGAGGAAGGCGCCGGCGTTTTCGTCAAACTGCGGCCAGTGGTAGTCGCCGCTCTCCGCCGCAATCAGGGATTCATAGTTGAGGTAGCCGGGCTCGTCCCCGGCCGCGAGCAGTATATAAGTTTCGACGGTTTTGAACGCGCCGCGCAACCGCTCGATCAGCGGAATGAAGGTGCGATCGAACAGCAACACCCTGCTTTCAGCGTGATTGACGGTGTAGATAATCTGCTCGTCCGACAGGCGGGGATTGGCGGTGTGGAGCACACAGCCCATGCCGGGTACGCCGTAGAAGAGCTCAAGGTGGCGGTGGGTGTTCCAGGCCATGGAAGTGACCCGGTCGCCGGATTTGACACCCAGCCGGTCCAGCGCCTGTACCGCCTGGGCGGTGCGTTTGCCAAAGCTCTCATAATCGTAGTGAAAAATCGGCTCGTCCACGAGCCGCGAGACCACCTTGCGCTTCGGATGGGCCTTTACCGCATAGGTCAGGATCGACGAGATCAGCAGAGGGGTGGTCTGGAAGAGACCGGGGATGGTCATGATCTAGCTACCCTTGAAGTCCGGCTTCCGCTTTTCGATGAAGGCCGCCATGCCCTCCTTCTGGTCATCGAAGGCGAACAGCGAGTGGAACAGGCGCCGCTCGTACTTGACGCCCTGTGCCAGGGTGGTCTCGTAGGCGGCCTCAACCATGTCCTTGTTCATCATCACCGCCAGCGGCGACAGGGCGGCGATCTTTTTCGCGACCGTGAGGACTTCGGTCTCAAGCTGATCCAGCGGCACGATACGGCTGACCAGGCCCGAGCGCTCGGCCTCGGCGGCGTCCATCATCCGGCCAGTGAGGATCATCTCCATGGCCTTGGACTTGCCAACCAGGCGGGTCAGACGCTGGGTGCCGCCGATGCCAGGCGCGACGCCCAGCGTGATTTCCGGCTGGCCGAATTTGGCGTTGTCGGCGCAGATGATGAAATCGCACAGCATGGCCAGCTCGCAGCCGCCGCCTAGCGCATAGCCGGCCACCGCGGCGATGATCGGCTTGCGGAAGGTCTCGATGCGGGCCGCGCCGCGGGCGAAGAAGTTCTCGGTGAACATGTCGGCGTAGGACTTGGTCGACATCTCCTTGATGTCGGCCCCGGCGGCAAAGGCCTTGGCCGAGCCGGTGATGACCACACAGCCGACGGCGCTATCAGCCTCGGCGGCGTCGAGAGCCGTGACCAGTTCAGTCCAGAGTTCGCTGTTCAGCGCGTTCAGCGCCTGGGGGCGATTGAGGCGAATGAGGGTGACGCCCTCGGCGGTCTCGACGATCAGAGTTTCAAAGCTCATCGGTCCTGCCTTCCAGCATCTTAATCACCGCCGAGAAGTCCTTGCCGGCGAAACCGGCGTCGGAGAACTTCTGGTACAGGCCCTGCGCTTCAGCCCCCATCGGCGTATCTGCGCCGACGCTTCGGGCTGCGGCGCGCGCCAGGTTCAGGTCCTTGAGCATCATGGCTGTGGCAAAGCCGCCTTCAAAGCCGCGATCGGCGGGCGAGGCCGGGCCGACGCCGGGAACCGGGCAATATGAGGTCAGGGACCAGCACTGACCCGAAGACTGCGAGGCGATGTCGAAAAAGCGCGCGGCGTCCAGGCCCAGCTTGTCGGCCAGGCCGAAGGCTTCGCACACCGCCAGCATGGAAATGCCCAGCACCATGTTGTTGCAGATCTTGGCCGCCTGGCCCGCGCCGTGGTTGCCAGCGCGGATGGTGACGCGCGACATCGGCTTCAGCGCCGCTTCAACGTCGGCGAAATCAGCATCGTCACAGCCGACCATGAAAGCCAGCGACCCGGCCGCCGCCGCCGCGGTGCCGCCCGAGACCGGGGCATCGGCGAACCGGTAGCCGGCCGACTTGGCCTTGGCCGCCACTTCACGGGCGATCTCGACCTCGATCGTCGAGCAGTCGACGAGCAGGGCGCTGGTCGGCGCTGTGCCGATGATGTCGCCATAGACCACGCGCACGTGGGCGCCGGCCGGCAGCATGGTGATGACCAGCTCGGCGTCCCTCACCGCCTCGACCACCGACGGGGCCGCGATGCAGCCTTCGGCCACCGCGCGGTCCAGCGCCGCCTGCGACAGGTCAAAGGCCTTGACCGTATTGCCGGCTTTGGCCTGGTTGGCGGCCATGCCCGCGCCCATATTGCCGAGCCCGATAAAGGCGATCCTGATCATCGGTTTTTCTCCTCAAGGGGCGTCCATTCCTCGCCGGCGGGCAAGGGAGCAAAAAAGGCGTCGACCATGGCATCCGTCACGCCTTCCAGCGCCGGCGGGTTCCATTTGGGCGCGTTGTCGCGGTCCAGAATGGTCGCCCGCACGCCTTCGGTAAAGTCGGGGCTGGGCACCGAGCGCACGGCGATGCGGTATTCCATGTAAAGGTCGTCTTCGAAGGTCGCGGCGCGAGCGCCCGATTGCAGCTGGCGCAGGGCGACCTTGTTCATCAGGGGCGACTTGGTTTTGAGGATGGCCAGTTGGGCGTTCGCCCAGTCCGACCCATCGGCCTGCAGGGCGGCAACGACGCCTTCGACAGTGTCAGCGTCAAAGGTGCGGTCGATGATCTCGCGGTTGGCGACAACCGGCGCAGGACCCGGATCGGCGGAATGTTCGGCCAGCAGGGCCTCGATCCGTTCAGGCGCGGCGGCCAGCGCCACCTTCAGGGTTTCAAGCCGCTCCACCGGCACGAAGTGAGTGGCCAGGCCCAGGGCCAGGCAGTCGGCAGCCTTGATGCGGGCGCCGGTCAGGGCCATCCAGTAACCGGCCCGGCCGGGCAGGCGCGACAGATACCAGCCACCGCCGACATCCGGGAACAGGCCGATGCCGGTCTCGGGCATGGCAAAGGTCGTCCGCTCGGTAGCGATCCGGTAGCGGGCCGGCATGGCCACGCCCACGCCGCCGCCCATGACGACGCCGTCCATGAACGAGGCTACCGGCTTGTCGTAGGTGAAGAGCTGATGGTCGAGGCGATATTCGTGGAAAAAAAAGTTCTTCGGCGGCGAACCATCGCCCGCGTGGCCGGCCGCCAGATTGCGGATGTCGCCGCCAGCGCAAAAACCCCGCTCGCCGGCATGGTCGATCAGCAGGACCTTGACCGCTGGATCGGCGCGCCAGGCATGCAGGGCGGCGCTCATGGCATGGCACATGGCCAGTGTCAGGGCGTTGAGCGCGCCGGGCCGGTAGAGGGTGAAGCGCCCTGCCCCGCCCTCGATGCGAACCGTAACCTCTTCAGCTTCGCTCATTCGCGGATCAACTCGCGGGCGATGACAACGCGCATGATCTCGTTGGTGCCTTCCAGAATTTGATGGACGCGCAGATCGCGCAGGATCCGCTCGAGCGGGAAGTCGCGCAGATAGCCATAACCGCCGTGCAGCTGCAGGGCCTGATTGACGATGTCAAAACAGGCGTCAGTGGCGAACCGCTTGGCCATGGCGCTGTACTGGGTGGCCCTGGGATCCTTGTGATCAAGAGCGTGAGCTGCGCGGCGGACCATCAGGCGGGCGGCTTCAAGTTCGGTGGCCATGTCCGCGAGGCGGAACTGCAGGGCCTGGAAATCGGCCAGGGGTTTGCCGAACTGTTTGCGGGTGGTCAGGTACGCCCGCGTCGTGTCGAGGGCCAATGCGGCCCCTCCCAGTGAGCAGGACGCGATATTGATCCGTCCCCCGTCGAGGCCGGCCATGGCGATGGAGAATCCCTGCCCTTCCTCGCCGACGCGGTTGATGACGGGAACGCGGCAGTTGTCGAAATTGACCAGGGCTGTGGGCTGGGATTTCCAGCCGAGCTTCTTTTCATTGGCGCCAAAGGAAAGGCCCGGCGTTCCGTTTTCCACCACCAGGGTGGAGATGCCCTTGGGGCCCGGCCCGCCGGTGCGGACCATGACCACATAGATGTCCGACGTTCCCGCGCCGGAGATGAAGGCCTTGGAGCCGTTCAGGACATAGTGATCGCCATCCAGCTTTGCGCTGGTGGCGAGGGAAGCCGCGTCCGAGCCCGCCCCCGGCTCGGTCAGGCAATAAGAGGCGATGTAGTCCATGGTCGCCAGTTTCGGCAGGAAGCGCTGGCGCAGGGCCTCGCCGCCGAACCGGTCGATCATCCACGAGGCCATGTTGTGGATCGAGATGAAGGCCGCCGTCGAAACGTCGCCGTAGGACAGGGCCTCAAAGATCAGCGAGGCGTCCTGGCGGGTCAGGCCCGAGCCGCCTACATCCTCGTTGACATAGATACCGCCAAACCCAAGGCCCGCGGCTAGGCGCAGGGTGTCGACCGGAAAGATGCTTTCCTCATCCCAGCGCGCCGAATGCGGGGCCAGCTCGGCCGCCGCGAAGGCCTGGGCCATCGCCTGGATCGCCCGCTGATCTTCGGTGAGCGAGAAATCCATCGCCCAGCCCCTATTTCATTGTCGGAATGACGAAGGCCGAGTCGCGAGCATGGTCGTCGGGCCAGCGGGCGGTGACGGTCTTGACCTTGGTCCAGAACTTCACGCCTTCCATGCCGTGCTGGTTGGTGTCGCCAAAGGCGCTGCGCTTCCAGCCGCCAAAGGTGTGGTAGGCCACCGGCACCGGGATCGGCACATTGATGCCGACCATGCCGACATTGACCTTTGACGCAAAGGCGCGGGCGGCCGGGCCATTGCGGGTGAAGATGGCCACGCCGTTGCCGTACTGGTGGTTCGAGGGCAGCGCGATGGCTTCCTCCAGGGTCTCGGCGCGGACGATCTGCAGCACGGGTCCGAAGATTTCCTCGTCATAGGTCTTCATGCCCGGCTTGACGTGGTCGAACAGCGACGGGCCCATGAAGAAGCCCTTTTCATAGCCCTGCATCGAGTAGCCGCGACCGTCGACGACCAGCTCGGCGCCTTCGTCGACGCCCAGCTGGATCATGCCGGCGATCTTGGCGTGGTGGGCGGCGGTGACCACCGGGCCGTACTGGGCGCCGGCGTCGGTGCTGATGCCGACGCGCAGGGTGTCGATCTCGGCGATCAGGCGCTCGCGCAGTTCATCGGCGGTCGCCTTGCCCACAGGAACCACCACCGGCAGGGCCATGCAGCGCTCGCCGGCCGAGCCGTAGGCTGCGCCGATCAGGTCCTTCACGGTCTGATCCATGTCGGCGTCGGGCAGGACGATGCCGTGGTTCTTGGCGCCGCCCATGGCCTGCACGCGCTTGGAATTGGCGGTGCCGTTCGAATAGACATAGTGGGCGATGTCGGACGAGCCGACAAAGCTGACCGCCTTGATGTCCGGGTGGGTCAGGATGGCGTCCACCGCGCTCTTGTCGCCGTGCACAACGTTGAGGATGCCTTCCGGGCCCCCGGCCTGCAGGAACAACTCGGCCAGACGCACCGGCAGCGAGGGGTCCTTTTCCGAAGGCTTGAGAATGAAAGCGTTGCCCACCGCGATGGCGACGCCGAACATCCACATCGGGATCATGGCCGGGAAATTGAACGGGGTGATGCCCGCGCCGACGCCCAGGGGTTGGCGCATGGAATAGACGTCGATGCCGGGGCCGGCGCCTTCGGTGTATTCGCCCTTGAGCGCATGGGGGATGCCGCAGCAAAATTCGATGACTTCCAGACCGCGCTGGATGTCGCCCTTTGAGTCGGCCACGACCTTGCCGTGCTCGCAGGAGAGCAGATTGGCCAGCTCGTCCATATTGGCTTCAACCAGGCGCTTGAATTCGAACATTACCCGCGCGCGGCGCTGGGGATTGGCGGCGGCCCAGGCGGGCTGGGCCTTTACGGCGGAGGCCACCGCACGGTTCATCTCGTCGTCCGTGGCGAACTGGACGCGGGCCTGAACTTCGCCGGTATTGGGATTGAAGATGTCGCCAAATCGGCCTGAGGTTCCCTGGACGGCGCGTCCATCAATGAAGTGATCAACCTGGCGCACGGGCGGTTCCTTTTTTGACGCGAAGCAAGACAGGCGCTTCCATGCCGCAGGAGGCGGCTCAAGTCGAGTCGGCGAAAAGGCCGCTGGTGCTCATTCAGAGGTCGGGCACCAAACCCATCAGGTCGAAGAGCGCGTCGAGATTTCCCGGAAGGTCAGTCGCCTATCAGCCGCCGCCGCGATAGACGCCGTGACAGTCGGCGCAGAGCGCGTTGACCTCGCCGACCGCCAGCTGGGCGGCGATGGGATCCGTGCCGCTTGCGGCAGTGACCAGCTTGTCGGTGAGGTCGATCGCGTGATCGATCTTGGCCTTGAATCCTGCCGGATCGCTCCAGATTTCGGCCTTGGCGCGGGTGGTCTTGCCCGCGACGCTGTTCGAGCCGGCCGTAAAGCGAGTGGCCGCGTCCCTGAAGGCCAAATTGAGCTTGATCGAGGCGTCTTTGGCCCGGGCCATGTCGCCCTTGCCGGCGCCGTCGTTGGCCGCCAACTGGTTGGTCTGCACATCGCGCATGTCCTTCTGGCGCGCGGTGATGTTGGCCGCTGCATCCTGAGCGATGGCCGCCCCGCCCAGACTGACCGCGACCAGACCGGCCACAGCGAGCCCGATTTTGCGCTTCGAGATTTTCATGGCTGTTTCTCCCCTCGTTGAATGAAAAAAGTTACCCCCAAGCGCTGCCTCAGGCTAGTCCCTGAGGCAGCGCTTGGGCGCAGGCGGCGAATCGGCATGGTGGCTACTCCGGCCCGTCGCGCAGATGATCGTCGAGAATGCGTGACGCATCGCCCAGCGGATCGTCGTATTGCCCCGATTTTACCGTCCATCGAAACGCCAGCAGGCCGAACGCGCCGAGGGCAACCGAGATAGGGGCAAGGACCAGCAGCAGGTTCATTTGTCGCGCCCCGCCAGGCCCATGCGCAGGGCGTTCAGGGTCACCACAATCGATGAGCCCGACATGGCCAGCGCGGCGATGAAAGGATTGATCAGGCCCAGCATGGCGGCCGGCGAGGCCACGACATTGTAGAGGGCCGAGAAGGCAAAGTTTTCCAGCGCCCGGGCCCTGGCCTTTTTCGCCACTTCAAGCGCCAGGGGCACAGCGGCAAGACCCTCGCCGGCGAACACCAGGTCGGCGGCGTTCTGGCTGGCGTCGATGGCCGAGCCAGGGGCCATGGAAGCGTGAGCAAGGCTGAGGGCCGCCGCGTCGTTGAGACCATCGCCAACCATCAGCACCTTTTTGCCCGCCGCCGTCAGCGCCTGGATGGCGGCGGCCTTGCCTTGCGGGGTCAGCCCGGCGCGGGCGATTTCGATGCCGACCTGAGCGGCGATGGCGGCGACGGCGCCGGCCGTGTCGCCCGACAGGATTTCGACGCCGTAGCCCCTGGCTTTCAGGTCGGCCACGGTGGCGGCGGCGTCGCTGCGGGGCTGATCGGAGAAGGCGAAGCGGGTCGCGGGCTCACCTTCAAAGGCAAACCACAGTTCGGTCTCGACGCCATCACTTTCGACATTGAGGAATTCGGCGCGGCCTAGGCGGGCGGCGCGGCCGTCGATCTGGCCGGTGATACCCATGCCGGGGACCTCGACCACATCGGTTGCGACGGAGGACAGACACGGGCCGGCTTCGGCCAGGGCGCGGGCCAGCGGATGGCGCGAGGCTCGGGCCAGGCGTGAGGCGGCCTCGACCAGGGCGGGTGTAAAGCCGATCAGTCTCGGCTTGCCGGCGGTCAGCACGCCGGTCTTGTCGAAGACAACGTAGTCAACCTCGGCCAGACGCTCGAGCGCCGCGCCGGACTTGACCAGCACGCCCTTGCGGAACAGGCGGCCCGAGGCGGTCACCTGAACGGCCGGCACAGCCAGGCCCAGGGCGCAGGGACAGGTGACGATCAGCACGGCGGCGGCGCGGAGCAGCGCCTCGCGGGGACCAAGACCAAGGGCCCAGCCGCCGGCAAAGGTGACCAGAGCCAGAGTGTGGACGATGGGCACATAAAGGGCGGCGGCCTTGTCGGCAAGGCGCACGTAGGCCGACTTGGTCTGGGCGCCAGCCTCCATCAGCCGGGCGATGGCGGCAATGGCCGAATCCTCGCTGTGGGCGGTGGCGCGCAGGGTCAGGTGGCCCGACAGGTTCAACGCGCCGGCATGCAGTTTTGCCCCCGGAGCTGCGCGCACCGACAGGCTCTCGCCGGTGATCATGGCGTTATCGATGTCGGTTTCGCCCAGCGTGATGACGCCATCGACCGGGATGCGGTCGCCGGGGGCAATGCTGAGCAGGTCGCCCGGCGAGACCTCCGCGACCGGAACGGCGCAGGTGCGCCCATCTGCCGACATCCGCATGGCGACCGGTGACTGCAGGGCCAGAAGATCGCGCGCCGCCGAGCGGGCGCGGGCCCGCAGCTTGTGATCCAGATACCGGCCGATCAGCAGCAGAAAGATCAGGGTGACGGCGGCGTCGAAATAGGCATGCGGGCCGCCCAGCAGGGTCTCGGAAAAGCTCACCCCCAGGGTCAACAGCACGCCGATGGAGATCGGCACATCCATGTTCGCCCGGCCCTTGCGCAGGCTGGCGAGCGCTGAACGGAAAAAGACGCGGCCGGCGAACAGGGCGCAGGGCGTGGCGACAATCGCGGCCAGCCAGTACATGACCTGGCGGGTGGTCCCGTCCAGTTCCTGGCCGAACAGGCCGGCCCAGACAGGCACCGTGAACATCATGACATTGCCGACGCCGAAACCGGCTACGCCGAGCGCCAGGGCCAGTTCCTTGCCGTCGCGGTCTTCGGCTTCCAGGGCCCGGGCCGGATCGAACAGACTGGCGCCGTATCCCAGGTCCTCGATGGTCCTGATCACCCGGGCCGGATCGGCCTGACCGCCGTGACAGGTCGCCACCAGCTTGCCGGTGGTCAGGTTGAGGCGCGCCGCCTCGACGCCGGTCAGGGCGCCCACGGCCTTTTCGATCTTGGCCAGGCAGGCGCCGCACCGCGCGCCGCGGACCAGCACCTCGACGCGATCATCGCCGCTGACTGCATCGTGGCTGACGAAGGCCTTGAAATCGGTCTGGGGCGCGAGGGCAGCGGTCATTTGCGCTCGATCCGGTCGGCCAGTTCAAACGTTTCGCCCGCCGGGCTGGTGGCAGTGGCGGTCAGATCCCATGCGCCGGTCAGAGTTTCTGTCTGGGCGGCGTAGCGGCCCGGGCCTGCGGCCTTGAAGATCAGGATCTTCTTGCCCGTTTCCGTCGCCGGGCGGGTCAGGGTGGCGGCGATGGTCAGGCCGTCCAGCGGCGTTCCGGCACGGTCGCGCAGGGTCAGGGCGATCAGGCCCGGCTGGCTGGCGTCGGCCTCGACGCGCCAGCCCAGGCTCGCCTCACGCCGGCGCTGGGCCAGGGTCTTGTTGAAGGCGATTCCTGCTTCATAGGGGTTGGACGCCACATCGCCCGAATAGGTCGTGTAGGCGAGCGAGGCGAACCAGACATCGAGGCCGATGATCACCACAAAGAAGGTGACGATGATGCCGAGGAACAGCCGGCCGGTCATCCGAAAGCCCGTGGGCGCCTGGGCGGTCATCGATCAATCTCCATGGACGACTGGAAAGTGGCCCTGGCGGTGGCCGAAATCTCGGGCGAAACCGCCGTAAAGGTGATGGGAATACTGGCCCGGCGCATCTCGTCCGGCGGGGCGATGACGAACACCTTGATGCCGCGCGTCGAGTCAGCCGGCGCCAGGATCGGAATAGTCACGCCGCTCACGCCGCCCGGCGCATGCAGGGTGGCGCCTTCCAGACCCTTGACCGAAACCATGAAGGTCTGGGGCGTCAGGGCGCGGTTGGAAATCTTCAGGGTAAAGCCGTCGCGCACGCTGCCGTCCTTCATGCGCACGAAGACCGGATTGCGGTCGCGGATGGCGTTGGCATAGGCCTCGGCCCTGTGGGTCAGGCCCCACAGCATCAGACCGGTCACCGAGGTCAGGGCGACGGCATAATAGATCGTCCGGGGCCGGATCGGCCGGTATACGGGCTTGGTTCCGCAGGCCCGCGCCGCAACGGCCGCGTCGGTGTCATAGCCCATCAGGTCCCGGGGCCGGCCGATCTTGTCCATCATCTCGTTGCAGGCATCGACGCACAAGCCACAGTTGATGCACTCGAACTGCGAGCCGTTGCGGATATCGATGCCCATGGGACAGACGACCACGCACTGGTTGCAGTCGATGCATTCGCCGCGACCCTCCCAGGTGTCATCCTTCTTGTGCGGGCCGCGCGGCTCGCCGCGATCACGCAGATAGGTGACCTGCAGAGAATCCTTGTCGAGCATGGCGCCCTGGATGCGCGGCCAGGGGCACAGATAGAAGCACACCTGCTCGCGCATGAGTCCGGCAAAACTGTAGGTCGTCAGGGTCAGGACGGCGAACGAGATATAGACCGAGGGCTCGGCCGTGCCGGTCCAGAACTGGCGCACGACGGTGGGGGCGTCGTGGAAATACAGCACCCAGGCTCCGCCGGTCCAGAAGCCGATCATCAGCCAAGTGGCGTGCTTGGCGATCTTGCGCCAGACCTTGTCGAAGCTCCAAGGTGCGGCGTCCATCCGGATGCGCGCGTTGCGGTCGCCTTCGAACAGGCGCTCGATGGTGATGAAGAAGTCCGTCCAGATGGTCTGGGGACAGGAATAACCGCACCACAGCCGCCCGAACAACGAGGTGGCCAGGAACAGGGCCAGAGCCGACATCACCAGCAGGCCGGTGATGAAATAGACCTCCTGCGGCCACAAATGCAGGAAGAAGAAATAGAACCGCGCGTGGGCGAAGTCGATCAGCACCGCCTGATCCGGCAGATTACCCGGCCTGTTACAGCGGATCCAGGGGGTCAGGTAATAGATACCCAAGGTAAAAATGAGCATCGCCCATTTGACGTTGCGCCACTTGCCGTGAACCAGCTTGGGATGGATCGGCGTACGGGGCTTGTAGAGGTGAGTGAGCCCCCCCGCTTCCTTGCGCCTTGCCGTCTCTGCCGCCGAAACGGGTCCTGACGGGGCCGGCGAGGGCTTCCGTTCGATGACCGTGACCATGACCGCTATTGACCGCCCGCGTTTACGTGGACGTACACGGCCAGTGCCTTGATGATTTCAGGCGAGAAGCGCTTGCCCCAGTTGGGCATGACGCCGCCGCGGCCCTGGGTGATCTGTTCGCGGATGTCTTCAGGCCGCGAGCCGTACAGCCACTCGCGATCGGTCAGGTCCGGCGCGCCCTTGGTCTGGTCGCCCTTGCCGTCGGCCTTGTGGCACGAGACGCACTGGGCGGCGAAGACGGGGGCGGCGCGGTTGACCGCCGGCTGATCCTTTGAACGGCCCGACAACGCCAGAACGTACTGGGTCAGGTCGGAAATCTGGGGCTCGGTCAGCAGGTTTTCGCGGCCAAAGGACGGCATGCGTGTGGTCCGTTCCGGCGCGCCGGAGCGGACGCCGACAGTAATGGTGTGCTGGATATCCTCCAGCTTGCCGCCCCAAAGCCAGACATCGTCGCGCAGGTTCGCGTAGCCCTTGCCGCCGGTGCCGCCCTGCCCGTGACAGGTGGCGCAGTTGTCGCCAAAGATCGATGCGCCGACCGCCAGGGCAAAAGACTGCAGCTGGGGATCGGTTTCGATCTGCTCCAGCGAAGCGTTGGTCAGCTTGACGGCCTGGGCGCCGCGAAGGAACTGCAGTTTGGCGAGCGAATGCTCAAGATTGACCCGATCAGACTGGCCACGGATGCCGTGGGTATAGCCGTTGATACCCGGCCAGGCCGGCATCAGGATCCAGTAGACGATGGCGACGACGATCGAGATGTAGAAGATCACCAGCCACCAGCGCGGCAGGGGATTGTCCAGTTCGCGGATGCCATCCCACTCGTGTCCGGTGGTCGGCTTTTCGGCTTCGACTTCGGGCGGCTTCTTAGTCATTGGCCAGATCCTCGTCTTCGAGCGGCAGGCTGGCGGCCTTGCGGAAGGCGTCGCGATGTGAGGGCCACAAAGCGTAGGCGACGCCGGCCAGGAAGATCAGGGTGAAGTAGACCAGGCCCCCCTGCTGGGCGATTTTGGAGACGGTTTCGTAGGTCATCGGGCTCACCGCTGATTGGCAGGCGACTGGGCCTGATAGGTGCTGAAGTCGACCAGGGTGCCGAGCATCTGGAGATAGGCGATGAGGGCGTCCATTTCGGTGAGGCGATCGGGATCGCCGTCGTAGTCCCGGTTGGCGACCTTGGGGCCGTAACGATGCTTCAGGTCGATGGCGTCGGTGGAATAGGGATCGGCCTGGGCCTGCAGGTCGGCCTCGGCGTGGCTGATCTCGCTGGCCGTGTACGGCACGCCCACCGCAGTCATGGTCCGGACCTTGGCGACGATGTCGCGGGTGTCGAGATCCTTTTCGGCGAGGAACTTGTACGGCGGCATAACCGATTCCGGGACCAGCGAACGCGGATTGATCAGGTGTTCGGTGTGCCAGCTGTCGGAGTACTTTCCCCCGACGCGCGCCAGGTCGGGCCCGGTGCGCTTGGAGCCCCACTGGAAGGGGTGATCGTACATGCTCTCGGCTGCCAGGCTGTAATGGCCGTAGCGTTCGACCTCGTCCTTGAGGGGACGGATCATCTGCGAATGACAGGTGTAGCAGCCCTCGCGGATGTAGATGTCGCGGCCGGCCAGTTCGAGCGGCGTGTAGGGCCGCATGCCATCGACCTTCTCGACCGTGCTTTTCAGCCAGAAGAGCGGAGCGATCTCGACCAGACCGCCGACCGAGACGACGAGGACGATGCCGAGGACGAGCAGCAGCGAGTGCCGCTCAAGTTTTTTGTGGTGAGTCCAGACTGACATGATTTTCTACTCCCTCTGGACTTAGGCCGCCGCCAGGGCGGGACGCGCCTCGGCTTGCGGGGCGGTGCTTGGCATCCGGATGGTGCGCCAGATGTTGTAGACCATGATCAGGGCGCCCCCGAGGAACATCGCCCCGCCGAGAACGCGGATGATGAACTCGATGTGCTTGGCGCTGACCGTTTCGATAAAGCTGAAGGCCAGGAACCCCTGATCGGTGTAGGCGCGCCACATCAGGCCTTCCATGATGCCCGAGACCCACATGGCGGCGATGTAGAGAAGGATGCCAGAGGTCGCGATCCAGAAGTGCCACTCGATCAGGGTGTTGGAGAACATCTTCTCCTTCTTCCAAAGCCACGGAACCATGCAGTAGATCGCGCCGAAGCTGATAAAGCCGACCCAGCCCAGGGCGCCCGAGTGGACGTGTCCAATGGTCCAGTCCGTATAGTGGCTCAACGAATTGACCTCGCGGATCGACATCAGCGGGCCTTCAAAAGTCGACATGCCGTAGAAGGCCAGACTGACGACCATCATGCGGATGACGGGGTCGGTTCGAACCTTGTCCCAGGCTCCTGACAGGGTCATCAGACCGTTGATCATCCCGCCCCAGGACGGCATCCACAGCATGATCGAGAAGGTCATGCCCAGGGTCTGCGCCCACTGCGGCAGGGCCGTGTAATGCAGGTGGTGGGGACCGGCCCAGATGTAGATGAAGATCAGCGCCCAGAAGTGGACGATGGACAGGCGGTAGGAAAACACCGGCTTTTCAGCCCGCTTGGGAACAAAGTAATACATGATGCCCAGGAAGCCTGCGGTCAGGAAGAAGCCGACCGCGTTGTGCCCGTACCACCACTGGGTCAGGGCATCCTGGACGCCGGAGAACAGCGAATAGGCGCGGTGGTTCAGGGGGCCGACCGGGAGGGCGGCGTTATTGACCAGGTGCAAGACGGCGACTGTGACAATGAAGGCCAGGTAGAACCAGTTGGCCACATAGATGTGCGGCTCCTTCCGCTTCCAGATGGTGCCCAGGAAGACCAGCAGATAGGCGACCCAGACGACGGTCAGCCACAGATCGACGATCCATTCCGGCTCGGCGTATTCGCGGCCCTGGGTAATGCCTGTGACGTAACCGAGGGCGGCCAGGGCGATGAACATCTGATAGCCCCAGAAGACGAACCAGGGCAGGATTCCACCGGCCAGGCGCGCCCGGCAGGTCCGCTGGACCACCCAGAACGAGGTGCAGATCAGGGCGTTGCCGCCGAAGGCGAAAATGACGCCTGAGGTATGCAAGGGACGAAGCCTGCCGAAGTTCAGCCAGCCAGCTTCAGGGAAATAGAAAATCGTGGGCCATGCAAGCTGGCAGGCGATGACCACCCCGACCAGCATGCCGATCACTGCCCAGAACATGGTGGCGATGACGCCCGCCCGAATGACGCCGTCCATATAGCGATCCGGCTCATACTTCAGGGTTCCACCGGAAATCCCCGCCGTCAGCGCGAAACCAAAAATGACTGCTGCGCCTGCGAAGACGTAGGCCTGCAGGCGAAACAGGTGGTCGTGCGAAAAGCCCGCCGCCAGTATCGATAACAGGCCGCCGGCCGCCACCAGTGCAAGCAGCAGTTCCGAACCTGGCAAGAGCCGGACCGGGTTCTGGGTGTGGGTGGTCATGGACAGGAATCCCCCTGGTTGCAGGGTTCGAGTCTCATATTCGCTGCGGTGCAGCGTTGACCTATATCAACGTGTAACGAGGCAAGGCGCCGCATGGTCGATTTCTGATCCTGAAGGAGCATTCGCCATGCCGGCTCCCACCCTGGCCCGCCCGACCTTGCAGCCCGCCCTGGCGGCCGCAGGTGCCATGAGCGCCGCGACCGCCCTGACCCTGTGGGCGACCGTTCTGGTCCGCGAATGGCCGAGGCTCATGGCCACCGGAAAGATCTGCGGCACCGATCAGGGCATGCTCGCCATCTTCGGTCACTGCCCGGCCTGTTTGCCGGCTGCAGCTGCAACGTTCATGGCTCTGTGCTGTGCAGTCGCCTTCGTCGCTGAAGGGCGCGGCGGGCTCGCTCGCTAAGGATTGAGAACCACTGCAAGGTGATGATTTACTGAGATCGGGTACGTGGCAGCAGGCTCGACAGATAGGCCTGCAGCTCGGTCAGCTCGTCCGGCCCCAGCTCCATGCGCGGCATGCGGGGATGGTGTTCGAACATGCCGTCAGCATAGGCCCTCGTGAACTGGTCGAGCGGGAATCTTCCCGGCAAATCCCGGAACGGCGGCGCGTCGGCTAGGGCGCTCTTTCCGGTCCCATCAATGGCATGGCACTCGCCGCAATGGCGCTGGGCCAGGCGATGACCGGCCGCGACCCTTGGCCGCTCACCCTGATGCGCGCAGGACGCCAGAAGCGCGGCCAGCGCCAGCGCGGGGAAAAGGGACAAATTCATGGCGCGCGGCTCCGGGTGAATCAGTGAGCCAGCAAGAGATGCGGCCCGCTGGCCGGCGATGTAAAGGCCCGCGTCGCGCCACCCAGCAAGGCCTCACCCAACCGGCTGTGACCGAAGGCGCCGGCGACCAGCACTGATGCGCCGGCCGCCTGGGCCGCCGCCAGGATGGCCGGGCCTTCGCGGCGCCCGGCGACCATCTGCACCGATGCGCCGGCAATGCCGTGGGAAGCCAGATAGGCAACCAGGCGCGCCGGATCGCCGGCGGCCTTTTCCTCGGCGGTCATGCCGTCGGGGTCCTGCAGAATGACAATGGACTTTGCGGCGCGCAGCAGCGGCAGTGCGCCGCGAACTGCGCGGCCGGACGGCAGGCTGCCGTCCCACGCAATGGCTGCAACGCCGCCTTCGAGGGTTTCGGCCGCGCGCACGATCATCACGGGGCTGCGAATGGTCATAAGCGCCTCACCGGGCGCGCCGCCAAGGAAGCCGTCATTCAGCATGGTGGCTTCGCCAATGACCAGAAGATCGGCAAGGGCTGCTTCCCGGGTCAAGAGCTGCCAGGCTGGGGCGCGGTCGCTGATCATGACGATGCCTGCGCCGGACGCATCCCCGAATTTCAGGCCCAGATTGTCGGCTGTGCGCCGCGCCAGCCCGGCCATATCGTCGCGCAGTTTTTGGTGGGCCGCAGACAGCTCTTCGACCGTGCTCGCCGCAATATAGTTGGCGCCAAAGGCGTCAGCCCAGACGACGGCGTCCGAGAAAGGCAGCGAAGGGATGATCTTAAGCAGGGCGCCTTCCCGTTTGGCCAGCTCCGCGGCTGCCAGCAGGGTCGGGCCATCGTCACGGGCTCCGGACAGAACGCAAAGGATCAGGGCGTACTTCATTTGAATCTCCGCTTTTCGTAAACGTAACCGGCGATGATGCGTTGTCGTTGAGCAGGATCAACCGGCCGGCCCCGTCAACATTGACCCGGATCAAGGCCACGCGCTGTCGGCTGGATAACTGTAACAGGCCCATTCGAGAAAGGACGCTCCATGCACGCTCCCTCCAAAGTCCGCTTCGTCATCGCCAACGGCGATCATGCCCGCTGCGTAGAGCGCGGTGAACATGGCTTCGTCACCCTGCACGAGATGAGCGCATCGGAGCATTACAGCCCCTCCCACGAACGGGGCATGGTGCATGAAAGTGCTTCGCCCGCGCGCAGTGGCGCGGGCGAGATAGACGTCCACGCTCGCCGCCGCGAGGATTTTGCCCATCAGCTGGCCGAGCACCTGAACGGCGAGGCCAGGGCCCACAAGTTTGACCGTCTGGGCATCGTCGCCCCGGCGCGCATGCTGGGCGCGCTTCGCGAGGGGCTGTCGGCGCAGGCGCGGGCCATGGTAGTCCATGAGGTCAACAAGGACCTCACCAAGGTCGCAAACCACGATCTGGACGAGTGGCTGCGTCATCCCGGTCTGGCCTAGCGGCCAGCCGGGTCAGACGACCCTCGCGTGGCGATTTGCGCTGACGTCCAGGTGCTGGTCGAAGGCGGCGCAGACGGCCCGCACGAAGGGCTGGCCCCGTGACGTGATTTCAATCCGGCCATCCTGATCGGTCACCAGTTCGTCGGTGACAAAGGCGTGCAGGGCTGCGCGCGCGTCGGCCAGCTCAGCCATCGCCCGGCCGTGAGCCGCGCAGATCGCTGGAAGATCGACGGCCAGGTCGCACATCAGCCGCTCGATAATCTCGCCGCGGAAAAGGTCATCGCCCGAAAATGCAACGCCGCGCGCGACCGGAAGCCTTTCCTGTTCTACCAACTTGCGCCACGCCGCCTCGGCCGTCTCGTTCTGGACGTATCCCCGCGGCAGGTGGCTGATCGCCGAAGCTCCGATGCCAATCAGGGCGCGGGCCCGGTCGGTGGTATAGCCCTGGAAATTGCGGTGCAGCTGGCCGGCGCGGCTGGCCAGCGCCAGCTCGTCGTTCGGCAGGGCGAAGTGATCAATGCCGATGGCGACATAGCCGGCGTCTTCAAGCCGGCCCGCCGCGGCCCGCGACTGGGCCAGACGCTCGACCGGTCCGGGCAGTTCAGCAACATCGATCAGTCCCTGATGGGGCTTCATCCAAGGCACGTGGGCATAACCGAACAGGGCGACGCGATCCGGGCGCAGGGTCAGTACGCTATCGAGGGTTCTGAGAACGCCTTCAACCGTTTGCCTTGGCAGACCATACATCAGGTCGAAATTGATTGATGGCACACCGGCGGCTCGCAGCCAGCCCGTGGCGCGCGCCAGAACCTCAAAGCTCTCGATCCGGTTGACGGCTTTTTGCACCTCGGGCGTCAGGTCCTGCACGCCAAGGCTGGCCCGCGTCAGACCGTGGAAGACGGCCGCCTTCACCCATTCTTCAGTCAGGACAGCCGGATCCAGCTCGGCGGCGACCTCGCCGCTCATCTTGAACACGTGGCGCAGACCGTAGAACAGCTCGGTCAGGTCATCGCGGCTCAGCATGTTGGGCGTGCCGCCGCCCAGATGAAGGGACGTGACCCGCATATGACCCGGCAGGGCCTGTTCCAGCATGAAAATTTCCTGGCGCAGGTAGCGGACATAGTCCGAAAGGGAATCAGGCCGGTTTACCGCCCGCGTGTTGCAGCCGCAGTACCAGCACAGGCGGCGGCAGAACGGCACATGCACATAGAGGGACAGGGCCTCATTCAGCGGCAGAGCTGAAAGCCACTCTGCATAGGCATCCGCGCTCACCGCCGGCGTGAACTGGGCCGCGGTCGGGTAACTGGTGTAGCGCGGAATCCGGCCGTCATATTTCTCGATGAGCACAGCGTCGCTTGCACGGCTGGAAGCCTGGGAATGCGTTACGAATTCGGCGATTGCGGACATTGCAGGAGCCTCCGGATACCTGATCTGATTTTAGCGTGAACGCCTTTCGCGGCGCTGATCTGGATCAAGCCGGGAAACGCCTGGAGTTTGATCGGGATCAAAGACCCCATCGGGCGATGGTGACATCAAGACCATCAGATCGGCGTCGTGACGGACCCCACGCAAGCCTCCACTTCCAAGCGGGATGCGGCGACCGGTTTTGACCGCGCGGATTTCCGTTCATCCGCGCGGTCGACTTGTTTTCCAGACATTGAGATCGAGACTGACCCAACCGCCAAGAGTGGGCTGTTGCCTGCAAAGAACAAAAAGCCGGACCGCCGTGAAGCGGTCCGGCCTTTGCCAGACTCACTCGTTGTTTTCGGGAGCAGGGAACAGGCGGTCAGGCGGTCAGGCGGTCAGGCGGTCAGGCGGTCAGGCGCAGCGCTTCAACAGGGAGCCACGCGTGCGCACCCGAATATGCCGGGTATCTTGCAGTTCGATAAAGCCTTCAGCCTGCAACTGGCCGATCATGCGCGAAACGGTTTCGATGGTCAGGCCGAGATAATCGGCGATGTCCTGGCGGCCCATCGGCAGGAACACCAGTTCGGGACGACCCTGGCGGGTTGCCATGTCCGTCAGGAAGGTGGCGACCTTTTCCACCGCCGTCATGCGGCTGAGCAGCAAAAGATGTTCGTGGGTGCGCGCAAGTTCCTGGACGGTCGAGGTCCAGAGCAAACGCTCAATCTGGACGTCCCGCTCGGCGATGGTGCGCTTCATGACCGTGACGACGGTGTCGCACAGCGCCTCAGCTGAAAAGCGGTGCGCGTCCCCGCTTTCCATGCCGAAGAACTCGCCGGCGAAATAGAAGGCTCCGACATGGCGTCGGCCATCAGACATCAGGCAGGTGGTGCGAACTGCGCCGGAGACGACCCGATAGACCAGATCAGCGTCTTCTTCCTGGGCATAGAGCTCTTCGTCCCTAGCGAAGGTCATCCGCACGCCCATCTGATCAATCGGCTCACCGCGGACCGATTGGTACAGGGGCGGTGCTGCTGTCGGGGTCGAGGTTTGGAAATCGCGCATCAGGGCCTCCGTATGATGTTAACCAGAGGCTAGGGTGCGGCGACGTGTTCGAAAATTCGGGGCTTTCCCCTAAGGGTTTCTACGGAGGAGATGTTGACACAGGTCAAGGACTTCACCGGCGAATGCGCGCCAGATGCCCAAGCTTTCTTGTCCTCCTTCACCTCGAAAGCTTCTGGCCGGTTGGCGCCCTCGCCAACCGGCCTTTTTTTCAGGCCCGGGCAGCGGTGACCACGCGGAACACGTGGGTTTCGTCCCCACGCTCGATCGAAACATATTCGCCAGACACAAAGGGCTCGATCTCGAACCGGAAGCCGGTCTCATCCGGCCGGTCGTTGGTGATGTCGAAAGTCAGGATCCACCGGCCGCCGGGCCCGTGCACCAGATGACCCAGCGACGCCTCGGCGCCGGCCGTCTCGCGGACCACGCGGCAACTGTCGCGCACCGCCTTCCAGGCCTCGCCGTCGAGGCGGCCGTCGGCGTGCAGCGGCGCAACGATCACATAGCGGTCGTTGGCGTCGCCTTCGGGGTGCCCGGGCTCACGAGCAAGTTCAAGCACAATGCGGTTTAGGGGGGCAGAATTGGTCATGGCGAGCGTCCTTCAACGGATGGGAAATTGCGTCGCGATCAGACGCCGGATTTCGGCGAACAGCTCTGGTCCCAACAGCGGCTTTTCGACCACGCTGGCGTTTACGCGATGCGCCAGGTTTTGCAGCATCGGCCCGGCATGACTGGTTATGACGATGGCCGGCAAGGTTACCCCATGTAACCTGAGCCGCTCGAGCAGCTGAAACCCATTGTGACCCTGCAGGTAGTAGTCGACGACAAGGCACGCGTTTTCGGCCGGCAGATCGTTCGGACGCACTGTTGAACCGCTGCGATGACGGTCAACGGTAAAGCCCTCGAGCTCAAGCGAAAAGCTTAGCGCGCGCAACAGCGCCGCATCATCATCGATGAGAATGACAGTCGGTGGAGGGGAAACCTGGAAGTCCATCTCGCGGCACCCTGCCGATCAGGCAGGCCCCGCTCATTGACCCATGTCAATCTGGCGATCTCAGATTCCGGCAGTGACCGCCATGCGCACAAGCTCCGACAGGCTGCCGGCGCCGGTTTTCGACATCAGCCCCGCACGATAGACCTCCACGGTGCGGGGGCTGATGCCCAACTCAAAGGCGATAACCTTGTTGGGTTTTCCAGCCACTACCCCGCCCAGAACATCGCGTTCGCGCGGCGACAGGTTTTCAAAGCGCTCGCGCACCTTGCGGGCCTCGGGATTGTCCGCGCTGGACGTCCGGCTCTTCGATACTGCGATATCGACGGCCCGCACCAGCAGTTCGTCGTTGATGGGTTTTTCAAGGAAGTCGACAACGCCCGATTTCATCGCGTCTACCGCTAGCGGGATGTCGCCGTGACCGGTCATGACGATCACCGGAGCGGTGAACCCGCGGGCATTGAGCCGCTGGACCAGATCAAGACCGCTTAATCCAGGCATGCGCACGTCGGTGATCACACAATCAATTCTGGCATCATCACAATGGTCCAGAAAGCTTTCGGCGGAGGGCCAAAGGCTGGTTGTCCAGCCAAAGGTATCGAGCAGAAAGGCCAGGGAATCGCGCATCGCATCGTCATCGTCGACAATGTGAATGACGCCCTTATCGGCCATGGCTCTCCCCCTCCGCGGCTATGATAGGCAAACTGAAGCAGAACTGGCACCCCCCTTCCGGCCTGTTTTCGGCCCAGATGCGTCCCCCGTGCGCTTCGATGATACTGCGCGAGATCGACAGGCCGATGCCCATGCCCTGCTGCTTGGTGGTCATAAACGGCTGGAACAGGGTGGCCGAGACGCTGGGCTCCAGTCCCGATCCAGTGTCGGAAACCATCACGACGGCCGCCCCGTCATCGCTGCGCCCGATGCGGACATCGAGGTTCTTCGACGGGCTGGACTCCATGGCCTCCATGGCATTGCGGATGAGGTTCAGAATAACCTGCTGAATCTGGATCTTGTCGACCTCGACCTGGACACGGCCGGCGCCAAGATCGAAGCTGGTGTGAACGCCATGCTCCTTGGCGCCCACCAGGGACAACAGGCTGGCCTCCTCGACCAGCCGGCCAAGATCTTCCTTCACCCGTTCGGTTTCGCCCTTGGCGACGAAATTGCGCAGCCGCCGGATGATTTCGCCCGCGCGCAAGGCCTGTTCGTTCGCCCGCCGCAGAGCGTTCCGGAGACGGTCGCGGTCAATGTCTTCAGCCTCGAGCAGGCGCTCGGAGCCTTTCACATAGCTGGCAATCGCCGACAGGGGCTGGTTCAGTTCGTGGGCCAGGGACGAAGCCATCTCGCCCATCGATGTCAGGCGCGAGACGTGGGCGAATTCGGTTTGCAGGTCCTGCAGCCGCCGCTCGGTTTCATGCCGTTCGGACAGGTCGCGCACAAAGCCCGTGAAGAATCGCCGGCCGCCTGAACGGGCCTCACCGACCGCCAGCTCCATGGGAAAGGTGCTGCCATCCTTGCGCTGGCCAACAACCATCCGGCCGATGCCAATAATCCGGCGCTCGCCCGTGGTCAGATAGCGGGCCAGATAGCCGTCGTGGGCTTTTTGATAAGGCTGCGGCATCAGCATGCTGACGTTGCGGCCGATGGCTTCCGTCGCCGTCCAGCCGAACAGCCGTTCAGCTGTGGCGCTGAACGAGCTCATGACGCCGCGCTCGTCGATGATCACCAGAGCGTCGGGCACCGTCTCCAGAATGGATCTCAGGTGCGCTTCGTTGTCGCGCAGAAACGCCAGCTGGATCTCCGCCGAGGCGCCGTCGTCACGCGCCGATGTGCCGGGGCCAGGGACGGTGGGATTGGCGCTCATGGACCTTCAGTAGCCAATGAGCGTTGCTTTGGCGAGCGCGCCTATCGGCGAGGCGGCGCCAGGCTCTTGATGTAGGCCAGCAGGTCGGCGATTTCGCCGGGCTTGAGCACGTGCTCAGGCATCATCGGATCGCCGACGCTGATGCCTTCGGCCAGGGATTCGGCCAGGCCGTCGACGTCGTACTTCTCGTTGAGCGTACGGAAGGGCGGCGCCTGACGGATCGGGCTGGCGCCCTTGGGGCCGGTGGCGTGGCAAAGGCCGCACCGGTCGGCGGCAAAGACCCGTCCCTTGTCGACGTTGCCGCCGGTGCTGTCCGGCGCTGGCGGCGCGGCGCCGGCCAGAAGGGCGAGGGTTGAGAGCAGGGCTGTTGCAAACGGCAGCGCCATCGGCCTCAGCGCCCCTTGAGGGTCTGGATATAGGCCACGACGTCCCGGCGGTCAGACGGCTCAACCTGGATCGGCTTCATGTCATAGTGGCCGACGGTGCCGATGGCTTCGATCTCGCGCTCCAGGCCGGGGGCGCTGAAGCGGTTGCGAATCTGACCAAACGCGGGCGCCAGGGCGCGGGGACTGGCGCCGGAGACGCCGATCTCGTGACAACCCGCGCAGTTGTTGCGGGCGTAGCTGAGACCGCGCTCGGCGGCCTTGTCTTCACGGGTCGGCAAGAAGGTCTGGTCCAGATGACCACAGCCGGCCGCCAGCAGGCTGGCGGCGACAAGGCCGGCGAGGATGACGGCGCGTTTCATCTTGCCAGTATGAATGGGCGGCAGCCCGGGCGCCGTGATCCAGATCAACGCCTAGCCGCGCGGGCCGCGGAAGTCGTTGTGGCAGCTGACGCAGACGCCGTTCACATTGCTCACCGCGTTGGCCATCGCGTCCTTGTCCGTGCCGTTGGTGGCGGCGACGAGGGCGGCGCTGGCGGCCAGGGCCTTGTCCATCTCGGCCTTGAAGCCGGTGGCATTTGACCAGATTTCAGCCTTGGCGCGGGTCTTTCCGGCGGCGCTGTCCGAGCCGGCCGGGAATTGGGTCGCAAAGGCTTTCCAGCCGTCATCCAGGGTCTTGGCGGCGGCCTTGGCGGCAGTCATGTCGCCGGCGGCGGCGGCGGTCGAGACGGCGCTCGACATGCGGGTCACGCCCTGCATGAAGGCCTGACGCGAGGCGATGACCGCGGCGGCGTCCTGGGCGAAACTGGCGCCTGCGATGCCCGCGATCAGAACGGTGGCGATGGCGATTTCAGCAATACGGCTGGTCTTGAACATTGCAGTCTCCGAAAGGTGACCGGCCGCGGCCGGACCACATATTGAAACCGCACCGTCGCTGAACGATGCGGTCCTTCATCCCTTGCGCGACAAATAAGCTAAAGTGAGGCGGCCGCACAAGCGGGCGCCGGGCGGCCCACGGGGGTTTGCAACGTCGCACCGCCCTTGACGGAGGCGGTCTTCCCCGCGCATGACCCGAGCAGGAATTGCTGCAATGCGGGATTGACCTTTGGCCTCGACCCTCGACCTCGCCTCGGGCTTTGGCGCGCCGACTGAAGGCGCCTGGCTCAAGCTTGTTGAAAAGACCCTCAAGGGCGCCGGCCCCGAGACCCTGATCAGCCGCACCCGCGACGGCGTGGAAATCGCTCCCCTTTATCGGGACGGCCCGGCGGCGCCGGTCCGCAAGACGCCGGCCGATCCGGCCCGGCCGTGGGATCTTCGCGCCTCGATCCGGCATCCCGATCCGGCCCGCGCCAACAGCCAGATCCTGAACGACCTTCAGAACGGCGCGGCCTCGGTGCTGGTCAAGATCGACCCCAAAGGCCTGCGCGGCGTCGCCGTCGGCTCGGAGGAAGGCCTTTCCCACGTTCTGAACGGGGTTTTGCTGGACATCGCGCCGGTCGCCCTGAACGCCGGCTACCTGGGACCCGAAGCGGCCGACTGGCTGGCGGCCCTGGCCAAGGGCGGGCCCGAAGCCCCGCTGGCCTTTCACCTCGATCCCCTCACCGCCTTCGCCCAGAAGGGCGCGTCCCCGGGCCCGATCGAGAGCCACATCCTGCATGCGGCCAATACCGCCGTACGCCTGGGTCGCGCCTACCCCAGGGCCAGCCTGTTCATGGCCTCGGGCCGCATCGCCCACGAGGCCGGCGGCACCGAAGCCCAGGAGCTGGCCCACGCCATGGCCTGCGGTCTGGCCTATGCACGGGCACTGATCCGGGCCGGCGCCACGCCGGATCAGGCGTTCGGCGGCATCGTGCTGGGCCTGTCGGCGGGACCGGAATACTTCAACACCATCGCCAAGCTGCGCGCGGCCCGCGTACTCTGGGCCAAGGTCGCGGCCGCGAGCGGCGCGGACGCCTCTGCTCCCGCGAAGATCGAGGCGCGCTCGTCTCACCGGATGCTCACCGCGCTGGACCCCTGGACCAACATGCTGCGGCTGGCCTCGGCGGCGTTCGGGGCCGGCGTGGGCGGGGCCGACGCCATCGCCCTGGGCTGTTTCACCGACGCGCTGGACGGTGAGCCCACCGACTTTTCCCGCCGCCAGGCCCGCAACACCCAGCTTGTGCTGATGGAAGAGGCCCACATCGGCCGCGTCGCCGATCCGGCCGGCGGGACCTGGTTCCTCGAGACCCTGACCGACGGCATGGCCCGCGCCGCCTGGGCGAAATTCCAGGCCATCGAGGCCGCCGGCGGGATCATCGCCGCGCTGGAGGCTGGCCTGGTCCAAAACGAGATCGCCCAGGCCGCGGCGGCCGAGATCGAGGCCGTGCGCAGCAAGGCCCGTGAAATTCTGGGGGTCACCAAATTCCGCAACGCCGACACCGGCCAGCTTGAAGTCGAGACCGTTGATGGGGCCCGGTTCGCCGTGGCCGCCCCCGATCCGCGCAAGCCGGGCCCTGACTCGGCCTGCACGCCGCTGAAACCCGTCCGTCTGGCCGAACCGTTCGAAGGTGAAGCATGAGCGCCAATTTCGCTGAACTCGATTTCGACGCCGTCAAGGTTCCCGCCGCCAAGGCCCCGGCCGGCCAGCCCGTCTGGGAAACACCGGAAGGCATAGCCGTTGCGGCGACCTATGGGCCGGAAGCCCTGAACGGCATCGATTTCACCGGCGGCTATCCCGGCATCGCGCCCTATGTGCGCGGCCCCTATCCGACCATGTACCTGACCAACGCCTGGACGGTGCGGCAGTACGCCGGCTTCTCCACCGCCGAGGATTCCAACGCCTTCTACCGCCGCAACCTGGCGGCCGGCCAAAAGGGCCTGTCTGTCGCCTTCGATCTGGCCACCCACCGCGGCTATGATTCGGATCACGAGCGGGTCAAGGGCGACGTCGGCATGGCCGGCGTGGCCATCGATTCCATCTATGACATGCGCACCCTGTTCGACGGCATTCCGCTGGACCAGATGAGCGTGTCCATGACCATGAACGGCGCGGTGCTGCCGATCCTGGCGCTGTTCGTCGTGGCCGCCGAGGAGCAGGGCGTGCCGCCGGAAAAGCTGTCCGGCACCATCCAGAACGACATCCTCAAAGAGTTCATGGTGCGGAACACCTATATCTATCCGCCCGCGCCCTCGATGCGGATCGTGTCGGACATCTTCGCCTACACGGCGAAAAACATGCCGAAATTCAACAGCATATCGATCAGCGGCTACCACATGCAGGAGGCCGGCGCGACCGCCGACCTGGAGCTGGCCTATACGCTGGCCGACGGCATCGAATATGTCCGGGCCGGTGTCGCGGCGGGCATGACCGTGGACGAGTTTGCCCCGCGCCTGTCGTTCTTCTGGGCGATCGGCATGAACTACTTCATGGAAGTGGCCAAGATGCGGGCCGGGCGCCTGATCTGGGCCAAGCTGATGGCCGACGAGTTCCGCCCCAACGACGAGCGCTCGCTGTCGTTGCGCACCCACTGCCAGACCTCGGGCTGGTCGCTGGCCGCCCAGGACGTGTTCAACAACGTCACCCGCACGGCGGTCGAGGCCATGGCCGCCGCCAATGGCCAGACCCAGAGCCTGCACACCAACAGCCTCGACGAGGCCCTGGCCCTGCCCACCGATTTCTCGGCGCGGATTTCGCGCAACACCCAGCTGTTCCTGCAGATGGAATCGGGCCTGACGAAGACCATCGATCCCTGGGGCGGCAGCTATTACGTCGAGCGCCTGACCCACGATCTGGCGGCCCGCGCCCTGGAACACATCGCCGAGGTCGAGAGCCTGGGCGGCATGGCCAAGGCCATCGAGCAGGGCGTGCCCAAGATGCGCATCGAAGAGGCCGCCGCCCGCACCCAGGCTCGCATCGACGCCGGCCGTCAGAGCGTGGTGGGGGTCAACCGCTACAAGCCCGAAGTGGCCGACGACATCCCGGTGCTCAAGGTCGACAACGCCTCGGTCCGCGCCCAGCAGCTGGACAAGCTGGCGAGGCTCAAGGCCGAGCGTGATCCGGCCGCGGTGGACGCGGCGCTCAACGCGCTGGAAGCTGGCGCCCGGGCCGACGGCAACCTGCTGGCCCTGGCCATCGACGCGGCCCGCGCCAAGGCCACGGTCGGCGAGATCAGCTATGCTCTGGAAAAGGTCTTCGGCCGCCACAAGGCCACGATCCGCACCATCGAGGGGGTGTATATGAAGGAAGCCGCCTCCGACCCCGTCACCGCCCGGGCCAAGGCCATGGTCGAGGCTTTCGAAGCCGCCGACGGCCGCCGCCCGCGCATCCTGATCGCCAAGATGGGCCAGGACGGCCACGACCGCGGCCAGAAGGTGATCGCCACCGCCTTTGCCGACCTGGGCTTTGACGTCGACATCGGCCCCCTGTTCCAGACCCCGGCCGAGGCCGCGCGGCAGGCCGTGGAAAACGATGTGCACATCGTCGGCTCCTCGTCGCTGGCCGCTGGCCACCTGACGCTTGCGCCGGACCTGATCGCCGAACTTGGCAAGGCCGGGCGGTCCGACATCCTGGCGGTGATCGGCGGTGTTATCCCGCCGCAGGATTATCCGGCCCTTTATGACGCCGGCATCGTGGCGATCTTCCCGCCCGGTACGGTGATCGCCGAGGCGGCGATCAAGCTGCTGGAAAAGCTGAACGAACAGCTGGGCTATGCGCAGGCGGGATAGGCCTGTGGGCCTGCCCGCGCTGTCGTTTTCGGCAAACTGACAGCAATAACAGCTTTTTTTCGAAAAGTGTGTCGCTCGCGGCGGGGCGGAACCTGCGGAAATCCCTTGTGTGCAAGGAAATGGCGGCTTTTGCCGAATCCGCCAGATGCGGCAAGGCGTGACGAATCCGTCAGCCATTGTCAGCTGGTGATCAGCGCGGGTCAGGAGAGCGTGCGCAGGCGACAGTATTCCGCAGCTGGCGGGCCGTCGCGCGATAATCCTGAATGATTTTCGGTGGTTGCGGGGCATGAAGCCGGAAATCAATCCGCCCTGCGCGCCCGATCGGCAAGCGGGGCTTCGTCATACGCTTCCAGAAACTCCCTCTTCCGCTCACCCCGGCGAATGCCGGGGCCCAGATCGTAAGGCGCAGCGTTCCGCGTACAATCATGAAGCTGAGGGGCTGAATCTGGGTCCCGGCATTCGCCGGGATGAGCGGGTTTTTTGGGGGAATATTCGTGGTCAGACCCCCGCCCCTCCATCGCTTGGCGGCCAATGCGTCCTTCGAGACGCCCGCTGGCGCGGGCTCCTCAGGATGACGGAGCGGGTGGGCCTGCACAAACGTTCTCATGCTGAGGAGCGCTCGAAAGAGCGCGTCTCGAAGCACGCAGGGTCTACCCCGCCCTGAACCCGTCGGCCGGATAGGTTCCCAGCACGGCGAAGTGGTCGGAGTAGAACTTCAGTTCCTCGAACGCCCTGGCCAGGGCCGGGTCTTCCGGTCGCCCGTCGACCTCGACGTAGAACATGGTCGCGGCGAAGACGCCGTTTTCCATGTAGCTTTCCAGCTTGGTCATGTTGACGCCGTTGGTCGCAAAGCCGCCCAGCGCCTTGTAGAGGGCGGCGGGGATGTTGCGGACCCGGAAGACGAAGCTGGTGATGCAGGGCGCATCCTTCGGCGGCTGGGCCGGCTCGCGGGCCATGACCAGGAAGCGGGTCGTGTTGTGCTTTTCGTCCTCGATGTCCTCGAGCAGGATATCCAGGCCATAGAGCCTTGCCGCCAGACGCGGGGCGACGGCGGCCTTGTGCGGGTCGGGATGTTCGGCCAGCGCCCTGGCCGCCCCGGCGGTGTCGCCGGCCGATTCAAGCTTTACGCCCAGCTTTTTCAGGGCCTTGCGGCACTGGGCCAGGGCGATGGGCATGGAGGCGACGGTTTTCACGTCCTCCAGCTTGACGCCCGGATTGACCATCAGCTGGAAGCGGATCGGCTTGAACCGCTCGCCGACGATGTAGAGCCCCGATGAGGGCAGAAGGTGGTGCACGTCGGCCACGCGCCCGGCGATGGAGTTTTCCACCGGGATCATCCCTAAGTCCGCGACGCCGGTCTTGATCGCCTCGAAGGCCTCTTCGAAGGTCGGGCAGGCCAGGGGCTCATGGTCCGGGAAATGGGTGCGGCAGGCCTCGTCGCTGTTGGCGCCGGGCTCGCCCTGGAATGCGATCTTGCTGGTCATTTCGCCGCTTCCTTGCGCGCCGCCTCGAGGTCGGCAGGGCTATCCACCGAAATGGGCGCGGTATCAACGATGACAGCCCAGATCTCGACCCCCAGCTCCATGGCCCGCAGCTGTTCCAGCTTTTCGCGCTTTTCCAGCGGGGTTTGCGGGGCGACGACGAAGCCTTCCAGAGTCTGGCGGGTGTAGGCGTAGAGGCCGATGTGGCGCCAGACGGGGCCGTCGCCATAGAGGGTCGATCGGGTGAAATAGAGGGCGCGGCCGAAATCGGCGCCGCGGGCCAGGCTGAGCACCGCCTTGACCACGTCGGGATTGGTGCGGTCGGCGGGCGAGGCTTCGGCGGCGACCAGGGTGGCCATCTGCAGGCCGGGCTGCTCGTCGAAACGGTCGACCAGGGTGCGGATGTGGGCCGGGTCGATGAATGGCATGTCGCCCTGGACGTTGACGATCAGGTCATGGTCGCCGTGTGGATCGATTTCCTCGAGCGCGGCCATGATTCGGTCCGAGCCCGAGGCCAGGGCCGGATCGGTGAGCACTGCGCGCCCGCCAGCCGCCTCGACGGCTGCGACGATTTCAGGATCGCCCGCGGCGACCACCACCGGCCCGGCGTTGGCGGCCTGGGCCTGCCGCAGCACCCGCACGATCATCGGCACGCCGCCGATGTCCGCCAGGGGCTTGTTCGGCAAGCGCATGGCGGCCAGGCGGGCCGGGATCATGATGATTGGATTGACCGCCCCCATCAGGCAAAATTCCCGTCTATTCAGGCCTTGAGGATATGCGACACGCCCCTGCGCCATTTGGCCGGTTGCACGAGCGGCGGTAGCGTGTAAGAGAGCCCGACGCAAGAACGTGGCGGGGATTCCGGGTGTGATTCCCCGCGCCGCGCAGGGGATTATCGGACGAATCATGAGCGACCTCGGCTTTAACAAGATCGCTGCCGCCGTTTTGGCGACGGGCCTGGCGATCGTCTTCATGAACCAGGTTTCGGACAAGGTGTTCGAACCGGTTGCCCCGAAGACCATGGGCTACAAAATCGAGCCTGCCGTCGATGGCGGACCCGAAGTGGCCGCTGTAATCCTGCCGCCGCAGGACTGGGGCACGGTTCTGCCGGCCGCTGAAGTGGCCGAGGGCGAGGTGGTGTTCGCCAAGTGCGCCTCGTGCCACAAACCCACCGACGAGAACGGCACCGGCCCCGGACTTCTGGCCATCATCGGCCGCAAACCGGCCTCGCATGTCGGCACGCCCGCGCCGTTCAAGTATTCCGACGGGATGACGGCGTTCGGCGCCAGCCATGCCCAGTGGACCTTTGACGAGCTGGAGCAGTTCCTAGCCAAGCCGCAGAAATATGTCGACGGCACCAAGATGACCTTCGCCGGTCTGAAACACCTCGAAGACCGCATCAATGTCATCGCCTATCTGCACACATTGAACGCCAGCCTGCCGATCCCGGCGCCTGACGCGGCGCGCTCGGCGGCGATGGAAGCGGCCCTGCATCCGGCCCCTGGCGCGGCTCCGGCCGCGGCCCCGGCGGCAGGCGCGGCTCCGGCGGCGGCTCCCGCTGCTGGCGCTGCGGCGGCTCCGAAGGCCGGGGCTCCTGCAGCCCCCGCCGCGGCGCCCAAGGCGGCGGCGGCTCCGGCGGCGAAATAAGCTAGACTAAGGTTCTGCCGCCCCATCAAGGGGGCTGTTGCAACACTGATCGTGCGTCCTTCGAGACGGCCCTTCGGGCCTCCTCAGGATGACGACGTTTTCGATTATGCACACCTGTTCGTCATGGTGAGGAGCGCCCAACGGGCGCGTCTCGAACCACGCATATTTTCGCAACGGCCCATAATGGGGCAGGCGGAAGTCACACCCTTCGGTACCCGACAGGCGCGCCCACTCCGGCGACCTCGATGCGCGCGATGGCGCGGGCGAGGGATTCGGTTTCCGTAGCCATGTGATGGGCGTTGGCGTGAAGCAGGGTCTCGGCGTCGGCCATCAGGCCGACGTGGCCCTTCCAGAAAACCAGATCGCCGCGTTGCAGATCCTCGCGGCTGACGGCGCGGCCCAGCGCGGCCTGCATGTCGGTGTCCCGCGCCGAGGGCATGGCGCAGGCGTAACTGGCCTGCTGCAGCAGACCTGAACAATCCAGCCCGCCGCATTGGCGCCCGCCCCACAGATAGGGCGCGCCGGCGAACCGCGACGCGACGGCGACGGGATCGGCTTCGTAGATCGCGATCGGGGTCAGATGGCCCTCGAAGATCCAGCCGGCGCCGGCCGCCTTTACGAACCGGCCCTCGGCCTGTTCGATGCGGACCAGACTGTTGAGGGTCAGGCTCATGGCCGTCGCCGATTTCAGATCCGGCCGGGTGAAGACCAGGGTGCTGAGCGCGCTGACCCAGTGGGTGGGCGCCAGATGGCCGGGCGCAAGGTCGGCGGCCTCGACCCAGCCGACATAGCCGTCGCGGGACGCCTGGCCAAAGCAGAAAGCCCCGTCCCGGGCCAGGACATCGAAGGCCTCGCCGTACGCCAGCTGGTCCTGTTGCTCGCTGGCCGCGTTGGGCGCCTTGCGGATGGCCGCCGTCGCCGCGATGCAGCGCATGGGGGTCAGGGGCGCATAGGCGTCAGCCTCGACCACGCCTTCCAGATGGGCCGCAGCCACGCCGTCGCGGATCAGGGTCAGGCGCGGATCGCTCATGAATGACGCGCCTTGAGCACCGCATAGAGGGCGCGGATGGCCTGGACTTCGGCGCCCAGCGGATAGCCGGGCCGCACGCGGGGGTTCCAGGCGAAGATGTCAAAGTGAACCCACAGGCCCTGGGGCGCGAACCGCTTGAGGAACAGGGCGGCAGTGACCGAGCCGGCCTGGGCCCAGGCGGCGGAATCATTGGTCACATCGGCGATGTCGCTGTCGACCGCGTCTTCGTAGCCGGCCCACAGCGGCATGCGCCAGAGCGGGTCGGCCTGCGCCTTCGCCGCGTCAGCCAGGTCGGCGGCCAGGGTGTCATCGTCGGTGTAGAAGGGGATGACCTGGGGTCCCAGGGCGGCGCGGGCGGCCCCGGTCAGGGTGGCCAGGTCGATGGTCAGGTCGGGGGCCAGCTCGGCGGCGCGGGCCAGGGCGTCGGCCAGGATCAGCCGGCCCTCGGCGTCGGTGTTGCCGACCTCGATGGACAGGCCCTTGCGCGAGGCGATCACGTCGCCCGGCCGCATGGCGTCGCCGGCGATGGCGTTTTCGACCGCCGGGACCAGGACGACGAGGCGCAACTTGAGCTTCGCGGCCATGACCATGCGGGCCAGGGCCAGGGCATGGGCGGCGCCGCCCATGTCCTTCTTCATCAGCCGCATGCCGGACGAGGGCTTGAGATCAAGGCCGCCGGTGTCGAACACTACGCCCTTGCCGATGATGGCGATCAGGGGGCCGGCCTTGCCCCACGCTATCTCGATCATGCGGGGCGCGCGGTGGGGAACCGCCGCGCGGCCGACGGCGTGGACAGCGGGATAGTTCTGCGCCAGCAGATCATCGCCGGTGACGACCGAGATGGACGCGCCGAACTTTTCGGCGATCTCGCGGGAGATGGTCTCGATCTGCAGCGGGCCCATGTCGTTGGCCGGCGTATTGACCATGTCGCGGGCCAGGGCGCAGGCGTGGGCGACGGCGGTTGCCTCGGCCAGGTCGACGCCCTTGCCGATGACCAGACGCGCTGGAGAGGAATCGTTCTTGCGGTAGCGGTCGAAGCGGTAGGTCCCGATCGCCCAGTTGAGCGCGATGGCCTGATGATCCAGGCCCCGGCCCTCGATTTTGTAGTCGCCGGCCGCCAGCCTGCCGGGCAGGGCCCGGTAGACCGTGGGATCATCGCCCGCGCCCAGCCCGAGCAGAACCACAGGCCCGGCGCCCTCGGCGGCCGGAACGGCGAGAACCTGGCCGCGCGCGCCCTTGAAGCCGGCCTGCGTGGCGCTCCAGGCCAGTCCCTGGGGCGCGGCCTTCAGGAACGCGGTCCAGCTTTCCTGGCGCACCGGGCGGACGGCCACGGCGTCTTTCGAGGTCTTGATCAGGGTCTCGCTCACCCGGCCACCTGCGCAGGTTTATGCTTAACGGTTCGTTGACGGGGCAAGGGCATGCTTTGGGCGCCTTTCAAGTCCAGGAGCGCTTCATTCCATGTGTCGCAAGCTCGCGTTCGCTGCAACCGTCTTTGCAATCGCCCTGCCGGCGGGCGCGGCCCTGGCCGCATCGCCGGCTCAGGCGCCTGCGCCCGTAGCCGCGCCGGCAGCGTCAGCGGCGCCCGCCAGGGCCTCGGCCGAACAGCGCCGCCTGGCGGACCGTGAGGCGCCCATGACCCGCGCCGCCTTCTGGGGCCGTGAAACCCAGATCGATCCGAATGACGCCGAGGCCGGCGTCAAGCTGGCCGGTGCCCTGCGCGCCATCGGCCAGTACGACCAGGCGGCCGACGCCGCCCAGCGGGTGATCACCCTGCAGCCGAACAATGTCGAAGCCCTGCTGGAGTTCGGCCGCGCCCGCATCGCCGCGGGTCAGGCCTTTTACGCCATCGACGCCCTGCGCCAGGCCGGCGCCCAGGCGCCTCGCGACTGGCGGCCGGTGTCGCTGCTGGGCGTGGCCTATGAACAGGTCGAGCGGACCGAGGATGCGGTGACGACCTACCAGCGGGCCCTGACCCTGTCGCCGGCCAACCCGGCGGTGCTGTCCAACCTGGCCATGCTCTATGCGACGCGGGGCGACGCCGTGCGGGCCGAGGGCCTGTTGCGCCAGGCGGTGAGCCAGCCCGGCTCGACCATCCAGATCCGCCAGAACCTGGCTCTGGTGCTGGGCATGCAGGGCAAGCTGGCCGAGGCCGAGGCTCTGGTGCGCGAGGACCTGCCGCCGGAACTGGCCAACAACAATGTTGCCTATCTGCGCGCCGTGGCCGCCAGCAAGAGCCTGACGCCCGCCGCCGCCGCCCCCGCCTTGCGCGGCGGCTGAACCGGTGCCTAATCTGGCGCGGCCCGACAGGAGACGCGCGCCATGACCTTGCGATCATCCATTCTGGCGCTGGCCGGCGTGCTTGCCGCCGCCGGCGCAGCCCATGCCCAGGTGCAGATCCAGCCCCCAAGAGCCCGCGTCGCACCCGCCGTTGCGCCAACGCGGGCGATCGTGCGCGTGCCGCCGGGTGCCGAGCTTCGCATCACCTCAAGCCAAAGCCGGTTCGGTCCGGCCAGCCGCGCCCTGATCGCCCGCGAGGCGGCGCGGATCGCGGGGGGCGATGACTGGACCGAAGCCAGCGTGCGAACGACCGTCACGCAGGGGGGCCTTGGCAACCTCGGTTCGGCGGACATAGACGCGCTGATCCAGGCCATCATGCTGCAGGCCGGCCGGGACGCGGCTGACGATCTTCGCAGCCAGATCGATGAGATGAAGACGCGAAACGCCCAGAAGGCCGCCCAGCGGCAAGATCAGGCCAGCCTGCGCGCCGCCGGCGCAGCCAATCGGGCGGCCCTGGCCCAGGTCTACAATCTGGACGATAGCAAGCGCGCCTCGCTCGACAACCTGGTCGACAACATGAAGAACGACCTGGATTCGATGTCGGAGATGGGCGAGGCCGAAAGCCTGCGCCTGCAGATGGCGATGGATCGTCTGAGCAAGATGATGGAGACGCTCAGCAACGTGCTGAAAAAGTCCAGCGACACCGCCCAGTCGATCACCCAGAACCTGAAGTGAGGCTCTAGACCGTCAGACGGATGAGGGGCTGGCCTTCGGCCACCATATCGCCCTCGGCGACGAAGATTTCGGCCACGGTTCCGGCTTTCGGCGACTCGACGGGGATGTGCATCTTCATCGATTCCAGCACGCACAGGGTCTGGTCGGCGGCGACCGCATCGCCCGCCGCCACGTCGAGGGTGAACACCACCCCGCCCATATCCGCCGTCACAATCACGTCCGCCATGGCCTCGCATCCCCTCGCCTCTAGCGATGCTTCAAACTAGCATCCGGCCCATGACGCAAGCAGGGAAAATCCACATCGGCGTGGGGGGCTGGACGTTTGAACCCTGGCGCGGGGTCTTCTATCCGGACGGCCTGCGCCAGAAGGACGATCTGGCCTATATGGCCGGCAAGCTGACCGCCATCGAGATCAATTCGACCTATTACGGCTCGCAAAAGCCGGAGACCTTTGCCAGCTGGGCGGCCCAGGTCCCTGACGGGTTTATCTTTTCGGTCAAAGGCTCGCGGTTCTGCACCAACCGGCGGGCGCTGAAGGACGGCGCTGAGTCGATCGCCCGGTTCATGGGCCAGGGCATCAGTGAGCTGGGCGACAGGCTGGGTCCGCTGCTTTGGCAGTTGGCGCCCACCAAGCGGTTCGATGCGGCCGACTTCGAGGACTTCCTGAACCTGCTGCCGGACGCGCTATCGGGCCGAAGCCTGCGTCACTGTGTCGAGGTGCGGCACGACAGTTTCTGCACGCCTGAATTCCCCGCCCTGTTGCGCAAGCATGGCATGGCCTGCGTCTATGCCGACCACGGGATCTATCCCGAAATCGCCGATGTCACCGGCCCCTTCGTCTATGCGCGCCTGCAGACCGGGTCGGACGATATTGCGACCGCCTATTCAGCGGCGGATCTCGACGGCTGGGCCGGGCGGCTGAAAACCTGGGCGGGCGGCGGCGAGCCTGCCGACCTGCCGCGTGTCGATCCAGAACACAGCCCGGCTGTTACGCCACGCGATGTGTTCGCCTTCATCATTCACGAGGGCAAGGTGCGGGCACCCCATGGGGCCATGGCCCTGATCGAGCGAACAGACAATCTCGGTTAACAGGCTATTAACTGTGCCGCGGCAGGCTCACGCCATGCGCCGTTTCGCCCTCATTTTCCTGGCTTTCTCCCTTGCGCTGCCCGCCACCGCGCAGACTGCAAAGCGTGACGAGGCAACACCGCCGCCGCCGCCCGTTCGACGCATGAGCCCGGCGCCGTCGAAGGCTGATGAGATCGCCCAGTGCAAGGCGACCTGCTCGCGGACCTATTACTTCTGCATCTCGGGCTCGGACCAGACGGACTGCTCGCCGAAATGGAGTCAGTGCCTCAGCCGGTGCAACCGCTAGCTTCACAAAGGTTGCGGCGCGTCTGAAAATCAGGCTCTTAAGCTTGGCATGATGCGCGCCCTTGTCCTCGACCGACTTGCGCCAGATTTCGCTGGCCTTGCCGTGCGTAATGTCGAGCGGCCCCGCGCCGGCCCGGGACAGGTTGTGGTCAAGGTCCGCGCCGCCAGCGTCAATTTCCCCGACCTGCTGCAGACCGAGGGCAAGTATCAGCACAAGCCCGATCTGCCGTTCATCGCCGGCATGGAGGCGTCTGGCGATGTTGTGGAAGCCGGCGACGGAGCAGGTTTTGCGGTGGGCGACGCCGTCGTCGGCCCGGCCCGGCACGCGTCGGTTCCCGGCTCGGGCGCCTTTGCCGAATATTGCGTGATGATCGCGCCCCGGCCAAAGCCCGCCAACCTGGCCTACGCCGAGGCAGCAGCCTTTGGCACGGCCTATCTGACCGCCTGGGTGTCGCTGGTCTGCTGCGGCAATCTCAATCCGGGCGACTGGGTGGTGGTTCACGGCGCATCGGGCGGCGTGGGTCTGGCGGCGGTGGATCTTGCCAAGGCGCTCGGCGCGAAGGTGATCGCCACCGGCGCCTCGGACGACAAGCTGGCCCTGGTGAACGCCGCCTACGGGCCCGACGCGGTGCTGAATGTCACGGGTGGTTTCAAGGACGCCGTCAAGTCCATCACCGGCGGTGGGGCCGACATCATCTACGATCCGGTAGGCGGCGATGTTTTCGATGAGAGCGTGCGCTGCATCGCCTTTGGCGGCCGTTTGCTCTCGGTCGGCTTTGCATCCGGGCGCATCCCGACGCTGCCGGTCAACATGGCGCTGATCAAGGGCTTTGCCCTGGTCGGCGTTCGCGCCGGAGAATACGGCCGGCGCTTTCCAGAGGAAGGTCAGGTCAATCTGGAGTCCATCTGGGGCATGGCGCAGGCCGGAAAGCTGACCCCAAGGGTGCACGCCGAACTGCCGCTGGAAAGCTGGCGGCAGGCCTACGACCTGCTGGCGGGCCGCCAGGTGGTGGGCAAGGCGATCATCCGGCCGGACCTTTAAGGTCCGGTAGCGTCCGGCCCGGCTTTGGCTCATAGGATCGGCAAACCTTGGGGGAAGCGCTCATGAGCACTGTTCTGGTCACCGGCGGGTCCGGCTTTGTCGGCAGCCATTGCATCCTGCAGCTGCTGGCCGCCGGCCATCAGGTGCGCACCACCGTCCGGAATCTGGCGCGCGAGCCCGATGTGCGGACCATGCTCGCGCAGGGCGGCGCCAAGCCGGGCAAGGCCCTGTCCTTTTTTGCCGCCGACCTGGAAAGCGACGCCGGCTGGGCGCAGGCTATCGAAGGCTGTGATTACGTCCTGCATGTCGCCTCGCCCTTTCCGCTGGGCGCGCCCAAGCATGAGGACGATCTGATCATCCCGGCCCGCGAGGGCGCGTTGCGGGTGCTGAGGGCAGCGCGGGACGCAGGGGTCAAGCGGGTGGTTCTGACCTCGTCCTTCGCGGCGATCGGCTATGGCCATGAGGGCCGGACCGAGGCCTATGACGAGACCACCTGGACCAATCCGGACGCCGGCGTCAGCGCCTATGTGAAGTCCAAAACCCTGGCCGAGCGGGCCGCCTGGGATTTCATCGCCCAGGAGGGCGGCAGGCTTGAGCTGTCGGTGGTCAATCCGGTCGGTATTTTTGGCCCGATCCTGGGACCCGACTTTGCAACCTCGATCGAGGTCGTCCGCCGGCTGATGAACGGCTCGCTGCCAGGTTGCCCCAAGATGTGGTTCGGCATTGTGGATGTGCGCGATGTCGCCGACCTGCACATCCGCGCCATGACCCACCCCGCCGCCGCGGGCGAGCGGTTTCTGGCCGTGGCCGGCGATTTCCCGCCGATGATCGAGATCGCCCGGATGCTCAAGCGGCGGATGGGCATTACCGCCGGTCTGGTTCCGGTAAGGACCTTGCCCAACTGGCTGTTGCGGATCGTGGCGCTGCGCGATGTCGGCGTGCGTGAAATCCTGCCGGAGCTGGGCAAGCCGCGGAACGCCACCGGCAAAAAGGCCCGCACCCTGCTGGGCTGGGACCCGCGACCCAATGAAGACGCCATCATCGCCACGGCCGAAAGCCTGCTGAACCTCAGGCTTTTGCCTGCTGTGCCAGGCGGACGTTGACACGGGCGGTCCTTTCCCCTATCCACCGCGCCTCTTTAGAAAAGCCTTTCCCGGAGCCCTATTGTGAAGCGCACCTTTCAGCCCTCGCGTCTCGTGCGCAAGCGCCGTCACGGCTATCGCGCCCGTATGGCGACGATGAACGGCCGCAAGATCGTGGCTCGCCGCCGCGCCAAGGGCCGCAAGCGCCTGACCGCCTAGGGAATACCCCTTCGCGCTCATCCCTGGGGGCATGAGCGATGTCTGACACGCCCACCATCGAACGCATCAAGAAACGGCCCGACTTCCTGGCCGCTTCCGCCGCTGTGTCCGTAGCGCGCGGCGCGGTGGTCATTCAGGACCGCGACCGGGCGGACGATAACCCCAAGGTGCGGGTCGGCTTTACGGCCACCCGGCGGATCGGCGGGGCAGTAGTTCGCAACCGCGCCAAACGTCGGCTGCGCGAGGCCGCCAGACTGCTGCTGCCCCTTCACGGAAGGCCGGGGCACGACTATGTATTCGTCGCGCGCGCCGGCACGCCCGCCCGTCCCTGGGCGCGTTTGCTTGACGATGTGAAAAGCGCGCTGATAAGGCTCGCGCCGACTGACCTGTAACCGCCCGGGCGGGGGCGAATCCGCCCGCTTCCATCTCGCCGAGCCATACATCTCTCATGGACAACGATAACTCCCGCAACACGATCATCTTTGTGATCTGCGCCCTGGGTCTATGGTTCGCCTATGACTTCCTGGTGCTGCAGCCGGCCCAGAAGCAACAGGCCGCGCAAAAGGCGATCCAGCAAAAGCAGGCCATCGCCCAGCCCGGCGTTGCGGTAAATCCCGACGGCACGCCGGCGCCGGTGTTCATTCCCGTCGCCCAGGCCCTTGCCCGCCCCAGCGTGGCGATCGACACCCCGGCGCTGACCGGATCGATCTCGCTGGAGGGCGGCCGCTTCGACGACCTCAACCTGCGCAACTATCGTCAGACACTCGATCCGAAGTCGCCGATGGTTGAACTGCTGCGCCCGCTGGGCGCGCAACACGCTTTCTTCGCCCAGTTCGGCTGGAGCGGACAGAACCTGACCGGCCTGCCCGACGCCCATACGCCCTGGACCCTGGCCAGCACCGGTGCCTTGACCCCGGGCCATCCGGTGCGCCTGACCTATTCAACACCCCAGGGCCTGGCCTTCACCCGCGACATCGCGGTGGACGACCAGTTCATGTTCACCGTCACCGACACGGTGGTGAACAGCGGCCCGGCGCCGGTCACCATCACGCCTTACGGCGCCGTGGAGCGCCAGGGCGTTCCTCCGCCCAAGGCGCGGGCCAGCGCCTCGGCCGACGGGGCCTTCAGCGTGCTGGGCAAGGACAAGGAGTACCGGCTCAAGATCCGGCAGTACAAGCCGTGGGCCAAGGATGGCCAGTACGACCTGCCCTCGACCGGCGGCTGGATGGGCATCGCCGACAAGTACTGGCTGACCGCCCTGGTCCCCGACCAGAAGGAGCCGCTGAACGCACGCTTCTCGGCCGGTCCCTTCGGCTCGGAAAAGGTTTTCCAGATCCGCTACGAGGGCCAGCCCCATCTGCTGAACCCCGGAAGCCAGGTCACCGAGACCCGCCGCCTGTTCGCCGGCGCCAAGCGCGCGCCCGTGCTGACCGGCTACACCAAGTCCCTGGGCATCCCGCGGTTCGTCGACGCGATCGACTGGGGCTGGGGCTGGTACATCACCAAGCCGCTGTTCTGGCTGATCGAATTCTTCCAGCGCTATATCGGCAACTTCGGCCTCGCCATCCTGATGCTGACGGTTGCCATCAAGATCGCCTTCTTCTTCCCGGCCAATATGTCCTTTGAATCCATGACCAAGATGAAGAAGGTCCAGCCTCAGCTCGACAAGCTGAAGGAGCGGTTCAAGGAAGACCCTGCCGCCCTCCAGCAGAACATGATGAAGCTGTACAAGGAGGAGAAGATCAATCCGCTGCTCGGCTGCCTGCCGATGCTGGCGACCATGCCGGTGTTCTTCGGCTTGTTCAAAGTGCTCAACACCACCATCGAGATGCGCCAGGCGCCGTTCTTCGGCTGGATCCAGGACCTTTCCGACCGCGACCCGACTTCCATCCTGACCCTGTTCGGCGCGATTCCCTGGGACCCTTCGCTGGTGCCGCTGATCGGCGGCTTCCTGGACGGGCCGCTGCACCTGGGTATCTGGCCGCTGCTCTACGGCATAACCATGATCCTCACCCAGTCGATGAGCCCCCCGGCCGGTGATCCGACCCAGCAGATGATCATGAAATGGATCCCGGTGATCTTTACCTTCGTGATGTCCAGCCTGCCGGCCGGTCTGATCATCTACTACTGCTGGTCCAACAGCCTGACGATCGTCCAGCAGTACATCATCATGCGGCGCTTCAAGGTGGACAATCCGATCGATGCGGGCCTTCGCCGGATCACCGGCAAGCCGAAGCCTGCCGGGTGACCGACACCTTCACCGAAGACCAGATCGAGACCGCACGGGTCCTGTTCGCACGCCCCGCCAGCTTCATCATGGGCTGCGTGGCCATGGATGGTCTGCCGGATCCCGACCTGCCGGAGATCGCCTTCGCCGGACGATCGAATGTCGGCAAGTCCAGCCTGATCAACGCCCTGGTGAACCACAAACATCTGGCCCGGGCCTCGAACGAGCCTGGCCGCACGCGCGAGGTCAATTTCTTTGATCTGGACGGCCGCCTACGCCTCGTCGACCTGCCCGGGTATGGCTTTGCCCGGGCCTCGAAAACCGCCACCGACAAGTTCCAGAACCTGGGCCGGGCCTATCTGCGCGGCCGGGCCAATCTCAAGCGGGTCTATCTGCTGATCGACGCACGCCATGGTCTCAAGTCGGTGGATACCGAGGCCCTGGATGCGCTGGATCTGGCGGCGGTCTCCTACCAGATCGTCCTGACCAAGTCCGACAAGATCAAACCACACGAAGCGGCGGCCTGCGTCGCAGCCACCCAGAAGGCTATCGCCAAGCGCCCGGCCGCCTTCCCGCGCGTGCTGGCGACCAGCGCCGAGAAGGGAACCGGACTGCCCGACCTGCGCGCCGAGGTGGTCGCGGCCTGCGAGCTCTAGGGCGAGGCCCTTGCCAGGGTTCGGCCAACCCGCCTAACTGCCGCCATGCCCGCCGACCACATCGTCGACATCCTGATCGCCGAGCGCGCGCCGAGGCTGGCGGCAAGTCCCCTGTGGCCGGTCGTGCGGCCCGCCCTTTATGCCCTGCTGGACTACGACCGAGCCCGGGCCATGGCCGACAAGGTGGCGTCTGTCAGCGGCCCCGACGCCATGGGCTATGTCTCGGACCTCTTGGCCCTCAAGCTCGACATTACTGGGCTTGACCGGATTCCGGCCACCGGTCGCGTGATCGTGATCAGCAACCATCCCACCGGCATCGCGGATGGCATCGCCCTGTACGGCGCCCTGAAGAAGCGGCGGCCGGACGCCATCTTCTTCGCCAACGCTGATGCCTTGCGCGTCTCACACCGTCTGGGCGAGGTGGTGATCCCGGTGGAATGGGTGGAGGAAAAACGCACCCGAGAAAAGACACGCGAGACCCTGCTGCGGGCGCGCGAAGCGCTCGAGGCCGAGCGCTGCGTTGTGGTGTTTCCGGCCGGCCGTCTGGCGGTGCGGGGGGCGGACGGAACGCTGTCGGATCCCCCGTGGGCGCCCAGCGCAGCGTCCCTGGCCCGCAGGTATGACGCGCCGATCATACCCGTCCACATGAGCGGGCCCTGGTCGACCCTGTTCCACCTGTTCGGCCGCTTCAGCCAGGAGCTTCGCGACATCACCCTGTTCCACGAGATGCTCAACAAGGCCGGCAAGACCTATGGCCTGATCTTCGGCCGCCCCATCGCGCCGGGTGTGCTCGAAACTGACTCCCATGCAGCGACACTGGCCTTGAAGCACTATGTCGAGCACATCCTGCCCCTCGAGCCGGACGGGGAATTTCGATGATCGTTTCCGACGAAGGCGATTTCCGCCTCGACACGCCCGAAGCCACCGCCCGGCTGGGCGCAGCGGTCGCGGGCCTGCTGGAGGCCGGTGATGCAGTCTGCCTGTTCGGCCCCCTGGGCGCAGGCAAGTCGACTCTGGCCCGCGGATTGATCCGCGCCCTGACCACACCCGATGAAGAGGTTCCAAGTCCGACCTTCACCCTGGTCCAGACCTACCAGGGTTCCGGCTGCACCGTCGCCCACTTCGATCTTTATCGTCTGAAATCACCTGACGAGGCTTATGAGCTGGGGCTGGACGAAGCCCTCGATGCCGGCTGCGCCATCATCGAATGGCCCGAGCGCCTCGAAGGCGCGCTGCCGTCCACGCGACTCGATATAGAACTCGCCATAGACGGGGATGCGCGCCGGGCGCGCCTGACGCCCCATGGCGATTTCGAAGGACGGGCCCTTGAGTTCTGAGCGCGCGGCTCAAAGAGAGGCGTTTCTGGCCGCCGCCGGGCTGGCGGACGCCGAACGTCAGGCCCTGCCGGGAGACGCCTCAACACGCGCCTATGTACGACTGGTCCGGTCCGGCCGCCCCAGCCTGATGCTGATGGACTCGCCGCCCGCCGCCGAGGGCCGCACCCTTCCGGCCGGCGCCACCGAGGACGAGCGCATCGCCGCGGGCTATGCCGCCATGGCCCGGCTGTCGGCCAGCCGCATCGACGCCTTTGTCGCTTCGGCCGGCTACCTGCGGGCGCGCGGCCTTTCGGCGCCGGAGATCATCGCCTTCGACACAGGGTTGGGCTTCGCCATCCTGGAAGACCTGGGCGACGGGCTGTTCGCCCGGCTGATCGAGGACGGCCAGGATCAGAGGCCGCTCTACGCCGCCGCGGTCGAGGCTCTGGTTCTGCTGCAGAACGAAACCCCGCCCCCGGTGTTGCAGGCCGATGGCGCGTCCTGGCCGCTACTGGCCTATGACGACCTGGCCCTGAAGACCGGCGCTGACCTTTTCGTACAATGGCTGCCGAAGCTCGATCCGCGCGTTGCCATCAGCGCCGACGATGCCGCCGAATGGGATGCGCTGTGGCGGCCGGCCCGCCTGCGCGCCGCCGCCGGAGCCACAGCCTTCACCCACCGCGACTATCACGCCGAGAACCTGCTGTGGCTGCCCCAGCGCTCGGGCGTGGCCCGGGTCGGGATGATCGATTTTCAGGACTGCGTGCTGGCTCATCCTTCATGGGATCTGCACTCCCTGCTGCAGGACGCTCGCCGCGATGTGCCGCAGCAACTGGAGGCGGCGATGCTGGACCACTATTTCGCCCTGCGGCCCGACATCGAACGTGAGACCTTCATGGCCGACTATGCGGCCCTGGCGGCCCTCAACGAGGCGCGCATCATCGGCATCTTTTCCCGGCTGATTTCCCGCGACGGCAAGCCGCGCTATCGCGCCTTCCTGCCGCGCATGTGGCGTCACCTGATGACCAATCTGCAGCGCGACGACCTGACGCCCGTCCGCCGCTGGATCGAGGCGCGCGTGCCGCAGGACCTGCGCTCATGAGCGGCCTGAAAACCGCCATGGTGCTGGCCGCCGGCATCGGCTCGCGCATGCGCCCCCTGACCGACACCCTTCCCAAGCCTCTTGTGCCCGTGGCGGGACGGGCCCTGATCGACCATACCCTGGACCGGCTGGTTGAGGCGGGCGTGACCACCGCCGTGGTCAATGTCCACCACTTCGCCGACATGGTTGAGGCCCACCTGGCGCGCCGCACCGACCTGCGCATCGTCATTTCCGACGAACGTGTAGGCTTGCTGGATTCCGGCGGCGGCATAGCCCATGCGCTCGGCGCCCTGGGCGATGATCCGGTCCTTGTCGCCAACATCGACAATGTCTGGATCGAGGGAAAGACCCCGGCGCTCGCCAGCCTCGCGGACGGCTGGGACCCGGAGGTCATGGACATCCGCATCCTGCTGTCGCCGCGCGCCAACTGTTATGGATACAATCGCCCCGAGGGCTTCGTGATGGATCCGGCCGGCCGCCTGACCCATTCCAACTCACCCGACCCCCTGCCGCCGTTCAACAACATCGGCTTCCAGATCCTGAAACCGGCGCTGCTGAGCGGGCGTGAGGCGTCCTTCTCCATCCTGCCGATCTGGAAGGACCTGTCGGCCCGTGGTCGCCTGTTCGGTGCGGTCACCGATGCGACGATCATCCACGTCTCCGACCCGGCAGGGCGCGACTACGCCGACGAGCAGCTGCGGTGAACCTGTTCGGGCGCCCCGCGAACTGGTTTTCCATACCGGCGGGGCGTCCCTTTTTGCGCGACCTGGCCGGCAGGCTGTTCGAGACGCTTGGTCCCGGCGGCGAGGATTCACTGGCGCAAAGCGTCATCCTGCTGCCCAACCGGCGCGGCGCACGGGCCTTGAGCCAGGCTTTCGTCGAGGCCTCGGGCCAACGGGCGCTGCTGCTGCCGCAAATCCGCGCCCTCGGCGATCTGGATGAGGGCGAGCCCCCGTTCGAGGCCGGCGACCTGGCGATCGACTTGGCCCCCGCGATCTCGCCCTGGCGCCGGCGGTTCGAACTGTCCCGGCTGGTGCAGGACTATCTGCCCCGCCTGAAGGGCGACTTCGACGGCGCGGCGGCCTTTGAGCTGGCCGACGCCCTGGGCGCCTTCTTTGACAGTCTTGAGATTGAAGAGATCACGGACCGCGACCGGATCGCAACGCTGGTCGAGGCGGACCTGGCTGAACACTGGCGAGATTCTGCTTCGTTCCTGGCCCTGGCGGTCCAGGCCTGGCCGCAGCGGCTGGAAGCGCTGGGCCTGTCCGATCCGGCCACCCGGCGCGTGGCCCTGCTGCGCCGGCTGGCGGACAAGTGGGAGAGCGCGCCGCCCGCCTTTCCGGTGATCGCCGCCGGATCGACCGGCAGCGTCAAGTCGACCGCCGCCCTGCTGTCCGTGATCGCCCGCTCGCCGCGCGGCTGCGTGGTGCTGCCGGGCCTGGATCAAAACCTGGCGGATGAGGCCTGGGACGAGATTGAGCCGCAGCATCCGCAGTATTCCCTCAAGCGCCTGCTGGAGCATGCCCAGATGGCCCGCGGCGACGTCAGCCCATGGCCGATCGAGGATACCGCCCCGGCCCGCTGGCGCCGGCGGGTGATCAATGAGGCCCTGCGGCCGGCCAGCGCCACCGGCGACTGGTACAAGCAGATCGAGGCCCTGAACGCCGAGGCGGCGGACGAGACCACCGAACCGGTCCGGACCGGCCTGGACGGACTGCATGTGCTCACCGCGCGAGCCGAGGAAGACGCAGCCGGCGCCGCGGCCGTGCTGCTGCGCGAAACGCTGGAGACGCCCGGCACTACGGCCGCCCTGGTGACGCCGGACCAGGACTTCGCCCGCCGGGTCTCGGCGCGTCTGGCGCGCTGGGGCGTTGCGGTGGACTCGTCTGCCGGGATTCCTCTCGCCGACACCCCTGTTGGCATTCTGCTGGGCCTTCTGGCGCAGCTGGCCGCCGACCCGGACGACCCTGTCGTGCTGCTGGCCATTCTGAAGCATCCTATGGTCCGGCTCGGGCTGGAGTCCGGCCCCCGCGACGCCGGATGCGACAGGCTTGAGCGGTACGCCCTGCGCGGGCGGCGGCCCCGAGAAGCCGACGAGGTCATGGCGCGGCTGCTGGAAAAGGATCAGCAGACGGGGTTCGCCGAGTCAGTCTACGCGCAGGTGGAGCCGGTGCGCGCAGCGTTTTCGGCCGGCGACCTGGACGCCAGCGCCGCCGCCCGCCTGATCGGCGCCGTCGCTGAGTCGCTCTGCCTGGGCCCGCAAGGCGGAACCGGCGGGTTGTGGGCCGGCGCTGCGGGTGAGGCCGCCGCCGGGCTGCTGGCCGCCCTGATGGAGGACGGCGGGCTGCTGGGCGCCATGCCGGCCGAGCGCTTCGCCCGGCTGACCGACCGGTTGATGCAGGGCGAGACGGTGCGCGCCGCGCCGACAGCCCACCCACGCCTGCAGATCCTGGGCGCCATCGAGGCGCGTCTGGTCCACGCCGACCGGATCATTCTGGCCGGCCTCGAAGAAGGCGTGTGGCCGCCCAATGCGCCGACCGATCCCTTCCTGTCGCGGCCCATGCGACAGGCCCTAGGCCTGCCCTCGCCGGAGCGGCGGATCGGCCTGTCGGCCCACGACTTTGTCCAGCTTGCCTCGGCGCCGGATGTCTATCTGATCCACGCGCGGCGCCGCGCCGGCCAGCCCACCGTCAAGTCGCGCTGGCTGTGGCGGCTGGAGACCCTGGCGCGCGGCGCAGGTGTGGTCGCCCTGCCCGGCCGCGACGAGGTGCTGGCCTGGGCAAGCGCCCTGGACGAGGCGGCGGGTTCGCCCGCACCTGCCCCCCGGCCCGCGCCGAGGCCGCCGGTCGCCGACCGTCCACGCGCCCTGTCGGTTACCCAGGTCGAGACCCTGACGCGGGATCCTTACGCCGTCTGGGCCAAACACATCTTGCATCTGAGGGCGCTCGATCGGCCTGACCGGGAGGCCGACGCCCTGGTGCGCGGCTCGGCCATCCATTCGGCGTTCGAGACCTTCTCCCGCTTCTGGCCCGCGGCCCTGCCGGCCGATGCGGCGGGCGAGTTCTGCAAGCTTTATGTCGCCGCCCTGCGCGACGCCGGCATGGCGACCGGGGCCATGGCGCGTGAAGAGGCCCTGGCCCGCGAGGCCGCCGCTTGGGTCGCCGACTGGGAAGCCGGGCGCAGGCAAACTTCGCCGCGCATCGAGGTCGAGGTTGAAGGCTCGATCGCGTTTGAAACCCCGGGCGGACGCTTCACCCTGTCGGCCCGCGCTGACCGCATCGAACTGACACCCGACGGGACCGGCCATATTCTGGATTTCAAGACCGGCGGCCCGCCATCGCCGAAACAGGTCAAGACGGGCTTTTCGCCCCAGCTGACCCTGACCGCCGCGATCCTGATCGAAGGCGGCTTTCCGGAATTGTCGGCAAAACGGATCGGTGACCTGGTCTATGTCTCGGTCACCGGGCGAAAACCCGCCGGCAAGGAGACTCCCGCCCTGGGCAAGGACGGCGTTGCGGCAGACGCCATAGCTGATGCCCGCATCGGATTACAGACGCTGATCGGGGACTATGACGATCCGAAAAGGGCCTATGTCTCGCGCATCGCCCCGGCCTTTGTGCGCACCTATGACAGCGACTACGACCATCTGGCGCGGGTCTATGAGTGGGCGACGGCCGCCGAAGATGGGGGCGACGAATGAGCCGGTCCCAGCAGATCGCCGCTGATCCAAATGGCTCGGCCTTTGTCCGGGCCAATGCCGGTTCGGGCAAGACCAAGACCCTGATCGACCGCACGGCGCGGCTGTTGCTGGCCGGGGCTGATCCGGCGGCCATCCTGTGCGTGACCTACACGCGGGCGGCAGCGGCCGAGATGCAGCGGCGGCTGTTTGATCTGCTGGGCGCCTGGTCGGTGCTGGACAATCCCGCCCTGGCCAGAAAGCTGGGCGTGCTGGTCGGCAAGCCGGCGGCGAGCTTTGACGAGGAGGCGCTTTCCAACGCCCGGCGGCTGTTCGCCCAGGCGCTGGAGACGCCGGGCGGCCTGAAGATCCAGACCATCCACGGGTTCTGTGAGCGTCTGCTGCGGCGCTTTCCGCTGGAAGCCGGAATCGCGCCCGGATTCGAGGTCATTGACGATGCCGCCGCCGCCGACATTGCCCGCGCCGCCCGCGACGCCATCGCAGGCCGGGTGCTCAGCGATACCGAGCTGTTCCTCGCCGAGGCCTACGGGCGCATGTCCATCGCGCTGGACTTCGAAGCCTTCCAGAAGATGTTCTCGACGTTCGAGGCTGAACGGGCCGGGATCGCCGCCTGGCTGGACCAGACCGGCGAGACGGGCGGGCCGGTGCAGGCGATCATCGCGGCTTGCGGACTGGAGCGGCTGGAATCCTCGGTCGATGTCGAGACGCGGGCGGTTCTGCCGCCCGAGCTTGATCCGGGAGCCTGGTTTGCCGCGTCGAAGGCGATGTCGCGCGGCTCGGAAAAATCCGACCAGCCAGCCGGTCTCAGGATGCAGATGGTCGCTGAGACCGCACTGAACGGCGAGGCTCGCATCGACGATGTGCGGGACCTGTTCTTCACCCAGAATGGAAGTCCGCGTAAATCACCGGCGACGAGCCAGGTGGATACCGACATTCGCGCCTGGCTGGCGGACGAGCAGGAACGTCTGGTCGTCGCCTTTGAAAAAGCCCGCGCCAATCGTGTGGCCGAGGACACCAGTTGGGTCATGGCCCTGGCCAAGGCCTATCTCGACGCCTACCGGGCCGCCAAACGGGCGCGGGGCGCGCTGGATTTCGGCGACCTGGTCGAAAAGACCTGCCACCTGCTGCGCGACCGGCCGGCGGCGGCTTGGGTGCTTTACAAGCTGGACGGCGGCATCGACCACATCCTGCTGGACGAGGCCCAGGACACCGCGCCGGACCAGTGGAAGATCATCGAGGGCCTGACCAGCGAGTTCTTCTCCGGCGAAGGCCGCCCCTCCAACCGTCCGTTGACGCGGACCATGTTCGTGGTCGGCGACGACAAACAGTCGATATATTCGTTCCAGGGCGCCGCACCGGAACGTCTGGCCATCGAGACCACGGCCTATATGGCCAGGATCACAGCCGCCGGTGAGACACCCCAGGCCGTGACCCTGACCGAATCTTGGCGATCGACCAGGCAAGTCCTGTCGTTCGTCGACGAGGTATTCGCGCCCCCTGAGATGCGCCGGGCAGTGCAGTCGGGCGATGATCCCATCGCCCACCAGCCCCAGCGCAGCGACGGGCCGGGCTGCGTTGACCTGTGGGAGCCGGAACGCGAACCGGTCCGGCCAGAGCCCACCGCCTGGGACGCTCCCATGGACGAGGTCGCCGAGCAGGGCGCCGACCGGGTGCTGGCCGGCAAGATCGCCCGCGAAATCCAGGAACTGGTCGCACGCGGGGACAGTGTTTTCGACAAGACCCTGAACGAGGGCAAGGGCGCCCGCCGGGCGGCGTCATTCGGCGATGTGCTGATCCTGGTGCGCCGCCGGGGCGCCCTGTTCGAAGAGATTCTGCGGGCGCTCAAGCAGAACCTGATCCCCGTGGCCGGCGCCGACCGGCTGGCCCTGTCGGCCCACATCGCATTTGACGACCTTTTGGCCCTGGCCCGGTTCGCCCTGTTCCCCGAGGATGAACTGACCCTGGCCGCCCTGCTCAAGAGCCCGTTCTGCGGCCTGGACGACGACAGCCTCTACCGGCTGGCCTTTGGGCGGCGGACCACCAACCTGTGGCCCCTGCTGCAGAAGCGGGCAGATGAGGACCGGCTGTGGGGTCTGGCCCAGGACTTTCTCGAAGGCGTCATCACCGCTGGGCGGTCCAGGCGGCCCTTTGACCTTTACGGCCGCATCCTGTCGCAGGTGGGACCCGATGGCCTGTCCGGTCGCCAGAAGCTGCTGGGCCGGCTGGGCGCCGAGGCGTCCGAAGCGATCGACGAATTCCTGGCCCAGGTTCTGGCCGCCGAGCGGCGCGGAGCCCGCGATCTGGAGAGCCTGACCGACGCGCTCGGCGGCCTCGACATCACCGTCAAGCGCGACATGGACGAGGGCCACGGTCAGGTGCGGGTGATGACCACCCATGGCGCCAAGGGGCTGGAAGCGCCCATCGTTTTCCTGCCGGAAGCGGCCTGGAAGGCGCCCGCCCGTGCAGGGCCGCTGCTGAAGACGCAGGCCGGCGGCTATCTGTGGAGCACCTCGAAGGCGGTTGACTGCGACGCCTCCAAAACCGCCCGCGAGTTCGCGACGGAAAGGGACGCCGACGAGCAGCGGCGCCTGTTCTATGTCGCCCTGACGCGCGCCCGCGACCGGCTGATCCTGTGCGGCAAGTTGCGCAAGGGCGGCAAGGAAGAGAACATCGGCGACTGGTACAAGGCGGCCCAGATGGCGCTGGAGCGGCCCGGCCTGTTCGATGACGTGAAGACCGTGGCCGGCGGCTGGACGGCCTATCGCCGCTACGGGCCGGACCCGGTTCCAGCCGAGGCGGGGCCGGCGCCGTCGTCGCCGCCGCCTGCCGCCCCGGCCTGGCTGTCGGCCGCACCGCCACGCGAGGGTCCGGGCCTGCGCTTTGTTGCGCCCTCATCGCTGGGCGACGCTGCCCAGGCCTCGGCGGTATCACCCTTCGCGGCGACCGGCGGTCTGGGGCGTTTCCGGCGCGGGACCCTGATCCACCGCCTGCTGCAGCTGTTGCCCGATATTGACGAAGCGGCCCGGGCCGGCGCCGCCGTCCGCCTTCTGGCGCGCGAGCCGGACATGTCGGACGGCCAGCGGACCGAGATGGCCGCCGCCGCCCTGGGCGTGCTGAACGATCCGGTGTTCGCCCCGGTCTTCGCCCCCGGCTCGCGCGCCGAGGTCGCCATTGCAGGGCAGGCCAGCGCCTTGCCGGAAGGCATGGCGATCAGCGGCCAGATCGACCGCCTGATCGTCGAGAAGGACCGCATCCTCGTGGTCGACTACAAGACGAACCGCCCGGCTCCGCTGCGGATCGAGGATGCTGACCCGGCCTACATCCGCCAGATGGCGGCCTATGTCGCGGTTCTGCGCGAAGCCTTGCCCGGCCGCGACGTCGAGGCGGCGCTGGTCTGGACCGATGGACCTAAGCTGATGACGATTCCAGAAATCCTCGTCCATAAGGCGCTGGCGGAACTGGCCCGCGCACCCTAGCTTTAGGGCTCAGAATTGGAGATTGGGTTCAATGAGTACGGTAGCCGTCACCGACGAGAGCTTTGAAGCCGACGTGTTGAAGTCCAGCGCCCCGGTGCTGGTGGATTTCTGGGCCGAATGGTGCGGCCCCTGCAAACAGATCGCGCCCGCCCTCGAGCAAATCGGCGCCGAGCTTGCCGGCAAGGTCACCGTCGCCAAGATCAATATCGAAGACAGCCCCATGACGCCCGGCCGCTACGGCGTGCGGGGCATTCCGACCATGATGCTGTTCAAGGACGGCCAGATGACCTCGATGAAGGTCGGCGCCATGCCCAAGCAGAAGATCCTCGACTGGCTGGCTGAAGCGGGGGTCTAGTCCAGACCGGATCCTACTGCCCCAGGGCGTAGGGACCGCCTTTTTCCAGCGCGACTTTCCACGCCGGACGGGCGTGCATGCGGTCGAGCCAGGCGTCGAACAGCGGATAGTCCGCCAGCTTCCTCTGCGCTCGCGCTACTTCGGCGACGAAGCTCATGGCGATGTCAGCGCCGGTCAGGGTCTCGCCGACAAAGAATTGCCGACCCTTCAGCGCGCCGTTGATGAAGCCCAGATGGTTGGCGATTTCGCTCTCAATGCGCGGATGCAGCGGCGCGCCGGCCTCTTTCAGCCGCCCGACGTACATGTTGAGCATCAGGGGCAGCATGGCCGAGCCCTCCGCATAGTGCAGCCATTGCATATAGAGGTCGTAGTCGGCGGTGGCCGGGTCGGGCTGCAGGCGGCCGCCGGCGTGACGGCGGATGATGTAGTCGATGATCGCGCCGGTCTCGATAACGACAACATCGCCGTCGGTGATGACCGGGCTCTTGCCGAGCGGATGGATGGCCGCCAGTTCGGGCGGCGCCAGGCGGGTCTGGGCGTTGCGCGCGTATATCTTCAGGTCATAGGGCGTTCCCAGTTCCTCGAGCAGCCACAGGATCCGCTGCGAACGCGATTCATTGAGGTGGTGAACGGTCAGCATCGGGGTGTCGCCTCTGTGCGGGATCAAACCTGACCCGACTGGTAGGCGGCCCGGGCCCCGGCGTCTAGGTGGGCCAGGTCTCGGGGCTCATGGCCAGCACCTCGCCGGCGAAGTAGAGGCCCCCGCAGATCAGGATGTGCGGCGCGGGGCCGTCCAGGGCCAGGGCCCGTTCCATCGCCTCGGTGACATTTTCCGTCTCTTCGGCGGGAAGGCCGGCCATGTGCGCGGCGGCGGCGATGGTCATGGCCGGCATGGCGTTGGGGGCGTCGAACCCGGTCGCGTAAACGCGCGTCGGCAGACCTTTGAACGGGGCCAGAAAGCCGAGCGGATCCTTGCGGTTCAGCATGCCGACGATCAGCACCAGCGGTCGCGGATCGCGCTCGATCATCCGCTCGCAGGCGTCGGCCAGGGCGCGGCCCGCATGGGGGTTGTGTCCGCCGTCGAGCCATAATGCTGCGCCCCGCCGGCGCGCAGCATTTTCCAGAGGGCCTGCGGTAAGCCTTTGAAAACGCGCCGGCCATTGGGCGCGGGCTATGCCCTCAGGATTGAGGGTCGGTGACGTCAGGGCGCGCGCCGCGGCCACCGCCAGGCCCGCATTGGCGACCTGGTGTTCACCGAACAAGGATGGCAGCGGCAGGTCCAGAAGTTCGTCCGGCAGCTGCACAACCAGACGGCCGCGTTCGGCCCAGGCGTCGAAGTCCCGGCCCATGACCATCAGAGGCGCCCCGGCCGCTTCGGCCTCGTCCTCGATCACCTCCAGGGCCTCATCCATCTGGCGGGCGACGACGCAGGGAACGCCCGGCCGCATGATGCCGGCTTTTTCCCAGGCGATGCGCGGCAGGTCGGGCCCCAGCATGTCCAGATGGTCATAGTCCACCGGCGCAATCACCGTGACGGCCGGATGATCGAACACGTTCGAGGCGTCGAACCGGCCGCCCAGGCCGACCTCAATGATCGCCACGTCAGCGGGGGTTTCGGCAAAGGCCACAAGGGCGATCGCTGTGGTCAGCTCGAAAAAGCTGATCGCCTCGCCGGCATTGGCCGTCTCGACCCGATCGATCAGATCCATCATGGCCGCATCGCTGATCAGCTGTCCGGCGATACGGATGCGCTCGGCGAAGCGAACCAGGTGCGGCGAGGTCATGACGTGAGCGGTCAGGCCGGCGGCCTCGGTCATGGCTCGCAGATAGGCGCAGACCGAGCCCTTGCCGTTGGTGCCGGCCACATGGATCACCGGCGGCAGCCGGTCCTGGGGACGGCCCAGCGTCTCGAGCAGGCGCAAGACCCGTCCTGTGGTCAGGTCGATCAGGTCCGGATGCCGCGCGCGCAGGCGGGCGACCGCCTGGTCGGACGCGCGGATGGTGTCGTAGGTCATGGTTGCGGGTTTACGCCGCCTTGCGGCTGCGGCCCATCATCAGGGTGCCCAGAATCGAGCCCAGAACCTGGGGCAGGTCCTTGCGGGTCACGACCCGGTCGACCATGCCGCGCTCGACCAGGAACTCGGCGGTCTGGAAGCCCTGGGGCAAGGTCTCGCGGATGGTCTCCTCGATCACCCGGCGCCCGGCAAAACCGATGGTCGCCGACGGCTCGGCGATATGGACATCGCCCAGCATGGCATAGGAGGCCAGAACGCCGCCTGTGGTCGGGTCGGTGAGGACGACGACGTAGGGCAGGCCGGCGGCCTTGAGGGTCTGGATTGCGATGGTGGTGCGCGCCATCTGCATGAGCGACAGCGTGCCTTCCTGCATGCGGGCGCCGCCCGAAGCTGTGAAGATGACCAGGGGCGCATCGCGGCGCACGGCCTCTTCGGCGGCTTTCAGGAAAGTCTCGCCGGCGGCGACGCCGAGCGATCCGCCCATGAAGGCAAAGTCCTGGACCAGGACAACGGCCGGAACGCCGCCGACCTTGCCATAAGCGATGGCCATGGCGTCAGGCTCGCCGGTCGATTTGCGCGCGGCGGCCAGGCGATCCTTGTAGGATTTCTGGTCGGTGAAATGCAGCGGATCGTCCAGCGAGGTCGGCGCCTCGATCTCTTCGTGTACGCCGTCATCGAAGGTGTAGGCAAAGCGCAGGTCCGGTCCGATGCGCATCGGATGGCCGGCCGGGGTCACCCAAAGGCTGGCCTCCAGATCCGGGCGATAGATCATCTCGCCGGTGGCGGGACACTTTTCCCAAAGGTTCTCGGGCGATTCACGCTTGGCGATCTTGCGCACGCCGGGCGCAATCCTGGACAGCCAGCCGCGTTTGCGTTCGGGCTGGCCCGAGGGCCCGGAAGCCGGTGTTTTGATTTCAGCCATACTCATGCCGACTAAGGCCCGTCCGCCCTGACACTGGCCACAGCCTCGCTCAGTGCGGCGGCCCGTTCCAGCACTTTCGACACCGGATCACACGACTGTGCGATGGCGCTCGCCACTTCGTCGACCAGCACCGATCCTACAACCACGCCATCGGCGATTCTTGCCACGCTGGCCGCCCTTTCCGGCGTCTTCACGCCAAAACCCACGACGACGGGCAAACCCGAGGCCTTCCTGATTCGTGCGACGGCCGGAGCTACCGCATCAGCGTCGGCTTCCTTTACGCCAGTCACCCCAGCTACCGAAACATAGTAAACGAAACCCGAAGTGCGGCGGATCACAGCTGGCAGGCGGGCATCGTCGGTGGTCGGCGTCGCCAGCCGGATCATGGAAATCTGTTCAGCGTCCAGGGCGTCGACCAGGGGGTCGGCCTCTTCCGGCGGGCAGTCCACGACGATCAGGCCATCGACGCCGGCGGCCCGCGCATCGCGCGCGAAGGTCTCGAACCCGCGATTCAGGATGGGGTTGAGATAGCCCATCAGGACGATGGGGGTCGCATTGTCGATCTCGCGAAACCGGCGGACCAGATCAAGGGTCCCCGACAGGGTCATGCCGGCTTTCAGCGCCCGCTGGGCGGCGCGCTGGATCGGCGGGCCCTCGGCCATGGGATCGGAGAAGGGAAAGCCCAGTTCAATGATGTCAGCGCCGGCGGCGGGCAGGCCCTTCATGATGGTAAAGGCGGTTTCAGCGTCAGGATCGCCGGCCATGATGTAGGCGATGAAGGCAGAGCGGCCTTGCGCCTTCAGGCCAGCGAAAGTGGTGTCGATACGGCGGGTCATTTGGGAGCGCTCGAAGGCTGGGCGGGTGGCGCCGCGGGCGATGTGACCACCGGCGCGGGCGGGGTCTTGGGAAGCGCCACCGGCGCGGGGGCCTTTGGCGGCGGCGAAGACGCGAGCGTCGGAAGGAAGACGTAGAGGCCCACGGCGGCGGCGACCGCCAGGACCACGAGTGTGAAGATGATCAGGGCGACGGGCTGCGGCCTGGCCGGTATGGGCTGGCCCATGGCTTTGGCCAGGGCCGCCTTGTTTTTCCAGGCCTTGGCGCGGCCCGAATGCAGCATGAGCAGCGACAGAAATCCGCCGACCGTCAGGATCAGGCCGAAAACACCGGCCAGGCAGACCAAGACGAACGTCCTGTCGCTCATCAGATCTTGCGGCCCAGGTGTTCGGCGACCGAGAAGATGTCCTTGTCGCCGCGTCCCGAAAGCAACAGCACCACGATGCCGTCCTTGCCGATCTCTTTGGCGATTTCCGGCAGGCGAGCCATGGCGTGGGCCGTTTCAAGCGCCGGAATAATGCCTTCCAGTTCCGCGCAAAGCTGGAACGAGGCCAGGGCCTCATCATCGGTCGCGGACAGATACTGGGCACGCCCGGTCTCGTGCAGGAACGAGTGTTCCGGGCCGATGCCCGGATAATCCAGACCCGCCGAAATCGAGTGGGCGTCCTTGATCTGGCCCTCGGCGTCCTGGAGCAGATAGGTCTTGTTGCCGTGCAGAACGCCGGGGCGCCCGCCGGTCAGGGAGGCGGCGTGTTCGCCCGAGGCCAGGCCGTGGCCAGCCGCCTCGACGCCGATCAGGCGCACGCCCTCGTCATTGAGGAAGGAATGGAACATGCCGATGGCGTTGGAGCCGCCGCCGATGCAGGCGACAGCGGCGTCCGGAAGACGGCCTTCCATCTCCAGCATCTGGGCGCGAGTCTCAATGCCGATCACCGACTGGAAGTCGCGGACCATCACCGGATAGGGGTGCGGCCCCGCCGCCGTTCCGATCAGATAATAGGTGTCATGCACATTGGTGACCCAGTCGCGCATCGCCTCGTTCATGGCGTCCTTCAGGGTCGAGGTGCCGCTGGTCACCGGGACGACCTCCGAGCCCAGCAGGTTCATGCGAAAGACATTCGGCTTTTGCCGCTCGACATCGGTCGCGCCCATGTAGACGTGGCATGGCAGGCCAAAGCGCGCGCAAACTGTCGCGGT
>CANJPZ010000004.1 GCA_947476325.1 Caulobacteraceae bacterium | reverse complement strand
TCGCACCACCCGATTTCGCAAGGATCATCGTAATCGCTGCCGTCAGCGTCGTCTTGCCATGGTCAACGTGACCAATCGTGCCGATGTTGCAGTGCGGCTTGTTACGGTTGAATTTCTCTTTGGCCATAGTCGTCTACCTCTGGTCTTGCCGTTTGGTTGGCGGGCATATTGGAGCGGGTAGTCGGGATCGAACCGGCATCCTCAGCTTGGAAGGCTGCTGCACTACCATTGTGCTATACCCGCGGAAACAGGCGAACCTGCGAATCTCCCAATTTTTCATCCGGAGCCCTAGGCTGTTTCGGTCTCAATAACCTCGCGTGGTGGGGGAAGCAGGACTCGAACCTGCGAAGGCGATGCCAGGGGATTTACAGTCCCCCCCCTTTGCCGCTCGGGACATTCCCCCTCGCGATGGTTATTGAACCCTAACAAAAAGCCTCCGCCAACGGTTGCCGGGTAAACCCCTTGGCCGTAACGGAAGCCCCATAGGCCCCAAATCGGAGCGCGTCTTATAGTGACCTCTTCCAAACAACGCAACGCAGGCCCGCACGGGCGAAAATGGCCGCGTCCGGCAGGCAGGGACAGCCATCGCGGCCCCTCTGCGGAGGCCGGAACCGAGCTTTTGTGGGGCTGGCACGCTGTTGTTGCCGCCCTGGCCAATCCGGCGCGCGAATCACCGAAGCTGGTTCTGGCGACCCCCGACCGGGCCCGGGAGATCAGCGCCCGATTCGGCAATGTCCCTGCGCTCGAGGTCTCGGACAACGCCGCCATCGCCCGTTATGTGCCCCAGGGCGCCGTCCACCAGGGCGTCATGCTGAAGACTGCGCCACTGGAGTCCCTGTCGGTCGAAGAGCTGGGATCGCCCGCCAGCGGCCTGATCGTCATGCTGGACCAGGTTACCGACCCACAAAATGTCGGCGCCATCTTCCGCTCGGCGGCGGTTTTTGGCGCACGAGGCCTGATCATCCAGGACCGGCACGCGCCGATCCTGGCCGGCGCGTTAGCCAAAGCGGCGACGGGCGCGGTCGATATCGTGCCGCACGCCCGAGTGGTGAACCTGTCGCGAGCCCTGGAGACCTTGAACGACCTGGGCTGGCGCGCGGTCGGGCTCGATGCGGACGCGGAACTGACCCTGGGCGAGGTGTTCGATGGCGGCCCGGTCGTCGTTGTTCTGGGCTCGGAAGGAGAGGGATTGCGACGGCTGGTGGCCGAGCACTGCGATGTACTGGCCAAGATTCCCATGCCCGGCGACTTCGAGAGCCTGAACGTCTCGGCGGCCGCGGCGGTGGCGCTCTACGAGGCCAGCCGACCGCGTTAAGGTGTGCACCAGACGAAGTCTGCTCGCCCGCAAGGTGAAATCCTTTCCCGGCAAGCCTTCGTTACGCTTGAATTGGGGGGTTTGATGGCGCTTGCATACAGGCGCGGCTAGACAATGTTAACGCGGGACAGGGTCATGCATAACAAGTTTCGGTATTGGCTAACGGCTGGCGCTGTCCTTTCTGCAGCCGCCACCGCCGCGTGTAACCAGCCACGCTTTGTCGACACCCCGCCGCCGCCGCCTGCCTATGTGGACGAAAAGCCGACCTATGCCGACCAGCCAGGCGACAAGCCCGGCTTCTCCGAAGCCCCCCTGCCACCGCCTCCCGCCTATCGTGATGGGCCGGGGCCCCGCGACCTTGCCGAGGCCCCTCCCCCGCCGCCGCGGCGGGGTCCGCCGCCTCCGCGCCGCGACGATGGTCTGGCCGGTGGCCCGCCGCCGCCCCGCGAGCCTGAATTCTTAAAAATGCAGCCGGTTCCGAACCCCGAAGATCTGACGCCCGAAGAACGCGCCAAGGTCTATGGCCCGGGTGAAGCGGCCGAATCCAAGCTCGCTGGCGGCCCCAAGACCAAACATCCGACGGCTCGCCGCGGTGCCCGGCATGCCGCCGGCGCCGGTAAAGCCGGGACCCACATCGCCACCAAGAGCCCGGCCGCCAAATCTTCCGCCAGCGCCAAGCCGGCGCAACAAGCCGCAGTTGCGCCCTCCGCCACCACGAAGGCCGCGCCCAAGGCCGCAGCGAGCGCGCCGGCCGCTGGCCCGCTGACCAAGCCCCAACAACTTGGCGCGGCCCTGGCCGGCGAAGTCACCGCCGGCGCTCAGCTCGATATTCCCAATGCCATCCGCGAAGGCAACGAAGGCATCGTCACCCTGACCCTGCCGCCGTCACTGGGCGAACGGATCCGCCAGGAAGCGGCGAAACTCGGCCTGGGTTCGGCAGCCCGCACCGCGGAGGCGCGCGCCACCCTGAGCGGTGAGGGCTACGACATCGACCCGTCCGATCCCCAGAACGCGGCGCTGAAAGACAATGAAAGCGCCGGCTTTACCTGGATCGTCAAACCCCAGGCCGGCGATAAGGGCCCGCTCAGCGCCAATGTGGGAGCCAACCTGACGGGCGGCGGCAAGTCCCAGACTCTGGACATCTCCACCCTCGAGCGACCCGTTTCGCCGGAGGCCGACAAGGCCGGCGGCGCCGCCAAGCTGTCGCAACGGTGGGTGACATTCGGCTTGTTGGGCCTGCTCGCCCTGTTCGTCATTATCGCCCTGACCCGGTCGAACGGCCGGCGGGAGGAAACCGAGCGCCGGCGCAGGGCGCGTGCCGCCGCCAGCCTTGGCGAATACGGCGACGCCGAAGTCCATTCGACGGAAAAGCCCAAGTCCTAGAACCGGCTTTGGCGGCAAGGCTTGTCACCGCGCCCGGCGTCGCGCATTGAACGGCCATGTTCGAGACCCTGATCGCCAACTACGGCCCTCCCGTTGCTGCCTTCTTCCAGGTGGTCATGATTGACCTGGCTCTGGCCGGCGACAACGCCGTGGCGGTCGGGCTGGCCGCCACAGGCCTTCCTGAAAAGGACCGCCGCAGGGCCATCCTGCTCGGTCTCGGCGCAGCCATGGTCATGCTGATTGGCTTGTCGCTGATCGCGGTCAAGCTGCTCAACATGGTCGGCCTGCTGCTGGCTGGCGGCGTGCTGCTGCTTTGGGTCTGCTGGAAGATGTATCGCGAACTGCGCGATCACGGCCACCATGAAGAGGCCGAAGGCGAGGCAGCGCTCGAAGACGCAACCGGCATGTCCCACAAGGTGCTCAAGCACAAGGGCAAGCCCAAGACCCTGTGGGGCGCGCTGATCACCATCCTGCTGGCCGATATCTCCATGTCGCTGGACAATGTGCTGGCCGTAGCCGGCGCCGCACGCGAACATCCGGCGGTCCTGGTTTTTGGCCTGTTCCTGTCCGTTACCCTGATGGGCGTAGCGGCCACCTGGATCGCGCGCCTTTTGATGAAATGGCGCTGGCTAGGCTATCTGGGCCTGGCGATCATCCTGTATGTCTCGGTGCACATGATCTGGGAAGGCCACCGGCAGGTCGTCGTGCGCACAGGCAAGGTCGACGCCTACAATCAGGCCGCCCCCGATTTCCTCGATATCGGCGCCAAGGAGGCGGCGGAATACGCGCCGCGCTAGGCGGGATCAGTCTGCAGGCTTGCGCACCTTGAGCACGTTGATCAGGAAGATCAGGATGCCGGCGATCGCCGCCAGTTCGCCCGGCGAAATCACCGGCGCGATGGCCGTGTCGCCACGCAGGATGACCACGAGGATCGGGATCATCCAGACCACCGCAAAGTTCGACACCCAGAAATTGATCCAGGCGAGCCGGTCGGAATAGCGGCCGTTCGCAAGAGCGTAAAAAGCGCCGAATACGCTCATCTGCACAAAGCCCAAAAGATTGAGGTCGGCATGCGCCGGCGCCATGACATGGTCGTCCGTAACGCCCACATAGACGCCCCAGAACATGCCGATCAGCACATAGATCGGCGCGACGGTGAAAAAGGCCAGCGAGACCTTAGGCATGTCAATTTCTTCCCCGATTTGACCCGGAGAGAATAACGTCACTCAACGCTGGCGACAATTAGCCTGCCGGACTCTCGGCTCCGCCGAACCGATCGGTCCATTCAGCGACCTGCTCGTCCTCGATCTTGCGGAACAGGACATCCGGCGTGGTTAGCGGCGCGCCGGGCGTCAGGCGCGACAGTTCAGCACTCGCATCGGCGGTCGGCCACCCGGCGGAGGCCTCGCCCACCGCGGCGCGGATCGTCGCCGCGGCCTCGGGGATGAAGGGTGCGGCCAGACGACCGTAAAGCGCCACCAGATTGAGCGCGGTGCGCACGATGACCGCAGCGCGGACCTCATCAGTCTTGAATGCAGTCCACGGGGCCGCTTCCTGCAGATACTCGTTGCCCAGCACCCAAAGCGCGCGCAAGGCGGCGGCCGATTTGCGCAGCTCGATGGCGTCCATCAGTCCGGTCAGCTCAGCCAGCCCCGCCGAGATGTCGGTGAACAGCTTTTCCTCAATGGGACCGGGCGCTCCGCCAGCCGGAACCACGCCGCCGAACTTGGCTTCGTTGAACTTGAGGATGCGGTTGACGAAATTGCCCAGCACGTCGGCCAGGTCGCGGTTCACCGCGCTCTGGAATTGCTCCCACGTAAAGGCGGTATCGGAGCCTTCCGGCGCATTGGCGATTAGGTACCAGCGCCAGTAATCGGCCGGCAGCAGATCCAGCGCGGTATCCATGAACACGCCGCGCTTGCCGCTGGTCGAGAACTTGCCGCCGTACCAGTTCAGCCAGTTGAAGGCTTTCAGCCGGTCGACCATTTTCCACGGCTCGCCGCTGCCCAGGATGGTGGCTGGAAAGCTGACCGTGTGGAAGGCGACGTTATCCTTGCCCATGAACTCAACATAGGCGACGTCGGCCGCGCCCTGGTCAGTGCGCCACCAGCGTTTCCAATCGCCGCCAGTCGCCGCCGCCCACTCCTGCGTGGCGCCGATATATTCGATCGGCGCGTCGAACCAGACGTAAAAAACCTTGCTCTCGAAGCCCGGCCGCGGCGCGCCGTCGCGGGTGACCGGCACGCCCCAGGCCAGATCGCGGGTGATGCCCCGGTCGATCAGACCTTCATCCAGATGCTTGTAGGCGATCGAGCGGGCGAGCGGCTGCCAACTGTCGGCGCGTTCGTCCACCCAGGCACGGATGCGGTTCTCGACCCTGGTCTGAAGAAGATAAAGGTGGCGGGTGTCGCGCACCTCGAGATTCCGCGAGCCGGAGATCACCGAATAGGGGTTCTTGAGCTCGACGGGATCGAGCAGCGAGCCGCAGTTATCGCACTGGTCGCCGCGCGCCTTTTCGTAGGCGCAGATCGGGCAGGTCCCCTCGACATAGCGGTCCGGCAGGAAGCGGCCATCGTCGATGGAATAGATCATCTTGTCGACGCGCTCTTCGATCAGGCCGTTGTCCTCAAGGACCTCGGCGAAATGCTGGGTCAGTTCGCGGTTCTGTTTCGAGGACGACCGCCCGAACCAGTCCCAGGAAAGTCCGAAGCGCCTGCTGACATCCGCCTGCAGGTCATGCTGCTCGTCGCAATAAGATCGCACGTCCTGTCCGGCGGCGGCGGCGGCCAGCTCGGCCGGCGTGCCGTGCTCATCCGTGGCGCAAATCAGCAGCACCTCATTGCCGCGCGCCCGTTCGAACCGGGCGTAGACGTCGGCGGGCAGCTGCGAGCCGATCAGATTGCCTAGGTGCTTGACGCCGTTGATGTACGGCAGGGCCGAGGTGATGAGGATACGTGACATGGCCGCTCCCTAGCGCGCCGGGCCGCTTTTCGCCAGCCATTCAGCCAGCCGGCTCGTCAGGTCGGCCGGATCTCCGGCAAGGTCGAGGATCTTCAGGCGCGACGTCTCACCTGAATGGATGGTGATATCGCTCTTGCGCAGCTTCAGCTCGCCGGCCAGCCAGGCGATCAGGGCAGCGTTGGCCGCGCCCTCGACCGGCGGTGCGGCAAGCCGGATTTTCAGCGCTGGCCGTCCTTCGGGGTCAGCGATGATCCCGTCCAGACCGTTGCGGCTGGCCCGCGGCGTCAGCCGAACAGCCAGCCTTGCGCCGCCAGGGACGAGCGACCAGGGGGTGGTGTTGGGAGTCTGGGGCAAATTCTGTTCCTTGGCCCCGCCTAACGCGATTCCGGTTGGCCCTGAACGCGGGAATGATTAGCCTCCTCCACGACCAGGGGAGGGCTTTGATGAAACGCATGATCAGAGGCGTTGTGATCGCGATCGCCATGGCGATGGCGGGCTGCAGCGGCGGTGACAAGGCCGCGACCCTGAACGTCTACAACTGGTCGGACTATATCGACCCTGCCTTGCTTGAGCAGTTCACCAAAGAGACCGGAATCAAGGTGGTCTACGACACCTTTGACTCCAACGAAGTTCAGGAAACCAAGGTTCTGACCGGCGGCACGGGCTATGACATCGTCACCCCGTCGAACCACAATGTGCCGCGCTTTATAGCCGCCGGCGCCATCCAGCCGCTCGACAAGTCCAAGCTGAAGAACCTGGGCAATCTTTGGCCCGAGATCATGCAATATATGGAGCCCTACGATCCTGGCCAGAAATACACCGTACCCTACATGTGGGGCACCATCGGCATCGGCTATAACAAGGAAGCGATCGCCAGACGCTTGCCCGGCGTCGATATCTCAAGCTGGTCGGTAGTGTTCGACCCCGCCAACCTGGCAAAGCTGAAAGACTGCGGCGTATATTTCCTGGACGCGTCGGAAGACATGTACGCGGTGACCCTGCAGTACCTGGGCAAGGATCCCAACTCGACCAACCTGGCCGACTACCAGGCCGCCACCGACACCCTGATGAAGGTGCGACCCAGCGTACGCAAGTTCCACTCCTCGGAATATATCGATGCCCTGGCCAACGGCGATATCTGCCTGGCCATTGGCTATTCCGGCGACATCCTGCAGGCCAAAACCCGCGCCGAAGAGGCAAAAAAGCCCTACACCATAGATTATGTGATCCCGAAGGAGGGCAGCCAGGTCTGGTTCGACGTCTTCGCCATACCCAAAGACGCCAAGCACACCGATGCGGCTTACAAGTTCCTGGATTTCCTGCTGCGACCGGAAGTGATCGCCAAGGCGTCGAACTTCACCCAGTACGCCAACGCCAACGGCCCTTCCCGGCCGATGATCGACGCGGCGGTGCGGGACAATCCAAACGTCTATCCGACGCCTGAGGTGTTCGCCCGATTGTTCGTGACCCGAACCAAGGATCAGGAGCTTCTGCGCGCCGTGAACCGCGACTGGACACGGGTGCTGACCGGGCAATGACGACCAAGGCCGCGCGCCCCAATATCGGCGCGATCCGATCCAGCTTTGCGCCCTGGAACGATCCGGGCACCAAGCCGCTGGTGCGCTTTGATGGCGTAACCAAGCGGTTCGGCGACCAGATCGCGGTGGATAACGTCTCGCTGGATATTTATGAGCGCGAATTCTTCGCCCTGCTGGGTCCATCCGGCTGCGGCAAGACCACCCTTATGCGCATGCTGGCAGGGTTCGAGACGCCGGATGCCGGGCGCATCATGCTCGGCGGCGTCGATCTGGCTGACACCCCGCCCCACAAGCGGCCGGTGAACATGATGTTCCAGTCCTACGCCCTGTTCCCGCACCTCAGCGTGGCCGGCAACATCGCCTTTGGCCTGAAGATGGAAGGCCTGAAGAAGGTCGCCATCACCGACCGGGTCAACGAGATGCTGAAACTCGTAAAGCTGGAGGCCTATGCCGCGCGCATGCCGCACCAGCTGTCCGGCGGTCAGCGCCAGCGCGTGGCCCTGGCCCGGGCAATCGCCCGCAAGCCCAGGGTGCTGTTGCTCGACGAGCCTCTGGCGGCGTTGGACAAGAAACTGCGCGAGGAAACCCAGTTCGAACTGACGGATCTGCAGATGGAGCTGGGCATTACCTTTCTGACCGTCACCCATGACCAGGATGAGGCCATGGTTCTGGCCGACCGGATCGGGGTGATGGACCAGGGAAGGATCGTCCAGATCGGACCGCCTACCGAGGTCTACGAAGCGCCCAACAGCCGGGGCGTTGCGGAATTTCTGGGCGATATCAACATATTTGAGGGCATTGTTGAGACGTTCAACTCTCCTGTCGCCAGTCTCAAGAGTGCGGATGGTCACTTCAAGGTCGTCGATGAGGACTGTCCAGCCGGGGGCGCGACCGTCTGGCTGGCGGTGCGGCCCGAGAAAATGCGCATCTCGCCCAAAGCCCCGCCGAAGGGAACGGCCAATGTGTTGGCCGGCGAAATCTGGGACATCGGCTATCTGGGCGACTGGACAACCTATATTGTCGAGATCGGCCCAAACCGCCTGATCCGCGTCGCCCAGGCCAACGCCTCGCGCATTGTCGAACACCCCCTGTCCTGGGACGACAAGGTCTGGGTAAGTTTTGACGCCGACGCCGGCGTGGTGCTGACGCGGTGAGCCTCCGCCGCGACAAGAGCTGGATGGCCGCCATCGCGCCCTACCTTTGGCTGGGCATGCTGTTCGCCTTTCCGTTCCTGCTGGTTTTCAAGTTGTCGCTCTCGGACGTGGCCCTGTCGATGCCGCCCTATGCGCCCAAGTTTGACCCAGGGAATATTGGTCGCTTTGTCAGGGCTCTGGATCTCGACACCTATGGCCGGCTGGTCAGTGACCCGATCTACATCAAGGCCTGGCTTTCGAGCCTGAAGATCGCGGCGATCTCGACAGCGCTGCTGGTGCTGATCGGCTATCCGATCGCCTACGGCATGGCGCGTTGCTCGAGCGGATCGCGTCAACTTCTGGTTCTGGCGGTCACCCTGCCCTTCTTCACCAGCTTCCTGATCCGGGTCTATGCCTGGGTCGCCATACTGAAGCCGGCCGGCATCCTGAACGCCGGTCTGCACGCCCTGGGCCTGCCACCGGTGGCCGTCATGAACACGGATGCTGCTGTCTATATCGGCATGGTCTACGCCTATTTGCCGTTCATGGCGCTGCCGCTCTATGCGGTGCTGGAGAAGCAGGATGAGAGCCTGATCGAGGCCGCCGCCGACCTGGGCGCCACGCCTTTCAGGGCCTTCTGGACCGTGACCTTTCCAATGTCCCTGCCGGGAGTCGCCGCCGGGGCCTTGCTTTGCTTCATTCCCATCGTCGGAGAATTCGTAATCCCCGACCTTCTGGGCGGCTCGAGCACCCTGATGATCGGCAAGACCATCTGGACCGAGTTCTTCAATAACCGCGACTGGCCGGCGGCCGCGGCCGCGGCGACTGCCCTGCTAATTACCCTGGTGGTTCCCCTGATGCTTTATCAGCGCCAGCAGGCGCGGGTGCTGCGATGAGGCGCGGCCCCTCTGTATTCAACCGGATCAGCATCGGCGCAGGGCTGGTCTTTCTCTATGCGCCGATCCTGTTGCTGATGATCTATTCCTTCAACGACAGCCGGGCCGTTAATGTCTGGGCGGGGTTTTCGACCCGCTGGTACACGGCGCTGTTTCGCGATTCCCAGCTGATGGGAGCGCTGTGGATCACGCTGCGCATCGGCGTTGTGTCGGCCAGCATCGCCACAGTGCTGGGCGTTATGGCGGCTGTCGCCCTGGCCCGTGGCGGGCTGTTCCGTGGGCGCACGTTGTTCTCGGGCATGGTCTATGCCCCCCTGGTCATGCCCGAGGTGATCACCGGCCTTTCGCTGCTGCTGTTGTTCGTCGCCGTCGGTCTCGATCGCGGGTTCTGGACCGTGGTCATGGCGCACGCGACCTTCACCCTCTGTTATGTCGCCGTCGTCGTGCAGGCGCGGCTATCGACCTTTGACACCGCGCTGGAAGAAGCCGCCCAGGATCTGGGCTGCCCGCCTTGGCGCGCCTTTTTCGCCGTCACCCTGCCCAACATAATCCCGGCCGTCGCCGCCGGCTGGGTGCTGGCTCTGATCCTGTCGCTCGATGATCTGGTCATCGCCAGCTTCACGTCCGGTCCTGGTTCGACAACCCTGCCCATGCGCATCTATAGCGCCGTGCGTCTGGGCGTCTCGCCCGAGATCAACGCGGTCTCCACCCTGCTCATCGGCGCCGTCGCCGTCGGCATCGCGGTCTATGGATCGGTCAGCCGGCGCCGGACCGCCCCTGCGAGGGCCTGACGCATGGCGCCGGTGTCGCCTGTCCTCTAGACTTGACCTTGAACGCCCCCTAGGGCCTGCCCACGACCAGTCCCCGGAGTTGAGGATGACATCCCTGTTTGAACCGCTTTCACTTTCCTGCGGCGCCACCCTGAAGAACCGTTTTGTTCTGGCGCCGCTGACCAACCTGCAGAGTCAGGCCGACGGCAAGCTCAGCGATGAGGAATTTCACTGGCTAACGATGCGCTCGAAGGGCGGCTTTGGCCTGACCATGACCTGCGCGGCGTCCATTCAGCAGTCAGGCCGCGCCTGGCCAGGCCAGCTGGGCGCCCACGACGACACGATGATGCCGGGACTTACTCGCCTGGCCACCGCCATCAAGGCCGACGGCAGCCACGCGGTGGTTCAGCTGCACCACGGCGGCATGCGCTGTCCTGAGGTCATGCTGGGCCACAAGCCTTTGTGCCCGTCGAACAACGAAGAGACCGGCGCGCGGGCCATGACACTGACCGAAGTCGAAGAGATGGCCCGGGCCTTCGTCGATGCCGCCGTCCGCTGCCAGAAGGCCGGTTTTGACGGCGTCGAGCTGCACGGCGCTCACGGCTATCTGATCTGCCAGTTCCTCAGTTCAGAGATCAACCACCGCACCGACCGCTACGGCGGCTCGCTGGAGAACCGTTCGCGCCTGCTGTTCGATCTGGTCGAGGGCGTGCGCGCCGCCTGCGGGCCGGCCTTCAGCCTCGGCGTTCGCCTGTCGCCCGAGCGCTTCGGCATGAAGCTGGCCGAGGCGCGCACCATCGCGCAGCGGCTGATGAGCGAGGACCGTATCGACTATCTCGACATGTCCCTGTGGGATGTCTTCAAGGAGCCGATGGAACCGAAGATGCAAGGCCGAAGCCTGCTGTCCTGGTTCACAGACCTGGACCGCGGAAATGTCAGACTGGGCGCGGCGGGCAAGTTGACCACCGGCGCTGACTTCGCCCGGGCGATGGCTGAGGGCCTGGATTTCGTCGTGGTCGGCCGCGCGGCGATCCTGCATCACGACATTCCGCTCAAGGTTGCCGCTGACGCCTTCTTTACACCGGTTCCCCTGCCCGCTTCCGTCGAGCATTTGCGCGCAGAAGGCCTGAGCCCGGCCTTCCTCACCTACATGCGGACCTGGAAGGGCTTTGTGGCCGAAGACACCGAAGCGTTTGCGACTTGACATGATGTCGAGCTGCGCCTGAGCTCCGTCAAAGGCCTGCAAAAGGCTGAACCGAGGGGACGGCCATGACTCTGCTCATTATCGGGATCGCCGTATTTCTGGGCGTCCATACGCTCTCAACCTTGCGCGGACCGCGCGACGCGCTGGTGGGGAAATTGGGAGCGGGCCCCTACAAGGGCTTGTACTCCCTTGCGGCTCTGGCGGGTCTGGTCATGATCGGCTGGGGGTTCGCGCTCTATCGAGCCCATGGGATGATTGTGGTCTGGGCGCCGCCCGCCTGGGCCCGTCATCTCACCATCGCCCTGATGTGGTTTTCTTTCGTCGCCCTGGCCGCCTCGAGCCCCGCGCCGGGTCGCATCCGCGGCTGGCTGCGTCACCCGATGCTGGCCGGCATCAAGATCTGGGCGCTTGCGCACCTGCTGGTCAACGGCGACGCCGGCAGCATGGTCCTGTTCGGGTCGTTCCTGGCCTGGTCAGTATACGACCGAATTTCCGTCAAGCGGCGCGGCGACGCGGGCGCGGCGCGGACCGGCGCATTTACCCGCGCCGATGCCATGGCCCTGGGAATCGGAACCCTGGCCTATGGCGTCATGATCCTGCTGCATCCCTATCTGATCGGGGTCGCGGTAATCAGCCCCTGAACCAGGTGACGCCGGATACTAGGGTGCAAAGCTTGACCGGCCGGTGATGCCCCACTTCCCGGCGCGAAGCTCGACGATGTAGAGCGAATTGAACCGCGAAAGCTCCGAGCCATCCTTGCGATAACGCACGAAGGTGGTGAGCATGTGCGCCTTGGTTGCTTCGCACTGGACAATGCGCCGATCCGCCCAGGCCGAATGATCCCAGCCGGTTGCCGCCAGCCGTCCAAAACTGTCCTCGAGGTCGGCTGCGGAATTGAGGATCGCCGTGCGTCCGCTGGCGATCCGCACGCTGGGGAAGTTGAAGGTCTCGCCCCAGGCCGTTGCGTCCTTGCGGTTGAAGGTCTCCATAAACCGGTCAGTGACCTCGAATGCGGGTCGATAGGCAGCGCAGGCGGAAAGTTCGGTCACCTTCGGCCCGGTCGTCGCGCAGGCGGAAAGGACAAGCGCTGATGGCGCCGCCAGCATCATTGCGGCCCAACTGAAGCTCGATCGCATCGGTCCTGTTCCCGGTTCCGGTCCGCCGCCATGCGCGGACACCCACAACCTGACCTTAGCCCTCTTGGCCCGGTCCGTTCTAGAGGTCATAAGGGCGCGTTCGGGCGCGCGACCTCAAGAAGCGTGAACCCGTGCGGGACTTGCCGGATTAGCTCAGCGGTAGAGCAGCGGTTTTGTAAACCGAAGGTCGGGGGTTCAATCCCCTCATCCGGCGCCAACTTTCCGTCTCGGAGCAGGACGTGGCCGTCAAAGACACCATCTCCGCCAATGCCGCCGAGGCCGCCCGCTGGGGTCTGGTCAAATTCCGCGAGGCGCTTCGCATGTCCCTGGTCGGCAGCGACAAGCGCCTGACGAAACTGGCTGAGCGCCGGGACTTTGACATTCCAGGCCCTGCCGGACCCCTGCCGTCACGCCTCTATGTGCCCGACAGCGCAGGCGCGAAAAGTCCGCTGCTGCTGTTCTTTCACGGCGGCGGCTTCGTCACCTGCGACCTCGACACCCACGACGCCTTCTGCCACCGCCTGGCGGAGGCGGGGCAGGTGCGGGTTGTATCGTGCGCCTATCGGCTGGCGCCTGAGGCCGCCTGGCCGGCTCAACTGGACGACGCCGTCGCCGCGGCCCGATGGATCCACAAACACGCAGCGTCGATTGGCGGCCTGCCCGAACAGCTGGCGATCGGTGGCGATTCCGCCGGGGGTTATCTTGCCGCCGCGACAGCCGGCCGCCTGCCGAAAGCATTCAAGGTCCAGATGCTGGTCTATCCGCTCCTGCACCTGGAGGACGAGGTCTGGGCAGACAGCCTGGCAACCAACACCCGAATTCTGGGACGCCTTGCGGTGCGCTATATCGACACCCAGCTCGGCCCGCCGGATGTGCACGCCCCTTCCCTCCTGGAAGAAGGTCGTCTCGCCGCCTTGTCAACCGTCATCGCTGTAGGGGGCGTGCTCGACCCCTGCGCGCCAGACGCCAAGCCGATTACAGAAGGTCTGCGCGCACGCGGCGCTTCCGTCGTGTTCAGGGAATACCCCGCCCTGGTCCACGGGTTCGGAAACATGACCCATCGTTTTGCCGAAGCTCGGAGGGCGGTGGCCGAGATCGGCGAATTAACCGGTGAGCTGCTGCGCGCATGAGCCCCATCACCATCTACATCGACGCGGATGCGTGCCCGGTGAAGGACGAAGTCTACAAAGTCGCCGGCCGATACGGCCTCAAGACTTTTGTCGTCGCCAATGCCTTCCTGCAGATTCCGGCCTCACCGCTGATCGAGCGGGTCATCGTCGAGTCCGGCCCCGACATCGCCGACGACTGGATCGCCGAACGGGTCGAGGCGGGCGACGTGGTGATCACCAACGACATACCCCTCGCCGAGCGGGTCCTGGCCGCTGGTGGATCGGCCATCGCGCCGAACGGCCGGGCCTTCAACAACAACTCCATAGGCTCGGCCATCGCCCAGCGCGCCATCATGGAGCAGATCCGCTCCACGGGCGAAATCACTGGCGGCCCCAGGCCCTTCACCGCCGCCGACCGGTCACAGTTTCTCCAGGCCATGGACCAGGCGATTCAGCAAGAGCTGAGGCGGCGGCGATGATCGAGGTCGCACCCGGCCTTTCGCTCGATGAGGATGAACTAGAGATAACGTTCATTCGCGCCTCGGGCCCGGGTGGCCAGAACGTCAACAAGGTCTCCAGCGCGGTACAAATGCGCTTTGACGCACGCCGCTCGCCGTCCCTGCCCAACGAGGTTTCGATCCGTCTGCAGAAACTGGCAGGATCACGCCTGACCCTGGACGGGGTGATCGTCATCACCGCCAACCGCTTCCGCACCCAGGAAGCCAACCGCAAGGACGCCATCGAGCGCCTGAGTGAACTGATCTCCAAGGCGGCCGTCGCGCCGGTCAAGCGGCGCCCAACAAAGCCCAGCAAGGCCGCGAAGGAAAAGCGCCTGGACGCCAAGTCGCGCCGATCCGGCGTAAAATCGATGCGCGGCAAGCCAAATTCCGCTGACTGATCTTGTTATCCGCAAGGGTGAGAGTAGGAAGCGGCGATCTGACGAATTGAGGATTTCGCATGCGCCTGCGTCTTGCTGTTTCCGTTCTGGCCGTCTGCGCCGCCCTTTCAGGGTGCGGTAAAAAGGACGACACCGCCGGACTTCCGCCGCCGCTGTCCGATGCGGAAAAGGTCACCCTGATTGCGTCTCTCCCCGAGCCGTTCCACAGCGCCGATCTGGCCAATGGCGAGTCCCGGTTCGCCGCTTGTAAGTCGTGCCATTCGGTCGAGCGCGGCGGCAAGAACCTGACCGGCCCCAACCTCTATGGCGTGTTCGGCCGCAGAGCCGGGTCCAAGAAGGGCTACGAATACTCCGAAGCAGTCGAACATGCCGGGTTCGCCTGGGACGCTGAGCATCTCGAAGGCTGGCTGTCAGGTCCGCGCACCTATCTGAAAGGCACAAAGATGTCCTTCAGCGGCCTGAAGGACCCCAAGGACCGCACCGATCTGATCGTCTACCTGATGACTGTGACCGGCTATCGCACCCCGGGAATGCCGGTTCCCGCAGCGCCCTGACAATGAGAGCGCCCGGCGCGGCTTTCTGATCCTGATCAAGGCGCGAGGCGCCGAATTGGGGCGCTTGCATCTCTGTACCCAAGGCTTGGAGTTTCTGCGTGCGTATTCTGGTTCTTCCCTTACTGGCCCTGTCGGCGCTTCTGGCCGGCTGCAGCGGCGATGCCGACGCCGGTCTGCCCATGCCGCTCACCCATGCGGACAAGGTCGCCCTGATCGCATCGTTACCCGAGCCCTATCGCAGCGCGGATCTCGCCAATGGCATTTTCCGGTTCCAGGGCATCTGCAAGGAATGCCATACGCTCGGACGCGGCAGTCAGAATCTGACCGGGCCGAACCTGTTCAACATGTTTGATCAGGTGGCCGGCGCCAGGACCGATTTCATCTATTCCGACGCGATCAAGAACGCCGGCTTCAAATGGGACGCCGAGCATTTACAAGGCTGGCTTACCGGACCACAGACTTATCTGCCGGGCGCGAAGATGACCTTTCAGGGCCTGCCCAATGAAAAAGACCGCATCGACCTGATCGTCTATCTGATGACCGAAACCGGTTACAGGACGCCAGGCATGCTGGCGGCCTCGAAGCCCAGGCCCTAGCTGAGAGTGGCCAGCGAGGCGGCTTCGAAGTCGCGGATTTCGGCGGTGCGGCCTTCCCGGATTTTCTGCAGCCAATAGGGGTCCTGCAGCAGGGCGCGGCCAACGGCCACCAGGTCGAAGTCGCCACGCCCCATACGCCTGACAACCTCGGTCAATGGCGCTGACTTGGCGCCTTCGCCCTGATAGGCAGCGGTAAACTCGCCCGACAGGCCCACAGATCCGACGCTGATGGTGGGAACACCGGTCAGCTTTTTGGCCCAGCCTGCAAAATTCAGGTCCGAACCTTCGAACTCAGGCTCCCAGATCCGGCGCTGCGAACAGTGCAGAATATCGGCCCCGGCCTCGACCAGCGGCGATAGCCAGGCCGTCATTTCATCCGGCGTAGTCGCGTTGCGAGCAGCGTAGTCGTGCAACTTCCACTGGGAGACGCGTAGAATCACCGGCATGTCCGGCCCGGCGTTCTTCCGCACCGAGCGAACGATTTCGGCGCCGAAACGGGCGCGGTCAGCGATGGTCGGGCCGCCCCAGCGATCATTGCGCTTGTTGAGTTCACTCCAGAAAAACTGGTCGATCAGATAGCCATGGGCGCCGTGAATCTCGACGGCGTCAAAGCCCAGATCCCTGGCCGAGGCGGCGGCTCTGCCCCAGGCCGCGATAATGTCGGCCACGTCCTCTTCGCTGACGCCCTCGCCTACCTGGTTGCCGGGCCGCGAATAGCCTGACGGGTTGTCGTATTCCCCAGCCGGCGTCCAGGTTGGGTGTCGCGTGCGCACCAGGCCAACATGCCACAGTTGGGGCGCGATGAGGCCTCCGGCGGAGTGAACCGCCTTGACCACACGATCCCAACCGGCCAACGCCGCCTCACCATAGAAATTTGGATAGTCGGGACTGTTGAGCGCGGCGGGACGCTCGACGCCTGTGCCTTCGGTGACGATGAGGCCGACGCCGCCCAGAGCACGACGAACGTAGTACTGCGCAACATCCTCGGTCGGCACGCCGCCGGGCGCCTTGCCCCGGGTCATGGGCGCCATCACGACCCGGTTGGGCATGGTCAGGGACCGGCAAGTGAACGGCGTAAACAGAATATCTTCAGACATCGAACATGCTCCCCTGACCGTGGAGACCGTCTATGCGTTCACGAGCTGAAACACCACACGCCGTTTGGAGACTTAGCCCGCAGGCTGCAGTCCGGTATTCAGCACCCAGCCGATGTTGTCATTCTCGTCGGCCACTTCCCACCACAGGTCCTGCTTGGATCCCGTGGGATAGACCCGCATCCCCGGGTCGAGGTTGCGAATAACCGGCGCAGCAGAATCCGGCGCCCGGCGCATGTTGAGAGGCCGGGTTACGACGAAGGCGCGCTGGGGCGCTTCGGCGGCGGCGATGGTTCCCTTCAGAGCTTGGACCTGGGGCACCATCTTTGAGTAGGCGTCAATAAAGGCCATGGTCACGATGCGGCCGATGTCCGTGCTTTCATAACCGCCGCCAACCGCGCCGGCAAAGCCGAGGAACCCGCCCCCGCCAAAATTGACATCGGTCTTGGCCGAATGACCTTCGGTCACGGCGACCATTTCTGTTGTGCGGACATTGGACAGCGACAGAACGGTCTGGGCTTCCAGCTTGCGGGTCTGGATGCCTCCGGCGATGGTGCCGGCGCGACCACCCAGTATGCCGCCCAGCGTAGCGGCGGCATTGTTGCCGCTGGTGTCCCGGTCCTGCGCCGCGACCTCAGCTACCAGCACATAGTCGGCGGCGCGCACCTGACCCTGACCGACATTCGAGCCGCGTTGCAGGCCGAGATTGGCGTTCAGGTTCCGCTCCTGGGTCGCCGCGTTCAGGCCGGCGGCCCTGTCGACCAGGGTAAAACAGCCCGACCTTTGAATGATCACCCGGAGCAGCTTTTCCGGCGGCGCCAGGTTGTTTTGCATCCAGCCGCGCGAATCGTCGCCATTGACGATCGACAACGTGCCCAACGACGCCGCGCAGGTCGGGATATTGGACATGGCGTTGTTCTGCTGCTTTTGCTGGCGGGAAGGCGCGGCCTGCGAAAAAGCAGAGGTGGCGAAAACTCCGGTTAGCAGGCAACCCGTGACGGCGGCGATCAGCTTACGTTTCATGTCGATCCTCAAGATCAGTAAAAGCACTTGAGGTTGTTCGGTAACGGTCACCAGAACGTCCGTCGGTGATCAGGATCAAGGAATCCGGACCTGATCGCTTAGACATTGATTTCGGGGAACAAACTCGGACTTCAAAACTGCAAAAGTTTCCATGCCCCCCGCGAACAGGGGATGCGGCGCAAACCCGGACTGATTAGGTGTCAAGGCATCGGATCTGGGGAATTGAACGTGCGACGCTCCGTTCGACTGATGAGCATCTGCTTGATAACCGGCCTGCTGGGCGGCATGGGGGCGGCCCACGGACAGGTCGATCCTCTGGCCGGGATTCTGGCGCCGCCAAAACCGGCTGCCAAGGCCTCGGGCGCGCCGGCATCGGCGGCCTCTGTCCTGGCTCCGCCCGCGTCGGCGGCCAGGGCGCCCGGCCAACGCTCAGGATTCCTCGCGGTCGAACAGGCGGTGGGTGGAAGTTACGCCGCCGCCCAGACCAGGGGTGTGGTCAGCATGGCCTCTCTACGGACCTTGCCGCGTACGGCCTCGCCATTCACCGTTCCGCTTAAGGTGACCAACGCCAGGGCGTTCGCCGCCAAGCCGCGCATCGCCATTCCGACCTATGCTCTGGCCATCGTTCAGCATGGCTCCATCCGCGCGTCGGCCGCCGGCACCGGCAGCGACATCAATCCGCGCGCTTCATCCCTGTCGACTATCCTGATCGGCGTGACGGATGACATGGCTTCGCGTCTGGCCGAGGAAGCCAGCGCCGATCTGGTTCGCCGTCTCGTCGCCATCGGCGTTGATGTCGTTCCCCAGTCAGAACTGTTGGCCAATGCGGATATGGCGCGGCTTCGAGCCCTGGGCGCCAAGGACAAGGGCCTGAATGACTGGGACGTCTATGGCGCGGCCTCGGCGCCGCTCTATGCCGGCCATCCCCTGGACAGCGGCCTTGCCGGCCCTGGCGCGGCCATCGCCCTGACGGACGTCGCCTTCGGCCTCAACGCCGTCGTTCTGCAGCCTTATCTGGCCCTCGACTACGAGCGCCTGGGAACAAGCGGGCGCAGCAACTACACCAGCTCGGCCTCGGTATCAGCGGAACTGCGCTTTCGTATCGCCTCAGGCGGCGCGCAGGGCCGCTACGCCACCGGCCGCGGCAAGGGCAGCGGTCCGTGGGGAAGCTTGATCACTGACGGCGCCGGAACCGACGAGCCGTTCGGCGTGATGTTCGAGATCGACGACAAGTCAGATGATCCCGCGATCAGCAGTACGTTTGCCCGCCTGGGCATGGGCTCCCTCTATCGCCAGAGTAAATACTACGGCGTCGAGGTTTCGCCCGATCGCTACGAAACTTTAGCCAGAGCCGCCTTTCAGGGCTTGAATGCCGCCATCGTCGCGGAAATTCAGAAGGCTCGTGGCTAAGCCCCATCATCCCGTTTACGTCAGGAAAATCCATGAATCGTCGTTCTATCGCCCTGCTCGCCGCCCTGCTGATCGCTGGCCCGGCCATCGCCCAGGAAAAGCCGCTGGTTGAAAAGCCGACCGCGGACGCTGCGCCCGCCGGCGAAAAACCGGCCGCGCCGGCCGAGGTGCCATCGGCGCCGGTGGTGCCCGCACCCGACAAGGACGCCAACGGCGTCTACCAAGTGTTCCGGATCACCGATAATCAGCTCAACTGCGAACAGCTGATCGCCGAAATGAACAGCCTCAACGCCACGATCAAGAGCCAGACCGAACGCCAGGCGCAAGCCGCAAACGGCGGCGGAACCGGGCGTCGCATCGGTGGCGCCGCCCTGGGCGGCGCTCTGGGCGGCATCGCACGCGGTCAAATCGCCCGCAATATTCCTGGTCTTGGGTATGCTGGCGCTGTGGCGGCCGCCAGCGCGACCGACGCCGCCAGCAACGCGGTCGGCACGGCGGTGGCCAACGGACGTCCGGCAGCGGCTGCCCCGGCCACGGCCTCGAATGAAAGCCAGCGCTTGAACCGCGTCTCGCAACTGTTCGGCGCCAAGGGCTGCTAGTCAGGCATCAAGGACGCCGCCGTGACCCGGGGTCATGGCGGCGTTCTGGCTAGACGACTTCCAGGCGTTCCACCTCGGCCCGGCCAGCCATGAACGCCCCCAGCGCCGCACCCAGTTCCTTGAAGTGGACTGAATCCCGATGCGCCTGCACCGCATCGGCGTCGACGTAGATTTCCAGAACCTTGTAGACACCGGCCTCGGTCGAGCGGGTCAGCTGATACAGCTTGTTGCCCGGCTCATTGGCGTGGACCGCGTCGGAAAGCTTGGCGAAGGCGGCCTCAAAGTCGGCCTGTGTGCCTTCCTTGGTGCGCAGGGTAGCGATGGCGGCAATCATGCTCATTTGGCCTTTCCAAAGGACAGGGTCTCATAGCGGACCATGTGGTGGTCCTCACCGCCGAACAGGTAGCGGAGCAAGGACGCGCGTTTGAAGTAGTGACTGACGGCCATTTCCTCGGTCATGCCCATACCGCCATGCAGCTGAATGGCGTTTTCACCGACGAATTTGCAGGCCTTGGCGACCTGGACCTTGGCGGACGCCACGGCCTTGGCGCGCTCAACCGCATCCTCGGAATCGATCTTCATCGTGGCCATATAGGTCATTGAGATCGACTGCTGCAGCTGGATGAACATGTCGACCATGCGGTGTTGTAGCACCTGGAACTGGGCGATCGGCTGACCGAACTGCTTGCGAGTCTGGGTGTATTCCATGGTCAAGGTATGGAGTTTTTCCATGACGCCGCAGGCCTCGGCCATGGACGCCACGGTGGCTTCATCGATCACCCGCTCCACCAGCGGCAGGGCCTTGCCCTCTTGGCCGATCAGGTTGGCAGTGGGGACCGAGACGTTCTCGAAATAAACCTCCGAAGCGGTGGGGCCGTCGATGTTGGGATAGTCGCGGGTGACAACGCCCTTGGTGGACTTGTCGACCAGGAACACCGAGACTCCAGCCGCATCGCGCTGGCCGCCCGAAGTGCGGGCGGTGACAATGAAATGCGTCGCGTTGGGTCCACCGACAACAACAGCTTTGTGACCGTTCAGGACGTAGGCGCCGCCATCCTTCTTAGCTGTGGTCTTCAAGTCGGCCCAGTTGTAGCGGCCTTGTGGTTCGGCGTAGGCGAAGGCCGGGATCGCTGATCCGGCGATGATCTGTTCAGCCAGGGCCGGGCCGCCCGACCAACCGGAATGACGAATGAAGCCGCCGGCCACAACCACGGCGCCGAGATAGTCCTCGAGCACCAGCGCCTTGCCGAACTGTTCCATGACCACGAGGTTTTCTATCGCGCCGCCGCCCAGACCGCCCTGGTCTTCGGAGAACGAGGCACCAAGAATGCCGAGCTCTTCGGCAAAGGCGGTCCAAACCGCGGGCCGGAAACCAGAGCCCGACTTGATAACGCCCTGACGGGCGTCAAAGCTGTAGTTGTCCGACAGGTAGCTGGCGACCATGTCGCGCAGCATCGTCTGTTCTTCGGTGAAATCGAAATCCATTCCCGGGAATCTTTCTTTTAATTCTGTGACTTAGAGACCAAGCACCATCTTGGCGATGATGTTGCGCTGAATCTCGTTTGATCCGCCGTAGATCGAGGTCTTGCGGACGTTGAAATAACGCGGCGCGGCGTGGTGAGCGTATTCCGGGCCGATCGGATGGGCGTTGTCGCCGTCGTTCGGGAAGCCGCGGAAATAGGGCGCGCCATAGTGGCCGACTGCCTCAAGAGCCAGTTCGGTGACTCGCTGCTGGATCTCGGTGCCCTTGATCTTGAGGATCGAGGTTTCCGGGCCGGGTCCCTTGCCGGCGTTTTCGCCCGCCAGGCTGCGCAGTTCGGTATATTCCAGCGCGGTCAGGTCGATCTCCAGCTCGGCGACCTTGCGGCGGAAGTTCGCATCGTCGATCAGTTTGCCACCGTCATCAGCGAATTCGGTGCCCGCGATCTGGCGGATCTTGTCGATACCGCGCTTGGAGCGTGCGACGCCGGCAATGCCGGAGCGTTCGTGGGCCAAAAGGAACTTGGCGGCCGTCCAGCCCTTGTTTTCCTCAAAGACACGGTTTTCGACCGGAACCTTTACGTCTTCCAGGAAGACGTCGTTCACTTCGTGGGCGCCATCCAGCAGGATGATCGGGCGGACCGTAACGCCCGGCGTCTTCATGTCGACCAGGATGAAACTGATGCCTTCCTGCTTCTTCGCATCCGGATCGGTACGGCACAGGAAGAAGCCCCAGTCAGCGTGCTGGGCCATGGTGGTCCAGGTCTTTTGGCCGTTGATGATGTAGTGGTCACCCTCGCGCACCGCGCGGGTGCGCAAAGACGCCAGGTCAGAGCCCGAGCCCGGCTCGGAATAACCCTGGCACCACCAAACATCGCCCGAGACGATGCCCGGCAGGAACTTGGCCTTCTGTTCGGGCGTGCCAAAGGTGTAGATCACCGGCCCAACCATGGCGACGCCGAACGATATCAGCGGCAAAGCGTCGATGCGGGCGTTTTCCTGGTTCCAGATGTACTTTTGTGTCGGCGTCCAGCCGGTGCCGCCGTACTGAACCGGCCAGCTGATTACCGACCAACCCTTGGCCGCCAGGATCTTGTGCCAGCGGACGTAGTCTTCCTTGGTCGCTTCCTCGCCAGCGCCAAGCCGCTCGGTTATGTCCTTGGGATAGTTCTCTTCGAGAAAGGCGCGAATCTCCGCGCGAAAAGCGTTGTCCTCAGCTGTGAATTCGAGGTTCATCGCGGTGTGCTCCCGTAGCCTTTTTGAATCGTCGTGCGTTGTATAGGCGCCGCGGGGCGCCTTGCAAAGATTGTCGTTGGGTCAACATCCGCGGAACAATGCTCTATCGGCAGAGTGTCTTAGAGGATCGAATTCAACGTCCATGCCGCGCATCCTGACCTACAACGTCCATCGCTGCGTCGGGACCGACAAAAAACTTGATGTCGAGCGCATTGTCGAAGTCATCGCCTCGTTCGAGCCGGACATCGTCGCCTTGCAGGAACTGGATGTGCGACGGACCCGCACCGACATGGTGGATCAGGCTCACGAGATCGCCCTGGGTCTGGAAATGGCCGTGCATTTCCATCCCGCCATGAAGGTCGAGGAGGAGCTCTACGGCGATGCTATTCTGACCCGCTATCCTGAGCGCCTGGTGCAGGCCGCTCCCCTGCCGGGCCACAGCTATCTGTCTGGAATCCTCGAGCCACGCGGCGCGCTGTGGGTGGCGGTGGATGTCGACGGGACCCAGCTTCAGATCATCAACACCCATCTGGGTCTGGTTGCGCGCGAAAAGGAAAACCAGGCCAACGCGATCGCGGGCGAGGCCTGGACCGGTCATCCGCGGTTCCGAAAGCCAGGCATCCTGCTGGGCGACTTCAACGCCGCCATCGGTTCTCGTCCCTACAAGGCCCTGGCCCGCAAGATGCGCGATGCCCGTACGCTTATTCACGGCCCAAAACAGGTGACCTCGACCTTCCCGTCGCGGTTCGCGATTTTCGAAATCGACCACATTTTCGTAACGCCCGGTGTGACTGTCACGGCTCTCTTCGCACCGCAGAGCCCGCTAATTCGCACTGCATCCGATCATCTGCCGCTGATCATGGATTTTGATCTGAGTTGATGAATCGCAGCATGCCGCTCTCGGCGGCGATCTCGCGCACCTGCTCGTCCAGAAAACGGCGGCGCATAAAGGGTCGAAAGGAATCCTTCGGCGAAGTGGGATCGCCCAGATGAAAATCGGCGATAAAGCGCGCGAGCGGACTGAGCCACGTCGGAGACAGCGGCAAAAGCCGGCCGTGACGGTTCAGGGCCTCAATCGCCCGGGACAGGCTGTCGTCCGTCCCCATGGCGCGCTCAACCGCTTCGGCGTCTCGCGCCATGAAGTGGCCGACAAGGGATCCACGGAGATGCCGGATTATAGCGCGTTCGGCGTCGTTCTTTGCTTGCAGTCCCAGCTCAAGTTCGGTGTCGAAACCGAAGGACCGGTTGTTCAGATTGGCCGAGCCAATGCGCACGATGTCGTCATCGATGATCGTCACTTTGGAATGCACAATGATCGGTTTGCCGCCTGAGGTTACCGGGCTGTAGGCGCGAAAACGTCCGAACACATCGGCCTCATGCAGCCTGCGGATCATTACCGATCTAAGCCGGTCCATGGTCAGACGATCAAACCAGCTCGGCGCCTGGAGTGTGGTGATCAGAACCACTTCTGGCCCGTACGGTTCAGACAGGCGTGCAGCCAGGGCCTCTGCAACCAACGGGGAGGTGAAATATTGATTTTCCAGATAAATAAATTTTTTGGCGGCGAACAGACTGTCACGGGTCAGGCGGCGGATTTCGCGGATGGCCGGATGATGTCGCCAGGCGGGCTCGGTGCGCGAGATGTGGACGTCAATACCAGCAAGGTCGCTGCGCACATTGCCCGGCCAGGGGTTTGGTCCATCGGACGGCGGGCCGGCGGCCGAAACTTCATCCACGGCCCTGGCCCAGCGTTCCCGCGCCAGATTGCCCAGCTCCCGCGCCGCCTGACCGCCAACCATGACCATCACTTCGTGCCTGGGCGGGTGATGGCTGTGGTCATGGTGCAGCCGGCGAACATCATCGTCCCGGTGCACCACTGAATCCCAGCGATCGGTCGCGAAATCGCCGCCGCCGGTTATGGCCACCTCGTCATCGATGACCAGCAGCTTCTGGTGATGGCAGGCGCCAATCGGCACCGCATCATCCAGATGGAATTTGACCCCAGTGCCTTCGAACCATTTGCGCGCCCGGTGAGGAAAAAATTCCTGCGTGGCGCTGATCGGCAATGAAGATTTCCAGACGAGCACGCGCACGTCGAGGTTCGGATTAAGCTCGGTCAGGCGCAGCAGCACCTTGCCGATTTCGTCCGACTCGCCGCCATCAACGCCGCCGTCCGGCGAAAGGCGCGTGCGGGGATCAAACCCCCATCCCAGCAACAGCACCGAGCGCCGCGCCTTCAGCAGGGCGTCATAGGCTGCGGAGAAATAGGCCTGGGAATCGATCAGCCAGGCGACCTTGTCGGCGCGCGCCGAGCGCCATCTTGTCTCGTCGCTCCAAATCTTCAGATCAACAGCCATCAACGGGACCTTGCCTTGCCGCGATGGGATTGTCACATGAGGCTCATGAGCTATGTCGAGCCGGAAAAGCTGGTGGAGACGCCCTGCATCAAGGTCTGCGTGGTCGACGGACCCAGCCGGCTGTGCCTGGGCTGCTTCCGTAGCCTGCCCGAGATCGTTCGATGGCAGCGATACACCGCTGAAGAACGCGCAGCGATCATGGAAGCGCTTCCCTCGCGCCGGTCGCAGATAGACCCTTCCAGGCTGCCATAATCGCGTTCACGGCTTGCAAACGCCTTTGGGCGACACTTGGTCTCAAATTCGGGTCCAGAAGGGCTCAATAATGTGCCGAAGGCGGGGTGTGCGATGTTGAGGATTGCCGTTATCGCAAGCGTGGCTGTTCTGGCGTCGGTCGCGGCCGCTCAAGGGGTCGTGCATTTGAGCAAAGTGCGCCTCGACCAGAAGAATCACGCTCTGCTGGCCGCATCGGCCGTTCTGCCTTCGTCAGAGTCCCGTTCCGCCGGCTCCGCCGCCTCGATTTCCAAGGGCCCCGACGGCCATTTCTGGGCCGAGGCCCGAGTCAACGAGTCCGCTGTGCGCTTCCTGGTCGACACCGGCGCCACCGCCGTGGCGCTCAGCCCTGAGGATGCGCGCCGCCTTGGCTTCACACCCGCCGGCCTTTCCTATGATTACAAGGTCACCACCGCCAACGGTCCGGCGCGGGCGGCCAGGATCAATCTGGCCAGCATTTCAATCGCCGGCGCCGAAGTCGACAACGTCGAAGCCTACGTTATCGAAAACGGCCTGGACGCATCCCTCCTGGGCATGAGCTATCTGGGGCGCCTCAACCGATTTGAAGCGACACAGTCGTCGCTGATCCTGCACCCTTAAGAACCGGCGGCTTCCGACCCCAATTCTTGCCCGGGACGCTTTTGTATCGTCTAGTGGCGGCAAGGCGAGCGGCTTGAACAAATGCCGACGCCACCGAAGGGGGACATCATGAAACTTCGTTACGGACTGCTCGTTGTCGCGGCGAGCCTTATGGCCGTTCAGGCCGGCGCACAGACGCCAAGAGCCGCAACCAAAGCCGCGCCGAAAGCTGCAGCTGGCGTTGCTGGCAAGACTGCCGCCCAGCTGGCGCCGGGACAAAACTGCCAGTTCCTCACCGCCGCCCACGCCGCCGAGAGCGCGGGAGACCCTAACGTTAACCACGATGGCTCGCCCCTGCCCGGTGTCACCCCACCTGACATATCAAAAGGCTTCAACGGCATTCCCCGGTCGGCCCAGCCGGCCTTGACCGCTTCGCAAAGGCGCATCCTCGAGTGCACCTATCACCTCAACGAAGCCAATGCGGACATGCCCTATACGCTGTTCATCCCCTCCACCTACGATCCTTCCAGGCCCACGCCCCTGATCGTCGACCTGCACGGGCTGAACATCACCCCCCTGCAACAGATCCTGTTCGATGGCACCACCGACAATGCCGAGCGCTTTGGCTATATTGTCGTTGCGCCCATGGGCTTTTCGCTGGGCGGCTGGTGGGGCTCACGCCCGATGGCGGCGGTGCCGACCGCCCAGACCAAGCCGGGAACGAGCAGGACCTATGTGACCGGCGAGCTTTCGGAAATGGACGCCATGAACGTGCTGGCCACAGTGCGCGGCAAGTACAACATCGATAATGCCCGCATCTATCTGACGGGTCATTCAATGGGCGGAGCCGGCACCTATTATCTGGGCGGCGCCCACAGCGACATCTGGGCAGGCCTTGCGCCCATGTCCGGCGCCAACGGCCTGGCCAACGCCGAGGCGGCCCAGAAGGTCAAAAACATCCCCATGCTGATCATGCATGGCGAAAAGGATTCCATCGTCTCGCCAGACACATCGCGCCGCTCGGTGATGAACCTTCAGTCGGTCGGCGGTCAGGTGATCTATCTGCAGTCTCCCGGCTCGGACCACGAGTTCTGGATCCGCAGGGGCGCCAGGAACATCGAAAAGGTGTTCATGTTCTTCAACACCGTCTCCAAAACCACCAATGTCGGTGTGATCACGCCTGAGATGGCGGCCGCTCCGGCTCGCGCAGGCGGCGGCGGTGGCGGGGGACGCGGCGGCCCTGGCGCACCGGGGGCGCCAGGCCGCGGTGGACCGCCAGCGGGTCGTTAGGCGGCTTCGACGGTGTCGGGGCGCACGGCGTCCAGGGCGCGCTGGATCACCTCGATCCCGGCGCCGGGGCTGACGCCTTCGACCGTCATGATCCGCCGCCAGGCCCGTGCCCCGCGCATGCCGTGAAACAGGCCCAGCATGTGGCGGGTCATGGCGGCCATGTGGACGCCGTTGGCCAGTTGGGTTTCAACATAGGGCAGATAGGCCTCGACTGCTGCGAACCCATCGACGTCTTCACCCTGGTCGAAAATCCGTCGGTCGACCTGTCCCAGAATTCCGGGCTCATGATAGGCCGCCCTGCCCAGCATGACGCCATCGACATGGCTCAGGTGCTCTTCTGCTTCAGCAAGGCTCGCCACTCCGCCGTTGATGACAATGGTCAGGTCCGGACGTTCAGCCTTCAGTCGGTAGACCAGCGGATAGTCGAGCGGTGGAACATCGCGGTTCTCCTTCGGTGACAGGCCGGACAGCCAGGCCTTGCGGGCGTGGACAATCACCGTCTTCACCCCGGCCGCCGCACAGGCATCGACCAGGGTGAACAGGCTCTGTTCCGGATCCTGGTCATCGACGCCGATCCGGCACTTCAAGGTCACGGGAACAGCAACAGCGGAAATCATCGCCGCCATGCCCTCGGCGACGACGTCTGGTTCAAGCATCAGACAGGCGCCGAACCTGCCCGATTGCACCCGATCAGACGGGCAGCCGACATTGAGGTTTATCTCGTCATAACCCAGGTCTGCGCCAATCTGCGCCGACGCCGCCAGATCTGCCGGGTCAGATCCGCCCAGCTGCAGGGCGACGGGATGCTCACACGGTGAATAGCCCAACAACCGCTCCCGCGGGCCATGCAGTACGGCGCCCGTCGTCACCATCTCGGTATAGAGCAGCGCCCGTTTGGTCAGGACACGGTGAAACGCCCGGCAATGCCGGTCGGTCCAGTCCATCATGGGCGCGACGGAAAAGCGGTGGGCGGTAAGGCTCATCGGCCCGAGATAGGCGAAAAGGGCTCATTCGGCCACCCGGTGAAACGCCCAAGCGCTGGCGCACAATGGCCTCAATCATATTTGAAGGCCTGCTGATCGGGCTGGGAGGCTGCCTGTTCGGCGTGCCGATGTCTTTTCTGATCGCGGTGGTCTTTGAGCACCTGCCCAATGTTGAAGGCATTCTGACCTTCCGGCCGACCCTCACCGTTCTGATCCCGACCGTGGCCGCCTCGATTATCATCTGTGCGATAGGATCATTTTACCCCGCCTGGCGTGCCGCATCGATGAGTCCGGCCGATGCGTTGAGACGGGTTTGATCAGATCCCCAACTGACGCGCGGCCAGATCGCGCATGATCTCTTCCGAGCCGCCGCCGATCGCGTTGACCCGCACCTCGCGGTAGATGCGCTCGACCCGGCAGCCGCGCATGTAACCGGCGCCGCCGAGGATCTGCATCGCCTCGCGCGCGCAGTACTCCATGGCCAAGGTCGCCTGGACCTTGAGCAGGGAAAGATCGGCAACTGGCGTCTCGCCGGCCATGGTCCGAAAGGCGCACTGTTCGAGCCAGGCCTGCGATGCGGCGATGTGGCGAGCCATCTCGGCGAACTTGTGCCGGATGACCTGGTGATCGGCCAGGCGCTTGCCGAAGGTCTGGCGCTCGCGCGCCCAGGACAGGGCGTCCTCGAAGCAGACCCGGGCCGCGGCGATGGCGCCTGCCGCCATGCCGATCCGCTCCTTGTTGAAGTTGCGCATGATGCCGGCGAACCCCTGGTTTTCGGCGCCGATCAGGTTCTCCGCCGGAACCCGGACATCGTCGAAAAACAACGCGGCCGTGTCTGACGACCACCACCCCTGTTTCTTCAGCGGCGTGCGGGTAAAGCCCGGCCGGTCTCGCTCGATCAGCAACAGCGAGACGCCCCCTGCCCCTTCGCCACCGGTGCGCACCGCAACGGTGTAAAAGTCGGCGCGCATGCCGCCGGTGATGAACATCTTTGAGCCGTTGACCACATAGTCTTCGCCATCGCGGACCGCACGGGTCTTCAGATTGGCCACGTCCGAGCCTCCGGACGGCTCGGTAATGGCCAGGGCGTGAATCTTGGCGCCGGACAGCACCTGGGGCGCGATACGGGCCTTCATCGCGTCGGAGCCAATCGCCAGCACCGGCGGCAGGCCGATGGAGTGGACCATCAAACTGGCGTTGATCCCGCCCGCGCCGATGCGGGCCAGTTCCTCGCTGGTGACGATGGAATAGAACGGATCTTCCACCGGCGTGCCGCCGTACTCGGCTGGATAGCCCATGCCGATCAGGCCGACAGCAGCCGCCTTGACGTACAGTTCCCTCGGAAATTCGCCCGCTTCTTCCCAGTCCTCGACATGGGGAATGATTTCAGCCTCGACGAAACGGCGCAGGGACGCGCGCCAGGCGCGATGACCATCGGTGTAGTGAGGCCCCTGGTAGCGATGGTCAAAATCGATCGGGCTCCCGCTGGCAGGGTGTTTGGCATTCATGTCGGGTGATCACCTTCACGATCTGATGGACGCCGAAGGGCGGCTCATGGACGCAAGCCCTTGTATTGGGCCGGCGTGTTCGGCTTAAACCCTCGCCAAGGCAGAGCTGACTTGCAAGGGCTTTGCCCACACCAATGTTTGAGGAAATTCCGGGTTTCAATGTCATGACCGACCACACCTTGATCGACACCCTGGCTCGCCAGGTGAAAACCCAGCCGGACGCGGCCGCCTATCGCACGGGCGAGGTCATGCTGACCTTCGCCGACGTGGACCGGATCACAAACCGGATGGCCAATGCCATGACGGCCCTTGGCGTGGCTCCGGGAGACCGCGTCGGCTGCCTGACCAAGCACCACACCGAGTGCCTGCTGATGACCGTTGCGGCGATCAAGGTCGGGGCCGTCTGCATGCCGGTCAACTGGCGTCTGGCCCCGGCAGAGGTGCAATTCATCGTTAGCCACGGCCAAGCCAAGCTGCTTATGGTGGATGCTGCCTTCCTTGACCAGTTTCTGCCTGGCGGCGCCGCCTTGCCGCTCCCGGACGTCAAGCAGATTGTTTGCACCGACAAGGCTGCTGGCGGCCTTCCGACCCTGGCAGACTGGTACAGCAGCCACGGCGACCGGTTCACGGCTCATGTCGCAGACCCCGACGATGCGGCCCTGCAGCTCTATTCTTCCGGCACAACCGGCCTGCCCAAGGGTGTCGTGCTCAGCCACCGCAACCTGCTATCCACCTGTCAGGTGGTCGGCGAGGGCTGGAAGATGGATTCCTCGTCCGTGGTCGGCATTCCCCTGCCGACCTTCCACGTCGCCGGCATGACCCAGCTCCTGCAGACGCTCTACATGGGCTGCCAGGCCAGCTGCTATTCCGATTTCGATCCGGGTGCCTTCATTGACAGCATTGGCCGGCATGGCATCACCCACTCATTCCTGGTGCCGGGCATCCTGTTGTTTCTACTGGAATCCCCTGCCGCACCGACCGGCGACTACAGGACCCTAAAGCTGATCGCCTACGGCGGCTCGCCCATCAGCGAACGCGTGCTGCAGGACGCCATGCGCATCTTTGGCTGCGACTTCATGCAGATCTACGGCCTGACCGAGACCTCGGGTCCGGTCACCTTCCTCTATCCCGAGGATCACAAGGGCGAACAGATGCGCTCGGCCGGCAGGGTGGTTGGCGGATCGCGCCTGCGCATCGTCGAACCGGTCACCCTGGAAGACGCGCCCGAGGGAGAGGTCGGAGAGGTCTGGATTGAGGCCATTCGCAATTTCAGAGAATACTGGCGCAACCCCAAGGCGACCGCAGAGGCCTTCCCTGAAGGGCGCAATGCCAACGGCGGCTGGTTCCGCAGCGGCGACGGCGGTTACATCAAGGACGGCTATCTGTTCATCAATGATCGCATCAAGGACATGATCATTTCGGGCGGCGAGAACATCTATCCGGCCGAGATCGAGAACGTGCTGATGAACCACCCTTGCGTCGCCGACTGCGCCGTGATCGGCGTTCCAGACGAAAAGTGGGGCGAAGCGGTCAAGGCCTGTGTGGTCAGAAAGCCGGGCGTTGAGGGCGAGCCGGCCCAGATCATAGCCTGGATGCGCGAGCGTATGGCCCACTACAAGTGTCCCAAGACGGTGGACTTCATGGACGCCCTGCCCCGCAATCCCACAGGCAAGATCCTCAAACGCGTGCTGCGCGAGCCCTATTGGGCCGGCGTTGGCCGGGGCGTGAACTGACGATGGCTCCCAGGCACCTCGAACGCCACCAGGTCTCCCGCATCGGCTGGATGCGGGCCGGGGTCATGGGCGCCAATGACGGGATCGTCTCGACCGCGAGCCTTCTGGTCGGGGTGACTGCGGCCGGAACCGGAAAGCAGGCCATAATGGTCGCCGGTGTGGCGGGCCTTGTCGCCGGCGCCATGTCGATGGCGGCCGGGGAGTATGTCTCGGTCAGTTCGCAATCCGATACCGAGAAAGCCGATCTTGCCCGCGAGACGCGTGAGCTGGAAACCGACCCGGCCTCAGAGGAAAACGAACTGACGGCGATCTATGTTGCTCGTGGCCTTGAGCCTGACCTGGCCCGTCAGGTCGCGGTTCAGATGACGGCCAGGGATGCGCTGGGAACCCACGCACGCGACGAGCTCGGTATTTCAGAAATCACCACCGCCCGACCGACCCAGGCTGCCCTGACGTCGGCCGCCACCTTTACCGTCGGCGCCGCCCTTCCCCTGCTGGTGGTCTTCCTGGCTCCGGCGACGGCGCTGATCCCTGCAGTGTCCATCGCATCGTTGTTCTCCCTTGCCGCCCTCGGCGCAGTTGGGGCCAAAACGGGCGGTGCCGCGATCTTCAGACCCGTCGTGCGCGTGGTCTTCTGGGGCTCTGTTGCGCTGGCCGTTACAGCGGGAATCGGCGCCCTGTTCGGGATCGCCGCCTGAAGCGCCGCCGCAAAAGGCCTTTGAATTGGCTTGATGGGGGCTTACCTAGGTTTCCTGGACGCCAGACCTTCGAAAGGCTTTTTATGCGCAATTCTGCTTTTGTCGCCGCTTTCTTCGCCTTGGCGATGACGGCCACCATGGCCAGCGCCCAGAATGTGCCCTCGGACATCAAGATCACCGACGGTGTTCTGACCGACCCAACCGGCCGGGCGCTCTACACCTACGACATGGACACCATGCGCGGGATGAGCCACTGCGTCGGGCAATGCGCGCGGGCCTGGCCGCCCATGGTCGCCGGCTCTGACGCCCAGCCCGGCGGCGACTGGACCATCATCGTCCGCGAAGATGGAAAGCGTCAGTGGGTCTACAAGAACAAGCCCCTCTACTATTTCTCGCGCGATCTGCCCGGCAAACCGCCAGTGGGCGGCGCAAACGAGAACTGGCGGATCGCCCACCAGTGAGGCTTTGATCGCCTCGCGGTCCGGGTCTCCAAGCCTGACCGTTGTATCTTTCAATTTTCAACCACATAGTTCCCCGTCCGCTTGAGGGGTGGGGGCGAGATTGATGGTCCATGCGTGGCATCGATGGGAAGCCCGGAAAATTGACTTCGCCCGGCGCGCAGTCCGCTGCTTTGCGGCCATGTCTGCGATCTGGCTTCTCGTGGCAACCGGCGCGCATGGCCAAACCATCCCGCCCTGGATCGACCAGCTCGCGGCCGATCCCTTCTGGCTTAAGCTGCTGCACTATCACGACCCGCATTTTCTGCCGGGCGCAGCGCGCAGCGAAATCCTCACCCCGGAATTCTTCCTGTCACCCCAGGGCGCACAGGATCCGAAGGCCGAGCTGGCGGCGACAATCGCCGCATTTCGTGCGCCGGCGGCGGGAAATCCCGACCAGGATGCGCGCTGCCGCTTTCCGGCTCGCCTGGCCTAGCTACGCGAGCGTCTTGGCTGGACTGATACCGACGTGCAGCCGATCGCATGCCCATCCTATGACGCATGGCGAGGCCCGGCATCGATCACCGGGGCCAGTCTTGGCTATGCTTCGGCATCCATGGACAACGCCGCGTCCAACTACGGCCATGTGCTGCTCAAGCTGAACACAGCGGGTGATACGGCCGAAGCGCGTTCGATGTCAGACCGGACCTTCAGCTTCATCGCCGATGCGCCATCAGGCGACATGGGCGTCAAGGTCGTGTTTCTCGGTCTGGTCGGGGGCTACCAGTCGTCCTACGCCACCCTCCTGGCGCAGGAACAGAGGTACGCCGGCGAACAGAACCGGAACATCTGGGAATGCGAGCTTGATCTCTCGCCCGTACAGACCGCCTATCTGGTTGCACACACCTGGGAAGTCCTGCGGACCCACAGTCGCTATTACTTCATGACCGAGAACTGTGCGGCCGGGATCATCGAGCTTCTAAACCTGGTCGTCGATCGGCCGCTCTCCCCCCCGTCGAAAGTCTGGGTCGCGCCAATCGACCTGTTCAACCAGCTGACGCGCGAGCGGGCGGGCCAGCCGTCCCTGGTCCGCCATATCAGCCGCGTTGCAACCGGCGCGGGCGGGCCGGTTGAGCCCGTCGCCCAGCCGCACGAGGGACAAAGACCCTCCATGATCCAGACGTCCTGGCGATCGAGTTCGGCGATGGGGGAACGATGGGAGATCCGGTTTCGGCCCGCCCAGAATGACTTGCTGACCTTTGCGCCCGGCGCTGCGCCCGGCTCCGAGGTCAGCCTGTTTGATATCCGCCTGGACTACGCCCAGAACCGGCTGAGCCTTGATACGTTCGAAGTCTTCCGCGCCACCAACCTGAATGCCGGAGCGCCAGGTTCGGCCTGGCGGCGGCGCATGGGCGCCGAGCAACGAGACCTGTCCTGCCTACGCTGTCTGGAACTGTTTGCAGAAGGCGGGTGGGGCAAGGCGGCGTCCCTGGGGCCGAACGCTGCGGCCTATGCTTATCTCAACGGCCGGGTCGATGGTGCGAACTATACGGGCAGCAATCTGCAGGCGGGCCCTTCGGCCGGCGTCCTGTTCGGATCAAGCCGCACGTGGCGAGCGAGTGTCGAAGGCGGCGTCTGGAAAGAGATGGACAAGGCGGAAGATTCCAGAACCTGGGCGCGCGTACAGGTGCGGTTTGGCGCATCACCGGGCTGGGATGTTCGCGCCGGTCTGGACTACCAGCGCCTTTCGGGCTCAGACGTCACGGAAAGCCGCGTCTCATTGGCCCGCTACTGGTAGGCTGTCATCCGAACAGAGGATCCTGGTCCGCGGCGCGCGCCTTGACCGCGCGACAACTTGCGCGCTACCGCTTGGCGATCCTGGCAGGTGACAAACATGGACGCGCCTGACGCTGAACGCCAAATTCGAGCGATCGCGGCCTGCCCGACGGATCTGAGTCCGGGCGATACCGCCGCCCGGGCCTTCCAGAAAATCGGCAAGGCCTGTCTTGAACAGATCATCGCCAACGCCGAACTCCTCCGCACCCGTGACAGCATGCGGGCGCTGCACCAGACCCGTGTCGGACTTCGTCGCCTACGCGCGGCGCTGATCCTGTTCAGGCCCCTCGCGCAGGACGCTGATCTTGAGGCCATCAGCGTTGAAACCCGCTGGCTGGCGCAGGCGCTGGATACGGCCCGCGACCTGGACATATTCATCAGGGACACCTTCTACGTCGCGCACGCCGCATGCCCGGACCAGGACGCCTGCGCCAGACTGGGCGCACGCCTGCTGGCCGCCCGGGCTGATGCCTATGCCAAGGTTCGCAGAACCGTGAGATCACATCGCTTCCGCACCCTGATGTCAGGAACGGAGGCGTGGCTTGATGCGGGCGCCTGGGTCCACGGCGGTCAGGTGGTGACGCTTCGGCAGCCATCCGCCACTCACTTTGCCGCAATGCAATTGGACAGACTTCGGGCTCGCGTGCTCAAGACAGGGCGGCACATGGCTTCGCTTGATGCTGAAGATCTGCACAAGCTGCGGATCCGGGCGAAAAAGTTGCGCTATGCCGCCGAATTCTTCACACCGCTGTTCGGCGGGCGACATGCAGGGCGACAGCGCCGCCTGCTTTCGTCAGTCACTGACATTCAGGACTATTTGGGACAGTTGAATGACATAACTGTCGCCGAACAGATGGCGTTTGATCTGGTTTGGGGTCAGCCGTTGGATATCGCGATCGCAGCACGACAGATCATCGCCGAGCGCCAAGGCGAAATCCGGCCCTCCGTCAAGGCCGCCAAAAAAGCGTTCGACCGGTTAAAGGCAGCGGGCCGGTTCTGGCGATAGCCTTCGGCCTCAGCCGGCGCTGTTCACGGGCGCGGGAAGCGCGCACCCCCGCTCAGCGGCCAGTCCCTTGAGGTGACCGCGTCGGACCATCCCCGCCAGGATCGCCCGAAGTCTGGCGTCTTCACGGTCGTTGGCGCCGGACAGGCGGCGGACGATCCCGCGAAATGGCAGGCCGATCACGCCCTGGAGCGCATCGGAAATGATTTCTTCCCCACCGGAATTTTCCTGGGGGGACTTGGCATCGATATCTGCTCCCAAAACGACGTCCAGCGCCGCGATCTCGGCCAGCAGGGCGGGGCAACCGTCCAGGCCGCTACGATCATAGGGCGACAGAACGGCCCGCCACAGGATGGGTGGGACCTGATCATGCACCATGTTGAGATCCCGGAAGGGCTGCTCGACCGCGCCGCCGACGGGGTTCGGGGCCTGAGACGAATCCGGTGAATTTGTCGCACAACCCGCAAGCCCAATCATGACCGCAGTCAGCACGCCCGACGGAACCGAACGGAAGCGCGTTTTCATGATCACGCGCCCCGAACTTCCTGAATGGAGTGAAGATAGGCCAGGATTGCCGTCAGCTCGTCATGGCTGAAACGAAAAGTCGGCATCGCCGGATGGTTGTCCAGAAGGCCCTTCTCCAGAGCATCGGTCAAGGCCGCGTCGGGATATCGCTCGGCGAGTTTTCTTAAGGGCGGGGCTGCGGCATTCGGGCTTTGTCCAGCCGGGCCGATTGCGTGACAGCTGCTGCAATGCTCGCTCACGATCACCCGCCCGGCATCCACAGGTCCGCCCCCAGCGGCGAACGCACGCGCATTCAAGCCAATCAGAACAAGGAGGAGAATGGCGATCGCCAGCGCTACATCCAGAAAAATCTGCATCCCGGTCCGACTCATTGAAGTCTCCTTTGCCGAAGCTTGGGAGACATTGGGACAGTCAATCCGACCCCGCATTGAGACAGGTCAAAAGGGCGCCGGTGGTTGAACTGTCTGAGTCGTTGCGCCTAGCGCGAAGCCCACCGGATCGGCTGGTCCCGCCATACATTGGGGTAGGACAGTTTCAGGTCTTCGACCTTTGGCAAGTCATTGATGACGATGTAGGGCTGTCCAGGATTGAGGAAGAGATAGTCCTGGTGATAGCCCTCCGCGGGGTAGAAGACGACGAGCGGGCTGACCTTGGTGACGATAGGCCGCGAGAACAATTTGGCCTGCCCCAATTGGGCGATATAGGCCTCGGCGATGCGCTTCTGCTCGGGCGTCGTATAGAAAATTTCATTGCGATACTGCGTGCCGACATCCGGCCCTTGGCGATTGAGTTCCGTGGGGTCAGTGGCCACCGAGAAGAAGATTTGCAGAATCTGGCCGTAGGTAATCTGGTTCGGATCGAACGTGATTTGAACCGACTCAGCATGGCCGGTGGTTCCGGTGCTGACCTGCTCGTATGACGGGTTTGCGACTCGGCCGCCTGCATATCCAGACATCGATTTCGTCACGCCCTTTACGTGGGCGAACACACCCTGGACCCCCCAGAAACAACCGCCGGCAAGCACGGCCACTTGCGGTGCACCAGGCCCGGTGAAGCCTGCTGGCGATGGGGCCGGCAACCGGCGTGCGTTGGCCGGCGAACATCCCGCGGCGATGGGCAGCGCAATGGCGGCGGCCGCCGTCAACAGCGAGCGCCGGTCTATGGATGTGGCCTTGCGAAACATTGTCTGCCTCCTGATGGACTTCTTGTAGGGCCGCAGTTCAGCAAAATTTGGGCGAAACTTACAAGCCTCGCCTTTCTTATGTAGGAATTGGCGGCCACTGTCGAAAGCTCATGACCGTCATCGTCTGCCCCCTGCCCCACGTCGTCACCCTCGCGGCCGAGCGTTCGCCCTCGCATGTTCTCTCTCTGCTGGGCCCCACTCTGGACCCGCCCCTCTTCGAAGGCCCCGCAGCGCCCCGGCGCCTGCATCTGATCTTCAACGACATCATTGAGCCCGCCGATGGGCTGCTGCTTCCCGAGGCGACGCACATCGATGAATTGCTGGCTTTCGGGCGCGGCTGGGACCGCGACGCCCCCATGCTGATTCACTGCTGGGCAGGGATCAGCCGCTCGACGGCAGCAGCCTATATCCTGGCCTGCGACCGCTTCGGTCCAGGCCGGGAAGGCCTGCTGGCCAAGCGATTGCGCGCCGCTTCGCCGACCGCGACGCCCAACCGGCTGATGATCGAGTTGGCCGATGCTGCTCTGCGGCGCGATGGGGCCATGAGCCGGGCCATCGCTCACATCGGTCGCGGTGAAAGCGCCGAAGAGGGCGCGCCCTTCGACCTGCTCCTCGACTAGGCGTTCGCCAGGCGCTGCAGGATGATGCCGCTGGAGGTGGCGACGTTCAGGCTGTCGAAATCGCCGGCCATGGGAATGCGCACGCTGGTCACGCGGTCCAGCACCGAGGCTGGCAATCCTGGCCCCTCGGATCCGAACAGCACCGCCACTCGCGCTGGCCGGGCCAGTTCATCAAGCGTGATGCTTCCCGATGGCGACAGGGCGAACACCTCGAAACCCGCGCTCGTCAGACGGCCGACAACATCCTCACCCGCCTGGGCCTTGGCGAACGGGGTCAGCAGGCTGGCTCCGACCGATACCCTGATAGCCTTGCGGTAGAATGGATCACAGCAGTCCGAAAAAAGGATCACGCCATTCGCCCCGAATGCCGTGGCATTGCGGAACAACCCACCCATGTTGTCGTGATTGCCAATACCCTGCAGACCGACGATCAGCGCCCGCTCGGGCATGCCCGCCAGCAGATCATCCACCGTCGGCCGGCTTACCGCTTCGCCGAGAGCCAGAATGCCGCGATGCAGGTGAAAGCCGGCTATGGCGTCGATCACCGGCTGGCCGGCAATATAGACCGGCGTATCGTGCGGCGCCCTCGCCAGCAACGGCGCCAGCCGCTCGACGCGATCATCCGCGATGAGGATCGAGACCGTACGGCACAGGCGCGATCCCAGGAGCTTGGTCAGCACCACTTCACCCTCGGCGATAAAGAATCCGTCCCGGCCCACAAGATCGCGCTCGCGCACCTGCCGGTAAGCGGCGATGCGCGGATCGTCAGGGTCGTCGATGCGAACAGTCATGCTGATGAGGCCGTTAGAGAAATCCCTGGGGATGAGGCGACGGGTAATCTTCGCTTTGCCGGGAATCTCGCCTACATAGCAGGCATGTCCGCATCCGCCCCACGTCTCGTTCGTTGCGCCATCGTCGGCGCTGGTCCCGCCGGTTACACCGCCGCCATCTATGCCGCCCGCGCCATGCTGGCCCCGGTGATGATCGCCGGCATCCAGCCCGGCGGCCAGTTGATGATCACCACCGACGTCGAAAACTACCCCGGCTTTGCCGACGTCATTCAGGGGCCCTGGCTGATGGAACAGATGCGCGCCCAGGCCGAACAAGTCGGGACCGAAATCGTCGAAGACATCGTCACCGCAGTTGATCTGTCCGTCCGCCCCTTCCGTCTGACTCTGGACAGCGGCGGCGTGTTGGACGCCGAGACCGTGATCATCGCCACCGGCGCCCAGGCCAAGTGGCTGGGCCTGCCGTCGGAACAGGCGCTCCAGGGTTTCGGCGTCTCGGCCTGTGCCACCTGCGACGGTTTTTTCTATCGGGGCAAGGAAGTGCTGGTCATCGGCGGCGGCAATACCGCGATCGAAGAGGCGCTCTATCTGACCAACCACGCGACCAAGGTTACACTGATCCATCGTCGCGACGAATTGCGGGCCGAGCGCATCCTGCAGGAGCGCCTGTTCGCCCACCCCAAAATCCAGGTCATCTGGAACACCGCCATCGAAGAGATCACCGGCGATCAAGCCCCGCCCGGCGTCACGGGCGCGCGCCTGAAAAATCTTGTCACCGGCGAGACTGATCACATCTCAGCTGACGGGGTGTTTATCGCCATCGGCCATGCGCCGGCCTCAGAGCTGTTCCGCGGTCAACTGGAGATGAGCGAAAGCGGCTATCTGAAAGTCACCCCCGGAACGACTGGCACAGCCGTGCCCGGCGTCTTTGCGGCGGGCGACGTTACCGACGACGTCTATCGCCAGGCCGTCACCGCGGCGGGAATGGGCTGCATGGCAGCTCTTGAAGCCGTCCGGTTCCTGGCAGATCAGGACCACGCAAAAGCCGGTCAAACGCTCTCACACGCCCAGGCCGAAAAGATCGGCGTCTGGTAGTCAGGGCGCCGTTGTCGTTGGTGGGGCCGTAACCACGCCGGCTTGCTGCATTTGACGCTGACGAATCTTCTCGTTGATGTCCCGAATCTCCTCCGGTGTCGGCATGCGCCGCGACGGCATGATCGTACCGGTCACCACAGCGCCCACCGGCGGAGTGACCCTGCCCCGATCACCAAGATCGACGGCGACCGTGTCCGGCAAGGGCGGCGGTGCAGCGGTCGGCGAGATGGCGTAGGTTCGTGTCTCTCCGCCAATGGTCAGGGTCACCAGCTTGGGCTCGGGCGGCCTTGCTTCGGGAGCCGACACGATTGCCGATGGCGCATCTGGCGTACGTGCGTCGCCCCCGGTCAGAATGGCCGACGACAGGATTGCCTCATTGCCCGCATATTGGCCTGTAAAGCCCGACAGCGAGCCCGGCGGCCCTGTCATGCGATAAAAGATGTGGGCGCCGATTTGCTTCAGCTTGACCAGGGTGATGGCCCAGTACGGAAAGACATAGTCGGCGTGATAGTGGGTCGCGGTGCCGACAGGCGCGTAGACAAAGCCGCTCAACGCCTGCGCCGCCACCTGGCGACATCTGAGCCAGGCCGCCTCGTTTGGTGCGCGAGCGAGTGAACCATCGCATGTAAACGAGAACTGGCAGCCCGTGGTCAGGGACGAGCCCTGATAGACCACGCCACAAACGGTCTTTGGATAGGCGGGATGTTTCAGCCGGTTCAGAATGACCTGGGCGACAGCCTCTTCACCTTCGCCGCTTTCATAGCCCGCTTCGTAGTAAATCGCCTGGGTCAGGCATTCGAGCGCCCGCGTGTAGTCGTCTGTGCCGACTTTCAACGAAAATGCGGTCATTGGGGCGATCTTCGCCGGCGAAACGGGAATGAGCGCATTGAACGCCCGCGCCTCGTCGTAGGTCAGCTGATGACGGACCAGCGCTGGGGGTGTCAGATCATAGACACCCCAACCGATTACGCCGGTCGGTGTCCAGCCTTGCGCGCCACGGCCGATGCGATCGGCAGTGAGGGCGGCGTAGCGGCTCATCCCCATCGAAATCCGAGTCAGCTCCAGCGGCGAAAAATGACGGGCGAGTTCGGCACGTTTGGGTTCACGCGGGACGGGAATCGCACCGCCTGGCGCAACGCCCGACAGCGAAAGGGTGGAAAGCGCCAGCGCCAGGACAAGAACGCTCTCGACAATCGCCAGAGCGGGGTAGGCGCCAGGGCGCGACATACGCAAGACCGCTCCGCCCGCCCCGGACTCCCGGCGGGCGAACAAGGTCGCAAGCATGTCGCGCAGCACCTGGAACAGAAACTCGACCTCACCGTTTGCTTGAACGTCGCGGCGGCTGCGCCGTTCCCGCGAGGGCAGAAATGGGGTCATTCCGCGCCGCGTTTGTCCTCTAGGCGTTCAATCGCGCCGGGCCAAGTCCTTACAGGCAGTCCGGCGACGCTTCTCGATACGCTGTTAGCCCATTTCAAATCTTCGGCGAAATCATGACACCAGTCAGCGCGAAGATCTGAATTTCTTGACAGCGTTCCGCAGTCGCAGCCCATCACCAGATGAAACCGGCCACCGCAATTCCAATGGAACCGCCAAGAGCCTCATAGGTCCTGACGGGCAGGCCGTAAGTGTTTTCCCAAAGAACTGGTCGGCTGGAAAACATGGTTCCAACCACGCCAAAGGCAACGCCGACAAAGATCAGCGCATCAAGGATATAACAGACGATCCTCGCGATTTTCAGGCGCAAAGCCTTCGCTCGGAGTTGCTGCCCAACACCTCTCTTTATTTTTCTGCCATGAAGGCGTATATAACCTTCCAGGTTATGCTCAGTTTCAGCATAAGTGGGCGCCGGCACCGCTTATAGGTCCGGAGTTTTTCTGAAACCCCTAAATGCTCATTATGAGCATAATGGAGGGCGGACATGGCGGACGGATTTGCCCCGCAGGGATCGATCATCGAGCGCGACAGCGCCATGGCCGGCCTTTGGGAAAAGCTGAAAGGCAGCGTGACGCCCATCGAATGGCGGCTTCAGGCCCCACTGATCGCTGAGATCAACGCCCTTAAGGCCGAAAAGAACGCCGTCGTCCTGGCGCACAACTACATGACTCCGGAAATCTTCCACGGTGTCGGTGACTTCGTGGGCGACAGCCTGGGCCTGGCCCGCGAGGCTGCGCGTTCGGATGCGAAAATTATCGTTCAGGCCGGCGTGCACTTCATGGCCGAGACCTCGAAAATCCTGTGCCCTGACAAAAAGGTGCTGATCCCTGACCTGCGCGCCGGCTGCTCGCTGGCCGCCTCGATCACGGGCCCCGACGTGCGCCTGATCAAGCAGCGCTACCCGGGTCTGCCGGTCGTCACCTATGTCAACACCTCGGCAGACGTGAAGGCCGAAAGCGATATCTGCTGCACCAGCGCAAACGCTGTTCAGGTGGTGGAATGGGCGGCGAAAACCTGGGGCGTTGATCGCGTCATCATGCTGCCGGACGAGTTCCTAGCTCGCAACGTCGCACGCCAGACTGCGGTGAAGATCATCAGCTGGAAGGGCCGCTGCGAGGTCCATGAGCGCTTCACTGTCGCCGACATAGCCGACCTGCGTGAAGCCTGGCCCGACGCCGAGATCCTGGCCCACCCCGAGTGCCCGCCCGAGGTGCTGGAAGCCGTCGATTTCGCCGGCTCGACAGCGGCCATGTCCAACTACGTCATGACCCGCAAACCCAGGCGCGTGGTGATGATCACCGAGTGCTCCATGGCCGACAACGTCGCAGCTGACGCGCCGGACACCGAGTTCGTGCGCCCGTGCAACCTGTGCCCGCACATGAAGCGGATCAGCCTGGAAAACATCCGCGACGCCCTGGTCAACGAGCAGTTCGAGGTAACAGTCGACCCCGTCATCGCCAGCCGCGCTCGCGCCGCTGTACAGCGCATGATCGATATGCCGCCGCCCGTCACGCCCGCGCGCTACGATCTGGTCAAGGCCCGCCATCACGTCGATGTCGAACTGATCTGACGACCATGATCCAGCGGATCAACCACGACGGCGTCCTGATCGTCGGGGCCGGGCTTGCCGGTCTGTCGGCGGCTCTGGCCTGCGCGCCGCGAAAGGCGCTGGTCCTCGCCGCTCAACCGCTGTTCAAGGGCTCCAGCTCGGCCTGGGCCCAGGGCGGGGTGGCCGCGGCTCTGGCGCCGAACGATCACGCCTCGATCCACGCCGCCGACACCGTCTCGGCTGGCGCGGGTTTGGTTACGGCGTCCGTCGCTGACGACATCACCCGCCGGGGCGTCGCCGCCGTCGACCGCCTTGCCGCCTTTGGAGCGCCCTTCGATCGCGACAACAAGGGCCATTACGCGCTTAATCTTGAAGCCGCCCACACCTTTCCTCGCGTGGCCCGCGTCCAGGGCGATGGTGCCGGCCAGGCGATCATGGAGGCCATGGTCGCCGCCGCTATGGCTGATCCCCTGATCGAGATTCGCACCGGTGTTTCCCTCAAGGCCCTGCTCAAGGACGCCTCGGGCCGGGTTCGCGGCGTATTGGCCGAAACGGCTGCGGGCCTGACCGAATTCGTCGCGCCGGCGACGATCCTGGCGACCGGCGGTCTGGGAGGGCTCTATGCCGTCACGACCAATCCGCGCGAGTTGCGCGGCGAGGGTCTGGCCGCCGCCGCCCTGGCCGGCGCGGATATCGCCGATCCCGAGTTCGTCCAGTTCCATCCGACCGCCATCGATGTCGGGGCCGATCCCGCGCCTCTGGCTACAGAGACCTTGCGGGGCGTTGGTGCCAAACTGATCGACAAGACCGGCCACGCCTTCATGTCCGCCTACCACGCCAAGACCGAGCTGGCGCCTCGTGATATCGTCGCCAGAGCCATCCACCGCCAGCGGATTGATGGCCTGGGCGCCTTTCTCGATGCTCGTGAGGCTGTAGGCAAGGACTTTCCGCAACGCTTCCCCGCAGTGTTCGCCGCCTGCATGGCCGCCGCTATCGACCCGCGCAAGCAACCCATTCCGGTGGCGCCGGCCGTCCACTACCACATGGGCGGGATTGCCGCCGACGTGCACGGCAGGACCTCCCTGCCCGGTCTGTTCGCGGCGGGAGAGTGCGCCTCAACCGGTCTTCACGGCGCCAACCGGCTGGCGTCCAACTCGCTGCTCGAAGCCGCCGTCTGCGGTCAGTTGGCCGGTGAAGCCGCCCGCGAGGTCGCCGACCCCGGCACGGCTCCCCTGCCCGCGGCCCCCGTCTCGACCTTGCCTCCGGCGGCCATGGCGACCCTGCGCGAAGCCTTGAGCCGGGACGCCGGCGTCATCCGTGACGCCGAAGGCCTGTCTCGCCTGATCGTGGTAATTGACGACCTCGAAGCTGAACATAGCCGCGCCCTGCCGCTGGTCGCCGCCCGCCTGATCGCCTCGGCCGCCCTGGCCCGGCAGGAGAGCCGCGGCGGGCACTATCGCGCCGACTTTCCGAACCTGTCGTCCCCTTCTCGCCGGACCCTTATCAATCTGGTCCAACAATCCGCGGGGGTCGCCGCATGAGCCTGGAACTGCCCGACAACCTTGTCGAGCCGATCGTTCGCGCCGCCCTGGCGGAAGACCTCGGCCGCGCCGGCGACGTCACCGTCGCCGCCTGCATTGATCTGCAGGCGCGGATGTCCGTGACCTTCATCTCGCGCCAGAACGGTGTGGTTTCCGGCCTGTCTTGCGTGCGTCTGGCCATCAGCGCCATGGACCCGGACGCCGTTATCTCGTTCGAAGCCCGGGACGGCGACGTCATCGGCCCCGGCTCGGTACTGGCCCGCGTCGAAGGCCGCGCCGGCGCGATCCTGACCGCCGAACGGACAGCGCTCAATCTGCTGGGCCGGATGTCCGGCGTCGCTACACTGACCGGCGCTTATGTCTTTGCCGTCCGCGGCACGAAGGCCCGTATCACCGACACCCGCAAGACCACGCCAGGCCTGCGGGCATTGGAGAAGTACGCCGTGCGTTGCGGCGGCGGGGTCAATCACCGTTTCGGCCTGGATGACGCCATCCTGATCAAGGACAACCACATCGCCGCCTGCGGAGGCGTGGGCGAAGCGCTGGAGCGCGCCCGAGCCCACGTCGGCCACATGATGAAGATCGAGATCGAGGTCGACACGCTTGAACAGTTCGATGAGGCTCTGACATTTGCCCCCGACGTCATCATGCTCGATAATTTCGACTTGGATGACATGGCTGAAGCCGTCCGCCGCAACGCCGGCAAGGTGGCCCTAGAGGCCTCGGGCGGGGTCAATCTACAGACCGTGGCGGCGATCGCCCGCACTGGCGTGGACGTGATTTCAGTCGGGGCGCTTACGCACTCGGCGCCGGTGCTTGATATCGGCCTGGACGCGGCCTGAACCAGCTCTTCAGCAGTGGCGCAACGCGCGCCTGAACGGGCTGGTCGATAAAACGATCAAATACCAGGGCCACGATCAGAGCGGCCGGCAGCGCGCCTGCCCACAAACCCCACCGCATCCACACCGGGATGACGCCTTCGTTAGCCTGGTGCAGCACGCCGAACCAGACGATGGAGACCAGCAGGTGAGTGATGAACAGCGAGAACGACAGCTTGCCTGCGGCCTCGGCCAGCGGAATCGGTCGCACAACCGGGACCGATCCGGCGCACAGCATGATCATGGCAATCAGGGCGACGCTACCGGCATCGTGGCGGCCGGCGAACTGCAGGGCGACAAGCGCCACGCCGGCGATCAGTCCGCAAGGGACGGCGATCGCTCTTGAGAGCGGCGCCTGTTCTGTCCAGCGGGCGATGACCATGCCACCCAGAAACAGCGGCAAGGCTCGCACAACACCCAGATTGAAAGGCAGATCATAGAGGCCGCGTCCCAGAACCAGGTGAGCGGCGGCATCGACCAAACCCACAAGGGCCAGAGCGGTCAGTATTGCGGCTGGCAAACTGAAGCGGCCCAATACCTTCCACAGACCCGGAAACACCGCGTAGCAGAACAGCAGAGCCGACAACGACCAGGTGGGAATGTTCCAGCCCCAACCGCCAACATTGCCCCAGGCCTGAACCAGAAAGACTTGCGGCGCCAGGTCAGCCCAGTTGAAGCGACCGGCATGGTGCGGCTCCAGCCCGGCGATGTTGGTCGCTAGCAGCAGAACGACCATGGCCGACAGGACGATGAGGTGTGCGGGCCAGATGCGGGCGATCCGGCGCACCAAAAATTCAAACGGGCCGATGCGCCCGTCGGCAACCGACCGGCCATAGGCGCGCGCCAGCACATAACCCGACAGCATCAGGAAGAAATCGGTGGCGAGGTATCCGCGCAGAAAGATCGGATGCAGTTGATCGAGCGGCACGGGCGACTCGCCGCCGTAATGAAACAGCACAACAAAGAACGCAGCCGCAAAGCGCAACACGTCCAGCGTGCCGCCGCGGCCAGGTTTCGTTTCAACTCGGGACAAGTTCGACATCGATGGCTCAGTTTGGGTTTTCACCTGAGCCCGCCTGCAAGAAAGGGCCCAAGATCACGCCCGGTTCGGCCAAGGATTACTGTCTGTCTGTTAAAAAGTGTTCCTATGGTGAAGTTAGGCTGTCACCGGCCTCAGCGACCCAAGGTCGCATAGGCTACCTTGTCGGACATGTATGAGCCCAGCCACAGCTCGTTGCCGACGATCAGCGCTGAACTCAGCCCCTGAAACGCCGGCTCGGCCGGTCCGCGCTTGACGTCGGTCACGGTCAGGGTTGCCGGATCCAGTGCGCCGACACCAATGACCATCGGACATCGGGCCTGAGGGGTTGGCGTACAGCCCGGATCGGCGCCGGGTCCCGCCAGCAGCAGCTTGCCGTCCGGTCCCCACCGCACATTGTCGGTTCGCCAGGGCAGAACCTTGGACCAGGGCGTCTTGGTGGTGTCGGCCAGCTCGTAACGCATAATCGCGCTGGTGCCGGTGACCGCGACGAAGAAATACTTGCCGTCAGGCGTGACCTCAATGCCGTTGGCGCGCGGCAGATCGGTGCCAGGCAGCTTTTCAAAGGTGCCGCCGGGCTTCCACAGATAGACCGCGCCGGTGTTGGGGGCGACCAGGGGCGGCTGTCCCGGCAGGACCGTGTGGCTGTAGTCACTGGCGATCAGACGGCCATCCGCAAGAGCGGCCACCGAATTCAGCTGGGCGCCGGCAGGGGCCATCACGCATCCCGCCCACGTCACCGACGGCGCGCCCCGGGTATTTGCCACGTCGAATACCTCGATAGCCTCACGGTCGCCGTGACTGACCACATAGAGCACCGCCTTGCCCCGTCCGTTTGGCCGGATATTCATGCCGTGCGCCGAAAAATTGGCGACGGGCGGCGGACTCGAGCAGGCCGTGAACGGCGCGCGCGCCTTTCCCTGCGGGGCCGGCAACCGGACCGCCGTGTGCGCCTTGCGGTCAATCATGATCATGCCGCCCGAGCCGGCCTGGTTCGTCACCGCCAGGCCGCTGCCGATGATCCAGTCCGTGCCCGGGACCTGCACCAGGTCTTCCACATTGCGTTGTCCGCAGATGAACTGCACCGCCGCGCCCGGGGCGCAGGCCGCCGTCGCTGTTGCCGGCTGGGCCGGAGCCGAGGCCGGTATTGTGGCGCCGATCAGGCTGGCAACGCCGGCCGCGATGGCGATCTTCAATTGGTTCATGTCTGATTCCCGCCCCTGTTTGTCCGGGCGAGCTTGTCACGCCTGGGCGAACGCGGCCAGTCCAAGGGCGGCGGCTTTCGCCTCAGCCAGCCTGCCCGGCATCATCTTGCTGAAGATTGCGTTGTAGCGTTCCAGCACCGCCGTCGGCGCCAGTTCCGGGCGTCCCGCCTCGAACGGCGGCGCGGGTGCGTACTCCAGACCCAACTGAATGGTCTGGGCGACTTCGCGTCCGGCGATCTCTTCCAGCACGACCAGGGCAAAATCGATGCCGGCGGTGACGCCGCCGCCGGTGATCAGGTTGCCGTCGCGCACCACACGGCCTTCGTCCGGAATGGCCCCGAACAGCGGCAGCAATTCGCGCCAGGCCCAGTGGCAAGCGGCCCGCTTGCCCTGCAACAGACCCGCCGCGCCCAGGATCAGCGAGCCGGTGCACACCGACGTGACATAGCGCGCGCCGCCCGCCAGCCGGCGCAGCGGTTCGATAAAGGCCGGGTCCTGGGCGACCTTGGTCGCCACCACGCCACCCGGCACGCAGATCAGATCGCACCGCTCGACATCGGCCAGACGGGTCGTGCCGGCGAACGTCAGGCCGTCGGCCGCGACGTCGCCGCCGGCGGGACTGGCGACCGTCACAATCGAATTGGGCGTACGGCTGAGGAACTGGTGAGGGCCAGTGAAATCCAGGTGTGTCATCCCCGGATAGATGGCGAAGACGATGTGAAACGGCTGGTCGGTCATGGCAGGCTCTCCGAATTGACGTGATCTTGTCGTCGATATAGCGTTTGGCTGAAATGACATATTTACCTCGTTTTACGCCATGAAGACCATTGCCCTTCTGATCTTCTCGGAGTTCCAGCTGCTTGACGTAGCCGGGCCCGTCGGGGCGTTCGAAATGCCGATGCGCGGCGTCTCGCCCACCCCCTACCAGCTCAAAATCATTGCTCGGGAAGCCAGCATGATCCGTTCGTCATCGGGCATTGCCCTGCCGGCGGAGTCATTCGCGCACGCCGGGCCGATCGACACCCTGATCATATCCGGAGGTTCGGGTGTCGATGCGGAATGCGCCAGCGCCGGGACCCTTGCCTTCGTGAAGGCGGCTGCGCTCAGCGCGCGCAGGGTGTGCAGCGTGTGTTCAGGAGCGGTCCTTCTGGCGGCGGCGGGTCTCCTGGACGGACGGCGGGCCACAACTCACTGGCGGCGGACGCGGCGGTTCCAGAGCGAATTCCCCAGGGTGATCCTGGAGCCCGACCGCATCTATGTCCGCGATGGCCCTTACTGGACTTCGGCGGGCATCACCGCTGGTATCGATCTGGCCCTGGCCCTGATCGCCGAGGATCTGGGCGAAGAGGTCGCGCGGCGCACGGCCCAGATGCTGGTGGTCTATCATCGCCGGCCCGGTGGTCAGTCGCAGTTCTCGGCCTTGCTGGATATCGAACGGCCGAACGGCAGGTTCGCCGGTCTGCTGGACTGGGCGCGGGCCCATCTGGGCGAGCCTTTGGGCGTGGAGCGTCTGGCCGAACAGGCGGCCATGAGCGCCCGCAACTTCGCCAGGGCCTTCCGCGCCGAAACCGGCGTTACCCCGGCCAAGGCGATCGAGCAATTACGCCTAGAGGTCGCACGCGGGCGGATAGAGTCGACTTCGGAACCGCTCGACCAGATCGCGATGACCACGGGATTCCAGGACCCGGAGCGCATGCGCCGGGCGTTCCTGCGGGCTTTCGCCCAGCCGCCCCAGGCGATCAGACGTTCGGCGCGCCTGTCACAGGCGGCGTAGTAGCAGCCGGCGCGCTGGCGCCGTTTTGCGGCGCTGCGCTTGACGGTCTTGCGCTGGTCCCTGTCTTGGCCGGTGTGGCAGGCGCGACGGTCTGCGGCTCAACAGCGGCCGGTTCAGAAGCGCTGCTGGCCAGTACCAGATAAGGCGCAGGTTCTGCCTGAGGCTCTGCGGTAAAGGCATCGGGTGCGCCATTGCGGCCGCCGAACTTGTAGAACATGTGCGAACCGATTTGTGAGACCAGCGACATGTTCTTCCAGGCGGTGCGGATGCTGAGCAGATGGAAGTGGGTCGCGTTGCCGACGTCAACCATAACATAGCCGCCAAGCGAACGCTCGGCCACGCGGCGGGCGCGGATCCAGGCGCCCGGCTCGCGATTCGCGCGGGCGGCGCCGTTGCAGGCGAAGCTGAACTGGCAGTGGTGCGATTCCGCACCCTGATAGACCACGGCGCAGATGGATTTCGGGAATGCCGGGTGGCGCACGCGATTGAGCACGACCTGCGCCACAGCGGCCTGTCCGGCCGGCGTCTCGCCGCGGGCTTCGTAATAGACGGCCTCGGCCAGGCAATCGAGCTGACGCGCCTGATCCAGCGGACTGGCGGTCCAGGGCCTGGCGGCCACCGGGCGGCTCATCGGAGCGCTCGCCTGATGCAGCATTCGGGACTGGGCGCGGGCCTCCAGGCTCGCGGCCAGTGCGGCCTCCTGATGGGCCATACCACTTTCCGGCGCCGGATAGAGACGATCATAACGCAAGGCAACCGAAAGGGCGCTTGGGTCGTTTTGAATCATGGCCTCGAGCGAGCGATCACTCAGGCCTTGGTCGAGCGTTGCTGCAATTTTGGTGACGCGCGAATGGATTACGGCGTCCTTGGCCATGCCGCCCGCAAGGAAGGCGCCGCCAAGGGCGAGGCCGAGAATCGCGCCGGCGCTGGCGCCCAGAGGGGTAGCGGCCAACAACGCGCGAAGCCGTGCGCGGGCTTTTGGTCTAACAGTCAATGCATTCGTGTCCTGTTCGGCGAGGGCAAAGGCCCCCCGTTTGGAACGTCTCCGGAAGCATTGCGCAGTTCCGAAAACGTGGCCCGGCCGGTTCACGATGTGGCCAGAGACAGAGTTCTTCTAAGGCTTATTATGGCCCAAATGGGGCTTTAGTTCAAGTCTTTGCTGCAATGCAGCATAAATCGTGTCAGCTCGTTGATTTTTATGACATAATTCTTGTGGATAAATTTCATGATCAGGCCTGAAGGTCGCTGAGCGCCTGTTTTGAGGGCGAATCAGGTCCAAGAATTCATCGATTCGGGGCAAGGGCCGCGAAGATCTCCGCCACAATCGCCTCGCTGACCAGGTCGGGGGACTGGCTGCGCAGGTACATGAGCCCGGGGATCATCGCCTCCAGCATGACCACGAAGGCCTCACGCGACATGGGCAGATCCCTTTCCGAAAACGCCCGCGCCACCGCACGCTCCTCGGCGGCAAATCCCTCCTTCAACCAGCCGTCCATAGCCTCGCGCAGTTCGGGGTGGGTGAGCGAATAGAGCAGGAACTCGGCCCGCAGCGGAATTTGCAGGCGGCTCTCCTCGGAATCTGAGGTGACCTGTGCAGCCATGGCCGCCAACCGCTCGGCCGGCGTTCCGTCAGCCGACGCCGGGACGGGAAGATGACCCGGCCTTGACGTCATGACGGCGACGAACAAGGCCTCCTTGCTGTCGAAGTTGTCATAGATCGCCCCCTTGGTCATCCCCGCCCGGGCGGCGATTGCATCCAAAGTGGTGTCTCGGAACCCCTTGTCCATGACGGCGGCGGCGGCGGCCTCGATCAGCCGTTCACGGGTTTTCGCGCGTCGGGGGCTGACAGGTTTTGATTTGGGTCTCGACATCTTCAATTTTACATACTAGCGGGTACGTACTTTACAGTATGCTTCCTTTCTCGCATTGAGGCAACCATGACTGACCAATCTTTCAAACTGACCGCCTTGCCCCCTTCCGTTGGCCGCTGGACAATCCCTGTCGTCGTCGGCCTTGCCGTCGCCGTCGCGATCATCCTGCTGCGTCCAGACTTCAGCCTGATTCTCAAGCAACCCTTAGTCATTCAGATCCATCTGCTTGCCGCAGTCGCCGGCTTCGGCCTGGGCGTTGTCCTGCTCAACAGTCGGAAGGGCCGCACCTTCCACCGCATCGCCGGCTGGGTCTGGGTCGTTTTCATGATGACCGTCGCCCTCTCGTCGCTGTTCATCGTCGGTCTCAACGGCAACTACTGGTCCTTCATTCACATCTTCAGCGGAATGACTCTGGTGATGGCGCCGCTTGGCGTCCTGGCCGCGCGCAAGCACAATGTGAAGGCCCACCGGCAGCGGATGACCAGCCTGTTTTACGGCGCTGTCGTGGTCGCCGGCGCCTTCACCTTCCTGCCCGGCCGGATCATGTATCAGGTCTTCTTCGGTCACTAGCCTATTAGGTGGTGGTCAATCTGGGCCACCTGCCGGATAGTATTGCCAAACACCCTTAGGAGACCCTGAGATGACCCCTACCCGCAAACTGACGATCGGCCTCTGGGCCGCCTCCCTGGCCGCCATGGCGACCGTCGCCGCTGTCGCCCAGATCCCGGCCGCGGCGCCGGCCGCCGCGCCCAAGACCGCTGCGCCTCTGCCGGCGACCCGTCCCCTGCCCGCCTTCCAGGACCACTACGCCACCAATGACGGGGTCAAGATCCACTATGTCTCGGCGGGAGTGGCTTCAAAGCCGCTGGTCGTCCTGATCCACGGCTATCCGGACTACTGGTACACTTGGCGCAATCTGATGGCCGAGCTGGCCCCTGACTACCGTGTCGTGGCCATGGACACCCGCGGCTACAACCTGTCGGACAAGCCGGTCGGTGTCGAAAACTACTCCCAGGTTCATCTGGCCGCTGACGTCGCCGCCGTCATCGCCGCCGAGGGGCGCAAGAAGGCCACCGTGGTCGGCCATGACTGGGGAGCCTCGATCGCCTGGAACTTTGCGCTCACCAAGGGCGATATGGTCGACCGTCTGGTGATCCTGTCTGTGCCGCACCCGACCAATATGCAGATCGCCCTGCGTGATGACCCCGCTCAGCAGCGCAACAGCGCCTACGCCCGGCGCTTCCAGGAGCCGAACTCCGAAGCCACACTCACCGCCGAGAGCCTGGCCGGCTGGGTTCGCGATCCGGAGGCCAAGCCCAAGTATGTCGAGGCGTTCAAGCGGTCCAGCTTCGCCGGCATGATGAACTATTACCGCGCCAACTATCCGCCGCTTGCGGCTCCGGGAACGCCCATCGCTGAAGTCCCCAAGTTGAAGGTGCCGGTGCTGATTCTCAGCGGCGTCAATGACAGCGCCTTGCTGCCGGCAGGCCACAACAACAGCTATCTTCGCAGCGAAAAAGACACCACGGTCATGTGGCTGCCCGGCGTCGGTCACTGGATCGAACAGGAAGCCGGTCCCTTGGCCAATACCGCCATCCATGGCTGGCTGACCGCCCGGCCGGTAACCGCCGCCAGCGAAAAATAGGCCGCCTCAACCTCGACAGCTCCGGCCGCCAGGCCGGGGCTGTCAGCCCGGCGTTTTCAGGCGTCACAAAGCCTGAACTGCAGATCCAGGTTCGATTTGCGCATGATCTTGCCGGCGATGCCGTAAACTCCCGCGCATCCAGGTTCAGGGCGTGGCGAGCGACCACCTCGACCCTGACGAGGCCACCGCGGTAGGGCGGATAAAGCGCGCCCAGCTGGCCGGTTTCTACGAAGGCGATCTGGCTGTTGAGCTTTTCCCGCAGCAGTTCGAGGTGATCCTCGTCCTCGGGCGGTTTCCAGGTGAGCGGATCAGACACCACCAGCACCGGCATGCCGGTGTCGTCTTCGAGGTAGGCGTAGTCGACAACGTCAACGTCGCGAATAGACATCAGATGCCTCCTTCTCAGCGCGACTCAGCCGTTTCCAGCTGAACGTGAGGCTGCGCCCGCGTTTGTTAACCACGCATGAGCAAAACGGCGCCCGCGCTGTTCAGCCGCGATTGTGCCCGGGAACAGGGCAATCCGCGCAGCCAGCAGCCTCGCTCTGCGCCCAGGCTAACCGCCGAGAACATTCACCGGCAGCCGCAGATAGATCTTGCCGTTCGCTGACGCGGGCGGCAGTTCGCCGGCGCGGATGTTGACCTGCAACGAGGGCAGGATCAGCACGGGCGGGGCAAGCGTTGAGTCCCGCTCGCGGCGCATCGCCACGAACTCGGCCTCGCTGACGCCGTCGTGGACGTGAATGTTTTTGGCCCGTTGCTCGGCCACCGTCGATTCCCAGGCGGCCCTGGTCCGCCCCTCGGGCATGTAATCGTGGCCGGTAAAGATTCGCGTTTCCGGGGGCAGATCGAGAATGCGCCGGATTGAGCGATACAGGCTCGTCGCATCGCCGCCGGGGAAGTCGGTGCGGGCGGTTCCGTAGTCGGGCATGAAAACGGTGTCGCCGACGAAGGCGGCGTCGCCGATCAGGTAGGTGACGCAGGCGGGCGTATGGCCGGGCGTATGCATGACGTGCATGTCGAGGTGTCCCAGGGCCAGAACATCGCCCTCCGCCACCAGCCGGTCGAACACTGTGGCGTCGGGCGCGCCGCCATCGGGATTGAATAGCGGTCCAAAGATCTGTTGCACCGCGACAATGTGCGCCCCGATGACGATATGCGCGCCGGTCGCCTCGCGAATGTGATGCGCGGCGGTCAGGTGATCGGCGTGGGCGTGGGTTTCCAGCACGTAGCCGATGGTCAGACCCTCGACTGCCGCCAGGGCCAGGATGTCATCGACTCCCTGGGTCGTGATCCGCGCCGAACTGGAATCATAGTCCAGGACTGGATCGATGATCGCGGCGCGCTTGGTGGCCGGATCGCTGACCAGATAGGTGATGGTGTGGGTGGCCGGATCGTAGAAGGCCTTGATGTCAGGGTTCATGGCGCGCCTCGTTGCTCGATGGCCATTACATAAGCTCTTGCTAATTTAGTTTCAACTTATATATTGGGGTCATGATCGACCTCGCCCAGATTGACCTCTCGACGTTCCAGGCCAGCGCCGGCAAGGCCGCGGCCCTGCTCAAGGCCCTGGCCAACGAGCGGCGGTTGATGATCCTGTGCCAGCTGACCGAGGGCGAGCGCTCGGTGGGCGCCATCCAGCCCTTCGTCGGCCTGTCGCAATCGGCCCTGTCCCAGCACCTTGCGGTGCTGCGCGAGGAAGGCGTCGTCGCCGCCCGCCGCGAGGCCCAGACCATATACTACAGCATCGCCGACCCTGCCGCCCTCCAGGTCATGTCCGCCCTGGCGGCGATTTTTTGTCCTCCTTCGAAAGCGTAGTTCCATGACCGCAGTCTTGACCGAACTTGACCCCCGCGCCGTTGCTGACCGGCTGAAGGCCGGCGCGGTGCTTGTCGACATCCGCGAGCCAAACGAGTTCGCCCAGGCCCATATCGCCGGCGCGCTGTTGCGCCCCCTGTCCTCGTTTGAAGCGGCCCATCTCAAGATCGAACCGGGCCGCGACGTCATCTTCACCTGCGGCTCGGGCATGCGCACCGGCGCAGCCTGCGCCCGGCTGACCGCCGCGGTAGACGGCGAGGCCTTCGTGCTGCGCGGCGGCCTCAACGCCTGGAAACAGGCCGGCCTGCCCGTGCAGGCGGGCCAGGCCACCGCGCCGCGCCAGGACACCCGGCCTGAAGGGGTTATGCGCCAGGTCCTGCTGGTCGCGGGCCTTCTTGTTCTCAGCGGCGGGGCGCTGGGCTGGCTGGTCCACCCGGGCTTCTTCGTCCTGACCGCCATAGTCGGCGCCGGTCTGACCTTCGCCGGCGCCAGCGGCATCTGCCTGATGACCCGGATCCTGGCGCTCGCGCCCTGGAACCGGGCGACGACCTGAGCGCCATGACGACCGACCTGATCCAGCTGGCGCTCGGCGCCCTCGGCGGCGGCCTGATCGGGCTGCTGCTGTCGGTGTTCGGCGGCGGCGGATCGGTGATGGCCGCGCCGTTCCTGCTCTACATCGTCGGCGTCACCGACCCCCACATCGCCATCGGCACCTCGGCCGCAGCGGTCTCGATCAACGCCGCCACGGGTCTTGCCTTCCAGGCGCGGGCCGGCAAGGTCAAATGGCCGTGCGCCACGGTGTTCGCCATCGCCGGACTGTCCGGCGCCCTGATCGGCGCCCATTTCGCCAAGCAGGTGGACGGCGTGCACCTGCTGGGCTGGTTCGCCCTGGCCATGGGCGCGGTGGCCGTCTCCATGTTGCTGCCCCGCAGAAGCGAGGGCGATCCCGGCGTGCACATCACCCCGGCCCTGGTGGCCAGGCTGACGCCCGCCGGTTTCGTCACCGGCCTGGCCGCCGGCTTCTTCGGCATCGGCGGCGGGTTCCTGATCGCGCCCGGCCTGATGGCGGCGACCGGCATGACCCTGGCCAATGCGGCGGCTTCCTCCCTGGTTTCGGTCAGCCTGTTCGGCGCCGCCACCAGCCTCAGCTACGCATCGTCCGGCCTCGTGAACTGGCCGCTGTTCGCCGCCATGGTGGCCGGCGGCGCGGTGGGCGCCATAGCGGGCGTTCCCCTCGCCCGCCGGCTTGCAGACCACGCCGTCCTGACCCGGCGGCTGTTCGCCCTGATGATCCTGGCGGTCGCCGCCTATGTCGGCTGGCGCGCGTTGGGGTGAACAGACATTCACCCGCGATTTTCCGTCCGCCCCCGCGAAGGCGGGGACCCAACCGGAGTTCAAGCCGGGCATCTGGGCTGAAACGGCGGATTGCCTATGGGTCCCCGCCTTCGCGGGGACAGACGGTTGAGGGTGGTTGATTGCAGATGCGCCAAGGGGCCGCCCTGTCGTCGCCGCAAAGTTGGCGCTAGGATGCAGCGCCGTTGTGGAGGGGGCTCCGTCTTGCGTCACATCATCAGATCCTGGCCGCTGGCGATCCTGCCCGTCGCGCTGGCCGGCGCGGTGTCGGCCCAGACGCCGGCGCGCGCGCCTGCCCCACCCCCGCCTGCCGCGACCGCCGACGAGATCACCACCGTCGCGCCCCTGATCATCCACGGCGGCGTGGCCGTGCCCCGGGTTGGCGAGGGCGCGGCCCTGCTGTCCCCGACCGAAATTCACGACAAGGGCACCCGCGCGCGCGACCTGCGCAGCACCTTCGAGGACGGCCGCGCCACCCTGTACAACTGTTACACCGCCGTGTTCGGCACCCCGCCCAATCCTGAGCGCACCATCGGCTACGAAGAGGGCACCGACGCCGGGCGCAAACTGTCCAACTGGTCGCGCCTGGCCGAGGAGGCCACCGTCAACGCCCAGCGCGTGCGCGCCGCCGCCGCCGGCGGCGAGGCGACGCCTGCCGATGTCGAGGCCGCCGAGCGCGAGCGCCAGCGCACCGTCATCGAGGTGACCAAGGCCGAGCTCGATCTCGACGAAGCCCTGCAAAAAGCCATCGACATCCAGGAGCTGGTCAAGGACCGCACCGATATCGCCGGCTGGAACGGGATGATATACGCCAACGCCGCCGAGCGCGCCGACCGCAAGAACGCCCTGGTGCCCAAACAGTTCGAGGACCTGCAGCTCAAGGACGTGAAGGCCGTCGAGCGCACCGACGACAAGGGCCAGGCCTATCTGTTCGTCACCGGTGCCATCCGCAACACCCGCAAGACCCGCATCGCCGTGCCGCCACTGTCGTTCACCGCCGTCGACCAGTTCGGCTATCCCCTGCTCAACGAGGCCGGCGAGGCGCGCGGCCGCATCGATGCGGGCAAGGATCAGCCCTTCACCTACACCCTGCGTCCCAGTCCCCGGAACGCCGCCCGCGTCGTTGTCACCTTCGCGGGGCTAAAGCGTCCCTCGCACCTGGATCCGGTCGAGACCGACCCGGTCTGTCAGTACAGCCCGCAGAGCCCCTACGCCCAGAACGAGGTTCCCAGCGACATCCAGGCCCTCGACCCCCGGGCCAGCGGCAGCAGCTTCCGCGCCCTGCCCTCCGCCTCGGCCTTCATCACCAGTCCGCGGAACGCGATCAACAACCAGTAAGCGCCCCCGCCTCTTCCTTTCTTGCCCAAGGCTGCGGGACCCCCTACCTTCCCGTTCATGTCTCGTTCTCCCGCCCCTCCCCCCGGCGTCGCCGACATGTCCGCGACCTTTGACTATGACGACGCCATGGCCATCGCCTGGGCGCCGCACCGTCCCGCGCGGCCGCAGAAGTCGGAGGGCGGGCGGCCGTTCCGGCTGGTGGCGGATTATGAACCGGCGGGGGATCAGCCGACGGCGATCCGGGATCTGGTCGCGGGCGCGCTGGAAAAGGAACACGACCAGGTGCTGCTCGGCGTCACCGGGTCGGGCAAGACCTTCACCATGGCCAGCGTCATCGCTGCCACCCAGCGGCCGGCCCTGATCCTGGCCCCCAACAAGACCCTGGCCGCGCAACTCTACAGTGAATTCAAGGCCTTCTTCCCCGACAACGCCGTCGAGTTCTTCGTCTCCTACTACGACTATTACCAGCCCGAGGCCTATGTCCCGCGCACCGACACCTACATCGAGAAGGACTCGTCCATAAACGAACAGATCGACCGCATGCGCCACTCGGCGACCCGGGCGATCCTGGAGCGGGACGACGTCATCGTCGTGGCCTCGGTCTCCTGCATCTACGGCATCGGCTCGGTCGAGACCTATTCGGCCATGACCTTCACCATCGCCCCGGGCATGAAGATCGACGAGCGCAAGCTGATGGCCGACCTGGTGGCCCAGCAGTACAAGCGCAACGATCAGGCCTTTGAGCGCGGCACGTTCCGCCGCCGCGGCGACACCATCGAGATCTTCCCCGCCCACTACGAAGACCGTGCCTGGCGCATCGCCCTGTTCGGCGACGAGGTCGAGGCGGTCACCGAATTCGATCCCCTGACCGGCAAGAAGACCGCCGACCTGGCCGACGGCGTCAAGATCTACGCCAACAGCCACTATGTGACGCCCCGCCCCACGCTGAACCAGGCGGTGAACGCCATCAAGGCCGAGCTGAAAGAGCGCCTGGCCTGGATGATCGAGAACGGCAAGCTGCTGGAAGCCCAGCGCCTGGAACAGCGCACCACCTTCGACATGGAGATGATCCAGGCGACCGGATCTTGCGCCGGCATCGAGAACTATTCCCGCTATCTGACGGGCCGCGCCCCCGGCGAGCCGCCGCCGACCTTCTTCGAATACATCCCCGACAACGCCCTGCTGTTCGTCGACGAGAGCCACCAGACCGTCCCCCAGATCGGGGCCATGTACAAAGGCGACTACCGCCGCAAATGGACCCTGGCCGAGTACGGCTTCCGCCTGCCCAGCGCCATCGACAACCGTCCGCTGAAGTTCGAGGAATGGGACGCCATGCGCCCCCAGACCGTCCACGTCAGCGCCACCCCCGGCCCGTGGGAAATCGGCCGCGCGGGCGGGGTGTTCGCCGAACAGGTCATCCGCCCCACCGGCCTGATCGACCCGCCGGTCGAGGTGCGCCCGGTCAGCAAGGACGGCTTTAGCCAGGTCGATGACGTCATCGCCGAGGTGCGCGACGTCGCGGCCGCCGGTTACCGCGCCCTGATCACCGTCCTGACCAAGAAGATGGCCGAGGACCTCTCCGAATACATGCACGAACAGGGCCTGCGCGTGCGCTACATGCACTCGGACATCGACACCCTGGAGCGCATCGAGATCATCCGCGACCTGCGGCTGGGGGTGTTCGACGCCCTGGTCGGCATCAACCTGCTGCGCGAGGGCCTGGATATCCCCGAATGCGGTCTGGTCGCCATTCTCGACGCCGACAAGGAAGGCTTCCTGCGCAGCGAGACCAGCCTGATCCAGACCATCGGCCGGGCCGCGCGCAACATCGACGGCCGCGTCATCCTCTATGCCGACCACATCACCGGCAGCATGGAACGGGCCATGGCCGAGACGTCCCGCCGCCGGGAAAAGCAGGAAGCCTACAACACCGAGCACGGCATCACGCCGGCCAGCGTCAAGGCCAACATCCGCGAAATCCTCGCCAGCCCCTACGAGCGCGACCGCGTCATGGTCCCCGCCGGCGTGGCCGAGGACGGCAAGCCGTTCCTGGGCAACAACTTCAAGGCCACCCTGCGCGACCTGGAAGGGCGGATGCGCGAGGCGGCCAGCAACCTGGAGTTCGAGGAAGCCGCGCGGCTGAGGGACGAGATCAAGCGCCTGAAACTGATGGACCTGGAATTCGCCAACGATGTGCTGACCGGCGCCGGCGAACAGGTGGACACCGCCGCCCCCAAACGCCTGCGCGGCGAGGCCCGGGCCGAGGCCGCCGAACGGTTCCGCAAGGGCCGCGGGCGGGGCTGAGCGCCGCACACACTGCAAAAGCATGATTTTCGCGCGAAGGCGCGAAGGCGATCCCTTGCGCGCCAAGGGGTTGCGCGAAGCGCGCGCCGCGGAAGGGGTGAAAATGGACGTCAATTGGACGGCAAAGGGCGCCAGACAGACGTCAGACGCACCGCGAAGGGGCGTCAGAGGGACGTCAAACGGGATGTAGAGGGGGAGGCGCATGGCCGAAGGTGCGCCGGTGGGCGGCGGCGAGCAAGGAAAGGTGTGTCATACGGGGGAGCCAAGGGAGCGCGCTCAGGGTTGGGGACAGATTTCAGGGACAGGTTATGTGCGCCCCATTTGGCCGGACGTACTGAAAGGCGGACCCTCGTAACCTGTCCCCCTTTCGTGCTCAGAAACCCGCTTCTCCGTAGGCTCGGGTGATGCGCCCGTTCGCGTAGACAAGGACCAGCGCACGTCCTCGCGCGTCGCTGGCCGGCACGTTCAACTGCCGGGCAAGGGCCTCGATTGAGGCGGTTCCCGCCGCCTGGTCAAACCCCTTGGCCCGCGTGGTTACGGCGGCGGACACCAGCGCCGGATCGACACGCCTCCAGGCCGCGTTTAGCTGCTCGGGCGTGAAGCGCCCCTGAAAAAGGACTTCGGCCAAGCGCTGATTCAACAGGCCGCCCATGGCCATGACATACCGAGGCCCGTTCACCGTAGTAAACTTGCAGGCTTTGATGGCGTCCACCCTGGCGGGGTCGTCGATGAGGTCCAGGGCGCTCTCGGGCCGGGGGCTGCGGGCGAGCCGTTCGAAGTTCGCGCGCACCCCGGCCGGCAGGCTGGTCCACGCGCAGCTGATGTCGCTGGCGTGCGCAGGCGCGGCAAGGCCCATGAGCATAAGGGCGAGCACGGCGGCGGCGGTCTTGATCATGGCATTGCCCCCTCCTCTGGCGCCCTAAGCCTTGAATTGCGGATTTCGGTCACTGGAGCAACTGCCTTCGAACTTCCCCCGCCCTACAAACCCGCCGCCCCGCATGGTAGGCTGCGCAAAATAACAAAACCCGGGGAGCGCGCCGTGACGTCCAGGACTCTGGTTCCGTGTCTGCTGGCGGGCGTCCTGTCCGCCGCCCTTATGCCCGCCGCGGTGTCGGCCCAGGCGGCCGCCCGGCCGGCGCCGCCGCGACCCGCCGCCGGGGCAAGCCAGGTCCCCGGCAAGGAGACGCCGGTGCTCTATCCCGGCTTTCGCCCGACCCGGAACTTCTATGGCCAGCCGGACCTGTCGGGGACCTGGAGCAACGCCAGCCTGACGCCTGTGGGCCGCCCGGCGCAGTATAACGGGCGGCTGGTGATGACGCCGGCCGAGGTCGCGGCGAGCGAGGGGACCCGCGCCGATCTGGTCCGGCTGGGCAACCAGTCGATCCCGCTCAACATCGATCTGAAGGACGTGCCCTGTTACGCCGCGCAGCAGGGATCGGACGTGCAGCCGGGCGGGGCGACGACCACGACGGTCTATACCGGGGCCAATGCGGCCAATTGCGGCTATGACTCCGGGTTTGTCGATCCCGGCAACACCGTCATGCGCGTGCATGGCGAGCCCAGGACCTCGTTCGTGACCTATCCGGCCAGCGGCGTCATTCCGCCGGTCAGGACCAGCGCGCCGGTGCTGGCCGCCCAGGCCGCCGGCGAGGGCGAGACGGCTCCGGCGGCGGCGGGGCGTGGCGCGGGCGGCGGCGGCGGCGCAGGGCGCGGCGCCAACCGCGGGGCCAATCCGGAGGACGAGGCCCTGGCTGAGCGCTGCATCACCTCGTTCGGGCAGAGCGCCGGGCCGATCATGGGCCACCAGCTCTACAACAACGACTATAGCATCGTGCAGGGTAAGGACTCGGTCGCCATCTGGGTCGAGATGGTCCACGACGTGCGCATCGTGCGCATCGGGGGGACGCACCGCACCGACGGGGTGCGGCCCTGGTACGGCGATTCCATCGGCCACTATGAGGGCAATACCCTGGTGGTCGAGACCACCAACTACAATCCGCAGATCCGCCTGGAGGGCCGCTATTCGACCGCCGACCTGGTGATGACCGAGCGGTTCACGCGAGTGGCGAAGGACCGGCTGCTCTATCAGTTCAACGTCCACTCGCCGGCGCAGTGGGACACTGACTGGGGCGGCGAATACGAGTTTTCGGCCTCGCCGGGGATCTATGAATACGCCTGCCATGAGGGCAACTACGCCCTGGCCGACATCATGCAGGGCTTCCGCGACGCCGACAGCAAGGCCCCGGCCGCGGCGGCGGCGCGCTGAGCCGCCCGGCCGTCGGGGCACATTCCGGCGATTGAAGCCGTGGGTCAGGGCGTGGTCGCCGCGCCCCGCATGCCCTGGTGGGCGACCGCCCCGCCCCCGGGCGCCTCTCCGGCCGCCAGAACCCGGATCTGTCCCATCATGCCGGCGTCGGCGTGGTCGAGGATGTGGCAGTGGAACATCCACAGGCCGGGCCGGTCAAAGTGGACGGCCAGGCGCAGGGTGGTTTTGGCGGGGACTTCGGCGGTGTCCTTCCATTCCGGGACGCGGGCCGGATCGAGAACCTGGAAGAAGAAGCCGTGCAGGTGGAAGGGGTGAGCGAAGCTGGTGTCGTTGCGCACGGTCCAGACCTCGGTGTCGCCGACATGGGCGACAAGGGGTGGGGCCTTGTCGTGGGGCACGCCGTTGATACCCATTTCCATTGAGCCGTCCGGGCGCTGCCTGATGGTCAGGGCGATGTCGCGCTGGCGGGCGCCGGCGGTGTCGATGGGCGCGATCGTGCGCAGGGCGCTCCGGATGCGCGGCGCGCGCACGGCGCGTTCACGGACGGTCTCGATGGTCATCAGATCCTCCGTCAGGCGGTTGAAGGTCGAGCCGGGGCCGCGTTCGGTGGGTAGCCAGCGCAGCACGCCGCGCGCGCCGGGGCGGTCCTGCGGGATGAAGACCACGTCGGCCCGCTCGCCCGGCACGATCCTGACGGCGGTGACGCGCCGGGCGGCCGCGGCCAGGCCATCATCGCCGCCGAGTTTGACGAAGGGGGCCTGACCGTAGTCGAGGGTGAAAAAGCGCGCGCGCGCGGCGTTGATGATGCGCCAGCGCTGGGGCTGGCCCTGGCGGACCTTCAGGGCCGGCCGGACCTTGCCGTTGACGAGCAGGATATTGCCTTCACGGCCGAACAGGTCGCCGAGGTAGGTGCCTTCATTGGCGGGATTGATCTGGCCCTCGCTGTTGAGGCTGATGTCCGAGAGCATGAGGACGAGATCCTCGCCGAAGGCGGGCGGATCATGTGGATCGGTGACCAGCATCGGGCCGTAGAGGCCGCGGCTCAGCTGGGCCCCGGAATTGCTGTGCGGGTGGTACCAGAAGGTTCCGGCGTCGGGGACCACGAAGTCGTAGGTAAAGACCCCGCCGTTGGCCGCTACGGCCGGCTGGGTGACCCCGGGCGCGCCGTCCATGGCGTTGGGCAGGCGCAGCCCGTGCCAGTGAATTGTGGTTTCCTCCGGCAGGTTATTGGTGAAATGGACGATCAACCTGTCGCCGACCACCAGCCGGATCAGCGGACCCGGCAGGCCGCCGTTATAGCTCCAGACCGCCGTGCGTTTGCCGGGGAGTATCTCGATATCCTGGATGCGGGCCTCGAGATTGATCTCCAGAATGTGCGGGTCGGGATTGAGATCGGCGGCGACGGGCAGGGCTAGGTCGCTGTCCCAGCCCTGCGGCTGGCTTGAGCGCGACGCCGCCGGACCGGTCGCAACCAGGGGAACCGCCAGGGCCAGCAGCAGCAGCGCGCGCCTGACGATCGGGAACCGCATCAAGACCCTCAAAAACCATCGCAGCGTGGACGTTAGGCGGCGCGTGGGCCAGGGACCTTGATCTGCAGCAACCCGCGCAACCGATTTGCCCCCTGCCCGTTCAAGCTTGGCAACATCATGCTGATCAGGAGAGCTTCCCATGACCACCCGTATCGTCCTCGCCGCCGCCCTGTGCGCGGCGGGCCTGAGCCTGCAGGCCTGTGGCAAGACCGACGACGGCGCCAGCCAGAAGACGGTCGGCAAGATCGGGGGCGTGGCCGGCGACCTGACCGGCAATGAAAAGCTGCAGCGCGAGGGCAAGAAGGACGAAGTCATCGGCGGGGTGAAGGAAACCGTGCAGGACGCCAAGGAAGCCGTCGGCGCCGCCACCAAGTAGCGGCCCTCGCGGGGACGGGCGGTTAAATGTTGGCGGTCAGTTGGCCTTGGCCGGTGGCGTTGCCGCGACCGTGGTAAAGCAGTTGACCGGTCCCGCGCCGAAAGAGGTCACACGCCAGCCGTCGGGGAATTTCTTCAGCTGGTAGATACTGGTGCGATTTTCCGGCGGCATGAAGCCGCCGTCGGTCTTGAGGCGGGTAAAGCGCATCTCGCCCAGGCCGGTGTCTGGCGTGATCAGGCAGCCGCGCACGCCGTGCAGGACCGAGTGGTCATAGCCGTCCTTCTTCAGCTGGTCGAAATTGGCCTGCAGGCCGGTCAGGGTGCCCATGGCGGTGTCAGGCATGCGGTAGATTTTGGCCAGCACCTGGGACGCGTCATGGGTGTTCCAGACCGAGATGTACTCGGTCATCTTGGCCTCGATCTCGGCCACCCCACCGGTGCTCTGGGCCGGGGCCGCGCCGCCCAAGACGGCGGCAAAGGCCATGGCCGCCGCGATGCTTCTGATCGTCTTCATCGGATATTCTCCCAAACCCGCCGCAGGATACCGGGTTCAGCCGCCCCGCGACACTGGCTTAATGCATCGGCGCCCGGGGAATCCGGCGCATCGCAACCAACCGCGGCCCTCGCGCATTGGCAAGGTAACGGTCAATCAACCCACAGGTCTTCCCATGCGCTCCCTCCTTCTCGTCGTGCTCGGCGTGCCGATCCCCCTCATCCTGCTGCTGGCGTTTTGCACGCACCATCTATAGGCGGCGGGCGAAGCCGCCTGATCAGTAGGACGATATCTCGCAGCTGTAGAAGGACAGGTCTTCGTTTTCCACCGACGGACGCATGATCGCCCTGTACGAGCCTGCAACGGTTGCCCTGGGAAGCGGAATGATCAGATGACCCGTTGAGGTCATCTTGGTCGAGCTGTCCGTGGCGCCGCCCTCGGGCGTGTAAACCGAATAGACGAGCGGATTGACCAGGACGCCCAGCTTGCAGTCGATGATTACGCCCTTGCCGGGGGTGGCCTTCAGTTCAAGGTCGACGTTGCCGAACGGGCTGCCGCCATTGTTGCGGTAACGCACCGAGGCATAACCGAGCGACAGGTCGCCGCCGCCGCCGTCCAGTGCGCCGGGCGCGCTATTGACCACATTCTGGAACATCAGCCGCCCCTGCCCCGGGGCCAGGGGGTTGCGCACCGACAGGGTAAAGGATGCGCCCAGCGGCGGCGGGGCCGAGCCCATCATGGTCGTCAGTATCTGGGTCCTGACTTGCGGGGTTAGCGCGGCCGGAGGCGGAGCGATGGTGGGCAGGACCGGCCGTGGCGGCGCGGACAACCGGGGCGCCACGCGAATGACCGGCTGCTGGGCCGTAACGGCGACCGGCGCCAGGGTGGCGAGGACAAGCGCGAGGAGAGCGGTGCGAACGGACATCATGGATGTGCTCCTGTTTGTGCCCGGCAAGCCTAGGTCAACGGCTCAGCTTGCGCCAGCCGGACCGAACCCGCCGTATGACGCAAATCCGCTTGCCCGGGCGATCGCGAGCCCCATTGCCCCGCCCCGCCCGCCCCTCTACTCTCGCCCCAAAGCGCGCCCACAGACGCTCAAGGAACGGAAACCCCATGACAGCCCGCAGACCCTTTGCCCGCCAGGCGATGACCGCCCTGGCCGCCCTGGCCCTGGCCGCCGCCGCCTCGGCCGCATCCGCTGCCGAGAGCATCCTGTTCGTCGGCAACAGCTTTACCTACGGCGCCAATTCGGCGGTGTGGAAGTGGCATGCCAATACGGTCACCGACCTCAACAACGGCGGCGTCGGCGGGGTGCCGGCGCTGTTCAAGGCCTTCGCGCTGGAGGCCGGCCTCGACTACGACGTCAGCCTGGAGACGGTGGGCGGCCAGGGGCTGGACTATCACTTGGCCAACAAGAAGCCGGTGCTCGACAAGGCCTGGGACCATGTGGTCATGCACGGCTATTCCACCCTCGACGCCAACAACCCCGGCAAGCCGGAGCTGCTGGTCTCAACGGCGGCGCAGGCGGCGGCCATGTTCCAGGCCCACAACCCGCGCGTCGACATCCACCTGACCGCAACCTGGGCCCGTCCCGACCAGACCTATCCGGCCGGCAAGCCGTGGACCGGCAAGCCGATCACCGCCATGAACACCGATGTGCGCACCGCCTACGACCTGGCCGCCGCCGGCTCGCCCTATATCCGCGACGTGATCCCGGTGGGCGATGCCTTCATGCGCGCCACCACCACCGGCGTGGCCGACCCCAACCCCTATGACGGCATAGCCGCCGGCCAGGTCGACCTGTGGACCTGGGACAATTACCACGCCTCCGCCTACGGCTATTACCTGGAGGCGCTGATGGTGTTCGGCCGCCTGACCGGCAAGGACCCGCTGTCGCTGGGCGGGCGCGAGACCGCCGCCGCCGAGCTTGGCATCTCGCCGGCCCAGGCCACCGCCCTGCAACAGGTCGCCCACGACGAACTGGCGGCCTATCACGGCAAGGGCACGGGCTGAACGGCGGCGTCCTGGGCGCGGGCGCCGGCCAGCATGTCTTCCATGGCGTAGTTGCCCTCGTGGCAGGCGTACTCATAGACCCCGCTGGTCGTGGCGAACTCGTACTCGCCGCCCCAGTCGGCGTCCCACAGGGCCGGGTCGTGGATGGTGAACTGATAGAGCAGCCGGTCACGGGCGACGCGGGTGAACGTCTCGGTCACGGTCAGGGTCTGCCAGCTGCCGTTGTAGGCTTGGGTCTGCGGGATATTGGTGGTCTCAACCACTAGGGTATCGCCCTCTTAGTGGCCGACGGAGTCGCCGAAATAGGGGCGGATGCCGTCGGTGCGGTGCTTGCCGCCCAGTCGCACGATGCGGGTGTCGTGCACCATCTCGCTCATGATGGCGACGGAGTCGCGGCCCTGCTGGATCTGGTAGTTGTTGTTGTAGAAGCCGTTAGGCAGCATGGGCGGGCCGGCGTTGCGGCCAAAGCTGATGATGCAGCGGTCGCCGATGGCCATGGTCTCGGGATTGTCGGTGGCGGCGGCGCGGGCCGGGGCGGCTCCGGCGCGGCCAGCCGCAGGGGCTGCTGCGCGGCCCGGCGCGGCGGCGACCGCGCCCTTGCGGGCCGGGACCTGGCCGTTCAGCGTCGTGAGCAGCGAGTTGCGCGGCTCGCCATGCACTCGCATGACCAGCGAGCCGGGCTCGAACCAGCCGCGGTCGTAGTTGCCGGTGATGCCGATCCCGCCGCGGGCCAAGATGACCCCATCGGTCAGGGGCTTTGAGTTGTCGATGGGCTGGTTGCCGGCCACCACACTGGCGGCCTGGGCGCCTTCCTGCTGGCGGACCTCGTCAGGGGTGTAGGTCGACCGGGTCCCGAAACTGGCCGCCCGCGCGGTGGGAGTGATGGTGGCGTTGCTCCACGCGCCGCCAAGATCCGGCTGGCCGAAGCTGTTGCGCGGGGCCTTCCAGGCCTTGGGGGCGGCCTTTGCGGCGGCGGGGCGAGCGATCTGGGCCAGGGCCAGGGGAGCGGCGGCCACGGTGGCGGCGAAACAGAGCATCAGGCCACGGGCGGCCATACGTCGGCTGGTCACGGGAACTTCCACCCCCTTGCATTGTTAGGGGGCGATTCATGCCGATTTTCGGTAGGCCTGTCGCCTATGTTGACGCTAGGGCGCCCTAGGCCCGGGCGTACTGGTTGAACCACTCGATCATGCGGGTCCAAGCCTGGGGGGCCGTGGTCTTGTTGTACCGCTCAGGCGTCGCATCGTTGAAGAAGCCGTGGACCGAGTTTGGCCAAAGATGGCCCTCGTAGCGGATATTGTTCTTTTTCAGCTCGTCTTCCTGAGCGGGGTAGCCGTTGGCCAACCCGGCATCGAGAGCGCCGTGGTTGATCAGGATGGCCGCCTTGATCTTCGGCGCGTCGGCTGCAGGGGTCGGGGTCCCGTAGAAGGGCGCGGCGGCCGCCAGGTCCTCGCCCAGGGACGCCGCCAGACTGTTGGCTACGCCGCCGCCGAAGCAGAACCCTGTCGCGGCGATCTTGCCGCTGCAGTCCGGTCTCGCCTTCAGCCAGCGCGCGGCGGCGATGAAGTCGTTGGCCATCTTGGGCTTGTCCACGGTGTTGAACATTTGGCCGCCCTTGTAGTCGTCCCCCGGATAGCCGCCGACCGAGGTCAGGGCGTCGGGCGCGAAGGCCATGAAGTTTTCCAGCGCAAAACGCCGGGCGACGTCCATGGTGTGCGGGTTAAGGCCGCGGTTCTCGTGGATAACGATGACGCCAGGCAGCTTGGCGGCCGTCGCGCTGCGGGTGTTGGCGCTGAACGGGCGGACCAGGTAGCCCTTGATCGTACCGTTGCCGTCCGGCGAGGGCACGGTCTCCCAGGTCGCCTTGATGCGCTCATCGTCCCCGCGCACCTGCTGGCCCAGGGCATAGTTGGGCATAAGGGCCTCCACGATCGCCCCACCGGTCAGGCCGGCGACGGCAAACCGCTTTGCACCATTGATAAAGGCGCGCCGGCTGATCTCGCCGTGGATGAAGCGGGTGTAGAGATCCACCGCCTCGGCGGGGATTTTCCTGCGGTCCTGGTCCATGGCGCGCTGCCTCCTGAGCTGTTGCCTAGACGAAGGTTAGCAACTTCATTCGCCGTCACAAGGCGAGTCAGGGCGTCCTCACCGCGGCGCCGGTTGATAGCCCACGCGATCGCCGGTGTATGAGCCCATCCACATCTCGCCGCTGGCGATCATGGCGGCGCTGATCGCGCCCATGGTCGGCTCAGCAGGCCCTTGTTTCAGCAGGGTCAGGGTGAGCGTCGACGGATCAAGCGCGCCGACCATCGGGATCATCGGACAACGGGCGCCCGGGGCGCACCCGGTGGCTGCGCCCGGTCCAGCCATCAGCAGCCGTCCGTCCGGCGCCCAGCGGACATTGTCGATGCGGAACGGCAGGGCCAGCGACCAGGGCGTCTTGCTGCTGTCCGCGATCTCAAAGCGCTTTATGGTACTCTTGCCCCACTCGGCGGCGAAGACATATTTCCCGTCGCGGGTGACCTCCAGGCCATTGGCGCCGGCCAGTTCTGTGCCCGGAAGCTTTTCGAACGCACCGCCCGGCCGCCACAGATAGACCGCGCCCGTGATCACGCCCCGCTGGGCGTCGTTCAGCGTCAGCGGCACCTGGTAGAAGTTGGTGGCGATCAGCCGGCCGCCCGACAATGGCGCCACGGCGTTCATCGTCGCGCCGGTGGGCGACATGACGCAGCCAGCCCAGGTCACCGTGGGGGGGGCGGCACGCCGGGTGACGATATCGAACACCTCGATCGCTTCACGCCCGCCATGACCCACGACGTAGAGGGTGAACTTGCCGCGCCCGGCGGGGCTGAGGTTCAGGCCGTGGGTCGACAGGGTCGCCAGATCCGGCGGACCCGCGCAATCGGTGAAGGGCTTGCGCGCCCTGCCCTGCGGGGCAGGCAGCAGGGTGGCGGCATGGGCCCTGGCGTCGATGAGAAACAGGCCTCCTTGCCCCACCTGCGCCGTCGACACCCATTCCGAGCCGACGATCCAGTCGGTCCCGGGGATAAGAATCAGATCCTCGGGATTACGCACCCCGCACACGAAACCCACCGGGCCGTTGGCGATGCACGGCGCGGACGCGCGGGCGGCGGGCGGGACCGGTGTCTGACCGGGACTGGGCTGGGCGGCGGCAAGCAGGGCGAAGGCCGCGGCAGCGAGCAGAACTGGTAGCTTCATGGCGCCCCCCCGGATTTGCGTCAGGAAGAGTGTCATGCGCCCGCCAAAGGGAACAGACCGATTTTTCGGTGCGCAAATCCGGCAACATCCTAAAGTGTCGATCTGCCGCCCTGCTGGAAGTCACTGACCTGCCCCGCAACAACACCCCCACCGCCGGAGACGTCATCACCGACTATGTCGCCCGGCAGGCCCGCCCGGACGCCGGAGCGCTGGTCGTCGGGCTATGCGGCGCGCAAGGGGCGGGCAAGTCCACCGTCGCCAAGACCGCCCGGGACGCCCTTGAGGCGCGGGGGCTGCGCACCGTGATCTTGTCCCTTGACGACCTATATCTGACCAGGGCCCAGCGAACGGCCCTGGCACGGGACGTGCATCCCTTGCTGGCCACGCGCGGGCCGCCGGGAACACATGATGTGGCCCTGGGCGTCGCATTGCTGGCGAGCCTCAAGGCAGGCCAGGACGTGGTCCTGCCGGTGTTCGACAAGCTGGCCGACGATCGCGCCCCGCCGCAGGCTTGGCGTCAGATCTCAGGCTCAGCCGATGTGGTGCTGTTCGAAGGCTGGTGCGTCGGTGCACGACCGCAGCCCCAGGCGCTGCTGGGCGATCCGATCAATGCGCTGGAGCGTGAACGCGACGCCGATGGCGCCTGGCGCGCATACGTCAATCGCGCCCTGGTAAAAGACTACCCTGCCATCTTCGCCGGGATCGACCGGCTGGTCATGCTGCGCGCGCCGGGCTTTGAGGTGGTGGCGGGCTGGCGACTCGAGCAGGAGGCGCAAACCCTGGCCGGCAGCCGTGGCGGCCGGGGCATGGACGCCGGCGAGATCGAGAACTTCATCCAGCACTACGAGCGTCTGACCCGCTGGATGCTGGACGAGGTTCCCGCGCGCGCAGATCTGGTCCTCGCGCTGGACCCGGACCGCACCCTATGCGGTGTAACGGAGCGCTAGAGTCAAACAAGGCAGGGTTTCCCCTGCCTTGTTCTTGGTTCCAGTGAAACTTCAGACCGAACTACAGGTCGGCGTCGGCTTCCACGATACGACGGTTGGTCGCGGCGCCCGCGCTGGAGGCCTTGATCTCGTTCGCATCAAGACCGCCGTCGTGGTTGACGTCGAGGGCCGTGAAACGGGCCCTCAGGGCGGCGCCGGACGAGCCGACCAGTTCGCTCAGCTGAACCTTGCCGTCGGCATTGTCATCCAACGAACCCACGGTGCGGGATTCCGTCAGCTTGGCCTGCAGGTCGTTGCGGACGTGGGTGCTGGTTTCGTCCACCCAGCGATAGTTGACCCGGAAGTACATCATTTCGTTCCAGGTCTGCTCGCCCCAGGTGATGTTCAGCTTGGGGTCCGGGTTGCTGTGGTTGTGCGTCGAGTTGTCATAGACCCACGAGACGCGCAGCTTGGTGCCAGCCTTGATGGTCAGAGGCTGGGCCAGGTCGTAGTCCAGCTGCCAGTTGAAGTCGTATTTCGGCACCGACAGGATCGGCGTTTCCTTGCCGTCCGGCGTGATCTGGGTCAGCTCAACAGCATAGCCACGATAGTGGGCGTGCGGGTGAACGCTGTAGAGCACGGCGTCAGCCGGGAATTCGAGGTAGGAGACTTCCCGGTGACGGGCGTCGCCAGCCGGAATCATCAAGCCCGGATCGGAAATGATCGCCGCGCGACGGATGATTTCCGGCGGGGTCTTCAGCAGATAGTAGCCGATCTGGGTGGTGTCGGTCATGGCGCGGCCGACGGAGGTGTAGTGCATGGAGAAGCGCAGCTTGCCGCCGACGGGCACCGGCGCGCCGGTGCCCGGGTTGTAGGTCTGGATGCCGGCGCCGGGCACGTACGAGCCCACCGAGCTGCCCGGGATCGAGGCCGGCGGCAGCGAACGGTCAGCCGAGTAGCTGGACGTGATGTGGTGCAGGACCGGGCGGGCGCTCGGCTTGAAGGCGACGGCGCGCAGCCAGGCGTCGGTCTTGAACGGGTTGTCGACCACCATATTCTGGTACTCGATAGTGCCGCTGGCCGGGACGCTGAACGACGGCAGGGTGACGATGACGTCCGGCTTGCCGAGGGCGGCGGGCCATTCCGGAGCCGAACTCGCGTGGGTTTTCAGAATGTCTTCGCCCGTGCCGCGCGGCGCGCCGGCTTCGATCCAGTGGACCAGGGTCTTGGTTTCGTCCGCGGTCAGCGAGGTGTCGTTCGACCAGTGGCCGACATGCGGGTCGGCGAAGAACGGCGGCATGCGCTTGGTCAACAGGGTCTCGCGGATCATCGGGGCCTGACCCTTGATCACGTCATAGCTGTCCATCTTGAACGGGCCGATGCCGCCGTCCTGGTGGCAGGTGACGCACTTGGCCTGAATGATCGGCGCGACCGTGCTGGCGTAGGAGATGGCGGCGTGTTCGTTGTTCTTTCCACGCTCGGACAGGGCGACCAGACGGCCGCCTTTGGCTTCAACCCGCGGGTTGGCCACCGGGCGGTGCGCCAGAACCGAGTCGATCGCCGAGGCCGCATAGGCGGTCTTGACCCGGGCGCTGGTGTCCAGACGGGCCGAAGCGAAACGGTCATCCAGCGGGCCGTGATAGGCCAGCTTGAAATGGTCCTTGGGGTCGATGACGAAGACTTCGCCGTCGCGCTGGATGTTCAGCTGTTCGCCGACCAGCTGCAGGTCGTCCATCAGCACCGGAACCATGAAGTGGTTCGCCGCCGCTTCGGTCGCAGTGGCCTCGCGGGTGTCAGCAGTGTTGGAGTTGATCATGTAGAAGAGGACGCCCTTGTCCTTGTAGGCGTCCTGCAGCCGGGCCAGTTCGGCCGCGGCGGCGCGCGACAGGGGCGAGCCGTTGGTTTGCGACATCAGCACGATCGCCGGCGCATAGTCGAAATAGTAGAGCTGGTGGGCCATACGGCTTGTATCGGTCAGCTGGAAGTCGCTGACGTGATCCGAAACGATGGCGGAGCCATCCACGGCCACAGCGCTGGTAACGACAGCGCCGCCCCCGACTAGCGCCATAAGTGCGACCGCCGCCGCCGTCGATTTCCAAACAGCCCGCATTTCAAATCTCCCTCGCAAGACTTTGCCCGTTCCACTTCCGATCGGCCCCCACTCGGCGGCCCGGCAAGTCAATTGTGACGACCATATCAGAATTCATTGACAGAACAAACACACGTCTGTCGTTTGCCGCGACGCCTTATGGTTTCGACGATAGCGCGCGCCGGTCCCCTATCGGGGCTTGCGGAACCGCAGCAGAAACTGGTCGGTGTTTCCCAGAATCGTTGGGTCCAGGACCATCTTGGTGTGGTCGTCCGTGGTGTTTGAAAGCACCTTGCTCTCGCCGTCGAGCTTGAAGCCGGCCGCCGTGACCTCGGCAATGACGATGGCCGGATCAATGCGATGCAGCCGGTTGGGTCCGTTCATGCCTGAACCGGCCAGGGCCACGTGGTCCAGCACCACGAACACGCCACCGGGCTTCAGCGCGGCGAAAACCTTGCGGTTGAAGGCCGGCACGTCGGCCGGGCCCATGAAGGTGACATGCAGGTCGTGGTAATTCTCACGTATGAAGACCGCATCCAGCCCTGCGGGCAGGTTCATGTCGTTGATCGCCGGCGTCGAAAACTCCACCCGGGCATAGGCCGGCTCGGTCGCATGACGCGCCATCTGTTCGGTGATCTCGGGATGGATCTTGATGATCTCGGTCGGCATCACGCCGTAGACCTTGCCGCGCGGCCCCACGGTTTTGGCAAAGGCGGTGGCGAACCGGCCAGGGAACAGGTCGGCGATCTTCTGGCCGCTGCGCAAGCCGATGAACTTGATCACATCGGGACCCTTGAGGGCGGGGTTGTTCAGCGCATCGCCACGGCTCTCGTCGGTCGGGGCGGTGATCACCGGCCGCTGGGCCAGAACCGGCGTGACGCTGGAGCCTGCCAGCACAAGAGATAGGGCGATGGCGGCGGTGGCGAAGCGTCTGTTCATGGTGTTTCCCCTGCGGGTTTTCACGACGGCTTTCCTGCCGACCGGACCGAAACTTAGCCGGGCTCTCCGAATCTGTCACCGGATGGCTTTTGCGACGGCCGACCGACCAGGACGCGGCATCTCCCCGGGGCGGGGGCCGGGCGCGGAACACCCAGCCCCCTGTGATGCGCGAAGGGGCTGGGGGGCGCGTGCTTCGGCATCACTCGGAAGAGACCCGTTGCGGGTCAACAGTCCCTACGGTTGAACCCGGCGGCTGGATCACCCCGCCGGCCTGATATTCTGGCAGGCTTCCCGGTCATGAACCGACCTTGCTTGCCGTCTCCGGCGCCGGAGCCCTGGGTATGGCAGGCCAGATCGCGTTCGCGCTGATCCCGGCGATGCGATTCTTGCTCTACTGGCGGTGAGGCCGATTTCGCCTGATCGAGCCAAACTGGCCAGAGCTGCGTTTGCGAAGAGGCTCGACGCCTGAATACGCAAGCGCGCGGCCTGATGCAGATCAAGGACTTGCAGCTCCATCAATGCCAAGATGGGGTTCGCAAGACGGAGTTTACCGCCCATGCACCTTCGCAATTCTTCAGAGGCCTATGGCTGGGCCGCCATCGCCCTGCACTGGATCTCGGCGGCGGGGGTCACGACCCTCTACTTCCTGGGCGACGCCATGGAAGAGGCCCCCGACCGCATCGCCAAGGCCGCCGCGCGTGACACCCATGTGGCGGTCGGGATGTTGTTTTTCACCTTCCTTTTGGCGCGGCTGCTGTGGAGTCTGTCGCAGACCCACCCGCGGCCGCTCGAACGGCGGCGATGGCTGCAGATCGTGGCCTTTGTCGTGCAGGGCCTGTTCCTGCTGATGATCGCCGTGCTGATCGTCACGGGACCGCTTGCGGAATGGTCGGCGCCACGTCCGTTGAACCTTTTCGGCTGGTTTTCGATCCCGAGCCCGTTCCCTGCCCGGATGGAATGGCTGCACGAGCTGGCGGGCGAGGCGCACGAACTGGCGGGCAAGCTGTTCTGGCCGCTGGTCATCCTGCATGTGGCCGGTGCGCTGAAGCATCTGGTCATCGATCGGGACCGCACGGTGCAGCGCATGCTGTGGGTGCGGAAATAGGGGCCGAGCCCGCGCCCGCCGATTGAGCCGGCGGGAAATTTCCGGCAGGTTGGGCGGCCAAAGAGGACGCCCATGCCGCTGCTCGACGAACAGGCCCTGATTGACCGCGTGCTGGCGCATATCGACGGCAAGACCACCGATCTGGCCGACAGCGTCTGGCATGAGCCGGTGGAGCATTATTTCTCGCCTGAACGCCTCGATGCAGAACTGGCCTGCGTTTTTCGCCGCACCGCCACGCCGTTCTGCCCGGCGGCGGCGCTGAGTGAACCCGGCGCCTATCTGGCGCGCGAGGCCGGTGGCGCACCGATCGTCGCCGTGCGAGGAAACGACGGGGTGGTCCGGGGCTTCCGAAACGCGTGCCGTCATCGCGGGATGCAGGTGGCCGAGGGCGCCGGCTGCAGGAAGGTGCTGACCTGCCGCTATCATGCCTGGACCTACAATCTCGACGGAACACTGCGCGGCGTGCCTGACGAGTACGGCTTTCCCGGCCTGGACAAGGACGCCCACGGTCTGGTCCCGGTGGGATGCATTGAGCGTTACGGCCTGATCTTTGTCACCCAGGACGGCGAGGCCGAACCGGACCCGGCGCTGACCCAGATGGAGGGGTTGATCAGCCCGGACCACCGCCTGATCGCCCATGACGTCATCGAGATGGAGGCCAACTGGAAACTGATCTGCGAGGGGTTTCTCGAGGGCTATCACATCCGCTCGACCCACGCCGAGACCTTCTATCCCAGGCAGTACGACAACCTGAATGTCATCGAGGCCTTCGGGCGGGGCAATCGCGTGACCTTCCCCTACCAGTCCATCGAGCGGCTGCGCGATGCGCCGCGCGAGACGTGGCGGGCGCCTGGCGTGCTGACCAGCGTCTGGCACCTGTTTCCCAATGTGGTCATCTCGACCTTTCCCAAGACCCACAAGATCACCATCGTCGAGCCCCTCTCGCCCGGCCGCTCGCGCATGGAGACCTTCATTCTGACCAATGCGAAGGACAGCGCCGAGGACCAGAAGCGGGTCGACATCAGCCGCGCCTTCGTCGCCGCCGGCGCGGCCGAGGACCGCATGGTGGTCTCAGCCGTGCAAAAGGGCCTGACCTCGGGGGCCAATGCGGTTCTGACCTTCGGCCTGTTCGAAGGCGCGCTGACCCGGCTGCACCGCGAGATCGCAGCAGCGATCGGCTGACAGGGCAAGCACATTGCGAGGTTACGCCAACCGGGCGTAGGATCGCGGCCAATCACAACAACAACGTCCCAGGAAAACCCCATGTCCATCACCACCCGCCGCCTGATGAAACTTGGCGTCATGACGGCGGCCGCCGGCGCAATCGCCATCGGCCTGTTCGCCACTGTCCCGGCGATGGGTCAGGCTGCGCGCGCCGCGGCTACCGCCTCGATGGCGCCGACCCGGCCGATCACCAGGGGCCAGCAGATCGTCATGGCCACCCACAGCTTTAACGTGTTCATCTCGACCGACCCGAACCGGGCCGCGCCGACCCGCACCCAGGCCGTCACGCCCGGCGGCGCAGCCGCTCCCGCCGCAGCGGCGACCACCGCCGCGGCGCCCGCGGCCACCGGCGTACCCCTGCTGACCCAGCTGACCAATGAACGCGGCATCACCGGCCAGAAGTTCCTGGCGGTGCAGATGATCGGCGGCTCGACGCCGATGCAGCACTGGAATGAAGGCAATGGCGACGATTCCAAAAACCGCGCCAAGGCCGCCCTTTCGGCCAACGGCGACAAGGTCGACGTCTTCACCATGTCGCCCAACGCCATCATGCCCGAGCCGGGCATCGACAACTTCGGCAACTACATCATCGCCCACAACAAGAACGCCCGGATCATGGTCCAGAATTCGTGGGGCTCGTATGACGGCCACGGCACGACGCCGGCCGTGGGCGGCACGGGCGGCGGCTCGTTCACCAACGCCGACCGCGACAAGGCGACCATCGGCGACGTCGCCGGCTGGATCGCAAGCCTTGCAGCGCCCGGCGGCTATCTGGAACGCCTGCGCACCCAGCTCGACGGCATCAACAAGCGGGCCGGCCACCAGATCGCCTATGTCGTGCCCTCAGGCCAGGCGGTCTATACGCTGCGGGCCCTGGTCATCCAGGGCAAGGTCCCCGGTCTGACCAAACAGTCGGACATGCACCTTGACCCGATCGGTCACCCCAAGCCGCCGGTGGCGCACTTGGTGGCCTATGTCTGGTTCGCGGCCATGTACCGCCAGAGCCCTGTCGGCCTGAAGGTGCTAGTCGACAAGAATGATCCGACCTCGGCCGCCCGCGAAAAAATGCTGCAGCAGATCGCCTGGGACGCGGTGCTGAACGAGCCGATGAGCGGCGTGCGCGGAACCCCGGTTACCGTCGGCGCCTAGGGGCTCTGGCGTCCCCGCCCCTTGCCTTTCGGGGCGGGCGGCGGCGGCGTCTCTGCCTCGGCCTTTGGAGGTTGCGGCGGCGGCTGGGTCAGCCAGGCGGCGATCGCCGTGGTGTCGGCGTGGGTCAGGCCTTCGGAATAGGGAACCATCCGGCCGGTCTCCATGATCGCCACCAGATCGGCCGCCGGGTAGGACGCGATTTCGGCGCGGGCCGGCGTCGCCTCTCCGGCCGGCGGATCGTGACAGTCCATGCAGCGGTGGGCGAAAAGATCCTCGCCACGGACCAGCTGGCTGACGGCTGGCGTTCCTGCGGCCACCTGCTGGGCCGCCGCCGGCGCCCCGACGGCCAGCAGCGCTGCGACGCTGATAAATGCGGTTGGTTTCATCCGCCTCACATACCGGATCGGCCGGACGCCTCCAAACCGCATGGCGTCCCGATCTGTGACCACCGCGCCAACTGTTCGGACATGATTTGCCCAAGTGTTGTGGTCAGCGTCCCTCGCCCGGCGCCGACCCGGGCGTTCAGAAAGGTCTTGAAGCCCGCGCCTTCGCCGGGCGTGTAGGCGAAATAGACCGGCAGACCCTTTGCCAGGATACGTTCGACGAAATCGAGCACAAAGGGCTGAAGCACCGCGTCCCTGTGCCAGGTGGTCAGCTTGAAAGCGGTCTGCGAATAGCCCTGATGAATACAGGGGATAAAACTGATCATCACCCCGGCCCGGTCAGACCTCCATTCGTCGCCCAGTTGCGCCAGATGGCGCCAGCCGCAGAACCAGGCGCGACAGGTATCAGGCCGGAGGGCGTGGATGGCGCAACCGCCCCTCGGGATGAGATGGGCGCAGGGCGCACCGGCCGGCTTTTGCAGTTCAGGATCGTCGATTTTGGTGACGATACAGCAGACCGCGCAGTCGCCGCACTGCCGCCCGGGCGCCAGGCGCGCGGATTGAAGGGTCTGAGGCAGGCGGCGGACCATCCATATCGGGCACCATGCCTTCCGGCCTTGTCAGCCAGCCTGGCCGATCCTCACAAATTTGTCAGGCTTGCGTCCGACCCGGTTCGAGCCCGATAAACTGGCCCCACGAACGGAGACTACCCATGACTCTCAAGGCCCTGCGCACGCCGGATACGCGATTCAATGATCTGCCCGGCTGGCCCTACGCGCCGCACTATGTCGATGATCTGCCGGGCTATGAGGGCCTGCGCGCCCACTTTATCGACGAAGGCCCGCGCGATGCGGTGCACACTTTCCTTTGCCTGCACGGTGAACCGAGCTGGGCCTATCTGTTCCGCAAGATGATTCCTGTGTTCCTGCAAAGTGGAGCCCGCGTCATTGCGCCCGACTTCTTCGGGTTTGGCCGGTCTGACAAGCCCGTGGACGATGCCGCCTACACTTTTGCTTTTCACCGCGACTACCTGCTGGCCCTGATACGCCGCCTTGATCTGACCAACGTCACCCTGGTGGTTCAGGACTGGGGTGGCCTGCTGGGCCTGACCCTGCCCGTCAGCGAGCCCGGGCGCTTTGCGCGGCTTCTGATCATGAACACCGCCTTTCCGACCGGCGCCGAGCCCACGCCCGGCTTTCTGGCCTGGCGCGACTATGTGGCCCGCACGCCGGACATGGGGGTGGGCGCCCTGATGCAGCGCAGCGATCCGTCGATGAGCGAGGCCGAGGCGGCCGCCTATGACGCGCCCTTCCCTGACGCCTCGTACAAGGCCGGCGTGCGACGTTTCCCCCAGCTTGTGCCCGTCCGCGGCCAGGGCGCCGACGAAGCGGTCATGACCATAGGCAAGGCGGCCCAGACCTGGTGGCGCAATGAGTTCCGCGGTCAGAGCTTCATGGGCGTCGGCGTCGCTGATCCCGTGCTGGGCCCACCGGTCATGACCCAGGTTCGACAGTCCATCCACGGATGCCCCGAGCCTTTGATGCTCGAAGGCGTCGGACACTTTGTCCAGGAACATGGCGAGCCTCTGGCCCGGGCGGCGCTTGCGGCCTGGGGCGATCTGCCCGCTGCCTAGGGCCCGGGATGGCCGCCCTTGAGCAATGTAAAAATCGCCATGGCGTGGCCGTGGCCCAGACCGAAATCATCCTTGAGCCACTGGACAATCTGACCGGCCTTGATGCCCGGCTTGATCCCACTGCCTTCCGTGAAACCCTTGTCATCCGCCATGGCCCTGAAGTCGGCAGGGGTCTTGCGAGTCTTGGCCTGAATGTTGTCGAGATAGGCCTGAAAGGTCACGGCCGCACCGCCATAACAGAGCCTGGCTGCGTCGCCAGGGCGCGGAAGTTGGTCATCGAAGCATCTCCAAGCGGCGAAAGTCGCTGTTTGCTTTTCGTAACGTCAGTCCTCGGCCTGATGCAACCACGGGCGCAGCGACCACGAAAACCTTGCGATCAAGACCTCTCGTCGGCAAGGAAACGTCATGACCGAAACGATCGACGCCAGGGCCGTGTTCGTCGGCCTCGCCCGCGACAGCGCCGCCTCGTTGCCGGCGGTGCTGGGCAATATCGAGCGGATGGCGGGCCTGTTCAAAAGCGCCGCGTTCCGGTTCTACGAAAATGACTCGACGGATTCGACGGCGTCAGACCTTGCCGCCTGGTGTGCACGCCGGGCGAATGCGGAACTGATCACGCTGGACGGACTGTCTGCCAGATATCCCCAGCGCACGATCCGCCTGGCCCACATCCGCGACCTCTACGTGGAGGAGGTTCGCGCCCGGTTCAGTGACCACGACTATCTGTTCGTCATCGACTGCGACAATTCCAATGATTTCAGGATCGACACTGCGGGTGTGACGCGGGCGATCGAATTCCTGGCCGCAGAGCCAGGACGCGCGGCGGTGTTCGCCAATCAGGACGGCGTCTATTTCGACCTTTGGGCCCTGCGCCACGCAGACTGGTGTCCCGCGGACATCTGGGAAGAGGTGCTGGACCAGTTCGCCCGCGGCGGAACGGACCTCCAGGCGTTCCAGTCCGTCTACAGCAAACGGATGAGGACAATCAGGCCGAACGAAGCGCCGATCAGCGTGTCCTCCGCGTTCGGCGGCCTCTGCATCTACAAGATCGCCAGCATCCTGAAGAATCCCGCCAGCCACGTGGGTTTCAAGAGGAAGATGCTGTTGACCAGCAAAGGCCGACGCGAGGTGGGCTGGCAGGTCTGTGAGCACGTCAGCTTCAACGCCGGCTTTGGGCGCAATGGCGAGAGCCTTCACATCCTGCCCTGGCTGATCAATCGCATCACGGCCGATCCGTTTACGGCGCTCAATGGCTGGATCCCGCATGGAGCGTTCCGCACCTTTATCTTTGAGCTGCCCGCCCCGGCCGAAAAGGATGCGCAAAGCCAGGATTCGTGATTGTCTCCGGCGCGGAAATCGGGGGGGAAGTCATGGCGCTGTCGGTTATTGGATCAGGACTGGGCCGTACGGGCACAAAGTCCATGCAGACGGCGCTCAACATGCTCGGCGTGGGCCCCTGTCACCACATGGTCGAGGTTTTCAAAAAGCCTGAAAGCGTCGCCCTCTGGATGGACGCGGCGGCCGGCAAACCAGACTGGGAAGCGATCTTCGCCGGATACGGCGCCATGGTCGACTATCCCGGCGCCCACTACTGGCGTGAGCTGGCGGCCTACTATCCGGACGCCAAGGTGCTCCACACCGTGCGCGATCCGGACAAATGGTTCGCTTCCACCCAGGCGACGATTTTCGCGCCTGATTTTCACACGAGTAAGGACGGGCCGATGCGGCCTTTCTTCGACAGCTTCATGGGCGGATTTCGCGCCAATCTGCATGACCGCGCCTATATGACGGAACATTTTCGCCGCCATTCAAAGGCGGTGATCGAGACCGTTCCGGCGGACCGGTTGCTGGTCTACGAAGTCGGATCAGGCTGGGAGCCGCTATGCAGATTCCTGGGTGTTCCGGTCCCCGATGAGCCCTATCCGTCAGAGAATTCCACCGCCGAGTTCATCGGGAGCAGCGCGGCCAGACCGCCCGTCGCTTGATCTGTCTCAACGTTGAAATGCCGGCGAGGGCGCATGCTCATCGCCATGAGCCGTTTTGATCGCCATCTTGCAATCGCCGCCACATTACTGGCCGGCCCGGCCCTGGCGGCGGACTTTAACCTGCCGGGTGCGGTCGGTACGCCGACGCTGACGGTGACCGGACAGGGACCGGGCAAGTTCGGCCCATCGCCGCCCGAAGCGTTTGCCCTGCCTGCTCAAATTTCGACCCCGGGCTTGACCGTGACAGGTCAGGGCGCAGGAAAGTTCGGGCCTTCGCCGCCGCAGTCCTTCAACCTGCCGCCCCAAATCACCACGCAGGGCATGACGGTGACAGGACCTGGATCAGCAGCGCCAGCCTCCGGAAAGGCCTCCAAATGAACCGCCGCCGCGTCGTTTTGCCGATCTTCGCTCTCCTGGCCGCCGGTCCTGCCGCTGCTGCAGGTGAAAACCACACGGTGACGTTCAATGTACCGGTGAACATATCGGCCATGCCCTACATCAAGGCATTCACCGTCGGCTGCAAGCTGACCTATCCGGCCGCCGTCGTGCTGAACTCGGCCCAATCCGGCGCGGCCTACAGCCGTTTCGACCGGCCGCTGACCGGCGGCGAATTCCACGGGGCCGCGACGATTACAATCACCGCCCCGGAGGGGCCCGCACCTACAGGTTACAGCTGCGAGATCTACGTCACCCCTGCTGACGACAGCGGCGCCTTCCAGCCTGTCGCCCCGCCCGCGAGTGCTCCGGCCCAACACCTTGCCGCACCTGGAACACCGCTGGTCACCGTGGTGACCGGCAAGCTGGAGACCTCCAGTCCCGTGTTGATGAAGGCGCCCGTTCGCGAGTTGGCCCCTCAGGCGCGCACGCTTTCGCCCCGTTAGCCGTCCGATCCGGGGATGGCCGCACTGACTTTCCCTGAGGGGTCTGTGGGCGAGGGAAGTTTTTTCTTCCGAATTCAAGCTCGGCCGGAACCCAATTTCGCCTGAGCAGTTCCGGTGGGGTGATGTCGACCCCCGGGGTTTCCATTGAGCCTTTCGATTGCTTTTTTCGAAACCCAACAGATTGAAATAGAACAGCTATTTCCGGGCCGGAGACTTTGGAGATTCCCATGAAACACCTGACACCGACTGCCTTGCTCCTCGCCGCCCTGGCGATTAGCGCGTGCAATGTAAATCCGCCCCCCGCTCCCGAGCCGGTCGCTGGTCCGCCCGGTACCGCCGGCGCCCAGGGCAATTCCGGCAGCACCGGCAATACCGGAAACACCGGCGACACCGGCGCGACGGGCTCAACCGGATCCACGGGCGCAACGGGCGACGCCGGTGCGACAGGCAATACCGGCCGGACGGGCGCGACGGGCTCCGGCTCGACCGTGATCGTCACCCAGCCGCCCCGCCGCTAGCCTTCAAGCCTGATGCACTGTCAAAGGCCGCCGCGGCGCGCCTTTGACAGTGCAGCATGAACCCGCGACACCGGTACTGGCCGCCCGGCGGATCGTGGCCTATTCTTCAGCCATCACACTGAAGGGCCGCCAAGATGAATCGCATCGCCATGAGCCTGGCCTTGTCCGCCACCGCCCTGACCCTGGTCGCCTGCGGCGGCAAGGACGGAGCCGCCAACACCAAGACCGGAAGCGAAGCCGCCGCGCCTGCGGCTTCGGCCACGACCATGCCTTTGCGAAAGTCAGGCTACTGGCAGCAGACCATGACCGCCGCGGGTTCGAAACCTGTGACCATGTCCATGTGCCTAGACGCGGCGACAGCGGCCACAATGTCGGCCATGGGCAGCCAGACCAGCGCAAGCCAGTGCTCGGAAAACTCGTTCCAGCGCGGTCTTGATGGCAAGATGACCTTCCACTCGACCTGCAACCTGGGCACCGGCGGCATCGTCAAGAGCTCGGGTGAGATCACCGGCGACTTCAATTCCGAATACACGATGAACATCCAGTCGGAGACGACCGGCGCGGCGGTGCCTCAGATGAACCGGGCCACCACCATGACGATGACCGCCAAATGGACGGGCGAATGTCCGCCGGACGTCAAGCCGGGCGACATGGTCATGCCGGGCGGGATGAAGATCAACATGACGACGGGAACAGGCGCGCCGCCACCGCCGAAATAGGCGAACGCTTCCGGCGCCCCTCGCTTCCGCGCGAGGCCCCGGTCGGGTCCGGTCTAGTTCTTGCGCTGGATCGCCAGCTCGGGAACTGAACACAGGCCACAGGTCGGGCCATTGAACAGGGCTGCGGCCGTTCGGTCGCCCAGCAACTGGGCGCGCATCCAGGCTATGACCAGCGGGCGAACCTCGCCGGAATCGCCGGTCGCCGGCAGGGCGTGGACCGCGTTGGCGATCGTGCCCCAGAAGACCTGAACATTGGCGCTGTCAAACACCGGCTTCTGGTGGGTGGCCGGCGGGGCGGTTCGGTCGGCGCCGCCCGAGATCAGCAGCATCGGGCCCTTTTGCTCGGCTTGCGCACCCGACACGAAGCCGAGACCGGCCGCCGTATAGGGCATGATCGGCGCGGTGGTTTTGATGCGCGCGTCCTTGCCGGCCATGATCGTACCGCCACCGCCCTGGCTGTGGCCGGCGGCTCCGACCCTGGTCAGGTCAAGCTTGCCCATATAGGCGCTGCCCGCGGTGGTGTTCTGGGTGGTCAGATAATCCAGGCAGGCCAGAACCTCGACGCCGGCGCCGGCGTTGCCCGAATTGGCGGCCGCCACGACGATGCCCTGGCTGGCCAGCTGGTCGAGCATGGTTCCGTACTTGTCAGGGGTCTGGCCGCGGCCGTTGGACCACAGGACAATGGGGGTCCTGGCGGCGAGTGTTTCGGGACGGTAGACCGTGCAGTCAGGGCCTTCGGCGGCGTGGACGGTCTTGTTCGGACCGGCCTTGTTGTAGGCGTCCAGCACCGGCGAGATCGGCATCAGGGCCGGCGGCGGCGCAGGGGGCGCTGCGGGCGCGGCGGCAGGCGCGGCGGGCGGTTGGGCGATGGCGGCGCCGGCGGCCATCATCAGGGCGGCGGCGGCGGCCGTCAGGGCGAGCGTCTTCAGGGTCTTGCTGTTCATGATTGCGGTCCTCCGTCCGCGGGGTTCTTGTTATTGGCCGCACCATAACGCGATCGGCCACGCTTGTCTTGGGACTGACAGGACTACTGCAGGCCCCTCTTCTGGATGGTCCAGTCCGGCGCCGTGCAAAGCCCGCAGATATTCGACGTGAACAGCGCGCCGGCGACCTTGTCGCCCATCAGCTGGTAGCGGAACCAGGCGATCACCGCCGGCCGGTAGGGTCCGGAGTCCGGCTGCATCGGCACAAGGTGGCTGGCGTTCGCAAGGGTCGCCCAGACGATCGGCGTATTGACCTGTTCAAACACCGGCTGCTGGTTTTCAGACGGACGGGCGATGGTGTCATTGCCGCCCGAAGTCATGAACATCGGTCCGTGCTGCTGGGTCTGGGCGCCGGCGATATAGCCCAGCCGCAGGGTGTAGGGCATGATCGGCGCAGTCGTTTTCACACGGGGATCCCGGCCGGCCATGATCGCGCCGCCACCGCCCTGGGAGTGACCGCTGGCTCCTACCCTTGTCAGATCCAGCTTGCCTTCATAGGGGCTGCCCGCGCGGCCGTTCTCGGCGGTCAGATAGTCGAGGCAGGCCAGCATCTCGGTGGCGTTGCCAGGGTTGGTCGTGTTGGCGGCGGCGACGACAAAGCCGTAGGTCGCCATCTGGTTCAGCATGGCGGCGTACCGGACCGGGGTCTGGCCGGTGCCATTGCCCCACAGCACGATCGGCGACTTGCCGGTCAGGGAATCGGGCCGGAAGATGGTGCAGTTCGGGCCCTCCAGATGGCCCATGGTCTTTAGCGGCCCGTCGTGATCGTACTCCGCCAACGCCGGCGACATGCCGGCCGGCGGCTCGGGCGGGCGGGCGGCCCGGGCCGGCGCAGCTGCGGGCTGGGCGCCAGCGGGCGCTGTCGCCGCAGAAGGCTGCTGGGCCCAGGCGGCCGCGACGCCAAGCGCCATCGACAGGGCCGCGACGGCAACTGTCGCTCCGGACATGGTTTTTCGAGCCATTGAACACAGTCTCCATCCGGCAATTGCATTATTTTTCCGCCCGACTATCGCTTGCGGTCACGCTTGTCGTCAAACTTGGACACAAGGGCAAAAGGGGGGCGTCTGAATGCGGTCTGGCTGGTTGGTTCCGGTGCTCGCCCTTGCCGCCTGTACGTCCTCGCCCGATCCGCAAGCCACGCCCGGGCTCTGGCTCGAGACGATCGAGAGTGTCAGTCAGCTTGCCAGCCCGCCGCTGGACTTGCCGGACCGCGCGAACCTGATCTGTGTCGATCGTTCCCAGAGGATCACCCTGCCCTACTATCGGGTAAAGGCCGGGCCCGACTGTTACGTCGACGAACACGAGCGAGGCATGCGGGGAGACTGGACCTCGAGGACGGTTTGTCACAATCGCGGTTTTGGCGACATGACCATAACGGCCAACGTCTCGGGCGATTTCATCCGGTCCTTTCGAGTCCGGGGCGAGGTCCGTTCGTCCACGGCCGATATCGTGGCGACGGTGACCGGCGCTTATCAGGGGCCCTGCCCAAAGCCTGGAAAGCCTTGACCAACCCGCGGGTCAGCCTGCTATCCACCATCCCTCACCGGAACTGAGGCGCGCCGTTTCATGAAACTCAGCCCACGGCACATCGCGGCGCGTCTTTACGACCGCCTCTGGCTCGCGCCGCGCGGGTTTGGCAATCCGCCGCCGGTCGAGGTCTGGGATCGTGATTTCGCCGCCGGCCGCTGGGCCTTCCTGGCCGACGTTTCTGAATCCGCCCGTTACGCGCTGATCCACAACTACGCCGTCCGTTGCGCATCTGGTCCCTACTCGGTCCTGGATGTCGGCTCGGGAACGGGCGTGATGCGCACCTTTTTCGCCGACGGCGACCTTGAGGACTACACGGGCCTGGACATATCGAAGGAGGCGGTGCGGCTCTCGTCGGAGCATGGCTATCCGAAATCACGCTTTCTCGTCGCCGACTTCGACGCCTATACGCCGGACCAGCCCCACAATGTCATCATCTTCAACGAGACCCTGACCTACGCCAAAGACCCGGGCGTGACGTTCCGCAAATACTGGGCGGGCCTGCCGCAGGGCGGTGTCTGCGTTGTCTCGATCTGCGACTACGACGCCCGCAACCGCGCCAACTGGAGCCGGTTCGAGAACGACCACAAGCCCGACTTCTCCAGCCGCCTGGTCAACGAAAAGGGCCAGGCCTGGGACATCAAGGCCTATATCAAGCGCTATAGGCGGTAGACGCGAGACGCCGTGCCACTGAACAGGGCGGTCTTTTCATCCGCCGAATATCCGGCAGCGATCCGCTTGAAGGCATTCCACAGGGTGGCGTAGTCGCAGGCGCCCCGGTCCACCGGAAAGTTGCTCTCGAACATGCAGCGCTCGACCCCGAAAGCCTCGATACAGGCCTCGATATAGGGCTTCCATTCAGCTGCCAGCTGGGTCGAAGGCGCGGCCGGATCGCTGAGGAATGAGGGAAAATTGCAGAACACCATGGCCAGGCCGCCCAGCTTGACGCTGACCAGGGGCGATCTGGCCAGTTCGCGAATGTTGTCGCGCCACACGCCAAACCTTTCGTCCCGCCTTCCAGCATAGCTGGCCAGACCCAGGGGCGTGCCGACGTGGTCAAGCGTAATCGGCGTGTCGGGAAAGGCTCGCGCCAGGTCGATCAGGTCCGGCAGCTGCGGCTCCAGCAGCCAGGCGTCGAACGACAGACCCAGCGGCGCCAGCTTCGAGAACCCCTCTCGGAATGCATCGGCGACGTAGAGACCCTGCTTGTTGCGATTCAGGGGCCCCAGCACCTCCGGATCGGCGTCCCAGGAGGCGCTGTGGCGGATGCCGCGAAACCGGGCCGGAGCCGCCGCCAGATGGCCTTCGAGCGTTTCGCTCACCGCATCGCCCAGCGTCAGGTCGGCGTGGCCCATGATGCCGGCGCAGGCGCGCACCGGCCCATACAGTCCACTGGCGGTCATGGCCGCCACGCCGTTGACGAACTCGGTCTCGCCGACCGGTCGCATGTGGGCGGGACCATCAGACCGGTAGAAGGATCCGCATTGCAGATAGACCGTTGAGACGATCCTGTGGCCGCTGTTCAAGTCGGCCAGCAGCTCATCCAGCAGATAGCGCGGCGCCCGGCTGGTGACCTTGGTGAAGCCGTGGGTCGGCGGCGGCGCGGCGGCGCGCTGGGCGGCGGTTGAGTCCCACAGATGATGGTGCGGATCGACAATCGGCAGGTCCGGCTCGAGTATGGTTTCCCGGACGGTGGCGATATCGGTCATGGCGTTCCTCACTGGCTGAGGCCTTCTACCCACCGCGCCTTTGTATCGTCCAGTCCGCGGACTTGCAGAGAAGGCATTCAGGGCCTTCAAACCAGCGGCCAGCCTGCTTGTCGCCCATCAGCTTCCAGCGGAACCAGGCCGTCGTGGCCGGGCGGAAGGCGCCCGAGGTTCCTGTGGCCGGAACCGCATGATCGGCGGCCTTCAGCGTCGCCCAGAACACCGGCGTATTGGCGGCGTCGAACACGGGCTTCTGGTTGCGGGCCGGAACGGCGGTCGTATCGAGCCCGCCCGACAACAGCAGCATGGTTCCGTGCTGGCCGGCCTCGGCGCCACGCACATAGCCCAGGCCCAGGGTATAGGCCTCGATCGGCGCGGTCGCCGTAATGCGCGGATCGCGGGCGGCCATGATCGTGCCGCCGCCACCCTGGCTGTGACCGCTGGCGCCCACCCTGGACAGGTCCAGATGGTTCCTGAAAACGCTCCCCGCTGCGGCGTTTTGTTGGGTCAGGTAATCGAGGCAGGCCAGTAGCGGCGCGCCGGATCCGGCGCTGTTGGTGTTGGCCGCCGCCACCACAAAACCCTGGCTGGCCCAGTGGCTTAGCAGGGGTGTGTAGGCCGGGACTTTGGAGACCGTGCCATTGCCCCAAAGGATGATCGGATGCTTGCCGCTCAGGGACTCGGGCCGGAAGACCGTACAGTCTGGCCCCTCAGCGCGGGACACCACCGTGTACCGGCCAGGCACGAAATAGTCCTGCAACGACGCCGGTGTGGTTGCACATGCGCTGATCAGCATCACCAGCGCAGTCGCTGCACCCCTCAGACCCGCACGCATCAGGCGCAGTTCCGGTACAGAACCGGCATGGCCTCGCCCAGGTTCTTCAGCGGAAATCTGTGCGTCGCGCCGCCCACATAACTGGCCACCTCGGCGGAGACATCAAGGTCGATGTAGAGTTCGCCGCCGCGCTCGCCGAGCATGCGTTGGAACGCCGAACGGTCCAGATCGCCGGCCACATTCAGGCGGTCCTGGCTGACCTGCACATCGCCCAGGTCGATCTCGCCCCGGCGACCGCTCGGGTGAAGTTTGGCGCCGTGAACCGACTTTCCGACATCGGCGGCGCGCCCCGCCGGCGCTGACTTGATCTGGCTGCTGGCGACCAGATGTATGACGCCGCCGGAGCGTGCGGCCGCGCCGGGCCGCGCGGTCGGACAGGTGACCCGGTATTCGGTGATCGATCCGTTTTTCTGCAGCTGGCGGCTCACCAGATAAAGCCCGCCCTCGGCCTGGGCGAAATTCCAGTCCGCTTCCTGGGGCGCGCGCACGTCGGTGACCGCGTGATAGGTTTCCAGCTCCTCGCGCGTCAGCCAGTGCATGTTGACCGGCGCGGTGGCCGCGGCCGCCAGGATGAGATTTCCGCTCACCCCCATGTCGGCCATGTAGATCCCGAGGTCGTTGATCGCTGATTGCGCAACCGCGATCGAGCCGCGCCCGCGGGTGGCCTCGGCGTAGAACTGGTGCACGCCCAGACGGGAGTTCTCATCGATGATGCGCTCCACGCCGCCCAGATAGGCGTAGGTGCAGGCCGAGGCGCAGGCGCCTTTCGTGAAGCGGGCGGTCGTCCGATCCTTTCTGGAGATCGGAAGATACTCGGTCTTTGAAACCGCGGTGCGCAGTCCCCGCTCACGGATCAGGCGGCCCAGCGCGATCGACGCGGCCAGGTCGCCGCCGGTGGAGTTGAACCGCACCGCTAGGCCTTCGGTCGCCGTCTTGCCCTTGAGGAACTTGGCCAGCCTGATGGGCGACTGGTCGGTGATCTCACCGTCGGCGGCGATCCAGCGGCAGTCGGCGCAAGGCCGGCCCGTGGTCGCCAGCCGGAACGACATGTCGCCCGCCGCCGCGGCATGGGCCGAGATCGCCAGAAAGACAGCCACAAGCGGCAAAAGGGAAAGCTTCATGCATCCTGTCCCTGGGCCCCCACGTCCGGGCATGTCGCGCCGGGACCCTGGGGGGAATCATCGTCTCAATTCCCGCTTTGCGCAACGCCGGGGACATCGCAGGCGACAAATCTGTCGCATGAGCATCTGATTTTGTAGCGACGCATGCCGGAATCGGGCCTCTTTGGGCAACGACGCTCAGCAACCGGCGGTCACGCTGGCGGCGGGAGGAAAGGATCCATCATGAAACGTTTAATGACAGGCCTGACGCTGGCCGTTTCCATGCTTGCCCTGGGCGCCTGCGGAGACAAGGGCGCGAGCAGCAAGACCGACGCCGCGCCCGTACCGGCCGAGCCTCATGTCCGCAACGGCCTTTGGGAATTGACGATCGCCGTTTCCGGCAGTCCCGCCCAGACCTTGCGCACCTGCTCAGACGACGCTCACAGCGCGCCGGTTTTGGGCGCCTCCCAGTGCTCGGACGCCCGCCGGACCTTGCGCCCGGATGGCTCGTGGGCGATCGAGGCCACCTGTGACCGGGGCGCCAGCGGCGTGGTTCACATGAGTGGCGAGATGCGCGGCGATCCGAACACGGCCTATACGGTCACCCTGCAGACCACCATCAGCGGCGCCGCGAACGCCCAGCTCAACACCTCGGAAAGCGTGTCGCTGAACGCAAAATGGATCTCCGGCGTCTGCCCGGCCGACCTGAAACCCGGCGCCATCGAAACGCCCCAGGGCATTATCGACAGCTCCGCGATGAAAGGTAAGGGCTGAAAAACCCAGCCCGGTCTGTGATATTTTTGCGTCAAGAATCTGTATCGCGCGGCGCCGCGGGAACACGAATCGCCCTAGATGCATTAGCTCCTTCGAGGAGGAGTTAGCTGTCATGGCCGCCAAAGGTTCCAGTACGACGCTTACTGTTGTTTCCGACGAAGTTTACCAACTGGGTCGCAAGCCTGAAACCGCAACCCAGCGCATCCGCCGCCTCCAGAACGAGGCCCGGTTGCTCGCACGCGAACAGATCGAGGAATTGACCAAGGCGATCAAACTGCTGGCCCTCCAGTCAGAAGAGATCGCCAGCGGCGGCGATGCCTATCCCGCCGGTATTCGCGAACTGTCGTCGCGCCTGTCCGAAGATCTCTATTCGAGGATGGAGACCTTCAATTCGCTGTTGGGCCGCATCCCGCTTCCCAGACTGAAGTAGGTCAGGCCAGGACGTCCTGCGCGTCGGGGTGTCGCTTGAACCACGCGACGGCGTAGGGGCAGGTCGGCACGATCCCGACGGCTGTCTTGCGGGCGTGAATGGCGATGGCCTCCATAAGTCGCCCCGCAGCGCCCGTGCCCCGTAGCGCGGCTGGCGCCTCCACGTGGGGAATAACCAGGGCCCCGTTTCGCTCCACATAGGCTGCAAAAGCTGTCAGGCCATTTTCGGTCCACTCGAACCTATGTTTCAGGTTGTTGTCTTCAAACACAATCCCGCCCCAATTCAGGCATGTTAGCGAACAAGAGTCTGCTAGACGGTCGTTCCAACGGCCGGCTCTTCGCCGGCCGCAAGTCTTAAACACCCGATCCGGAGACCGGTTCATGCGCAAGTCCATCGCACTCGCCCTGATGTGCGTCGTTAGTCTGTCCGCCTGCAAGAAGGAAAGTCAGCAGATGGGCCTGACCAACTGGAAAAATGCGCCCGCGCTCCTGGCAGGTGAAGACACCGGCACGACGCCCGGCGCACCCGCCCTTCCCCCGCCCCCGGCGCCCAAGCTTGATGGCACGCCCGTGACCGCCGCCAGCGCGCCGGTCCGCAAGGCCGGCCTGTGGCAGATCACCACCACACGCACCTTTACCGGCGGTAATCGCGGTGGCGGACCGAACGGCGGAGGCCAGCGCGGCCCTAACGCCGGCGGGGCGCCCGGCGGCGGCGCGCCGAACGGCGGCGGCCAGCGCGGACCCAACGCAGGCGGAGCACCGACCGGCGGCGGCGCGCCCACCGCAGGCGGACCCAACGGGGGCGGTCAGCGCGGACCCGGCGGTCCCGGCGGACCGGGCGGCTTTGCCGGCGGCGGCGGTCGCGGCGGTCCCCCTGCCGGACCGGTCAAGCTGTGCGTCACGGCTGAAACCGAACAGACCCGCAATGTATTCTCCGGTCTCACAGGCCGCGGCGGGGCGGCGGCGGCGGGTTGCGAGCCCAAGCTGACCAAGACCGACAACGGCTATCAGGCCGCCACGGCCTGCACGACCAGCAGCAATGGCAATCCGGTCCAGAACACCAGCAAGCTGACCCTGACCGGCGACCTGAACACCCGCTACTCGATCAGCGGAACAACCAGCTCCAAGGGCGGCCAGAACGGCGACACCTCAACCACGGTCCGCGTTACGGCCTCCTATGTCGGCGCCTGCCCGGCTGGCCAGAAGGGCGGAGACCAGACCAGCGCTGACGGCACGGTCCGCAACATCTTTGATGCGCCCCAGGGCGGCGGCGGTCGTCGCGGCGGCGGCGGCGGCTTTGGGGGCTAGGCCAAACGCCCACGACTGAACAAGACGGGGCGCGACGGTCATCCGACCCTCGCGCCCCGTTTTCGTTTCAATCCCCGGCGATCGACGCCGTTGTCACCACCAGCGATCAGGTCTGGCCATCACGCCGCGCGCCTTTTCCATGGCGCCCGCCAGCGAGAACAGTGTCCCCTCGTCCAGCGGCCGGCCAATCAGCTGCAGACCCAATGGCAGCCCATCCGACGATTGACCCGCGGGAAGCGACAGGCCCGGCAGGCCGGCCAGGTTGGTCGTCACCGTGAAAACGTCGTTCAAATACATGGCCACCGGATCGTCCGACTTCTCGCCGATCGGGAAGGCCGCCGAGGGCGCCGTCGGCGTCAGGATCGCATCGACCTTGTGGAACGCGGCGGTGAAATCTTCGGCGATGCGGCGGCGCACTTTCAGCGCCTTCAGATAATAGGCGTCGTAGTAGCCGGCGCTCAGCACATAGGTGCCGATCAGGATGCGGCGTTTGACCTCCGCCCCGAAACCGGAGGCGCGGGTGTTCTCATAGGTTTCGGTCAGATTGGTGCCCTCTTCGCGGCGGCCGAACCGCATGCCGTCGTAACGGGCCAGGTTGGACGAGGCCTCGGCGGGCGCAATAATGTAGTAGGCCGGCAGCGCGTATTTGGTGTGCGGCAGACTGATGTCGACGATTTCGCAGCCGGCGTCTTTCAGCCACGCGACGCCCTGGTCCCACAGGGCGGCGATTTCCGGCTGCAGGCCATCCAGCCGGTATTCGCCCGGAATGCCGATCCGCAGTCCCTTTACATCCTTGCCCACAAACGATGCAAAATCAGGCACATCCACCGACAAGCTCGTAGAGTCTTTCACATCGTGTCCGGCCATGCTGGTCAGCAGGATAGCGGCGTCTTCCACCGTCTTGGCGATCGGCCCTGCCTGGTCCAGGGACGAGGCAAAGGCCACGATACCCCAGCGCGAACAGCGCCCGTAGGTCGGCTTGATCCCAACCGTGCCGGTAAAGCCCGCCGGCTGGCGGATCGAGCCGCCGGTGTCAGTCGCCGTGGCGCCCAGGCACAGATCCGCCGCCACCGCCGCGGCCGAACCACCCGACGAGCCGCCCGGCGTCAGCGGCCGGTTGGAGCCTTTTGCGCGCCAGGGATTGGTCACCGGCCCGAAGGCTGAACTCTCGTTCGACGAGCCCATGGCGAACTCGTCCATGTTGAGCTTGCCCAGCATGACCGCGCCGGCCCGCCACAGCCTGGTGGTGACCGAGGACTCATAGGTCGGCACGAAATTGCCGATGATGTTGGAACAGGCCGTCGAGCGCACGCCCTCGGTGCAGAACAGGTCCTTGATCCCCAGCGGCGCGCCGTCCAGCGCGCCGGCATCGCCAGAGGCGCGCCGCGCGTCCGAGGCCCTGGCCATCTCGATGGCCTTTTCGGGGGTTTCCAGCACATAGGCGTTCAGCGCCCGCGCCGCCTCGATCGCCGCGATATGCGCGCGGGTGATTTCCTCGGACGAGAAAGCCTTCGACGCCAGGCCGTCCAGCGCGGCCTTCAGGGTCAGATCGGTGAGGCCGCTCACTATTCCACCACCTTCGGCACGACGAAGAAATTGTCCTTCGACTTCGGCGCATTGGCCAGCACCAGCCGCGGGTCGCCGCCCTCGGTGACCACGTCGTCGCGCATCGGCAAGGGTTGCTCCACCGCCGAGGTCATCGGCTCAACCCCATCGGTATTGACCTCGGACAGCTGTTCAATCCACGCCATGATGCCGTTCAGCTCACTGGCGAGGGATTCCAGCCGGTCTTCCGGCTCGGCGATGCGGGCAAGGCGGGCGACCTTGCGCACGGTCGCGACGTCGATGGCCATGGGGGCGCTCCTGAATTCGCCATGGGGTTAGCCGGGAGCCACCGCCTTTGACAAGGGCGCTGTTGGCTTGGCGCACCTCTAGACCACCGCTTCGGCGATCAGGAACTGGGGATTGTCCACATGACCCATGAACTCGCCCATGATCTTCTGGACCACCGGCCCGCCCATGTCCTCGGCCAGGAACCCTGCCAGATCGGGCACGTCAAAGACCTCGACATAGTCGCAGGACGGCGCGCCCTCGCCGATCAGCAGGCCGGTCACCCGGTGGGTGACAAAGGACGAGACCCGCTTGAGTCCCCGCATGGCCGGATAGTCCGTCGTCCGCGTCCAGGTCTCGAAGGTCTCGCGGGCCACTCCGGGCTTCAGAGAATAGGTCAGGATGATCTGGCTCATCGGGCGCTCCTCATTTGATGCTCAAGCTTAGAGCCTGGCTGCGCTTTGGCGCAAACCCGCGTATGGGGGGCCATGGCCATTGTCGACCTTGCTGATCTGCCGCGCGGCGCGCCCCTGTTCGGGCTCGATCTGGGCACAAGGACCATTGGCGTGGCGGCCAGCGATGTCTCGTGGATGATCGCTTCGCCAATTGAGACCCTGACAAAGGGCAAGTTCACCGACGACGCCGCCGCCCTTTTCCGTCTGATGGGTGGGCGCGGCGCCCAAAGCCTGGTCATCGGCCTGCCGGTCAACATGGACGGAACCGAAGGCCCGCGCTGCCAGTCATCGCGCGCCTTTGGCCGCAACCTTTTGCGCATCAAGGATATCCCCATCGCCTTCTGGGACGAGCGGCTGTCGTCAGCGGCCGTGAACCGGATGATGATCGATGAGATGGACCTGACGCGCGGCCGCCGCGCCCAGCTGGTCGACAAGCTGGCTGCCGCCTACATCCTGCAGGGCGCCCTGGACCGCCTGCGCCCATGAACACCATTCTTCTGGGCGTCCTGCCCGTCTTTTCGATCATCGCCATCGGCTGGGGGCTTCGCGTCTCCCACGTGATTCCGGAGAACGCCTGGGGCCCGATCGAGCGGCTGGCCTATTTCGTCTTCTATCCGGGCTTTCTGATCCCGGCCGCCTGGAGCGCCGACTTCGCCAACGGATCGGCCGGCGCCCTGGGGCTGTCGACCATAGCCGGGGTCTGCATCGTCGCGGCCGGCGTCATGGCCGTGCGCCCGTTCCTGACCATAACCGGCCCGTCCTTTACCAGCGTCTTCCAGGGCTGCCTGCGCTGGAACAGCTTTGTCTTCCTGCCGCTCACCGTCGCCCTTTATGGCGCCAGGGGCTCGGGCCTGGCCGCCATTGTGCTGGGCGCCCTGATCCCGGCCATCAATGTGCTCAGCGTCCTGGTCATGGCCCACTGGGGCGAGGGTCAGGGGGGCGGCGTGAAGAAGTCGCTGGCGGGGCTGGCCGCCAATCCGGTGATCTGGTCCTGCGTCATCGGCCTGTCGCTCAACCTGCTGCACGTCCCCAAGCCCGAAATCGTCATGAGCGCGCTCAAGCTGCTCTCCGACGCGGCCCTGGCGGTCGGCCTGATCGTCGCCGGCGGCGGCCTGTCCTTTATCTACGCCCTGTCCCGCCCGGTGCTGATCGGCGCGGTGAGCGCGGTGAAGCTGATCGTCCTGCCGCTTATCATGTACGGCCTGTGCCGGGCGCTGGGCGGGGATGCCACCGCCTGCGGCATCGCCCTGATCTGCGGCTCGGCCCCGGGCGCGGCAGCCTCCTATGTGCTGGCCCGCCAGATGGGCGGGGATGCGAAGTTGATGGCCGGCATTGTCGCCTTCACCACCGCCGCCAGCCTGGTCACCATCCCGGTGTTGCTGGCGATCTTCGGTGTGGGCTAAGCACAAAATGTCATTGACATAATCCGCGAGACCCGCGATCCAGAGGACTCATGGACATCGGGGAAAAGATCGCGGCGGCCCGCAATCGCAAGGGCTGGTCGCAGGCCAGGCTGGCCGAGGCCATGAGCCAGGCCCAGACCACGGTTTCCTCGTGGGAGCGCGGCCGCACTGAACCCTCGCGCGCCGACGTTGTCCGCATTTCCGAGGTTCTGGGGGTGCCCAACCTGGACTCAGACGCCGGCCCCGGCCTGCAAAAAGCCCCCGGCGAGATCGAGGACCTGATCCGCGGCCGGCTGTTCCCGTTCCCCGGCCAGCATTTCCTGTCGGTGCACGACCTCAACCGGCCCCAGGCCGAGGCCCTGATCGATCTGGGCGACGCCTTTGTCGCCCTGTCGCGTCAGCGCGCAAAGCACTCGGACCTGCTGGCCGGGCGCACCCTGGTCAATCTGTTCTTCGAAAACTCGACCCGTACCCAGGCCTCCTTCGAGATCGCCGCCAAGCGCCTGGGCGCCGATGTCATCACCATGAACCCCGGCGCCTCGTCGATCGCCAAGGGCGAGACCCTGATCGACACCGCCGCCACCCTAAACGCCATGCAGCCGGATCTGCTGGTCATCCGCCACAAGTCCTCCGGCTCGGCCTCGCTGCTGGCCCAGAAGGTCGACGGCAGCGTCATAAACGCCGGCGACGGCCAGCATGAACACCCCACCCAGGCCGTGCTCGACGCCCTGTCGATCAAGCGCGCGCTGGGCCGCGTCGAGGGCCTGACCGTCGCCATCTGCGGCGACATCCTGCACAGCCGGGTCGCCCGCTCCAATGTCGGCCTGCTGCAGCTGCTGGGCGCCCACGTGCGCCTGATCGCGCCCAAGACCCTGATCCCCTCCCAGGCCGACCGCTGGGGCTGCGAGATCTATACCGACATGCGCGCAGGCCTTGAAGGCTGCGACGTCGTCATGATGCTGCGCCTGCAGATGGAGCGCATGCAGGGCGGCTTTGTGCCCTCGACCCGCGAGTACTTCCGCTTCTTCGGTCTGGACCGCGAGAAGCTGGCCTTCGCCAAACCCGGCGCCAAGGTCATGCACCCAGGCCCCATGAACCGCGGCGTCGAGATCGACTCCGACGTCGCCGACGATCCGGCCATCAGCCTGATCCAGGACCAGGTCGAAATGGGCGTCGCCGCGCGGATGGCGGTGCTGGCCAGCCTCGCCACGCGCCTGGGGAACCTGCGATGACCCGCCCCTTCGCCTTCACCCATGTCCGCCTCGTCGACCCCGAAAGCGGCTACGACGGCCCCGGCGGCGTCATCATTCGAGACGGCGTCATCACTGACGTGTTCAGGGGCGCGCCACCCGCCCTTTCCCCCGACATCCAGGTCATCGACGGCCTGGGCCAGATGCTGTGCCCCGGCCTCATCGACCTGCGCGTCAAGACCGGCGAGCCGGGCTCGGAGACCAAGGAGACCCTGAAGTCGGCCAGCCGCGCGGCCGCCGCCGGGGGCGTCACCTCCATCGTCGTCCAGCCCGACACCAACCCGGTGGTCGACGAGCCGGCCATGGTCGACTTCATCCTGCGCCGGGCCCGCGATATCGAGCTGGTGCACGTCTACCCGGCCGGCGCGGCGACGCGCGACCTGGGCGGTCAGGAAATGGCCGAGATCGGCCTGATGAAGGACGCCGGCGCCGTCTACATCACCGACGGCGACCGCCCGATCGTTGATTCGAAGGTCTTCCGCCGAATCCTGACCTACGCCTCGGGCTTTGGCATGATGGTCGCCCACCGCCCCGTCGATCCCTGGTTGGCCAAAGGCTCGGCCGTCCACGCCAGCGAGTTCGCCGGCCGTTACGGCCTGCCGTCCGTGCCCGCCATCGCCGAGCGCATCATGCTGGAGCGCGATCTGGCCATCGCTGAGGTCACCCGCGCACGGCTGCTGGTGGACCAGCTTTCCAGCGCCGACGCGCTTGAAAGCCTGGCCCGCGGCAAGGCCAAGGGGATCAATGTGGTCGCCTCGGTCTCGATCAACCACCTGTCCTTCAACGAGCTCGACGTCGGCGACTACCGCACCTTCGCCAAGCTGGACCCGCCCTTGCGCGCCGAGGACGACCGCCAGGCCCTGATCGAGGCCCTGGCCACCGGTCTGGTCGATATCGTCGTCTCGGCCCATGCGCCCGAGCCGGCCGAAAGCAAGCGCCTGCCCTTTGATGAGGCCGCGCCCGGCTCGGTGGGGCTGGAAACCCTGCTGCCCGGCCTGCTCAGCCTGTTCCACGACGGGCGCATGCCGCTCACCGAGCTGATCGCCACCGTCACCCTCAAGCCCGCCAACCTGCTGGGACTGAAGGCCGGCCGCATCGCGGTGGGCGCGCCCGCCGACCTGATCCTTGTGGATCTCGGCGCCCCACGCCTGATCGACGCCGACAAGCTTTTGTCCAAGTCCAAGAACTCGGCGTTCGACGGCCGCAGGCTGCAGGGCGAGGTCAGGATGACGCTGGTCGACGGGCGGGTGGTGTTCGGCGGCTAGGGTTCAGGTTGTTTGGGCGGCCAGCGCTGAGCGCCATGGAGGACTCGCGCGAAGGTCACCTCAGCCTTTCTGACGCGATAGATCACCAGGTACGGCGTGCGTGGTATGACCAACTCGCGTGTACCCTCCACGCGACCCGGACGGCCCCGATTGGGGTGGCTCGCGAGGTGGGCGACCTGCCGCGAAATCGTCTTCTGCAGCTTCAGGGCCGCGGCGACATTGTCCTGAGCGATGTAGCGGACGATCCCGTCTAAGTGCGCGAGCGCCAGGGGCGACCACTTAACCTTCATTGGCCCGCTTCACGGCCGCGATCTCTTCGATCGACGCTCGCAGGGATGCCATCGCGTCTTCGTGAGGGATGAGCGCCGTGTTCGGATCGTCCAGCTCCCGCAACCCCTCCTCCACCTCGGCCCGGAACCACTTGTCGTATTCGCGCTCTTCTTCCTTCTTGTGGACAAACTCGCGCATCATCTCGCGCACCACCTGGGAAGCCGGCCGGTCGAGCCTTTGGGCCTCGTCCATGAACCTGTCCCGCAGCTCGGCCTCGAGCTTCATCGTGAACACCGCTTCCTTGGCCATGGCGCATCCCGTTTGTAATGACAACGTATATACTTTATCATTACACCCCGACGCCCCTTCCGCAAGCCGCCGAAGGACCGTAGGCTCAGCTTCATGGGGACCTATATTCCGCTCCTGATCGTCCTTGCCGGCGGCTATCTGCTGGGCTCGATCCCGTTCGGCCTGATCGCCACGCGGCTGGCCGGGCTGGGCGATATCCGCAACGTCGGCTCGGGCAATATCGGCGCGACCAACGTCCTGCGCACCGGGCGCAAGGACCTGGCCTTGATCACCCTGCTCGGCGACGGCGGCAAAGGTGCGCTGGCCGTGCTGCTCGCGCACTTCATCATGCACGACCAGATCTGCGAGGCCCTGGCCGGCGGCGCGGCCTTTGTCGGCCACCTGTTCCCGGTGTGGCTGAAGTTCAAGGGCGGCAAGGGCGTGGCGACCTTCTTTGGCGTCCTGCTGGCCGCCGCCTGGCCGGTCGGTCTGGCCGCCGGCGCGACCTGGCTGCTGATGGCCTACCTGTTCCGCTATTCGTCGCTGGCGGCGCTCACAGCGGCGGCGCTGGCGCCGCTGTTCACCTTCGTCCTGCACGACGGGCGGCCGGTGATCATCCTGTCCCTCTTCATGGCCATCCTCGTCTTCATCCGCCATCGCGAGAATATCCGCCGCCTGATGTCCGGCGACGAACCCCGAATCGGGGCCAACAAGGGGTGACGCGGATCGCGCTTTCGCCGGAAGCGCGCCGGGACTGGCTGCGCCTGGCCCGCACCGAAAACGTCGGCGCGGTCACCTTCGAGCATCTGATCCGGCAGTACGGCGACGCCGCCAAAGCTATCGAAGCCCTGCCCGAACTGGCGCGCCGCGGTGGCCGGGCCAGCGCGCCGAAAACCCCCACCATCGCCGAGGCCGACCGCGAGATCGCCGCTGGACAGGCTCTGGGCGCCACCTTGCTCACCAACCGCGAGAGCGCCTTTCCCCGCCCGCTGGCCGCCATCGACGGGCCGCCGCCGCTGATCTGGGCGCGGGGCGATCCAGCCCTGCTCAGCCGCCCTTGCGTCGCCATCGTCGGGGCTCGCAACGCCTCGGCCGCCGGCCAGCGTTTCGCCGCGACCCTGGCAGGCGCGCTGGGCAAGGCCGGTTACGTCATCATCTCGGGCCTGGCGCGCGGCATCGACGGGGCAGCGCATGAAGCCTCGCTCGCCACCGGCACGGTCGCGGTGCTGGGCGGCGGCGTCGATGATGTCTATCCGCCCGAGCACGCCGAGCTCTATCGCCGCATCGCCGACAAGGGCTGCATGGTCTCGGAAAGCCCCGTCGGCTACCGCGCCCAGGCCCGCGACTTTCCGCGCCGCAACCGGCTGATCAGCGGCCTGACCCTGGGCGTCGTCGTCGAGGCCGAGATGCGCTCCGGCTCGCTGATCACCGCCCGCCTGGCCGGCGAGCAGGGCCGCGAGGTTTTCGCCGTCCCCGGCAGCCCGCTCGACCCGCGCACCGCAGGCTGCCTCGAGCTCCTGCGCCAGGGCGCGACCCTGTGCGCCGGGGCCGACGATGTGCTGCGTGTCCTCGACACCCTGCCCCGTTTCGAAGAGCCCGGCCGCGACTGGGAGCCGGCCGATCCGGTCCGCCCCGAACCCGACGACAAACTGCGCCGCAAGGTCGCCGAATTGCTCTCCTCAGCGCCCGTGTCACGGGACGAACTGGTGCGGATTACGGGGGCTGCTCCGGCAGAGATCGGCGCGGCGCTGGTGGAACTGGCCCTGGCCGGAAAGGCGGAACTGCTGGCGGGCGGGATGGTGGTGCTGGCCTAGGGGCCAACCGGCATCCAGCACAATTTCAACCGACTGTCCCCGCGAAGGCGGGGACCCATAGTCAATCCGCCCGTTCAGTCCCACAGCTCGGTTTAAACCCCGGTTGGGTCCCCGCCTTCGCGGGGACGGTCGGAAATAGGGTCGGATCGAGCGTGTTTATATTGACTGCTTCAGGGCCTCGAACGTTCCGCCAATCGGCGCCCCACGTATGACCAAACCCCGCTTGATGCCCACGCCGCCACCACGCATGGCTCCCAAGCCATGATTTTTCGCGCCCCGGCATACCGAACTTCACGGCAACCTGCAGGGCGCCGGACGCGCTGCGACGGTCTGCTGTCCAGGGCCGGCGGAAAACTGACAAATCCTGACGGCTTTTCGCAGGCGTGCGGCTTCCACTCACCAGGCCCGATAGACTTTATCAATAAAAACAACGCGCGCCTGGCGTTCGCCGAAAACGCACTGCGCTCAAATCGCGTCAAAAGCTGTTATTGCTGTCAGCTAGGGACCGCCGCGCCGCCCTCACCCCATCAGATAGTCGCCGCTGATCATCTCCAGACCGCGGAATCCCGTGGCGCTCTTGACCAGCAGCACCCGGCGGCCGGTGCCGGCATCATAGCCCGGCGTGGTCAGCGAGGTGATGGGCGACAGGCGTTCGCCACGGGCCGGATATTCGACGAACGGCTCGCGCCGCCACTTGAGCTTGCCCTCGCCATCCAGGGCCACCACGTGGCGGCCGTCGTTCTCGACATAGAAGAACATGTCGCCCTCGGGGAACTCCAGCTTGGGACCCGTAATGCCGGCCGGCATGCCGAGCATCGGCGGCGGCGGGCCCATCAGGGGTTCGGCCACTGCCGGGGGGGCGGCGGGCGCCGGAGGCGGCAGGGGCATGCCCTCGCGGATGGCGCCTGTGGGCGCGGCCATCGCATATCCGGCGGTCAGCGCGATCGCCGCCACGCCCAGAATCAGCCTGCGTTTCATCTGACGTTCCTCAGCCTGGTGACAGGGAACGGCCAATCGCCGCCCGCGTCAATCGGCGCCTCATTGACAGCAGGCGATCCCGCCCCCACTTTCCCGCGCCTTGCCTTTCAGCCCCCCGAGCCCTTTCCCAGCATGAACGTTGTCGTCGTAGAGAGCCCGGCCAAGGCCAAGACCATCAACAAGTACCTTGGCTCCGGCTACACGGTGCTGGCGTCCTACGGTCACGTCCGCGATCTGCCGTCCAGGGACGGGTCGGTCCGCCCGGACGAAGACTTCGCCATGAGCTGGGACGTCGATCCCAAGTCGGCCAAACGGTTGTCCGACATCGCCGATGCGCTGAAAGGCGCCTCGCGCCTGATCCTGGCCACCGATCCCGACCGCGAAGGGGAAGCCATTTCCTGGCACGTGCTGGAAGTGCTGAACAAGAAGAAGGCGATCAAGGACATCCCGGTCGAGCGGGTGGTGTTCAACGCCATCACCAAGACCGCCGTCACCGAGGCCATGGCCAACCCGCGCCAGATCGACATGGAGCTGGTCGACGCCTATCTGGCGCGCCGGGCCCTGGACTATCTGGTCGGCTTCACCCTCTCGCCGGTGCTGTGGCGCAAGCTGCCGGGCGCCCGCTCGGCGGGACGCGTCCAGTCGGTCGCCCTTCGCCTCGTTGTCGAGCGCGAGATGGAGATCGAGAAGTTCAACGCCCAGGAATACTGGACGGTGGAAGCCGACGTCACCGCCAACACCGACCCTTTCGTCGCCCGCCTGACCAAACACCAGGGCAAGAAGCTCACCAAGTTCGACCTCAACAACGAGACCTCGGCCCTGGCCGCCCGCGCCGCCGTCCAGGCCGCGACATTCAAGGTCACCTCGGTCGAGAAGAAGCCGGCCAAGCGCTCGCCCGCCCCGCCCTTCACCACCTCGACCCTGCAGCAGGAAGCGGCGCGCAAGCTGGGCTTTGCCGCCCAGCGCACCATGCAGGCCGCGCAAAAGCTTTATGAGGGCATCGACATCGGCGGCGAGACCGTCGGCCTGATCACCTATATGCGGACCGACGGCGTGCAGTCCTCGCCCGAGGCCATCGAAGAGGCGCGCACGGTGATCGCCGGCCGGTTCGGCAAGGACTACGTCCCGGACGTCCCGCGTTTCTACAAGACCAAGGCCAAGAACGCGCAGGAGGCCCACGAAGCCATCCGGCCGACCAGTTTGTCGCGCAACCCCGGATCCCTGCGCCTCGAAGGCGACCTGGGCCGCCTGTACGAGCTGGTCTGGAAGCGGATGATCGCCAGCCAGATGGAATCGGCCCGCATCGAAAAGACCGCGGTCGACCTGGAAAGCGCCGATGGCCAGACGACCCTGCGCGCTTCTGGCCAGGTTGTGCTCTTCGACGGTTATCTGGCGGTCTATGAAGAAGGCCGCGACGATCCGGCGGAACTGGGCGGCGATGACGAGGACTCCGGCCGCCTGCCGCTGATCCATGAGGGCGCCGAAGCGCGCGTCGCCGAAGCGCGCGCCGATCAGCACTTCACCGAGCCCCCGCCCCGCTATTCCGAAGCCAGCCTGGTCAAGAAGATGGAAGAGCTGGGCATCGGCCGGCCCTCGACCTACGCCTCGATCCTGACCGTTCTGCGCGACCGCGAATACGTCCGCATGGACAAGAACCGCTTCATTCCCGAGGACAAGGGCCGCCTGGTCACAGCTTTCCTCGAGGAATTCTTCCGCAAGTACGTCGAATACGATTTCACCGCCGACCTCGAGGAAAAGCTCGACAAGGTCTCGGCCGGCGAGATGGACTACAAGCAGCTGCTGCGCGAGTTCTGGCAGGACTTCCACGCCAGGGCCGGCGAGATCGCCGAGGTGCGGACAACCCAGGTTCTCGACGCCCTGAACGAGGCGCTTGGCCCCCATATCTTCCCGGCCAAGGGTGATGGCTCCGATCCGCGCGCCTGCCCGTCCTGCGGCGCCGGGCGCCTGTCCCTGAAGACCAGCCGGTTCGGCGCCTTTATCGGCTGTTCGAACTATCCCGAGTGCCGCTTCACCCGCCCGATCGCCGCCAGCGAAGCCGACGACGGCGGCGCGAGCGGCGACCGCCAGCTGGGATCCCACCCGACCACCGGCCTGGCCGTCTGGCAAAAGAACGGCCGCTTTGGCCCCTATGTCGAAATGGGCGAGGCAAAGGAAGCCAAGCGCGCCTCCCTGCCCAAGGGCTGGGCGCCGGCCGAGATGGACATCGACAAGGCCCTGCGCCTGCTCTCCCTGCCGCGCGAGGTGGGCGAGCACCCGGCCGAGGGCGGCATGATCCTCGCCGGCATCGGCCGCTACGGTCCCTACGTCCAGCACAACGGCACCTACGCCAACCTACCCACAGCCGAGGAAGTCTTCGAGGTCGGCATCAACCGCGCGGTTGATGTCCTCGCCGAAAAGCGCGCCGGCGGCGGCCGCGGCGGCCGCACCCCCGCCTCGGCCCTGGCCGAGCTGGGCGCCCACCCGGCCGACGGTGCGCCGGTGCGCATCCTCTCCGGCCGCTTTGGTCCCTACATCAAGCACGGCGCAACCAACGCCAACGTCCCGCGCGGAACCGAGCCCGCGGACGTGACCCTGGAACAGGCCGTCGAACTGCTCGCCGCCCGCGAAGGCAAGGGCGGCGGCAAGAAGAAGGCCGCGCCGAAGAAAGCTGCGGCGCCCAAGGCAGCGGCGAAGAAGGCCCCGGCGAAGAAGAAGCCGGCGGCAAAGAAGGCCAAGGCGAAATAGCTCCACGGGCGCATGAACACCGAAGCCTCCATCCGCGACGCCTTCGACAACCAGGCCCACTGGGCGGAAAAGCTGGGCTCTCCGTTTACGGCCCTGGTCTGCAGGTTGCTGGGCGAGCGGCTCGACAGCGCCACCGACATGGGCCGCGAGGTCCTGACATGGCCGGGCTATCCGACCCCCTTGGCCGACAACCTGCCGCTGCGCATGGCCGGATCACTCAACGGTCTGGTGCTGAACGGCGCGGCGCCGGACCTGGCGGCGCTCTATCCGCCCAACCCGATGCCGGACGCCGAGGCGCTGTGGGCCGCCCTGGACGAGACGATCCGCGCCAATGGCCCGGCCCTGCTCGGCCGGCTGGACAAGGCGCCCCAGACCAATGAGGTCGGCCGTTCCGGCGCCCTGATGATCGGCCTTCTGGTCCTGGCCAGCGAACTGGGCCTGCCCTTCGAACTGTATGAGACCGGCTGCAGCGCGGGCCTCAATCTCAACCTTTCCCGGTTCTCCTACGACCTCGGCGGGGTAAAGGCCGGCGAGCCCGGATCGGCCGTTCACATCGCGCCCGAATGGACCGGTCCGCCGCCGCCCGTTGCGGACGTGCGGATACTGTCTGCCCGTGGCGTCGATATCTCGCCCCTGCGCATGGCCGATCCGTCTGACCGCGAACTGCTGACCGCCTATGTCTGGCCCGACATGACCGAGCGGGTGCAGAGGGTCCGGGCCGCCATCGACATCGCCCTGGCGAACCCGCCCCGCATCGATACCGCCGACGCCGCCGACTGGGTGGAGCAGGTCATCGATACCGCGCCCAAGGCCGGCGTCACCCGCGTGCTTTATTCCACGATCGCCTTTCAGTACTTCCCCGCAGTCAGCCAGGCCCGCATCCGCGCGCACGCTGCAAAGGTCGGCGCCCAGGCGAGCCTGCAGGCCCCCTTCGCCTGGCTGCGCTTTGAGACCGATCCGGAATTCGACAACAAGGCCAGTCTGCGCCTGACCACCTGGCCGGACGGAACCGAGCGCGTCCTGGCTTTGGGCCATCCTCATGGAACCAGTCTCAAGAGGCTCTGACGGCTAATTTAGAACCCAACGTCTCCCCAGGGGTTCATTCCCCTGAAAGGAGCATTCCCATGTTCGACCTGCCACCCCTGCCCTACCGCTATGACTCGCTGGAGCCGATGATCTCGACCAAGACCCTGAGGTTCCATCACGACAAGCACCACCGCGCCTACATCGACAAGACCAACGCCCTGGCCGCCGAGGAAGGGCTGAAGGGCCAGACCCTGGAACAGGTGGCCAAGTCCGCCACGGGAAACCTCTTCCACAACGCCGCCCAGGCCTGGAACCACGCGTTTTTCTGGGCCAGCATGACGCCAAATTTCACCGCCGCGCCCCCCGAATTTGCTGAACTGCGCGAGGACTTCATCAAGGAAGGCGAAACCCACTTCGCCTCGGGCTGGGTGTGGATCGTCGCCTCGGGCGGCAAGCTGAAAGTCATCTCGACCCACGACGCCGACACCGCACTCAAGAAGCCCGGAACCCCGCTCATCGTCTGCGATCTTTGGGAGTACGCCTACTGTCTGGACCACCAGAATGACCGCAAAGCTTACCTGGAGGCCTGGTTCGACAAGGTCGCCAACTGGCGTTTCGCTGAAAAGCAGCTTAGGGCCTCAAAGGGTGACGGACAGGCCTTCGCCTTTGCCGTCCCCGAGGATGTGAGTGCCCAAAAAAGGTCCGCCTAAGCCAAAGCGCGCGCAAGGTCTTCCCGACCGGGAAACCCTGCTGGCCTTTCTGCGCGAGGCCGGTGAGGCCGAAAAGGCTGATATCGCCCGCGCCTTTGGTCTGAAGGGCGAAGACCGCCGTGCGCTGCGTCACATGTTGCGCGATCTCGAGGCCGAAGGCGCGCTGGGCAAGCGCGGCCGGCGCGGCTTTTCCGAAGCCGGCGCCTTGCCGCCGGTGGGCGTGGTCGACGTCATCGACCGCGATGTCGACGGCGACCTGTTCGTCAAGCTGGCCAAGGGCGGCGATGATATTCAACCAGTCCGGCTGGCCCCTGGCCGCAGTGAAGACGCCGCCGGCGCGCCCGGCGTCGGCGACCGGTTGCTGGTGCGGTTCGAACGGCGTGAAGATGGATCGTTCGAAGCCAGGCTGATCAAGCGTATCGGCGGCGGGGCGACCAAGCTGCTGGGCGTGGTGCGCAAGCACAAGGGCGAGGCGCGCATCGAGCCGGTGGATCGCAAATCCCGCGATTCCTATGTGCTGGCCGGCGCGCCGGGCGACCTGAAGGACGGCGATCTGGTTCTGATCGCGGCCAGCGAGGCCGAACGCAAATACGGGCCCAAGCGCGCCAAGGTGCTCGAGACCATCGGGCGCGAGGACGATCCGCGCGCCGCTTCCCTGCTGGCCATCCACGCCCACGGCATCCCCATCGGCTTTTCGGAGGCCGCCGAAGCCGAGGCGCGCACCGCCATCGAGCCGGGCCTTTCGGGTCGCGAAGACCTGCGCGAAGCCCCCTTCGTCACCATCGACCCGGTCGATGCCCGGGACCACGATGACGCCGTCTATGCCGAGCCGACCGAAAGCGGCGGCTGGGTGGTCTGGGTGGCGATCGCCGATGTCGCAGCCTACGTCCGCGCCGGAACCGCGCTGGACGCCGAGGCGCGGGAAAAGGGCAACTCGACCTACTTCCCCGACCGCGTCGAGCCCATGCTGCCTGAGGTGCTGTCCAATGGACTGTGCTCGCTGCGTCAGGGCGAGAACCGGGCCTGCATGGCGGTGCGGATGGTGTTCGACAAGACCGGCCGCAAGACCGGCCACCGGTTCGTGCGGGGCCTGATGCGTTCGGCCGCCAAACTGTCGTACCAGCAGGTGCAGGCTGCCCATGACGGAACGCCGGATGATGCGACCGGGCCGCTCATGGAAAGGGTGCTGGAGCCGCTGTGGGCCGCCTACGGGACCATGCTGAAGGGCCGCGAAGCCCGCTCGCCTCTGGCCATCGAGTCGGTCGAGCGGCGGGTGCAGTTCGGGGCCGACGGCAAGGTCGCCTCGATCGCGGTGCGCGAACAACTGATGTCCATGCAGTTGATCGAGGAGATGATGGTCCAGGCCAACGTCTGTGCGGCCGAGACGCTGGAGCAAAAGAAAGTTCCCCTGATCTACCGGGTGCACGACACGCCCAGTCTGGAAAAGCTGCAGAACCTGGCCGATTTCCTGTTCACCATCGGCGTGCCCTGGTCCAAGGGCGAGCCCGCGACCACGGCGCGGTTCAACAAGCTGCTGGGCCAGACCCGGGGCGGCCCCCACGGCGAGATTGCCAATGAGGTCGTGTTGCGCACCCAGATGCAGGCTCACTATTCGGATGACAATATCGGTCACTTCGGCCTGAACCTGCAGCGCTACGCCCACTTCACCAGCCCCATTCGCCGCTACGCCGACCTGATCGTGCACCGCGCCCTGATCCGCGGGCTGGATCTGGGCCACGACGGTCTGGCCGACGCTGAAATTCCCAGGCTGAAGGATACCGCTGATCGGATCACCTTCGCCGAGCGCCGCTCTATGGCCGCCGAGCGCGACGCCACCGACCGCTATGTCGCCGCCTTCCTGTCCGATCGGGTCGGCACCGAGTTCATCGGCCGGGTGACCGGAGTCACGCGCTTTGGCCTGTTCGTGAAACTGGCCGAGACAGGCGCGGACGGACTTGTGCCGGTCTCGTCCCTGGGCGACGAATATTTTGTCCACGACGACCGCGCCCACGCCCTGATTGGCGATCGGACCGGGCGGCGCTATCTGCTGGGCATGGAAGTGACGGTCAAGCTGGTTGAGGCGACACCGATCACCGGCGGGCTGTTGTTCGAAATGATCACGCCCGCCCTGCCGGCCGATCCCACGGCGCCGCGTCCAAGGCTGGGCGTGCGCCGGGCGCAGGGCCGGGACAAGTTCAAGGGCGGCCCCGGCGGCCGCAAGACGGGAAGACGATGAGTACGGGAAGCTTTGACACCTCACCGCCGCCAGGCCCCAGGCCTGCGGCCGTAAAGCCCAGGGACGCAGCGACCCTGATCGTTCTGCGACACGACGGGCCCAAGCCGCGCCTGCTGATGGGCCGCCGCAACAAGGGCCACAGCTTCATGCCCGGCATGTGGGTCTTCCCGGGCGGCAAGATCGACCGTTCGGACTATCACGTCCCGTCCACCGGCCATCTCAAGCCGGAGACCGAACGCCGGTTGCGCCACGGACTCAACGCCTCGCGCGCCAAGGCCCTGGCCCTGTCAGCGATCCGCGAGACCTTTGAGGAAACCGGCCTGCTGATCGGCAAGACCGCGCCCACCAGCCCGCGCGCTGGTCCCTGGCATGAATTCCTGTCCCAGGGCGTGCTGCCGGACATATCGGGCCTGGATATGGTCGCCCGGGCGATTACGCCGCCTCATCTGCCAAAAAGATTCGACGCCCGCTTCTTTCTGGCCCCCGCCGAGGCGCTCTACAGCCTGGAGCCGCGCCCCGACTGCGGCGAACTGGATGAAATCGCCTGGGTCGACCTGGACGAGGCCCTGGCGCTCGAACTGCCCGGCATTACCCGCTTCGTGGTGCGTGACGTGGCAGAACGCCTTGTCGACCCGGACCGGCCCGCCTTGTTCATGCGCTTCGTGGGCATGAAGAGCCGCACCTCGACGATCTGAGCATGGCCCAGGGACAGCCCATCACGCTGCGGCTGACGATCGACAACCCCTTGCCGGGCATGGCTTACAGCCTGTGTAACAAGAAGAACCAGTCGGTGGGCACCAAGGTCGCCGGCGGCGCTGCGCTGTCCTTTGATATCCCGGTCCGCGTGGCGGAGGGCGGACGGTTTCTTGGCGAGTTCGTCCGCACCGAGGGGCCGGTCCGGCGCTTTGTCTACATCTCGATCGGCGCCTATGCGGGCGATCCGGCTTCGCCGTGCAACGGGCGCATGAAGATCAATGTACACGACATTCCCGCGCCGCTCGTCGAAGCGGCGGTCGGTGGCGCCGTACTGGAGACGGTGCTGGCCGGGCGCGGCAAGACCGGCGGGCCGACCTATGCCACGGTGGTCAAATCGCCCTGGCGCCTGGTTTGAAGGGTCAGCGCTGGGCCGCCTGCGGCAGGGCCGCCACTTCGGCCGCCGACAGGTGATGGAAGTTGTAGGCCGGGCAGCTGAGATCATGACCACCGGGATCGCGGGTGATCAGGCGGGCCACATCACCGTCGCAGACCTGGGTGTTGCTGACCGGCTGGATGGCGACCTGCATGGCAAAGTCGATGCCCTGACAGACCGGCAGATCGGCGGTGAAGACATCGCCCCTTTGCGTGTGCAAGGCGAACCGGGTGACACTGAGCTTGTTGAACGAGACGACGTCAACCGGGTGGAAGCACTGTCCGCCGGCGGTGCTGCGCGCCAGGGTGGGCGTGCTGTCTCCCGCGCAGGATGCCAGCAATCCGGCGGCGCCGAAGAGGGTCAGAGACAGGACTAAATTGCGTTTCATGGGACGATCCTTTCGCAACGACTTTCACTCAAAACGGCCAAAGTCATAATTCGTTCTAAGCGTGGCTTTTGTAGGCCAATGCTGGCGTTGACTTCGTGGGCTTTATGCGTATGTTCCGCGCCTCCGAATTCCGGGCCGCGCGCCCCCGCAAGGTAAGTTAAGAGACATGGCCAAGCCAGCCTCCATCAAGATCCGCCTGAACTCCTCGGCGGACACAGGGTTCTTCTATGTGACCAAGAAGAACGCCCGCACCATGACCGAAAAGCTGGTGCTGAAGAAATACGATCCCGTCGTGCGCAAGCACGTCGAGTTCAAGGAAGGCAAGATCAAGTAGGGCGTCTTCGCCTTACGCCAGATCAAAAAAAGCGCCCGGGGTCATTCCCGGGCGTTTTTTCGTGTCAGAAGCCGACGCCCATCAATCCCGGCCGGGCCAGCGCCTCGGAAAGATCCAGGTCCTCGACGCCCCGCACCCAGCTCTCCAGATAGGATGAAGCGTTGACCAGGCCGATCACCACATGGGCGGCCAGCAGCGGATCCACCGGGCGAATCGAGCCATCCGAAATCCCCTCGCCGATCAGGGTGGCGATCCGGCCCGCCAGTTCCTGATATCGGGCGATGACCAGGGGTCGCGCTTTCGCCGGCAGGGCGGCCATGGCGTAGTTGCGCAACAGCCGCCCGTCTTCTCCGCTCTGCTGATAGCGGACCAGCGCCCGGGTCATCGAGGCCAGCCGGTCCCAAGCCCGCGCGCCGGTGGCCAGCGCCTGAGCCTGACGGAACAGGGTGAAGGTGCGGTCGAAACAGTCGACCAGCAACTGCTCCTTGGCTGCGTTGTGGTGATAGAACGAGCCCTTGGTGACGTTCAGGCTGCTGGCGATCAGGTCGACGGACGCGCCGTCAAAGCCCAGGCGATTGATCAGCTCGGTGGCGGCCACCAGATAGCGCTCGCGCGTGATCTCGCTGGTGGGCGCGGACCCCAATGCAAAGGGCCTAGTCTGCGGCCAGGTTGAGCCCCTTGCCGAGAGGCCGCCAATAAAAATGTCTGCAAGGCGCTGGCCGGCGGCGGTGAGTTCGGCGGGCTCGTAACGGTCGATCCAGACCCGCGTCCAGCTCAAGTGCTCCATCATCAGGCGTGCCTGAATCGCTCGCACCTGGCCCGGCGCTTCATGTGGAAAAAGGGCGCGCACCTGCTTCATCATGGCAATGAAAGCCACAATGACGGGGGAATCCGCAGACCGGTCGATGAGCCGCAACTCGCTGAACGAGGCCAGCGGCGCCTGCTCGCCCAGCGCAACCTGACGTCGAACGTCAAAGTAGGCGGCTATGAAGGCTGAGATGCGCTCGCGCGCTGTGGCTGCAAGGCTCGCCTGCTCGGCCATCTGCCCGAACCGGGCGATGGTGGTCAAAAGGCACTCGCTGGCCAGAAGTTCGCGGGTCCGGAAATAGTAGGTCAGGCTGACCGGATGCATGTTCATCCGCCTGGCGACCTCGGCCAGGGTGAAGCCCCGGGTGCCCTGATCGTTCAGGACGCGCGTCGCGGCGGCCAGGATGGCGCTCTTCTTGGCGGCGTACTTGGCGCCGGAGGGACGGGCGGAGCTGACGTTCACCGCCAATGGGGTGTCACGAGGCGCTGCAGCGATCAAGCCGCCTTGGCGACGACCTTGTTGCGGCCGGCGGCCTTGGCCTCGTAGACGCCCTGGTCGGCGCGCTTGAGCAGGGCCTCGGGCGTATCGGTCTCACCGCAGCTCGCGGCGACGCCAATCGAGATGGTTACGGTCAGGGCCTCGGCGGCGCCGGTCACCCGGAACGGCGCGCCCGAGACATGCAGGCGAATGCGCTCGGCGACCAGCTGGGCACCTTCGATGGGCGTGTCGGGCATGATGACCACGAACTCTTCGCCCCCGTAGCGACACGGCAGGTCGATGGCGCGCACGTTCGAGGCCACCCGCAGCGCAAATTCGCGCAGCACCTCGTCGCCGGCGTCATGGCCGTAGTTGTCGTTGATCTGCTTGAAGTGGTCGATATCGATCAGCAAGGCCGCAACCGGTTCGCCACCCTTGGTGGCGCGAGCGACCAGGGCGTCCAGCTGGCCGGCCATGTAGCGGCGGTTGTGAAGCCCCGTGAGCTGGTCGGTGACCGCCAGCTCCAGTGAATAGTCTAGGTTGGTGCGGAGGAAATCAGTATAGCGCTTGCGCTTGATCTGGGTGCGAACCCGCGCGGACAGCTCCTGCGGATCAATGGGGCGGGCCAGCAGGTCGTTGACGCCGATCTCCAGCGCCTTGACCATCTTGACCCGGTCATCGGGGTCGATGATCACTAGGATCGGCACATTGCGCGTCGCCTCATCCGAGCGGATCTGGGCCGCAAATCGCAGGCCGTCAAAGGCCCGCGCATTGGCGTTGACGATCATCAGATCGACAGGGCCGCGCGCCGCCAGATGGGCTTTTTCCGGATCAGTCTCGACGATGGGGCGGTGATCGACCGCCAGCTCGGCCGCCATGCGCTCGGCCTGGCGTTCGTTGTCGTCGACCACCAGCACCCGCCCGCCGCTGCCGCCCAACCGCTCGGCCGCGCCGGCGATAACGCCCATGCGCCGGCCAGAATCCTCGCGCTGGCGAAGCTCGTCCATGATGGTCTTCAGACGCGTCAGGCTGCGCACCCGCGAAAACAGCATCAGATCGTCGATGGGCTTGGTCAGGAATTCATCCGCGCCCGCTTCCAGCCCTGTGACACGGTCGTTGCGGCCATCCAGAGCGGTGACCATGACGACGGGGATATGCCGGGTCAGGGCGTCGTCCTTCAGACGACGGCAGACCTCGAACCCGTCCATGCCGGGCATCATGACGTCCAGCAGGATGATGTCGGGTCGCTCGGCTGCGGCCATGGCCAGGGCGGTGGGCCCGTCGTAGGCGGTCAGGACCTGATAATATTCGGCCGACAGCTTGGCTTCGAGCAGCCGGACGTTGGCTTCAATGTCGTCGACGACGAGGATGCGCGCAACCATCGGCTACCCCAGAAACTTTCGGACGGTCTCAAGAAACTGAGCCACCGATATGGGTTTCGACAGATAGGCTTCGCAACCGCCTTCACGAATACGTTCCTCATCGCCTTTCATGGCGAAGGCCGTGACGGCGATTACGGGGATGTGGGACAGTTCATCGTCTTCCTTGAGCCACTTGGTGACCTCGAGACCCGAGATTTCCGGCAGCTGGATATCCATCAAAATCAGGTCAGGGTGATGCAGCCGCGCCAGAGCGAGCGCCTGCAGTCCCTCGCGGGTCTGCAGGGTTTCGTATCCCTGCGCGTCGAGCAGATCATGAAACAGCTTCATGTTCAGCTCGTTATCCTCGACGATGAGGACTTTCTTGGACATCAGACCCCGACCGGTTGTGTTCGGGCGCGAAGCGGCAAGCGACCGCTTCTGCGCCCTATTGAGTCTCAATGTGCGGGCGATATCCCTAAAATCGCGTTAGCCGCGTTGCGCCGGCCTTTCCGAAGCCTTGTACGAGCGACTAGGATCAGCGCGGGCCATGGCCTAAGGAGAGCGCATGAGTGAAGTTGAAAACCGGCTATCCGCCCTGGGCGTGACCCTGCCCCAGCCGGTAGAGCCGATCGGCTCCTATGTGGCGTTCAACCGGGTGGGCGATCTGCTGCACATTTCAGGTCAGGTCAGCGTCGATGAAACCGGCGGGATCAAGGGCGTGGTGGGCGAGGATGTCTCGCTGGAGCGGGCGCAGGAGGCGGCCGCCATGTGCGCCGTCAACCTGATCGCCCAGATGCGCGTCGCGGTCGGCGATCTTGACCGGGTCAAGCGGGTGGTCAAGTTGACCGGCTTTGTCCAGGCGGGTCCGAACTTCTATGACATCCCCAAGGTGCTGAACGGCTGCTCCGACCTTATGGTCGAAGCCTTCGGCAATGCGGGGCGGCATGCGCGCGCGGCGGTCGGGGTCTATCGCCTGCCGCTCAACTTCGCTGTTGAGGTCGACGCCATCGTGGAGGTCTCGTGAGACACGAACACGGCGAGGCCTGGGACCTGTTGTTCAAACCCCCGATCGCGCATCGGGGATTGTGGACTCCCGGCGGCGCGCCGGAAAACTCGCTCGCCGCCTTCCAGGCCGCCGCGGTTGCCAACTACGGCATCGAACTGGACGTCCAGCTGTCGGCTGATGGCGAAGCCATGGTCTTCCACGACCTGACCATGGACCGCCTGACCGGCGTTGAAGGCCGTCTCACCGATCACCACACCGCCGACCTGGCCAGGACCCGTCTGATGGGCACGGACGAGACCATCCCGACCCTGGCCGAGGCGCTCGCCGTGATCGGACACCAGGCCATGGTGCTGATCGAGCTGAAAACCCCTTATGGCGACGTCGGGCCGCTGGAAAAGCGCGTTTGCGAGATCCTTATCAATCACAATGGGCCGACCGCCGTGATCGGCTTCAATCCCTATTCCCACGCCTGGTTCGCCCAGCACCACCCGCAGATTTTGCGCGGGCTGGACAGCTATTCCTATCGCGACAACGAGCACATGGCCCGTGAGCAGCAGCGCGCCTACGCCGCTCTTGAACATGTCGGACTGGCCAAGCCCCACTTTCTGGCTCTGGGCGCTGACATCGTCGCGGGCAAGCCGGCCGCGGCCTTGCGCGCCAAAGGCATGCCGGTGGTCGCCTGGACGATGAAATCGCCGGCCGACTGGGAAAAGGCCAAGCCGCACGCCGACAACATGATCTTCGAAGGGTTTGAGCCTTAGACCGGTGAAGGTTTCGGTCCACGCCGCCATAGCCGACATCGGCCGCGACGTCTGGGATGCCGCCGCCGCACCATCCGGCAACCCTTTCGTCAGTTACGACTTCCTGAACATCCTCGAGGAAAGCGGCTGCGTGTCGCCGCGCACCGGCTGGCGACCCTGTCACCTGACCACCCAGGGCGGTGTCATGCCGCTCTATCTGAAGTCCCACAGTCAGGGCGAATATGTCTTCGACCACGCCTGGGCTGAGGCCTACGAACGGGCCGGCGGGCGCTACTATCCCAAGCTTCAGGCCGCCGTGCCTTTCACCCCGGCCACAGGTCCGAGACTGATCGCGAGCACTGACGAGGCGCGCCGCGTCCTGCTGGCCGGAGCGATGGACCTGACGCAGTCCACGGGCGCCTCATCCGTCCACATCACCTTCCTGGAAGAAGACGAATGGCGCCTGGCCGGCGAAGCGGGTCTGCTCTTGCGCCAGGACCAGCAATTCCACTGGGAAAACAACGGATACGCCACCTTCGACGACTTCCTTGCCGCCCTGTCGTCCAGCCACCGAAAGACCATTCGCCGCGAACGCCGCCTGGCTCAGGAGGGTCTGAAAATCCTCGCCCTGACCGGCGCCGACCTGACCGAAGACCACTGGGACGCCTTCTTCGCCTTCTACATGGACACCGGCTCGCGCAAGTGGGGTCGGCCCTATCTGAACCGCCGGTTCTTCTCGCTGCTGAACGAGCGCATGGCCGATCGGGTGCTGCTGGTGATGGCCAGACGTGGCGAGCGCTGGATCGCCGGCGCCCTGAACCTGATCGGGCGCGATGCGCTTTACGGCCGCAACTGGGGCGCGGTCGAGGACGTGCCCTTCCTGCATTTCGAGCTCTGCTATTACCGCGCCATCGAAGAAGCCATCCGCCTTGGCGTGCCGCGGGTCGAAGCAGGCGCGCAAGGAACCCACAAGATCTCGCGCGGGTACCTGCCCAGCCCCGTCTATTCAGCCCATTTCATCGCCGATCCGGCCCTGCGCGCGCCGGTCGCCCGCTACCTGGAAAACGAGCGCCCTGCCGTCGCCGAGGAAATGGAGGCGCTTTCCAAAGCCTTTTCGCCGTTTTCCCAACGCTCATCGTGAATGGCGGTTTGCCGCGCCCGTTGCGCCGTGTTTATTTCAAATCGGCGGCGCGGCGGTGTCCGTCGCCGCGTGCAGGGAATGGGGGCGCATGAAGCGCAGGAAACAGTCACTGTCGGAATTCCCGATCGCGGCCGAAGTGGCTCCGATCGAGGTGGAATCCGCCGTGGAAACCGGCGCCGAGGCCGACAACGCCATCGACGTCGAGCCGGACGGTGATCTGGACATCTCGCAACCGGACATCGAGACCGGCCCCGAGGGTATTTTCGAGGCCGAAGCGCTCCCGAAACCGGAGACTTCGTCTACGTCCAGACGGGCGAGGCCGGAGGAACCCCTTTCGGCGGTCATGACTGAACTGAAAGCGACCACCGTGGCTGAACCCCGTTCGCCCAACCTTCCGGCAGCCCGCAAGACGCCTGTGTCAACGACCGTGGGCGGCGGGCGGCGTGTCTACGCCCTTGCAGCCATCGCGTCCCTGACCTGGCTTGCCCTACTGGGCGCCTTTTTCGGCGGCTATGTCTACGATGTCGCGCCGTTCACCCTAAAGCCCGTCGCCCTGACTGTGGCTGGCATCATCGCTACGGGCGTGGTCATCACCTTCTGGGTTCTGGCCTATGCCGCCGCGCAGGGCTCGCGGCTGGCGAGCGAGGCGAAACTGGCGCGCCGGCAGGCCGAGGACATGGTCCGGCCCGCAGCGCTGGCGGCCCACGACACCGGTCAGGCTGTCGAGCTGATCAAGGTCGAGATCGAAAGCGCTGTTAGCGCCGCAGCACAGGCCCGGCACGAGCTGACCACCCTGCGCGATGTCCTGTCCACGGAAACCGCGCGTCTGGTCGACGCCGCCGCCAGTTCGGCGCGCACCGCCGCAGCCCTCACCCAGTCCATCTCCGACGAGCGCAAAGCTCTGGAGACCCTGACCCTCAGCCTGGAGCGTCAGGTCGTCGCCACCGAAGAGGCCATCGCCCGTCAGGCGCGTATGGTCGCCGAGGCCTCGGATCTGGCCGAGACCCAGATCCGCGAAGCCGAAGCGGCCCTCACCGCCCGGGCCGGCGATCTGGCCGCGGCGGCCAGCGAGGCCTCAGAAGCGGCCCGCGCCGCTGGCGAGGACCTGTCGCGCCAGGCCATCCGGCTGGAGACCGCCGGCACGTTTGTCACCGATCAGGTCCGCTCGGCCGAAGACAGTCTGGCCGACCAGCGCGCCGCCATCGTCTCGGTCTCGCACCAGCTGCGCAAGGAACAGGAAGGTTTCGCCGCGCAGGTCGAGGGCCAGCAGGCCCAGCTGTCCGAAATCCTCGACCAGCTGCGCCACGATGCGAGCGAGCTGTCGGCCAACACCCAGGCCAGCGGTCAGTCCCTGCGCGATCTGGTCTCAGTTACCGCCGAACAGTTCCGCGAAGTCGCCGAGGCCGCCGCCGAGGAGCGCGACCTGTTCGGCGCCTCGACGTTAAAATCGATCGGTGCCCTGTCCGAGGCCGCGCGTCACGAACGCGAAACCTTTGGCGACGAGGCCCAGAAAACCATCGAAGCCCTGGCGCGTTCGGCCGCCGAGGCGCGCGATGCGACAGCCAGCCAGGCCGAAAGCGCCCGGCTCAAGATCGAACAACTGGGCGATGCGGCTTTCTCGGCAGGCCAGAAGGCTGACGCCACCTTCGAGGCCCGCCTCAACGAGGCCCGCGCCCTCATCGAGCAATCGGCAAACCTGGTGGAAGAAGCCGGACAGCGGGCCAGCACCCGGCTGGTCGAGGGTCTGGACGCCGCCAAAAGCACAGTCAGCCAGCTGGAAGCTCTGCTGAGCGAACTGGACTCGCGCACCACAAACCTGCCCGCCGAGGCCTTGGCCCGCAGCGACGAGGTCAAGGCCGCCGTCGCGCAAGGCGTTGAAGACCTGCTGGATACCGCCCGCAAGGCGGCCGAGGAAACCCAGGCCATCGACGCGGCCTTCCAGGAGCGCGTACGCCGCAACTACGAAATGCTCAGCGAAGCGGTACGCCTCATGGGCGCTGTCGGCGGCGCCGCGCCGGCCCGCCCCGTCCGAACGCCCGCGCCTCGCGTGGCCGAGCCAATCCCTGCGCCCGCGCCGGTCGCGGCGCCTGATTCGGACCGGGACGAAGCCGGCGGCCGTTCGCGGTTGAGGCTCACCCCCACGGCGGGCGACGCCGATCCCGCCGCGCCCGCAGAGCCCGCAAAAGTCGAGGCCGCGCCGGTCGCCGGCCCTGCCGCGCGCGGCAAGATCAAGGGGGATGACGACGGCTGGACGTGGCGCGAGCTGTTGTCGTCCATAGATGGCGAACCGGGCGAGGCCCCAACCGCCAAGGGCGGACTGATCGCCGAGATCGGGCTTCTCGGCATCGACCCGGACGCCCTTCTGCCGCAGAGCCGGATCGATGAAATCGCCCCCATCCTGCAGACCGGCGATCACCACGGCGCCCGCGAAATTGTTCGCCGTCTGGCGCCGGTCGCGTTGCGCCGCCTGACACGAAGCCTGTCCACCGACGCATCCATGCGCCTGGAGGCGGCTGCCCTGACCGAAAAGTTCGAGGCCCTGCTGGACGAGGCCGCCCGCAAGGATCGTCAAGGCTTCGCCATCGCCGTCCTGCTGGCCACAGGCGAAGGCCGCGCCTGGTTGCTGATCGACGCGGCCAGCGAGGGCGCGTGAAACTGATCGTCCGCGACGAACGCTGGCCCATTGCCGGCGCCTTCACCATATCGCGCGGCTCCAAGACCGAGGCTCACGTCGTGGTGGTCGAACTGCAGGCCCGCGGCCATCAGGGGCGGGGCGAGTGCGTGCCCTACCCCCGCTATGGCGAGACCATCGAAGGCGTCACCGCCGCCATAGAGTCCGTGCGCCCGCAACTTGAGGCCGGCGCCGATCGCACGGCGCTGCAAGCCCTGCTGCCCCCCGGCGCCGCACGCAACGCTATCGACTGCGCCTTCTGGGACCTGGAGGCGAAAGAGGCGGGCGTGCGGGCCTGGACCCTGGCCGGGCGCAATCGTCTCGACCCGGTCAAGACCTGCTACACCATCAGCCTCGGCTCGCCGGAGAAGATGGCGGAAGATGCCCGCGCCGCAGCCAGCCGTCCGTTCCTGAAACTCAAGATCGGCGGGCGGGACGACGTCGATTGCATCGAGGCAGTGCGCGAGGCCGCGCCCAGGGCACGGCTGATCGTCGATGCCAACGAGGCCCTGTCGTTCCACGATCTGGTTCGCCTGGCGCCCGACTTCGACCGCCTCAGCGTCCACCTGATCGAACAGCCCCTGAAAGCCGGCGAGGACGAGGCTCTGGAAGGCTATGTTTCGCCCGTCGCCCTGTGCGCCGACGAAAGCCTGCACCACCCCGACGATCTTGCCCTGTGCGCCCGCCGCTACGCCTGCGTGAACATCAAGCTCGACAAGACCGGCGGCCTGACCGAGGCCTTGGCGCTGAAGGCCCGGGCTCGCGATCTGGGTCTGGAGATCATGGCCGGCTGCATGGTGGCAACGTCGCTGTCCATGGCGCCCGCCATGCTCATCGCCCAGGGCGCGGCTGTGGTCGACCTGGACGGGCCGCTGCTGCTGGCGCGCGACCGCAAGCCGGGTCTGGTCTATGACGGATCGCTGATCTTCCCGCCTGAACCGGAACTGTGGGGCTGAACCTGATGTGGACGCGCCGAACCTGGATGATGGCCGCAGCGATCGGCGGATTCCTGTCGGTCGCCGCCGGCGCCTTCGCCGCCCACGGGATCAAGGACCCCCAGGCCGCCGACTGGATGCGCACCGGGGCCCTGTACGGCTTCGTCCATTGCCTGGCCACCTTCGCCTGCGCCCAGTTCATGAGCCTGGGCGCAAGCCGCGCCCGCCTGGCCCCGGCCTTCTTCCTGCCCGGCGTGGTGATCTTTTCGGGCACGCTCTACGCCATGGCTCTGGGCGCGCCTCACTGGTTTGGCGCGATCACCCCGATTGGCGGCGTGCTGTTCCTGATCGGCTGGGCGGTGCTGGCCTGGTCGGCGCTGGAGATTGACCGGCCACGGCCCTAAATTTTTCAGCCACAGGCCCGTCAGGTCTGGTTGCAGCCGGGCATTGGGCGCTATGGTGCGCGCCTCATGGATCGCCCCCTCACCGCTTCCGACGGCCCGTCCGGCTCGCACACCCGCCGCGGCCTGTTTGCCGAAAACGAGCCGTTTGCGCGCGGCTGGCTGCCCACCGGCAGCGCCCACGAGATCTATTACGAGGAATGCGGCGCGCCGAACGGCAAGCCCTGCGTCATCCTGCATGGCGGACCGGGCGGGGCGATCAATCCGACCATGCGCCGGTTCTTTGACCCGAAACGCTGGCGGATGGCCCTGCTGGACCAGCGCGGTTGCGGCCGCTCGACGCCCTATGCCAGCCTCGAGAACAACACGACCTGGGACCTTATCGACGACATCGAACGTCTGCGCGTTCATCTGGGCGTCGAGAAGTGGACGGTGTTCGGCGGCTCGTGGGGTTCAACCCTGGCCCTGGCCTACGCGATCAAACACCCCGACCGGGTTGAAGCCCTGGTGCTGCGCGGCATCTTCCTTCTGACCCCGCCCGAGCTGCACTGGTTCTACCAGAAGGGCGCCTCGATGATGTTCCCCGATGCGTGGGAGCGGTTCGAGGCCCCGATCCCGCCCGAAGAGCGCGGCGACATGATGGCCGCCTACCATAAACGCCTGACGGGGACTGACCGCGCCGCCCAGGCCCGCTGCGCCGCCGCCTGGAGCCAGTGGGAAGGCGACACCATCTCGCTGCGCGGCCCAGAAGCCCGGCCCTCCAAGTTCAACGAGGAAGAGTTCACCATCGCCTTCGCGCGGATCGAGTGCCACTACTTCGTCAACGACGGCTTTTTCCCCGAAACGGACTGGATCGTCCGCAACGCCGCCGCCCTGGCCAATATCCCGGGCTGGATCGTGCAGGGCCGCTTTGACGTGGTCACACCCCTGCAGTCAGCTTGGCGCCTGACCAAGGCCTGGCAGAACGCCCGGTTCAATATCGTCTGGGACGCCGGCCACGCCTCGACCGAGCCGGGCATCATCGACGGCCTGGTCCGCGCCACGGATGCCGCGCTGAGGCTCTAGAACAGCCCCTTGCCGCTGCCGACTTCGTCGTAGCGATGGACGCGCACGCACTGGACCAGGCCAAAGCCGACCATAACTGTCAGCATGACCGTACCGCCATATGATAGCAGCGGCATGGGAATGCCGACCACGGGCGCCAGGCCCATGACCATGGCGCCATTGATCATGACATAGAGCGCGAAGGTCGCGGTCACGCCCGAGGCCGCCAGGCGGCCGAAGTGGCTGTGCGACACCGCCGCGATGCGCAGCGAGATGAAGATGGCCAGCGCGAACAGGAACAGCATCGAGGCGCAGCCGACGAACCCGAACTCCTCGGCAAAGGTCGCGAAGATGAAGTCGGTGTGCTTTTCGGGAATGAAGTTCAGCTGGCTTTGCGAGCCCAGGCCATAGCCTCGTCCCAACAGGCCGCCCGAGCCCATGGCGATCTTTGACTGCAGGATCTGGAAACCAGACCCCGTGGGATCGGCCTTGCCGCCGAGGGTCAGCAGCCGGTCGCGCTGGTACTGCTGCATGCCAAATTCGATGAACAGCGGCACAGCGACGATGCCCGCCACCACCAGGGCGCCGATCACGCGCCAGCTTAAGCCGGCCATCACCATCACCGCCCCGCCGGTCAGCAGGATCAGGATTGCGGTGCCCAGGTCCGGCTCCATCTTGATCAGGCCGACAGGCGCCAGGATCATCACCACCGGAATGATCAGCTTCCAGGACCAGTTGGCCTCCTTGGCCGACAGTCCCTGATAAAAGCGGGCCAGGGCCAGGACGATGCCGATCTTCATGATCTCGGACGGCTGGAGGCGAACCGGGCCCAGATCAAGCCAGCGCTGGGCGCCGAGCGAGACCTCGCCGAACAGCTCCACCGCCACCAGCAGCACCAGGGCCAGCACATAGATGGGATAGGCCAGAAAGAACCAGACCCGCAAACTGACCAGGGCGATCGTCAGCATCAGCACCACACCGACAGCGAACCTGAGAAACTGCTTCAGCGCCCACGGCTCCCACGCCGATCCGGCGATGGAGTAAAGAATGGCGATGCCCGAGCCGCCGATCAGGCACAGCACGGTGAACAGCACCCAGTCGATCTCGCCGAACTTGACGCTGGGGCGTTCACGCTCGCCGGCCTGCGAAAGAGCGCTGGCGGTCATTGGTCCACCTGCGGAACAGCTTCGGGAAGGGGCGGCGATTCAATGGATTCAGTGTCGGCGGTCGTGGAAACCGCCGCCTTGGCCGAAATGCCGCGCGTATCGACAAAGCTGGCAGGATTGCGGATTCGCTCGCGCACTTCGGGATCCTTGAGCAGCGCCACGCGCATGATCTCACGCGCCTTGGGCGCTGCGGCCGACGCGCCCCATCCGCCGTGCTGGACGATGACCGCCAGGGCGTAACGCGGATCGTCATAGGGGGCGAAGGCGACGAACCAGGCGTGGTCGCGCTTGGCCCAGTCAAGGTGCAGCGTGGCGCGCGAGCCGCCGGCGTAGTTCTGGGCCTGGGCGGTGCCGGTCTTCCCGGCCATCTTGATCGGGCCAAGATCCAGCTTGGCGGCGCCCGCCGCCGTACCGCCCGCATCGTTGGCCACCGAAGCCATGGCTGCACGGATGAAATCCAGGTGCTCGGCCGGAAACGGCAGGTCGGGCACCGCCGCACCGGAAGGCTGTTCAACCCCGCCCACCGAGCGGATCAGCCGCGGCGCGAGCGCCTTCTTGGCGTTGGCCAGGCGCGAGACCATCACGCACTGTTCGAGCGCATTCACGGTCAGCATACCCTGGCCGATCCCGTAGCTGATGGTATCGCCGGGATACCACTTCATCTCACTGGGTCGCCGGGTCCTGAAATACTCTGCTTTCCAGGTCGGATCGGGAACCAGACCCGCCTTCTGGCCCGAGATGCCGATGTCAAACACGCCCCCCAGACCAAGCTTGCGGGCCGTCTGGGCGATCAGTTCGGGGCCGACAGCCAGGGCGGTCTGGTAGAAATAGATGTCGCAGCTGACCTTGATGGCGTCGTGCATGTTCAGCGAGCCGTGGGCCTTGTCGCAGTGCCAGGTGTGGCCGCCATAGGGCCAGGCGCCGCCGCAGACGTGGGTCGTTGTCTCGGGAATGCCCTTTTCCAGCGCCGCCAGCGCCACCGTCATCTTGAAGGTCGATCCCGGCGGGAAATTTCCGTAAATCGCCTTGTTCAACAACGGCTTGCGCTCATAGTTCATCAGCGCGTTGTACTCACGCGACGGCACACCCTTGACGAAGCTGTTGGCGTCGAACGACGGCGCCGAGGCCAGGCAAAGCAGATCGCCCGTCCGGCAGTCCATCATCACGGCGGCGCCGCTCTCCTCGCCGAACACCTCCATCGCCCGGTTCTGGATGTCGGCGTCGAGAGTCAGCACCACCTGGGCGCCGGGCGTCGGCGCGATATCCTCATCGGCCCGCCGCGCGATCACCCGTCCCCGGACATCAACTTCATCCATCTCGGCGCCGGGACGGCCCCTGAGCTGGACCTCGAGAGCCTTTTCAATGCCCGTCTTTCCGATGCGGTAAGCGGGATTGAGGGTCAGCTCATCGGCCTTGATGCCAGGCTGTTGCAGGTCCTTCTTGTCGGCGGTGTGCACATAGCCGATCACGTGGGCGAAGGCGCCGCCGAACGGATAGACCCGCGCCTCGCCCATGCTGGCCGTGACGCCGGGCAACTCGGGCGCGCGCACATTGACCGCGGAAAACTGCTCCCAGGTCAGGTCCTCGGCGATCTCGATCGGCCGGTATTTCGGGCTGTGAACGATCTGGGCCTTCAGCTCCTCGCGCCGCGCGTCGCTGAGCCCCAGCACCGCACAGATCGCCGCCAGGGCCTCATCGACGTTGGGTGTCGAGGCCGGCGTCAACATGACGCGGAAATTGGGCCGGTTTGACGCCAGGGTGACGTTGTTGCGGTCCAGGATCACGCCACGCGGTGGAATGATCAGGTTCTTGCGGTACTGGTTGTCCTTGGCCTGTTCGAGATAGCCCTTGTTCTGCACCAGCTGAAGCTGGGCCAGCCGCCCGGACAGCACCCCCAGGCCGGCGCCGGTCAGTCCACCCAGCAGGAACACGCGGCGGGTGAACACCCCCTGCCGCTCGTTGACCTCGTTGAAGATGATCGATGGTTCGCTCATGCGCCTAACGGAACCTCACGTCGGCGTCGTCGAACCGCTGGATCAGCATGTTGGCCAGCGGATAGAGCGCGACCGTCACAAGAAATTGCCAGAACACGGCGATCAGGTTGGGCGTCGACAAGGCGCTCAACATGGTGAGCAGGTAGGCGACCGAAAAGCCCAGCAGACAAGATGCCACATACCAGCCCAGGATCATTACCGGCGCTTGTCCGGACATGATCGGACGGGTGACGATGACAAAGCCGTAGGCGAGGATCAGGGCCAGGGGCCAAAGGCCCATGTGACCGTTCGACGTGATGTCCAGGAACAGGCCAAGGATCAACAGCATCAGGGGCCCGGCGACTGACGGCCTGACCACGGCCCAGGCAAAGGCCGGGACAAAGGCGAACACAGGCTCGGGCAGGCGAAGACCCCACAGCCTGAGCGGGGTTTCCAGAAGGATTGCGGCCAGAACACAACCGGCGAATGGCGCGATGAAGAACCGCAGCGGCTCAAGGGTTGGACCTGACTGAAAAGCGCTCATGGCGCGGCCGCGCCTGTCGTGACCGGCGGCGCGTTCGGCGTCTCGACCTTCTGGTAGGTCCGGGTAACCGGCGGCCGGGGCGCAGGACTGGCCTTGGCCGGTGGTGCGGGCGCCGTCGTCGCAGGCGCGATCGTTGCGGCTGGCGGGGCGGCTTTGACAGCAGGCGTTACAGGTTGAACAGGCGCTTTGGCCGGCGGGGTCGCGGGACCGGAGGCGGGCGGTGTAGCCGCCTTGGCAATCGCCGCCGACGGGGCGGGCGCCGGGGCGGTCTTGGCAGGCGGCGTACTTGCGGCGGGAACGGATGTCCTGGTCGCCGGCGCCACAACAGGGGCGGCCGCAGGTGCAGTCACCGTCACCGGGCGCGGCGCAGCAGGAACCGGCGTGGCCGGCAACTGGCCACCCATGTCAGCGGGTTTGGCCACCTCGGCCAGCCGCGCGGTATTAGCCAGCTGGGCGAAGTCCTGGAATTTCAGAATGCGCACGATGTCGATGGCGCCCCGGTCCGAGGCCAGGCGAACGCGCCAGCCGCCGTCCAGCCCCTTGGCCACCACGCCCACCGGCAGGCCGCGCGGCATCAGGCCGCCGTCACCGGAACTGACAACGACATCGCCCTCGTGGGGTGCCTCGCGGCTGCGCAGATAGGCCAGCTTGGGATTGGGTCCGCCGTCTCCGGTCAGGATGGCGCGGGCATTGGTCCGCTCGATCATCACCGGCGTGCGCGAGGCCACGTCGGTCAGCATCAGGATGCGGCTGACGGTTGGTGAAATGCCGACCACGCGGCCGATCAGTCCGTTCTCGCTCAGGGCCGGATTACCGACCTTGACGCCCGCCTCCGCGCCCACGTCGACCAGACGGGAATTGGCGTAGGGCCCTCGGCTATCAGTGATGGTGCGACCGCTGACCATGTCGATGGGCGGATCGATCTTCAGGCCCAGCATGGCGACATAACGGCCGTTCAAATTCTTCTCGGCCGCCAGTTCGGCCTTCAGGTCATTCATTTGCTTGAGCTGGCGCTTCAGGCGGCGGTTTTCCGAAACCGCGAAGAAATAGCCCCGTACGCCGGAGACGCCGCCGTCCACCCAGCGTACTGGCGCGGCCAGGGCGCTGGAGACCGGCTTCTGAACCTGATCAGCGACCTTGCGAACGGGGGAATAGGAGGCCGAAGCAAGCGTGTCGCCGCGATCTGACATGAAGAGCGCAGCTGCGCCGGCCAGCGCCAGCACAACCGCCGCCGCCACCGCCCAGGTGAGCGGAACCTTCAGACTGTTGAACGGTCCGTCCCGGAAGGACACGTCGTGATTCGGCTCCGATTGAGGTCAGTGCGAAGGGTATCAGACCAGCGTGGAATCCAGCACGCCTTTCATCCATTTCGGATGTTCAAGCACCTTGCCGCAGCCCAGCACCACGCAGGACAGGGGATCATCAGCGATCGTCACCGGCAAACCGGTATGATCGCGGATCTCGGCGTCCAGGCCGCGCAGCAGCGCGCCGCCGCCGGTCAGCATGATGCCCTTGTCGGCGATGTCGGCGGCCAGCTCGGGCGGGGTGGCTTCCAGCGCCACCTTCACGGCCTCGACGATCTGGTTGACGGGCTCGGCCAGGGCCGAGGCGACCTGTGCTTCGGTGATGCGCACTTCGCGCGGCACGCCCTGCATCAGGTCGCGGCCCTTGACCTCGATGGACAGGCCGTCGCCGTCGGAAGGCGCGCGCGCCGTGCCGATTTCCTTCTTGATGCGCTCGGCGGTGGTCTCGCCGATCAGCAGGTTGTGGTGGCGGCGCATGTAGCTGATCAGGCTCTCGTCCATCTTGTCGCCCCCGACCCGCACGCTGCGCGAATAGACGATGCCCGACAGGGACAGAACCGCGACTTCGGTGGTGCCGCCGCCGATATCGACGACCATCGAGCCGGTCGGCTCATGGATGGGCAGGCCCGCGCCGATCGCGGCGGCCATGGGCTCGTCGATCAGGCCGACCCGGCGGGCCGAGGCGTTGAGGCAGGAATCGTTGATCGCCCGGCGCTCGACCGCCGTGGCGCCCGACGGCACGCAGACGATGACCTTGGGGTTGGTGAAGGCCTTGCGGTTATGAACCTTGCGGATGAAGTGCTTGATCATCTCCTCGGCGACTTCGAAGTCGGCGATGACTCCGTCGCGCATCGGGCGGATGGCTTCCATGTGACCGGGGGTGCGGCCCAGCATCTGCTTGGCCTCGATACCGACGGCGTAGACCTGCTTGCGGCCGCCGACGGTGCGCAGGGCCACCACGCTCGGCTCGTTCAGCACAATGCCCTTGCCCTTCATATAGATAAGGGTGTTGGCGGTGCCGAGATCGATGGCGATATCGTTCGATATGATGCCGAATAGAGAGCCGAACATTCAAGGCCTTGTTGTGCGGGGGCTAGATTGCCCGTTTGCCCGCACGATGTGTCAAGTTCAAGGTCTAATTACGCGAAAGTGCGCACGAATTCGGCACTGGAAGCGTCTTGCCGCCCCCTGCCGTCAGCCCAGCGCCGCCAGGGCCACGCCCAGGCAGGTTGCGCCGCCCCAGGCGACCTGTCGCCAGGTCAGCCGTTCGGCGAAAAGCCGCCGCCCGACCAGAGCTGACAGCGGCAGCTCGATCACACCGACCGCCCGCACCGGGGCGGCGGGCGCGAGCGCCAGGGCGGTCACCCACAGGGCTGAGGCGCTGGCGCCGGCAAAGCCTGCCCCCAGCGATTGCCACCAGGCTTTCAAGACAGCGCGCAAGGAGGCCGGATCGCGCCAGGCCAGCCAGGCGACGAGGGCCGCCGACTGCATGGCCTGGGTGGCGCTGGCGGTGACCACGGCGGCGAAGGCGGCGTGGTGCGGCTCAACGGTCAGACTGGCGGCGCGATAGGCGTTCAGGGCGACGGCGTAACAGGCGCCCGAGATCAGGCCGAACACCACGCCCGAGGCCTCACACTTCGCGATGCCTTTTCCCGGCCACGACAGGGCCAGAAGCCCTGCGCTGGCCAGGACCACGCCGGCGATTTCCAGAGCGCCGCCCCGCTCGCCCAGCACCAGCCAGCCGACCAGGGCCGCGAATGGCAGGCTCGACTGCTGGAACGCCGCGCCCAGGGCAAAGCCGGACTTGCCCATGGACGTCAGCAGGGCCGCAGTCGCCCCCACCTGGGCCGCCGCGCCAAGACCCGCCGCGATCCAGAACCGGTGCGAAAACTGCGGCGCGGCGTCCGGTGAGATGGCCCAGCAGACGGCGACGAACACCAGGCTGAACGGCAGGCCGAACAGGAACCGCACCAGGGTCGCGCCCCAGGGACCCGCATCGCCCATGAGGCCGCGCTGCAGGACGTTGCGCGCGACCTGAAAGGTCGCGGCCAGGGCCGTGATGGGGATGAACAGCATGATCGACCTTCCTCAACCGCGCGGCGGAAGAGGAAGCCTCCCTACCCGTTCGCCGCGACGGCGTCGGGAGCGGACTTTTCCTTGCGGGCAAAGAGGTTGTTCAGCGCGCCGATATAGGCCTTGGCCGAGGCCACCAGAGTATCGGTGTCCGCCGCTTGACCAGACGCGATCCGGTCATCCTCTTCCAGACGCACCGAGACCTGGGCCTGGGCGTCGGTGCCTTCGGTGACCGCGTGCACCTGGAACAGGCGCAGGGCCGCCTTGTGCGGGATCAGCTCGCGGATGGCGTTGAACACCGCGTCCACCGGACCGTCGCCCGTCGCCGAGGCGGACTTTTCCACCCCGTCGATGGTCATGGTGAGGTCCGCGGTCTGCGGCCCCTCGGTGCCGGCCACCACCCTCAGGCGCGCGACCTGGATGCGGTCGGCAGTGTGGGCTAGGGCATCGTCCACCAGGGCGATGATGTCGTCGTCGTAGACGTGCTTTTTCTTGTCGGCCAGTTCCTTGAACTTCACGAAGGCGTCGTTCAGGGCGTTCTGGCCCAGCTCGTAGCCAAAGCTCTTCAGCTTGTCCTTGAAGGCCGCCCGTCCCGAGTGCTTGCCCATCACCAGATTGGTGGCGCCCTGCCCCACATCCTCGGGCCGCATGATCTCGTAGGTCTCGCGGTTCTTCAACATCCCGTCCTGGTGGATGCCGGCCTCGTGGGCAAAGGCGTTCTTGCCGACGATGGCCTTGTTGTACTGCACCGGGAACCCGGTGATCGCCGAGACATAGCGGCTGGCCCGGGTGATCTGTTCGGTGACGATGCCGGTGTGGACGTTCAAGGCGTCGGCGCGGGTGCGGATGGCCATGACCACCTCTTCCAGCGCCGCATTGCCGGCCCGCTCGCCCAGGCCGTTGATGGCGCACTCGATCTGCCGCGCCCCGCCCATGACGCCTTCCAGCGAATTGGCGACGGCCAGGCCCAGGTCGTTGTGGCAGTGGGTCGAGAAAACCACAGTATCGGCGCCCGGCACATTCTCGATCAGGTCGCGGAAGATGGCCGCATACTGGGTCGGATAGGCATAGCCGACGGTGTCGGGGATGTTGATCGTCGTCGCTCCGGCGCGGATGGCGGCCTCAACCGCGCGGCGCAGGAAATCGCGCTCCGAGCGCGTGGCGTCCTCGGCCGACCATTCCACATCGCCGCACAGGTTGCGGGCTAGGGTCACCGAGCCCGTGATGCGCTCCAGCACCGCTTCGGGCTCCAGCAACAGCTTGTGCTTCATGTGCAGGGGGCTGGTGGCGATAAAGGTGTGGATGCGGCCGCGCTTGGCCGGTCGGATCGCCTCCGCGCACCTTTCGATGTCCGCCGCCGCGGCGCGGGCCAGACCGGCCACCGTGCTCTCGGTGATGACCTGGGCCACGGCCCGGACGGCCTCGAAATCGCCGTTGGAGGCGATGGGGAAACCGGCCTCGATCACGTCGACGCGCATCTCCTCCATGATCTTGGCCAGTTCGATCTTCTCGTCATGGCCCATGGAGGCGCCCGGCGATTGCTCGCCGTCACGCATGGTGGTGTCAAAGATGATGACCCGATCTTTTTCAGACGGAGTCTTCGCTTGGGGTTCAGAGGTGTTCATTGGGGTGCTCTTCGCAGGATTCGGTGCAGTTCCAGGGGGTGAAAGTGGTAATCCCCTGAGCGCCGGACCCGCGCTCTAGCGCAGGCTCAGTTGGACGCCCAGGGGCCCGTAAGCCCCAGGGTGAGAAGCGTCGAAAAAAGAGCGCGCTGCGTGCACATGGGCTGAGGCATAGCGCGGGTTGGGGAAAAGGGCAAGAACGTGTGCGTTCGACTCGCGTTGACGTCCCCCCCGTTCCGCCGGACAGTGCCGCCAACAAACACACGTCCTGGGGAGGACCACCACATGAGCGACCACTTCGACCGCCGCGCCTTCATGGCCGGCCTGGGCCTGGCCGGCGCAGCCGGCGCCATGCCCGCCTGGGCCCAGCGCGAAGCCATGCCGGCCGCCGCCGCCCCGCCCATGCCGGCGGTCCCGGGCGTCCCGGGCGTCCGCCCGCCCGCCGTCGGCGTGGCCTCCGACATCGACGCGCGGATCGCCCAGTTCATGAAACGCCAGTTCGACGCAAACCAGCTGACCGGCGGCATCACCGCCGTGGCCCGCAAGAACAAGCTGGTTCACTTCCAGGCCCACGGCGCCCTCGACATCGAGGCGGGCACCAAGATGCGCACCGACAACCTGATGGTGATGATGTCGTCCACCAAGCCGACGACGGCCATCGCCCTGCTGCAACAGATGGAAGCGGGCAAGATCTCCCTCGACGACAAGATCTCGAAATTCATCCCCGAACTGAAGGACATGCGGGTCCTCAAGATCGAACCGCCGTCCTACGTCTCGGCCGGCGCCGTTTCGGCCGCCGCCGCCGCCCCTGCCCCGGCCCGCACCGATGCAGCCGCCCGCGAAACCGTGCCGGCCCGCCGCGAGATCACCATCCGCGATCTGGCGACCCACACCTCGGGCCTGAACGGGACCCCGCAGGGCGTGCCGCCCGGCACGCCCAACACCCTGGCCGCCCGCATCCCGTACCTGAAGAACACCCCGCTCGACTTCCAGCCCGGGACCAAGTGGGCCTACAGCGCCACCACCGGCCCGGACGTGCTGGCCCGCATCGTCGAGATCACCTCGGGCGTGCCGCACGATGTCTATATGCGCGAGCGCGTGTTCGAGCCGATCGGCATGAAGGACACCGCCTGGAACCTTAACCCCGAACAGGCCGCCCGCGTGGTGCCGCGCTATACCCGCACCGGCAATGCCTGGGTCAAGGCCCGCGCCAACCCGGCGGCCCAGACCACCTATTTCGCCGGCTCGTTCGGCCTGTCGTCGACGGCCATGGACTATCTGCTGTTCGAGACCATGCTGCTGAACAAGGGCGCCATCAACGGCAAGCGGGTGCTCAAGGAATCGTCCGTCGAGCTGATGCACACCAACCTGATCGGCAACCTCTACCACGGCATCAATGGCGTGACCGAGGGCACCGGCTTCGGCATCCTGGTGCGCACCGTGCTCGATCCCAACACCTGCGGCTGCGGGCGCAAGACCGGCGGCTTCGGCTGGGGCGGCGCCTACGGCACCATGACCTGGACCGACCCGCTGAACGATCTGGTCGGGGTCTATTTCGTCCAGCAGCCCCACGACGAGCTGCGCCAGGAGTTCGAATACGTGGTCAAGAGCACGCTGAGCTGACGGGACTCGGCGGCTCGGGCTCAGCGGTGGCCAGAGCGCGGCAGGCGGAGATCCTGAGCCTGCTTGCGCCCTACGCCGGCAATCCGGCCAACAAAGCCTGACCTCCTTCGTTGCACTGCACACAAACCGGGCGTAAACCGGCGCCGCCTTTTTGAACCGGAGCCCTGAGTCCCATGACCCTGCAGTCGTCCGCCCTGTCCCGCGTGAAGCCATCCGCCACCCTGGCGGCGGATGCGAAAGCGCGCGAGCTGAAAGCGCAGGGCCGCGACGTCATCGGTCTGGCCGCGGGCGAGCCCGACTTCGACACGCCCGACAACATCAAGGAAGCGGCCATCAAGGCCATCCGTGATGGCAAGACCAAGTACACCAACGTCGACGGCATCGTGGAGCTGAAGGAAGCCATCTGCGCCAAGTTCGCGCGCGAAAACGGGCTGTCCTACACCCCTGCCCAGGTCAACGTCTCGCCGGGCGGCAAGCCGGTGATCTACAACGCCATGGTCGCCACCCTGAACCCCGGCGACGAGGTGGTCATCCCCGCGCCCTACTGGGTCAGCTATCCGGACATGGTGCTGCTGGCCGGCGGCGAGCCGCGCTTTGTGGCGACGAAGGCTCCGTCGTTCAAGCTCAGCCCCGCCGACCTCGAGGCCGCCATCACGCCGCGCACACGATGGGTGCTGCTGAACTCGCCCTCCAACCCCTCAGGCGCGGCCTATACCCGCGCCGAGCTGCGGGCCCTGGCCGATGTGCTGTTGCGTCACCCGAACGTCTGGATCCTGACCGACGACATGTACGAGCACCTGGTGTTCGACGACTTCGAATTCACCACCATCGCCCAGGTCGAGCCGGCGCTCTATGACCGCACCCTGACCATGAACGGGGTCAGCAAAGCCTATGCCATGACCGGCTGGCGGATCGGCTATGCGGCCGGCCCGGTCGAGCTGATCAACCTGATGCGCAAGGTGATGAGCCAGACCACCTCAAACCCCTGCTCGGTCAGCCAGTATGCGGCCGTCGAGGCGTTGAACGGCACCCAGGCTTTTATCAAGCCGAACCAGAAGCTGTTCCAGGGCCGGCGGGACCTGGTGGTCTCCATGCTGAACCAGGCCACAGGTCTGGTCTGCCCGACGCCGGAAGGCGCCTTCTACGTCTATCCGTCCTGCGAAGGCCTGATCGGCAAGACCGCGCCCTCGGGCAAGGTCATCGAGACCGACGGCGATTTCTGCACCGAGCTTCTGGAAACCGAAGGCGTGGCGGTGGTCATGGGCACGGCCTTTGGCCTGGCCCCCTTCTTCCGCATCTCATATGCGACGTCGGACGCCGTCCTGACCGAAGCCTGCAACCGCATCCAGCGCTTCTGCGCCGCGGTGAAGTAGGATCAGCCCGCCCGGCTGACCGCAAAGTCGGCAAGATCTTCCAGCGCGCTCTTGAGCGGCCCGGCTTCGAACACCGCCAGGGCCCCCTTGGCCGAGGCGGCGTATTCGCGGGCAAGCTCGAACGTGGCCTGCAGGGCGCCCGTCGCCAGGATCAGTTCCCGGGCCCGGCGGAAATCGTCTTCGGTCTGTTCGCGCCGCACGATCACGCGCTCCCAGAACGCCGCCTCGCCCGCGCCGGTGCGCTTTACGGCGTGCAGCAGGGGCATGGTGGGTTTGCCTTCGCGGAAGTCATCGCCGGCGTTCTTGCCCAGGCTCTGGGTGGCGCCGCCATAGTCGAGGGCGTCGTCCACAAGCTGGAAGGCCAGACCCAGGTTCAGGCCGTAGGCCCGCAGAGCGGCGATCCGCGCCTCGGAGGCGCCCGCCGCAACGGCGCCGCTCTCGGCCGCCGCCGCGAACAGTTCAGCCGTCTTGGCCTCGATGATCCGCAGATAGGTTTCGTGTTCCAGATTCAGGTCATTGGCCCGCGACAGGGCCAGAACCTCGCCCTCGGCGATGACGCTGGAGGCATGGGCCAGAACGCCCAGAGCCCGGATTGATCCGGTCTCGACCATCAGCTCAAAGGCGCGCGCGAACAGAAAGTCGCCCACCAGCACCGCCGGCGCAGCGCCCCAGATCAGGTGCGCCGCCACCTTGCCCCGGCGCAGGTCCGAAGAGTCGACCACGTCATCGTGCAGCAGGGTGGCGGTGTGAACAAACTCGACCGCCGCCGCCAGCTTGACGCCGGCATCGTTCTTGCCGCCCGCCAGCCGCGCCGACGCTACCGTCAGCAGGGGCCGCAGCCGCTTGCCGCCGGCGGCGATCAGATGGTCCGCCAGGGCCGGAATAACCGGGACAGGACTGTCCATACGCGCGCGGATCAAGTCGTTCACGGCGGCCATGTCCGTCGCCGTCAGCGAGACGAGCGCGTCGATCCCCCGCGGTGCAGGCTGGGCCGATTTGGCGGAAGTCAGTTCGAGAGCCACCGTAAAGTCCGTTTCCTTGGCCGGCGCCCACCGGCTGCGGCGATTGCCGGGACCATGACGAGGCGATAGGTCATGGTCAAGAACCGACGGCGATCAGGAACCCTTGCTGTGCGCGAAAGCCACACCTTCACCGAAGACGGCCTGCTGGACGGGCGGGTGCGCCTGCGCCAGCCGATGGACGGCTATCGCGCCGGCGTGGACGCCGCCCTGCTCGCGGCGGCCTGCGACGCCAAAGCGGGCGAGCGGGTGATCGATGTGGGCTGCGGACCCGGCGCAGCCATGCTGGCAGCCGCGGTCCGTCGTCCGGACTGCCATTTTACCGGCGTCGAGCGCGACCCGGCGGCGCGTGACTTTGCGGCCCAGAACATCGCCCTGAACAACCTGACCGGACGTGTTGAGGTCCGCGAGGGCGACGTCGCCCTGCCGTTCTCAAAATTTTCCCGCAAGACCTTTGATGCGGCCATCGCCAATCCGCCCTATTTCGACGACGAAAAAGCCCTGCGCGGCCCCTCGCCTGCCCGGCGCGGCGCCTGGATCGCCGACGGCGGCCTGACCGTCTGGACGGCGTTCCTGGTCAAGGCGGTGCGTGAGCGTGGAACGATCACAATCATCCACCGCGCCGACCGGCTGGGCGATCTTCTGGCGCTGCTGGACGACAAGTGCGGATCGTTCAGGGTGCGCCCGATCCATCCCTTCGCGGATGCGCCTGCCAAGCGGGTGCTGATCCGCGCACTCAAGACCGGCAAGGCGCCGCTGGTGCTGTTGCCGCCCCTGGTGCTGCATGAACGCGGCGGGGCCGGCCACACAAAAGAAACCGAAGCCATATTGCGCGGCGAGGCCGATCTTGGCTGGGGCGAGCCCTAGAGCTTGTGCCGCTTGAAGAACGCCCAGATCACCTCACTGGCGTTGAAATCTTTTGTCGGCTGATTGGCCTCGGCGCGCCCGGCCATGCCGCCTGGCCAGGCATGGCCGTTGTTGGCGACGATGTAGTGGAGAACCTCGACGCCGCGCCGGCATCCCGGATAGGTGGTCAGGCTCGCGCCCGGCACCGCTGTCGTCACCAGCGCGCCGCATCCGCCGGCCCGAGCCCAGTATTCCCCTTGGGCTTGCCACGGCAACAGGGCGTGATCCGCCTGACCGCTGGCGATGCCGCCGCCGGGCGCCAAGGCGCCGCCTGCCCGGGGCACGATCTGATCATCTGCGCCATTGATGATCAGCACTGGCACAGCCCTCTTTGGCGGGGCTTCATCGCCGAACAGCGCTCCAACTACCGGCGCAATGGCCGCGATCTTGTCCGAAAGCTCGATGCCCAGCCGGTGGCTTTCCATACCGCCGTTGGACATTCCCGTTGCATAGACGCGCGCGGGGTCGGCTTTTCCTGCGGCGACCATCCTGTCGATGACCGCCGACAGAAAGCCGATGTCATCAACCTTGTTGCGCATCGCCTGGGCGCAGCAGTGACCCGAGTTCCAGGTCTCGAGGCCGGGAACCAGGGGGCCGGCAGATCCGTCCGGATAGACAACGATCAGATGTTCGCGCCGTCCGATCACGTCGAACTGGGTCATCATGACCGCATTGGCGCTGTTGCCGCCACCGCCGTGCATGACAATGATCACCGGCGCCTTGTGGCCGCCCGAAAAGTCATGAACCTGGTAGGCGCGGGTCAGCCCGCCATGGTTCATGGTCTCGCGGGTTATGACGCCGGCATCGCTGGCCGCCGATGAGGGCGGCGTGGCGCAGGCGGCGACGATCAACGCCAGGGCGGTGGCCGCCATGGCTGCCAGACGCTTTCCCATCCTCAGGCCGCCACGATGGCAGGCAGGGAATATCGGCCCTCAAGCAACTCCGGCTTGGGCAGATAGGCCCGAAACACCAGGCTCAGCGGTCCCTGCGGCGGCGATGGCAGCCAGTTGGCGCGACGTGGACCGGCCGGGGGGCGGGTCCGCGACATATAGATTTCCAGCGAACCGTCCGCGCCATAGGCCAGACCGGGGGTGCGATCGCCGATGGCGTAACGGTTGATCGGATTGTTGAAGAAATAGAACTGACCCGCCGGCGTCTTTTCGTAAGAGGTCAGGGACCAGAAGGCGTTTACCGGCGGCAATTCGGCGCGGGCAAACTTCAGGATCCAGGGCTTTGAGCTGTCGAGCGCATCCTGGCCGCTCAGGAACGGGCGCATGTACATGGCCTCAACCGGCGGCAGCGCGGCCAGGCCGCTGATCGCCGTGCGGGCCCTGAACAGATATTCCTGACCAAAGTTGCCCAGGCTGCGCTGAGGATAGCTCCAGCCGCCCCGGATGGTGGCATTGCCGCGCGCATCGGTCGCGGCGCTGCGGGCGTTCTTGACCCCTTCAGCGACCGCCGCGGCGTCGCCGCCTGTGTGCTTTGCGGGATTGAACCCACCCGTGCGGTCCAGGCCCAGGGACGCGACCTGGCGGAAGAAGTCGGCATCGCCCGGCGGGGGCGGGTTTTCCACGATCAGACGCTGAACCGAGGTGAAATACTGATCCCAGGGCGCATCGCGCGTGGCGTAGGGCGCCGGAACCGGCCGCTGGGGCCCCGTCAGCTTCATGCCGTCCTGAACGGCGTTGGCGGCGCGCAGGTCCGCATCGCCGTCCACCAGGGTGCGGATCAAAAGCCAGGTCCAGGGCGTCGGCGAGCGCACGGCGTCAGGGTCGTTTGAGGTCTGGCCCGGCCCGATGATGGTCACGCGGCGCGCCTCACCGCCCGTGGTGCGCGTGCCCAGGATGGCGAAGTTGTTCCCGTACATGTCCATGAAGGCGTACGAGATGTAACGGCTGCCCACCTTTGGCATCTCAAGCGTCACCGGGCCGCCGCCCAGATCGATCCAGGCGCGGGAATAGAGGGTGTCGTTGTTGGGCGTGGTCACGGACTGGGTTTTGACGCTGGTCAGAGCACGGGCGTGGACCAGGGTGTTGGGCGCGACGGTGCGAAGGGTATTGGCCCGGGCATTGGCGTTTTCGATCAACATGATCCCGTAAAGCCAGCCGATGCCGGCGGCGGTTTCCAGATTGAGAACACCGCCCGCGAACGGCCCGACCCCTGGACTTACTTCCGCCATGACCGCGGCCGGATCCACCGGCTGGGCCAGGGCGTGGCCGCCGGCCAGAATGAGCCCGGATCCGCCCGCCAAAAAATGTCGTCTGTGCATCGTCAAACCTCCAGTTTATGCAGATTGGCCACGCCATCGTCACATTGGCAATTGCCCTGCCTTGAGTCCCCCTCTAAACGAGCGTCTTAACCTGCATTGCAGTCGGACGGCGGACGCGGCGACGCGCCTCGCCGGTTGCGCGCGCCTAAAAGGAAGACGATGCCCAAACGCACCGATATCAAATCCATCCTGATCATCGGCGCCGGCCCCATCGTAATCGGCCAGGCCTGCGAGTTCGACTATTCGGGCGTCCAGGCCTGCAAGGCCCTGCGCGCCGAGGGCTACCGGATCATCCTGGTCAACTCCAATCCGGCCACGATCATGACCGATCCGGAGGTCGCCGATGCGACCTATGTCGAGCCGATCACCCCGGAAATCGTCGCCAAGATTATCGAAAAGGAGCGCCCCGATGCTCTGCTTCCCACCATGGGCGGCCAGACGGCGCTGAACACGGCCCTGGCCCTGGAAGAGATGGGCATCCTTGCAAAGTTCGGCGTCGAGATGATCGGCGCACGGGCCGAGGTCATCGACAAGGCCGAGGACCGCCAGAAGTTCCGCAACGCCATGGACAAGATCGGGCTGGAAAGCCCCAAGTCCCGCGCCGTGCACACGATGGAAGAGGCGCTGGAGGCCCAGCCCTTCGTCGGCCTGCCCGCCATCATCCGCCCGTCCTTCACCCTGGCCGGCACCGGCGGCGGCATTGCCTACAACATGGAAGAGTTCCGCGAGATCGTGGAGCGCGGCCTTGATCTTTCTCCCACCACCGAAGTCCTCATCGAGGAAAGCGTTCTGGGCTGGAAGGAATACGAGATGGAGGTCGTCCGCGACGTGGCGGACAACTGCATCATCGTCTGCTCCATCGAGAACATCGACCCGATGGGCGTGCACACCGGCGATTCCATCACTGTCGCCCCGGCCCTGACCCTGACCGACAAGGAATACCAGCGCATGCGCTCGGCCTCGATCGCGGTCTTGCGCGAAATCGGCGTCGAGACCGGCGGCTCGAACGTGCAGTTCGCGGTCAATCCGGCCGACGGGCGCATGGTGGTCATCGAGATGAACCCGCGCGTGTCGCGCTCATCGGCGCTGGCCTCCAAGGCCACCGGCTTTCCCATCGCCAAGGTCGCCGCGCGCCTGGCCGTCGGCTACACCCTGGACGAGTTGGCCAACGACATCACCGGCGGCGCGACCCCGGCCAGCTTCGAGCCGTCGATCGACTATGTCGTCACCAAGATCCCGCGCTTTGCGTTCGAGAAGTATCCGGGCGCCGAACCCTACCTGACCACCTCCATGAAATCGGTCGGCGAGGTCATGGCCATCGGTCGCACCTTCGCCGAAAGCCTGCAAAAGGCCCTGCGCGGCCTGGAGACCGGACTGAACGGTCTCGACGAGATCGACATCCCAGGCTCGGACGATCCGGAAGGCGGGCGCGGCGCCGTGGTTCGCGCCCTGGGCAACCCCACGCCAGATCGCCTCCGGGTCATCGCCCAGGCCTTCCGGCACGGGCTGTCCGTCGAGGAAATCAACGCCGCCTGTTCCTATGAACCCTGGTTCCTGCGCCAGATCGCCGAGATCGTCCGCACCGAGGGCCATGTCCGCGCCTTTGGCTTGCCGGGCACGGCCCACGAGTTCCGCAAGCTGAAGGCCATGGGCTTTGCCGACGCGCGCCTGGCCAAGCTGACCGGCAAGACCGAAAAGGCCGTCCGCGCCGAGCGCCGGGACCTGAACGTCCGGCCCGTGTTCAAGCGCATCGACAGCTGCGCCGCCGAGTTTCGGGCCACCACGCCTTACATGTATTCGACCTACGAGACCGGCGCGCTTGGCCAGGTGCCCGACTGCGAATCCGAGCCCTCGAACCGCAAGAAGGCGATCATCCTGGGGGGCGGTCCCAACCGGATCGGCCAGGGGATCGAGTTCGATTACTGCTGCTGTCACGCCGCGTTTGCGCTGGACGAGATCGGCGTCGAGTCGATCATGGTCAACTGCAATCCCGAGACCGTCTCCACCGACTACGACACCTCTGACCGGCTGTATTTCGAGCCGCTGACGGCCGAAGACGTACTTGAACTTATCGATGTAGAGCGTTCAAATGGCGAACTATTAGGCGTCATCGTTCAGTTTGGCGGTCAGACCCCACTTAAGCTCGCCCAGGCGCTGGAAGACGATGGCATTCCCATCCTCGGCACCTCGCCGGACGCCATAGACCTAGCCGAAGACCGCGAGCGGTTCCAGCAGTTGCTGCACCGGCTGAAGATCCAGCAACCGGTCAACGCCCTGGCCCGGTCAGCCGAGCAGGCCTTCGAAGCGGCCCATCAGGTCGGCTATCCCATCGTCATCCGCCCCTCCTATGTGCTGGGCGGCCGGGGCATGGAGATCGTCCATGATGACGAACAGCTGGAGCGTTACATCCGCACCGCGGTACAGGTTTCGGGCGACTCCCCCGTCCTGATCGACCAGTACCTGTCGCGCGCCACCGAGGTCGATGTCGATGCTTTGTGCGACGGCAAGGAAGTCTTCGTCGCCGGCGTCATGGAACACATCGAGGAAGCGGGTGTGCACTCGGGCGACAGCGCCTGTTCACTGCCCCCCTACTCGCTGCGGCCCGAGACCATCGCCGAGCTGATGCGCCAGACCGAAGAGATGGCCTTCGCACTCAAGGTCCGCGGCCTGATGAACGTGCAGTTCGCCATTGAAGAGCCGCACTCGGACAACCCGCGCATCTATGTGCTCGAGGTCAATCCGCGCGCCAGCCGCACGGTGCCGTTCGTCGCCAAGACCATCGGCCGACCCATCGCCGCCATCGCCGCCAAGGTCATGGCCGGCCGGCCGCTGTCTGATTTTGGCCTGGTGCAAAAGGCGCTGGACCACATCGCGGTCAAGGAAGCGGTCTTCCCGTTCGCACGCTTCCCCGGCGTCGACACCATCCTGGGTCCCGAAATGCGCTCGACCGGCGAGGTCATGGGCCTCGATTGGCGCCGCGAGGGCGAGACCAATCTCGATCCGGCCTTTGCGCGCGCCTTCCTGAAAAGCCAGCTGGGCGGCGGGTCGGTCCTGCCGAAAGAAGGCTGCGTCTTCGTCTCGGTCCGCGATTCCGACAAGCCGTGGATCCTGGAGCCGGTGCGGTTGCTGCTGGCCCGCAACTTCCGGGTCGTCGCCACCGGCGGCACCTGTGACTACCTGCAGGCCCAGGGCCTGAAGGTCGAGCGGATCAAGAAAGTGCTGGAAGGCCGGCCGCACATCGTCGACGCCATGAAGAACCGCGAGGTCCAGCTGGTGTTCAACACCACCGAGGGCAAGCAGTCGATCGCCGACAGCTTCGAGATCCGCCGCTCGGCCCTGATGGGCAAGATCCCCTATTTCACCACCGCCGCCGGAGCGCTTGCCGCCGCGCGGGCGATTTCGGTGCAGGGCGACGTGGAAGTGCGGCCGCTGCAGGACTACGCCTGAGGCATCGACAGTCCGGGGCGCAGGCTAGCCGCCCAGGGCGGCGGCCAGGTCTTCGAAACTGTCCACCTGGATATCAAACGTCCCTGGATCAGGCGCTCTGACGCCCTTTCCCGGCCCGTACTCATCGGCGCGGTGGACATAGGCCGTGCGCAGGCCGCAGGCTGCCGCAGCGTTCAGGTCATCGACATGGGCGGCGACCATCATCACCTGGCCGGGCTCTAGCCCCAGAGTGCGTACGGCGTCCTTGTAGAGCTTTGGGTCGGGTTTGTAGGTCCCGCTGAATTGCGCGCCGAGGATCGCATCCCAGCGCAGATCGCCGTGACGGGCGATGGCGATCATCTGGGCGATGCTGCCGTTCGACAAGGCGATCAGGGATGCGCCTTTTGCCAGCCTGGCCATGCCGGCGCGGGTATCGGGCCACGGATCAAGCCTGCGCCATGCCGCCAGGTTCAGCTCGTCACGCTCTGAATCCGGCAGGGCTTCCAGGCCGAATTCGTCCGCCATGCCGTCGAGAATTTCGCGGTGCAGTGTCTCAAAGCTCACCCAGGGCCGCTTGCCCTCGCGGACCGGCGCCATGGCCGGCAGATAGCCTGCGCGCCAGCGGTCGGCGACAGCGCTCCAGTCCAGGTTATAACCTTTTGGCGCCAACAAGCGCTGAGCCTGCCGCGCCACGCCGGATCGCCAGTCGACGGTGGTGCCGAACACGTCAAACGTCAGGGCCTTGATATCCATGGGCTTCCCTACCAGACCAGCGCCATCAACAGGTCATCTTCCGGCGCGCCGCGCAGATTGATGCCCTTGCGCTTGATCCCCTCATGCACAAAGCTAAGGCTTTCATAAAGCGCGATGGCCCCGGTGTTCCAGGGCGTCACACCCAGCTCCAGCCGGCAATAACCGGGCCAACCCCTGGCAATCTCGATCCCGCGCTCCAGCAGGCGGCGGCCCACGCCCCTGCCCCGCCAGTCGCGGTCGACCGACATTCCAAAGCTTCCCCAGTGGCGCTTGGCCGGATGATCATGGCCGCGGATATCGAGCATGCCGACCACACGATCAGCATCAAAGGCCAGTAGAAAAACACTGCGATCGTCAGCGGCGAACCGGGCGATCACCGCATCTTCTTCCTCGGGACTGATCTCATGGTTCAGCAGGATGGTGTCCAGCTTCTCGGCCACCAGCCGCGAGACATAGGCCGACATCGCCGCGCCATCGCCCGGCTGGGCGGGTCGAATGAGAATGTCAGCCATGGATCAGCGCGCCCTGCATCCTTGCGCCATACATCGCCGCCCGATTGACTCCAAGTCCGCCGGCGCGCCACCTTATCGCCGATAGACGCCGCATCAGACGGCGTACGGAGGAACGAATGGCCTACGCCAAGGGACGCGCCTATTTCGACGCCGACAGCCACATCATGGAGCTGCCGGATTTCATCATCGACCACGCCGACGCCGATTTCCGCGACCGGGCGCCGAAGATTCCGGTGCCGACCCGTGGGACCCTGGCCAATCTGATGGCAGAGGCCAGGGACCACGGCGGCCATCCCGAGGCGGTCGTGGCCGAAATGGTCGCCCTGGGGGATGGTCTCATATCCGGTCCCAAGGGCTATCAGGCTTTAGGCGCCTTCAACGCTGCCGAGCGCACCCAGGCGCTGGATCAACTCGGGTTCGACAAGCAGCTGGTGTTCGCCACCTTCTCGGCCGGCGCCTGCTTCCGTGCCGAGTCGCCGATCGAGGACCGCTATGCGGCCGCCAGTGCCCACAACAAGGGCATGGCGGCGTTCTGTAAAAATGATCCGCGCCTGCTGGGCGTGGGCCTTATGCCCCTGGACGATCCCGATCGGGCCATGGCCGAACTGGACCACGCCCTGGGTCTCGGCCTGAAGGCGATCTGGATTCCCCACCGTCCGGCGGGCGGGCGCTCGCCCGGCCACAACGCCTTTGATCCCTTCTGGTCCATGCTCGCCGACGCCCGTGTGCCCTTCATGCTGCATGTGGGCGGCGACCCCCTGCAGCTTGATCCGGCCTGGATGAATACCGGCCGCCCCGTTCCCACCGACTGGCTGGGCGGCGGCGAGAACGTGCGTGGCAAGGACATGACCAGCCTGCACCATGCGGCCGAGACCTTTGTCTGCTGCCTGGTGCTGGACGGCGTATTCGACCGCCACCCGAAGCTGCGCGGCGGGGTGATCGAGCTGGGCGCCGGCTGGGTGCCGGCCATGCTGCGCCGCCTCGACTGGAGCGCCGAGATCTGGAAGAAATCCGAGCTCGAGCTGGCAGCCCTGACCCGCAAGCCGTCGGAACAGATCATCGAGCACATGGCGTTCACGCCCTATGTCTACGAAGACGTCGGCGCGATGATCCGCGAATCCGATCCACGCCTGTACATGTTCTCATCGGACTATCCGCACACCGAAGGCGGCCGTCAGCCGCTGGCCCGGTTTGCGGCAAGCCTGGCCGGCATCGATGAAGCGGCGCAGGAACAGTTTTATTGCAGCAATTTCGCCCGGTTGTTTGGGACGTAGTGACGCTGTCTCTTGCAGTTGTGCATTGCGGCGCCTATCATTGCTTGCCCCTGAACCATAAGGGCTGATCCGAGCTAATATCCTTCCATGGAAAAAGTTCCCATGACCGCCGAGGGCTACGCTGTCCTCGACGAAGAGCTGAAACGTTTGAAGACGCAGGAGCGACCGTCGGTCATCGCTGCGATCGCCGAGGCGCGCGCCCACGGCGACCTGTCGGAGAATGCGGAGTATCACGCGGCCAAGGACCAGCAGGGCTGGATCGAAGGCCGTATCGCCGAGATCGAGGACAAAATGGCCCGCGCCCAGGTCATCGACGTGTCCCGGCTTTCCGGCAAACAGGTCAAGTTCGGGGCCACCGTCACCGTCGTCGACGAAGACACCGACGAGAAGGGCCGCTACCAGATCGTTGGCGACCACGAGGCCGACGTGAAGTCCGGCAAGATCTCGCTGTCCTCGCCCATCGCCCGGGCCATGATCGGCAAGGAAGTCGGCGATGTCGTCGAGGTCAACACCCCCGGCGGCGGCAAGGCCTACGAGATCAACAAGGTCGAGTGGATCTAGACTGCCCTTGCCGTCCGGTCGATGAACCCGCCGCCCAGCACGCGCTCGCCGTTGTAAAGCACGCACGCCTGCCCGGGCGAGACGCCCTCTTCTGGCGCATCGAACACCACTGACAGCTCGTCGCCATTTATCGCCAGCCGTGCCGCTGCGGGCTCACGTGTGGAACGGACCCTGGCAAAGACCAGCAGACCATCGGCCGCAGCCAGCGGCCCATCGCCCAGCCAGTTCACTTCCTTCAACGAACAGGACGCGGTCAGCAGCGCCTCACGCGGGCCGACAATGACCTGACGCGCATCGGCGTCGATGCGCACCACAAACAGCGGATCGCCTATGGCCACGTTCAGTCCCCGGCGCTGCCCGACCGTATAGCGCGTCACACCCTCGTGCCGGCCCAGCACGCGCCCGTCCATGTGGACGATGTCGCCCGGCACGGCGCCCTGCGGGCGCAGCCGATCGATGATGGTGGTGTACTTGCCCTCGGGCACGAAACAGATGTCCTGGCTGTCGGGCTTGTCGGCGACCGCCAGACCCAGCGCGTTCGCAGCTTCCCGCACCGCACTCTTGGGCAGGGCGCCCAGCGGAAAGCGCAGATAGGCCAGCTGCTCAGGCGTAGTGGCGAACAGAAAATAGCTCTGATCGCGCGCCGGGTCGGCCGCACGGCGCAGCTCGGCCCCGGCCGCACCCTCAGCACGACGCACATAATGGCCCGTCGCCATGGCTTCGGCGCCCAGATCGCGGGCGATATCCAGCAGATCCCGGAACTTGACCGTCTGATTGCACCGGATGCAGGGGATCGGCGTCTCGCCGCGCAGATAGGAGTCCGCAAACTCCTCGATCACCGCCTCGCGGAACCGGCTTTCATAGTCCAGCACATAGTGGGGAATGCCCATGCGCTCAGCCGCCTGGCGGGCGTCGTGGATGTCCTGGCCGGCGCAGCACGCGCCCTTCTTCTGGACCGCCGCGCCGTGATCATAGAGCTGCAGGGTGACGCCGATGACATCATAGCCGGCGTCCTTGAGCAGAGCGGCGGTGACCGTCGAGTCCACCCCGCCGGACATGGCGACCACCACACGCGCGCCGGCCGGCAGGCCGACCGCATCGCGGGCGGCCTGGCGGGCGTGTTCGGCAGGGACCATGTCCAGGGGCAAGGCGGCGATACTCCAGTCGGCCCCTATCTAGCGACTGCGGCCGGCGATTGCGAGCCGGGCGCGTCCCCCCTCAGCGCAGGAAGTTCAGCAGCGACGAGTTCTTCAGCACGTTGAACACCTCGGCCGAGGCCTGCACGGCCGTCTGGGCCGCCTGAAGCCGCGAAATGGCGTCCGCCATATCCACGTCGGTGACCTTGCCGATCAGTCCGCCCATGGTGGTCGACCGGTCATTCAGATCGGACGCCGTGTTCTCGATGCGCTTGAGCACTGAACCATTGCGCGCCTGGGCGTTGATGGCCGTGGTGTGGGCGGTGTCGAACTGGGTCAGCACGCCTTCGAGGAAGGTTCGCTGTGCAGTGGTCAAAGAGCCGGTGAACGGGCCACTGCCGCCCTGTTCGAAGGCCTGGACATCCTTGAAGGCATTGTAGAGACCCAGACCCAGATTGTCGGCCAGCATGCCGCCCTGGACCGAACTGGTCTCATCGATCTGGCTCGTGCCGACGAACTGGTCATTGTGGAAATAGGTCGACGGCGCCGCCAGGGTCAGGTCGGACATTGCGGAAGCGCTGCTCGGCTGGGTGTTCACCTGGCCGCCGGAGAACAGGTATCGCCCCTGGCTCTTGGTGTTCAGCGCCGCTGTCGCGTCGGTGAAGAATCCGCGCAGGTCCTGCATCAGGGTATCGACATTGCCGCTGGCCAGGGCGTCGGTAATGGCCTGGCGCGCGCCCCCGGCGGCGCCTGACAGCTGGCCGAGCGCTATATCCTGCATCGTGAAGCGGTTTTTCAGGACGGTGTTCTGGTCGAGCAGGCCGTTGATCCGGGTCTGGGCGCCGCGCATGGCGGTCAGGGTTTCGGCCTTTCCGGCATACCCTTTCAGGTCCTGCGCGACTTTCTGGCTGGACACCTGACGGGCGGCGTCCAGCTGACGCTGCTGGGTTTCTCCCAGGTTCAGGAGCGCCGCGGTGAAGATGCCCTGGGTTGAAATGCGTTCCATGGTCTAGCCTCAAACCACTTTCAACAGAGTGTCGTAGAGATCGTTGACCGCCTGGATCAGCCGGGCGGAGGCGTTGAAGGCCTGCTGGTAGGTCGTCAGCCGGATCAGTTCCTCGTCCATATTGACGCCTTCATAGGACGTGCGCCGCGTATCAGCCTCGGACTGGACCGAAGTGGCGCTGGTCTTGGCATTGTCCGCCGCTGCCGAATTGCGGCCCAGCGAGCCGGCGAACTCGGCCGCGTAACGCGACAAGGTCATGTTGGCGGCGGGCAAGCCGCCCGCTGCGCCAAATCCCGACAGGCTGTCGCCTATCGCCGCCAGAGCACCGGCCCCGCGTCCATCGCCAACCGCCAGCGACGGCGCACCTGCGGTCACCCCAAGATCGAGATGGGCGACCGCCATCTTGGTAGGGTCTTGGTAGACGACGGAATCCAGCGTGTAACCGCTGGCTGCCGACACAAGGTTACTGGTCCCAAGGCCAAAGAAACTCGACAGCGATGGGCCGCCGACGCCGCGGCTGGTGTTATCCGTGACAACCGACAGGCTGGCCGGAGGGGTTGTCGACGAGGCAAAGCTCATTCGGCCGTTGGCGTCGAGGCTGAACTGGCCGTAAGGCGCAACGCCGGTGCCCGTAGCATTCATGGTCGAGAGCAGATTGGCCATGGTGGTCCCGGCCGGGATCGTCACATTGACGTCGCGGACGCGCGCGCCGGACGGAAGGCTCAGACGGAACGTAACCACCTGACCGGCTGTGAAGCCGTGAGCGTCAGTGCTCGCTAGCCCGGTATTGGCCGGATAGGTCGCCGAGCGGATCAGATCGTTCATGCCCAGGAACTGGCTGAAACCGAGGCCGGCCTTTGTCGCCGGGGTGGTGGCGTCGTCCTGGATCGCAACGCCTCCCGTTGTCGCCGCCACCGTCAGGGCGCCGCCGGAGAAGCTGGCCGCGCCGTTGACGCCGAGCTGGCCGTTCAGCGTGGCCAGGAAGATCGCCGGCGTGAATGCTGAGGTTGCGCCACCGTTCAGGCTCATGGTTCCGGCCGTAAAGTCGATGTCGACACGGTTCTGCAGAACGCCTGAAGCGTTCAACAGGGCGATCGTCGTCTTGCCGGCAAAGCCGGTGACGGCAGTGGGCAGATCAAGGCCGGTGTTCCGGCCCGTCAGCGACGCCGGCGCCGGAACCGACGAGCTGGCGTTGTGGGCCCGGTTGATTTCCCGCGCCGCCCCGGCCGTGAATTCGTTCAGCTGGGCCAGGACGCCTGGAATTTCCTTGTTACGGGCCTGGAGCAGGCCGACGATCTCTCCGCCCGAAAACGTGCCGTCAAAGACCTGGCCGCCGCCGTTGGCGGGCTTTACCGTAAGAAAGCCCGCTGCAGTTCCGGAACTTTGGTAGGCTAGGGTCCCGGCTTGCTCGTCGGCCAACAGCATGCCGTCCTGGGTGCGGATCACAACGCCGCCGCCCGAGCTTTGTTGGGTCTGGACATTGACCAGGGTGGAAAGTTTGTCGATCAGCTGGCTCTGGATGTTCTCCGAGCCGCTGGAATCCGCGCCTCCAACCTTGGCATGACGTATGTCGATATTGAGCTGTGCAATCTGGGCCAGAAGGTCATTGGCCCGGTTCACATTCGAATTGATGCGGGTATCAGCCTCTTGCCGAATCTGGACCAGCGAACTGGTAATCCGCTTGCTGTCGTCAAAGAAGGTCTGGAGCGCGCTCAGCGACTGGCTGCGCTGCAAGGACGACGCCGGATCATCCGCCAAGGCCGCAAAAGTCGCCAGCGCCTGATCGAGACCGCCAAAAAAGCTGGAATCGCTGCTTGGATCGCCAAACAGACCCTGGGCGCGGTCGAGCATCTCGGACAAGGCATTGGCGCTGCCGGCCGAAGACCCGGCGGTCAGGCTGGCGGATTGCAGATATTGATCAACGACCCGGGTTATGCCTTCGACGTTGACGCCCGCGCCGACGCCGCGCGTGACCAGGGACGTCTGGTTGATCGCCTTGCGGACGTATCCAGGAGTGTTGGCGTTGGCGACATTGTCCGAAACCGTCCGGATACCCGTCTGGGCGGCGATCAGCCCTGAAGTGGCTGTGCTGAGGATGGTGGTTAGAGACATGCTTGTGCGCCCTGCCCGGCTGTAGATTCCGCGCGTAGACGCGTAAGGACCGGCAAAACTTGCCGCTCGCCCGCGAAGGTCGCCGCCCCAGAATTGGTCAACACGTTGTTTTTCATGGGCTTTCCAAATTTGGCCCGTTCGATGTTGGTCTGACCTGCGCAAGAGCCGCGCCAGTTGATCAGGGGCCCGGTACAAACGCCCCGCCAAGGGCTCGCCTTGCCTAGCCGCGCCCGGCAATTTTGGCCGCGAGCCTCGCGGACCGGCACAAGGGCGATCTCATTTTATATTTTGTTTTCAATGCATTGCGCGCTTATTTCCGATCTGGCGCAAGGGTTGCTTTGGACGGTGTCGAATAACCAGGCGCAGCAGGCGCCGCGTACACTCCAGGTTTCCCAACCCGACCATGAACGCCACCGGCCTGTTCGCATCCCTGACCTCGGCGCCCCAGACGGCGATGATCGCCGACGCCCTGGGTGCGGCCGTGGGCACAAAAGCGGGCGCTGCAACCGAGGCTGGACAGGGCGCTGCAGGACAATTGGATTTCTCCGCTATGCTGGCCGCCCTCGACGGGGCACAGCCGACGACGTCCCTGGCGTCCAATGTGGGCTCGACCGCCAGGGTCAATGGTCTCGCGAGCGTGCCAGTCCAAAGTGTCGTCGGCCAGACGCTCCGCCTGATCACCAGGTCCAGCCTCGCAACAGCGAGTCAAACGAGCGAGCCTGTGCCTGGGGCCACGATCCAGATCGATCTGGAAGCATTGTCGATCAAAACCCTGGTTGCCGCCGGCGCTTCTGCGGTTGATGCGGAGACAGATGGCGGCACCCCAGCCAATGACGACGTTTCATCCCCGTCCGAGACTGCGGATGCAACCACGGCCGCGACGGATCCGGCGCTCACGGGTCTGTTCATCGGCGCACAACTGATCGGGCTGGAATTGAAATCGGCCACCGCTCAGGACAGTGCGGCGAACGACCTAGCTGAATCAGCGACGGGCGCGGACAAGACCCCTTCGACGGATGCTGTGTTCGATGGACCGGATGCTCTCGCACGCAAGACAGTCAAATCGGCGGCAACCGACGGGCTGGTTGCCGATCTCAAAATCGCTCCATCAAATATCAGCCAGGCTAAGGTTGATCCCGAGGCGACCGCTGCACGCCCCGCTGTGGCAGCCAATGCGTCGCCGCCGCCCGTCCAGGCCCCGCCGCCGCCTGAACTCACTGCACTGGTCCAGCAACTGGGCGGCGCTCCGGCCTCAATCCAGGGCCGGGTGGTTTCAGGTCCGGCGTCAAAAACCGTCACCACCGCGGGCGGCCGCCCGGCCGTAGCGACGCTCAGTCCCGCTACAAACACCGCCTCACTGCTCGACGTTGCGCTGGAAGACGTCCAGACGGCGGCGCCAACCAGTGACGCGCCGGCAAACAGCAACCTCGACACGGCCGAGACCCTGCTGACGACGACGCAAGCGCCGGCTGAGCAACTGCGCGGGCCTTCCGCTCAGGACTCCGGTTTTCAGGCCGCCATGAATGCAGGCGCGCCCAAGGCTCTGGTGGACAGATCACCCCTCTTGCCCGTCGCGACCCCGCAGACGGTCACTCAGTTGGCGGCCGCGATCAGCCAGATATCCGGCGCCAAGGCCACCCGCTTCCAGGTCGAACTCGACCCGATCGGCCTGGGCAAGGTTGACGTCAAGATCGACATCAATGCCCGCGGCGAACTGACCGCCGCCCTGAACTTCCAGAACCCGCACTCGGCTCAGGAGCTTCAGGCGCGTTCCTCCGAACTGCAATCGGCCCTGCAGCAGGCCGGCTTTGATCTTTCAAAAGCCGCCCTGCATTTCACATCGGGCGATCAGTCCGGCCAAAGCCTGCTCAACCAGCAACAACAGCAACGGCAGGGCGACGCCCAACCTATGCGCGCCGGCACCTTCGGTAATCTCGCCGACACTCCCCTCGCACCGACCGCCCGATCGACCCGGGCCGGCGGCGTCGATGTGATGATTTGAGGATCTCATGACCGTATCATCCGCCACCGACACGATCGCCAAGGCCACCGACACCGTGAACAAGGGCGTCGGCACCCTGGCCTCGACCTATGAGACTTTCCTCAGTCTGCTAACCACCCAGCTGAAGAACCAGGATCCGCTGTCGCCGCTCGACAACAACCAGTTCACCCAGCAGCTGACGGCCATGACCGGCGTCCAGCAGCAGCTGCTGACCAATCAGCTGCTCACCCAGATGCTCAGTCAGAACCAGGCCAATGTCGGCGCAGGCGCGATCAATCTGGTCGGCAAAACCGTCACCCTGGGCACGGATGAGGCCCAGCTGACCGACAAGGGCGCAACCTGGACCTACGATCTGGACCAGGCCGCCGCCCAGACCAAGCTCGAGGTGGTGGACAATAACGGCCAGGTGGTCTGGACGGGCGCCGCCCCGACCAACAACGCCGGCGAGAACACCTTCAACTGGAACGGCAAGACCCAGGCCGGCGGCGCACTGCCTAGGAACACAGCCTACCACCTCCGGATCACGGCCCTGGACTCGAAGGGCGCGTCCATCGCAGCGACCCCACACGTCACGGGACTGGCCACAGGCGTCAAGTCGATCGCGGGTCAGACCCTGATCACCGTCAACGGCGTCGATGCGACGCTGACCGCGGTCACCGCCGTTTCATCAACCGTTCCGTCGACCGCCCAGGCCGACACCCCCACGACCCCCGCCACATGAGGCGGGATCAATACATCAGGGCCAGAAGGCCCTTCGGCCCGATCAACGAATGTCGGGCAAGCGCAAGAGGCGCGACGCAACCCTTTTGCAATCAAGGAATAATGACATGAGTATCAACAGCGCAATGCTCGCTGGTGTGTCGGGTCTGGTGGCCAATTCATCGGCTCTCGCCGCGATCTCCGACAACATCGCCAACGTCAACACCATTGGCTACAAGCGCAACGTCGTGAACTTCACCGACGTCGTGACGGCCCAGTCGGCCCGTGGCCGCTATTCGGCCGGCGGCGTCCAGGGCGTGCCGACAGCCTATGTCAGCCAGCAGGGCCTTCTGCAAAGCTCGTCATCATCGACCGACATGGGCATCGCCGGCGACGGCTTCTTTGTGGTCAGCGAAGGCGTGACCGGCACCCGCGCCGACAGCCGCCTGTTCACCCGTGCCGGATCCTTTCAGGTCGACGCCGATGGGTATCTGCGCAACACCGGCGGGCTCTATCTTCAGGGCTGGCCAGTCGACGCAAATGGCGACGTCAACTCCAACCCCTCGGACCTGACCCTTCTCAAGCCCGTCAACGTCAAGAACGTCGGCGCGACGGTGCGGGCCAGCACCACGGCCCAGATCACCGCCAACCTGAATTCGCAACAGGCCCTGTCGCCCGATCTGGGGACCTACAACGCGGCGACCAACAGCATGTCGGCCTATGATCCGGTCGCCGGCACCGGCGTTCGTCCCGACTTCACGATCCAGATGAACATGATCGATTCCAAGGGCGGACCGCACACCGTTGCCGTGTCCTTCCTGAAGACCGCCGTCGCCAACGAGTGGAACGCCGAGATCTATTCGGTGCCCACCACCGACGTGACCAGCGGCACAGGCCTGGCGGCCGGCCAGATCGCCGCCGGCAAGGTGACCTTCACCCAGGACGGCGCCCTGGACACCAATCCGCTCAAGACCACCCTGTGGACCGACCCGACCAGCCCGACCATCACGCTGGGCGCGTCGAATGCGGCGGCCCCGGGCGCGGGCGCGACGAACTGGGCCACGGGCCTTGGCATCAACGGCCAGACCCTGGCCTTCCAACTGGGCGCCACCTCTGACGGCGGCGGTCTGACCCAGCTGGCCAAGTCCTCGACGGTCACCACCGTCAGCACCAACGGCGCGGGGGTCGGCCAGATTGTCGGTGTCGAAGTCAGCGAAGATGGCTTCATCTCGGCCACCTTCGACAACGGCGAGGTTCGCCAGCTGGCCAAGGTCGCCATCGCCACCTTCCCGAACCCGGACGGACTGCGTTCGCTCAGCGGCAACGCCTACGGCTCGTCGATCCAGGCCGGCTCGTTCAGCCTCAAGTCGCCTGGCGAAGGCGGCGCCGGCAACGTTTCGGGATCAGCACTGGAAGCTTCTACCGTGGACTTGTCTTCGGAATTCTCAGGCCTGATTACAACTCAACGGGCTTATTCAGCATCTTCAAAAATTATCCTGACAGCCGACCAGATGATGCAAGAATTGTTGGATATTAAGCGGTAACAACACGCCTTAACTAACGTAAACACTTTTGTCCTGTTTTGACACACTCAATAGTAACTAGGGGGCTACATGGTTAGGCTTATTTTTACTAACCCGATTCAGCAGCCGGTAACCCGCCGCGCCTATGGTCACTCGCCTACGGTGATGGTTGGAAAGGCATAAAGCCATGTTGCAAGAGCAGCGCGTAAACAAACAAGGCGAGCGGTACGTGATCGGACCGACGGGCGCCCCGCTCACCGTCGGCGACCTTCCGCCGCCGGGAACGGAACGCTGGGTGATCCGGCGCAAGGCCGAGGTGGTGGCCGCTGTTCGCGGCGGCCTCCTGTCGCTCGACGATGCGTGCGAGCGCTATCGGCTGACCAACGAGGAGTTCCTCGCCTGGCAGAAATCGATCGATCAGCACGGCATGCAGGGTCTGCGCACCACGCGGATTCAGCAGTACCGCTAATCCGGGCCGCAAGGCCGACCAGACAAGTGAAGGCCGCGCCCCGCAAAGGCGCGGCTTTTTCTTTTGGGCGCGGGCGGCTAAACCGCCCCCATGATCGGAGCCCACACCGCCTTTATCATCCGGCAGCGCCTGTCGGGGACCTGGGCGTTCATCCACATCAACAAGTGCGGCGGCTCCAGCATCGAGCGGCTGTGCGGCCTGCCGCGCATGCACGACACCGCCCTTCAGCGCAGGCGGGCTGTGGGCGACAAGCGCTGGGCCTCGATGTTCAAATTCTCCGTCGTCCGTAATCCCTATGAGCGCATCGGCTCGCTCTATCGCTATCGCTCCAAGAACAATCGCGCCGGCATGGGCGATGGTCACATCAGCTTCGACGACTGGGTCCAGGCGGCCATCGTCGACAAGAACCCCCGCTATCACGACAAGCCCCTGATGTTCGCCCCCGCTCACCAGTGGCTGGCCGATGAGGCCGGCGTCCTGATGGTCGATACGGTGATCCGTCTGGAAGAGATCGACACCGCCTGGCCGGCCATCGCCGCCCGCATCGGCGCGCCGCCGGTCATGGCCCACGAGAACCGAACCGAAAGCGCCGGGCCCATGCCGATGTCGGACAAGGCCCGCGCCGCAATCGCCCGCGCCTACGCCCTCGACTTCGAGACCTTCGGCTACCCAACCTAGGTTGAACGCGGCCGGTCGCAGCCGCTGCGCACGAATTTTCGCCGCAGACTGATCCCAATTCAATCTTGAGCGTTGCACCATTGACGCCAATGTCACCGCGCGCCTTAGTCTGCGCCTGCCCAGTCTGGAACCCTCGCTTGCCCTCAACCTTGACCCCTCGCCTTGTCTCGCTGGCAACCGCCGTGCCCGCGCACGACATCCCCCAGGAACTGGCGATCGCCCATGCCGGCGAGCTGTTCGCCGCCACACACGGGGGCGTGGCCCGCATCGCGCCGATCTTCCGCAACGCCAGAATCGAAAACCGTCACGCCAGCGCGCCCGTCGACTGGTTCCTGCGCGCCCACACCTTCAGCGAGCGCAACGACCTGTTCTTGGATACCGCCGTCGACCTGCTGGCCACGGCCACGGACAAGGCGCTGGCGCAAGCGGGCCTTGGCGCCTCCGACATCGACATGATCATCACCATCTGCTCGACGGGCATCGCCACGCCGGCGCTGGATGCGCGGCTGATGCAGGTTCGCCCGTTCCGCACCGACGTTGAGCGCCTGCCGATCTTCGGTCTGGGCTGCGCGGGCGGCGTTCTGGGCCTGGCCCGGGCCGCGGCCATGGCCAGGGCCCATCCCGAAGCGCACATTCTGCTGCTGGTGGTCGAGCTGTGCACCGTCACCTTCCGGCAGGGCGACCGCTCCAAGAGCAATCTGGTCGCCACCGCCCTGTTCGGCGACGGCGCGGCCGCGGCCGTGATCAGCTGCCGCGACGCCTATGCCGGCAAGCCGGTGCTGGGCGCGTCCGGCGAACACACCTGGCCCGACAGCCTGGATGTCATGGGCTGGGACGTGGCCGACGACGGGCTCAAGGTGGTCTTCTCTCGCGACATCCCCGCCCTGGTGCGCGAGGACTTCGGCGCCGTGATCGACGCCTTCCTGACCAAACAGGGTCTGGGCCGCGATGATCTGGACGGCTATGTCTGCCACCCCGGCGGCGCCAAGGTGCTCGACGCCCTGGAAGAGGTCTTCGCCCTGAAACCCGGCGCGCTGGTTCACGCCCGCGAGGTCCTGCGCCAGCACGGCAACATGTCGGCGGTCACCGTGCTCTTCGTGCTCAAGCAGGCGCTTGAGGCCGGCGATTCCGGCCGCCTTTTGTTGACCACCCTGGGGCCGGGCTTTACCGCCGGCGTCATGCTGATCGAGAACCCGGCTTGAGCCTGCCTGCCCTTCCCCTCGTGCTGGGCCTGGTGGCGGGCCAGAGGCTGGCCGAGCTGTGGATCGCCGCGCGCAACACCCGCGCCCTCAAGGCCCGCGGCGCGGTCGAGGTCGGCGCCGCCCACTATCCGCTGTTCATCATCCTGCAGACCGCCTGGCTGGCGGCCATGGCCTTGCTGATCCCGCTGGATACGCCGGCCAACCTGCCCCTTCTGGCCCTGTTCCTGGTGCTGCAGGCCGGGCGGCTGTGGGTTCTGGCCACCCTTGGCCCCTACTGGACGACGCGGATCATCACCCTGCCCGGCGCGCCGCTGGTCAAGTCCGGACCCTTCCGCTTTGTGCGCCACCCCAACTATCTGGTGGTGGCCGGCGAGATCGCCGTCCTGCCGCTGGTGTTCGGCGCCTGGCAGATCGCGGTGATCTTTTCGCTGCTCAGCGCCGCCCTGACCCTCTACCGCATCCGCGTCGAGGAAGCGGCCCTGGCGGAGCGGGCCTGATGGCGCTGGAAAAACGCAGCCTGCGCCTGACCGGCCACGCGACCTCGATGGCGCTGGAGCCGCAGTTCTGGGCCGCGCTGGAGGCTCTGGCCGCGCGCCGCCAAACCAGCCTGGCCAGTCTGGTCCGCGAGATCGACCTGGCCCGCGGCGATGCCGGCCTGGCCTCGGCCTGCCGCGTGGCGGTGCTCAAGGCGCTTACAGAGTCCCCTTCTCCCCTTGCGGGAGAAGGTGTCGGCGCAGCCGACGGATGAGGGGTCGCGCCGGCCCATCAGGGCGCGGCCTCGAACGCGGGTCGAATTGGCAGGTCAGGGCAGCCCCTCGTCCGGCCCGGCGACTGCAATTGCGCAATGCAGGTTCATGAGCGCCCCTCCATCTGTGCTAGATTTGTTCTTTCCGATTCAAACCCTCCGGTTCCCTTGAACGATACGCCCGCGCCTCAAAAGATTTCTGACCTCGCCCGCGCCGACCGGGGCGGGCCTGACTATCTGTCGGGGCTCAATCCGGAACAGCGCCGGGCCGTCGAAGTGACCGACGGCCCCCTGCTGGTGCTGGCCGGCGCCGGCACCGGCAAGACCCGTGTGCTGACCACGCGGCTGGCCCACATCCTGGCCACCGGCAAAGCCCGGCCGTGGGAGCTCCTGGCGGTGACCTTCACCAACAAGGCCGCCCGCGAGATGCGGGTCCGCATCACCGATATCATCGGCCCGGCCGCCGAGGGCCTGCGCTGGCTGGGCACCTTTCACTCGGTGGCCGCCCAGATCTTGCGCCGCCACGCCGAGCTGGTCGGCCTGAAATCCTCCTTCACCATCCTCGATACCGACGACGTCGAGCGCCTGCTCAAACAGCTGATCGAGGCGGCCAATATCGACGCCAAGCGCTGGCCGCCGAAACAGCTGTCCGGCCTGATCGACCACTGGAAGAACCGCGGCTGGACGCCGGACAAAGTCCCCGTCTCCGAAGCCGGTCAGTACGCCGAGGGCAAGGGTGCCTGGCTCTATGCCGAATACCAGGCCCGCCTGCGGGTGCTGAACGCCTGCGACTTTGGCGACCTGCTGCTCCACAACATCACCATCTTCCAGAAGCACCCCGATGTTCTGGCCGAATACCACAGCAAATTCCGCTATATCCTGGTCGACGAGTACCAGGACACCAACGTCGCCCAGTACCTGTGGCTGCGCCTGCTGGCCCAGGCCCGCCGCAATGTCTGCTGCGTCGGCGACGATGATCAGTCGATCTACGGCTGGCGCGGCGCCGAGGTGGACAACATCCTGCGCTTCGAGCGCGACTTCGAGGGCGCGCAGGTCATCCGGCTGGAGCGCAACTATCGCTCGACCAGCCACATCCTGGCCGCCGCCTCGGGCCTGATCGCCGTCAACAAGGGCCGCCTGGGCAAGACCCTGTGGACCGAGGCGGAAGGTGGCGAAAAGGTCCGCATCTCGGGGGTCTGGGACGGCGAGGCCGAAAGCCGCTTGGTCGCCGACGAAATCGAAAAGGCCAAACGCGCGGGCCGCCCCTACAAGGCCATGGCCATACTGGTGCGCGCCAGCTTCCAGATGCGCGCCTTTGAAGAGCGCTTCGTCCTGCTGCAGATCCCCTACGTCGTGGTCGGCGGCCCGCGCTTTTTCGAGCGCGCCGAGATCCGCGACGCCCACGCCTACCTGCGCCTCATCCAGTCGCCGGACGATGACCTGGCCTTCGAGCGCATCGTCAATACGCCCAAGCGCGGCATCGGCGAGACCTCGGTCAGCCGCATGCTGCAGATCGCCCGCGCCCGCGGCGTCTCGGCTATCACCGCCGCGAGAGACCTGACCGGCACCGACGAGCTGCCCGCCCGCACCCGCACAGCGCTCGCCAACTTCCTTCGCGACCTAGACCGCTGGCGAGCGAGCGCGCACCTCCCCGGCCCCGCCCGGGAGGTGTCCGCGCAGCGGACGGAGGGGCCGGCGCGCCACGGACTGCCCCACACCGAGCTGATGGAAGCCATCCTCGAAGAGTCCGGCTACACCGACGCCCTGCGCCTGGACAAGACGCCCACCGCCCAGACGCGGCTCGAGAACCTCAAGGAACTGGTCCAGTCCATGGGCAGCTTCGACACCCTCGAAGGCTATCTGGAACACGTCTCCCTGGTCATGGACCTGGACCGCGACGCCGGCGACGACGCCGTCCAGATCATGACCCTGCACTCGGCCAAGGGCCTGGAATTCCCCCTCGTCTTCCTGCCCGGCTGGGAAGAAGGCGTCTTCCCCTCCCAGCGCTCGATGGACGAAAAGGGCGAAAAGGGCCTCGAGGAAGAACGGCGCCTGGCCTATGTCGGCATCACCCGGGCCCGCGAGGAAGCCCGCATCTCCTTCGCCGCCAACCGCCAGGTCTATGGCCGCTGGACCAGCCAGCTGCCGTCCCGCTTCGTCGATGAACTGCCCCTGACCAACGTCGAGGCCTCATCCGAGACCGGCTACTACGGCGGCGGCCCCGGCATGGCCCAGACCGCGTCCCGCTGGGACGACCAGCCCACCTTCGCCGGCGGCTATTCCAGCCCCGGCTGGCGCAGGGGCCGCGAGATGACGTCGGGGCGGCGCGCCGCCCCGACGTCACCCTCGGATTTGTTCCGAGGGCCCATCGAAGGAACAGGTCGCGTCATCGCCACCAGCGACCCCGCCGCCTCGGCCAGCGCCTACAAGCGCGGCATGCGCGTCTTCCACCAGAAATTCGGCTACGGCGCCGTGACCATGGTCGAAGGCAACAAACTGACCGTCAGCTTCGACAAGGCCGGCGAGAAAAAGGTGATCGATACGTTTGTGGAAAGCGCCTGACCCTCATGGCCAGCCCCCGCCCCGCGGGGGAGTGGGACCGCGCGACTTTAGCCCCGGCGAAGGCCGGGGGGTGGAGGGGGCGAGCGCCGCGTTCAGTTGTGGGGAGTTCGGCTGAATAGGTAAGGCGTCGCCGAGTTGCTCGCACAGCTGAAGGTCCGCTAAGGGTGGAAAACGGCCGTCCCGCTTGGTGTCTTGTCACAACTGCTTCGCGCCACAAGCTGACATTAGCACCATGCCCATTTCCGGACATTCGCGCGCCAACGGCGGACGCGCGCGCTCGCCCACCCCGACCATGGCGTTACAGACCGCCTCGTACTAACAATGAAACTGGATCACCTCTCGGGGTGTCCACCGTCGGCACCAATGAGACAGATTGAGGGTTCCCGCTAACGGGGGGTTTTGGTCTCATCGCAGTGACGTAGGAACGAAGATGAGAGCAAAACCCTTGCCCCATAAAACGACGCCCGGTGAACGGGTGGCGAAGGATATCCGGCGCGCGACGCGGC
>CANJPZ010000003.1 GCA_947476325.1 Caulobacteraceae bacterium | reverse complement strand
TCGCGCGCCGGATATCCTTCGCCACCCGTTCACCGGGCGTCGTTTTATGGGGCAAGGGTTTTGCTCTCATCTTCGTTCCTACGTCACTGCGATGAGACCAAAACCCCCCGTTAGCGGGAACCCTCAATCTGTCTCATTGGTGCTGACGGTGGACAGTTGGCGCCCGACCGCTCAGGCCTTGCGCGTCAATCGTACCGCTTTGTCCGTCGCGCCAGCGCGCTTGGCGTACAGCACCTGGGATTGCCGCTGGCCAGCAGTCTTGGCTACGGCATTGGCGAGACCATTCAGGTTGCCGCGGGACTGAACGCTGACCTCTATTCCTGCCACAATGAAATCGGGCTGGTCGCATTTCAGCGACTGAGCGCCATGGGTAAACGATGTGTCGTGGATTTTGAGGACTGGTACTCCAGAGACCTTTCAGCGGCCGCCCAAAGTACGCGCCCCATCAGTCTGTTGATCAAGCTGGAGCGGCTCGCTCTGCAAAAGGCGGCGTTCACGGTGGCGACATCGAATGTCATGGCCGACGCCCTGGTCGCCGCCAACGGCGGGGCAAGGCCACTTGTAGTCTACAATGCCTTCGATCCCGATGACGCCGCACCCACAGCTGCGACGGACAGACGATCGAGTTCTCGGCCAAGCCTGCACTGGTATTCCCAGACCGTCGGGCCAGGCCGGGGGCTTGAGACCCTGTTCGACGCGCTGAACCTCGTGCGCGAAGATTTCGAGCTTCATATCCGCGGCGCCATATCGCCGCCATACCAGGCCAGTCTGGTGCTGCGCCTCACCCCTCACGCCAGACAAAGGGTCTTCTTCCGTCAGCCTGTAAGCCCGGCCGAGTTGCCTTCGAGAATCGCCGACCACGACATCGGCCTGGCGCTGGAAGAGCGTTCGCCCGCCAGTCGCGACCTCACCATCACCAACAAGGTCTTCCAGTACCTGCAAGCCGGGTGCGCAGTGGTGGCTTCCCGGACGGCGGGCCAAACCGAAGCGGCGGGGCTTTCACCCGAGGCCGTGTTTCTGACGACGCTTGAGCCGAATGCCCTGGCGCAGGCGTTAACGGGTCTGATCGGCTCTCCTGAACGTCTCGCCGCCGCCCAGACCGCTGCGCGTCAGGCTGCAATTCAATGGGCCTCCTGGAAACACATCTCACCAGGCATGGTAAAGGCCTACTGTCATGCTCTGGATTTGCCCGTGCCAAGATCTTTCTGGGCCGTCGCAACAGATATGATCTTGCAGGATGCCGAGGCGACGCTGAACACCCGGTTCACCGCCGCTACCCGGAGCGTCGCCTGGGTCATCCTTCAGGACGACTCGGCAGCGGCCTCGCCCGCCTCACGAAAGTACGGTTCAACCGTCCCCTGCAGCTTGATGGTCAAGGGGTTACCCTTGCGGTCAACGGTGCTGCCAACAGCTAGACGCACCCAGCCTTCACTGATGCAATATTCCTCGACGTTGTTGCGATCGACGCCCTTGAAGATTACGCCGATGCCACGCTCCAGCAGAATGGGATCATGCCAGGGGCTATTTGGGTTTACCGAAAGGCGATCGGGCAAGGTATCGGTCATGGTCGGGAATCCGGATGCAGCTGTCCAAGCGCCGGGTGATAGCGCCTTGTCACCTGCTTTCCAATCATGGCTTGCACGCAAGGGTGCGCCCCCTAAAGTCGGGCCAAGGGGAATGCGCTTGCCGACCATCGACGTGAAGACTGGAGACGAAGATGCCGTATCGGGCGACGCAACGCGCGATCGCATCTTTCTGGCGGCTGAACGGCTGTTCGCCCTGAAGGGGTTTGCCGAGGTTTCGGTGCGCGACATCACGACCGAGGCGGCGGTGAACCTGGCGGCGGTGAACTATCATTTCGGCTCCAAGGACGCCCTGTTGTTCGAGATTTTCCGCGCCCGCTCGGCCGAGGTGAACCGTGCCCGCGCCCGCCTGCTGCACGAAGCCGAGAGCACCCATGGCGGCGCCCCAACCCTGCGCGCCGTATTGACGGCGCTGGTCACCCCGCCGGTCAGCTGGTCCGACCCGAAAAGCGAGCGCTTCGTTTCCCTGCAGTTTCTGATCCGCGCGCGCAGCGAAGGCACCGCTGAAATCCGCGAGGCCCTGCGCAGGGACGTCACCCACCTGGCCCGTTTCGCCGATGCCCTGACCCGGGCCTGCCCGGGCCTGGCGCCGCGGGATATCTACTGGCGGCTGCATTTCGTGCTGGGTCTGATCCATCAGAACCGCGAGACCGAACTGGATCGATTGCGCTCGGTCTCTGGCGGTCTGGCGGGCGATGAGCCCGTGGAGCTCCAGATCAGGCTGATGGTCGATTTCGCCGAAGCGGGGTTCAGCCGCTAGCGCGCTGGTATCGGAACCACGCCCGAGATCAGGGGCTTTGACGGGTCACGGATAAAGCCCACGACATCGGCCCACACGCGCGGGGCCTGGTTGTCAGACAACAGCAGATGATAGCCGTCGAGATAGAACCCGGTCCTGTCGCCGGGCTTGAGCCGGGCCGCTGCCTGAACAGCCGCCTGACGGGGTATCACCGCGTCACGAAATCCATAGAGGTAAAGGGTTGGCGGCTTGATCTTTCCGGTGTCCTTCCAAGCGTCCTGCATGAGGTTGGTCATGCCATAAAGGGTGTCGGTCCGTGCGCCCCATAACATCAGCGGGTCCGTCGACATTCGACGAAGCTCATCGGCATTGTCAGTGGGCACATGACTGCGCGTGATCACCTTCGGTGGATTGAGCTGAAGATCTGGGGCTGTCTTGCCGACCACCCACAAGGCCGTGCGATTGGGTAATGGCTGGGTCGACCACCCCCAGACGGCCGGCGAAAGCAGGATCACCCGGTCGGCGTTGGGCGGATCAGTGTCGGCAAAGGCGGTGATCGCCGCGGCGCCGCCCATGCTGATGCCGGCCACCGCGATAATGGCTTTTGGATGCCGGGCGCGCACCAGCTCGACCATGGTGCGCACATCGTGGTCGATAAGTTCGCGTCCCGCCCACACGCCGCGATTGGGAGACCGGCCGTATCCGCGCTGGTCATACGCGTAGGTCGTGATCCCTTGCTGGGCCCAGTACGGGGCCGCGCGCGAAAAGGTCATGGCGTAGTCGTTCATGCCGTGCAGGCCGACGATCACGGCCCAGGGCTCACCGGTAGCCTCCCACTTCGAAAGCCCCAGACGGGCTCCGTCGAACGAGACGAAGGCATTGTCCTCCAGATGCGGGCCCGCAAACCCGACTGGCGGCGTGAACGGCGTCTGAAAGGTTGGCGTGGCGCAGGCGCAAAGCGCCAATACAGCCAATGCAGTGACGAGACGTCGGATCATGAACTCACCAGTGCCGCGACCCTTTGGCGAAGATATGGCACGATTTCGGCCTCGAACCAGGGGTTGCGTCTCAACCAGCCCGTATTGCGCCAGGACGGGTGCGGCAAGGGAAGATACTCAGGAAGAAAGTCTCGCCAGGCCCAGACCGTCTCAGTCATCGACTGACCGGCGCGATCCTTCAGCGCCCACTTCTGTGCATATCCGCCTACCAAAAGGGTGAGTTCGACCTTTGGCAGGGCGGCAAGCAGCCTGGGCCGCCACAGTTCGGCGCAACGTCGGGGCGGAGGATAGTCGCCACCTTTCGGATCGGTTCCGGGATAACAAAACGCCATGGCGGCGACACCGATGCGCGGATCGCCATAGAATGCGTCGGCATTCACACCCATCCAGCTTCGCAGACGGTCACCCGACGGGTCGGTGAAGGGCAAGCCGCTTTGGTGCACACGGCTCCCCGGCGCCTGACCGCAGATCAGGAGGCGTGTCTCTGTGTTGACCATGACCACCGGCCTGGGCTCGTGCGGCAATTCGAGCGCGCAGGCGCGGCAGGCGGCAATATCTGTCAGGACGTCAGCGAGGGTCACCGGCCCAATATAGGCATTACCCGCGTTTGCCGAAGACTGCCTTCTCCCTGGCCACCCAACCCGCATAGGAAGGCCGGGCATGCATCTTGGCGATATAGGCGGCCAGGACCGGGTGCGTCTTGGCGTCGACCTCGATTCTGCAGTGCAAGAGGTTCACAAATCCGCTGGCCACGGCAATATCGGCCAGGGTCAGGCGATCCTCGACCAGCCATCCCGAAGCGGGAATGGTTCGCTCCAGATAGTCATAGACCGGCGGAAGTTCGTTTTCCTGGGCGGCGGCGGCGGCGGCCTCGTCGCCGGGCCGCTTGTAAAACAACGGCGCCACGATCCGGTTGAAGAAGATCTTGCCCGACGCGCCGCAGCTGATGGTATCGGCGAATTCCTCAAACCAGATCGTCTTTGCATGAGCCCTGGGCTCGTGCGGGATCAGGTTTGGCTCAGGGTTCAGGCTATCCAGGTAGTCGATTATCGCCGTGGAATCGGCCAGGGTGAAGTCGCCGTCACGCAGGGCCGGCATCTTGCGAAACGGACTGGCGTCGAGAAATTCTGGGTCCCAGTTCGGCGCGCCGGTCGGCTTCAGTTCAAGCTCCACGCCTTTCTCGGCGGCAAAGGCCAGGACCTTGCGAACAAAGGGCGAGACGGAAGAGCCGTAAAGGATCATGGAGTTTGCCTTTCGTGGTCCAGAGCACCTGATCAGTTTGCATTCCAACGCAGTACGCCGGCACCGTCAACCTGCATAAGTGAACGATCGTTTACTTTACACCCTGCCGCTGCAACTCGCGGGCGATGACCACCTGCTGGATCTGGCTCGTGCCCTCATAGATCCGGAAAATCCGCACATCCCGATAGAACCGCTCAATACCGTGGTCGCTGACATATCCGGCGCCGCCGAAGATCTGCACCGCCTTGTCGGCGACCCTGCCGACCATTTCAGACGCAAAGTATTTCGACGCCGCGGCCTCCAGGCTGATGCCCTGCCCGGCGTCGCGCTTGCGGGCGGTTTCGAGCGCCAGGGCCCGGGCGGCCAGGCATTCGGTCTTCATGTCGGCCAGCATCCCCTGGATCAGCTGGAAGCCGAAGATCGGCTGACCAAACTGCTTGCGCTCGGTGGCGTAGGCCACGGAATCGTCGATCAGCCGTTCGGCGACGCCGACGCACATGGCCGAGATGTGCAGGCGGCCTCGGTCCAGCACCTGCATGGCGACCTTGAAGCCCTGGCCTTCATCCCCGATGCGGTTGAAGGCGGGCACGCGGACATTGTCGAAATAGACCTCGCAGATCTTCGCCCCTTGCTGGCCCATCTTGCGCTCGGGCTTGCCGACGGTGACGCCGACCCGGCTGCGTTCGACAACAAAGGCTGAAACGCCCGAGCCGCCCTTCTTGTCCGGATCGGTGCGGGCCATGACCGTGAACAGGTCGGCCTTGTCGGCATTGGTGATGTAGCGCTTGGCGCCGTTGATGACGTACTCATCGCCCACCCGTTCGGCCCTGGTCTGCACCGAGCCGGAGTCCGATCCGGCTTCGGCCTCGGTCAGGGCGAAAGAGGTGATCAGCTCGCCCGAAGCGATGCCGGGCAGCCATCTGGCCTTCTGCTCGGGCGTGCCGAACATTACCAGCCCCTGGCTGCCGATGCCGACATTGGTGCCGAAAGCCGACCGGAAAGCCGGGCTGGTGTGCCCCATTTCAAAGATCAGCAGACACTCTTCTTCCATGTTGAGGTCGAGCCCGCCGTATTCCGCCGGGATGGAGATGCCGTAGAGGCCCATCTCGCGCATTTCAGCCAGCACGTCCTCGGGCACCTCATCGCGCTCGGAGACCTGGGCCTCGAGCGGACGAAGACGCTCGGTGACGAACCGGCGAACAGTTTCGAGCAGTTGCTCGCGGGTTTCGAGATCGAGGGCCATGGCTTTTCCGGCGTTGTTGAGTATCTGTGGCGCGACGTTTAGGGCGCCAGGGCGGGAGGGCCAAGAGTTGGACGGGGAAATCAGCGAAGCCTGGGTCACTTCCACCGAAGGCGAATTCGCCGGCTGGATGAACTGGCCGGGCGACAACTGGGAAATGGGCGGTGGGCCGTTCTATTTCCGCCGCGAAGCCGATGGCTCGGCGCGCTGCGCCTTCCGCGCCGGCCCCAAGCATATGAACGGCCAAGGCCACATGCATGGCGGTGCCATGATGACCTTTGCCGACTTCGCGATGTTTGGCATAGCCGCCGTCGCCATCGGCAAGGACAAGGCAGTCACTGTGTCACTGAACAGCGAGTTTGTATCGGCCGCCCAGTCGGGCGATCTGATGGAAGCGACCGGCGAGGTCGTCAAGGCGGGCAAGCGGATGATCTTCATACGCGGCACGATCTTCACCAGCGGACGCGTGGTCATGACTTTCTCCGGCACACTGATGCGGCTGACGTCGGGCTAGGGCGGCGCGAACGGGCCGGGATGGCTCGAGAAATGGCTTCGCCGGGATCAAAATACCCGTTACCTCTGTTGAAGGCCTGTGCAGTGGAGACGGATATGGGTGGTCGACTGAGACAGTTTGCTGCGGGACTCGCGATGGCCACTGCCTGTGGCGCGGCCGTCTGGGCCCAGAACGCCGGTGTTGAGACCCGCGAGCCGATTTCACCCTACAAGCCCGCGTTCGCCGGTCAGACCCGCGCGCCCGAACAGAAGCTGAACGTCGCTTTCGAGGTGGTGACGGTTGCCGAAAACCTCGCCAACCCCTGGGCTTTCGCCTTCCTGCCGGACGGCAGGATGCTGATGACCGAAAAGGCCGGCGTCCTGCGCATTGTCGGAAAGGATGGAAGGCTGTCCGAACCTGTGACCGGGACGCCCGCGGTCGTCTCGCGCGGCCAAGGTGGACTGCTCGACGTGGCTCTTGATCCTGCCTTTGGCAGCAATGGATTGATCTATTTCAGCTTTTCCGAGCAAGGCGAAGGCGGTGCCAACAATACGGCCGTCGGCCGGGGCAAACTGGTCGAGACGCCGACCCCTCGCCTGGAAAATGTTCAAATCATCTATCATCAAGCGCCATCCCTGAATTCGTCGCTGCACTTCGGCTCTCGCCTGGTGTTTGGCCGCGACGGCAAACTCTTTATCACCCAGGGTGAGCGCTCGATCCTCGACGGCCAGCGGCAGGCCCAGCAGATGGACAGCCTTCTGGGCAAGATCGTGCGCATCAATCCCGATGGCTCCGTCCCCGCCGACAACCCCTTTATCGGCAGGCCGGGCGTGCGTCCGGAAATCTGGTCCTTCGGGCATCGCAATGTTCAGGCCGCCGCCCTGCATCCCCAGAGCGGTGAACTGTGGGAAGTCGAGTTCGGACCGCAAGGCGGCGACGAGGTCAATATCGCCCGCAAGGGCAAGGACTACGGCTGGCCGACCATCACCTACGGCGTGAACTACGGACCCGCCAAAGCCCCCATCACCAAGGGCGAAACCGTCAAGGAAGGCATGGAGCAACCGCTCTATTACTGGGACCCGGTGATCGCCCCCTCCAGCATGATTTGGTACACCGGCGCCCTGTTCCCAGCTTGGCGCGGCAGCATGTTTGTCAGTGGCCTGCAGCCCCAGGGCCTGCCCGGCGGCTATATCGCCCGCCTGACCTGGCAGGGCGAACGCGTGATCGGTGAAGAGCGGCTTGCCCTGCCGCCCGGGCGCTTCCGCGACATTCGCCAGGGCCCCGACGGGGCCATCTACCTGCTGCAGAGCGGTTTTGCCGGCAAGATCACCAAACTCGTCCCGAAATCCTGAACGCGGCCAAAGATCCGCACACTGGAGGAAACACCATGAACAAGTCTCTCGCCCTGGCCGCCCTGACCGCGGTCTTCGGACTGATCGCCGCGCCGCTCGTCCTGGCCCAGCCACCGGCCGCGCCGGCCGCGGCGCCGCGCTCCAACGCCCTCGTGGAATTCCCGGCCAGGGGCAGCGCCAAACTCACCGTCACAACGCCGGCCTGGCGCGACGGCGCTGATATCCCGTTCGAGAACACCCAGTATCGGACCAACACCTTTCCGGGGCTGACCTGGACGGCTGGACCGGCCGGGACAAAATCCTATGCCGTAATCATGCAGGACACCGATGGCGTAATGCGGGGCGCCCCGATCCTGCATTGGTCGCTCTACAACATTGCGGCGACGACGACGAAGCTGGAAGCGGGCATGGCCGCGACCGGGCAACCGGCAGGCTCCAGCTATGGCCCTAATTATCAGGGCGCCGCTCGGCCCTATCTGGGACCGCGCACGCCGGCCGGACCCAAGCACCATTACCACATGCAGGTCCTTGCGCTCGACACCACGGTTACCGCTGATCCGGCCATCACCTATGACGCCTTGACCGCAGCCATGAAGGACCACGTCCTTGCGTCCGGGGAGGTCGTCGGTCTGGGAACGGTCGATCCCGACGCCCCGCCCCCGCCGCCACGAGGCGGTCGCGGTCCCGCGCCAGCGGCAGCGGCGCCGGCCCCGCAATAGGTCTAGTCGAGCTTGACCTTGACGGTGGTCGACAGGCCGGGCCTCAGGCGATCGAGACCCTTCTGGCCCGGGTCTATGCGGATACGCACGGGCACCCGCTGGACGATCTTGGTGAAGTTGCCGGTCGCCGGCTCGAACGGCAGCAGGGAGAACTGGGATCCCGAAGCGGGCGAAAAGCTCTCCACCCGGCCGGTAAACGCCTGATCCGGCAATGCATCGACCTTGATGGTCGCCCGCTGCCCCACGGCCATCCGGCTGGTCTGCGTTTCCTTGAAGTTCGCCGTCACATACAGCCCGCCCCCTGGCACGATGGTCAAAAGCCTGGTCCCGGGCTGAACAAAGTCGCCGGGTTCAACCTGACGATTGCCGACGACGCCGTCGACCGGCGCAGTGATCATCACATGCGCCTGATCCTGGCGGGCAAGATCAAGAGCCGCCTGGGCGCGCGCGACTGCCGCCTCAGCGCTGGCGATCTGGGCGGCCAGTGTTGCGCGCCGAGCGCCGGTGACGCTTGCTTGATCGCGGGTGACGGCGAGTTGGGCGCGGGTGCGATCTGCGTCAGCCTGGGCCGCCAGCGCCGCCGCACGATACTGGTCCGCATCGCGGCGGGTCGCGTAGCCGCGGGCCAGGAGGTCGTCAAAGCGCTGACGGTCGGACTGGGCGCGCGCGTTCTGGGCGTCGGCCGCCGAGATGGCAGTCTGGGCGACGGTGACGTTCGAGGCGGCCAGCTTTTCTTCTTCTCCAAGACCGGTCACTGCCGCTCTGGCGGCAGCCAAGGATGCGTTGGCGTTCTGAAGTTCGGCGTTTGCGGAAGCGACACGGGCGTCGAACTCTTCGCTGTCGATCCGAACCAGAAGGTCGCCCTTCCTGACCTGCTGGTTGTGACCGACCAGCACCTCGGCCACCTGGCCGCGAACACGCGGAGCTACGGTCGTGGAGTCAGCAGTGACATAAGCCGCCTCGGTGGTCACTGCCGACTTTGGCGACGCGATGACCAGCGCGCCCGCAGCTGCGAGAACGATAGCCAGAAGAACGATTATCGCGCTTCGAACCGCAAAAGGCAGCCGCGAGGGCTTGGGCTGGGGCGGCATGGCCGACGGATGGGGCACGACGACGTCATCGGTCGGGCTCATATTGAGGCCTCCAAGCCCAGGCGTTTCTTCAAGGATCCGCGTGAGCGCTCCAGTATGGCGTCCGAGCGCGAAGAATCAGGTTCGGCCCGAGCCAAACTTAAAGCTCCGACAAGTTCCGAAAGCATTGACGCGGCTTCTGCCTCGGCATCGGCGTGGCCGAGCAACCGAAGCTGACCGGCAAGGCCTTCGCTTAATTGACGGATGCCGGAGGCGAACCGTTCCTGGGCCGGACCGGTGAGCCGGGGCGCATCGGCTGACAGGAACGGTAACGGACAGCCCGTCGTACGCGCGTCACGGTGTGCGCTCGACAGATAAAAATCGATGTAGCCGGCCAGGGCCTGCGCAGGGCGTCGGTCGCCGATTTCGCGCAGCATCCGCTCGCGGCCTTCTTCGAACATTCGGTCAACGGCGGCTATGACCAGGTCATCCTTGGAGGAAAAGTGGGCGTAAAAGCCACCGTGGGTCAGTCCGGCGCGAGCCATGACCTCGGCGACACCGACCTTGTGAGGGCCCTCGGCGCGGATCGCCTTGCCCGCTTCAGCGAGAACTCGCTGACGGGTCTTTTCCTTGTGCTCGACTCCGTATCGCATGCTTGCGCAACCTCTTTATATGATGCAAATAATATAAAAGAGGCCTTTTTGGCAAGAGGGCGACATGACAGACGCAGTCATCGGGGGATCGCCGTCGGCAACCGACGCCATCGATCCGATGGCCCTGCCCGACAGGATCAAGTTCCTGATCTTCGGCATCATGGCCTTCGGCCAGTTCATGGCCCTGGTCGATATCCAGATCGTCGCGGCTTCGCTCAACGCGGTCCAGGCCGGTCTGTCGGCCAGTTCCGACGAGATCAGCTGGATCCAGACCGGCTATCTGATGGCCGAGATCATCATGATCCCCTTCGCCGCCTTTCTGGCCCAGGCGCTTTCCACCCGGTGGCTGTTCGCGCTCTCGGCCGGGCTTTTCACCGTCTCCAGCGCCCTGTGCGCCATGGCCTGGGACATGCCCTCGATGATCGCCTTCCGGGTTATCCAGGGCTTTGTCGGCGGTGCCATGATACCGACTACCTTCGCCACTGGATTTGCCATGTTTTCCGGCCACCAGAGGGCGATGATCCCGGCCATTCTTGGCATGGTCTCGGTGTTTGCGCCGACCCTGGGCCCCACCCTGGGCGGCTGGCTGACCGACGCCTTCACCTGGCGGATGATCTTCTTCGTCAATGTGATCCCGGGTGCCATGGCCTGCCTGCTGGCCATCCTGTTCATCCGGGTCGACCGGCCCAACCTCGCGATGCTCAAGAAGATCGACTACGCGCATCTGGCCTCGATGGCGGTCTTCCTGGGAGGCCTTGAATACGTGCTGGAGGAAGCCCCCCGGGCCGGCTGGTTCGACGAGCCGAGGATCGCCATTGCCGGCTGGCTGTCGATCGTGGCGCTCGTCCTCTTCCTGGAACGCTCGTTCCGGTCCGGCGCCCCGATCCTGAGGTTGTCGCCGTTCCGAAAACCGACCTTTGCTTTTGCCTGCATCTTCAATGTGGTCATTGGCTTCGGCCTCTATTCCTCCACCTATCTGATCCCGGTCTTCCTAGGTCAGGTGCGCGGCTTCAACAGCCTTCAGATCGGCCAGACGGTATTCGTCACCGGCATCGCCCAGATCCTGTCCACGGTCATCACGGCCCGCGCCTCGCAGCGGGTCGATCCCCGGATCGTCATCACCTTCGGCCTGACGTTGTTCGCCGCCAGCCTCTACATGACCTCGCACCTGACCCCCGAGTGGGGGTTCGCCGCGTTCCTCGGCCCGCAAGTTCTGCGCGGCATTGCCATGATGATGTGCATCGTACCGACGGTCGGAATGGCGCTGGGCGGCTTTGAGCAAAGCGAGTTGCGCTACGCTTCGGGCCTGTTCAACCTGATGCGGAACCTTGGCGGAGCGGTCGGCATCGCCGTGGTCAATACCTGGCTGACAGACGCTGCCCGCACCGAAGCGGCGCGTGTCGGCGAAGCGATGGGCCGCTCGCCCGATGGGGCCCGCTCGATGGTTGAAGGTCTCAGCGTTCAGTTCGCCCAGACGACGCCTGACGCAGCCAACGCCCTGTCGATGGCCCAGGGTGAACTTGCCCGCCTGGTCGGCCGCTACGCCCTGACGGACGGCTTCAACGAGGTGTTCCGCATCATGTCGATCATCTTCATCGCCGCGCTTGTCATGGTGCCGTTCTGCCGCCCGCCGCCGTTGCCGGGGGCGAGTCCGAAGCGCCTATAACGAAAAAGGCGCGGAACCTTTGAGTTCCGCGCCCTTCCCTATTTCGTTTCCTCTTGCGCCTAGAGCGTTTGAAGTTGCCCGGCGGCCATTTTGCCGCTGCGCTTGTCAGCCTCGAGTTCATACGAGATCTTTTGGCCTTCGTTCAGCCCGCGAAGGCCAGCCCGCTCGACGGCGGAGATGTGAACGAAGACGTCAGGGCCTCCGGCTTCTGGTTGAATGAAGCCAAAACCCTTGGTCGCGTTGAACCACTTGACGGTTCCAGTAGCCATAGTTCGAACCTTTTAGTCCTAAAGTGACGCGCCGGACGAACGCCGCCCGGCGGATCAAATCTCGAAGGTTCGGAAGTTTCCCTGGCCGGACGCTCGATCCCGATGGGTGAGCTAGCATAGGAGAGCGGCCCGAGCCGGTCGGTATTCGATCTCCAATTAATATACCAGAACGGCGATATCGACAACGGCGCGAAATTCGTGCAGCCAATCGGGGCATGGACACCCTGAGCCACGTCGTTGGGGCCGATCACCCGCCCCTGCTTGAGCACACCATCGGCCAGGCGCTGGAGATGGCTGCCGCCCGCTGGCCCAATGCCGAGGCGCTGGTTTCGGTCCACCAGAACATCCGCCTGACCTGGACTGAGTTGCTGGCCCGGTCCGACGCGTTTGCGGCCGGTCTTCTGGCCCTGGGTCTTGAGCCGGGAGACCGGGTGGGCGTGTGGGCGCCCAATTGCGCCGAGTGGACCATCGCCCAGTTCGCCACGGCCCGCGCCGGCCTCATCCAGTTCAACATCAACCCCGCCTACCGCACCCATGAGCTGGACTACACCCTGGCAAAAGTCGGGGTTAAGGCGCTGGTCTGCGCGGCCCGCTTCAAGACCAGCGACTATGTCGCCATGGTCGAGAGCCTGGAGCGGGCGAACTTTCCGCTGCTGGCCCATCTGATCCAGATCGGCGGCGAGCCGCGCGCCGGCTGGCTGGACTTTGAGGATGTGCCGGCCCTGGCCACCGACGATGCCCGCGCCGCCCTGACGGACATCGGGCCCCGGCTTGATCGCCTTGAGGCCATCAACATCCAGTTCACCAGCGGCACCACTGGCCTGCCCAAGGGCGCGACGCTGTCCCACCGCAACATCCTCAACAACGCCTACTTCTGCGGCCTGGCGATGGGCCTGAAGGAAGGCGACCGGCTGTGCGTGCCGGTGCCGCTGTACCACTGCTTTGGCATGGTGATGAGCAACCTGGCCTGCCTGGTCCATGGCGGGGTGATGATCTATCCGTCCGATGGGTTTGATCCCCTTTCCGTTCTGAAGACCATTGAGGCCGAGCGCTGCACCGCCTTGCATGGGGTGCCGACCATGTTCATCGCCGAGCTGAGCCATCCCGACTTCGCCAGCTTTGACCTTTCGTCGCTGCGCACCGGGCTGATGGCCGGATCGCCCTGCCCGGTGGAGGTGATGAAGAAGGTCACCACCGCCATGCACATGACCGAAGTCGGCATCGCCTACGGGATGACCGAGACCAGTCCGGTGTCGTTACAGACCTCGACGGACGATCCCCTCGAGCGGCGGGTCTCGACCATCGGGCGGGTGCAGCCGCACCTGGAGGTCAAGGTCATCGATCCCGCCACCGGCCAGACCGTGCCGAGGGGTCAGGCGGGCGAGCTTTGCACGCGGGGCTATTCGGTGATGCTCGGCTACTGGGACGACCCCGAACGCACCGCCGAGGCCGTGGACGCCGATGGCTGGATGCATACCGGCGACCTGGCGACCATCGACGCCGAGGGCTATGGCAACATCGTCGGCCGCATCAAGGACATGGTCATCCGGGGCGGAGAGAACATCTATCCACTTGAAATCGAAGAGTTTTTGTTCGGCCACCCCAAGATCGAGGACGTCCAGGTGGTCGGCCTGCCCGACCCGAAATACGGCGAGGAAATCTGCGCCTGGATCAAGCTGGCCGGCGGCGAGGAAGCCACGCCCGAGGAGATCATCGCCTGGTGCCGGGGCCAGATCGCCCACTACAAGGTCCCGCGCTACATCCGCTTTGTGGACGCCTTCCCGATGACGGTGACCGGCAAGATCCAGAAATACCAGATCCGCGAGGCCATGATCGCCGAACTCAATCTGGTCGTGGAGACGACCGCCTAGCGTCCCTCCCGTGTCAGTTCAGCCACCAGGGCGGTCTGGCCATAGACCTTGTCGAGGGCCTCGGTGATGGCCACGGTGGCGACGCTGGTGGCGCGGTTGAGCGCCGGATCGTAGCCGTAGGATCCGCCCAGGCTGTAGATGTTGCCGTCGAAGATCAGGCCGATGATGTCGCCCCGAGCGTTGACGATGGGCGAGCCGGAGTTGCCGCCGAGGATGTCGTTGCTGCTGGAGAAATTGAGCACCGTACTGGGCGTCAGGCGGGCCCGAGCCGCCGTCCAGCGGGGCGCGAGCGCGTAGGGCTCCGATCCCGTCACCCGGCGCAGCAGGCCGGCAAAATCGGTGGTCGGGGCAACGCTTCGGCCATCACGCGTCCAGCCTTCGACCTTGCCGTAGGACAGCCTCAGGGTGAAGTTGGCGTCGGGATAGACGCTGTCGCCGTAGATGGCGAAGCGGGCGTCCGAGATGCGCGCCTGGGCCCGTTCAATGGGACCGGTGACTTCGGCGCTCCAGGCCTTTTGCTGAGCCACGCCCAGCGCGTCGATGCGGCGCAGGAAAACGATCATCGGATCGGTTGAGGCCTCGATGGCGGGCGCGCCGCCCTCCCACAAGCGCTTGCGCAGGTCAGGGTCGGTCAGCCTGCTGCCATCGACCAGCCGGGCGGCCAGCGCCTGGGGGCTCTCGTCGCCCAGGATGGTCCGCACGGCCGGATCGTCGGCGGTCAGGTATTCGCGCAGCTTGAGGAACCAGAACTCCAGTTCCACCTTCTCAAGGCTCGCATCGACCGGATAGTTGTCGAGCACGCGGCGTTGCAGGGCTGGCAGACGGCTGGGGGCGAAGGCGGGCAACCGGTCGGCTTCGGGCTTGGCCCTCTCGCGGGCGCCGCGCACCAGGTTGCGCGCCCAGCCGTAGAGGTCAGAGCCGCCGCCGGCCTGGGATTCCAGTTCGCGGTAGGCGATGTACCGGGCTTCATAGACCCGCTGGGCGGCGTCGATCTCGCCCCAAGGATCGCCGATGCGGGCGGCCAGGACCGGATCGGCCTTTACGCGGTTGCGCAGCTCGGTCTCCTGCGCCTGTTTGACGGCCATGAAGGCGCGGTCGGTCAGGGCCAGGTCGCGGCCATAATCGCCTTTGAAGCTGTTCTCGACGCCGAACAGGCGGCCGTCGGCGACCCGCCGGGTCTCGCCGCCGGCCAGACCCATCTGGATCAGACGGCCGCGGAACTCCGAGCGTTGCAGCTGGCCGATACGCAGGGCCAGATCCCGCTGATCGATCAGCTGGGAGACGGTCATGGCCCGGTCGCTGGAGCCGGGATTGCCGGCGGTGAACACCGGCTCGCCGGGGCGAGGCGCGACCCTGGACCAGGTCAGGTGCTCCGGCGTGGCGACCGGACCGCTGGCGTCGTAGAGGCGAAGGAAGCTGACATCGAGGTCGAAGCGCGGAAAGTTGAAGTTGTCCGGATCGCCGCCGAAATTGGCCGTGGCGTCTTCGGGGGCGAAGACCAGCCGCACGTCCGTATAGCGGCGATAGCGGTGAAGCTTGAACTGCCGGCCGCCGAAAAAGGCCAGGGCCTCGCAGCGAAAACGCTGGTCGCTTCCGCAGGCGGCCTGTTCGGCGCGGGTCAGGGCCAGGTTGCGCGCGTCCGTATAGGCCTGGCCGGTCTTGCCTTGCGTCGCGGCCGTGACCTCGGACGTGATGTCGCTGATCGATATCAGGCTCTCGGCGTCCATGCCCGGACAGGTGAGCTCGTCTTCGCGGCGGGCGGTCAGGAACCCGTCCCGGCTGTAATTGTGCGCCGCAGACGACAGGTCCTCCTCGCAGCCGGCGACGCAGTGGTGATTGGTGGCGACAAGGCCGTCGGCCGAGACCAGCGAGGCCGAACAGCCGCTGGACAGCCGCACCGCCGAATTGCGCAGGTGGTCGAGCCAGGCCTGGTCGATGGCCGCCCCGGTTTCCGCCCGGATCCGGGCCAGGGGCGCATGGTCAAAGGTCCACAGGCCTTCGGCGGCCTGGGCCTGGACAGCGATGAGGGCGATCAGCGCGGGCAGCAACCTTGAGTATCTCATGCGGTCACTCTATCGCGGGATTGGACAGCGACAAGCGGTCCGGCTTGACGCCCCGCCCCGGCGGACGCAGAACGCGCCCCACAATTCAATTCCAAAGAGGACTTCATACCATGGCCAGCATCCGCTTCGACGGACAGGTTGCGATCGTCACAGGGGCCGGCGGCGGTCTTGGCCGCCAGCATGCGCTGGAACTGGCCCGCCGGGGCGCCAAGGTCGTGGTCAATGACCTGGGCGGCGCACGCGACGGCTCGGGCGGCTCGTCAGCCGCGGCCGAGGCCGTTGTGGCCGAGATCAAGGCGCTGGGCGGCGAGGCGATCGCCAATGGCTCTTCGGTCGCCGACGAGGCGGGCGTGGCCCTGATGGTCAAGCACGCCATGGACGCCTGGGGCCGCATCGACATCCTGATCTGCAACGCCGGCGTGCTGCGCGACAAGTCGTTCGGCAAGATGGAAATGGGCGACTTCGAATTCGTCATCGACGTGCACCTGATGGGCACCGTCATGCCGGTGAAGGCCTGCTGGGAAATCATGAAGGCCCAGAACTATGGCCGCATCCTGGTGACCAGCTCTTCGTCGGGCCTCTATGGCAACTTCGGCCAGACCAACTATTCCTCGGCCAAGCTGGGCGTCATCGGCTTTGCCAACACCATCCGTCTGGAAGGTGCCAAGAACAACATCATCATCAACGGCCTGGCTCCCTGTGCGGCCACCCGGATGACCGAAGACCTGATGCCGGCCGAGGTGCTGGAAAAACTGAAGCCCGAGTATGTCTCGCCCGGCGTCATGTACCTGGTCAGCGAAGAGGCGCCCAACGGCGTCATCCTGTCGGCCGGCGCGGGCGTGTTTGCCGTCGCCGCCATGTACGAGACCGAAGGCGTCTATCTGGGCGAAGGCGGCCTGTCGGCCGAGGAAGTCCGCGACAACTGGGGCCGTATTTCCGATACGACGGGCATGAAGCACCTGACCTCGGCCGGCGAGCAGACTGGCAAGTTCATCCGCAAGGCCACCGGCGGCTAAGGCCGGACCGGGAGTCAGCAATAACAGCTTTTTTGCGTTTTGACGCGCGCCCTCCAGGATAGGCGGGCGCGCGTTTTTACCTGCGCGTTGTTTTTGCTGGCAATTACGGGAATGACAGGGTGCGCGGGGCGTAAGAGCTGGTGCGCGGGGCTGACTTTTTCGACAGGTTTCGTCAGCCGGCGGTCGGTGCGCGTCAGTTTCGCCCAGGCCCATCGACAGGTGGAAACATCAGGCGTTTTTTGGGGGCTCTGGCGCATCGCGGGGGCGAGCGTGGGAGGAAATTCAGCAGCCGCGCAAGGCGGGTTTGGTCATACGGGCGGGCGTTGAAGGGAAAGCAAAACACGCAGGCTCAGAGACACAAGGGACACGAAGTCCTTTGCAGCCCCTCATAGAGGTATTGGTATCAAAGCGGCCAGCGAGCGGCGAAGCAGACTCTCTCAAGGGCTCAGTTGGGTGGGAAGCGGCCACCCTGCTTGGTGTCTCGTTACAGCCGCTTTGCGCCAGGAGCTGCCATTCAGGCTGCGCTGGTTTCCGGACATTCGCAGGTAGCCGTCAGCGAACGATCCTATGGTGCGGCCAAGCCGGCGTGAAGGGCGGCTTCGGAATACCCCTTCGACGCCTGACGCCTTCCTCCAGCAACCCCGGACAAATTCGCAACGCCCGGGTTAATCCAACCGGGCCGCTGCAGCGTAATTGTATCCAGTCAAGCAATGCAAAGGCCGGGCATGAAGTCTCTATATATCGCCGCCATGATGACCGGGCTTCTGGTGCAGGGCGGCTGTGCCAGCTCGCCACTTGCATCCGGAACGGCGCCAACCCGGATGCCGCTCGACGAGGCCCGGTTCTATCAGGGTGTCTGGTATGAGATCGGTCGGCCACGAATGTGGCTCACGAACGGCTGTGTGGCGGGAGCTACAGAATACAGGCGTCTCGACGCGCGGCAGGTCAGGGTTCGCGATACCTGCCGGCAGGGCGGGCCGCAGGGAAAAGAAAGAGCAATCACCGGGGCGGGCTATATCCTCGATCCTGGAACGAACACACAGCTTCGGGTGCGCTATTTCGGCGTCGTCAGGTGGGAATATCGGGTTCTTGATCATGACGAGGGCTACACATGGTTTATCTCGACCAATCCCTCGTTCGAAAAACTCTGGATCTACACCCGCGACCCGTCCCCGCCGCAGATCCTGATTACCGAGCTGACCAGACGGGCGAGCGCATTCGGTTACGACACCAGCCTTCTTGAGTTTCCTGACGCGCCATTTCGCTGATCGGCCCACAAGCGCAATAATACAATTTATACCCTGTGTAATAAAATGCCTCCAAAGGGGGGATTTTATTACACAATAATGAACGAATGGGATATTTCAAAATATTTATTTAGTCCATTTATTATTAATAAGGAGATTTATTGTCGTCTCTGCTGATCCAAATCAGGTCGCTTTGCGTAATTGTATTATTCGACGCATGACGCGTCGTCTAATAATCATAGGATTTGAATAATGATTCGCAAGACTTTCATCGGAATGGCGCTGGTTTCCACGATGGTGGTCGCCTCCACGGCCTGGTCCCAGACCCCGGCCCCGTCGCGCGATATTGTCGATACCGCAGTCAATGCCGGCCAGTTCACCACCCTCGCCGCCGCCCTGAACGCGGCCGGTCTGGTGCAAACCCTCAAGGGTCCCGGCCCCTTCACTGTTTTCGCTCCTACCGATGCGGCGTTCAACAAGCTGCCCCCGGGCACAGTCGCCGACCTGCTCAAGCCGGAAAACAAGGCCAAGCTGGTGGCGGTGCTGACCTACCATGTCGTCCCCGGCAAGGTGATGAGCAGCAGCCTGGCAGGCAAGGTCACCAATGCAGCGACGGTTCAGGGTCAGTCGGTAAAGATCGACGCGACCATGGGCGGGGTCATGGTTGACAACGCCCGCGTGACGGCCGCCGACATCCAGGCGACCAATGGCGTGATCCACGTCATCGATACGGTCATTATGCCCAAGTAACGACGCTTGGCGTGACGAACGGCCGCCGCCTTTGAGCGACAGACGCCAAGGGTCGTCAGACCTGAATCGCTGAAATTGCTCGAAGGCGGTGAGCCAGCGGCCGACGCGGGTGCTTAGCCGCCCCAACTTTCTGCAGCCGGCCCTGAGTGGCCAGGAGCCAAGAAATGAGCGAGTCCGAGGTTTCCGGCGATGTCCTGTCCGTTGGGCCCACATCGGAACGTGTGCGCCGCCGCCTTCTGAAGGCTAACCGGCGTTTTCACGCCAACGACAACATCTCCGCCTTCCTGGAGCCCGGTGAGCTGGAAGCCCTGCTCGACGAGGTAGAAGGCAAGTTCAGGGGTGTGCTGGAAAGTCTGGTCATCGATACCGAGGGCGATCACAATACCCAGGAAACCGCACGCCGCGTCGCCAAAATGTACCTCACCGAGGTTTTCCGGGGGCGCTATGTCGCCCAGCCCCCCGTCACGGAATTCCCCAATGTGGAATCCCTCAACGAACTCATGATCGTCGGGCCGATCACCGTGCGCAGCGCCTGCAGTCACCACTTTTGTCCGATCATGGGACGACTTTGGATCGGCATCATGCCCAACGAACACTCCAACCTCATCGGCCTCTCCAAATACTCGCGGCTCGCCGAATGGGTGATGGCCCGCCCCCAAATACAGGAAGAGGCCATCGCGCAGATGGCGACGCTCTTGATGGACAAGGTGAGGCCGGACGGCTTGGCCGTGGTGATGGAGGCCGACCACTTCTGCATGCATTGGCGCGGGGTGAAGGACAATGAGACCAAGATGATTAACAGCGTAATGCGCGGGTCATTCCTGAAAGACCCGGCCCTTCGCCGCGAATTCCTGTCCCTCCTGAACCTGAAGCCCTGAGGTCGTCATGCTTGTCCGTTGCCTTTACGCCAGCCGTCCGGCCGCGCCGATAGATCGCCAGGGCCTTGATGAAATCCTGGCCCAATGCCGGAAAAACAACCCGCGCCTTGGCGTGACAGGTCTGCTCTGCGTGACCGATAATCTCTTTATCCAGGTTCTGGAGGGCGGCCGCGACGAGGTCTGCGACCTTTACAATGCGATTGCCAGCGACGAGCGGCATCGACAGGTGCGCCTGCTAAGCTATGAGGAAATCAGTGAACGCCGGTTTGGCTCCTGGACAATGGGCCAGGTGAGCATAGACAAACTCAACCCCGCCCTGCTCCTCAAATACTTCACGCGTATGGAACTCAATCCGTTCGAATGTTCTGGCCGCTCGACCATGGCGCTTTTGGGCGAGATGGTGGAAACCGCTTCGATTACCGCACGCGCCGACTAATCAAGACGACATTGCCAGAAGTGACCTTCGCGCTTTTCTGTTCGAGAGAGCCGGGCATCCGGCCAATCATCCTGGCCGAAGTCGATAATATGGCGATGTTGCGCCGGCTCGGCCGTGAGCGCGAAGGCGTGACAATGGCGCCGCCGATCGTTGTGCGCGACGAGCTGAAATCCGGTGTGCTCATCAAACATTGCCGCATCCCGCAGCTCATGGAAAAAGTCCACGCGTTTATTGAGAACCGCCGCTTCGACCCACCTGCGCCGCCTGGCGGCCGCCCTCCCCCGCTTCGCTGGCAAGGCATTTTCAGCGTCCCGTCAGCACCTTCGCCGCCCGGTCGAAGGCCTCAGCCGCCGGGCCTTCGGTGAGGGGCTTGCCCTCGTCGCCCGCCAGTCTCAGGGCCATGTCGATGGGGATTTCGGCGAGCAGGGGGATGTTCAGGGCGCGGGCCTCGGCGGCGGCGCCGCCCCGGCCGAAGATGGGGATCTGGGCGCCGGCGGAGTCCTGAAAGAAGGCCATGTTCTCGATCATGCCGACGATGGGCGTGCCGGTCTTGTTGAACATGCTGGCGGCTCTACGCGCGTCGATCAGCGCGACCTCGCTGGGGGTCGAGACGATGACCACGCCATTCAGGGTCAGTTTCTGGATCAGGGTCAGTTGAACATCGCCGGTGCCGGGGGGCAGGTCGACGATCAGCACATCGAGCGGCGCCTCAGCGGTGGCCCAGCGCACGTCATGGATCATCTGGCGCAGCGCCGATGAGGCCATTGGGCCGCGCCAGATCATCGGGGCGGCCTCATCGACCAGGAAACCGATGGACATCAGTTTCAGGCCATGGGCGCGCAGGGGCTCAAGCTTGCCGTCGACAAAGTCGGGCTTGTCGTCGCAGCCCAGCATGGTGGGGATCGAGGGGCCGTAAACGTCGGCGTCGAGCAGGCCGACCTTGTGGCCGGCGCGCACCAGGGCCAGGGCCAGGTTTACCGCGACCGTGGACTTGCCCACGCCGCCCTTGCCGCTGGCGATGGCGATGACGCGGCCGACGTGGTCGGGGGTCTCGGCGGTCTCGGGCGGTCGGGGCGCAGACTTGGGATCGGGCGTCAGGGTCGCGCCGCGGCGTACGCGGGTGGCCCCGGGGGCGAGCGGGGGCTCGGACGAGGTCAGCACCACCTGGGCCTTGCCGACGCCGGGGATGGCCTGCAGGGCGCGTTCGGCGGCCTGTCGGACGGTCTCGTAGGCGGAGACAGCATCGCCGGGGACTTCGAGCATGAATCCGGCCCGGTCCTCGCGCAGGGAAAGCCCCTGGACCATGCCGGCGTCGACCAGTCCCTTGCCGCTGACCGGGTCGGCCAGGGCGTTGAGGGCGTCGAGGACTTTCTGGCGGTCAATCATCTCGGGTTTGTCTTGCACAATGGGGTCCTGCGCCTCATATCGGAACCACTCGCGGGAAACACCAAAGATTCTCGCCCGCGCCGAACGCGAGCCCCTATGCCCTGGAACGACAGCTCCAATAACGGCGACAAGCCGCCCCCCAAAAAGGGTCCCAAACCCAGTCCGTGGGGCGATCCGTCGCCCGGCGATTCCGGCGGGCCTTCGGGAGGGTCTTCCGGCGGTCCGTCCGAGCCGCGCCGGCCTGTGCGCCGGCCGTCCGGCGGCGGCATGCCGCCCCCTGACTTCAACGATCTGTCGCGCAAGGTCGGCCAGCAGTTCGGCAATCTGTTCGGCGGCATGGGCGGCGGCGGCGGCGCAGGCGGCGGGACGATGAAGCCCGGCGCCTTTGGCCTGATCGGCGCGGCCGTCGTGCTGCTCTGGGCGGTCTCGGGGGTCTATGTGGTCTCGGCCAACGAACAGGCCGTCGTCCAGACCTTTGGCGCCTATACGGGGTGGAACGGGCCGGGCCTGCACTATCGCCTGCCCTGGCCGATTCAGAACACGACCAAGGTCAAGGTCACCGAGATCCGGCAGACGCCGATCGGCGGCTCTGAAGACGAGAGCCTGATGCTGACGGGCGATGAGAACATCGTCGACCTGCAATACACCGTGCAGTGGCGCATTACCCGCCCGCAGGACTATCTGTTCAAGCTGAAAGACCCCGACGGGTCGGTCAAGGCCGTGGCCGAGAGCGCGATGCGCGAGGTGATCGGGCGCAACGCCCTGCAGCCGATCATCACCACCGCCCGCGGCGAAATCCAGACCCAGGTCGCCGACCTGATGCAGCGGGTGCTCGACAGCTATCAAGCCGGCGTGTCGATCGTCGAAGTCCAGATCAGCGGGGCCAATCCGCCGCCGCCGGTGATGGAAGCTTTCCGCGACGTTCAGTCGGCGCAACAGGACGCCGAGGCCGCCGCCAACAACGCCCGCGGCCAGGCCAGCCAGGTGACGCAAGCCGCGGTCGGTGACAAGGCCTTGGCTATCCAGGGCGCCGAAGGCGAGGCCGCGGCCTTCAATCAGGTCTACACCCAGTACAAGGCCGCCCCCGCGGTGACCCGCCAGCGGCTCTATATCGAGACCATGGAGAAGGTTCTGCAGAAGTCGCAGAAGATCATCGTCGACAGCAAGGGCGCCAGCGCGCCGATTATCCTGCCGCCTGACGCGTTCAGACCCAGGGGCCCGCTCGCCCAGCCGAATACGAACGTCCAGGCCCAGCCGCCGCAAGGCCGGAGGGGTCAGCCATGAGCGTTCGGATGAAACAATCGACGTTGATCGCCATCGGCGTGATGTCGGCCGCAGTGCTGATCACCCTGTCACAGACGCTCTATATCGTCGACCAGACGCAACAGGCCCTGGTGCTGCAGATCGGCAACCCCAAGCGGGTGGTCAACAAGGCGGGCACCAACCATCCGGGCCTGCAGGCCAAGATTCCGTTCCTGGAAAGCGTGGTCAAGTTCGACAAGCGCAGCATCGTGCTGGAGCCCACGGCCGAGGAGGTGCTGGCCTCGAACCAGGAACGTCTCGTCGTCGACGCCTTCCTGCGCTACCGGATCCAGGATCCGCTGCAGTATTATCGCGCCTTCCAGACCGACACCAACGCCCAGAGCCGGCTTGACCGTCTGGTCACCTCATCGCTGCGCCAGGCGCTGGGCTCGGCCACCACCGAGCAGATCATATCGTCAAACCGCGCGGCGATCATGCGCATCGTGCGCGATGACGTCGATCGCCGGGTCAAGGCTTCGAGCTATGGCATCGAAATCGTCGACCTGCGGATCAAGCGCGCCGACCTGCCGGAAGCCAACAAGCTGCGGGTGTTCAACCGCATGAACACCCAGCGCCAGCAGGAAGCGCGTCAGTACCGGGCCGAAGGCGACCAGGCGGCCCAGACGATCCTGGCCACCGCCAACAAGGAAGCGGCCACCACGCGCGGCCAGGGTGATGCGGAAAAGGCCCGCATCATGGCCCAGTCGTTCGGCCAGGACCCGGGTTTCGCGGCCTTCTATCGCACGCTCAAGGCCTATGAGAATTCGCTGGCCCAGGGCGATACGACCCTGGTGCTGTCGCCCGATAGCGACTTCTTCCGCTATTTCGAGCAGGGACCGGGACGGTAGTTCGTCATCCCTCCCCGCCTTATGGGGATGGCCGGTTCACAGCGCGTCCCGCACCTCGTGCAGGGTCTGGGCGATCCTGTGCGTCAGGGTGCGCATCTCGTCGGTGACCTCGAGCATGTCGGGCACCATCACCGTCATCATCCCGGCGGCGTGGGCGGCGCGGACGCCGTTGTGGGAATCCTCCAGCGCCAGACAGGCGATGGGCGCAACACCCAGGCGGTCAGCGGCCAGCAGGAACGGGTCGGGATGGGGCTTGCCGCGCTCATAGTCGCCGCGCGCGACGATGGTGTTGAATCGGCCGAGCAGGTTGTGGCCGCCGAGGTTGCGCTGAACCGTGCCATGGGCCGACGAGGTGCAGACAGCGCACGGCAGGCCCAGAGCGTCGAGGTGGTCGAGGATTTCGAGCACGCCGTCCTTGAGCACGACACCGGCTTCATTGGCCGCCCTGCCCCGCTCACCGACGGCAGAAAGGAAATCACGCATGGGAAAATCAGCGCCGTAGCGCTCGACCATGACGGCGGTCGAGGTCTGGATGGGCAGACCGATCAGGCTCTGAAACAAGGCCAGATCAACTTCGACGCCGAACCTGGGTCCGATCTCGACCATCACCTCGAACAGCACCCGCTCGGTGTCGACCAGCAGGCCGTCCATGTCGAAGATCACCGCTTCGACACGGTGTGGCCACATCAGACGAACTCGGTCTGGCGATAGCCCTGGAAGTAGAGCACGGCGGTCAGGTCGCAATAGTTGACGCCCGCATCGGCCTCGGCCGCCACGACGGGCTTGGCGCGATAGGCGACGCCCAGGCCGGCGGCCTTGATCATGGCCAGGTCGTTGGCCCCGTCGCCGATGGCCAGCGCCGCCGATAGCGGAATGTTCAGGCCGGCAGCCTCTTCTTCCAGCGCCGCCAGCTTGGCCGCCTTGCCGAGGATCGGCTCGCCGACCCTGCCGGTCAAGGTCGCCCCGTCGTCGAGCAGGGTATTGGCCCGGTCGGCGTGGAAGCCGGCGATGGCGGCGACTCTGGATGTGAAGAACTTGAAGCCGCCCGAGACCAGGACGCAGCGGGTTCCGTGGGCAGCCATGGTGCGGACTAGACGCTCAGCCCCGGGATTGAGCCGCACGCGCTCGATATAGGTCTGCAGCAGGGCGTCCAGCGGCAGGCCCTGGAGCATGGCCACGCGTTCACGCAAGGCGGATTCGAATTCGAGCTCGCCGCGCATGGCCCGCTCGGTGATGGCGGCGATCTGGGTCTTCAGGCCGGCGAAATCGGCCAGCTCGTCCAGGCATTCGCAGGAGATGATGGTCGAATCCATGTCGGCGATGAACAGGCGCTTGCGGCGGCCCTCGGCGGCCTGCAGGGCGTGATCGACGGGCAGTCCGGCCAGCGCCTCGCTGACCTGGAGCGGCGTCAGATCGCTTTGCACATCGGCCGCGGCCTCACCCAGCCAGTCGGGCGCGCCGCCGATACGTGCGATGGCTTCGCGGACGGCTTCGGGTTCGGGCGAGACAAGGGTAAGAACGCTCATGGCGCGGGGGTTAGCGCGGCGGCCCGCCCCGATCAATGCGCTTGGCGAAGGAGACTGGACGATCCGATGGCGGATACCGCGCCCGTAGAGGTGATGGGGGTGGCGATCTCGAACCCCGACAAGCCGGTGTGGCGGGGCGCCGGCGACGGCGCGCCTGTGACCAAGCTCGACCTTGCCCGCTATTTCGAGGCTGCCGGCGGCTGGATTTTGCCCCATATCGCCGGGCGGCCCTGTTCGATCCTTCGCGCACCGGACGGCGTGGGCGGGCCGGCCTTCTTTCAACGACACCCCGGCCATGCCGCCTCGCCGCTGTTCGACACGGTGCGGATGGATGCGGACCATGAGCCCTATCTGGTGTTCAACACGCCGCAGGCGCTGGTCGCGCTGGCGCAGATCGGCGGGATCGAGCTTCATCCCACCGGCTGCGCGCCGGACGGGCCGGACATCCCCGGGCGGCTGGTGTTCGATTTCGACCCCGACGAGGCCCTGGGGTTTGGCGCGGTTGTCGAGGCGGCGCTGGAGGTGCGCGAACGGCTGGCGGTGATTGGCCTGATCGGCTTTTGCCGCACCACTGGCGGCCAGGGCCTGCACGTGGTGGTCCCGCTGAAAGCCGGGAACCTGGGCTGGGAGGCAGCCAAGGCCCTGTCGCGCAAGGTATGCGACCAGATGGCCGCCGACTGGCCGGAGCGCTATGTCGCCACCGCCGCCAAGACGTTGTGCAAGGGACGGATCTTTCTCGACTATCTGTGCAACGACCGGCTGAGCACCGCCATCGCGCCCCTGTCGCCGCGCGCCCGGCCCGGCGCGCCTGTGGCCATGCCTCTGAACTGGAGCCAGGTTACGCCGGCGCTCGATCCGGCGGCCTTTACGGTGCGCACGGCGCCGGCGCTGATCGCGGCGAGCGGCGCCTGGGCTGGCTATGACGCCAGTGCGGGCGCACTGGCGGACGCGCTCGGGCGGCTGAAATGACCCAGCCTTCTATCACCCTGATCACCGGACCCACCGCCAGCGGGAAATCCGCCCTGGCGATGCGGCTGGCTGAGGAAACCGGTGCCGAGATTGTCGGCGCGGACTCCATGCAGATCTACGCCGAGCTGCCGATCCTGACCGCGGCGGCGACGGCGGAGGAACGGGCGCGGGTTCCGCACCATCTGGTGGGCGTGGCTGACGCCGCCGAGAGCTGGTCGGTGGGGCGCTGGCAGGCGGCGGCGACGCAGGCGCTGGCCGATATCGCCGCGCGCGGAAAGCCTGCGCTGGTGGTGGGCGGCACAGGGCTTTATTTTCGCGCGCTTACGCACGGCCTGGCGGATATACCGCCGGTGACGCGTGCGTCGAGCGAGGCGCTGGACGAAGCGGGCTTGCGGGACGCTCTGAGGGCGCTCGACCCGGCTGCCGAGGCTCGGATCAGCCCCGGCGATCGCCAGCGCCTGTTGCGCGCTCATGCGGTAGCGGTGGAGACAGGGACCTCACTCTCCGACTGGCAGGCGAAGACGCGACCGGTTCTAGAGACCGGAAGCTGGCGCGCCCTGGTGGTCGATGTCGACCGGGCCCCGCTCTACGCGCGGTGCGATGCGCGCATGGCGGCCATGATCGAGGCCGGGGCGCTGGACGAGGTGCGCGCGCTGATGGATCGAAATCTTGACCCCGCCCTGCCCGCCCTGAAGGCCGTCGGATTTCGCGAACTGTCGGCCCACCTGCGCGGCGAGATCAACCTGGACGAGGCGCGGATCGCGGCCCAGCAGGAAACCCGCAACTACGCCAAGCGCCAGCTGACCTGGTTCCGCAACCAGACCCCGGACTGGGAACGCGTGGCGGGCTAGCGTCTGCACCGAATCTGCACGGGATCAGCCCGCGATCGCCTACACGGATGCGGTTGACCTTAACCCTGCGACTGCGAACATGGCCGTCATGACCCACAGCGTTCTAATCGTCGATGATGACCCGCACATCCGCCAGCTGCTGGCGTTTGCCCTGGCCAAGGGCGGGTTCGAGACGCGCGAGGCGGGCGATGGCGAGGCGGCGCTGGCGGCCATAGCAGCGGCGGCACCCGATCTGGTCATCCTGGACATCAACATGCCGCGCATGGACGGGCTGGGGGTTTGCCGCCGGATCCGGGCGGCCGGGCAGCTGCCGATCCTGTTCCTGTCGTCGCGCGACGATGAGATCGACCGGGTTCTGGGGATCGAGCTGGGCGCCGACGACTATGTGGTCAAGCCGTTCAGCCCGCGTGAGGTCACCGCGCGCGCCGCCGCCATCCTGCGCCGCACCGCCGCCGCGCCCGTCGCGGCCGTGGCCGGCGATCGCAAGACCCACGGCCGGCTGATCCTGGACCTGGACGCCTGGAGCGCGCGCTGGGACGGATCGGAGGTTTCGTTGACCGTCACCGAGTTCGGCATCCTCAGGACCCTGGCGGCGGCGCCCTCGCGCGTCTTCACCCGCGACGCCATCATTGACCAGCTGCACGGTCCGGGGTTCGCCATCACCGACCGCACCGTCGACAGCCATATCCGCAACCTGCGCGCCAAGTTCGCAAGCGTGGGCGGCCACGACCTGATCGAGACCCGGGCAGGCGTCGGTTACCGCCTGGGCCCATGCGCCGGCGCGGAGGCATGATCGGGCGCCTGAAGGACCTGGCCAAGCGCCACTGGCCGGCGCTGCGGCTGCGCACCATCCTGCTCACCGTCCTGATCTTCGCCGCCGCCATGCCGGGGATCGGTGCGGTGTTCCTGCGGGTCTATGAAAACACCCTGGTGCGCCAGACCGAGGCCGAACTGATCACCCAGAGCGCAGCCCTGGCGGCGACCGCAGAGGCGCTGTGGCCAACGCAACCGGCCAGCCCCCCGGTCCAGACAATTCCAGGGTTTCAGGGCGAATTCGTCGGGATCGACCTCAGTTCCGATCCGGTGCTGCCAGAGCGGCCGCAGCCCACGACCATCAATGCCGCCCACATCGATCCGGCCGCGCTGCAGGTGGTTGACCGCGTCGGGCCGATCATCGACCAGACGGTGCGCACGACCCTGGCCTCGGTGGCGCTGATCGACCGCAACGGGCGTGTGGTGCGAGGGTCCGAGGCAGGCGCCGACTATTCAGGCCTGCCCGAGGTTGGCACCATGCTGGCCGGCAAACCGCGCACCGTGCTTCGCCGCAACGGCTCGTACCGGCGGCAGTATCTGCTGGAAATCCTCAGCCAGGCCTCGGGTCTGCGAATCCATCATGCGCGGCCCATCGTCGTCGACGGCCAGGTGGTGGGCGGCCTTCTGCTATCGCGCTCACCGCGCGCCCTGTTCAAGGGCATCTATCAGGACCGGGGCAAGATCGCGCTGGGCGTCATTATCATCTTCGGGGTGCTGATCTTTCTGTCGGGCCTGATCTCGCGCGGCGTGACCCGGCCTATCGAGGCCCTGAGCCTGGCCTCGCGCGAGGTGGCGGCAGGCCAGGGCGATATTCCCGAGACTCCGCCGACGGCGGCGGTCGAGATCCGCGCGCTCTATGAGGACTTTCGGGCCATGGCCGGGACCATTGCCCTGCGCTCGCGCTATCTGAAGGACTTCGCCGCCGCCGTCAGTCACGAGTTCAAGACGCCTCTGGCCGGCATCGCCGGGGCTATCGAACTGCTGGAAGACCACCACGACACCATGAGCGAGGCCGACCGGCGGCGGTTTTTGTCCAACATTTCGGCCGATACGCGCAGGTTGTCGCAACTGGTCGGCCGCCTTATGGACCTGGCCAAGGCAGATATGGCCACGCCCGAGGCCGGGGTCGCCGCCGACCTGGAGGGCACGGTTCGCCGGCTGGCTGATGCCATGAGCGGGCCGGACTTCGTCATCGTCCTGGACCTGCCCCCTGCCTTGCCAGAGGTCGCCGCGGCGCCCGCGGCCATCGAGACGGTGCTGACCACCCTGATCGAGAACGCCCGTCAGGCGGGCGCCTCGACGGTGACGATCAAGGCGCGGCCCACGGGCCACATCGTCGCCCTGACGGTGACCGACAACGGGCCGGGCATACCGAAGGCGGATCTGGCGCGGGTGTTCGAGCCGTTTTTCACGAGCCGCCGGACCGATGGCGGCTCGGGGCTGGGCTTGCCGATCGCCCGGTCACTGCTGGCGGCCAGCAAGGGCGAGATCACGGCAGTGAAGGCGGCCAGCGGGGCGCGGTTCGAGGTCAAGCTGCCGGTGGCTTGAAACCAAATCGTTCCGCTCACCCCGGCGAATGCCGGGGCCCAGATCAAAGGTCGCTGACCTTCGAGCAAACTTCCCGCACATCGTGACTGAATCGGGGTCCCGGCATTCGCCGGGATGGGCGGTCTTATTGGCCTCTGCACCAAATCCTCACATCGGCCCCATCAGGCCTGTGCAGGCGTGTGTCAGGTATCGAGGTTCAAACTCGGGAGCCGCCACACCCATGTCACAACAGTCCGGCCACAGCGAAGCCGTCGTCGTCGCCCCTTCCAGCGAAGGCTGGACCTGGTCGGTGGTCGGCCGCTCGGATCTGGTGGTTCAGGGCCAGGCTCCGGACCCCGCCAGCGCCTGGCGCACAGGGGCCTTTGCGGCCGGCGCGGTGGATGCTTTTTTTCGGCTAAGGCAACGCAGGTTCTGAGCGCCGCTTGACGCGCTCTTAATCCTTCTGCATTTTGATGCGCATCATGAATACGAACCTCGTAGTAATCTGGCGGCCGCGAACGGTCTGATCAAACGATCAGAACGCGAACGGTCGCATGCCAAGGTCCCTTTCGGGGCCTTTTTTCTTGCCCGAAATCCAACACCAGACGAAAAGTCCCCGCCATGAGCACCCAGACGCAAGACGCACTCACAGAAACCCGCACCATGACCGGCGCGGAGATCATCATTCAGGCCCTGATTGATCAGAAGGTCGAGGTGATCTTCGGCTATCCGGGCGGCGCGGTGCTGCCGATCTATGATGCGCTCTACCAGGACACCGACAGGCACGGCGACCGGTTGCGGCACGTTCTGGTCCGTCATGAGCAGGGGGCGACCCACGCCGCCGAGGGCTATGCCCGCTCGACGGGGCGTCCCGGCGTGGTTCTGGTTACTTCGGGTCCAGGCGCGACCAACGCCATCACCGGCATCGTCGACGCCCTGATGGACTCCATTCCGATGGTGGTCTTCACCGGTCAGGTCCCCACTCACCTGATCGGCTCGGACGCCTTCCAGGAAGCCGACACCATCGGCATCACCCGTTCCTGCACCAAGCACAACTACCTGGTGAAGAACGCCGCCGACCTGCCGCGCATCATCCATGAGGCGTTCCACATCGCCACCTCGGGCCGACCCGGTCCGGTGCTGATCGACGTGCCCAAGGACATCCAGTTCGCCACGGCGGAATACTTTGGCCCCACCGAGGTTACCCACAGCCACGGCTATGCGCCGCGGACCAAGGGGGATGCGGGCAAGATCGCCGAGGCCGTGCGCATGATCGCCGAGGCCCGCCAGCCGCTGTTCTACACCGGCGGCGGCGTCATCAATTCCGGCCCCAAGGCCGCCGAGCTGTTGCGCGAACTGGCCAAGATGACCGGCGTTCCGGTCACGTCGACCCTGATGGGTCTGGGCGCGTTTCCGGCCTCCAACCCGAACTGGCTGGGCATGGTCGGGATGCACGGGGCCTATGAGAGCAACCACGCCATGCACGACTGCGATGTCATGGTCTGCATCGGCGCGCGCTTTGACGACCGGGTGACCGGCCGCCTCGACGCGTTTGCTCCCAACTCGAAGAAAATCCACATCGATATCGACCCCTCTTCAATCAACAAGAATGTCCGCGTTGATGTTGGAATCGTTGGTGATTGTGGTTCTGTACTCGCAGACATGATCAGCGCCTGGAAAGCGGCCCGCTACGAAGCGGCCGACCTGCGCGGCTGGTGGAAGAAGATCTATGAATGGCGGGCCAGGAAGGGCTTCGGCTACCGGAATTCCGACACCGTCATCAAGCCGCAGCACGCCATCCAGCGCCTGTATGAGCTGACCAAGGACCGCGATGTCTACATCACCACCGAGGTCGGCCAGCACCAGATGTGGGCGGCCCAGCACTTCCACTTCGACAAGCCGAACCACTGGATGACGTCCGGGGGCCTGGGCACCATGGGCTATGGCCTGCCGGCCGCGGTCGGCGTGCAGATGGCCCATCCGAAGAGCCTGGTCATCGACATCGCCGGCGAAGCCTCGATCCAGATGACCATGCAGGAGATGTCGACAGCGGTGCAGTTCAACCTGCCGATCAAGATCTTCATCCTCAACAACGAGTGGATGGGCATGGTCCGCCAGTGGCAGCAGCTGCTGCATGGCGAGCGCTATTCGCACAGCTATTCGGACAGCCTGCCCGACTTCGTGAAGATGGCCGAAGCGTTCGGGTGTGTCGGCATCCGGGCCGAAACCCCGGACGAGCTGGATGCAAAGATCCTCGAGATGATCAACTGCGACCGGCCGGTGATCTTCGACTGCAAGGTCGAGAAGGCCGAGAACTGTTTCCCGATGATCCCGTCCGGCAAGGCCCACAACGAGATGCTGCTGGCTGACGACGGCCGCGACATCGGCCAGGTTATCGATGCGGCGGGACGGAAGCTGGTCTGATGGATGCGGCCGCCTTTTCGAAGGCCTGGCTGGACGACTGGAACGCCCACGACCTGGACGCCATCGTGGCGCACTATGCCGAGAAGGTGGTGTTCCGCTCGCCCAAGGTCGCCCGCTATACCGGCGGCAAGACCGACCGGCTGGACGGCAAGGGCGCGCTGCGAGCCTATTTCGCGGCGGGCCTGGCCTTTCGCCCCGATCTGCATTTCAGCACGCCCCATGCGTGCTGGGACGGAACGGGACTGGCGCTGATATACAAAGGCGAAGACGGCAGGACCGCCGTCGAGACCATGACCCTTGACGCCGATGGCCGCGTGGCCGAAGCGCGTGTGTTCTACGACGACGAGGTAGCCTGACCATGACCAACGCCCCCTCCGCCTCGGCCTACGAGATGAGCCATGTGGATTCCAAGGAATCGCGGGCGACCTTCGCGGTCATCGTCGACAACGAGCCGGGGGTTCTGCATCGCGTCGTCGGCCTGTTCGCCGGGCGCGGCTACAATATCGAAAGCCTGACCGTCGCCGAGACGGATGCGCGGGCCCACACCAGCCGGATCACCGTGGTGACCTCGGGCACGCCGGAAATCCTGGAACAGATCCGGGCGCAGCTGGAAAAGACCGTCTGCGTGCGCGAGGTGCACGACGTCACCAACGATCCTCTGGGCGTCGAGCGTGAGCTGGCCCTGATCAAGGTCAGGGGATCCGGCGAGGATCGCAACGAGGCCCTGCGCGTGGCGGAGATCTTCCGCGCCAGAATCATCGACACCCAGCTGGACAGTTTCGTGTTCGAACTGACGGGCCCGTCGAGCAAGATCGACAAGTTCATCCGACTGGTGCGGCCCCTGGGGCTTGTCGAACTGTCGCGCACGGGCGTGCTGTCGATCGCGCGAGGCAGCGACTGAGTCTTCCCTCACCACATGCCGCGGGTGGTAGCGCTCTTAATCCATCGTCCCTATATTGATCCTGTTCGGGCTTGCCCGGACTATGGAGATAAACGCACGCGTAATAAGCGGACTGGACCCGGGTGCGATTCCCGGCGGCTCCACCAATTCCTTCCGGGGTATCGCCCGGATGTTATGGGGCCGATCAGCATCGACAGACGTGTAAAGGCGATAGCTTTCTCTCGGTATGGTTCCGCCGCATCGGGCCATTTTCTAAATGCGAACGATAACTTCGCTGAAGAAGTTCGTCTGGCCGCGTAAGCGACTCGACTAATTTCGTGACTTAAGTCCTTTGGGTTCAGATCCTAAGGCGGGGCCCGGGGGGCGCCTGGCAACAGAAGCCCCCCACCGTTTCCCTTGTCATTCCTTGCTTTACAGCGACGCGCTCAAGGTTGAATGTCGCCCCTTACGCCAGCGCAAGACTGGCCTGAGGGAGCTGAGACATGATCAGGAAAGATATTTTCACGGCCGCCGCCGTGGCCGCCATCGCCGTGGGCCTCTTCGCCCAGAGCGGCACTGGCTGGAGCCAGCAGGCTGCGCCCGGCCGCGCCGCCGTCGCCGCACCGCAGCCCACCGGCAAGGCGCCGGTCGTGCGCGTGACCGGCGGTCAGGTGCAGGGGATTATGTTCAACGACATCGCAGTCTATCGCGGCATCCCGTTCGCCGCCCCGCCGGTCGGTGATTTCCGCTGGCGCGCGCCGCAGCCGGTCAAGTCCTGGACCGGCGTGCGCGATGCCGGAACCTTTGGCGCGACCTGCCAGGGCAATGGCGCCGAAGACTGCCTCTATCTCAACGTCTGGAAGCCCGCCGGCGCCAAGGCCGGCGACAAGCTGCCGGTCATGGTCTGGATCTACGGCGGCTCGTTCACCAGCGGCGCGGGCTCGCTCTATGACGGCACGCCATTCGTCAAGAACGGCATCGTCTATGTTTCGTTCAACTATCGCCTGGGCCGTTCGGGCTGGTTTACCCACCCGGCGATCACCAAGAACAAGCCGGCTGGCGAGACCGTGGGCAACTATGGTCTGCAGGATCAGCTGGCGGCTCTGCGCTGGGTGCAAGCCAACATCACCGCCCTGGGCGGCGACAAGAACAACGTCACCATCTTTGGCGAGTCGGCTGGAGCCATCTCGGTCAACTATCTGATGACGGTCGCCCAGCGCGGCCTGTTCCAGAAGGCGATCGCCGAGTCGGGCTTTGGCATCAATCCGGGCACGCCGCTGGCGGACTCCGAAAAGCTGGGCTCCACCTTTGCCAGCAGCAAGAACATCACAGGCGACTCGCCCGCCACCCTGGCGGCGCTGCGGGCCATTCCGTGGGCTGACCTGCAGCCGGGCATGCCGATCGGCAGCGCCGGTCCGATCCTTGACGGCGGACTGGTCAAGCGCGGATCCGATGCATCCTTCGACCAGGGTCTTGAACTGAAAATCCCTTACATGCTCGGCGGCAACAGCAACGAAGCCAGCCTGTTCCCAACCCGCGACCCGGCCGGTCGCCTGGCCAAGTTAACCGGCCTGCCGGCCTCCTATGACCCCGACAACACCCGGGAAGCCAACCGCATCGTCAACCGCGTGGTGACCGACTATTTCATCGGCGCCGGCGATCGCCTTCTGGCCCGCGACCACATCAAGACCGGTCAACCGACGTTCCGCTACTACTTCTCGTATCTGCCGCCCGCCCAGCGCGCGACTTCGCTCGGTCTCGCTCACGGCGGCGAGATCGCCTACGTGTTCGGCCGCTCGGTTACCGATCCGCAGGATCTGGCCACCTCGCAAGCCGCCGTCGCCTATTGGAGCGCCTTTGCCAAGTACGGCAATCCGGGCGCGGCCGGCGGGGTGAACTGGCCGAAGTATGATCTGGCCAGCGAGCCGGTGATGGAGTTCGGCATCAACGGCCTGGCGGTGCGCAACCACCTGTTCGACGCGCGTTATGACTGGGCCCTGGCCAACCGCACCCTTATCGCGGCGACCAGTGATCCCGGCACGCCCGGCGGCCCTCCCGCACCTCCCGCTGGAGCCGCGCCTGCAGCCGGTCGCGGCGGTGGTGCGGCCGGCGCGGCGCCGGCCCGTGGCGCGGGTCGCGGCGGCTGATACCCACACAGCGACTGTCCGGCCGGATCTCCGGCCGGACAGAAACTGCCGCCTTGCGGCTTTACAACCGGACATGACCGGATGAAGTTCACGCCCGACGCTGGCGCAAGTCCGGCGCGTGGGAGGACTTAGAGATGAACCGCAAAAGCCTGTTCAACGCCGCCGCGGCGGCTGGCCTGACCCTTGGCGCCATGGCCTTGAGCGCGCCGGGATGGTCCCAGCAAGCCGCGCCCGGCCGGGGCGCCGCAGCGCCGGCCCCGGCGCGAGCCCCCGCCCCGCCCCCGGCTCCGCCTACCGGCAAGGCCCCCATCGTGCGCGTCAGCGGCGGCCAGGTTGAGGGTGCCTTCTTCACGCCCGCAAAGGACATCGCGGTCTATCGCGGCATCCCCTTTGCCGCGGCGCCGACCGGCGACCTGCGCTGGCGCAGCCCCCAGCCCGTAAAGAGCTGGAGCGGCGTGCGTGATGGCTCAACCTATAGCGCGACCTGCACGGCGGCCGAGGATTGCCTATTCCTGAACGTCTACAAACCCGCTGACGCCAGGCCCGGCGCCAAACTGCCGGTCATGGTCTGGATTCACGGCGGCTCATTCACAGGCGGATCAGGCTCGATCTACGACGGTACGCCGTTTGCGCGCCGGGGCGTGGTCTATGTCTCGATCAACTATCGCCTGGGCAAGTCGGGCTGGTTCGCGCACCCGGCCATCACCAAGAACGCGCCCAGGGGCGAGGCGACCGGCAACTTCGGCCTGCAGGATCAGATCGCCGCCCTGCGCTGGGTGCAGGCCAACATCGGCGCCTTTGGCGGCGACAAGTCCAATGTGACGGCGTTCGGCGAATCCGCCGGAGCCATTTCGATCAATTACCTGATGACCGTGGCCCCGAGCCATGGCCTGTTTCACAAGGTCATCGACGAGTCCGGCTTTGGCCGCATCGCCGCGCGCCCACTGGCCGGAGCGGAAAGTCAGGGCAAGACCTTCTTCGACGGCAAGAACATCATCGGCGATTCCGCCCAGACCCTGGCGGCCATGCGCGCCGTGCCCTGGGCTGACCTGCAGGGCGGCAGCGCCGGCGTCATCAATGACGGCGTCCTGGTCAAGGAAAACTCCGACGAGGCCTTTGAAAAAGGTCACGAGATGAAGGTGCCCTATCTGGTCGGCGGAAACAGCAATGAATACAGCCTGTTCGCCAACGGTAGCGCGCCGGCCGCCGATCGGCTGGCCCGCATTACCAACCAGCGTGACGCAGCCCTGGCGGCCTATGACCCCACCGGCGCGCGCAACGCCGAGCGGATCATCGCGGCCATGGTCTCGGACCAGAACATCAACGAGCCGGACCGTGCCCTGTCCCGCGCTCACGTTCGCAACGGCCAGACGGTGTATCGCTATTTCTTCTCGTACCTGCCGCCCACGACCCGGGCGACTGCGCTGGGCGTCAACCATGGCGGCGAGATCACCTATGTCTTCGCGCGCAACGCCGCGAACATGGATCCTCAGGACCTGGCCACCAGCCAGGCGGCCATCGCTTACTGGACGGCCTTCGCCAAGTACGGCACGCCGGGACAGGCGGGTGGCCCCGACTGGCCGAAGTATGACCTGACCAATGAGCCGGTCATGGAGTTCGGCAACAACGGACCTGCCGTTCATAACGGGCTCTACAACGCCCGTCTGGACTGGATGACGGTTCCCGCCAACCGCACCCAGGTGGCGGCCTCGAACACCCAGCCGGGCGGCGCAGGCCGTGGCGGCGCAGCGGCGCCGGCAGCGGGCGCGGGTCGTGGCGGTGCAGGTGGGGCTGCAGGGCGCGGCGGCTGAGGCTAGTTCCTCAGCGAGGCCTTCTGGATCGGGTTCATAACGACGACCGTCGTGCGTGACGGTGTCGCCGCGGCGCTGGCCAGACGTGTCTGGCCAGGCTCGTCCGCCTGGGCGAGCAGGCTGTTCATCGACTGCTCTTGCGCCAGGAAGGCGTTGAGTTGCGGACCGGCCAGTTCAGTGCCGCCGGCCGGCACCTGGGTGCTTCGCGGGTTGAGCTTGGCGCCGTTGTGCATGACTTCGTAGTGCAGGTGCGGACCGGTCACCTGGCCGGTGGCGCCGACATAGCCAATCAGCTGTCCTTGCGAGACATGGACGCCCGGGCGCATGCCGGCCGCAAAGCGCGACATGTGGGCATAGCCGGTATCCCAGCCATTACCGTGGCTGACGCGGATCCAGTTGCCGTAGCCGCCGTTGTAGCGGGCCTCGGCGATGGTGCCGTCTCCCGAGGCGTAGATGGGCGTACCCACCGAGCCGGCGAAGTCGATGCCGGTGTGCTGCTTGGTATAGCCCAGCACCGGGTGCATGCGGCTGCCGAAGCCAGAGGTCACACGCGCGAAACCGACTGGCGTCTGCAGCAGGAAGCCGCGCGTGCTCTTGCCCGTCTCGTCGTAATAGTCGGCCTGACCACCCGCCGCTTGGTAGCGGTAGAAGCGCATGGGCTTGCCGCCGGCGCTCTGGGAATCGATCTCGGCATAGAGCAGGTTCAGGCCCTCGACCGTGCGGCCGCTTTCGGTGACGCGGCGGGTGAAGACCAGCTTGAAGGTATCGCCTTCCTGGATGTCACGGGCGAAGTCGACCTTGTGGGCGAACAGACGGGCGGCCTGACTGATGATGGACGAGGTCGCGCCCATGCCGCCGGCGGTTTCGTACAACGAGCCTTCGATGTCGCCCTGGACGACGGTGGTTTCTTCGCTGATCTGTTCGGTCAGCTGGCGAAGGCGAAGGGTGCCATCATAGCTGCGCGAGATGACAACCTGGGTCGCCGGGCCGGTGCGCATGGACAGACCCACCAGGCGCGGGAAGCCGCCGGGCTCGAGCGGATCGGCGACAGCCGCCTGGAAGCGCATGCCGGCGCGGATTTTGTCGGTGTCGAAAGACTGGCCCAGCAGGGCCACGGCCTGTTCGGCGTCTTCGGGGTCGACCGCCAGGCGGCTGACGGCGGCGAGGGTGGTTTCCCCGGGCATAATCTCGACATCAACGCTGGCCGCGTGAGCCATGCCAGGCTGGGTTTCGGATTCGGCGAAGGCGCGGGTTTGCAGCGAGGTTATCCGCGCCATGTCGGCGGCGCGCGCGCCGGCGCCGGGCAGGTGCGCCTCGGCCGACTGCAGACGCACGCCGAGCGCCAAGACGCAGCAACCCGCAAGGCCCATCAAGACCCGGGGGGCAATACGAAACGCCGGCCTTCTGGGATCAAACTCGTGCATCAGGTCCTTCGGGCGCCCGCGTTTTGGCCGACGCCAGGGCCGGCGCTACAGCCCACCTGTCCTGAGTCGCGGACAAAGGTTGACCGTTTCGCGGACCATGACCGGCCACTAAAGTTAAGTGCAAGTTAATTTTGATCAATTTCCGTTGACCTGAGCCATGGGCGCCTAGGAAGCAGGCGCCGCGATCCCTTTATCCTTCAAGGTCTGCCGCGCCTGGTCCGGCAGCAGCATCACAACCTTTTCAACGGGGCGGCACAGCGCCGCACCCCTGGGCGTGACCACGATCGGCCGGTTTACCAGCATGGGGTTTTCCACCATGGCCGCGAGGATGGCTGCATCCGTGGCGCCGGGCGCGGTAAGGCCGCGTTCTTCGGCGTCGGTGCCGCGTTCACGCAAGACCTCACGGGGCGAGACCTTCATGCGGGCGAACAGGTCCTTGAGCTGAGCCGCATTCCAGCCGGCCTTGGCGTATTCAACAACGGTCGGCTCGACGCCCGCCTCACGGATCATCGCCAGGGTGTTGCGGGACGTGCCACAGGATGGGTTGTGATAGATGGTGACGTCGCTCATGGCCGCGCTGATGCCCTCGTTTTCGGGCGATCGTATGACGCCAGATTACGGCGCCGTCACCTAAAGGTTCTCGCGCAGCCAGTTCCCGACGCGCACGAACAGGGGGGCTTGCGGATCGCCCGGCCCGGCCAGGGGCTTGAGTCCGGCTAGGGCGCGGGTCGAGGCGACTTCGCGCGGGCCGAATGCAGCGCGCTGCAGAACGCCGGCGGCGGCGCAGAAGGCCGGACCGGACGCTGCGTCCGCCAGGTGCGGCACGCGGCGCGGGCGACCCAGGCGCACCGGGCGATCAAAGACCCGCACGGCGACTTCACGAATGCCGGCCAGCTGGCTGGCGCCGCCGATCAGCACAATGCCCGCGTCCGGATCGATGGGCACGCCTGACAGCTTCAGGCGGTCACGCAGCAGTTCGAGGGTTTCCTCGACGCGGGGCGCAATCACGCCCTTGAGCAGCGAGCGTGGCACCACAACGGGGCCGGCGCCCGGGTCATCGCCGCGCGGCGGGGCCTCGATGGTTTCACGATCCTCGTTGGCCGAGGCGATGGCCGAGCCGTGCAGGGTCTTAATGCGCTCGGCGCCGGCGGTCGAGGTCGGCAGACCGCGGGCAATGTCGGCGGTGACGTGGCTGCCGCCTACTGGCAAGCTGTCGATGTGGATCAGGGCGCCCTGCTGGAACACCGCGACCGAGGTCGATCCGCCGCCCATGTCGATGCAGATGCAGCCCAACTCGCGCTCGTCGTCCTCGAGCGAGGCCAGAGCCGAGGCATAGGGCGCCGCGACAACGCCCTCAAAATTCAGGTGCGCGCGCTCGACGCAGTGGTTCATGGTCTGGAAGGCGCTCTCGCTGATGGTGACCACCAGCAGCTCCAGACCCAGGGTGCGTCCAAACATGCCGCGCGGATCACGCACCCGGCCCTGACCGTCAACGGACCAGGAAATGGGCAAAAGGTGGATGGCGCGCCGGTCCGCAAGCCGCATCTGTGCCAGGGCCGCCGAATTGGCCCGCATCAGGTCCTGGTCGGAGATCGGCCGGGCGCCGAGCGAGATCTGGGCTTTCAGCCGGGTGCTGGCCAGTCGGCCGCCGGAGGTGGCGATGGTGACGCCTTCGACGCGAACGCCGGCGACGTTTTCAGCCCGCTCGACCGCAAGCGCGATGGCGCCGGCGGCTTCCTCGACACTGACGATGGCGCCTCCGCGCACGCCGCGCGAGGCGACATAACCGACGCCGGCCGCAGTCAGGGTGTGGGCCTCGGCGTCAACGCCGCTGGGCTTCATGATGAAACAGGCGACCTTGGAGGCGCCCAGGTCTACAGCGGCGACAACCGGCTGACGGGCAAGCGCGGCCTTCAGGCTGCTGCGGCCTCCGTCCTCGCGCTTTTTCCGTCCGGGCAGGTCCAGGGTCAGGGACATGGGCTAGACCGCCGCCGGAACGGGAGAGGCCGCATCGCGGCGGCGGACCACGACCATGTCGGGCGCACGCAAGTCTATGCGCTCCAGGCCCAGGTCCAGCAGGCGCTGGCCCTGATCCAGGCGGTCGAGGCGGATCATGGCTTCGGCCACATTGGTGGCCGGAAGCTGGATAATAGCCCCTTCCTTGAGACGCAGGTCCCAGCGGCGGCCGTCAACGCGCACCAGGGCCTCAAGGCTCTGGGCCAGGCGCGGACGGGCCTTGATCAGATCGTAGACAGCATCGCCGCTGGTGTTGGCGCCGGCGCCGACCACCAGAGGCAACTGCGGAAAGCGGCCGGGATCAGCTTCGGTAATGACCCGTCCCTTGCCATCGATTACCTGCATGCGGCCGTTGACCTGCCAGACGGCGACCGGCGTGCGCTCGACGACCCGGACGATGATCGTGCCGGGCAGCATGCGCACGACGCTGGCGCTTTCGACCCAGCCGACCTGCTGGACCCGCGTGCGGATGGCATTGAGATCAAGACCCAGGATCGGTGCGTTCTTGCCCAAACCGGTCGCTGAGGCGATGTCCCGGCTGGCGAAGGGCGATGCGCCTGCAATCTGCAGCGAGGTCATGCGAAAGCCGATTGAGCCGAGGGCAGAATAGAAGGCGTCGCTGGACGCCGCGCCTACGGCCTGGAGGCGACCACCAGTAAACAGGATGATCGCCCCACACGTCACCACAGCCCCCAGGGCGGCGATCAGGGCGATCCTGGGCGGCACGCCCGAATGGGTGGAGACCTTGAGCTTGGAGGTCCCGGTTCCGGCAGCGCGAGGCTTTGGCGCGGGCTTTGCGGGTCGTGACGGGGCGTGGGCGCGCGATTTGCCGCCTCTAAATCCCCTTCCCCGCACCACCGCGACCATAAGCGTCCTCAACCATCCACCGAACCAGCACCTTGAAGGTGACACCCGTAAAAGCGGCCTGTTCAGGGGCCAGCGAGACGGGTGTCATTCCGGGCTGTGTATTGACCTCCAACAGAACCAAATTGTCGTTAATGCCGTCATAACGAAGGTCACTTCTCGTCACGCCCCGACAGCCCAGGGCTGCATGGGCCCGCTCGGACATTACCATAGCGCGAGCTGCAACCGATTCCGGGATGCGGGCCGGCAGAATGTGCTCCGAGCCGCCGTCGCTGTACTTGGCCTCGTAATCGTAAAATCCGGTGCTGGCGACGATCTCGGTCACCGCCAGGGCCTTGCCGTCCATGACCGCCACCGCCAGCTCGAAGCCGCGAATATAGGGCTCGATCATCACCTCTTCGCCGTATGTCCAGCTGGGAGCGATCAAGTCCTGGGGGGGGGCGTTGGCGCCCTCAAAGACGATGAACACGCCGACCGAAGAACCTTCGGCGTTGGGCTTGACCACATAGGGCGGAGGCATGACGTGGCCGCGGGCCGCCTCGAAGCGATTGAACAGGCCGCCGCCGGGCACCGCCACGCCGCTGGCCGCCAGCACGGCCTTGGCCTTGGCCTTGTCCATGGCGATGGCCGAGGCCAGCACGCCAGAGTGGGTATAGGGAATGCCAAGGGTTTCCAGCACGCCCTGTACACAGCCGTCCTCGCCCCATTCCCCGTGAAGGGCGTTGAAGCAGACGTCGGGCTTAAGCGCGGTCAGGACCGAGGCGATATCGCGACCGGCGTCGACGCGGGAAACTCTGGCGCACTGGCCTTCCAGGGCATCTGCACTGGCTGCGCCCGAAATCAGCGAGATCTCTCGCTCGGACGAAATGCCGCCCATCAGAACGGCGACGTGGAGGTCTTTGAAGTCGGTCATTTTGCGGGCCGGAAGTCCTGATCGCTGTTGGCGGCGAGGTTGAGCAGCACGGCGAAGGCGGCGACCATCTGGTTCAGGCGGGCGGGATCGACCTTGTCGAGGGTGTCATCATCGGAATGGTGCCAATCGAAATAGTGGCCGGCGTCGACCTGGAAGGCAAAGGCCGGCACGCCCGCGCCAATGATCGGAGCAACGTCATCGCCGCTGCCGGTCGCCGCCTGGGCGGCGACTGTGACCTTCAGGGGCGCCAGCAACTCCGCCAGAGGCGCGAAAACCGGCGCGCCAATACCGCGCGCGGGCAGACGAACCGAGGTCAGACCGCCTGCGCCCTCATCGCTTTCACTGGCAAGGACGATGGTGGCGAGGTCACCCCGGTGGGCGTCCAGATAGGCCTGGCCGCTATAGTTCATCTCTTCGGCGCCGAACAGCGCGACGCGCAGGGTGCGCTGCAGGCGCCCGCCGCTGGCCGCCAGCCTCGCCGCCGAGACGGTGACGGCCATGCCCGCGCCGTCATCAACCGCACCCTGTCCGACGTCCCAACTGTCCAAGTGCCCGCCGACCAGGATCACCTCGTTGGGCCGGGTTGAACCGGGGATTTCACCGACCACAGTCCACCCCGTCGCCGGGCCCATGCTCGAGCTCATATTGAGTTTGAGGCTCACCTGCCGCCCGCGCGACGCCATCAGAGCCAGCATGTCAGCGTCGGGTGTGGAGATGGCGGCGGCCGGGACTTTCGGAACGCCGTCCGCGTAGGTCATGGCGCCCGTGTGCGGCAGATCCGTGTGCGCCGTGGAAAGTGAGCGGATCAGATAGGCGACGCCCCCTCGTTTCGCCGCCTCCGATGCGCCATTGGTCCGCGCGGGACGAAGGGCCCCGTAACCGGAGGCGGCCTCGGTGGTCATCACCTGGTTGACCAGCACGATCTTGCCGGTCAACGAACCCGCCGGCGCGGCCAGAAGGGCGGCGTAGGTCGGGAAAACGGCGAGCGGCGCCTCGATGCCGCCGGCCGGTGTTGCGACCGAGCGGCCGAGACCGAGAATTTTCAAGGTCTTGCCGTTAAGGCCGACGACCTGGGCATTTTCGGGGCCCCTGCGCCAGGCCTGGATGGGAAAGGACTCGACGTGGACGTTGGAAAAACCCAGCTCCGTCAACCTGGCCACAGCCCAGTCGCGGGCCCTTTCCGCCCGGGGCGTTCCCGCCTGACGATTGCCGACCTCGGTGGTCAGGCTGGCCAGAAAATCCCACGCGGTGGGGTCCGTCAGGGCCTTGTTCCGGATGGCGGCGGCGTTGCTGGAGGGCTGGGCGAGCACAGGCCCAGTCAAGGCCAGGGCGAGGATGGCGGCAAGCACGGCCTTCATGGTTTTCCCACCCGTTTGATTTCCCATCGCAGATCTACGCCTGTTCTGGCCTTTACGTCAGAGCGGACGGCTTCGCCCAGGCCTTCCAGATCGGCGGCGGTGGCGTCGCCGGTATTGATCAGGAAGTTGGCGTGCAGATCCGAGAACTTGGCGCCGCCGAACAACTTGCCGCGCCATCCGGCCTCATCGATCAGTTTCCATGACGAATGGCCTGGAGGGTTCTTGAAGGTCGATCCGCCGGTCTTTTCGCGGATCGGCTGGGTCTGCTCGCGGCGGGCGGTAATCTCAGCCATACGGGCCTCGACGGCTGCGGGGTCATCCGGCTTTCCCTGGAAAAGGACGCGGGTAACGATCACGCCATCTTCGGCGCCCCAGCCGTGGCGATAGGTGAAAGCGGCAGGGTCGGTAAAGGTGACGGGATTGCCCGAGCGATCGTAGCCATGGGCTTCGATCAGGATATCCCTGGTCTCAGCGCCGTAGCAACCGGCGTTCATGGTCACAGCGCCGCCGATGGTCCCGGGAATGCCGGCGTAGAACTCAAGACCCGCGATCCCGGCCTTGGCCGCCGCACGGGCGACCTGGGCGTCGAGACAGGCCGCGCCGGCGCTGATCCGGGCGCCATCCAGGGGTTCAATGGCCGCGAACGGTTTACCCAGGCGGATGATCACGCCGTCCAGTCCGCCGTCGCGCACCAGGGTGTTGGATCCGACACCCAGGGGCAGGACGGAAACGGCCGGGTCGAGCCCCTTGAGGAAATCGGCCAGATCGGCTTCATCGGCCGGCATGAAGATCACCTCGGCCGGTCCGCCCACCCGCAGCCAGGTGAAGGGCGCCAGGGGCTCATCGAACATCAGGCGGCCGCGAACCTTGGGAAGATGGTCGCGCCAGCTCACCGCCTCACCGGCCCAGGGCTTCAAGCTGCCCCGGCAGGGCGTAGGCCCAGGACGTGATGTCCCCTGCCCCCAGGCAGACCACCAGATCGCCCGGCCTGGTCTCCTCGGCGATCAGGGCAGGCAGATCGGCAGGTCCACCGAGCGGCAGAGCGCGGCGGTGGCCGTAGGCGCGCAGGCCGCTGACCAGATCATCGCGGCTGATGCCGGGGATGGGCGCCTCGCCGGCCGCATAGACGTCGGCCACAACCACCGTGTCGGCGTCGTTGAAGCAAGCGCAGAACTCGGGGAACAGGTCACGCAGGCGGGTGTAGCGGTGGGGCTGGACCACGGCGACCACGCGGCCGCCGCCGGCCACCTGACGGGCGGCGCGCAGCACGGCGGCGATCTCGACCGGATGGTGGCCATAGTCGTCGACGACGCGAACGCCGTTCGCCACGCCCGTGGTGGTGAATCGCCGCTTGACCCCGCCGAACCCGGCCAGACCCTTGCGGATATCCGGCTCGGTCACGCCCAGCTCGCGCGCCACGGCGATGGCGGCCAGGGCGTTGGCGACATTGTGACTGCCAGGCATGGGCAGGTGCAGGCGGCTCATGGTGATGGCATCGCCGGTGCGCGGCGTGATGACCACGTCAAATGTCGAGCCGTCCGGGTCCATGACAATGTCCGTCGACCGCACCTCTGCCTGTGGATTGACGCCATAGGTGACCAGCCGGCGGTTCTGCACCGATGCGGCCAAGGCCTGGACCTCTGGGTGATCGAGGCAGACGGCGGCAAAACCATAGAAGGGGATGTTTTCCACAAAGTCGCGGAAGCCCTTTTTGACCGCATCGAAACTGCCCCAGTGATCCAGGTGTTCGGCGTCGATGTTGGTGACGATGGCGACCGTGGATTTCAGCTTGAGGAATGACCCGTCGCTCTCGTCGGCCTCTACAACAATCCAGTCGCCCTCGCCGACCTTGGCGTTGGTGCCATAGGCATTGATGATCCCGCCGTTGACCACGGTCGGATCAAGGCCGCCCGCGTCCAGAATGGCCGCGACCATGGATGTAGTTGTGGTCTTTCCATGGGTGCCGCCGACGGCGATCGAAAACTTCAGCCGCATCAGTTCGGCCAGCATCTCGGCCCGGCGCACCAGCGGCAGGCGTGCTTCCCGGCCGGCGACCATTTCGGGGTTATCGGCCTTGACCGCGGTGGAATAGACGATGGCCGAGGCGCCGGCGATGTTGGTGCCGTCATGGCCGACGAAGATCTTTGCCCCCAGGCTGGCCAGCCGCTCCGTATTGGCGCTGGCCTTGGCGTCTGAGCCCTGCACCGTATAGCCGATGCGGATCATGATCTCGGCGATACCGCTCATGCCGATGCCGCCGATGCCGATGAAGTGCACGGGTCCGATGTCGAAGGGCGTGGGTCGAATAGCCATGATGCCGGGTTAGCTGATTTGGTTGAGTCCCGGAAGGCGCACTAGCGCGCCGTCTTCTCCACGAGATCAGCCAGTCGCTGGGCCGCATCCGGTTTGGCGATAGAGCGGGCAGCCGCCGACATGCGGACCAGGCGGTCAGGGTTGCTGAGCAGGGCGTTCAGGGCGCCGGCCATACTATCCACCGTCAGCGACGCTTCGCGGGCCACTTCAGCTCCACCCGCATCGGCCATGACCTTGGCGTTCTGGCCCTGGTCGTCGTCAACGGCGATGCCGAGCGGCACGAGAATGGCGGGCTTTCCGGCGATGGCGAACTCGTTGACCGTACCTGAACCGGCGCGCCCGACCACCAGATGCGCCTTCTTTAGGCGCCCGGCCATGTCGCGGAAGAAGGGCGCGGTTTCCGCCTCGACCAGGGCATCGGCATAGATGCTGCGGGCCATCTCGATGGACTCGGCGCGGGTCTGTTGCTGGACGTGCAGACGGCAGCGCAGATCCTCGGGCAGCAGGGCGATGGCGGCGGGCATCAGTTCGGACAGCAGGCGCGCGCCCTGGCTGCCGCCGGTGATCAGCAGATTGACCGGGCCTGAATTGGTGGGCGCTTCGTAGGGGACGTCGAACAGGGCCCGGATCTCGGGCCGCACCGGATTGCCGACTACGATAGCGCGGGCGGCCAGTTCGGGGCTGGCCTTGCCCAGAGCCGGAAAGGCGCAGGCGACCGCCGTGGCGCGCAGCGCGAGGCGACGGTTGGCGCCGCCGAGGACGGCGTTCTGTTCGTGAACAACCGTGGGAATTTTCTTTGCGAAAGCCGCCAGAAGGCCCGGCGCCGACGGATAGCCGCCGAAGCCAACGACGACGTTTGGCCGGATGGCGGCGTAGGCCTTGCGGGCCTGGGCGGCCCCGCGCAAGGCGGTCAGGCCTGCGCCGATCATGCTGAAGGGGTTGCCGCGTGTGTAGGTCCTGGCCGACAGCGGAATGCGACGCTCGGCCGGGAAATCGGCGGCGTAGCGCGCGCCCCGCTCATCGGTCGCGAGTGCGATGCGCCAGCCGCGGCGGATGAGCTCTTCAGCCAGGGCCTGGGCCGGAAACAGGTGTCCGCCGGTGCCGCCGGCCGCCACGACGCACAGTTTGCTCACGAGAAGGTCCCTGACGGTGCGACCGCTTCATGGGGCGCATAGGCGCCGGGCCGTTTGCGGGTCAGCGCCAGGGCCAGGCCAAGCGTCAGGCCCATGGCCATCATGGACGAACCGCCGTAGCTGATGAAGGGCAACGTCATGCCCTTGGTGGGGATCATGTTGAGATTGACCGCGATGTTGATGAAGGCCTGCTGGCCGACCAGCACGAAAAGGCCCGCTGCGGCCACCTGTTCGAACGGATCGGTCATCTTGATGGCCCGCATCATGCCTCGAATGACCACGAAGGCGAACAGGGCGATGAGGAACAGCGAGAACACCAGGCCCAGTTCCTCGGCCGCGCCGGAATAGGCAAAGTCGGTGTGAACGTCGGGCACCTGTCGCTTGAGCACGCCTTCACCGAGGCCCCTGCCGAACAAGCCGCCGGCCGAGATGGCCGCCTGGGCGTGATCGATCTGGGTGGTGTCGGCGCGATCGGGATCGAGGAACTTGTCGACCCGTGCAGCGACATGGTCGAGGGTGAAATAAAGACTGATCAGGCCGGCCACCGCCACGGCTCCCAGTCCCAGAATCCAGCGAATCGGCACGCCCGCCATGAAGAAACAGGCGCCGAAGGCCATGGTAATCAGCACCGTCTGACCCACGTCCGGCTGCTTCAACAGCAGGGCCACAGCGACCAGATAGAGGGTGAAGGCGATAGAGACGCCCGGCACCCCTTCGCCTTTCTGACCCTCGGCGAACATCCAGGCGACCAGCACGATGAGGGCGGGTTTCATGAATTCCGAGGGCTGAAGGGTAAAGCCGCCGAACTCAAGCCAGCGTGTTGCGCCCTTGGCTTCGTGACCGACGAAGATCAGGGCGATCATAATCGCGATAGAGCCGAGGTAGAAGAAGAACGACGTCCTCCGGACCAGCCTTGGCGTCATCATGGACACCAGCACCATCAGGCCGGCAGACCCGAGGCCAAAGATCGTCTGGCGCACCGCGAAATGGAACGGGTCATGGATGTTCATTCGACCGGCGGCGGCAGGACTGTTGCCGAACGACAGGAGGATGCCCAGCACCACTAGGATCACCGTCGCGCCCAGCAGCCAGCGGTCGATGGTCCACCACCACTGGCCCAGGGGTGAGCGGTCCGTGCGGGCGAAAGGATAGCGCTGGGCTGCTTCCGTCATGCGCTCGCCTCCGCACCGGAGTTGGCGCGGGCCAGATCATCGACCGCCTGGCGAAAGGCGTCGCCCCGCACCTCAAAGTCAGGGAACTGGTCAAAAGAGGCGCAGGCCGGCGAGAGCAGCACTACGGCATCCTCGTCCGTCCGCCGCGCGTCTTCGAAGGCAGATGCTGTGGCGGCGGCGATGGTCCCGGCGATGGCGACCGGCGTGGCCGGCGCCAGCGTCTCTGCAAAGTCGTTTGCCGCCTCACCCACAAGATAGGCCTTGGCCACACGGGGAAACAGGTCGGTCAGGCTGTCGATGCCTCCGGCCTTGGGACGACCCCCGGCGATCCAGAAAAAGTTGTTGTAGGCGCTCATCGCCTGGCGTGCGGCGTCGGCGTTGGTGGCCTTAGAATCGTTGACGAACTTGACCTTGCCGATCTGGCCGACCGTCTCCATTCGATGGGCCAGGCCCGGGAAGGTGATCAGGCCGGCGGCGGCGTCCTCGACCGAAACGCCCAAGGCCCGGGCCGCAGCATAGGCCGCAGCTGCGTTCTGCCAGTTGTGACGACCCGGCAGGCCGGTGGCGTGCAGCAAGTCGGCGACTTCGGTGACGCGGGTTGTGGTGGCGTCATAGAGCACGCCCTCCAGCGCATAGACGCCCCGGCCCATCGCCCGACCCGAACTGATCGGCCAGATTGTGCGACGGTTGGCGGCGGTGATCTCGGTGCAGATCTGCTGGCACCAGGCGTCGTCAACCCCGATGATGGCGGTATCGCCGGCGCCCTGATTGCGGAACACCCGCTTCTTGGCGGCGATATAGCCCTCCATGCCACCGTGCCGATCCAGATGATCGGGCGAGATGTTGAGCAGAATGGCTACGTCGGGCCGCAGCGTCGTGGTCAGGTCCAGCTGATAGGACGAGACTTCGATCACATAGACCGCCCCGCCATGCATGTCGTCCAGGCCCAGAACACCCACCCCGATGTTTCCGCCAACGCGTGCGTCACGGCCGGCTGCGACCAGGATGTGCCCGAGCAGCGCCGTCGTCGTCGACTTGCCGTTGGTGCCCGTGATCAGCGCGATCTTTGGCCGTTTGTGCGGCGGCGCCTCTGCGATCGAGCGCGCCAGAAGTTCCATGTCGCCGATGATCTCGACGCCGGCTGCCCGCGCCTTTTTCACCGTCCAGTGCGGCTCGGGGTGAGTCAGGGGCACGCCCGGCGAGAGCATCAAAGCTGCGAAATGACTCCAGTCGACGGCCGAAAGATCGACAAGCGGCAGTCCCTCGGCGGTTGCCGCCGCCCTGCCCTTTTCGGTGTCGTCCCACAGGGCCACATGGGCGCCACCGGCAATCAGGGCGCGTGCGGCCGCCAGACCCGTACGGGCCAGGCCAAATACCGCCACCGTCTTGCCCTCAAAGCCGCGCGCCGGGATCACAGGTTCAGCTCCCTTTATCGCAATTTGAGGGTGGCAAGGCCGATGAGGGCCAGCACCACGGAGACGATCCAGAACCGCACTACGACTGTAGATTCCGGCCAGCCGAGCTTTTCGAAATGGTGGTGGATGGGCGCCATCAGGAAGATGCGCTTGCCCTTGGTGGCCTTGAAATAGAACACCTGGATCATCACCGAGAGGGCTTCGAGGACGAACAGGCCGCCAATGATGGCCAGCACGATCTCATGCTTGGCGGCGACAGCGACAGCGCCGAGAGCGCCGCCAAGCGCCAGCGAACCAGTATCACCCATGAAGATTTTTGCAGGCGGTGCGTTGTACCAAAGAAAGCCCAGGCCTGAGCCGATGACGGCGCCGCAGAAGACCGAAATCTCGCCGACGCCCGGCACGAAGTGCAGCTTGAGGTATTCCGAATAGACGAAGTTGCCGACCAGATAGGCGATCACACCAAAGGCTGCGGCGGCGATCATCACCGGTACGATGGCCAGACCGTCCAGCCCGTCCGTCATGTTGACCGCATTGGACGCGCCGACGATCACAAAGGCGCCGAAGGCCAGGTAGAACCAGCCCAGATCCAGCAGCAGCGACTTGAACAACGGGAAGGCCACGGACATCCGCAGGTCTTCCTGTCCGTCCATCCTGGGCCCGAACTGGATGATCAGGAAACAGGCGATCACCGCGATCAGGGTCTGGATGATCAGCTTGACGCGGCCGGAGACCCCAGCCGTCGTCTGCTTGGTGACCTTGGCGTAGTCGTCGAGAAAACCCAGGAATCCGTAACCTGCCGTGACCAGGATCACGACCCAGACGTAAAGGTTGCCAAGATCCGCCCACAGCAGCGTGCCTGTCAGCAGACCAGCCAGAATCATGAACCCGCCCATGGTCGGCGTGCCGGCCTTCTCGATGACGTGGCGCTGGATGCCTTCGGCGCGGATCGGCTGACCCTTGCCCTGCTTGGCCTGCATCCAGCGGATGAAGCGGCTGCCCATAAGCATGACCACCAACTGGGCGGTAAACAGGGCCGCACCAGTTCTGAACGTGATATAATTCAACAGGTTAAGGATAGACACATAGTCGCCGTGATTGAGCTGGTGAAACAGCCAATAGAGCATCAGGCTCTCCCCCCGTTGTCAGACTGGACCTGTGACAACGCCCGGGCGACAAGGTGCGCACGAGAGCCGTTCGAGCCCTTCACCATGACCACGTCGCCCGGACGGACGGCCTTGGCGACCAGCGGCGCAAGTTCCGCCGCCGTCCCCGCGTACCCCCCCTGCTGAGTCGAGGGAAGAACGTCCCACAGCCATTTCATCAGGGGCCCGGCGCAGAACACCAGGTCGACGGCCGCCGCGTCGATCTCGCCGGCCAGGGCGCCATGAAACGCCGGGCCATCTTCGCCCAGTTCGAGCATGTCCGTCAGAACAACGATCCGCCGACCGGAAACTGGCCGCGCGCCAAGGGTGCGGATAGCCGAGGCCATGGATAGCGGGTTGGCGTTATAGCTCTCGTCGATCAGGGTGAAGCCATCGATCTGGCGTTCTGCGCCCCTGCCTTCCAGCGGCTCGAACTCGGACATTGCCCTGATCGCGCGGATCCTGGGAACCTTGAGCACTTCGAGCGCCAGCAACACCGCCAGACTGCTCAGTCCCCAGTGGTCGGCGGTCTGACGCAGGGTGAACTTCACGCGACGGCCGTGAATCATAGCCACAACGCCGCGCGGGTTGAAGGTAAGAAGGCGCGCATCGGCGCCATCGCGGGCGCCGAATGTCAGAACCCGCGCGCCGGCCTTGTCTGCAGCGGCCTTCAGCTGACCGAACCAGCGATTATCGGCAGGCAGGATGGCCAGACCGCCTTTTTTCAGGCCTGCGAATATCTCGGTCTTGGCGCGAGCGACGCCGGCTTCGCCGTCGGGGAAGTTCTCGGTGTGAACGGGACCGACCGTAGTGATGACTACAACATCGGGCGCAATCATGTGGGACAGGGGCGTGATCTCACCAGCGTGGTTCATGCCCACTTCGAACACCGCGCGCTGGGTATCGGCGGGCATCCGGACCAGGGTCAGGGGAACGCCGATGTGATTATTGTATGATTTTATTGAAGAATGATACCGTCCCGCCAACTTCAGCCCGGCGGCGATGGCCTGGGTGACGCTGGTCTTGCCGACCGAACCTGTGACCGCGCAGCGCAAGGCCGCTGAGCGATCGCGGGCCGCCACACCGAGCTGCGCCAGGGCAGCCAGAGCATCGTCAACGATGATGGATGGACCGGGACCAGGCCGGGCCACCAGAGCGCCGGCCGCGCCCAACTCAAGGGCCGAGGCAACGAACTCATGACCGTCACGCGCGCCCGCGAGGGCGACAAACAGATCGCCCCGCTCCAGACTTCGGGTATCGATGGACACCCCCGTGGCCTTGAACGGCTTTCCCTCAAGGCGCCCCGCGGTGACTTCCTGGATTTCGTCCGAGGTCCAGAGTGGATTAGCCACGCAGGGCCTCGGCGGTCACAGCCACATCGTCGAACGGTCGGATTTCGCCGCCGACGATTTGCCCCTGCTCGTGGCCCTTGCCGGCCACGAGCAGGACGTCGCCATCGCCCAGCAAGCTCGCTGCATGTTCGATGGCGGTCTTGCGATCGCCAATCTCAAGTGCGCCCGGCGCGGCGGCCAGAATAGCGGCGCGGATCGCGGCGGGCGCTTCCGAGCGGGGATTGTCGTCAGTAACGATGGCGAGATCGGCGAGTTTCGCGGCGATCTCGCCCATCTGCGGCCGCTTGCCGGCATCGCGGTCGCCGCCGGCGCCGAACACGACGATCAGCTTGCCGCGCGCATGCGGCCGCAACGCCTTGAGAACCGTCGCCAGGCCGTCGGGCGTATGAGCGTAGTCTACATAGGCCTCGCCGCCGTGCGCGCCGGTCCCGACACGCTGCAATCGGCCAGCCGCGCCTTCAAGATGCTCCAGCGCCGCCAGAACCTTGTCAGCCGGCTCTCCGGCCGCGATGCAAAGGCCCGCGGCGACCAGGGCGTTCGAGGCCTGAAACTCGCCCGCGAGCGGCAGATCGACGTTGTAGGTCTTGCCACCGGCTTCAACTGTCAGGATCTGTCCGTGTGGCGTCGCTGTTCGGGACGTCAGCTTCAGGCCCTGCCCCGCCGCGCCGACAGTGTACAGGCCCTGCCCATGCAGACGGGCGGCACCCGCGAAGGCGGCCACATCGTCGGAGTCGGCGTTGAGCACCGCCATCGCGCCGCGCGGCAGCAAGGTCTCGAACAGGCGCAGCTTGGCGGCCCGGTAGGCCTCCATCGACTGGTGATAATCGAGATGGTCCTGGGTGAAATTGGTGAACCCGGCGGCGGTGAGACGCACGCCGTCGAGGCGCCGCTGGTCGATGCCGTGGGACGAGGCCTCAAGAGCCAGATGGGTGACGCCCTTCTCGGCCAGAATCGACAGCCATCGGGCCACGTCGGCGGCGTCCGGCGTGGTCAGGCCGGGCGGCGACAGCTGTTCATCGCCGGCGACGACGCCGAGGGTGCCCATGCTGGCGGCCTTATGGCCGAGCCGGAGGAATATCTGACGGCAAAAGCCGGCGACCGAGGTCTTGCCGTTGGTACCCGTGACCGCAACGATGACGGGCGGCTGATCCTTCCAGAAGTTGGCGGCGGCAAGGGCGTAGGCCCGGCGCACATCCAGGGCATGGATGGTCGGCACAGGCAGACCATCCACGTCGGCCGGCGCGATGATTGCCGCCGCCCCTGCCCCGATCGATCCTGAGATAAAGGTTCGGCCATCGACCTTGCTGCCTGGCAGGGCGGCGAACAGAAATCCTGGCCGAACCGCGCGGCTGTCGGCAGTGACACCGGTGATCATCGGATCCTGAGCCGAAGCACGGCGGCGCACCAGTTCTGACAGGCGCGCGCTCATCGCTCGTTGCCGTCCTGCGCATCGCCAGTAGCCACGACCTGCGGCGTCGCCGAGCGTCGCGATACGCCAAGGAAGGGCGCGATGCGATTGATGACCCGGCCCGCAGTCGGAGCCGCAACGATGCCGCCGGTGGGCCGTCCCGGCGCCTCGGCAGATGTGTGAGGCTCGTCCACCAGGATCAGAACGAAGTATTTGTCGGTTCCGAACGGGGTGTCGGTCGGGAATATAGCGGCAAAGGAGGAAACCAGGGTTTCGCGTGCATAGGTGCCGTTCATTGGCTTTTCGGCCGTGCCGGTCTTGCCGCCGACACTAAAGCCAGGCGCGGCGGCCTCGGCGCTCTTGCCCGTGCCCTCGACGGCATTTGCGCGCATCAGGTCGAGCATCTTGCGGCTGGTATCCTGACTGACGACCTGCCGAACGGTGGCGGGCGGGCCATCGCGCTTCAGAATGGTCAGCGGCACATACTGACCACCGTTCATGATCGCGCCGACGCCGGCCGCGACGGCCAGAGGGCTGACGGCGATGCCGTGGCCGAAGGCGGTGTTGGCGACGACGTTCGTGCTCCAGACCTTGGGCGCCAATGGCCGGGCGGATTCGCGCAGCTCGATGGGCGCGGCCCTGGTCAGTCCGAACTTCTCGTAATAGGGCCCCATGATGTCGCCCCCGACCTGCAACGCCATACGTGCAGCGCCGATGTTGGACGAATGGATGAACACCTCGTGCAGATTGTAGAACCCGCTCTCCGAGTGACTGTCGTGGATGGTCTGGCCGGAAAGCACGAGGGGATTGCCGACGTCATATTTGGTGTCGAGGGTCACCTTGCCGCTGTCGAGCCCCATGGCCAGCGAGAAGATCTTGAATGTTGAGCCCATCTCGTAGCGAGCGCTGGCGGCCTTGTTGACGTTGGCGTTCATGTCTGATGCCAGCCGGTCGGGAGTCGTGTCGGGCAAGCTGGCCATCGCCAGGATTTCGCCGGTCCGGATGTTGGTCACCAGACCCACAGCCGCCTTGGCCGAGTGGCGGAGCACCGTGGCCTGAAGCTCGCCTTCAAGGGCTGCCTGGACCTTCAGGTCCAGGGCCAGAACAACCGGTCCCTGTCCTGCCTGGGTTCGGATCTGTTGGTCCAGAGCCCCCTCGGCGCCCAGCATGCCCATGCCGTCGTTGCGGACATATCCGACAAGGTGGCTGGCTTCGGACCCCAGCGGATAGCTGCGCCCCGCCTCGGCTTCGAAGTTGATGCCGGGCAGACCCAGACTGTCGATGCGATCGCGAACGGCCTGCGGGAACGGCCCAAATATTTTGACCCGCTTGGTCCCCGCAAGAGTCTCGTCCATGCGCGGCCCGGCGGCAGCCGGCAGCAACGGGCCCAGCACCCGTCGGGTCTCGGCCTTGTCCCAGATGAGAGCGGGGTCGAGGTAGAGATTGTAGACCGGCAGATCGATGGCCAGCAGATCGCCATGCCGGTCGACCAGGTCTGCCCGACTACCGGCAGGCAGGCTGGCCCGCCAGGCCGAAGGTTTTGACACCAGGGCCGCTCGTCCGGCGCCGAGGGCCAGGGCCGAGAACCCGGCGACAAAGACGGCCAGGATGAAGACCATCCGGAATCGCACGCTGTCAGCCGGACGGTTTTCTGCCTTGGAGCGTTCGAACTCGTGTTCGATCCACCAGATGGCGCTGGTAAGCCAGCGCCAGGCCAGAGGTCGGGGGGGCGTGAGGCCCGAGACGGTCATCGCGGAGCCTGCGCTAATGGCGTGGACAGCATGACCTGCGGCGGAACGGCATGGGCCGACGCCAGTTCGCCTAGTCGCTCGGCCGCCATCTCGTGGGTCGCGTCGATCGGAACCATCCCGAGATACTCACTGGACATTTTCTCGATGCGTTCAGGCGTTTCAAGACCCGCGACCTGGGCTTGAAGCGCGCGGATCTGGCGGCGCTCGGCAACGATCAGGCGATCGGCTCGTGAAATAGCGGCCGAGTCCGCTGAGGCTCGGGTCTTGGCAAGATAGACCCCCAGGGTCAGGGCCAGCAACAGGGTCACGCCCGCAAAATTGACGATACGGAATCCCCTATAGCGCCGCTCCATGACACTCATGCCCCCGCCTCCCAGGCCGGAGCCGCAGTGCGAACACCGGCGCGCAATTTCGCCGAGCGAGCGCGGGGATTGGCCGCGACCTCGTCGTCGCCAGGGCCGCGGTGACCGTTGAACAGTAGACGGAAGCTGGGCGCGCGTGCGGCGATGACCTGGGGCATGTGCCGCGACCCACCGGGCGTGCGCCCCGCCCGCTCGGTGAAGAACGCCTTGACGATGCGATCTTCCAGCGAATGGAAGGTGACCACGGCCAGACGGCCGCCCTCATTCAATATTCGCTCCGACGCCGCCAGACCGGCCTCGAGCTCGGCCAGCTCCTCGTTGACCGCAATGCGCAGAGCCTGAAAGACACGGGTGGCGGGATGAACCTTGGCGCCCTTGCGGCCACCGACCGCGCGCTCGACGGTTTCGGCCAGATCGAGGGTGCGCTCAAAAGGCGCCTCGGCGCGGCGACGCACCAGGAAGGATGCAATGCGGCGCGACGCCTTTTCCTCGCCGTAGATCCAGAAGATGCGCGACAACTCCGCCGGCTCCATCTCATTGACCAGATCGGCCGCCGTTGAACCGCTATCGCCCATGCGCATATCAAGGGGACCATCTCGCATGAACGAAAAACCGCGCTCGGCCTCGTCAATCTGCATGGATGAAACGCCGATATCGAGGGTCACGCCATCGGCGGAGGTGACATGCTGCTCCATATTGGAGAAACGGTCACCGATCAGGTTGAATCGATCCCGCGGCAGTTCATCGGCGAACCGCGCGGCGCTGGGGTCGCGGTCAAAGGCGATGATCCGTGCGCCGGTCGCCAGGATGGCGCGCGTATAGCCGCCCGCCCCGAAAGTGCCATCGACCATCAGTTCATCTTTGCGAGGCGACAGCGCGGCCATGACTTCGGCCAGCAGAACAGGCTTGTGGGCCGCCTCAGTCATCCAGCGCCTCCCAGCCGGGCTGCCCGCTGAGCCAGCCGCAGGTCAGCCAGGCCTTGCCGGGCGGCGTCGCGCTGGTCGGCCCTGTGGGCCTGGAAAGCGTCCCGCGTCCAGATCTGGAAGCGGTCCTTCAAGCCGACGACCGTAACCCAGTCGGTGAGGCCGAAACTGTCGCAAAGCGCCTCAGGCAATGTGATCCGCCCAGCCGTATCGAAGCCAAGACGGTGGATACCGCCGTAGAACGAGACTTCCAGGGCGCTGCGCACCGGGTCACCGAAGTCGAGATCTTCGATCATCTGATCGTAGCGATCGAACAGCGCTTGCCCGCCCGCCTCGAGGCAATCGGCCTCGATCGACGGAAAGCAAATGACGCCTTCAAACGGGCCGAACGCCAGGGCGCGAAACTCGACCGGCACAACGATGCGCCGTTTGGCGTCCAGCTGTTTGTCGAAGGTCGACAGAAACACCGCAAAGCCCCCGGGGCCCTCCAGGCCGCGCTCCAAGATGAATCGCAGCCCGCCCGCAGTTAACGGGATAGCATGGGATTAACTGGGATACAATGCCACCAGATTATTTTTTCAAGCAAATCAAGGCGGTGTTATTGATACATGGTTAACGGCAGCCAGTAACCAATAACGGAACATACATAGAACATTGCTGTTTATCCGCAACCGGTATCGCCATTCTGTGTATAGTTGAAGACCAGACGGCCTGTAAGCCGGGTTCTGTGCCACGCCGTTTGACGGGCGCGCGACGATCATTCCTCTGGACCGTTCATTGCTGAACGGTTCTCGCGACCTACCCGGACGACAAGAGCGGTGAGCCCCGCCCTGGATTGCTCCAGGGCACATCGTCCCTATTCGGTCTTGCTCCAGGTGGGGCTTGCCATGCCGTCCACATTGCTGCGTCCGCGGTGGGCTCTTACCCCACCCTTTCACCCTTACCGTCGGCCGAAGCGTCAGGCGGTTTACTTTCTGTGGCGCTATCCCTGGGGTCGCCCCCGGCGGGTGTTACCCGCCACCTTTTCACCATGGAGCCCGGACTTTCCTCGACGCCCGAAGGCGCCGCGACCGCCCGGCCGTCTGGTCGCCCCGAACATGGGCGTTAGGGCCGCGACGGTCAAGCCGCGACCTCAGGCAGCGTTGGCCGCGCTCACCTCGCCCCCTGAGAGGCGAGCAATCTCTGCGATCACGGCGCCCGGCGATACCGGCTTGGGAATACAACCGTTCATACCGCACTCCCGATAGGCCCTGATCTGGTGATCCAGGGCGTTGGCGGTCAGGGCAACGATTGGCGTTATGCTGTTGGGCCCGCCCTGTGTGCGAATGCGCCTTGAAGCTTCCATGCCGTCCATGACCGGCATCTGAATATCCACGAAGATCAGGTCGAAGAGGCTCATATAGGCCGCTTCGACGCCAAGCTGGCCGTCTTCGGCGCAAAACACCTCAGCGCCGAGGGATTCCAGAATCTTGGCGCCAACCAGACGGTTGGTCGGGTTGTCCTCAACCAGCAGGACTCGAAGTCCTGACAGGACTGGCGCGTTCAATTCGTTCTCCACGGGACAATCAGGCGCCGCAAGCGTGACGCAGAACGTTGATCCGCCGCTGGCGGCGCTTGTGAACTGAATGGCGCCGTCCATCAACTCTGCCAGAGCGCGGGCGCGAGCCAGGCCCAGACCAACTCCGCCGTAACGCCTCGTCGCTGATCCGTCCGCCTGATGGAACTGCTCAAACAGCGCGTCTTGCTTCTCCCAGGCGATACCGACGCCAGTATCCTCGATCTCAAACTCAAGCCGGGCGTCATCGCCGGCCCCCAGGCTCCGCACACGCAGATCGACGCCGCCCGTTTCCGTAAACTTGATGGCGTTGGACAGCAGGCAACACAAGATCTGTCGCACCCGCGCCGGATCAATTCGCACCCAGCCCTTGGCGGAGTTGGTTATTCTGAACGACAGCCCCTTGTCGGCAGCCTGCTCACGAATGGCCCCACCGAGCCCTTCAATCAGGTCTTTAATATCGACCGGTACCGGCTCAATTCGCACCCGTCCGGCTTCCGTATCCGCGAAATCCACAATGTCGCCAAGCAACCGCGACAGATCCCCTCCGGCCTTGATCGCTTCGTCGACAAGACGTTGGCGTTCTGAAGGGCTTTCAGCGTTCCGCAGCAGATAAAGGCCGCCCAGCACACCGTTCATTGGCGTGCGAAGCTCGTGGCTGACGTTGGCCAGAAACTGCGACTTGGCTTCAGCGGCTGCGCGGGCAGCCTCTTCGCCACGGACGGCCCGATCGCGTTCGGCCATCAGCTCAGTCAGATTCTGGCAGACGCCGACAACCTCCCAGCCCCCGGCCTGGTGCTGACGCACGCCCATCCAGGCGCTGCGCAAGCGGCGCCAGCCGCCATCATCGGCCTGCTCCCGGTATTCGATGATCGTCAGTTTGCCGGTCAGCACCGTTCGTCGCCAGGCGACCTCGACGATGGGCGAGACTTCAGCGTGAATTCCCTTGTGCGCGACGTCGATCGAAATGCGACGCTCGGTGGGCGTTTCGAGAAAGGGCAGCGAAAAGTCAGGATCCAGCTCGCATTCGTCCGCCTGGGGATGATAGCGCCACAGGCTCACCCCGCTGGCCGTACTGAGCAAACAGTAGGTGCTGCTGGATTCGGCAGCCTCCTGCAGGCGTCGCCGCTCTTCGGCGATGTCCTGCATAATGACAATACTGGCCCCGTCGCCGGACCGCTTGATCCTGCAACGCACCCACCTCCATTCGCCCCACTTGGTCAACGCGCGGTGCTCATAGGTTGCAGAGCCGGTCGCGGCGACCTCAGCCACGGCGGCGGCGATGGCGTCGAGATCCTTGGGGTGGGCAAATTCAGCGAATGAACGGCCGACCGCTTCACCGCCGTGCCAACCGAGAAAATTGGAAAGTGACGGGCTGGCCTGCTCGATCACGCCGTCCCGTACAATAAGGAAGACGTCCAGAGAGTTGGCGAAAAACCAGTCAGCCGTCTCCATCGCAAGCCTGAGACTGCGGGAGTTCTTTCGGGCCTGGGTGATCGTGCTCATTCCAATGCGCCTTTCCAGCGAGCGCATTTGAGCTCCAGGTTGTTAAATTTGACTTAGCGCTTTATGGTTGCGACACTCCGCCACGGCCCATTTTGAAGTTTTAACCCCCACTCGCGACGCCGGCCCGCAATACCGCCATAAGACGGGCACGGGTTTCACCATCGGCGATCCCATCGACAGCACCAGGCCGCCAGTGCCTTTGAAACGCGCGGATGTTCGTCGCCGTGGCCTCATCATACTGACCAGATGGTGGGTTTTCGTATCCCAGACGCGCCAGTCCCGCCTGCAGAACAAAGACTCCGGGCCCTTCGTCGCCAATCGTCAGCGCCTGGCCAGGCGCCACCGTTGGTTCGGCCCACAGGCCGTGCCCCGCATCAGCAAGGCGTTTCCACGGGAACAGTTCGCCGGGATCTTCCTTGCGGGCTGGCGCCGTGTCCGAATGGCCAAGGATGCGGCCATTCGCCACGTCCCACCGCCCACGAATATCGCTGAGCAGAGCAATTACCGCCTCAATCTGACGATCCGGAAACGCGCGATAACCCCACTCGCGTCCAGGATTTACGACCTCGACCCCGATCGAGACGGCGTTGATATCCCGCTCGCCCTTCCAAAAACCGGCTCCGGCGTGCCAGGCGCGTCGCTCTTCGGACACCAGTGTGAAGATGCGGCCGTCTTCCTCCACCAGGTAGTGGGCCGAGACCCTAGCTTCAGGGTCTCTCAGCCGGGCCAGCGCTTCCGCCCCGGTCTGCATGCCGGTGTAGTGCAGGACGATCATGTCCGGAGGACTCTTGCGCGGATCGAAATTGGGCGATGGCGCGGCGATGGTCTCGATCATCCGCGCGGTCTCCACAGTTCAACAAGGGGCGCGACGTGATCCCGCCGAAGCGCGATGATAAGCACGCCCGCCAAAGCGATCCCCGTGCCCAGGGCCATGCGAGCCGTAAACGGATCGTGCGTGATCAGCACGCCCAGACCGATGGTCGCCAGCGGCATCATCAGCGTCAGGGGCGCGATCAGATTGGCTTCGTAGCGGCCGATCAGCACGTAGTAGGTGGTGTGCCCCAGCACCGAGACCACCAGCGCCGAGAACAGGATGATCCCAAGAAAGGGCCAACCGGCCTTCAGGGCCAGCGCAGGCGCCTGGGGCTCGAGAAAAAGACTGAAGACCATCAGGGGCACGAACGAGATCAGGCCGACCCAGGCCTGAAAGGTCAAGGGCCTCACACCAGTCATCTGTTTCATCGTGACAGCTCCAAGCGAGCCGATGATGGCGCCCGTCGCCGCCAGGACTAGTCCGGTGGAAACCATCAGGTCCTTGGGGCTCCACATCACCAGCAGGACTCCGCCGAGCGAAAGGACGACGCCAAGACCCCTACGCCAGTGAATCCTCTCGCCGAGGATGAGCACCGAAAGGATGGTCGCAGCCGGCACGCCCAGTTGCGAGACGATGGCCACGCCGGAAGGGCTTGCGGTCTTCAGACCGATGAAGGCAAAGACAAAAGTTCCGCCGCCCATGGTCAGACCGACGATAATCATCCGCCACATGGGCCGCGGCGCGGGAAACAGCCACGGACAAACAGCCAGGGCGACGATGCCGAAGCGCGCCGCGCCCAGAAACAGCGGTGGAATGTCATAGGTGCTCACCGCGATCTTAGAAAAGATCGTGTTCAGCGCCCAAAGTAGGCAGACGCCGGCCATGATGGCAAAATCGCGGAGTGACACAGAAACAGTCCCTTGAGGCGCCGGATCGGCGCTCAGGACGCAGATTGGCTGATTCGTTGAATTACTGCTGGTTGTCCCAGCCGTAAGCGACCCACGAATGGCCGCCGACGCGCTTGGCTTCAATAATCTCCGGGTCTGCGGAGGTCCTGGCGCGGGAAGGTCGTCGTGCGCGCATCGCAAGGCTGGCGAAGGCGAGCAGAATGGCGCCGAAGAAACCGATCACCACCACGGCAGCCGCGATGGAGAGGGCGACAACCAGACCGATGACACCTGCGATTGCGGTCGCAATAAACCCGACGATCGCCGCGAATTCATTGCGGTGGATGGACGGCCCTTTGAGCGTGCTCATCGTTTCTTCCTGGCGGACTCGCACCTGCCATTGTGCGGTCGCGAGATATAATCTCTGCTCACCCTTCCGGTTCGTCAACACCCGCACACTTTTTTGGCCCAAGGCTGCGACGTCAGACCGCGCCGGCCTCAGCAAAGCTTCGACGCTCGCGCGTGACTGAATCATAGGCCGCATTGATCGCCGCGGCCTTGATCTGGGCGACATGCGCAAAGTCTGCCGGCAGGCCCCTTGCGGCGGCGCGGTCGGGGTGGCTTTCGGCGATTAACTTTCGCCAGGCTGAACGAACCTCTTCGTCGGAGGCGTCGTGCGGCACGGAAAGGACGCCGTAGGGGTCTTCGGCCCCCAAGCCCAGGTGCGTTGCCTTTAACCGCCGGAAGGTCAGGACGGGCACTTCCAGGTGAAGGGCGACATGTTCCAGATAGTCCAGCTCGTCGCCCGTGACCGCGCCGTCGGCGCCCGCGATGTGGAAAAGGCCGTCGAGGACGTCTTCCAGTACTTCGGGGCACCTGCGATAGCGCTTGGCCAGTCTGCGGGCATAACTTTCGTAGCCAAGAGTGGTCTGACTGGCCAGGTCATAGAGCCGCTGAATATTGCCTGCCGAAGAGCCCTCGGCGGTAAACACCTTTGAAAAGGCCGCATATTCCAGAGAATCCGGCCTGCCGTCCGCCTTGGCCAGCTTGGCTCCCAGGGCAGTTACAGCGGTCGAGAACGCCGGATCCTCCCCCGGCGGCCCGGGAGGGCAGTCAGGGCATTCGGCGTCATCGACGGCGCGAGCGGCCAGGGCCGCAATGTTCTTCCACAGTCCCATGAGCTACCGCATGGCCCAGCTTCGGGGCGATATGATGACAACGCTTGGGCGGGCGGTTCAGATCACGCCGTCGGCGCGCAACCCGTCGATCTCATCTCCGGTATAACCCAGATCGCCCAGAATTTCATCGGTGTGCTCGCCGATCGTGGGCGGACGAGTACGGGACAGGCGAATGGTGCTGAACCGGGCGCCCGGCTCGATGACCGGCGCAGGACCGGGCAAGCCCGGATAATCGCGGGGCTGATAGTAACCGGCGGCGATGATGTGGGGGTCCTCCAGCACCTGTTGGGGGGTCAATACCGGGCCGGCCGGAATCATCGCCGCGCCAAGGGCGTCCAGCGCTTCTGTGGTTGTCAGATTGGCGGCCCAGAGTGCGGATTTGGCGCTGAGCAAATGGTTGCTCTGGCCGCGCAGTTCGTCGGTCGCAAAGCGCGGATCGTCGATCCAGTCCTCGGCGCCGACCAGTTTCGCCCACCGCCGGAACAGAGCGTCGCTAACCACCTGGATGAGGATTGAGCCGTCTTTGGTGCGGTGAATATCGCCGGGTCCAGCCCCCTGGGCCCTGTTGCCCGTAGGCACGCGATTGATCTGGGTCAGGGCCTGCTCGATCACCCCACCATTGGTCAGGTTGAGGGCCGAGCGCAAAAGATTGGTCTCGACCTTCTGACCCTGCCCGGTGGCGCGCTTGTGCATTACGGCGGCCAGAGCGCCATAGGCGTTGAACATGGCGGTGGTTACATCAACGTAAGGCGCGCTGGTGCGGCGCGGTGCGCCGGGATCGCCCGACATGTAGACCGCGCCGTTCATGGCCTGGCCAACGCCGTCGAAACCGACCCGCTCGGCATAAGGTCCGTCGACACCGAAAGCAGAGGTGTGCACCAGAATGATGTCCGGTTTGATGGCGACAAGGCTGTCGTAGTCGAGGCCGATCTTCCTGATTGCTGGCAAGGGCATGTTGACCACCACGATGTTGGCCGTGGCGATCAGACGCTTCATCACCTCGCGGCCCTTTGGGCTGCCAGGGTCGAGAGTCAGACCCTTCTTGTTGCGGTTGAAAGCCTGGTAGCCCGCGCCGCTATCGCAGTCCTCACCCAGCGGCGCTGTCAACCGGTCCTCGCCGCCGCCGACCCGCTCGATCCGGATCACCTCGGCGCCCAGGTCTCCCAGCAAAGAAGAACACATTGGTCCGGCGATATACCGACCAAGGTCGAGCACCCGGACGCCGTCAAGAACCCCTGCCATAGACAATACCCCCTCAGATGACCCCTTCTGACCTGAGGGTGTCTATCTCGCCACGGGTATAACCCAGTCCGCCGAGAATTTCGTCAGTGTGTTCGCCGCTGGTTGGCGGACGCATCCGGGCCAGGTCAAACCCGCTGAACCGGGCGCCCGGCTCAACCAGAGGCGCAGGCCTTGGCAGACCCGGATAGTCAACCTGGCGATACATGCCGACTGCCTGGACGTGCGGATCGTCGAGCACCTGCTGGGGGTTCAACAGCGGCCCTGCCGGCACCTTGGCGGCGGCGAACGCGGCCAGGGCCTCTTCGGTCGTCAGGTTCTTTGTGAAGGCAGAGGTCCGCTCCGACAGAATGGCGTTATTGTCGCCGCGCAGCATCTCGCTGGCGAAGCGCGGATCGGACGTCCACAGGCCTTCCTCGCCCATCAGTTTGGCCCAGCGGCGGAAGAGCCCGTCGCCGGCCACCTGGATCATGACCCAGCCGTCCTGTGTCTGGTGAAGATCGCCAGGACCGCCCGCCTGCATGCGATTGCCGGTCGGCTGGCGGTCGCGGTCGATGACCGCCTGCTCGACGACCTGGACATTGGACAGGTTCAGGGCCGAACGCAGCAGATTGGTTTCAACCTTCTGACCCTGGCCGGTGGCCCGGCGGTGCATCAGGGCAGCCAGCGCCCCATAGGCGTTGAACATGGCGGTCGAGACATCGACCCAGCAGACGACGCTCTTCATCGGATGGCCCGGATCGCCCGACAGCGCCACCGTTCCGCTCATCACCTGGCCGATGCCGTCGAAGCCAACGCGCTCGGCATAGGGGCCATCATTGCCGAAGGCGGAGGTGTGCAACAGGATGATGTCCCCCTTGATGGCTTTCAGGCTGTCGTAGTCCAGGCCGATCCTGGTGATGGCCGGCAGGGGCATGTTGACCAGCACGATGTCGGCGGTGGCCACCAGGCGCTTCATCACCTCACGGCCCTTCGGACTGCCGGGATCGAGCGTCAGGCTCTTCTTGTTTCGGTTGAAGGCCAGGAAAGCCGCGCCGGCGTCGGCCTCGCCACCTAGCGGATACTGCGCCCGGTCCTCGCCGCCGCCGACTCGCTCGATGCGGATAACCTCGGCCCCCAGATCACCCAGCATCGCCCCACACAGAGGTCCAGCGATGTAACGCCCAAGATCCAGCACCCGCACGCCTTCAAGTACGCCAACCATGTCAGTTCTCCCGTTCGTGAGCGATGTAACGGGCTGGCGCGGAAATTGGAACGCGGCTGTGAAATCTGCACCTCAAGCCCTAGGCGGGATTGGGCTGGGACGCCGCCTTCATGGCCGCCGCGAAGCGTTCGGCCAGGGGGCCCTCACGCAGGGCCGCGCCGGATTCCAGCATGTGGCCCATCCGCATGCGCAGGACGAGGAAGTCCGGGTCGGTACCGGCCAGTTGGCGCATCACGCGGCCGGCAAACTGTTGCTGGGCGAAATCGGCCGGGCGCTCGCCTTCGGTCTCGGCGTAGCTGTAGTCCGATCCGATTGCGAGATTCCAGGCGGCTGCCGCAATGGCTTCGGCAGGCGGAAAATAGGCGGCGCCCAGTCCGTTCAGTCCGCCGCCGGACGCGACCCGTTCGGCCAGGATTTTCGCCAGGGCTCCGGCCTGGACCGCCGCCACCGTCATGCCCTGCCCAAAGGTTGGATTGAAACTGGTCATGGTGTCGCCCACAGGAACAAGCCGGTCAGGCCAGCGCCGGGCAGCGCCGAATCTGCGGCGCACCGCATGCGTCTTTCGGAATGAACGGAACGGCGTCAGCGGAACAGCGTCCTTCACCCGTTCGTAAACGCCCGGAGCCGGAAGGGCCCTGGCAAAGGGCCGTGAATTCCTCGTGATTTCGAGGCAAGGCCATGTCGCCCTGCACGCCCAGCGAAATGGTCCACTGGTCATCTTCGATCGGCAGCAGCAGTGCGAACTGGTTTCCCGGAGGCGGCGGCAGAACGAATACGCCGCGGCGATCACCCTTCCATCCCTCGGGCTTTTGAAAACGCACCGTCGAATAGGCGACATTGATCTTGACCATTTAACTGTCGAAGTCGGCCTCGCCATCGGCGGCCAGCTTTTCACAAAGCGGCCCATTCATCCCCGATGAATCAACGACCAGACCGGCCAAGACCTGTTCACCGTCGCTCAGCTCCACGCCGACGCAGGAGCCCTCGTCGACCAGACACCCCGCCACGGGAGTCTCGTCTCGCAGGGTAACATTGGCCAGGGCCCGGACCTTGTCTCGCGGCACCCGCTCATAGCGCGGCCGCGACAGGGCGGTGACCGAAAAGCCGGGATCACATTCAGGCACCGGACCACCCGGATCAAAGAAGTCGACATCGCGCCCAACACGGATTTCGGCGGCGCCGGCGGCATAGAGCGCGTCGCGCAAGCCCGGCAACAGGCGCTCAAGTGTCTCCTCTCCCGCCTTGAGGCTGGTGGGTGTGCGGGCCCTGACCCACCCCCAGGCGAACCTCATCACCGGACGGAAGGGTGTCCTTGTCGAGGACCGTTAACCGATCAAAAAATGGGGAAAGCGCGGCCGCTGCGGACAGTCCGCCCATACCCGCGCCGACGACGACAGCGTGTGCACCCAAGGTTTTGGTCATGATGTGCCTCCCAAGCTGAACAATGATTACACGGGACCGGGATTTGGAGAACGCGAAAATCGGCGGTGAGCGATCCCGGCTCCCGCCGTTCGACAATGAGGCTCGTCGCGTTATGACGGGCCCATGAGCAGCGGATGGGAATTCTGGATAGACCGGGGCGGGACCTTCACGGACGTGTTGGCGCGCAGCCGGGATGGCGCAATCCGCACTGCCAAGCTGTTATCCACCTCGACCGACTATGATGACGCCGCTGTCGAGGCCATGCGCCGCCTGATGGGCGTAGCCCCAGGAACGGCCTTTCCCGCTGAACGGGTGACCGCGATCCGCATGGGCACAACGGTCGCCACCAATGCGCTGCTGGAGCGGCGCGGCGCGCGCACCCTGTTCGTGACGACGGCCGGTTTTGCAGACGCTCTGTTGATCGGAGACCAGTCGAGACCAGACCTGTTCGCCCTGGACATCATTCGCCCCGAACCCCTCTACGCGGGCGTCGTTGAGGCGAGCGAACGGCTTGGCGCTGCGGGCGAGGTTGTGACGCCTCTGGACGAGGCGGCGCTGTCGACGGCGCTGCGCAAGGCCGTGACGGACGGGTTCAAAAGCTGCGCCATTGCCTTCATGCATGCCGACCTCAACCCGGCACACGAGCGCCTTGCCGCCGATCTGGCGCGCCGGGCAGGCTTTGGCTTCGTGGCTGCCTCGCACGAGGTCAGCCCTCTGCCCCGTTTCCTGCCTCGCGCCGGAACCACGGTGATCGACGCCTACCTGACCCCTGTGCTGCGCGCCTATGTAAACCAGGTCGCCAGCGCGGTCGGTGGCGCGCCGCTGTGGTTCATGACCTCGGGCGGGGCGCTGGTGCGGGCAATGGCTTTCCGGGGCCGCGACGCCATTCTGTCCGGGCCGGCCGGCGGCGCCGTGGGCGTCGCCATGACCGCGAAGGTGGCCAGAGCCGGCGCGGTGCTGGGCTTCGACATGGGCGGCACCTCCACCGACGTTTGCCGTTATGCCGGCGCCCTGGAGCGCAAGGACCAGACAACTGTTGCGGGGATCAAGGTTAGAGCTCCGATGCTCGACGTCGAGACGGTTGCCGCCGGCGGCGGCTCGATCCTGACCTTCGATGGCCTGCGCGCCCGTGTCGGCCCTGACAGCGCCGGGGCAGATCCGGGGCCTGCCTGCTATGGCAAGGGCGGTCCCGCGACCATAACCGACGCCAATCTGGTGCTGGGCCGGCTCGATCCAGACCGGTTCCCCCAAATATTCGGGCCGAATGCAGATCAGCCACTCGACACGACTGCCGCCCTGGCCGCGCTGCAGGCGCTGGCCGGCGCCATGGGCCAGCCCGACGTTCGGGCGACAGCCGAGGGCTTCATCGCCATCGCCGTCGAACAGACTGTCCAGGCGATCCGGCGCATCTCCACCGAACGCGGCTTTGATCCGCGAGATCACGCCCTGGTCGCCTTTGGCGGGGCCGCCGGCCAGATCGCCTGCCAGGTCGCAGACGCTCTGGGCGTGAGGGAAGTGCTGTGCCCGAAATACGCCTCGTTGCTTTCGGCCTGGGGCATTGGCCAGGCACAGGTCGCCAGCCTGCGTCAAGCGGGCCTCGAGCAACCTCTGGATGCAGCGGGTCTGGCGGCGGCGCGAACCCTAATGGACAGACTCGCGGGCGAAGCACGAGCCGATCTTGCAGCGCAAGGCGAAGTCCCGGGAAGTCTCAAGACCCGCCTGCTCCTCCGCTACGACGGGGCGGACGCAGTGTTGCCCGTCGAGATTTGCGGTGAAACCCAAGCCCGGGTGGCTTTTGAGGGCGGCCATCAAAGACTGTTCGGATTCGTCGAGACTGCCCGTCCGATCCTTATTGCGAGTGTTGAGGTCGAGGCATCCTCCGTCTGTGAAACCTCTCCCGAGGTGCCCGCTGCCCGGTCCGATAGCGGCCGGGAAATCGGCGCGGCGTTGATCTTGCGGGACGATACGCAGATCCATGTCGCCCCCGGCTGGACCGCGCGCAGTGACGCGGACGGCCTCATCCGCCTGACCCGAACAGCTTCGGCCACGACGGCTGTGGCCGATGGCGGCGACACCCCCGATCCCGTCACGCTGGAGCTGTTCAACCGCCGTTTCATGGGCATCGCCGAGGCCATGGGCGCGGCGCTGGAGCGCACCGCCCAGTCGGTGAATATCAAGGAACGGCTCGACTTCTCGTGCGCCCTGTTCGACACGGACGGCGGCCTGGTCGCCAACGCGCCGCACATGCCGGTCCATCTGGGCAGCATGGGCGCAAGCGTGCGGGCCGTGCGAGACCGCCACCCGGTGCTGGCGGCCGGCGAGGCCTATGCTCTGAACAACCCCTATGCCGGCGGCACGCACCTGCCCGACATCACCGTGGTCATGCCGGTGTTCACAGATGGGCAGACGCCCGCCTTCTACGTCGCCGCGCGGGGCCATCACGCCGATGTCGGTGGCATTCAACCGGGCTCCATGCCTCCGTTTTCGAAAACCATCAGCGAAGAAGGCGTCCTGTTCGACGCCCTGCCGATCATGACCGGTGGCCAGTTTCTCGAAGACCCGGTCCGCGAGGCTCTGAGGGCTGGTCCCTGGCCGGCCCGGGCGCCAGATCGCAACATCGCCGACCTCAAGGCCCAGATCGCCGCCTGTCAGACAGGCGCGGCGGCCGTCGCAGCGATGATCGAAACTTACGGATCAGGCGAGGTCGCCCGATACATGGCCTTCGTCCAGGCCAATGCCGAGGCGTGCGTGCGCCGCGCCATTGGCTCGTTGAAGGACTGCTCGGCCCGAGTGCCGATGGATGGCGGCGGCGAGATCGTGGTCGCGATTACCGTAGACGCCGCCGCCGGGTCGGCGCGGATCGACTTTACAGGAACCAGCGCCACCCTGCCGACCAATTTCAACGCGCCCTGCTCCATCGTCGACGCTGCGGTTCTGTACGTCTTTCGCACCCTGATCCAGGACGACATTCCACTGAACGCCGGCTGCCTGGCGCCCCTCGACATTGTTGTTCCGGAAGGCTCGATGCTGAACCCCGCCCCGCCTGCCGCCGTGGTGGCCGGCAATGTCGAAACCAGCCAGCACATCGTCGATGCCCTGTATGCAGCACTTGGCGTCGCCGCCAACGCGCAGGGCACGATGAACAACTTCACCTTCGGCAGCGCTTTCGGCGAATACTACGAGACGATCTGCGGCGGCATGGGCGCCACCGCGACGCAGGACGGCGCCAGTGCGATCCAGAGCCACATGACCAACTCGCGCCTGACCGATCCGGAAATCCTGGAGCGGCGTTTTCCGGTCCGGCTTGAAGTCTTCGCCGTCCGCAAGGGCTCGGGCGGAGTCGGCCAACAGGGCGGCGGGGACGGCGCGATTCGCCGCCTCAGGTTCCTCGCCCCCATGGATGTCGCCCTGCTCTCCACCCGCCGGGACCACGCACCGCAGGGGCTTTTCGGCGGTGGCGCGGGGTTTGCAGGTTTCCAGCGTTTGCGAACGGCCGCCGGCGCTGTAAAAGAGCTGCGGGGCTGTTTTTCGTTGAATGTGGCGCCGGGTGACGTCATCGAGATCGCAACGCCGGGCGGCGGTGGTTTCGGAACGCCGGACCGGGAATGAGGAAGTCATGTCGATAAAAACCCTCGGGGCCATTGCGTTTGGACTGTTGCTGGCCGCCGGAGCGGCGGCCGCCCAGACGCCTGGGTCGGCCCCTTCTGCGCCGTCCGCAACGCCGGCTCTGCCGCCGGTTACCAACGCCGTGCCCGAAGCGCCGAAAGATGACCTGCCGCGCGGCGCGCCGCGGGACGACTATCAGTTCATCGGCTGGTGCGAAGGCGCGCTGGCCACCCACATGCAGCTCTATACCCGGGTCAAACCGGAGCTGGACGCCATTTCCATCCGCTGGAACACCGTCCAGGAAGACGCCAAGGAATATTCCGACCAGCAGGTCGCCGGCCGGGCCGCCATCCAGTTGTTCGAGCGCGCCATGCGCGCCGCAGAGTCAGCCAGCACTTCCAATATCGCCCCGACGGGCCAGGCCGCCGTGCAGACCGGCGTCGCCATGTGGAAAGACCTGGGCACGGTCGACGCCCGCAACCAGGCCTATTCCTGGATGAACTGGGAATTGCCCGAACGTTGCGAGCGGGTCGCCCACGAGCTGGAAAGCCGCTCGCTGTTGCTGGCCCCGCTGCTGAGGACCAATACCGTGGCGGTCGCGCCCGCACCGGCCACGCCCACCCCAATCATTCCCCAGGCTGCGCCGACGGTCCGGCCAACGCCCTAAGCCGGCGTGTAATTCAGGATCGGCGCCAGCCAGCGTTCGGCGGTGGCCAGATCCCATCCCTTTCGGCGGGCATAATCTTCAACCTGATCGCGTTCGATCTTGCCAACGCCGAAATAGTGGCTGTCCGGATGTCCGAAATAGAGGCCAGAGACCGCCGCCGTCGGCGTCATGGCGTAGCTTTCCGTCAGTTGCATGCCGGTTTGGGCTTCTGCGTCGAGCAGCCGGAACAGCGTGCCTTTTTCTGTATGGTCGGGCTGGGCCGGATAGCCGGGCGCGGGGCGGATGCCGCGATAGTCCTCGGCGATCAGCCTTTCGACATAGAGGGTCTCGTCGGATGCGTAGCCCCAAAGTTCGGTCCGAACGCGATAGTGCAGCGCCTCGGCGAAAGCTTCGGCCAGGCGGTCGGCCAGGGCCGACGCCATGATAGAGGAATAGTCATCCCCCGCCGCCTTGAACCGCTCGACGATTTCGGCCTCGCCGTGGCCGGCCGTGACCGCAAAGCCGCCGATGAAATCTGCACCCTGCCCTACCGGCGCGATGAAATCGGACAGAGCCAGGTTGGCCTTGTCTCCGGACTTGGACATCTGCTGGCGCAGGGTGTGAAAGCGAGCGGCCTCGGCAGTGCGGGTCTCGTCGGACCAGACGATGACATCGTCGCCATCGGCGTTGGCCGGCCAGATGCCGACCACACCCTTGGCGGTGAACCAGCGGTCATCAACGATCTTTCGAAGCATGGCTTGCGCGTCCTTGAACAGGTCGCGAGCTGCGGCGCCGACGACGTCGTCCTCGAGGATTTGCGGGTAACGACCGACCAATTCCCAGCTTGAGAAAAAAGGCGACCAATCGATATATTTTTCGATATTTTTCAAGTCATAATTATCGAAAGTTCGCGTTCCAGTGAAGGCAGGTTTCGGGAGCGGAGTTTGCCAGTCTATAGCAAAGTGGTTGGCCCGCGCGTCGGGGAGTGCAGTGCGTTTCTTGGTGTCCTGACCGCGTGCATACTGTTCGCGGACCTTTTCGTAGTCGGCCCGCGTCTCGGCCTGCAGACGGTCTTTTTCGCCCGGCGACATCAGACCGGAGACCACGCCCACGGCGCGGCTGGCGTCCAGGACATAGGTCGTCGAGCCGCGCTTGTAGCGGGGCTCGATCTTGACGGCGGTATGGGTGCGGCTGGTGGTGGCGCCGCCGATCAGAAGCGGAATGGAAAAACCGCGTCGCTCCATTTCGGCGGCGACAAAGGCCATCTCGTCCAGCGACGGCGTGATCAGACCCGACAGGCCAACGATGTCGACCTTGTGCTTTTCGGCCTCGTCCAGAATCCTGTCTGCGGGGACCATGACGCCCAGGTCGATGACCTCGAAGTTGTTGCACTGCAGGACCACGCCGACGATGTTCTTGCCGATGTCGTGAACGTCGCCCTTGACCGTGGCCATCAGGATGCGCCCTGCAAACTCGCGCGGCTTGCCGGCCTTTTCGGCCTCCATATAGGGCAGCAGTACAGCCACGGCCTGTTTCATCACCCGGGCCGATTTCACCACCTGGGGCAGGAACATCTTGCCTGAACCGAACAGGTCGCCGACCACATTCATGCCGTCCATCAACGGCCCCTCGATGACATGCAAGGGACGCTCGGCCGCCTGGCGCGCTTCCTCGGTGTCAGCGTCGATGAATTCGGTGATGCCGTGAACCAGGGCGTGTGCCAGCCTTTCGGCGACCGGCGCGTCCCGCCACTTCAGGTCGATGACCCGTTCGACGCCCTTGTCGCCCTTGTATTTTGGGGCCAGCTCAACCAGCCGCTCGGTCGGCGACCAGTTTTTCGTCCGGTTCAGGATGACGTCCTCGACCGCATCGCGCAGTTCAGGATCAATATCGTCATAGACCGGCAGATCGCCGGCATTGACGATACCCATGTCCATGCCTGCGGCGATGGCGTGATAGAGGAACACTCCGTGGATCGCCCGGCGGACCGGTTCGTTGCCGCGGAAGCTGAACGAGACATTGGAGACCCCGCCGGAAATGCGGGCGTAGGGCAAGGCGGCCTTGATGGCCCGTGTCGCCTCGATGAAGTCGACAGCATAGTTGTTGTGCTCGTCGATACCCGTGGCGACGGCGAAGATGTTGGGGTCGAAGATTATGTCTTCCGGCGGAAAGCCCACCATGTTCACCAGCACGTCGTAAGCGCGCCGGCAGATTTCGATCTTGCGGGCGGCGGTGTCGGCCTGGCCCTGCTCGTCAAAGGCCATGACCACCACAGCCGCGCCATAGCGCAGGCAAAGCGTCGCCTGCTCGATGAACTTTTCCTCGCCTTCCTTCAGCGAGATGGAATTGACGATGGAGCGGCCCTGGACGCACTTCAGACCCGCCTCGATCACCTCCCACTTGGAGGAATCGATCATCACCGGCACGCGGGCGATATCGGGCTCGGCGGCCATCAGATTGAGGAAGGTCACCATGGCCTTCTTCGAATCCAGCAGGCCTTCGTCCATGTTGACGTCAATGACCTGGGCGCCCGCCTCAACCTGCTGGCGCGCGACGTCGAGCGCCGCGGCGTAGTCGCCCTCGACGATCAGCTTGCGAAAGCGGGCGGAGCCGGTAACGTTGGTGCGCTCACCGATATTGACGAAGACAGGACGGGACACGGCTACTCCGGACGGACAAGGCCAGGCAGGCCGTCAATTGATTTGGCGTTGGTGGCATAGCGCTTCTCGCGCCATTCTTCTTCGGAACGATTGTCGACCCAGCGTTTGAGCTGGTCGCGTTCGCCCTTGAATTCAAAGAACGGCACGCCCCAGCCACAGCTGTCGGACACACGGGTGATCCTGACCTTGATGACGGCGCGGGCGCGCTCGAAAGTTGGGAACAGGGCCATCAGTTCGGCAAAGCCGGGATCATCAAAGGTCACCGCCTCGCCCTGACCGTAAAGCCGGACGATATTGGCCGGGCCCTCAAAGGCGCACCACATCAGGGTAATGCGGCCGTTGTCGCGCACATGGGCCAGGGTCTCGATGCCCGACCCGCCGAAATCCAGATAGGCGAGCGTCTGGTCGTCGATCAGCACGACGCTGTCATAGCCCTTGGGCGAGACGTTCACATTGCCGCCCTCGCCCGGCGCCGTGGCGACGAAGAACATCTTCTGGGCGGCGATGAAGGCGCGCAGCTTGTCATTGAGGCGATCGTAGACCTTGCCCATCAGAGCATCTCCTTGCCAGCCAGAACCAGGCGCCGCGTCAGAATGGCCTGCAGGATTCCGGTGTTGAGCCACCCGCGCCAGGCGCCGCCTGCGGTCTCGCGCACGACGTACAGATTGCTGACCATGCGGCGCAGGGCCTCCAGATCGGCATCCTTCGCCGCATCGGGCAGACCGGCCTTGGCAGCCGCATCGAACGCCATGCCGTCAAGATGCCGCCCAAGCCCGACCCGCGCACAGACATCAAAGAAGCCCTTGGTCAGCGGGCCAACCGATCGCTCGCCCAAGGGGCCGGGTTCGATGCGGTTCAGGCGGGCTCGCAGATCGCGCAGTTGCTCGACTTCAACAGCGGTAAGGTCGGTGGCCGCCATCACGCCAGCTCGAACGGTTCGAGACCTGCCAGGCGCATGGCCTTGGGGCGCTCGGGGACCTGGCGCGGCGCGACACCGGTCACATCCCTGGCCACGCAGGCAATGTGATCCGGCGTGGTGCCGCAGCAGCCGCCGACGATATTGACGATGCCGCCCGCCGCCCAGGAACTGAGCGCATGGGCCGTCTCATGAGGCTCCTCGTCGTACTGGCCCATGGCGTTGGGCAGGCCGGCGTTCGGGTAGGCGGCGACAAGCGTGTCGGCGATGCGTGAAAGTTCGGCGATGTGCGGTCGCATCAGATCCGCGCCGAGCGCGCAGTTGAACCCGATGGCGAAGGGCTTGGCGTGCTTGACCGAGTTCCAGAAGGCCTCGGCCGTCTGGCCGGACAGGGTGCGGCCGGAACGGTCGGTGATGGTGCCGGAAATCCAGATCGGTAGGGGCTCATAGCCCTCGTCCTGCAGGTCCATGACAGCCTTGATGGCGGCTTTGCAGTTCAGGGTGTCGGTTATGGTCTCGATCAGGAACAGATCAACACCGCCTTCGTGCAGGGCGCGGACCTGTTCCTTGTAGGCTTCATAGACCTGATCGAAGGTAACCAGCCGCGCGCCCGGATCGTTCACGTCCGAGCTCATCGACAGCATCTTGTTGAGCGGTCCGATGGAGCCGGCGGCAAAGCGCGGCTTGTGCGGCTCCTTCGCCGTCCAGCGGTCCGCGGCCTCGCGGGCCAGCTTCGCGCCCGCCAGGTTCATGTCGCGCACGTCGGCCTCGTTCAGCCCGTAGTCGTCCTGGGCGATCAGGGTCGAGGAAAAGGTATTGGTCTCGGAGATGTCGGCGCCGGCTCCGAAATACTGGTCGTGCAGGTCGGTGATGATGTCGGGCCGGGTCAGGCACAGGATGTCGTTGTTGCCCTTGAGCTGGCCGGCGTAGGCCGCGAATCGCTCGCCCCGGAAGTCAGACTCATCAAGGTCGCGGCGTTGAATCATCACGCCCCATGAGCCGTCGAGAACCAGGATGCGCTGCGTCGCAATTTTCTTCAGGGCTTCAATACGTTCAGCGCGAATCATCGTGCGGTTCTTCCGGCCTGCTGCTGTTGGGCGAGGGTGGTGTTGAAGGCGGCCTCCTGGCCGGCGACAAAGGCGTGGAAGGCACCCGGCGCGATGAAAGGATTGGCCCCCGGCCGATCCAGTTTCTCCCGCTTTCCGGCCATGTCGTAGAACTCGGAGTGCGGGGCCAAAAACACATCACCGTCAAAGGTCTTCACCTTGGCGAAGGTCGCGCGATAGTCCTCGACGATGCCCAGATACTGCGGATTGGGAGCCAGCCGGTTGGCTGCGACCGAGGCCGAACAGAAGACCACGACGTTATGATTGCTGCCGTCCTTGTCCTTCACCGGCCAGGTCCAGGTGGTGCAGCCCTTGGTGTGACCGGGCGTAATGTGGGCGGTGAAGGTTACGCCACCCAACGCGATCTTGCCGCCATCAGCGACGATCTGGTCCACGGCGACCGGTGGGAACGAAAGGCCCTTGCTGCTTTCCGAGCCAGGATAAACACCTTTTTCCAGGGCGTAGCGCTCACCCTCGCTGGAGACCAGTCGAGCATGGGTGTCGGCCTTGAGTTTGGCCAGGCCTCCGGAGTGATCGAAGTGGCCGTGGCTGTTCAGCAGGATCTTGATATCGCTCAGCTTGACGCCGATTTTGGCCAGGTTCGCCTCGACCAGGGCGGCATTGTCGGGCAGGCCAACATCCAGCAAAACGTCCCCCGCCGATGTCTTGATCAGGAATGACGACAGGCCGGCGGTGCCGACATACCAGACATTGTCGATCATGTTGAACGGCTCGGTCGGCTGTGCCCAGCTGGGGTTCTGCTGCGAGGCGACGGGCCCGGCGACGGCCAGCACGGCGAGCCCGGCGCCAAAGAGCCATTGGGTGAACTTCACGAACCGAGTTCCTTATCGCGAACGCCCAGGACGCGGCAGATGGCATAGACCAGATCGGCACGGTTGAGCGTGTAGAAGTGAAAGGCCGAGAAGCCCTCTTCCTCCAGCTTGGCGCACATCTCCGCCGCCACCGAACAGGCAATCAGCCGGCGGGTGTCAGGGTCTTCATCCAGGCCCTCGAACAGGGTGGCCAGCCACCCGGGCACCGCCGTACGGCACGAGGCCGACATTTTTTTCAAGCCGTTGAAGTTGGTCACCGGCATGATGCCCGGCAGAATCGGGATGGTGATCCCGGCCGCGTCGACCCGGTCGCGAAAGCGCAGGAAGGCGTCGACATCGAAGAAAAATTGACTGACGGCGACACTGGCGCCTGCATTAACTTTTGCCTTCAGTACATTGATATCATGTTCGAATGACGGACTTTCCGGATGTTTTTCCGGATAGACGCCAACGATTACCTCAAAGGGTGCGATGCGGCGGATGGCGGCCGTGAGTTCAGTGGCGTTGGCATAGCCGTCGGCGCGGGGAACATAGGCTCCGCCGATGCCTTCGGGCGGGTCACCACGCAGGGCGACGATACGCCGGATGCCGGCATCCCAGTACTCGCGGATCACCTCGTCTACCTCGCTGCGGCTGGCGCCGACGCAGGTCAGGTGTGCGGCGGGTTTCAGTTGGGTTTCAGCCAGAATCCGCTTGACCGTTCGGTGGGTGCGCTCGCGGGTCGAGCCCCCTGCCCCGTAGGTCACGGAAACAAAGTCAGGCGCCAACGGCTCAAGCCTGCGGATCGCGGCCCAAAGGCTTTCCTCCATCGCCTCGGTCTTGGGCGGAAAGAATTCGAACGACAGGCGCACGCGGCTGGTGGCGCGTGCGCCGGCGCGGCCGATCGGGCCAAAGGCATTGTAGGGGTTCACCGCGTTCATGCTGCGCTCCTGACAGGGTCGCGCCCGCGCTCGGCGCACCAGATCTTTACGGTAAGGCCCGGCTGGGTCGCTGGCGGCAGGGTGGCGATCTTCACCTTGCCGAGCCCCGCATTCAGCAGCCAGTGCTCCATCTCGTTATCGTTGAAGCCTAGGCGGCGGTGCTGATGTTGTTCGCGCAGGAATTCAAGGCTGTGGGGCGCGAAATCGATAATCAGCAGCCGACCGCCGGGCGCGACCAGACGCGAGGCCTCACGCACCGCAGCCGGGGGGTCTCCCAGATAGTGCAGCACCTGGTGCACCACGACGAGATCGGCCGAGGCGTCCGGCAGTTCAGTGGCGAAGATGTCGCCGTGGCGCAGCTCGCATCGGGTCAGGCCGGCTTGCGAGACATTGGCCCGAGCGATGTTGAGCATCTGCTGGGACAGATCCAGCCCCACAGCTCCACGCGCCTTGGGCCCAAGCAGGGTCAGCATGCGGCCGGTGCCAGAGCCCAGATCAACCACACGCTCGAACGGACCAGGACCAGCGGCCTTCAGGATTGCTGCCTCGACGGACTCCTCGGCGACATATAGAGACCTGATCTCGTCCCAACGGCCAGCGTTCTGGGTGAAATAGCTGGCCGCGGCCTGGGAACGCGCGCCGCGCACGGCCTCCAGTCGCACATCGTCCGCCCGCGCCATCCGATCGTCCGGCGCAATAAGCCCAAGCGCGTGATCAACCAGGGCGCGGACCGGCCCGGCACCGGCTAGCCGGTAGAAAACCCACGCGCCATCGGGGAACCGTTCGATCAGACCAGCCTCGGCCAGTAGCTTGAGATGACGCGAGACGCGCGGCTGGCTCTGATCTAATATCTGGCACAATTCCATGACCGCCAGCTCTTCACGGGACAGAAGGGCAAGGATGCGTAACCGGGTCGGCTCGCCCGCCGCCCGCAATGCATCGACTACCTGATCCGACGGCAATGCCATGGGCCACATAAAGATATCTTTATATCTTTATGTCAAGCGGCTTCGACGCGATCCAGGAAGGCTCCAATCTGTGCAGCAAAGCCGATCAGCAGGTGTCTGGAATCCTGGACGAACAGGATTTCCGGGTTGGGGGTCAGCGCTTCCAGCCTGTGCTTTACGCCGATTGAGTCGATAAAAACGTCCTTGCCGGCCAGGACCGCATAGATCGGCATGGTCAGCCGGCCGACCGCCTCATCGCCATAGATCTTCAGGGTATCGAGCCGGGGAATATAGTTGCGGCCGATCAGGCTGGCAAAGTCTGCGTAGGCCAGCTCGTCCGGCGTCGGAGTTTTCGACATTTTGCCGCCGATGCGTTCGAACACCTTCCTCTGTCCCCATGGGCCCAGCAGCAGCAGCGGCACGGCCCAGATCAAAACGTTCTTGTTACGCCCGATCCCGGCCGGGCAGATCAGCACCAGCCGCTCGACTTTTTTGGGGAACGCCGTCGCGTAGGCCAGCGCCAGCCAGCCACCCAGTGACATGCCGACTACCGCTACCCGTTCACATCCCAGGCCGCGCACCACCTCATCGACCCATGATCCGTAGACGCCCGAGGCCAAGGGCGCGCGAGTCGGGGCGCTGAGGCCCGGCTCGCCGACCATGTCGATGGCGTAGACCCGGTGGGTCCTGGCCCAGGTCGCTACATCGCCAAGCCACATGGAAGTGTTTGATGATGAGCCGTGCAGCAGGATCACCGGCGGCGCGTCCTTCGGTCCGCTGGCGACGACAAATGCCTCGCCCAGGCTGGTGGATACGCGCAGGTGCTCGGCCGGAACCGGCCAGAGTGACAAAAAATGCCTGTATCGATCCAGAACGGCCTGCTCGCCCCTGGCGCTTCGGAAGATGCGGGTCACGGCAGCCGGGACTCCAGCGCGGCAAGGTCAGAAATGAACAACAGGTGGCCGCCCTTGCCTGACTCGCGGACGTAATCGGCCAGCGCCTTGCTGCGACCCACCGCTTCGGAGATGTCGCCCACCACCGCCAGGGCCAGCCTGTAGTTGACCAGCTTCTGGACAAAGAACCCGGCCATGGTGGTGCGAAGCTGCAGAAAGTCGGGATGCAGACGTCTGACCGGAAGGGCGATGATTTTCGCACCGCAGCTCAGCGCCTCGCCGACGAGGTCGACCGCATCTGCCTCCGACCCAAGCGGAGGACCCTCTTCGCTGACCAGAAGCACCGGCGCTTCGCCAAGGTCGATCCGCCGAGCGGTCATTCCGGCGGCACCGGGCTCAGCAGCGGCTGGCCCGCGAAGCAGCGGCGCAGATTTTCCAGCATCTGGGCGACCATCTGAACCAGGGTTTCGGCGGTCGAGCCCGCGGCGTGAGGCGCCAGAGTGACGTTTGGCACATCTTGCCAGCGGTCCGCGGGTGTCGGCTCTTTCCAGAAGACGTCCAGGGCGGCCATGCCAAGCTCGCCGGACTGGAGGGCGCCGATCAGATCGTCTTCCTGCACCACCTGGCCGCGCGAGATATTGACCAGCAGGCCCCGCTTGCCGAGGGCGCGCAGCACCGGGCCATCGACCAGGCCGCGATTGGTCTCATCGGCCCGGCAGGCGATCATCAGCACGTCTGACTGATCGGCCAGGGCCAGAACGCTTTCGGCGCGACGCCAGGCCGAATCCTTGGCGCGCGGCCCCCACCAGGCGATATTCATCTTCATCGCCGCGGCCCGGGCGGCGATCGCCTCGCCGATGTGTCCCAGACCGACGATGCCAAGCGTCTTGCCGGTCAGGGCTCCCACGGCTCGGCGCGGGACACGCCGGGACCAGTCGCCGGACAGCACATAGTCGTGGCCGCTGACGATTCCACGAAATCCCGCAATCATCAGGCCGATGGCGAAGTCAGCGACGTCGTCGGCGTTCAGCCAGGCCGCATGGGTCACCTCGACTCCCCGGGCGCGGGCGCGGGGCACATAGACCCCGTCATAGCCCACCGAGACGCAAGCGATGATCTTCAGCCTGGGCAGGGCGTCAATGAAGTCGGCCGCCAGCACCACCTCTCCGGCGTGAACGATCGCTTCGACCTCCTGACCAGGTCCGGCCAGAAACGCCGCGCGGTCTTCCCAGTCCCACAGTCGTTCAACGCGATAATCAGCGATGAGCGCCTGTTCGGTGCGGGCCAGAATGATGTCAGAGAGCAGAACGAGCGGCTTGGTCATACGATTTCTCTAAGCGAAATCGCGGCGATTCCTAGCCTGTCGAAGGGCTCCGCCCCCTATCGTCCAAATTTCTGGAACTTGATTCGGTGGGGGATGAGGCTGTCGGCGCCGAGGCGGCGTTTTTTGTCTTCCTCGTAGGCCTCGAAGTTGCCTTCGAACCATTCGACGTGGCTATCGCCTTCGAAGGCCAGGATGTGGGTGGCCAGGCGATCGAGGAACCAGCGGTCGTGGCTGATGATAACGGCGCAGCCGGCGAACTCTTCCAGGGCCTCTTCGAGGTTTTGCAGGGTTTCGATGTCCAGGTCGTTGGTCGGCTCGTCGAGCAGGATGACGTTGCCCCCTTCGGTCAGGGTCTTGGCCAGGTGGACGCGGTTGCGTTCGCCGCCTGACAGCTGGCCGACCTTTTTTTGCTGGTCGCCGCCCTTGAAGTTGAAGGAGCCGACATAGGCCCGCGTGTTGATCTCGCGCTTGCCGATGGCGAGCACGTCCAGGCCATGGGAGACCTCCTGCCAGACCGTCTTGTTGGGATCCAGCGCATCACGGCTCTGGTCGACGTAGGCCAGCTTGACGGTCTCGCCCAGACGGAACGTGCCCTCGTCCGGCTTGTCCTGGCCGGTGATGATTCGAAACAGGGTCGACTTGCCGGCGCCGTTGGGGCCGATAACACCGACGATTCCGTTGGGCGGCAGCTTGAACGACAGGTCCTTGAACAGCACCTTGTCGCCGAAGGACTTGCCCAGGCCGTTGGCCTCCAGCACCACATTGCCCAGGCGCGGGCCGGGCGGGATCTGGATGACGGCGAAGGTCTGCGACAGGCGCATGGATTCCTGATCGTTGACCATCTGGTCGTAGGCGGCAAGGCGGGCCTTCGACTTGGCTTGCCGCGCCTTGGCGCCGGAACGCACCCACTCCAGTTCGCGGGTCATGGCCCGCTGGCGCGCTTCGCTCTCGGACTGCTCCTGGACGATGCGCTTGGTCTTCTGCTCAAGCCAGGCTGAATAGTTGCCCTCGTAGGGCAGGCCCTTGCCGCGGTCGAGTTCCAGGGTCCACTTGGTGACCTGGTCCAGGAAATAGCGATCGTGGGTGACCAGGATGACGCAGCCGGGGAAGGCTTCCAGGTGGTGCTGCAGCCAGGCGACGCTCTCGGCGTCCAGGTGGTTGGTCGGCTCGTCGAGCAGCAGCATGTCGGGCTTGGACAGCAGCAGGCGGGCCAAGGCGATGCGGCGCCGCTCACCCCCGGAAAGTTTGTCGGTCGGCCAGTCGTTGGGCGGACAGCGCAGGGCGTCCATGGCCATTTCAATGCGGCTATCGATGTCCCAAAGGTCGCCCGCGTCGATCTTTTCCTGGAGCGAGGTCATCTCGTCCATCAGCTCGTCGGTGTATTCCTCACCCATCAGGGCGGCGACCTCGTTGTAGCGGTCGACGAGCTTCTTTTCCTCGCACCACGAGATCACGTTGCCCCAGACGTTGAGCTGTTCGTCGATATGCGGCTCCTGCTCGAGGTAGCCCATCTTGACGCCCTCGGCGGCCTTGGCCTCGCCGTTAAACTCCTTGTCGATTCCGGCCATGATCTTGAGCAAGGTCGACTTGCCCGAGCCGTTGACGCCGACCACGCCGATCTTGGCGTCGGAATAGAACGACAGCCAGATGTTCTCGAACACCTTCTTGTTGCCGGGATAGGCCTTGGTCAGGCCCTGCATCTGGTAGATGAATTGCTGCGCCATGGGGGCGTATCGGTCCGTTCGGCTGTTTCGGTTGGGAGCGGGCGGTCATTTAGCCCTTGGGCGAGCGTATGGCCAGAGGATCGGCTAAGACGCAGAGGGTAATTGGGGAGACGCAATAACCATGGAAAAATCATTTCAGCGAACAGGCGCCGGGTGAGCCAGGGTCCAAGTTTCGAATTGGCGCCGCTCAGCCTCAATGTCGGCTGCGGGCGGACTGTCCTGAACGGCTGGGTGAACCTGGACGTCTCCCCCCTGCCAGGCGTTGACCTGGTGTGCGATCTCGAGACCTTGCGACAGACGCCGATCCCCTTGCCGGACAACAGCGTCGAGAAATTTCTGCTCTCCCATGTGATTGAGCATGTGCGCGACGCCCTGGGTCTGATGCAGGAGCTATGGCGGTTGGCAGCCCCGGATGCGACCTGCGTCATCCGCACACCTCACGGGGCCAGCGATGACTCCTGGGAGGACCAGACCCACGTACGTCCCTATTTCACGAACAGCTTCGGCTATTTCTCCCAGCCCTTCTACTGGCGGGCCGACTATGGCTACCTGGGCGACTGCCAGCCGGAGACGATTCACATGTTCGCCGACAAGACGCGCTGCGAGGGTTTTGTCCGAGGCCGAAATCTTCGAGCAAATTCGCACCGGGCGGAACTGGGTAAACGAGATGGTTTGCCAGTTGAAGGCAGTCAAACCGCGGCGCGAACCAGCCCGCAATCGCCAGGTTTCACCGCGCGTGGAGATCGTCCGGGTCTGAGGCCCCTCATCGCGTCTCCCGCTCCAAACCCAAAAGCGTACGACAATACACTTTTGTCAAATTTCCCTTTCACCGCTAAGGTGCGAGTCGATGAAAAAGGGTGCGGCTACTCAGGCCAGAATTGTTGCTGAAGCTGGCCGTATGGCGTCGGTTCGCGGTCTGGCGGCGGTCAGCCTGAACGACATCGCCGAGGCCGTTGGCCTATCCAAGTCGGGCGTCTTCAAGCATTTTGGCGACAAGGAAGACCTGCATCTGGCCGTGCTCAACGCGACCGTCGAACGGTTCTTGACCCTGACCTGGGCGCCGGCCCTGAAGATGCCCCCGGGTCGGCAGCGGCTGGGTTTCATTTTTGAACGCTGGCTGGACTGGGTTGAAACCAAAGGCGGCCCGGGCGGCTGTCCGTTCATGCAGGCCTCGGTCGAGTTTGATGACCAGCCCGGCCGTGTGCGCGACTTCCTGCAGCAACTGCATCGGCGCTGGGGCAGAACGCTGACCGCCGAGATCCGCGCGCTGACCAATCCGCCACTGTCGTTCGAAAGCGCTAACCAGGCTGTGTTCGACCTACGCAGTTACGTCATGGGATTCAATCAGCAGCTTCGACTGCTGGATGACAAGGACGCCCGCCTTATGGCGCGCGGCGCTTTCAGCACCCTGCTTGACCGGCTCAGCTTAGAACCCGCAGCCGCCTGACGCGTTGCTCCCGGGAAGGCCTGGATTGTCCAGACCCCAACCCGAGGAACCGGAAATGCAAAAGGACCAGATCAAGGGCGCCTGAGGCCACCCGCTGGGTCGCCGCCTATCGCCAGAAGCTGCGCGGCGACAAAGCTTTCAGCTGGGATGATGACCTGGCGCTGGCTCAGGGCGCCCGCGGCAAGGACGAGTTCGGCCTGCGCGCCGAGTTCATCCAGCTGGTGCGGGCCGCCCGTGACATGGAGGTGCGCCGCGCCGGTCTCTAAACAGAGCGGAAACCACGCCAATTGACTCTAACGCAATCTATATGCGCGAGGATGGGGTCGTAAAAACCCCGTCTCCGGAGCGCCCGTTTATGGCGAAGGCCCAGTTTTTCAGGAACCAGAAAGTCTGGGTCGAGAGCGTCGGCGCATGGGCGACGGTAGAGAAAATCGTGCCGGTCTGGGCGCGAGGCTTCGATGAGCCGGTGAAGATCACCTACGACGTCGGTTTCGGCCGCGAGTTCCAGTCTCACGAGCTGCGCGCCGAGGAGGCCAATGACGGCGAGGCGCCGCTTGAGCTGGGCAACTGGCGCCTGCTGCGCGCCAAGAACAAGTGGCAGGTCAAGGAAGACTGCCAGCATCACCCCTATCCCGGCACCTATCCGGTGGTGGTCACAGACAAGACCGACTGGGGCGGCTGGCGCACGCCGGGCGCCGAATACGATCGCGACCCGCGCAAGATGGAGTTCCAGGCCCGCCTGATTGCATCTTCGCCGAAGCTGCTGCAGATCGCCCGCGAACTGCACGCCATTGTCGCAGAATCGCCTGATCAGGTCACTGACGAGTTCCAGGCTCTGGCCAAGCGCTGCGGCGCCATCATGCGCGGTCTGATGGAAATCCCCTGCGCTCCGGAAGACGAAGACCTGCCGGTGATGACGGAAGAACCGGTGCGCCAGGCGGGCTGATCCCGCTTTTTCATACTGGATTTTGCTGGCGCCGCATCGGCGCGCGGTTATCTTGATTCTCGAAGGCGTCAGAACGCGGAAAGCCGCGCCGGAACGCCAGGGGGAACGTATTGATGAAGCCTTTGTCTCTGGCCGCTCTAGGCGGCGCCATCGTTGTGGCCTTGGGTCTCCTAGTCAGCGTGGGCTCGGCCCAGCCGCCGGCCAGCAACGGCCAGGTGCTGTTCTCGGGCCGCTGCGCCGGCTGCCATGACGCTGGCCTGGACCGCGCGCCGGAAACCGCCGCCCTCCGCCGCCTGACACCGGCCGCCATTTCATCAGCCCTGAACGGCGTCATGGCCCCGATGACCGAGGGTATGACCGAGACTGACAAACAGGCCATAGCCGCCTGGCTGACCACGCCACAGACCGCTGCAGCCGCGGGCGCCGCCGGGCGCGGTGGTCGAGGCACCTCCGCCACGGTCCAGACCGTCGACACCCCCTGCACGACCAACCCGCCCATAACCCCGAGCGCCTCCGACTGGATCGGCGCGGGCGGACGGTTAAATGGCCAGCGCTATCAGCCAAATCCCGGCATCCGCGCCGCCGATGTCCCCCGGCTGAAGGTAAAGTGGGCCTTCTCGATCACCCAGGGCAACAGCCAGCCGACAGTGATCGGCGACTGGATGTGGATCTCGGGCTCTGGCCGCATCTATGCGCTGGACCCCAAGACCGGCTGCGTGCGCTGGCGGGCCGAGAGTATCGCCGCGCGCAACACGCCCATGCCGGTTCGCTCGAGCATTTCGCCCAGCGGCTGGGTGCTGATGATCGGCCAGCGCAGCCGCCAGGTCCGGGCGCTGGACGCGGCCACCGGCCGCACCCTGTGGACCAGCGCGGTGCTGGAAGAGCATCGCTCGGCCGGCGTCACCGGCTCGCCCATCGTGGCCGGCGACAAGGTGTTCATCCCGACGACCTCAGGCGAGGAAAGCGCCGGCCAGGCCGAAAACTATCCTTGCTGCAACTTCCGCGGATCGCTGATCGCCGTCAGCCTGGCCGACGGCAGGATGCTTTGGAAGACGCCTGTCATTACCGAGCCCATGCGCACCATCCGCACCAACAAGGTCGGCACTGTGCTGCAGGGCCCGGCCGGCGCGGCCATCTGGTCCCAGCCCACCGTCGATCTGAAGCGCGGCCTAGTCTATGTCGCCACCGGCGATTCCTACACCGAGGCCGTGACCAAAGGAGCCGACGCCATCGTCGCCATCGAGATGGAAACCGGCCGTATTCGCTGGTCGACCCAGGTCACTGCCAACGACAACTACATCGTCAACTGCAACCGCGGCCGGACCACCGACAACTGCCCCAGGCCGCTCGGCCCCGACTATGATTTCGGCGCATCGCCCATCCTGTTCGACCTGCCGGGCGGCAAGCAGGTAGTCCTGTCCGGCCAGAAGTCCGGCATCACTTATGGCATGGATCCCGACACCGGCCGTCTACTCTGGCAGCGCCGGGTCGGCGGTGGCGGCGCTCTGGGCGGCGTCGAATGGGGCATGGCGGCCGATACGGCCCGGCTCTACGCCACCAACTCCGACATCATCCGCGCCGAGGACGACATCCTGCGCCCCCTGGGCCAGCAGGTGTTCGAGCAACAGCCCATGCCGGCGGCCGATCCCGGGATCACCGCGATTGATCCGGCCACGGGGCGCGTCATCTGGCGGGTGGCGACACCGAAGGACCCGTGCCGCCTGCTGTTCAGCAGCCGCTTCAAGGACGGCGCCTGTGTGGCGTCCCAGTCGGCGGCGCCGGCAGTGATGCCAGGCGTGGTGTTCTCGGGCTCCACCGATGGCTGGATGCGGGCGTACAACGCCGCCGACGGACGCATTTTGTGGAAGTTCAGCACCACGGCCCAGTCCTACGCGACGACCAACGGCGTCCCGGACCAGCCTGGCGGCGGCATCGACGGCAACGGCCCGACCATCGCCGGCGGCATGCTGTTCGTCACCTCGGGCTTCGACGGTTCGGCGACCTATGGCTCGACGGGGACAGGCACGAACGTGCTGCTGGCGTTCTCGGTGGACGGGAAGTAGGCGGGGCTTAGGCCGCCGTCTTCAGCACGCCCGGAACTTCGTGCTCTAGGTCAAACGTCACCGGCAAGATCTTTTCGAAAGTCTTGCTCAGCCCGCTCGCCTTGACTGCGCGGGCCAAGCCGAACTTGGCCAAAGCGAACGGATGGGGCGCGGTCTGGACACGAGGCTGAATCCCCATCTTGCGCAGCACGCCGTTGGCGTAGAGCACATTGGCGCGCACCAGGGCGGCCGGGGTCATGAACTCGACCGACAGCGAGACATTCAGCATGGGGCCGTTCTCAATGCGGTGCGGACCGTTCTGGACCCAGGTGACCATCTTGCCGGGGGTCAGGTCATGGACTTGCGCCCCGGCGTCCCATTGCGGCGAGAAGGCGAATTGTTCGGCCGACTCCTTGAGCACGATACGTTCAAGCTGGGCGTCGCCGACATAGGGTTCGGCTACCGGATAGACCCACACCCGCTTTTGGCCGCGCAGCTGCCACAGGGACACCAACGGCACGTCCAGATGGTAAAAGACCTGGGCGTTGGCCGACGAGATCAGCATGCCAAGATCCCGCTTGAAGGTGCGAAGGCCGGTCTGGGCGCGGGTCTCTGTAAAGATCTCGCACTCCAGGTCGCGGTAGTCCGGCAGATAGTCGTTGGTGTGCCGCAGATTGAGCCAGATCCGCCCCGCCATGGCCGCTTCCAGCAGTTTTTCGCCAGAAAGCCCGCCGTCAGTCCCGCGCCGCCAGCTTTGCCAGTCGACCGGATCGCCGCCCATGGTGAAGACACCCAAAGCATCACGCGGATAAGTGTCGAGCAAGCGCACGAGCCCCTCGTCGCTGAACAGGGGCCGGTTGTGCAGATCGTGTCGGAAGGCCAGATTTTCGTGGGTGAATCCACCGGCCTTTTCAGCCGTCCAGTCTGTGATGATGGTCATCCCGTGCGTCCATAGAATTCGATCTTGAAAGGCTTGCCCCAGAAAGTCTTGCCGAAGCCGCGGGCGGCGCGATCGAGGGCTTCGGCGCGGTCCGGCGCGCGGACCAGCCATTTGAAAGCGGCGATCAGGCCAAACAGGCTGCCCTGGACCAGACCCACGGCCATCCACTTGGCGATGCCGGGATAGTTCGGCGGGGTGGAGGCGGCGCAATGCTCGGTCGGGCCCTGACCGTAGGCGAAGGCCCGGGCGATTGTGTAGCGCAGCGAAAGGCGCGATGGCGCGGGATCTTCCCAAACCCACGCATCCGGCGCCCAGGCGAAAACAGCGCCGTCCGCCTGCATGCCGCCGAACAGCAGGTCATCCTCGCCGCCGATGAAGTTGCGCAGCATGCTAAACGGAGCGACCGGGTCGGGGAGCGCCGAGCGCCGTACCAGACTGTTGCCGCACCCATAGTAGTCTTTGATCACCCCGGCGTTGTCTGGGCCAAGTCGTGAGAAGAAGTGCTCCAGATAGTCCCGGTGACGTCTTACGTTGTCGGGCGCGCGGGCGCGGACCGGACCGAAGACGGCATCAGCGCTCGAGGCTTCCATCTGGGCCAGCAGGGCGGCAAGCCAGCCGTCCGGCGCTTCTTCGTCGTCGTCCAGGAAGGCGACAACCTGGCCGCGCGCGCGGGCCATGGCCGCGTTGCGGGCATAGGCGACGCCAGCGCGCGGCTCGTGAACGTAGATGACCGGGAATGCCGCTTCGCCTTCAAGCGCCCGGACGGTCTCGCGGGCTGAGGGAATAGCGTCGTTATCGACGATGACCAGTTCCAGCCGGGTCGGATCGACGCCCTGCTGCCGGATCGCCGAGCGGGCGGCCAGCATCAGGGGGCCGTTACGCCGCTGTGTTGGAATGATGATCGAGATTTCGGGTTCCATAGTTGGGCCTATGACACGCCTTCACTTGACGAAGCGTTGCCGAAGCCGCGTTTGGTGGTGGCCATGGCTGCCTCGGCCAGGCCCCGTGCCCGACCCGAAAGGGTCGGGTTGAGGGCGGCGATATGGTCGAGGCGCCGGAATACCTTGCGCACGGCGGATGGTGCGGCCGCGAAGGCCGGACCGGCGCCCGGACGGCTGGTCAGGGTTCCGGCCAGGACCGTGGAAATCACCGGGCCGAACGGGCGTTTGTAGTGATCATGGCCGCTGGCTAGGTCGTAGCGGACGAGGCCGCTCGCCGGCATGGCGCGGATGGCGTTCATCACATAGGCCTGGCCGGGCGAGTGCTCGACGAATTCGGGGTTGGTCGAGGCAATCCACGGGTGGAAGACCCCGCCCTGGCGCGGACCGAAATGGCCGGCCACCAGATGGCCGCCGGCGTAGAGGCTCGACAGCTGGCCGGTCATGGCGCCCTCGCGGGTCGCGAATAGATCGGCCATCAGGCGCGAGACCCAGTCTGGACGCAGCACGTCCTGCAGGCCGGTGCGCTGAAACTGTTCGCGCTTCCAGCGCATCACCGCCTCAAAAGCCTCCGGCGAGCGATCATCAGCGACGAAGGTCAGCGGGCCGACTTCGCGCTCGAGGCGGTTTTCGAGGCGGCGGAAATTCTTGAAGCGCTTGGGGTTTCCGGCGCGCAGGGCCTCAAGATAGGCCTCGGCGGCCGCGCCCGGTTCGATGGCGAAGGCTTCGATCTGCTCAAAGCCGTCCGTCCGGAACAGGCCAAAGGGATCGACCAGTCCATTGGCGCGAAACAACTTGATCCCGGCGAGGGACAAGGCCTGGGCGCCGGAGATGCCTATGTCTCCGTTTGAGACAAGGCCCTGGTAGTCCGAAAACGGGGCGCCGATGGGCCGGGCCAGACCGCCGGGACGCTTGTGGAAGGGCAGAAAGCCGACCGGACCGCCGCCCCGGCGATAGACCGCCACCCTGACGTCAGACCGGACAGCCGCGACCGCGCGCGAAAAGCGTGGTCCAAACAAGGGGTTGGAAAATTCCGGCGCCGCGTTCTGCAAGGCCTCCCACGCCGCGATGTCGGCAGCCGGCAGATCCGCAAAAGCGAGAACTTCAGCAGTTGTGGTCAGGGTCGTAGGCATGTTGGCGTCCCGAATTGGTCGTTTTGGGAATTCCCCCTGCAAGGGAACGGCCAACGGTTTTTCGGTTCCGCTCCGCGCCGGAACCGGGCATGTCTTGGACATGAACCAGAACCTCTTTGCCCTGCTGCAATCACGTTTTCCGGCCGACCGGGCCGCGCCCTGTTTCCAGCTGCCGGACGGCAGCGCCGTCAGTTACCGTGAACTGGAAGACGGCGCGGGACGCCTTTCCGCCCTGCTCATGGCGCGCGGCGTTGGCCCCGGCGACCGGGTGCTGGTCCAGGCGCCCAAGAGCACGGCGATGGTCATGCTCTATCTGGCCTGCCTGAAACGAGGCGCGATCTTCACGCCGCTGAACACCGCCTACACGCCCGCCGAAATCGACTATTTCGTCAGGGACGCCGAGCCGGCCCTGATCGTCACCGATGCCACCGCCCTGCTGACCGAAGCCGCAGGTCTCGAACCCGACACCGCGATCTTTTACGCGTCCGCCAGCGACGTCGCCTCGATCATCTACACCAGCGGCACCACTGGCCGCTCCAAGGGCGCCATGCTCAGCCATGGGAACCTGGCGGCCAATGCGCTCGCCCTGCACGAAGCCTGGGGGTTCCGCAACGACGATGTTCTGCTGCACGCCCTGCCGATCTTTCACGTCCACGGCCTGTTTGTGGCCCTGCACTGTATCCTGCTCAGCGGCGGGGCCATGGTCTGGCTGGACCGCTACGAAGACAAGTCGGTGCTGGAAGGCCTGAAGGCCTCAACCGTGATGATGGGCGTGCCGACCTTTTACACGCGTCTGCTGGACAACCCCGGTTTCACACGTGAGGCCGCAGCCCACATGCGCCTGTTCATCTGCGGCTCGGCGCCGTTGCTGGAAAGCACGTTCCAGGCCTTTGAAGACCGCACCGGCCAGCGCATCCTCGAGCGCTACGGCATGAGCGAGGCGGTGATCATCACCACCAACCCCCTGAACGGCAAACGCGTGGCCGGAAGCGTCGGCTATCCCCTGCCCGGTGTGGAGTTGCGCATTGGCGGAGGCGAGGCCACCGGCGTCATCCAGATCCGCGGTCCCAGCGTCTTCGCCGAATACTGGCGCATGCCGGAGAAAACCGCCGAGGAATTCACCGCTGACGGCTTTTTCATTACCGGAGATGTGGGCCGCCAGGACGCGGACGGGCGAGTTTGGATTTCAGGCCGGGCCAAGGACCTGATCATATCGGGCGGCTACAATGTCTATCCCAAGGAAATCGAACTGGTGCTCGACGAACTTGAGGGCGTCACCGAGAGCGCCGTGATCGGCGCCGCGCACCGCGATTTCGGCGAGGCGGTCATCGCGGTGATTGCCGGCGCTGGCGACGAAGCCGCCGTCATCGCCACCGCCCGCGAGAAGCTGGCCGCCTTCAAGGTCCCCAAGCGGGTGTTCTTCGTGGACGACCTGCCGCGTAACGCGATGGGCAAGGTGCAGAAAAATCTCTTGCGCGAGCGCTTCGGCGATGCGTTTTCGAGCTGATCAGAGACAGGAAGACGCCATGGACGCGCAGACCAAATGGACAGGGCTTGATTCAGGCCGGCTGGGGCGGATCGCCGACCACCTGAACCGCAACTATATCGAGCCCGGCAAGATCGCCGGCTGCCAGGTGCTGGTCGCCCGTCACGGCCACATCGCCTACCAGAAGACCTTTGGCCTGCGTGACCGCGAGCGGGGAACGCGCTGGGGCGACGATACCATCGTGCGGCTTTATTCGATGACCAAGCCGGTCACCTCGGTCGCCTTGATGATGCTGTACGAACGCGGCCTGTTTCAGCTGAACGATCCGGTCAGCCGTTATATTCCCTCGTGGAAGAACCATCAGGTCTGGGTCTCTGGTTCCGGCGCCGACATGAAGACCGAGCCGCCGAAACGCCCGATCAGCTTCCGCGACATGCTGTGTCACAGCGGCGGCATCGGCTATGGCTCGATCCTCAACGCCATCACCGGCATCCCCGCCGATCACCCGGTGGACCTGGCCTACGAGACCGCCGAGGTCAGCCGCGGGGCCGGCGAGACCCTTGAGACCTTTGTCGAGAAACTGGGCAATGTTCCGCTGCGCTATCAGCCGGGCGAACGGTGGATGTACTCGCTGTCAACCGATGTCTGCGGCCGGCTGGTCGAGATCCTGTCGGGCAAGAGCCTCGATCGGTTCTTCCAGGACGAAATCCTCGGCCCGCTTGGCATGACCGACACCGCCTTTCATGTTGCGCCCGCCAACACCGACCGCTTCGCGGCCTGCTACAAGCGCGCGCCGGACAAGTCGCTGACGCTGGAGGATGACCCCACCACCAGCCGGTTCCTGAAAGCGCCGACCTTCTTTGCGGGCGGCAGCGGCCTGACCGGGCCTATCGCCGACTATCATCGCTTCTGTGAGATGCTGCGCCGGGGCGGCGAGTTGGACGGGGTGCGAATCATCGGCCCGCGCACGCTGGATCTGATGCGCATGAACCACCTGCCGGGCAAGGGCGACCTGGCCAGCCTGGCCATCGGCGGCTTTTCGGAAAGCGCCTATGAAGGCGTGGGGTTCGGCCTCGGGTTTGCCTCGAGCCTGGACCAGACCATCACCCAGAGCCTGGGCGTCGGCGACTACTACTGGGGCGGCGCGGCCTCGACCATCTTCTGGGTCGATCCGGCCGAAGACATGGTGGCGGTGTTCCTGACCCAGCTGATCCCCTCGGCCACCTTCAACTTCCGCGGCCAGCTGAAAAGCATCGTCTATTCCTCGATCGTGGCGTGAGTCCGGGCCCATGCGTTCCAGCCTGTTCACTGCCCTGCTAGGCGCTCTGCCGGCGGTCATGGCGCCGCAACCGGCGGCCGTGCGCAATTTCCATGCTGAGCACGTGCTGGGCGCGACCTTTGACATGGCGGTGGTCGGCCCCACAGCCCTTGAGGCCGCCCGCGCACAGGCCGCCGCCCTGGCCGAGATCGCCCGCCTCGATCGGGTGCTGAGCAGCTGGCGCGGCGATTCCGAACTGGCCGTCCTGAACCGCTCAAGCGGACCGCACCCCGTCTCGCCGGACCTCTATCGCGTCATCGAAGCCTGCGAGGCCTGGCGCGCCCAAACCGGCGGCGCCTTTAACGGCCGGCTGGGTTCACTCGAAGCGGTCTGGGACGGTGCCGGACTGGAGGCCCCAACTGCCGACGCCCTGACCACGGCCCTGGTTTCCGCCCAAACCCATGTCCGTCTCGATCCCGCCGCACGAACCGTCGACCGCGGCGGCGCTGTGTTCGCCATCGACGCCCTGGCCAAGGGCTATATCGTTGATGCGGCCCTGACCGCGGCGTTCACCGCCGTGCCGGCCATCAAGGGCGCCCTGCTCAACATCGGCGGCGACATGGCCTGCCGGGGTTCGGCGCCCGGCGCAGCAGGCTGGCGCATCGGCATCGCGCCCGGCGGTCAGGCTGACAACGCCCCCGCCGCCGACGCCATAACGCTCAATGGCGACCGCGCCGTCGCGTCCAGCGGTCCCGGCTCCCGCGACCGGTTGATCGGCGGTCAGGCCTTTTCCCGCACCCTCGATCCGGCCACTGGCGCGCCGGCAGGTACGCGGCTGACCACTGTCATCGCCCCCACCGCCGCCGAGGCTGACGCCCTGGCAACGTCCCTGTCGCTGATGCCCCCCGCCACCGCTCTGGCCTTCGCCCGGTCGCGCCCCGGCGTCGAGGCCCGCATTGTCGATCACAACGGACTGATCCACACCTCAGCCGGTTGGCCGGCCAACATCGCAGCGGCTGCTCCGCCGGCCTTTATCCGCGCTGCCGCCCCGGCCCGCGGCAAGCCCTGGCCCAACCGTTTCGTGGTCAGCATCGGCTACATCATCTATGGCGGCGTCGAGCACCCGCCCCTGATGGTCATCTACATCACCGATGCGCACGGTGCCCTGATCCGCACCGTCGGCTATGTCGGCAAGGCGCCCGAGCGGTTCCTGGACAGCAATTTCGTCTGGTTCGCCGCCTGGCGAAAAAAGACCCCCCGGCCACAGATCGACAACCTGACCCACCCGACCAAGCCGCCGGGCCGCTATCACGTCATCTGGGACGGCCTGGATGACGCCGGCCGCCCGGTGCCGCAGGGCCGTTACACCATCAACATCGAGGCCAGCCGCGAAAAGGGCGGTCACGGGGTGCAGAAGATCGTGCTCGACCTCGGCGACCTGCCCACCGCTGGCCTGGCCGACCCCGCGCCAGAAGCCGGTTCTGCCAGCGCGCGATACGGGATTAATCAGTAGGGGATGGTAGGCCCGGTAGGACTCGAACCTACAACCAGACCGTTATGAGCGGTCGGCTCTAACCATTGAGCTACGGGCCTATGGGCGTCCGGTTACCATGCGCCGAACCCGCGGCGCAACGCGTCACAGATTGACGGACGGCGCCTTTGAAGGACATCCTGCGAAATCTAGCGGCGCTAGTCATCCAGGGGGCCTTTATGCACATCCGATCCGTCGCTGTTATGGCCGCCGTTCTGGCCGGCCTGACCACCGTCGCCAGCGCCCAGCCGCCTGCGGCGTCCACGCTACCGGTTCCGGGCACAGCGCCTTGCGTGATCCAGGCCCCCGCCGCGCCGGCGCGCGCCGCCACCCCGCCCGTGACCACTGCGACCCCCGGCCGGGGCGCTGCGCCCGCTGCAACGCCGGGCGCGCCCGCTCGAGGTCCAGCGCCGCCGGCGCCGCCCGCGACGCCTGCCACCCAGCCTCGCCCCCGCGACGATGCCCGCCACCAGTGTTTCGTCACGGTGGCCAAGCGGGGAAACATCGATCTGCTGTTCGTCGGCGATTCCATCACCGACTGGTGGCAGATGGACGCCCGCGGCCGGCCCGAGTGGGACAAGACTTTTGCGCCGCTGAAGGCCGCCAACTGGGGCATCGCCGGCGACACCACCCAGGGCGTGCTGTGGCGCATGCAAAACGGCGAGCTGGAAGGCTTCAAGGCCAAGCTGATCGTTTTCATGCTGGGCACCAACAACATCAATCGAAACGGCCTGGCCGAGATCGCGGCGGGCGATGCGGCGATCATTCGCGAGTTCCGCACCCGCCAACCCCAGGCCAAGGTGCTGGTCCTGGGAGTCTTTCCGCGTGGCGCGGCGGCGGACAATCCGTTCCGGGCCCAGATCCGCGAGCTGAACTACAATCTGTCTCACGTCGCGGACAACAAGCACGTCTTCTACATGGACATCGGCGACAGGTTCCTGACGCCCGACGGGACCCTGACCACCGAGATCATGGCCGATGGCCTGCATCCGACCCTCAAAGGCTATGGTCTGTGGGCTGACGCCATCAAGGACAAGGTCCGCGAACTGATGCGCTAGGGCGCGTTTTCCGTACAGCGCCGGTTCATCGTGGCCGCTTTAGCGTCTGATGCGTTGCACCTGCGCCAGACCCAAGGAGACTGCACCATGAAGACTCTCATTCGCGCCGCGGCGCTTGGCGCGCTGTTCGCGACGAGCGCCCTTGCCGCTCACGCCCAGTCCGCGCCCCAGACCGCCGCCGAGGCGATGTTCAACGCCACCACCCTGAACCTGTCGGCCTATGGCGAGGTGCGTATCGCGCCCGACATGGCCACCATCAATGTCGGGGTGATGACCGAGGCCCCCACCGCCGTCGAGGCCATGCGCCAGAACGGCCTTCGGATGAATCAGGTGATGGCCGCCCTGACGCGCCAGGGAATCGCCGAGCGCGATATCCAGACCTCGAACCTCAACCTGTCGTCCCAGTACGACTATCGTGAAAACCAGCCGCCCCTGCTGCGCGGCTATCAAGCCAGCAACCAGGTCACCATCCGCGTCATGGACCTGAGCAAACTGGGCCAGGCCATCGATGCGGTGGTCAGCGCCGGCTCCAACCAGATCAACGGCATCGGCTTTGGCCTGCGCGATCCGCGCACGGCTGAAGATAACGCCCGCCGCCAGGCCGTGGCAGCCCTGAAGGCCAAGGCAGACCTCTATGCGGAAGCCACCGGCCTGCGGATTGCCCGGCTGATCAATCTGTCGGAAGGCGGAGGCTATTCGCCGCCCCAGCCGGTTCCGATGGCCATGCTGGCGCGCGGAATGGCCAAGGACGAGTCGACCTCGGTGTCCGGCGGCGAGTTGTCGGTACGTGTCGACGTCAATGCGGTCTACCAGCTCAGTGCCGGCCGCTGATCAGAAACCGGTGTCCTTGAAGGCCTGATCCAGCCGATCAGCCATAACGATGCCCGGCATGGCGCGTTTGCCCTGCATCATGGCGGCATAGATTACATCGGCGCGCGGCGTCGGGCCTGAGGCCCAGCTGACGTTCTGGCATCCGCTCCGGACCGACGGACCGCCCAGGGCCGTCGCCCTGGCCAGATCGTCGGTGGTTCGAATGCCTGACCCCTCGCAGGAAGGGACCGGCGTGCTGCACTGGGTCAGGGCCTGGTACTGCCAGATCACTTTGCCGGTCTTGGCCTGGGCCAGCACCACACAGGTGCCTGGATCGCCAATAGCCTCGCCGATGGCCTCTATCAGGGCGCGCTCGTCCACGCCCGACGGCGGTTTGGGCGCACAGGATGTGAGGACAGCGGCGGACAGGACCACCACCAGGCCAGAAAGGACCCTACGCGGCGCGTTTGATCTCATTGCCTTCATCGAGAAGGACGACCGTCGGATTGTAATTGCGCGCTTCACTGGCATCCACCTGACAATAGGTCACCACAATGACCTTGTCGCCCTTTTGCACCAGCCGGGCGGCCGCGCCATTGACGCCGATCACGCGGGAGCCGCGCGGCGCCTCGATGGCGTAGGTGGTGAAACGGGCGCCGGTGGTGATGTTCAGCACATCAACCTGCTCGTGTGGCAGGATGCCGGAGGCTTCCATCAGATTGCGGTCAATGGCGATCGAACCTTCATACTCCAGGTCGGCCTGGGTGACCGTGGCCCTGTGCAGCTTGGCCTTCATCATGGTGAGCAGCATATCCACTCGCCTTTCCACAACGACGCTCCGCTACGAGGCACGATGCGCCGCAGCAATCGGGGAGCGCCAATACACAACAACCGGGCAGGTTTCAACGCCTGTTTAGTCCCGCTGCCTCCCTTGTTAGATAGGGTTTTTCAACGGCTTTTCGAGGGTATGCCGCAGTCGTGATCACATCGCCGCAGTGCGGCGACCGCATCATCTTGACGCTGTTCAATTTTTTAGGCGCCGCGTTCACTCAAGTCGCGGGCGTATCGGCGCCAGTTGGTGACATAGTGGGCCGCGCTCATCGCCAGGGCCGCGGACTCTTCCGGCGACAGGGTACGCACCACCCGCCCGGGCGAGCCCATGATCATCGAGCCGTCGGGAAATTCCTTGCCCTCGGTGATCAGGGTATTGGCGCCGACCAGACAGCCCTTGCCGATCCGGGACCGGTTCAGAACGATTGAGCCTATGCCGATCAGGGATCCGTCGCCGATCTGGCAGCCATGCAGCATCACCATGTGGCCGATGGTCACATTGGCGCCGACGACCAGGGGCACGCCCTCGTCGGTGTGCAGAACGCTGCCGTCCTGAACGTTGGAGTTTTCGCCGATGACGATGGGGTCGTTGTCGCCGCGCAAGGTGGCGCCGAACCATATGCTGGCGTTGGCTTTCAACTCGACCGCGCCAATCACCTGGGCGTTCGGTGCGATCCAGTAGTGGCCGGCTGGCGGCAGGATCGGGGATTTCTCACCCAGGTCAAATACGGCCATTTTTGAAAACCCTTTTGTGAACACGACGTTTGAGCTTGCTTAACAACTGGTGTGCAAGGCTAGCATCACACGAGCCGGGCGATTCGGCAGGCCCGTTGCCTGCCTCATCGCCCACCATGACGCGGTGTTCGCGTCCTGGCCTCCTTTTTGGGAGATGCGGGTGTCGCGTAGAGTGCCCAGGCGGTTTTCAAGCCCGCCACTCTTTGGTCCAGTCGAGCCTCCGGGCGCGCGCGGCGCACTTCCCATCGTCAGAACTACCCCAGGGGCGGTCCATTTCGGACGCGCCCTTTTTTCTTGTCCTCATGGAGCATCAACATGACCAAGCGCGCGGTGAAGCGGATTGTAAGGGAAGGCGCCTATGACGCCCCCCGCTATGACGCCCGGCATGAGGATTCAAAGGTTCGCCGCCTGCCCGTCGGCGGCGGCTGGTCGCCCCTGGGCTCCAACGATGATGGGCGCGAGCAGGGTTACCTCAAGACCATCAAGCCGAAATCCGAAGGCCAGGGCCGCCTGATCGCCGCCATGGACGAAAAGAACCTGGTCATGGCGCTTGGCCCCGCCGGCACCGGCAAGACCTATCTGGCCATCGCCAAGGCTGTAGAGGCGCTGGAGGCCGGCAAGGTCGGCCGTATCGTCCTGTCCCGCCCGGCTGTAGAGGCCGGCGAGTCTATCGGATTTCTGCCCGGCGACATGGAAGACAAGCTCGCCCCCTATTTGCGCCCCCTGTACGACGCCCTGTCCGACCGGCTGTCGATGAAGCGGGTCCGCTCGTTTATGGCCGAGGGCGCCATCGAGATTGCGCCGGTAGGCTATATGCGCGGTCGCACCCTTAACAACGCCTTCGTGGTCATCGATGAGGCCCAGAACTGCACCTATGTGCAGCTCAAGATGCTGTTGACCCGGCTGGGCTGGAACTCGACCATGGTGGTCACTGGCGATCCGCAGCAGTCGGATCTTCTGCCGGGCATTTCCGGACTGGCTGACGTCGCCGACCGCTTCGAGGCGCTGAACAACATCGCCGTGGTCCGCCTCGCCGAAGCCGACATCGTCCGCCACCCCCTGGTCGCGGAGATGCTGCACGTTTTGTAGGGGCAAACGCCTCAACTCAACAATTTACACTCCGTTCGTCCCCGCGAAAGCGGGGGCGAACGTTCAGGAAGTGGCTGGATGTCGCGTTGTGATTGAAGCCCTGGCCAGACCTCCGCCAGGCGAAGGGCGGGTTTCTACCCCTGAAGGTCTTCCGCCAGGATCGCCATTTCGAACATGTAGGAGCCGGCTTCGTCCTCGTCTTCGAAGACCACGCCGATGAACTCTTCGCCGACATAGACCTCGCAGCTGTCCGACTGCTTGCGCGGGGTTACCAGGATGCGCGCATTGGCGAAGGTGGCCCGCAGGTGGGTTTCAACGCGCTTGATGGCCTTGGCGTCCATGGAGGTTCTCCTTCGAATGGCCCGGAACCTAGCGGGTCAATTCCTCCGGGCAAGCCCCAAAGCGAATGACTCGCGGGCAATTCCTCAGATGACGTAGTCGAACACCGCGTCGGCCAGCGTCTGGTCCATGGTACGGGCCGGCTCGTCGCAGATTGGGCAATTGATCAGACGGGCAGGCACGCCCGCCGCTGTGCAATGGGCGGGCACATTTTTCAGCACAACCGAGCCGGCGGCGATCTTGGCGTGGTCGCCAATGCGGATGTTGCCAAGCACCTTGGCGCCAGCCCCCAGCAGGACGCCGTTGCCGATCTTGGGGTGGCGATCACCGCGATGGGCGCCCGTGCCGCCCAGCGTCACGCCGTGCAGCATGGACACATCATCGCCGATCACCGCCGTCTCGCCGATGACGATGCCGGTGCCGTGGTCAAAAAAGATGCCCTTGCCGATCCTGGCCGAGGGATTGATGTCGACCTGGAACAGTTCCGACACCCGGCTTTGCAGATAGAGCGCCAGGGGCTCGCGGCCTTGCCCCTGCAGCCAGTGGGCGATGCGATAGGTCTGCAGCGCCAGGAAACCCTTGAAATAGAGGAAGGGCTGCAAATAGCCCTTGCAGGCGGGATCGCGTTCAAAGACAGCGCGCAGGTCGGCCTCCACGGCCTCAATGATCGAGGGATCGGCGGAAAGGGCTTCCTCGACCACTTCGCGCAGGCTCATGGCCCGCAGCTCCTGGTCGCCCAGCTTGCGGGCCAACTGGAACGACAGGGCGCCTTCCAGGCTGTTGTGGCGAAGGATGACGGCATTGACGAGCGAAGCCAGGCTCGGCTCGGTCTTGACGACCTGCAGGGCTTCGTTGCGCAGCGAGGCCCATACCGGCGGCGCCAGACCGGGGCTTACGACTTCCAGATGCTGCGGCATGGGGCTCTCCCGCTTGTTCGTTGCGCCGGGGTCTTTAGACCAGACTAGCACAGCGTGGGTTAATCGCGTGAATCACGCCTGAGTTTGCCATGTGGGCGCGCCGGCCCCGCCTTGCAACGCTGCCCCTCGCCATTTGTCAGCGGCGGGGCTAGCACTGGCCCCATCATGAGCATCGACGTTCCAGACCAGCCGCAGTTCGGCGATCCCCTGCCCGCCACGCCCTCACCCGAGGTCCTGGCCTTTTTCGCACGCCGCCGGTCGGCTTCGGCCCTGACCTTGCGGGCGCCTGGCCCTGCGGCGGACGAGATCACCACCTTGCTGCGCCTGGCCGCCCGGGTCCCGGATCACGGCAAGCTGGCCCCCTGGCGGTTCATCGTACTGGAAGGCGCCGCAAAGGACGCGGTTGCCGGCCGGTTGCAGGCCATTGCCGCTGCCCGGCCCGACGCGGCCAAGGCCGAAGCCGCGCTTGGCAAGTTCAAGGCCCCGCCCGTCGCGGTGGCCGTGGTCTCTTCGCCAAAGCCCGGCGAGATTCCCGAGTGGGAACAGCTGATGTCAGCGGGCGCGGTGTGCCTGACCTTGCTCAATACCGCCACGGCCATGGGTTACGGCGCCAACTGGATCACCGACTGGTACGCCTATGACGATGCGGCCCGGCCCGTATTCGGCCTTGCGGATGGCGAGCGGATCGCCGGCTTCATCTATGTGGGATCCTCCGCCGAGCCGCCGATGGAACGGGTTCGGCCGGAGGTGGAAAAGCTGACGATGCGGCCGGGCTAGCGACCCCGATAGGCCGCCACGCCTTGATCGGGCACCCAAAGCCCTTCTGGCGCAGGTCCGGTCTGCCAGAACACATCGATCGGAATGCCGCCGCGCGGATACCAGTAGCCGCCGATGCGCAACCATCTGGGCTGGGCGACCTCGACGATCCTTTTTGCAATGGCCAGGGTGCAGTCCTCGTGGAAGGCGCCGTGAGTGCGGAAGGCGGCCAGGTAAAGCTTGAGCGACTTGGATTCGATCAGCCAGCCGTCCGGCACATAGTCGATGACCAGATGGGCGAAATCGGGCTGGCCGGTTACCGGGCAAAGCGATGTGAATTCCGGAGCCGCGAACCTCGCCAGATAAAGCGTTCCCGGATGGGGATTGGCCACGCGCTCCAGCACAGCCGCCGCGGGGCTGGCCGGAATGGGCGCTGGCTGGCCCAGCTGCGTCAGGTTCGGGTCGGTCATGGCAAAAGCGTTAGCCGCCCGCTTTCGGCCCGGCAATCCTCTGTGTATGACGCTGGCAAATCAGGTTGAGGGAGATCGACATGGCCAAGGGTGATTTCGACGGATACGTCGTGGTGGTGACGGGGGCCTCGACAGGCCTGGGACGCGCGATCTGTGTCGAGGTCGCCAGTCGCGGCGCCAAGGCCGTTGTCATCAACTACGCCCGCAGCGAAGCCGAAGCCCACGAGACCGCCGGGCTGGTTCGCCAGGAAGGCGCCGAAGCCATCGTCGTTCAGGGCGACGTCTCCATCGATGAGGACTGCAAGCGTATCGCTGCCGCGGCCGCGTCGTTCAGCCGGATCGACGTACTTTTCAACAATGCCGGCATGACCAAGATGGCGCTGGACCACTCGGACATGGACGCCGTCGACGCCGAGGACTTCCAGCGGCTCTACGCTGTCAATGTCATCGGCTCGTTCCAGATGACCCGCGCCGCCAAAAGCCTGCTGGAAGCCGGACCCAAGGCCGGCGCCGTTGTGATGACCGCCTCGATCGCCGGGGTCATGGGCCTGGGCTCATCCACGCCCTACTGCGCCTCCAAGGGCGCAATGATAACCATGACCATCGATCTGGCCCGGGCGCTGGCCCCCAAGATCCGCGTCAACGCCATCTGCCCGGGCTTTATCGCCACCCCCTGGTTCGAAAAGGGGCTGGGGCCCCAGGCCATGGAACAGATGCGCCAGCGCCAGATGAAGGTGACGCCTCTGCAGGTCGCCTCCGAGGCTGAGGATATCGCCGGCGCGGCCGTGTTCCTGGGCTCTCCGGCTTCGCGGCACATCACCGGCGAGACTCTTCTGGTCGACGGCGGCGCCCACCTGGGCGGAGCCAGTCTGGGGATGCGGTAAATCGGCGACTCGCTGTTGCCTTATGGCAACAGCCTTGCAATTGGGCTGATTCCCTCAAAAATCGCTCAAAGGAGCCTGTTTATTGCACGTTACGCTTTTATGACGCTCAACAAGCAATCATACACCGGCTCCGCGCCCCCTGGGGCGGCCCACAATATTGTGGTTCTGTAAACCAAGTGGCTCTAAGTAGCCCGATCCGTTGCGAATCGCGGCGGGACGACCACCCGGTTCCTACCGAACCGACCATCATCAAGGGGATATGTCTCAATGAAACTTTTCAAAACCGTTCTGTGCGCCGCCGCCGCCTCTCTCGCCATGGGCGGGGTCGCCTCAGCCGCCGAGTGGTCGTTCAACGCCGGCGCCGCGACCGATTATGTGTTCCGCGGCATTGATCAGTCCGGTCCGTGGTACGATGAAAACCAAATTTTCGGTGGCGCTGATGTCACCTTCGGCATGGACAACGCGTTTTACGCCGGCTCCTGGGTGTCCAACACTGGAACGCAATATGACAACGGCGTTGAGTACGACCTGTACACCGGCTGGAAGTCCAAGCTGGGCGGCGCCAACATCGACCTGGGCCTCATTTTCTACGGCTACAACAACTCGGAAGAAGGTGACGTCAGCGACAACTCCAACACCTTCGAAGTGAAGGCCGCGGCCTCCATTCCGGCCGGTTCGTGGACCTACGGCGGCGCCGTCTATTACTCGAACGATTACGCCGGCAGCAACGAAGCCTCGACCTACGTTGAAGCCAACCTGGCCTACACCCTGAAGAGCGGCCCGACCCTGAGCGCCGCCGTCGGCAACTTCTCCAGCGATTGCTGCTCGGGCAGCGTCGGCAGCTACTCGACCTTCAACTTCGGCGTGACCGTTCCGGTCACCGAAAAGGTCAGCCTGGACGCGCGCTACATCGGCGTCACCGACGACGCTTCGCACTTCGGTTCGAAGTTCGACGGCTTCGTCGCCACCGTCAAGGCCACCTTCTAGGCCTTACGGACTTAAGAAACTGATCGGGCCGCCGGACATGTCCGGCGGCCCTTTTTCATGTCTTGAAATCGGAAAGGCCTCAGGCTGCCACCGAATGCTGCTCGTCCCCGTCCTTGTCCAGCGCGGCCTGCAGCGCGGCGAACAGGCGACCAATTTCGATCGGTTTGGCGACAAAGCCATCCATGCCGCTGGCCAGGCATTCGGCGACCTGGTGACTCATGGCGTGAGCGGTCAGGGCGATGATTGGCGTGCGTGTCCGGCAGAGCGCCGGCTCGCACTCACGTATGCGCATCGCCGCCGACGGCCCGTCCAGGCCCGGCATCTGGACCTCCATCAGAATGACATCCCACTCACCGGTATCCCAGGCCGCCGCCTTGACACCCCGCGGAGGGTCCGGCTTTGTCATAGCTGCATCAAAGGGCGGACAACAGGACATGACAATGCGGACCCGGGCGATCCTCGCCGCATTCGCCCTCACACTATTGGCCGTGCCGGCAGCGGCGCTTCGCGGCGACGTCTTGCCCAAGGACAACAAGTTTATCCTGTGGTGGACCCCGCAGGAGCAGGCTGCCGGCTATCGGCGCATGGAAGACGTTGTCAAGGTCCACACCATCAGGCGCGGCGCGCGCGTGCATCCCCTGCCCCGCGCCGCCGGGCCCGAGCCTCAGATTGCCTTCACCTACCAGGGCCTTTCCTGGACGCCCGAGGCGATGATGGAGGCGGATCACATCTCGGGCCTGCTGATCCTGAAGGACGGCAAAATTGTCCTCGAACGCTACGGGCTGGGTCGCACGTCCACAGACCGCTGGACATCGTTCTCGGTGGCCAAGTCGGTTACCTCGACCCTGATTGGCGCGGCCATCAAGGATGGTTTCATCAAGAACCTCGATGACCAGGTTGTTACCTACATCCCCGAACTGGCTGGCAGCGCCTATGACGGCGTGACGGTCCGGCACCTCATCACCATGACGTCCGGGGTTCGCTGGAATGAGGACTACAGCGATCCAAAATCCGATGTCGCCCTGTCGGATCAGGGCCCGCTCGTTCCAGGCAAAAACACGACCGTCACCTATATGAGCCACCTGCCGAGGCAGTATGCGCCGGGAACGCGCTTCGTCTACAAGACCGGCGAGACCGACCTGGCCGGTATTCTCTTGTCCAATGCCGTTCACAAGACCATGTCGGAATACGCGTCCGAAAAGATCTGGAAGCCCTATGGCATGGAGCAGGACGGCATCTGGATGCTCGACAGTTCCGGTCACGAACGTGGTGGCTGCTGCATCAGCATGACATTGCGCGACTACGGCCGCATGGGACAGTACATGCTTGACGGCGGGGCAGGTCAGTTGCCGGACGGCTGGATCGCCCAGGCGACCGTGAACGCCCTGCCTCCCCCGGCTGCCGGCGCACGAGCCCAGCAGTACGGCTATTTCTGGTGGATCGAGCCCGACAACACCTATGAGGCGCAGGGCATTTTCGGCCAGATGATCTACATAAACCCCGCCAGGAAAATCGTGATTGTCACTAACAGCGCCTGGAATACCGCTTCGGAGCGCCCGTCCGGCGCCCGGCGGACCGCCTTTGTAAATGCGGCGGTGGCGGCCCTTTCAGGCTCTGCCTTGCCTGCCCCGCGTTAGTCCCTGTTCCGGGACGCTGAGATGACATCCCTGGGCCAGCAGATCCTCTCCGGAAACCGCACAGCTCTGGCGCGCGCCATAACCCTCATAGAATCCCGTCGCGCCGACCATGCGGTGGCGGCCAGGGCGCTGCTTGAGCAACTCATGCCCCACACCGGGCGGGCCCAGCGGGTCGGCATCACAGGTGTTCCCGGTGCGGGCAAGTCGACAACCGTCGAGGCCCTGGGTCTGATGTTGACCGGCCGGGGTCACAAGGTCGCCGTCCTCGCGGTCGACCCGTCGTCCAGCCGCACGGGCGGCTCGATCCTCGGCGACAAGACCCGCATGGAGCGTCTTTCCGTTGACCCCGCCGCCTTTATCCGGCCTTCCCCGGCCAGCGGCGCCCTCGGCGGCGTGGCGCGCAAGACGCGCGAGGCGATGCTGCTGTGCGAAGCGGCGAGCTTTGACGTGATCATTGTGGAAACCGTCGGCGTCGGACAGTCCGAGACCATGGTTGCCGATATGGTGGACTTTTTTCTGGCCCTGCTGATTCCGGCCGGTGGCGACGAACTGCAGGGTATCAAGAAGGGTCTGATTGAACTGGCCGACGCCATTGTCATCAACAAGTCCGATATCGACCCGCCTCTCGCGCGCCGTTCAGCCCAGCATTATCGCGCCGCCCTGCACATCCTGGAACCGGCCTCGCGCAACTGGACGCCGCCGGTTCTGACAGCTTCGGCCCAAACGGGCGAGGGCATCGAGCAGGTCTGGTCACAGATCGAACGCCATCGGGAAATTCTGACCGCCACCGGGGAACGCGAAGGGCGGCGCGCGGACCAGAACACCCGCTGGATGTGGAGTCAGGTGACCGACCGGCTGGAAGCGGCGCTTCGCACCAGCCCCACCGTCGCCGCTCTCGTTCCCGCCCTTGAAGCGCGTGTCCGCGCCGGGCTCCTGCCACCCGGGGCCGGCGCGGACGCTCTGCTGGAGGCCTTTGGACTGAAACACTGAGGTGCGGCGAGACAACGCACGCTTAATGCGAATTTCACTACGGCTCTTAGGGTGGCCGGTAACTTTCTGCGTCCACCGCGCCCAAAATGAGCACCCCCTTGCCAGGTCCAGGGCCCAAGCACTTCCGCGCCAGCGATCCAGATGCGCTGGCGCCCTTGCGGCAAACCTCCGCGCTCAGCGACGGCTTGGTGAATGTCATCAGTCTCGACACTATCGTCGACGCTTTCGGGGACCGCTGGCAAGGTCGGCGCGAAGGCGTCTATGAACAGGTCGAAAAAGTCATCGGGCGGAACCTGGGGCCTAACGGTTATCTGTCCCGCATCTCGGAGACCGACTTCCTGGTCGCCCAGCCGGACCTGGGCCCGTTTGGCGCCCAGGCCATCTGCCTGCGAGCTTTGCGCGAAGTCCTGTCCCATCTCCTTGGCGCAGTGAAGCCCGGCTCACTGACAGTGCTTCGGGTCACTGGCCTGCAGGGCAATTACCTGACCGCCGTGCCCATCGATCCAAAGCCCGCAGTCGAAGGCGAAGCGCGCGAGGCCCATGCCGCGCGTATTGCGGCCGAAGCCCAAGCCGATCCGACCCTGCTGTCGCCGGACCGCTGGTCTCCGTTTATCGCCGGTAACGGCAAACGCGTGCGGGTCTCGTGCAAGCTTGAGCCGGTCTTTGAACTTCGGGGCAACACCCGGATCGGCTATCGGCTGGGCCGCCGCGTCATCGATATTGAAACCGAAAAGGAGCTGTCGCCGGACGAGATACGCGCCCTGACCCGGGCGAACCTGTTGAAAATCGACATGGCCACCTTTTCGCGCGGGGGCGCCCGTCTCAAGTCGGATCTTCAATCGGCCGGCACACTTAGCCTGATCATGCCGGTGTCCTATGTGTCGCTATCGACGGTCGAGGGCCGCAAACTGATCAAGTCGGCGTTTGATCAGGCGCGCCAGCAAGTGCTGCGAGGCGTGATCTGCGAGATATGCGACATAGAGGATGTCCCGCAAGGACCGCTTCTGTCGGCGATTTCGCTGATAAAGCCGGCCAGTCTTCTGGTCGTCGGGCATCTTTCTGGCGACACGCCAAGGGTCACAAGCTCTTTTAGGGACAACGGATTGCAGGCAATTTCAGTCACCTGTCCATGCGCCCTGAGCGGTGACGCCGAATTTCTCGGTTGGGCCCGCGAGACGATCAAGAGTGTCCGTCGCGTGACACGTTCCGTAATGGTCTACGGCTGCGACACACCGCGACGGCTGGCGATGGCCGGCCTGATGGAAGCTACCCATGCGAGCATGGCGGCAGGTTAAGCCGCCGCTTCCGCCAATTGTCTGGCTTGATTGATCCAGCCATCGCGCGTGATCCGGCCCAGCAGCTTCAGCTGTTTGTCGAAGGTCTCCACATCGCTCTCTGTCCAGGCTGCGATGTCTGCGTAAGTCTTGATGCCCAAATCGCCCAGCTTGGTAGCCAGCGTCGGCCCTATCCCCACAAGCACTGTCAGATCGTCGGGCTCGGTCTGAACGACCTGCATCGTTGTGTCCATGACCGCCTCGATCGCCTCGGACACCGGTTCCAGCGCCGCCATGACGGGCGAGATGTCTGCATTGGCCGCCTCGATAAAAGGTTCAGCCAGTTTTGAGTCCGCCAGCGGAGTTTCGAGCGGCGGCGCGATCCGGGGCCACTTCATCGCCTCCAGGTTCATCGGCTTCATCCATTGGTTCATCCACCACCAGGTCACCGCTTCCGCCGTCACCCCGGCGTAGGCGAACCAAAGTGGCGAGGCCGACCGATAGGAAGGCTTAGCGCCTTTTCGGCCTTAGCCGTGGCGTCGGTCGAAATCTTACCAGTCATCCAGGACAATTGATCTGCTCCTCGGCGATCGGGATTGTGCAGCGCAACATACCACCCTGCGCGTCGCGATAACGCGACAGCGGCGTGACAGGCGCGTTACAGCGCCCAAACGCTGCTTTGCGCGCCGGAATCGCCCAAGTTTTGAGCGCTCCAGCGGCAAATAACCTCAAGTTCGGCCTCCAGACCGGTGGGCGGGTTCAGGATGATCAAGGCGCAACCATTCATCGCCATCGGGTCGACAAGGGAACGAAGGCGCAGTTCGGCGATGAGGACAGGCGGCGGGCGGCGGGCTTCCAGCAGTCGCAGAAAACGGTCAAACGTTTCCAGATCCTTGAGCGGCAGCCAGATCATCACCGTCGCACCGGGCCGGCGCCCCGTGACCGACAGCGCCGTGTCGACGCAGCGCTCATAGTCGCCAGGTTGCTCGAACGGCGGGTCGATATGCACCAGCAATTGTCCGGCGCCAGAAGTCTGGGCTGCGGCCGTGGCGAAGCCGTCGACCTGCATCGCCGCCCCACGCGGACAGAAACGCCCCATCCACGCCGACAGCAACCCGAAATCGTCGGGGCGAAGCTCACAGGCGGTCAGCCGGTCGTCCTTGCCCATCAGCCCGCAAATCAGCGCCGGCGAGCCGGGATAGAACCGCACGCCGCCACCCGGATTGAGCCCCCGGACAGCCTTGATCAAAGGCCCGAACGCACCCGGCGCTCGCGCGTCTGCGGCAAGACGTGCGATGCCACGCTCCGCCTCCCCCGACTTTTTGGCCGGACCGTCTTCGAGGTCGTACACGCCGGCGCCGGCGTGGGTGTCGATGATCTGCAGCGGACCGTCCATCAGGCGCAGGCACTGGGCCAGCGCGGCGTGCTTGAGAACGTCGGCGAAGTTGCCGGCGTGAAAGGCGTGACGATAGTTCATTGGGCCTTTTAGCAGGCGGCTCAGGCGGCGATAGGCTCGCCGGTCTGTGACGTCGCCACGGCGGGCCCGCGCGCCGGCAGTCGGCGACTCCAGTCGAGAATTTCCAGCGATCCGTCGTGATGCTCGATCACAGCGGTGCAGCTTTCCACCCAATCGCCGTCATTGACGTAGAGCACGCCGTCAATCTGGCGCATCTCGGCCTTGTGGATGTGGCCGCAGATCACCCCGTCAACGCCGCGGCGGCGGGCTTCCTCGGCAACGGCGGCTTCGAAATTCTCGATGAACTGCAGAGCGTTTTTGACTTTCACCTTGAGAAACGCCGACAGGCTCCAGTAGCCAAACCCCATGGCCCGACGGGCATGGTTGAACCAGGTGTTAGCGGCCAGCAGCGTGCGATAGGACCAATCGCCCAGGAAGGCGAGCCAGCGCGCGTGCTGAACGACCCCGTCGAACTCATCGCCGTGTGTGACCAGGTAACGCTTGCCGTCGGCCGCCTCGTGGATGGCGTCGCGCGCCACGATCACGCCACCGAAGTGCACGCCGCAGAACTCGCGCGCGCCCTCGTCATGATTGCCAGGCACATAGATCACCTTCACGCCGTGCCGGGCCATGCGCAGTACCTTTTGCACCACATCGTTATGGGCCTGGGGCCAGTACCAGCCGGACTTCAGTTTCCAGCCATCGATGATATCGCCTATGAGGTAGAGGGTGTCGCACTCCAGCACCTTGATGAAGTCGAGCAGCAGCTCGGCCTGACAGCCGCGCGTACCCAGATGCACGTCAGATATGAAGGCGGTCCGGCAAGACACCATATCTGATCTGAAAGACTCGTCCCCCGACATGAGGCGGGACATAGGGTGGTTTCGCGACAGAGGCGTGACAGCACGGGCGGGGCTTGGTCTGTGGCGACAACGCGTTAGAATGACCAATGATTGAAGGCATGATCATTCTTGCTCTGATTGTTGGCGTTCCTATCGCCGGCTACCTCTGGGCCAGCGCTCGAGACAACAAGGCCCGCCGCGATGCAAAAAGTCGATCCGAACGTATTGGGATGGTCGACGACGGCATTCCGGCATCCGATGTCTATAGAGATCGCCATATCCACTCGAGCCATGATAGCGGCGCGGACCACATCGGCGCTGACAGCGGTGGAGGACACTAGTAAGGCACTTCCATCAGTCGATGCCGAATAGATCCGCTTTACCGCTTATCGGTCTTTTCGCCTTGGTCACGGGCGGCCAGGCGGCGAGCCGTGCCAGCGACTACCTCAGCCCCGGCGATCTTGCGCCCGCGGCCATGTCCTGCCCGTCACCGGGGGGCGATGGCCCGGGCACGAACCGGCCCGTTGTCACTTCTGTCGAGGCCGACTGGTTCTTCACCCAGTGGCAGGCGGCGGGCGAGCCTTCGCTTTACCAGCTGTCGAAGCAGCAGGATGGTCCGCGACGCGTGGTCCGGTTTACCTGGCTGCGGTCGTTCCATGGCGCGATTTTCATCCGGGTCACCGAACAACGCGACGGGACCTGGCTTTTGTCCGCCCGCGAGCTGACCGGCACAGGCGGCGGACGCAGGCCGGGTCTGTCAGCTCAGAGGCTGGACCGTCCGCTGACCACAGCCGAAAGCGCGGCGCTGTCCACGGTCCTGAACGGCGGCCCGCTGAACGGGATGGCGGGGGCGGAATGCGCTCACGGTCTGGATGGGGCCGAGTGGATGTTCGAAACCGTCGAAAACGGCGCCTACAAGTTCGTCACCCGCCAGAGCCCTGATAGCGGGCCGGTTCACGACCTGGGCCTTACCTTCGTCGGCTTGACAGGCTGGTATATCGAACCGGTCTACTGAGCAGCGGGCGCGGCGCCGGCGGAGGGATTTTCCACCGGCAGGTCCCGCGCCGACCAGTCCTGGAAAGAGCCGTCGTACAGCTTTGCATCAATGCCAAGGGTGCGGGCAGCAAACAGCACGGCGGTCGCCTGCTGACCCACGTGGCAATAGACCATGACGTGATCGCCGGTCTTGACGCCGGCGCTGGCGAATACGGCGGCCAGTTCGTCGGCCGACTTCAAGTCCGCATCGAGTGTGGTCACGCTGCTGAACGGCACGCTTTTGGCGCCGGGGATGTGACCCTTCTTGGGGTTGGCGCCCTGGGCCGAGCCGGCCTGGGATCCGTCGTAAAAGTTGCTCGCCCGTGCATCGACCACCGTATAGCCCGGGGCCTGCAGGTGGCCGCGCACAAAGTCGGCGTCAACGGACCTGGGTTGCAGGGTGATGGGGCCGAGCACGCCGGCATGGGCGGGCGTCGCCTCGGTGCTGGTTGCGTGGCCGGTCTTTTTCCATTCGGCCAGTCCTCCGTCCAGCAGCGAGACCCGGTCGCCGAACCCGGCGGCGTCGAGGGTGTAGACCAGACGAGTGGCGGCCGGAATCTGGTTGCCCGCCGCATAGATGACGACGCGGGAATTGTCAGACACGCCCAGGTCCTGCAGCTGGGTGCGCAAGTCTGCTGCCGTCGGCAGCTCCAGGGTCAAGCCGCCGGAAGCGGCCGGCGCCGCGGCAAGACCGCCCTGCGGCACAAGGCGCGCACCGGGGATGTGACCTGCGGCATAATCAGCCGGAGAGCCCGAATGCAGGATCACCAGGTTGGCGTCCGAGGCGTGCTGGGCCAGCCAGTCCGACTTGACGAGCAGACTGTCGCGCGGCGTGGCGGCATGAGCCGATGCGGCGACAGCCAAGGCGGCGATAAAGACGGCGGCGGACTTGAACATGACGGTCATTCCAATCGGTGAAGGTGCGTGCAGGGAACCGTAAACCCAGCCAAAGCTCAAGCTGAGTTTCGACAGATTCAAGCGGGGCAGAAGGCGCTGGGGCCAAGATTGGCCGGAACCCGGTGGAACGGCGCAAAAGTGACTGAAGCTCGGGATGTCTTGTCCGGGTAGGGTTTGACCGCATAGGTGAAGACCAGGCTGCCGCCGGCCGGGATGCGCCCCTGCCGGCGCGGCGCCTCGATTTGTTGAGACGCCAGCGACGTGCCGTAACGGTCGAGCGCCGAAACCCACAGCGGCGGCACGGCGATCGCACTCTTGCGAGGATTGGTGATCTTGCCGGTTATCCGCAGCACGGTAACGCCGGCCTCTTGCCGTTCATGGGCCTGGATCTCGCTTAGGTGCAGATCGCGGAATTCATCTGGCACGAACAGCGTCTGTTGACCGCCGTTCGCCGCCCGCTCGGCGGTGCGCTCCTGCACACGGGAAGCGAACTGGCGCATGTCTTCAGGCGGCGCGTCACAGCGCGTGCCGGGCGCCAGCTGTCCGGGCCCTATGAAGGTGCAACCTGCAACGTATTTACCCATTTGCAGAGTCTGCATCAGGATAACGTCGCCGCCGACATGCTCGGCAGCCAGTTCCTGCAGGTCGGCCACCCGACGATGGGCTTCAGTGACTGCCGCCTGAGCGTCCTGAAAGGCCTTGACCGCCGCCTGTCGGGCAAGCTCGGCAGTAACCGCGGCCGCCTCGGTTCCGGCTCCACGTGCGGCCGCGGCCCGGGCGTCCAGAGCGCCCTTTGTCGCCGTTTCAGCCTTTTCCGACGCACGCCAGACAGCCAGCTGAGCTTTGCCTTCGGTGTCGTACAGGGCCTCAAGATCAAAGTCGCCGCGATCCTCGGTGTGAGGCGGACGCATGGAGTCGTTGACCGAGGCGCCATGGCACTGCTGGGCCGCCGAGCGCATATCTATCCCTTCCTGACGAGAGGTATGAGCGGCTTCGGCCAGGGCTTCAGGCGTGAAATAGGTGGCGCCTTCGCCGACCTGGGGCGCCGTGATGATCAAGGGCGATACGGTGGTTACGTCCTGATCCGCGGCGCGCGGTGTCTGGGCAATGGCAGACGGGTTCAACGCGGCGGCCAACGCCACTGCGCAAAGACTGATTGTGACCTGCCTTGCGAGGCTGGCGCGGATCACTCTGGTCCCTCCCTGCAAAGTCATCGGCGTTCAGGCTACGGGCCCAAGATTTCGGTGCGATGTCAGAAACCCGGTTATGAGGGCTGCTACCTCGTGCTGACGCGGCCGATGGCGAAGGACTGCCCTCCGCATCCCAGTTGCGGCGGAAGCACCTGGGGCCCCCGGTTTTCCGGCGCAAAGGTGACTGCTGCCCGCGCCGGATCGCCCGGAACCTGCTTGAGGTCGAAGGTGAAGGGTACGGTTCCACCGGCGGGAATGCGGGCCCTGTGTTCAGGCGCCATTTGCTGGGCCTTCAGCGTGTCGCCGTTACGACCCACAGCCGCGAACCACAGCGGTGGCACGCTGATCGCCCTTTGGCGGGTGTTGTGGATTACCCCCGTGATGTGCAGCACCGTTGCGCCGGCTTCCTGGCGCTGGGCGGCGGCGATGTCGCTGATCCCCAGATCTCGGTATTCGTCGGGCACATAGATGCCCTGGACGCCGGCATTGTGGGTCCGCTCTGCTGCGTGCGCCTCGACGATCTGCCTGTAGGGCGCACCCTGGGGCAGTCGGCGCAGTACGTCCTGCACATCCGCGAGGCTGCGTTCGGCCTCAAGCAACCTGGCGCGTGAAGCTGCCTCCTCTCCCTTGGGCGGGTTCTGTACGTCGCGGTAGGCACGGTCATAGGCCAGTTCCGCCCGCACCAGCAGGTCGGCCTCATCGGTCACCGCAAACCCGTGTCGCATGTCCCAGAGCACATCACTGCCGATGCAGCCGCGCAGGTCGCTGGCGTCACCGCCGACCTGGGGGACCATCTGCGGCGCCCGGATGATCAGCGGGTCAACCCGGGTCACAGCGGGCGAAACTTCGGTTACGCTTGGCGTATAGGCTGCATTTTGGCCGGTGGCGGGAAGCGCGCTGGCTGTCATTATCGCCGAAGCACACGCACTGAGCAGGAAACGGCGAGCAAGTTTGGACTGGGACATGGCCGCCTCCAAAAACGGACTCTCGTGTCTAACATAGGACGGATCAACCCTCGCGGGAAGTCGGCTCGGCCCCACCGCCCTGCCTGACCACAAACCGTCGATTGGCGCTGACCGGGGCTTTGTTGTAGGGAAGCCGCCAGCCTGAAAGCCGTAAGGAGAGCCTCCCCTGCCCCGCGTTCGCGATCTTGAATCCAAAGCCACCGGGCCGCTTGCAGGCGTCCGGATTGTCGACATGACCAGCGTGGTGCTTGGCGCCTATGCGACCCAGATGCTGGGCGATCTGGGGGCCGACATCATCAAGATCGAAAGCCCGCTTACCGACCGCGGCGAAGGCGGTGACGTGATGCGATGGGCGGGCGACACGCCCAATGACGAGACCCGCGACCTGGGTCCTATTTTCATGACCATCAACCGCAACAAACGGTCAGTGAAACTCGATCTGCGAGACGAAAAAGCCAAGAAAATCCTGCGCAAGCTTATCGCATCCGCCGATGTCTTCACCGCCAATGTCCGCTATGCCGGTCTGGAACGCGCCGGGTTTTCCTATGAGGACGTGGCGGCCATAAAGCCGGATATCGTCTATGTGCACGCCGCCGGCTACGGCTCTGACGGGCCCTATGCGGGCCTGCCGGCCTATGATGATCTGATCCAGGCCGGATCCGGCATGGCCGACCTGTTAAACCGCGTCGATGGCAATCCGACGCCGCGCTATGTGCCGACGCTGGCCGCCGACAAGATCTCGGGCCTGTTCATGGCCCAGGCTGTGCTAGCCGCGATGTTCCACAAGCAGAAGACCGGTGAGGGACAGTTCGTAGAGGTGCCCATGCTCGAGTGCATCACCAGCTTTACCCTGGCCGAGCACTTCTTTGGTCATGTGTACGAGCCGCCACTCGGTCCCTGGTGCTACACCCGCGTGGCCAACGCCAACCGCAAGCCCTTCGCCACCGCCGACGGCTACATCGGCTTGATGCCCTACAACAACAAGCAGTGGGACGACTTCTTCGCCCTGGCCGGCAAGCCGGGAATGGTGTCGAACGATCCGCGCTTCAAGGATTACGAAACCCGCACCCGCCACATCGGCGAGCTCTACGGCATGGTCGAGGAGATCACCGAGACGCGGCCCACACAGGAGTGGCTGGACCTGTTGATGCCGCTGAACATTCCGGTCGTGAAACTGAACCGGATGGACGACCTGCCGAACGATCCGCATCTGGCGGCCGTCGACTTTTTCCAGGGATATGAGCACCCGAAGGCCGGGACCTACAACGCCATGCGGCCGCCGCTACGGTTCTCAAAGACGCCCGCCAATATCCGCCGTCACCCGCCCCAGCTGGGCGAGCACAACGCCGAGGTCCTCGCGGAAATCGGCGAGAGCGAATAGCGCTCTTAGAAATGGCCGGCCGCAGGTCAATCCCGCGGCCGGCCAGATGCATCGGTGAGGTTCGTAAAGGCTAGATCTTGGCTCCGGTGAACGTGCCGCCGGCGCCGTCCTTGTACTCAAGCTTCATCGGGTTGGCCGCGGTGTCGAAGCTGAAAACCAGGGTCGAGCCCTCGGCCGGAACCAGCTTGGTCCCATCCATCTTGATCATGCTGTCGGCGTCGCGGATGCTCGGCTTGTTCGTCTTGAACTGAATTTTGTCCGGGCGCTGCTTTACCACCGTGACCACAACGGCCTGTCCATCATTGGGTCCGCCCGCAATGGTTCCGCGGTAATAGCCCGACACAGTATCAGCCGGTCCGGCCGCCGTGGATGACGGCAGCGCAGGCGTTTGAGCCTGGGTCAGAGTCGCCGGCGCGGCCACGGCCAATACCGCGCCGATCGCAAGCAGACTCAGCGAAATTTTGCTTTTCAGCATGGTGTCGTTTCCTCCTCATTTTACGATAACGTCGCCTTCAACGCCTATCGGGCGTCGTGGCATCGTCGTTACCGTAACCCTGCCGTCACTCGCTGGACGATGCAAGGTTCTCCTTGTCGTCGGTCGAGGCCAGGCCGGGTCTGTACGCCCCGTCCCTAACACTGCTATGGATGGTCAAAAGGTTCAATAGAAACCTGGGGAATCGTCATGATGAAGCACTTCGGACTTGTCGCGGGACTGACGGTTTCGCTCCTGCTTGGCGCCTGCGGTCGAGGCGGGGTTAACGCCGAACGCATCGTCGCCGCGGAGAAAAATGGCGAGTGGCTGTCTTACGGCCGCACCTATTCCGAGCAACGCTTTTCCCCCCTCGACAAGATCAACGCGACCACGGTCGGCCAGCTGGGTCTGGCCTGGTACGGACAGTTCGACACCGATCGCGGCCAGGAGGCCACGCCAATCATGGTCGACGGCATCCTGTATGCGACCACCAGCTGGTCCAAGGTCCACGCCTATGACGCCAAGACCGGCAGGGAACTGTGGAGTTACGATCCGGGCGTTGACCGGGCCAAGGGCTTTCAGGCCTGCTGCGACGTGGTCAACCGCGGCGTCGCTGCCTGGGGCGGCAATGTCTATGTCGGCACGCTGGACGGGCGTCTGGTCGCTCTGAATGCCAAGAACGGCCACAAGGTCTGGTCGGTGCAGACCACCGACAACGCCAAGCCCTATACCATTACCCAGGCGCCGCGGGTCGTGAAAGGCCGGGTGCTGATCGGCAATTCGGGCGCTGAATACGGCGTGCGCGGCTATATCACCGCCTATGACGCGCGCACGGGCGCCAAGGTCTGGCGCTTCTATACAACGCCCAATCCTACGGGCGCGGCCGACGGCGAGGCCTCGGACAGCGCGCTGAAGGACCACGCAGCGCCGACCTGGCCCGGCGAGGGCTGGAAGCTGACTGGCGGCGGCGGCACGGTCTGGGACGCCACCATCTATGATCCAGATCTGAACCTGGTTTATTTCGGGGTCGGCAACGGCACGCCCTGGTCGCCCGCCGCCCGGTCGGACGGCAAGAGCGACAACCTGTTCCTGTCGTCGATCGTGGCGGTCAACGCCGACACTGGCGCCTATGTCTGGCACTATCAGGTGACGCCCAACGACTCGTGGGACTTTGACGCCGACCAGCCCCTGATGCTGGCCGATCTGGCCCTGAACGGCGCCTCGCGCCGGGTGGTCATGCAGGCCTCCAAGAACGGCTTTTTCTACGTTATCGACGCCAAGGACGGGAAGTTCATCTCGGCCAAGCCTTACGCAGCCGTCACCTGGGCCACCGGCATCGACGCCAATGGGCGGCCTGTCGAAGCCACCGGCGCCCACTATGAAACCAAGGCGGCGATGAACAGCATGCCGGGCCCCTATGGCGCCCACAACTGGCACCCGATGGCCTACAGCCCGCGCGAAGGCCTGGTCTATATTCCGGCCATGGGCGTGCCGTTCTCGTATGAGAACGCGCCGAACTACAAATACCAGGCGGGAGCCTGGAACACCGCCGTGCGCGGCGACCTGAACGGCCTTGCCGAAACCGACGCCGCGCGTGAAGCGACCCGCCTCTACCTGACCGGCGCCCTGGTGGCGTGGGATCCGGTCAAGCAGGAAGCCCGCTGGACGGTGAAGAACAACTACTTCTGGAACGGCGGCGTGCTGGCCACCGGCGGCGGCCTGGTGTTCCAGGGCGACGCCGAAGGCGTGCTGACCGCCTACGCAGCCCACGACGGAAAGGCGCTTTGGAAGTCCCCGTCCGCCGGCCAGGGCATTGTCGCTGCGCCCATGACATACGAGATCGACGGCGAGCAGTACCTGGCGGTTCTGGTCGGCGCAGGCGGCTCGGGCCCGACCTCGGCGGCGTTTTTCTTGCCGCAGACGCCCAAGCTGGACGGCCGCATCCTGGTCTTCAAGATAGGCGGCAAGGCCACGGCGCCGGCTTATGTCGTGCCTGCCACCGAGTCCCTGGACCTGAAGGAAATCACCTCCAGCGGCGATGTGGGCAGGGGCGCCCTGCTCTATGCCAACTATTGCCTAGTCTGCCATAGCCCCAATGCGTCGGGCCAGTTCCTGCCGAATCTGAGGCGCTCGCCCATGCTGATCAATCCGCAAGACTGGCAGGGCATTGTCTATGACGGCAAGAACGCCTCTCGCGGCATGGCGGCCTTCAAGCCGTTCCTGACGCCGTCGCAGGTCGAGGATGTCCGGGCCTATGTTCTGAGCGAGGCGATGAAGCGGCCCTAGACCACGACCATCCACCGCAGACCAAAGGCGCTGACCACACCCAGGCCGAAGAAGACCACAAACAGCGGTCCGGCCAGGGCGACGACCATCGACATGGCGAAGAACCATGCCAGACCGACAAAGCGCATCTTGACGCGCTGGGACGGCGCGTGGTCGCTGGCGCGCCGCAGCGGATGGCTGGTGGTGATCGCGGTCGCGTCCATCGAGGCCCGTCCCGTCGCGGCACAGTCGCCGCCGGTTCAGGCCGAAAGGTGCAGGTTGGGCGCCGGTCAGGTCTTGGGCAGGAACGGCACCAGATATTTCGTGTGACAGGCCGTGCAGGCCTCTTCGTAGAGGCGTCCGCCGATATCGAACATTTTCTGGCCGTCCTTGGCCTCGACGGCCGCCTTCTCCGCCAGACCCAGTTCGATCATCTTGTTTGCAAACTTGGTCCAGTCCTCGTCCTTGGGATTGAGCTTGCGCACCCGCGCGGGCAACAGGATCAGGTTGCCGCCCTCGACGACGGTGGCCGCTTCCTGCTCGGCCGCCAGCCAGCCTTCTTCGGTCGTTGGCGTCTTGATGATGGTCCCTTGAAGGGTGTCGATCGAGCCGGCCTTGTCCCACAGAGCCGTGGCCGCCGGGTCGATGACGAGCTTCATCACCCGCTTGGTCGGAATGGAGGTATTGTAAACTGACGGCGCCACGCAACGAACGGCGTTCGCCGACGTTGATCTGGAGCAAACCGCCCGCCTCCCTGACGCGATACCCTTCCAGCTATCCGACACCCTTAATCGTGCGGACCCAGGAGCCGTTGGGAGGCTCGACCAAGAAAGGACAATCCATGACTGTCAGTCTCAAACTATCGCTTTGCGTTCTCGCCATCGGCTCCATCGGCCTGCTGGGCGCCTGCAAGCCCGCGCAAGAAGCCGCCGCGCCGGAAGCGGTCGCACCCGCCGGACCCACGCCGGTCTTCAGCATCAACGAAATGATGGTGATGATCGTCGACCAGCCGGGCGAATTGCTCTGGCACGTTGAGAAAGCGGGTCATGCGCCCAAGACCGACGAAGACTGGTATCAACTGGAAAACCACGCCGTTTCACTGGCCTCGGCGGGCACATTGATCCAGCTGGGCGGTACGGGCCCGACCGACATGGAATGGTCGGCGCGCCCTGAATGGAAAGCCAGCGCCAACCAGATGATCACGGCGGCGCAGGCAGCCCGCACCGCCGCCAAGGCCAAGGACCTGCCGGCGCTGATCACAGCCAACGGCCAGATCGTCGACGCCTGCGAGTCCTGCCACAAGGTCTTCAAGCCAGACTTCCCGACCGGCGGGCTGTTCCTGCACCCGCAACCGGCGACCTAGAAGCCAAACCGCCGCGCCTCAGCCTTGGGGGCGCGGCGGGGTTTCTGGCATTGGTGCGGACGGCCGGAATCGAACCGGCACAGGCCTTGCGGCCCAACGGATTTTAAGTCCGGTGCGTCTACCAGTTCCGCCACGTCCGCATGGGCCGACCATAGGGGCGGCGGGCGGCGACGTCCATTGTCCTGCACGGGCGTGAAATTCACGCTATGAAGCGCGCCTAGCTTTATGGGACGCGACATGGCCGGCCAGAAGACCCCAGATGCAAAGACCGCCGCCATTCGGGCGATCACGCTGAAGTTCGTCGTGGCCTATGCCCAGGCCGCGCCGCCGCGCGAGGTGCTGAAGGCGTGGATGAGCGAGTGGCCCAAGGTTGAGCAGGACGGCTTCAAGGCCAGCGCCGTGGCCTATCGCCAGGACACCCTGGCGGCCATGGGCGAGCTGAAGCGGGCCCTGTCGCCATGGGAGCAGAAGGTCCTGAAAGCCGACGCGGTGACTCTGAAGGCCCAGGACCAGGCCGACGCGACCTGGCGGATTGAAGCCTTCGCGGCCCTTATCTGGGCGCTGGGGGCGCTGGACGCCCCGCCCGCCTTTGACACCCAGATCTCGCACGATGTGCTGACCCTGTATCCGGCTGCCGGCCTGATGGAGACGATCGGGGGCGCTAGGCTTCGCCCCGCCATCGAGATCGAGAAGGCCCGCAAGCTGGCCGAGCTGTGGCACTGGCGCAGCCGCACCCGCTTTGTGACCGAACGGGGAGACGCCTTTCCGGAAAACCCGGACCATGCGGCAGACGGCATCAAGAGCTTTGATGACATCGTCCGCAATGTCGCCGCCGAGGCCGGCCGGCGGGGCGATGTGACGGTGATCGACGGGGATTTCGGCGCCCTGGGCAAGGCCTATCGAGACCTTGCACCCGCCGAATGGGAGATCGTGCGATCCATCGCCGCCGAGCGGCATTTTGCGCTGAACTGGCTGTGCGGTTACGCCAAGGCCAACCAGTGGGATGACACGCGCACCGACACGTGAGTGAACGCCTCATTCGCTCACCCCGCGCGTTCGCCGGGACGGACGGATTTCGGAGGTTGCTAGGTGGCTATAACGGGGGTCAGCTTGTCGATGCCAGCGGCGCGCAAGGCGACCTGCAGTTCCTCAAACGTCGCTTCGACCTCGGCGGCGTTGCGGCCGCGGATGACCAGGTTCGAGCCAAAGCCTTCCGGGCCGAAGAAGGGATAGCTGCCCAGGGACAGGTCCGGGTGGGCCTTGGCCGTGGCTTCCAGCGGGGCGGCGATGACGCCCTCGCCCGAGCCGTCGACGCGCAGGGTCTTCGAGATGGTGACGGCGCCGGGGCGCAAGCGCGGCCCCACATCTTCCAGCATGCCGCGCATGATCGATGGCACGCCGGCCAGGACGAAGACGTTCTCGATGCCAAAGCCCGGCGGGCCCTGCACCGGGTTCTTCACCAGAAAGCCGCCGTCCGGCACACGGGCCATGCGCCGGCGGGCGGGCGTCAGCTCCCAGCGGGCCGACAGCAGGTCAAGAATGCTCTGGTCCTCGTGCAGGGCGACCCCAAAGGCTGCGGCCACGCAGTCGGCAGTGATGTCGTCGTGGGTGGGGCCGATGCCGCCGGTGGTGATCAGATAGTCGTAGGTCGTGCGCAGGTGGTTGATGGCGCCGACGATCTCGGACTCGATGTCGCCGACCACCCGGGCCTCGGGCACATCGATGCCGAACTGGGCCAGGTACCGGGCGATGGAATTTAGGTTGGTGTCCTGGGTGCGACCGGAGAGGATCTCGTCCCCGATGATGAGGACGGCGCAGGTCACGCGGGAGAGTTGGTCAGCCATGGGGTCCTAACTATCAGGCTGGCGGATGGCCGCAACGGTCTGCGGGACTTTGAACCCCTTTCCTGTCTGGAGCGCGCTCGCTAAGGCCTGCCCATGGACTTTCCCCAACCCTTGACCGGCGGGACGCTGCTGCGGCGCTACAAGCGCTTCTTCGCCGACGTGGCGCTGGATGACGGCGGCGAGATCACCGCCCACTGCCCCAACCCCGGGGCAATGATGGGGGTATCGGATCCCGGCAGCCGAGTTTGGCTGTCGCGCTCGGACAGCCCGACGCGCAAGCTGGCCCATACGCTGGAGCTGATTCAGGTGGGCGAAGGTCTGGTGGGGGTCAACACCATGGCCTCGAACCGGCTGGTGCATGAGGCGCTGAGCGCAGGCGGGATCGCCGAGCTGGCGGGCTATGAAACGATCCGCCGCGAAGTCCCCTACGGGCAGGCCAGCCGGGTGGATTTCGTCCTGGACCATCCGGACCGGCCGCCAGCCTATGTCGAGGTCAAGAACGTCACAGTGATGCGCCAGGCCAGCCTAGCCGAGTTTCCCGACTGCGTGTCCCTGCGCGCCTCCAGCCATGTGCGCGAGCTGGCGGCGGTGGCGCAGAGCGGCCAGCGCGCCGTGGTGCTGTTCCTGGTTCAGCGCACGGATTGTTCTGCCTTTTCGGTGGCGGCCGATATCGACCCGAAGTTTGCCGCCGCCCTGTCCGCTGCGGTCGGCCAGGGCGTGGAAGTCCTGGCCTATGCGTGCGAAATGAGCACCAACAGCGTGGCGGTCGCCGCGCGCCTCGACTGGAGCGCCTGATGAGCGACAAACCCAAGGAACTGAACGAAGCGCTGGTGCGCGGCCTGCCCGACGAGGGGCCGGTGGTGATGGTCAATTTGGTGCAGTTCCTCGACGAGGCCACCGACGGATCGGGGTCGGGCTGGGAGGCTTATGTGCGCTACAGCGAGCCGACCATGGGCATGATCAAACAGCGCGGCGGCACGGTGCTGTGGGCCGGCGATGTCGAGGGCGCGGCCTATGGCGACGCCGGTGACGGCTGGGACTATGTGGTGCTGGTCAGGTATCCGTCGCGGGCGGCGTTCCTGGATATGGTCACCTCACCGGAATATGCGAAAGCCAATGTCCATCGCGAAGCCGGGGTGCGGAACCATGTGATCCTAGCGTCCACCGAGACCTATTCAAAGCTCGCGCCGGCCAAAGGTTGAACTTTCGCCGCCAGATTGCGACATTGACCCCATGACCGACGCCGGAATCCTCGAGGCGCCCTATCGCGGCGCCGATATCAAGATCCACGGGCCCGAGGGCTTTGAGGGCATGCGCAAGGCCGGGCGGCTGGCCGCCGAGTGCCTAGACATGTTGACGCCCAACGTGGTTCCCGGCGTCGAGACGCAATATCTGGACGACCTGGCGCGCAACTTCATCCTTGAGCACGGCGCCCTGCCCGCCTGCCTGTTCTACAAGGGCTATGGCAAGACCGTCTGCATCTCGCCCAACCACGTTGTCTGCCATGGCATTCCGGGCGGGCGGACAAACCTGCGCCTGTCGGAAGGCGATATCGTCAATATCGATGTCACCGTCATCGTCGACGGTGGCTGGCACGGCGACACCAGCCGTATGTACCTAGTGGGCGAGGTCTCGCCGAAGGCGCGGCGTCTGGTCTCGGTGATGTATGAGGGTATGGCGCGCGGTCTGGCGGCGGTGAAACCCGGCGCGCGAATGGGCGATGTCGGCCACGCCATCCAGGCTTACGTGGAATCCCAGCGCTGTTCGGTGGTGCGCGATTTCTGCGGCCACGGTCTGGGCCAGGTGTTCCACGACAACCCCAATGTCCTGCACTATGGCCGGCGCGGCGAGGGCGAGGTCCTGAAGCCCGGCATGTTCTTCACCGTCGAGCCGATGGTCAATCTGGGCCGTTTCGACGTGAAGGTGCTGTCCGACGGCTGGACCGCGGTGACCCGCGACAAATCGCTGTCGGCCCAGTGCGAGCACTCGATCGGCGTGACCGAGACCGGGTTCGAGATCTTCACCCAGTCGCCGGCCGGGCTGTTTATGCCGGCGGGGTTATAGGTCCAGAGCGAACTGAGCGGGGGCTTCGGCGAGACCGGGCTGGGCGGCGCCCAGACTGGACACCGTGACGCCCAGCAGGCGGATCGCTTTTTCCAGCGGAAAGACACCTTGCAACAGGGCGAGGCTGGCGCGCTCCAGATCCTCGCCACACGCCGCCGGCGCCGGCAGGGTCTGGCTGCGGGTGATCTGCACGAAGTCGGCGTACTTGACCTTGAGCGTGATGGTCCGGCCCGTGGTCTGCCCCCGCTGACAGCGGCCCCACACGTCGTGGGCGATGGCGCGGACCTGGGCCTCGATCTGGCCCTCCACCGTCAGGTCTTCGAAAAAGGTGGTCTCCGAGCCCACCGACTTGCGTTCCCGGTCAGGGCGCACGGCGCGATGATCGATGCCGCGCACCAGATCGTGGTACCAGGCGCCCGACTTGCCGAAGGTGCGGGTAAGAAATTCCAGGCTCTGGTCTTTCAGGTCGCCGCCCGTCTCGATGCCGAAACGGGCCATCCTGGCGGCGGTGGCGGGACCAACGCCGTAGAACTTCTTGACCGGCAGAGCGGCGATGAAGGCCAGGGCCTTTTCCGGCGGGATGACGGTCTGGCCGTTGGGCTTGTTGAAGTCGGACGCGATCTTGGCCAGGAACTTGTTGTACGAGACGCCCGCCGAGGCGGTCAGGCCGGTTTCGGTCAGGATGGCAGCGCGGATTTCGCGGGCGATTTCGGTGGCCAGGGCCATGCCCTTGAGGTTTTCGGTGACGTCCAGGTAGGCCTCGTCCAGCGACAGGGGCTCGATCAGCGGGGTGTAGCGGGAGAAGATCTCGCGGATCTGGCGCGAGACGCCCTTGTAAACCTCGAACCGCGGCTTGACGAAAACCAGCTCGGGACACTGGCGCAGAGCCGTGACCGAGGCCATGGCCGAGCGAACGCCGAACTTTCGCGCCTCGTAGCTGGCGGCGGCGACCACTCCGCGCTGCTGGCCGCCGACGGCGACGGGGCGGCCGCGCAGATAGGGATTGTCGCGTTGCTCGACCGACGCATAGAAGGCGTCCATGTCGACATGGATGATCTTGCGGCCGTCATGCGGCGGCAGGTCCGGCGCCCCTTCTTCCATGGGAACACAGTAGGAACGGGTTTGCGCGCGCGTTCAAGACCCGGACTTGCATTTTTGGAACATTTACGGAACATTGTCGCTCGTGCGGGGGCCACCGAACCAGGTCGAGGATATCGCCGCGTCACAGATCGACCTGTGGCGGCAGGTCGAGCCTGCGCCGCATTACCATGGACACCGCGAGCGCCTGAGGGATCGGGCAACCAGCGGGCTGTCGGGACTGGCGGACTATGAACTGCTGGAGATGTTCCTGTTTCGCTCGGTGCGGCGCGGCGACACCAAGCCTGTGGCCAAGGCCTTGATCGCCCGGTTCGGCGGCCTGGCGGGCGTGATGTCGGCCTCTTTGCCTGAACTGCGCACGGTCAAGGGCGTCGGCGAGGCGATCGCCATGGACATCAAGCCCCTGCATGAGGCGGCGGTGCGGGCAGGCTTCGAAAAGGTCGCCCGGCGAGAGGTGATCTCGTCGTGGACGTCCCTGCTCTCCTATGTGCGCCTAGCCCTGACCAACGAGTCGCGTGAGCAGTTCCGGGTGCTGTTCCTCGACAAGAAAAACCAGCTGATCGCGGACGAGGTGCTGGGTCAGGGCACGATCGACCACGCACCGGTCTATCCGCGCGAAGTGGTCCGCCGGGCGCTGGAGCTGTCAGCCGCCTGCCTGATCCTGGTGCACAACCATCCCTCGGGCGATCCCACGCCATCCGCCGCGGACATCGACATGACCCGCCACCGCACCCTGCGCATCAGCGTCCACGACCACCTGGTGGTCGGCCGCGACGGCGTGGCCAGCTTCAAGGCGCTGGGGTTGATCTGATCCTCAGGTCAGGGGCGTTTGCTGGTGAAAGGTCAGTTTCCATCTCTCGGGGCGGCGGTCGCCATAGAGCGCCGGGCTCGCAGGTTCGTTCCAAGTTCAGGTCAGACCGAATCCTCTGGATCTGCATTCGACCTCCATCGATGCAGGTCCCTGGTGGTCCAAAGTGCGCCGGTCGATGTGTCAGAGGATGGACCATGTCTGGTGAAGCGAATGATGGGGCGGCGAGCGATGCCTGGGCCTGGTGGCAGGCGCGGCGGCTTCGCTACAATATCGTGCTCGGCGCAGCCGGATGGCTCGCTTACGGCCTGTGCCTGGTGATGTTCTATGCCTTCGGCAAGCCGATGTGGAGAAACTGGCAGGGCGCGGTGTCCATGACCCTGTTTCTGGGTGCGGGCTTCCTGGTGCTGATGGGCGTGGCCAACATCTGTTTCCTGCTGGGTCCCTGGACCGAGCGGGTGGCCAGGCCGGCGGATGTAGCGGGCTTTCGCCAGACAGCCTGGCGGCTGGGCTTTTACGGCTCAATCGCCGTGCCCTTCATCTTCCCGCTGGTGAACCTCTGCTTCCTGCTGGGCCAAAGCGCGACTTAGGGCTCGGCCAGGGCGGCATCTTCCCAACGCTTGTATTCCGGCGTCTCGAGCAAGGCCTCAGCATAGCGGCCCGCCGCGCCGGCGTCGCCATAGTCCGACAGAGCGATGCCGTAGGTGCGAAAACGTGTCGCCACCGGCGTGAAAAAGGCGTCGGCAATCGACCACTGACCAACCAGATACGGCCCCTGATCGGCGAACCAGCCGCGCTGGTCGCTCCACAGCCGCACGATCCGCCGTACATCATTGATCGTCGCCTCGGTCAGATCCGCCTTGATGCGCAGCTTCAGATCCATGGGGCATTCGCCGCGCAGGGATTGAAAACCCGAATGCATCTCGGCGCTGGCGGCGCGGGCCAGACCCCGGGCGACCCGGTCTTCTGGCCACAGTTTGGCCTTGGGGAAACGGTCGGCCAGATACTCGCAGATGGCCAGGGAATCCCAGATCGTTACCTCGCCGTCGACCAGGGCGGGCACCTTGCCTGAGGGCGAATGCTGGGCGATTTCGGCGGCAGAGTCTTCCCGGCGCAGACGCACCATGACCTCGTCAAAGCTCTCGCCGGTCCGGGCCAGAACCAGCCAGGGACGCATCGACCAGGACGACCAGTTCTTGTCCCCGATAACGATCCGCATTTTTTGCATCCTTCCAGTTGATGGCTAGCGCTGCCTCAGTCTGCCTCTACAGTCGGCCTCAACCAATAAAAAGCATCCAACCCGGGGAGGGGTTGCAGAATGGCTTCAACGTCCGCGACCGGCGCCGCAGCGCCGGAAAACGGCTATCTCACCGGCTTTGGGGCAAAACCGTACCGCACCTATGTGCTGACGTCCCTGACGGTCGTCTACATTTTCAACTTCATCGACCGGGGTCTGCTGTCGGTCGTCGGTCCGGCGATCAAGCCAGAGCTGGGCATATCGGACACGTTGTTTGGCTTGCTGACCGGGGTCGGGTTCGCCCTGCTCTATTCGATCGTCGGCATCCCGGTGGCGGCGGCGGCGGAGACGAAAAACCGGGTCACGATCATGGCGGTCTGCGTCGCCATCTGGTCAGTGATGACGGCGCTGTGCGGGCTGGCCAATCCCATCACCATCGGGGGCTTTACCCTGAGCGCCGTCGCTGTGTTGTTCCTCTGCCGTATGGGCGTCGGCGTCGGCGAGGCGGGCTGCACGCCCCCTGCCAGTTCGCTGATCGCCGACTATTACCCGCCCAAATCACGATCAACCGCGCTCGGATTCTACGCCATGGGCGTGACCCTCGGCACGGTGATGGCCAATCTGATCGGGGGGCCGGTCACCGACGCCTTCGGCTGGCGTTATGCCTTCTTTGTGCTGGGCCTGCCGGGCCTGATCATCGCCGTTATCCTCAAGCTGACCATCAAGGAGCCGCCACGCGGCTATACCGACCCGCCGGGAACGATCCGGCGCGAAAAGGCCTCGTTCTTCGAGACGCTAAAGGAGCTCACCAAGAAACCGTCCTTCTGGACCATGGCCGCGGGCGTAACCCTGGCGGCGTTCAGCGGCTATGGCATTGCCAACTTCCAGTCAGTGTTCATCAACCGTGAGTTCGGTCTGACCGCCGGCCAGGCGGCGATCCAGGTCAATGTGCCGGTCTATGCCGCCTCGGCGCTCGGCACCCTTTTGACCGGCTGGCTGGCCCAGAGGATGTATTCAAAATATCCTGGCGCCATCGCGTGGATCCCCGGAATCGGTCTGATCCTGTGCGTGCCCTTCTACTGGCTGGCCTTTACGACCCACAACTTCCAGCTAGCGCTGTTCGGCCTCGTGGCCGGCGGGTTCATCAAGTACGGCTACCTTGCGGCCCAGTACACGATCGGCCAGGGCGTGGTCTCGGCCAGGGCGCGTGCGACCGCGACCGCCATCCTGCTGTTCATCATCAACGCCCTTGGCTACAGCTTTGGCCCGCCGTTCATCGGCGTGATCAGCGACGCGATCTTCAATTCCAAGCTCAAGGCGGCCACTGATCTGGTCGGGGAATTCACCCGCAAGTCCTGCGAAGGCAAGTTGCTGTCCCACCTGGATGACGCTCAAAAGGCGTTCTGCGCCGCCAACCATTCGTCCGCCCTGCAACAGTCCATGCTGATTACGGCGATGGTGTACGGTCTGGGCGGGGTCATGTTGCTGCTTTCATGGCGCACGCTAAGCAAGGACATGGTCGCCAGGTAGTTGGGAGCCCTCTTGCGCATTCCGTAAGGGCGCCCTCCTATGCTTAGCGGCGATAGGGGTGGAGAGTTTCGCCCCCCGACGCGCCGCCGATAATCAAGAGTGCGCCCGTCAATGAGGCGCCCGAGGGGAAGGAAGACGATCCATGGCGGACGCCACGAGTACGATTGAAGGTGCGCCGCAGTTCGCGCCGGTCAGCAAGAACTACGGGCGCTATGCCCTGACCCTGCTGGTCATGATCTACACGGTCAATTTCCTCGACCGGCAGATCATCACCACCATCGGCGAGAGCATCAAGACAGACCTTCACCTGACAGACAGTCAGATGGGAGCCTTGGGCGGCATCTTCTTTGCGGCGCTTTACACCATATTGGGTATCCCGATCGCCCGCCTGGCGGACACTAAAAACCGGCCCTGGGTGATGACCATCTCACTTGCGCTGTGGAGCGGCTTTACCGTTCTTTCGGCCTACGCCAAGAACTACGCCGTCCTGGCCATCGCCCGCGGCGGCGTCGGCATCGGCGAAGCCGGGTGCTCGCCAACCGCCCACTCCCTGCTGGCGGATTATTTCCCCAAGGAAAAGCGCGCCACGGCTTTGGCGATTTACTCGATGGGCATCTCCATCGGCTCACTGCTGGGCATGGCAATCGGGGGCATTGTCGCCGAACACTACGGCTGGCGCAGCGCCTTTCTGGTCGCCGGCCTGCCTGGTCTGTTCTTCGCGGTTGTCGCCATCTTCACCCTGCGCGAACCACGCAGCCAGCTATCAAAGGACGCCCGCGCGACGGCAAACGCCTCCAACCACATTCCGCTTCTGATGGTGTTCTCCACCCTCGAGAAGCGGCCCACCTTCTGGCTCTTCGCTTTCGGCGGCGCTTTTTCGTCCTTCGTGAGCTACGCCCATGGCCAGTTCTTGACCCCGTTCTTCCTGCGCAATCACACGCCGGAGCTGACCGCCCTGGCCGGGCATTTCGGCATGGCGCCCGCGCCGGGAACCGCGCCCCTGGGCTTCATCAGCCTGGGTCTGGGTCTGGCGGCCGGTATTGGCGGCGCGTCCGGTTCCTATTTCGGCGGCATTCTGGCGGACAAGCTTGGCGCAAAGGACGTACGCAACTACGCGCTGTTTCCCCTGCTGATCCCGTTCCTGACCATTCCCATCCTGTGGATCGTCGCCGGCACCGACAACATGATGCTGGCCCTGCTCCTGATGCTGATTCCCAACATCGGCGTCGGCGCCTGGTGGGGACCGGTCTATGGCGGTGTCCAGGGCCTGGTGCCGCCAGCCATGCGGGCGCTGAGCGCGGCGGTTCTGCTGTTCGTGATCAACATGATCGGACTGGGCGGCGGCCCGACCGCTTTTGGCCTGGTCACTGACGCCATGACCAACCACTATCTGAACGGCACAGGTCTGGACGTCCAGGCCTGCAAAACCGCTGTCGACGCCGCCAAGGCGACCTGCGCAGCGGCCTCGGCCCACGGCATCAAGACCAGCGTTTACCTGTCGACGGCCGTGCTGCCCCTGGCCATGCTGTGCTTCTTCTTCAGCCGCTTCACCATCAAGGCGGATGTCGATCATTCGCAGACGACGCCGGCCCAGCCGATGACGACCGCACGCCTGTCGGCCTACATGTTCGTCGCCGGTGCCCTGCCCGGCTACTTCCTGGCCCGGGCTTCGGCCATGTTCTTCAAGCCGCCTCCCGCTCACTTCGACCTGATCGGCCTGGCCGTGGGCGGACTGATCGGCGTCGTGGTCGCAGTCATGGTCGCTTCGGCCGGGCGGCCCAAGACCGCCTGACGTCCAGTATAATCGTTTGAACCTGCGGGCTCCCGGTCGTATCAGCCGGGAGCCCGATTGGTTTTTGGATACTGCCGATGATCCCCCGCTATGCCCGCGCCGACATGGTTCAAATCTGGTCGTCGCAGACCAAGTACGCCATCTGGTTCGAGATCGAGGCCCATGCTGCGGACGCCATGGCCGAACTGGGCGTCATTCCGAAGGAATCAGCCGCCGCCATTTGGGCGGGTGGCAAGGACGCGGCCTGGGACGCTGACCGCATCGACGAGATCGAGCGGGTCACCAAACACGACGTCATCGCCTTTCTGACCCACGTCTCTGAAGTCGTCGGCCCCGAAGCCCGCTTTCTGCACCAGGGCATGACCTCGTCGGATGTGCTCGACACCTGCCTGGCGGTCCAGCTGGCCCGGGCCAGCGACCTGCTGATCGAGGACGTCGACCTGGTTCTGACGGCGCTCAGGCGCCGGGCCATGGAACACAAGATGACCCCGACGGTCGGCCGCAGCCATGGCATCCATGCCGAACCCATGACCTTCGGCCTCAAGCTGGCCGGCTACTACGCTGAGTTCACCCGCGCCCGCACCCGCCTGGTCGCCGCCCGCGCCGAGATCGCCACCTGCGCCATTTCCGGCGCGGTGGGCACCTTCGCCAACGTTGACCCCCGTGTTGAAGCCCACGTCGCCGAAAAGATTGGCCTGGCCGTCGAGCCGGTCTCGACCCAGGTGATCCCGCGCGATCGTCATGCGGCCTATTTCGCGGCCCTGGCTGTTGTCGCCTCGTCCGTCGAGCGTCTGGCCACCGAGATCCGCCATTTGCAACGCACCGAGGTGCTGGAAGCCGAAGAGCCGTTCGATCCGGGCCAGAAAGGCTCCAGCGCCATGCCGCACAAGCGCAACCCGATCCTGACCGAGAACCTGACGGGTCTGGCCCGTCTGGTGCGCTCGGCTGTGGTGCCGGCCCTGGAAAACGTCGCCCTGTGGCACGAGCGCGACATCAGCCACTCTTCGGTCGAACGCGGCATCGCACCGGACACCACCATCCACCTGGACTTCGCCCTGCGGCGCCTGGCCAGCGTGGTCGAGCGGCTAATGATCTATCCGGCCAATATGGAAAAGAACCTGGATCGCCTGGGCGGCTTGGTGCACTCGCAGCGCGTCATGCTGGCCCTGACACAAAAGGGCGTCAGCCGCGAGGACGCCTATGCCGCCGTCCAGGGCAACGCCATGAAGGTCTGGCGCGGCGAAGGCCGGTTCATCGAATTCCTGAAGGCTGACCCCGTCGTCTCGAAGGCCATGACCGACCCTGAACTGGAGGCGCTGTTCGACAACGCCTACCACTTCAAGCACGTCGATACGGTCTTCGCCCGCGTGTTCGGAAAAGCTTAGGGCCTAGCCCTTGGCGATCTGTTCGCGGGCCAGGCCCAGGAACTCGTCCATCTTGCGGCGCACGGCGCTTTCGGTGACGTCGACACCGGCGCTGCTCAGGTCGCCGAAGACCTTGCGGAACACGTCTTCATCGCCGGGTTGTTCAAAGTCGGATTTGACCACGGCCGCCGCATAGTCGTTGACGTCCTGCAAGCCCATGAGCCCCGCCGCCCACTCGCCCAGCAGGCGGTTGCGGCGCGCACCGGCGCGGAATTCCTGGTCCTGATCCAGCGCGAATTTGCGCTCAAAACCCTTTTCGCGTTCGTCGAAGGTAGTCATGCAATCCCCAATAGGCGAAACTGGCGCGTGGTCTATAGCGCCCGGACGCCGCCCGCAATCGCAAACGGCATAGGCCCAATCTGGGGAGTGAAATCGTGACCGGCAAGCCACCCTATGCCTCAAAAGGCCTGGATCACCTGCTGCTCAAGGTTCGCGGCCTAGAAGCGGCGATCGAATTCTATGGTGCCGTCGCCGGCTGCGACCTGCGGTCGCGCCTGCCCCAGCATGGCATGGCCGAGCTTTCCGGGGGTCTGGACCTGGTCTACATAGCCGCTGCAGAAGGCGCCTGGGCGCGCGAAGGCGCGGGCGAAGGGGCCAATGTGCACCACTTTTGCCTGTCGCTGGCAGCCGTGAAGGAAACAGACATTCGCCAGCACCTGCAGGACAGCAGAGTCGCGATTGAGGAAGAGCGTCTCGAAGGCGGCCGCCTGTCTTTATACGTCCGCGACCCGTCCGGCAATCAGGTCGAGCTGCGGTTTTCGCCGCTCTAGAACGGATTGATCTTCTTGATGAAGGCCGAGACCGCGTGGCGCTTCTGCTCGCGCTGCACGACGCCCTGATCTGTGACCCAGTTCAGCTGGATGACCCGCCGCTCGCCGTCAAAGGGCTCGTGGCCGTGCCAGGCGTTCGGCACGCAGGGAAAGACCAGCAGGGTTCCATCAACCGGCGGCACCTCGGCGGCGTAGTTGTCGAGACTTTCGGGGCCATTGAGCAGGCGCAGGCAACCGGCGTGCTTTTCGAACGCGTCATTGGCGCGGTTCAGATAGAGCAGCACCGTGACCATCTTGGTCTTTGAATCTGTATGAATCTGTCCGTCCTTGGCGCGCGCGCGGCCGCGCAGGGTGGTCATGGTCGGGCGGCCTGACAGGTCAACGCCAAACTTCTTTTCCACCGCCTTGCGGAAGTCGTCGCCATCGATGGCGTCCAGCACGGCGCGGAGGCCCGGTCCGACCTTCTGGGTGAAGACCGGGAACGAGCCGCCCTTGGCGATGTGCGGATAGTCGGCGATGGCGGCGTCGAACGCAGGCCCGCTGACGAAGCCCTTGACCACCACGTGGGGAAACGGCGCTTGCGTCACCGGGGTCTTGTTGAAGGTCTTCAGGTCGATCACGGACATGGTCAAACTCGCAGTTGCCGGGCCCGAATATCACCGGCGCGCAAGTGCGTCCACGAAAGCGGCAGCGGCCGAATTGCGCAGGGGGCCCGGTTCCGGTAGTTTCCCCCGGCCTGATTGGGCGAGGCCCACTGAGTCGGGAACGAGGGACGCGCGCGCAAAAAGTTGTGCCGCGCGCTTTTCATTTCCGAGAAATTTTTCCCTTGCCCGCCGGAGGCTGCACCATGACGACCCGCCGCAAGAAGATTTACGAAGGCAAGGCCAAGATCCTTTACGAAGGTCCCGAGCCCGGCACCCTGATCCAGTACTTCAAGGACGACGCCACCGCCTTCAACGGCGAGAAAAAAGCCCAGCTTGAAGGCAAGGGCGTGCTGAACAACCGCATCAGCGAATACATCATGACCAAGCTGGGCGGCATCGGGGTGCAGAACCACTTCATCCGCCGCCTGTCCCTGCGCGAGCAGCTGATCCGCGAAGTCGAGATCATTCCGCTCGAGGTCGTCTGCCGCAACATCGCCGCCGGCTCGCTGTCGCAGCGCTTCGGCTTGCCCGAAGGCCAGCAGCTGCCGCGCTCGATCATCGAGTTCTACTTCAAGGACGACAAGCTGAACGATCCGATGGTGGCCGAAGAGCACATCACCGCCTTCAACTGGGCCAATACCCAGGAGATCGACGACATCATGGCGGTGACGCTGCGGGTCAACGACTTCCTCACCGGCATGTTCTCGGCGGTCGGCATCACCCTGGTAGACTTCAAGATCGAGTTCGGCCGGGTTTGGGAAAACGATTTCGCACGCGTCATCCTGGCCGACGAAATCAGCCCGGATTCGTGCCGGCTGTGGGATTCGACAACCAACGAAAAGCTCGACAAGGATCGCTTCCGCCGCGACCTGGGCAATGTCATCGAAAGCTACACTGAGGTGGCCCGCCGCCTCGGCATCATGAAGGAAATGCCGACCGTGATTCAGGGAGGGATGAATTGAGGGCCAGGGTTCAGGTCTTTCTGAAGCCCGGCGTGCTTGACGTTCAGGGCAAGGCCATAGAAGGCGCACTGCACGGCCTGGGCTTTCCGGGCGTGGATCATGTGCGCGTCGGCAAGACCATCGAGTTTGATCTGGCCGGGTCCGATGCGGCCGCCGCCGAGGACGAGGTCAAGGCCATGTGCGAGCGCCTGCTGGCCAATACTGTGATCGAAAGCTACCGGGTCGAGGTGGCGTAACCCATGAAAGCCGCCGTCATCGTCTTCCCGGGCTCCAACTGCGACCGTGACTGCGCGGTCGGCGTCGAGCGCGCGACCGGCGCAAAGGTCGAGATGGTCTGGCATGCCGAGCCGGAACTCCCCGGGGGCCTGGATCTGATCGTCCTGCCCGGCGGCTTCTCCTACGGCGACTATCTGCGCTGCGGCGCCATGGCGGCCCAAAGCCCGGTGATGAAGGCGGTGGTCGCCGCCGCCAACGATGGCGTCCCGACCCTGGGCATCTGCAACGGTTTCCAGATCCTGTGCGAGGCGCACCTTTTGCCCGGCGCGCTTCTGCGCAACGAAAAGCTGAAATACATCTGCAAGCCGGTCGATCTGGAGATCGTCAACGGCAACACCCGCTTTACCGCCGCCTTCGGCGAGCGCCGCACGGCGCGGATGACCATCGGCAATGGCGAAGGCAATTTCTTCGCCGAGGCCGAAACCCTCGACCGGCTGGAAGGCGAGGGCCAGGTGGTGTTCCGTTACGCGAATGAGAACCCCAACGGCTCGGCCCGCAACATCGCGGGCATCATCAACGAGGCGGGCAATGTGCTTGGCATGATGCCCCACCCCGACCGGGCGTTTGAGGCCGAACTGGGCTCGATCGACGGTGCGGTGCTGTTCCGCAGCGTGCTGGGATAGCCAAAAGCGGCCTCAAAGTTCGCACCAGTGATGGCAGAATCCCCGGGCCCGCGTTAGAAGGCCCCTCATGACCTCCCCCGCCAAGTCCATGGCTGAGCTGGCCCGCGAATACGGGCTCAAGGCCGAAGAATACGCCGTCATCCTGCAGCGCCTGAATCGCGAGCCCAATGCGGTCGAACTGGGCGTCTTTTCGGTGATGTGGTCCGAGCACTGCTCTTACAAATCCTCGCGAAAGCATCTGGCCAAGTTCCCGACCACGGGGCCGCGCGTGATCTGCGGACCGGGCGAAAACGCCGGCGTCGTCGACATCGGCGACGGCCAGGCCTGCATCTTCAAGATGGAAAGCCACAACCACCCCTCCTACATCGAGCCCTATCAGGGCGCGGCCACGGGCGTCGGCGGCATCATGCGCGATGTCTTCACCATGGGCGCGCGGCCCATCGCCTTGCTCAACGCGCTCCGGTTCGGCGACCCTTCGCATCCCAAGACCCGGCGACTGGTCGAAGGCGTTGTGGCCGGCATCGGCGGCTATGGGAACTGCGTGGGCGTGCCCACCGTGGGCGGCGAGACCAATTTCCACCGCGGCTATGACGGCAACATCCTGGTCAACGCCATGTGCGTGGGCATCGCCGACGCCGACAAGATCTTCTACTCGGCCGCCCCGGCCGCCGGCCTGCCAGTGGTCTATTTCGGCTCCAAAACGGGGCGCGACGGCATCCATGGCGCGACCATGGCCAGCGCCGAGTTCGACGAGGACTCGGACGAGAAGCGCCCCACCGTCCAGGTAGGTGATCCCTTCGCCGAAAAGCTGCTGATCGAGGCGACGCTGGAGCTGATGAAGACCGGCGCGGTGGCCGCCATCCAAGACATGGGCGCCGCGGGCCTGACCTCGTCCTCGGTCGAAATGGCCGGCAAAGGCAGCGTCGGCATCGAGCTGGACCTGGACATGGTGCCCCAGCGCGAAGAGGGCATGACCGCCTACGAGATGATGCTGTCGGAGAGCCAGGAGCGCATGCTGGCGATCCTCAAGCCCGGCCGCGAACGCGACGGCCACGCCATCTTCGAAAAGTGGGGCCTGGACGCCGCCATCATCGGCTGGACCACCGACACCGGTCACATCGTGCTGAAGCACAAGGGCCAGATTGTCTGCGACATTCCGCTCTCGCCCCTGTCGGAGGATGCGCCGCTCTATGACCGGCCGTGGACCGAGCCGGTCAAGCACCCGCGCCTGGACCCCGGCCAGATTCCCGCGCCGGCCAACTGGGAAGCGGCCGTGTTGAAAATCCTCAGCTGCCCTGACGTGGCCTCAAAGCGCTGGCTCTGGGAACAGTACGATCGCCACGTCATGGCCGACACGCTTGAGGATTCCGCCACCGGCGCGGACGCCGGCATCGTGCGTGTTCATGGCTCGCGCAAGGGCCTGGCGGTCACCTCCGACTGCACCCCGCGCTATGTCCAGAACGACCCCTACGAAGGCGGCAAACAGGCTGTGGCCGAGGCCTGGCGCAACCTGACCGCCGTCGGGTCCGATCCCATCGCCATCACCGACAATCTGAACTTCGGAAACCCTGAACGCCCCGAGATCATGGGCCAGATCGTCCGGGCCATCGACGGTATGGCCCTGGCCTGCCGGGAACTGGATTTCCCGGTCGTGAGCGGCAATGTGAGCCTCTACAACGAGACCAATGGCGCAGCCATTCCGCCGACGCCCACCGTCGGGGCTGTTGGCCTGCTGGCCGACTACGACGATCACATGGACTTTTCGAACCTGCGCGACGGCGATATGCTGATCCTGATCGGCGACAATCACGGCGAGCTGGGCGCGAGTTTGTATTTGCGCGAACTTCTGGGCCGCGAAGATGGCGCGCCGCCTCCGGTTGATCTGGTCGCCGAGCGCCGTAACGGCGATTTCGTGCGCGGTCTGATCCACGGCAAGCTGATCACCGCCTGTCACGACCTGTCGGACGGCGGCCTGGTCATTGCCGCCGCCGAAATGGCGCTGGCGTCCAGCATCGGGGTGACACTCTCCGCCTCGAGCGGCGCCCACGCTCACCCGTTCCTCTTCGGCGAGGATCAGGGCCGTTATCTGGTCGCCACCCGCGACGCAGCCCGGGTTCTCGCCGACGCCGGGGCGGCCGGCGTCCACGCCATCGTGGCGGGCGAGGCGGGCGGCGAGGCCTTCGCCTCGAAAGAGTTGTTCAGTATCGCCATGCCGGCGCTTCGGGCCGCCAACGAGCACTGGATGCCGGACTACATGGCGGCAAAGGCATAACCACCATGGCCGACGGCGCTGTTGATCACCCCTTCCGCCCCGTCACGCCGACCCGCCGTTCGGGCAAGCCGGTCAGCATTCCGCGCTTTTTGTGGATCGCCTGGCGCGAGCCGCTGAACATGTGGTCCGAGCGGCATTTTGCCGAGCCGATCCTGTTTGGCCGCAGCGCCCTGGGTTATGCGATCAACGTCAGCGACCCGGCGGGAATCCGCTACGTCCTGCTGGAAAACGCCAAGAATTACGACAAGGGCGAACTGCAGCGCCGGGTGCTGGGCCCCATGCTGGCCGATGGCCTGCTGCTGGTCGAGGGCGACGACTGGAAGCGCGCGCGCCGGATCATGGCACCGCTGTTCACCCCAGCCCGTACAGCGACCAGCGCGGCCCGCATGCGTGAGGTCTGCGAGGCCCGCGTCAGTCACTGGCTCGACGGTCGCACGGCCGGGATCATCAACATCGATCGCGAGATGACCGGCCTGACGTTCGAAATCATCTCGGCCACCATGTTCTCCGACATGCTGGGTGGCGAGGCCGCGCAGTTCGAGCGCGCCCTGACGGGCTTTCTGGACACCGCCGCGCGGATCGATCCGCTTGATGTGCTGGATGCGCCGCGCTGGCTGCCGCGCCTGGGCCAGATCGCCGGCGGCGGCATGGCCAGGTTCTTCGAAACCCGCGTGGCCCAACTGGTCAGGGACCGCCGAGCCCTGATCGACGGCGGCGCGCCCGCGCCCGACGACCTGCTGTCGGCCTTGATCACCGCCCAGGACGTCGACGGCGGCGGCGCCCTGTCCGAGCGCGAAGTGGCCGCCAACATCCTGACCTTCATCCTGGCCGGGCACGAGACCACCGCCCGGACCCTAGGCTGGACCCTGCACCTGTTGTCCCATGACCTGGCCGCCCAGCAGCGGGTCCAGGCCGAGGCTGACGTCTTTGACCTGGCTGACCCCAACTGGGCGGAGGCCATGCCTTGGACCCGTGCGGTGATCGAGGAGTCCATGCGGCTGTTCCCGCCCGCCCCGTCCCTGACCCGCCGGGCCAGGGCCGATGATGTGATCTGCGGTCAGGCCATTCCGGCCGGAACCGCGGTGCTGATCACGCCCTACGTCGTTCACCGCCACAAGCTGCTGTGGGATGACCCCGACGCCTTCAAACCGGAACGCTTCCTGCAGGGCAATCGCGAGAAAATTGACCGGTTCGCCTACATCCCGTTCAGCCAGGGCCCGCGTATCTGCATCGGCGCGGCTTTCGCCATGCAGGAGGCGATGATCGCCCTGGCCGAAGTGGTGAAACGCTACCGCGTCGACCCGCCCGGCGAGGCCGAACCCATGCCCAGCCACCGCATCACCCTGCGGGCCAGACATGGCATCCGGCTGCGGGTTACGAAGCGATAGTGAAGACTGCCCTTCTGCGCACCTGGACCGCACTTCGAACGGTTCCGGCCTTGCCGTACTGGGCCCTTGCCGCTCTTCTGCTCATGCTGTTCGTCCACGTCACCGGACTGCTGGGCCTGATGACCGGGTTTTTGAAGTTCGAGCCGGTCAGCGGCCCGATCGCCCTTCGAATCGTGCTGATCACGCCTTTCATCCCGGCCCTGGCTGAAGAGACCCTGTTTCGCGGCTACCTGCCGAACCGGGCGCAGACCTCCCGCCCGCGACTGTGGATCGCCGTCTCCACCGCCATCTTCGTCGCCTGGCACGGGGTTCTGACCCTCATCCTGCCGGGGGCCGGACCGATCTTCCTGCGTCCCGACTTTCTGGCCACCTCGGCCTGTCTGGGTGTGGTCTGCGCGACCTTGCGCATGCGCTCTGGTTCGATCTGGCCCGGCGTGGTGGTTCACTGGATCGTCGTGGCCGGCTGGCTGATGGTTCTGGGCGGACCTTCGCCGGGCGTTCTGATGGGCCGGCCGTAAGCCGCCTCTTAAGGTTTCTGCGGCATTCATCATGGCTGGAGGACGATTGTTCGATGCCCATGCCCGCGGCCAGACTGGAAGCTGAACTGCGCGCCGCGTTTCCGGCGGCGCAGATCGCGATCGAGGATCTGGCTGGCGACGGCGATCACTACAAGGCGCGAATCGTCGACGAGGCCTTCCGCGGCCTGCCCCGGGTCCGCCAGCACCAGCTCGTCTACGCGGCCCTGAAAGGCTTGGTGGGCGGCGAGTTGCACGCCTTGGCTCTTGAAACCTCTACCCCTCCGGCGAAGGATTAGACCATGCGCTACCGTCCCTTCGGCGCGGCCAATATGGCCATCTCGGTTGTCTCCCTCGCCCTCACGGACTCGCCCCACGGACGGGCCCGTTTTGACTGGAAGGGTCTGGTCTACGGCGCCCTGGAAAACGGCATCAACGCCTTCGAAATCGTCGGGCAGGATCCGGCTATTCTCGACGGACTGGCCGAGGCCCTGCAATCCATTGACCGGCATCTGGTGTTTGTGGCCAAGCGACTGGGGCCGACGCCGACCGGCGGAAACGATTTCTCAGCCATGGGCATGGTCCGTACAGTCGAGGCCACAATCGCCCGCTGCGGCTTCGACTACCTTGACGCCGTAATGCTCAATGACCCGTCGGAAGAGGCCCTGACAAAAGACGCTCTGGATGCGCTCATCGCCATGCGCGACGACGGCCAGGCGCGGCAGATCGGCATTACCGGCGAAGGCCCGGCGATCGACGCCTATATCTCGTCCGGCAAGTTCAACGTCCTGTCGATGCCGTACAATCTCACTTCGGGATGGATCAGCCGCAACCGCATCCGTGACGCCGTCGACCAGAACATGGCCATCATGGGCTATGGCTTCTTGCCGGTCGCGCTTAGCGCGCCTGCGTCCAAACCCCTGATTCCCCGGCGCCTTTTGTGGAACGCCAAGGCCGATGAAGCCCAGGCCCATCTCGACACCTACGCCTTCCTGCACGAAACCTATAACTGGACGGCCGAAGAGATCTGCCTGGCCTATGCCTTGACCCAGCCTGCGCTGGCGACCGTTCAGATCACGCCGGATCATGCGTCCAGGCTGGCCGAACTGGCCGCGGTGCCCGAGCGCGACATGCCGCCGGGCCTTGCGCCGCGCATCGAAATGGCCCGTTTTGGCAACATGCCGTCCCAGGCTCAGGCTTGACCCGAAGGGCCGGGGCGCCTAGCTGAAGGCTGACGGTTTCCTCAAACGCCAAGGCCCTGCTCGTGTCCGACGCCTCCGATACCCAAGTCACCCCGATCCGCGCCTTCATCGAAGGCGCCGTGCGCGACCATGACGTCGTGCTGTTCATGAAGGGCGTGCCGGACCAGCCGCAGTGCGGTTTCTCGGCCCTGGTGGTGCAGATCCTGGATCATCTGGGCGTCGAATTCGCCGGCGTAAACGTCCTGGCCAACGAGGAACTGCGCGAAGACATCAAGGCCTTCTCCGACTGGCCGACCATTCCCCAGCTCTATGTGAAGGGCGAATTCCTCGGTGGCGCGGATATCGTGCGCGAAATGTTCGGTAACGGCGAACTCAAAACCTTGATGGCCGACAAGGGCGTGCCGCTTCACACGGCCTGAATAGATCAGTCGCCCGGTCCGGTCCAAGCGGTAAGCGGGTTGGCCAGGGAAAAGCTTCTGGCTCGCTCGACGCCCAACTCCGCATAACTGAAATCAAGCCACGCCGAGCCCATGGCGAATGATCGGCACTGATCCGGCTTGCGGCGGATCAGAAGAATGACCGGCGGCGGACCGGACTCAGCCAGCCGGGCCAAAAAATCATCCTTTTTCGTGCATCCATTCGATGAGACTCGCACCCGCACGGTCTGCTTGCCGGCCTGAACTGCGTAGACGGCTTCAAGCTTGTCGCGCGCCGGCAGTTCCACCATGCCGCCCAGCTTGGGTTGCGCTGCTGCGCCGCTCGCGCAGGCGCCGACCAGTTCAACGCCCAGCAGGGCCAAAATCAATTTCTGTCTCATGCTCGTCCCATAACGCTGCAGACGCGAAAAAGGCCCCGGAAAAATCCGGGGCCTTTCGCAATTCCACAAGAGCCAAAGCTCAGATCAGGACGAATAGTATTCGACGACCAGGTTGGGCTCCATCTTCACCGGATAGGGCACTTCTGCCAGTTCCGGCTGACGGATGAATTTGGCCGACAGGCCCTTGGCGTCCACTTCGATATAGTCGGGCGTCTCGCGCTCGACGCTCTGCATGGCTTCCAGCACCAGGGCCATGTTGCGCGAACGCTCACGCACCGAGACGATGTCGCCCGGCTTGACCGAATAGCTGGCGATGTTCACGCGCTTGCCGTTGACCTGCACGTGGCCGTGATTGACGAACTGGCGGGCGGCGAACGGGGTCGGCACGAACTTGGCGCGGTAGACCACGGCGTCCAGACGGCTTTCCAGCAGGCCTATCAGAACCTCGGCGGTGTTACCCTTCTTGGCGTCAGCCTTCTTGTACAGGCTCGAGAACTGCTTTTCGGTGATGTTGCCGTAATAGCCCTTTAGCTTTTGCTTGGCGCGCAGCTGCAGGCCGAAATCGGAGACCTTGTTCTTGCGGCGCTGGCCGTGCTGGCCGGGGCCGTACTGGCGCTGGTTGACCGGGCTCTTCGGCCGGCCCCAGATATTTTCGCCCATCCGGCGGTCGATTTTATACTTGGCGCTATGGCGCTTGGACATGGGTGGTCACTCTTCGTCTTCAATGCGGCCCGGCCCCTTCACGATTGAAAGGGCGATCTCAACGGCGGTCCACGCATCATCCGTCCTGCACACGGGCAAGCCCGCGCGCGAAGGGGCGGTGTATGAGGAAAAGCAGCCGACAAGTCAACAAAGTCAGCGCGAAGTTCGCTCAGCCAGGGCCTGGGCAGCTTCACGCGCCTCACGCCACCAGGCCTCGACCAGCTCGCCGGCGTCGCCGCCGCGCGCCAGCGTCACGGCCTGCCCGGCCCAGAGCGAGCCAACCGAAGGGTCGCCCCTGGCCGCAGCGGCGGCGCGCAGGGCCTGGGTCAGACGGTTCTGGACCGGATAGGCGGGGACGTCATGCTCGACGGCGCGCATCTGGCGCATGAAGTCGTTTTCGATGCCGCGGGCACAACGGCCGCTGATGGCGCGGGTCAGGCGGGTGACGTCATCGCCCGCCTCACGGATCGCCTTTTTCCAGGCGGCGTTGGCGATGGACTGATCGGCCAGCAGGAACGCGGTGCCCATCTGGGCGGCGACCGCGCCCAGGGCCAGCGCTGCGGCCACGCCTCGCCCGTCCATGATCCCGCCGGCCGCAATGACCGGGATATCCACCGCCGCACCAATGGTCGCGACCAGCGGCAGGATTCCGACAAGGCTATCTTCTGGCGGCGCAAGGAATGCGCCCCGGTGACCGCCCGACTCCATGCCCTGCGCACAGACCGCATCGGCGCCGACGGCGGCCCAGGCGCGAGCCTCGGCGACGGAGTTGGCCGTGCCGACGACCATTGAGCCCGCCGCATGCAGGGCGGCGACCTCATCGCGCGTCAGGATGTCAAAGGCGAAGGAGGCAACTGCCGGGGCCGCCTCGACCACAGCCCGGAACTGGTCGGCGAAGTCGTAGGCGAACTGGTTTGGACGATCCGGCAGGGCTGCGCCGACGCGCGCGTACCAGGGACGAAGACGCTCAAGCGCCGCATCGACCGCTTCCGGCGAAGGATCGCCCGGCCGGGTGACCAGCATGTTGAGCGCAAAGGGCGCATCCGTAGCCGCACGGATGTCCCGTGCAGCAGAGGTGATTTCACCGGGCGCCATGCTGGCAACCCCCAGCGAGCCGAGGCCGCCCGCAACGCTGACCGCCACCACCATGTCGACACCCGCCGCGCCGACCATCGGCGCCTGGATGATGGGAATGGCGAGGGTCTCCAGCAGGCTCACGGAATTTCGCCTCTCTGCCGCGCCAGTTTCTCCAGCACCCTGCCCCGCCCTTTCGACAGCGCCGTGATCACGCCGCGGAAGGTGCGCACTTCCTGGTCGGTCAGGTTTGCGCGGGCGAACATGCCGCGCAGGTTCTGGACCATCGACGGCTTTTTCTCGGGCGGATGGAAGAAGCCGCCGGCCTCCAGCTCGGCCTCCAGGTGCTCGTACATGCCGATCACCGTCTCCTGCGGCGCCGGCGGATCAGCTTCGGCAAAGCGCGGCGGAGCAACGTCCGCCGTGGCCGTGCGCCACTCATAGGCGGTGACCGCCACGGCCTGGGCCAGGTTCAGCGAGTGGAACTTCGGATCAATGGGGATGGTGATGATCCCTTGCGCCAGCGCGATATCGCCGGTCTCCAGACCCGCCCGCTCGCCGCCGAACAGCAGGGCGGTCTTGCGGCCCAGGGCGGCGGCCTCATGCAGGCGTCCTGCCGCCTCGCGCGGGGTCATGACCGGGGTGCGCAGCTCGCGATTGCGGGCAGTGGTGGCATAGAGGATCTGGCGGTCGGCGACGGCGGCCTCAAGCCTTTGATAAATCTTCGCATTGTCCAGAGGCCAGTCGGCGCCCGAGGCGGATGCCCAGGCCCGCTCCTGCGGCCAGCCGTCGCGCGGGCGCACCAGGCGCAGCTCTGACAGGCCGAAATTGGCCATGACGCGGGCCACGGCGCCGATGTTTTCGGCCAGCTGCGGCTCGTTCAGAATCACGCACGGAGGTTCAGGTTCGCTCATGCCCGCACACTAGCTACAGAAAACCGGATTTGCCGAGAACCTTTCGCCGCGTGAAGCGCTCTCCTCTTCGAAGGCGAGTGCGATGAATATCTTCAGTATCGGTGCAGGACTGTCGATGGCGTCTGCCGTCGGTCTGGGCGTGGCCCTCGCCCCTTATGCGACCGCGATCAAGCCGGGCGGCCCACATCAGGTGTTCAGCGACCTGGATGTAATGACCCGCAGCCTTGCGCCGCCGGTTCAGCACGCCGACGCGGCCTATGGTGCGAACCACTGGGGGGAACTGGCCCATCCCTATGGCGATGGCTACGAGACGGCCGCCCTAGCCGCCGAGCCCGGCCCGGATGGCGCCGGTGAGTAGGGCCAGGTCCTCATCGCCCGTAATGAGGCAGGGCGTCAGATAGACGACCTTGCCCATCGGGCGGATCCAGGCGCCCAGCTCGGCGAAGCGGCGGCAAAGACCGCCGACATCGACGGCGCCCTCGAACTCGACCACGCCGATCGCGCCCATGACCCGGACATCGACGACGCCATCAAGGCGCCGGCAGGGCTCAAGACCCTGGCGCAGGCCCGCTTCGATGCGGGGGACGGCGCTGCGCCATCCGCCCTGCTCGATCAGGTCCAGTGAGGCGTTGGCTGCGGCGCAGGCGAGCGGATTGGCCATATAGGTCGGCCCGTGCATCAGGGCGGCGCCCGGATCATCCGACAGGAAGGCGTTGAACACCGTCGTCGAGGCGACGGCCGCCGACAGCGGCAGGGTGCCGCCGGTCAGCGCCTTGGACAGGGTGACAATATCCGGCTCGATGCCCGCCTGATTCATGGCGAACAGGCTGCCCGTGCGGCCAAAGCCGGTGAAGATTTCGTCGAAGATCAGCAAGGTATTGTGCCGGTCGGCCAGCCGCCGCAGGCACCGCAGCACCTCGGGCGAATGAAACAGCATGCCGCCTGCGCCCTGCACCAGCGGCTCGGTCAGGATCGCCGCCACCTCGCCGCCACGTTCGCTCAGCAACCGGTCCAGCGCCGCCTCGCTGGCCGCATCCACCGGCAGGTCAGCGATGATCTGGGCCGGCATGACGCCCGCAAACAGGCTGTGCATCCCCTCTTCCGGGTCGCAAACCGTCATCGTCGCCAGGGTGTCGCCGTGATAGCCGCCGCGAAAGCTCAGGAACCGGGACCGCCCCGCAACGCCTTGGTTGATCCAGTACTGCAGGGCCATCTTCATGGCGATTTCGACCGACACCGACCCGGACTCGGCGAAGAACACATAGTTCAGATCACCCGGCAGCATGGCCGCCAGCCGGCTGGCCAGCCGGTAGGCCGGCGCGTGCGCCAGGCCGCCAAACATCACGTGGGGCATCAGCGACAACTGCCGCTCCACCGCCTGGCGGATATGCGGGTGGTTATAGCCGTGACAGGCCGTCCACCAGCTGGCGATGCCGTCGACCAGCGCCCGGCCGTCCTCGAGATAAAGCCGCACGCCATCGGTCCGCGCCACGGCAAGCGGCGGGCTGGCGGTGTGCATCTGGCAGTAGGGCCGCCACACATGGGCACCGCCGGCCGCCAACCAATCAGGTTCCTTTTCCATCGGCTCCTGCTATGCTCCAAAACCCATGCACAGCCTAGACGGGTTCGCCCGCTCAAAACTTGCCGCCCTCGAGGCCGGCGGCCTGCGCCGCTCGCTGATCCGCACGCGCAGGCTGGCCGGGCCGTGGGTCGAACGGGCGGGAAAAACCTGTCTGTCCTTTTCCTGCAACGACTATCTGAACCTCACCCACCACCCGGACGTCGTGGCCGCCGCCCGCCAGGCGATCACCGATTACGGGACCGGCGCCGGCGCCTCGCGCCTGGTCACCGGCGATCATCCTCTGATGGAGGCGCTGGAGACGCGCCTGGCCCGCTTCAAGGGGGCCGAGGCTGCCTGTGTCTTCGCGACCGGCTATGCCGCCAATACCGGGACGATTCCCGTCTTCGTCGGCAAGGGCGACCGGGTTCTGGTCGATGCGCGCGCCCACGCCTGCATCTGGGCCGGCGCCAAGCTGTCGGACGCCGAGGTCCTTACCTACCGCCACAACGACCTGGACCATCTTGAATCCCTGCTCAGGCAACCAGCCACCGGCGCCAGCCTGATCATCACCGAAGGCGTCTTCTCCATGGACGGCGACCGTGCGCCGATCGGCGAGATCGCGGCTCTGGCAGGGCGCTACGGCGCCTGGCTGATGACCGACGACGCCCACGGGGTCGGCGTCCTGGCCGAGGGCCGGGGCTCAAACGCCCTGTTCCCCGCCGCCCGCATCGACCTGCAGATGGGCACCCTGTCCAAGGCCCTGGCCAGCTCGGGCGGCTATGTCTGCGGCTCAAAGGCGGCCATCGACCTGATCAAGACCCGGGCCCGCAGCTTCGTCTATTCCACCGGCCTGCCACCGGCCAGCGCGTCGGCCGCCCTGGCCGCCCTCGAGGTCATCGAGGCCCGGCCCGAACTGTGCGCCCTGCCCCTGGCCAAGGCTAGCCTCTTGACCCGCGCCGCCAACCTTCCCGAGGCTGAAAGCGCCATTGTCCCGATCATTCTGGGCGAGCCACAGACCGCACTGGACGCCCAGGCCGCACTGGAGGCTGAGGGCTTTCTGGTCGTCGCCATCCGTCCGCCCACGGTGGCGGCGGGAACGTCACGTTTACGTATCGCCGTTACTTCAGGACACCCGGACGCGGACATAGAACGCCTCGGTGCAGCCTTGAGGAAACTGGCCTCCTGATGCCGACGCTGTTTGTCACCGCCACCAGCACCGACGTGGGCAAGACCTACGTCACCTGCGCCCTGATCCGCACCCTGCGCGCCCAGGGCCGGGCCGTCGATGCCTTCAAGCCGGCGCTGAGCGGCTACACCCGGTACGAGGGCAGCGACGCGGCCCTGTTGCTGGATGCCCTGGGACAGCCTGCTTCCGGCGTCGATCGCATGTCGCCCCTGCGGTTCGCCGCGGCGCTCGCCCCGCCGTCGGCCGCCCGCGCCGAGGGCAAGAGCGTCGATCAGGGCGTGCTCAACCGGCTTTGCCGTATCCGCATGGGCGAGATCGGCGAAGGCCTGCTGCTGATCGAGGGCATCGGCGGCGTGATGTCACCCATCGCCGACGGCGCCACCAGCATCGATCTGATCTGCGACCTGGAAGTCCCCGCCATCCTGGTGGCCGGCAGCTATCTCGGCTCGGTGACCCACACCCTGACCGCCATTGAATCGCTCAAGGCCCGTTATGTGCCAATCAGCGCCGTCATCGTCAGCGAAAGCGCCGGCGACAATCCCGACCTCGAGGAAATGACCCTGGCCATGGCCGAATTCGTTCGTGGAATTCCCGTCTTCGTCGCCCCGCGTGCCCCTGACTGGGACGCGTCCGCCCTGGCCACCCATCTGGTCGGCGCCTGATGTCCGATCCCGTTCAGGTCGTCGCCCGCGGGCCGCGCGCCCGCGCCGAAGCCGCCGCCCTGGTTATCGACACCGATCCCGGTCTCGAAGGCGTCACCTATTCCATCCTCGAGGAAGACGAAGACCGCGACGTCTGGCGCATCGACGCCTTCCCGACCGAGGACCACGAAGCTGCGGGTCTGCAGGCCATTCTCGAGGCCGGCGGCCTGAAAGTCGTGGTCGACAAGCTGGCCGACGCCGACTGGCTGGCCATGTCTCTGTCGGGCCTGCCGCCGGTGCGGGCCGGACGGTTCTTCGTCTATGGCGCCCACGACCTGGGCCGCGTGCCGGCCAACGCGGTGAAGCTGCGCATCGAGGCGGGCGCCGCCTTCGGCACCGGCCATCACGGTACCACCGTCGGCTGCCTGCTGGCCTATGACGACTTGCTCAAGGCCCGCCGCTTTGCCCGCGTACTCGACGTCGGGGCCGGCACCGGCATCCTGGCCATCGCAGCGGCGAAAACCGGTTCACCCCTGGCCATCGGCACCGACATAGACCGCCCCTCGGTGCGCATCGCCGGCGAGAACGCCGCCCTGAACGGCGCCCACGCCCGCTTTGTCTATGCCAACGGCCTGGCGAACAAGGCCGTCGCCCGCCACGCGCCCTATGACCTGGTGTTCGCCAACATTCTGGCCCGTCCGCTGATCTTCCTGTCGGGCGATATCCACGATGCGCTCAAGCCCGGCGGCTACGCTATCCTGTCCGGATTGCTGCGCACCCAGGAGCGGGCGGTCAAGGCCGCCTGGCTGGCCAAGGGCTTCCGTTTCGTGCGCCACATCCACCGCGACGCCTGGGCGACCCTGGTTTTGAAGCGGGCCTGACATAAGGCCATCGCCGTTCACGCAGAACTGGCTCTCCAATCGCCCGCCAGAATGCTTTACACCTTGCCCATGCGCCAGACCTTTGACGAAAAGACCGATCCGTCCTTTGGGCCGAAACATGTGCCCCTGATCCGCAAGGCCATGGCCGCGCAGGGTCTGGACGGCTTCCTCGTGCCCCACGAAGACGAGCACCAGAACGAGTATCTTCCGGCCGCCAACGACCGGCTGGGCTGGATTTCGGGCTTCACCGGCTCGGCCGGCGCGGCGGTCATCCTGGCCGACAAGGCCGCGATTTTTGTCGATGGCCGCTACACCGTTCAGGTCCGTGACCAGGTCGATGCCGCCACCTTTGAGATCCGCGACCTCGTCGAAGGCGGCGTGCCGCAGTATCTGGAAGAGGCCGCCCGATCCGGCGCGCGCATCGGCTACGACCCGCGCCTGCACAGCCCTGACGCTCTGGACCGCCTGCGTCACGCCACCGACAAGGCCGGCGCCAAACTGGTCGCCGTCGCCGCCAACCCGGTCGATACCGCCTGGGGCGCCGAACGCCCGGCCCAGCCGGCCGCGCCCGTCACCCCCCACCCGCTGGAGTTCTCGGGTGAGGCCTCGGCCGCCAAACGCGCGCGCCTGGGCCAGACCATCACCGGCCATACCGCCGACGCCGCCATCATCACCGCGCCGGCTTCGGTCGCCTGGCTGTTCAACATCCGCGGCGGCGATGTCATCCGCAGCCCCCTGCCCCTGTCCCAGGCCATCCTCAACGCCGACGGCTCGGCCGCCCTGTTCCTCGATCCGGCCAAGGTGACCGCTGACCTGCCGGCCTGGCTAGGCAATGAGGTGGCGCTCAAGTCACCGGACGAGTTGCCCGCCGCCATCGCCGCCCTCAAGGGCAAGCGTGTGCTGATCGACCCGGCCCTGTCGTCGGCCTGGCACTTCGAACAGCTCGAGGCCGCCGGCGCCCAGGCCATCAAGGGCGCAGACCCCACCATCCTGCCGCGCGCCATCAAGAACGAGGTCGAGGTCGCCGGGACCCGCGCCGCCCACCTGCGCGACGGCGCGGCCCTATCGAACGCCCTGCACTGGCTGGCGACGGAAGCCCAGACCACGCTGCCCGACGAGATCACCGTCGCCCGCACGCTGGAGCGCTTCCGCCAGAAAACCGGCGCCCTGAAGGACCTGTCTTTTGACGCCATCACCGGCACAGGCTCGAACGGCGCCGTCATCCACTACCGCGTCACAGAACGGCTGAACCGCAGGCTTGAGAACAACTCGCTGCTGCTGATCGATTCCGGCGGCCAGTACCTGGACGGCACCACGGACGTCACCCGAACCGTCGCCATCGGCCAGCCGACCGCCGAGATGAAGGACCGCTTCACACGCGTGTTGAAAGGCCACCTGGCCCTGACCCGCATCCGGTTCCCGGCGGGGACCACGGGCTCGCAACTGGACGTCCTGGCCCGCGCGCCCCTGTGGTCGGCGGGGCTGGATTTCGACCATGGCACCGGCCATGGCGTCGGCAGCTATCTGGGCGTCCACGAAGGCCCGCACAACATCTCAAAGCGCGCCAACGCCACCGCCTTCCAGCCCGGCATGATCGTCTCCAACGAGCCGGGCTATTACAAGGAAGGCGCCTTTGGCATCCGCATCGAGAACCTGCAGGTCGTGGTTCCTGCAGAGCCCATCCCCGGCGGCGAGCGCCCGATGCTGGGCTTCGAGGCCCTGACGCTGGCTCCCATCGACCGCCGCTGCATCGAGGTCTCGTTGCTCACGGCCGAGGAACGCGATCAGCTCGACGCCTATCACGCCCGGGTGCTGGAGAAGGCCGGACCGCTGGTGGAGCCGGTGGTCAAAGCCTGGCTGGACGAGGCCTGCGCTCCGCTCTAGCCGAGCCCCTACAGCCTGTGACCCAGGTTGGCGACATAGACCCGGTTCCAGGTCGGGCTGATCAGGATTTCGTTGACGCAGACGGTCTTAGGCATGCGGGCGACGTAGAGGATGGTCTCGCCCAAGTCCTCTGACTGCAGCATCCGGGCCTTTTCCTCGTCCGGCACCGGGATCGGGCGATTGTCGAGGATCGGTGTGGCGACCTCGCCGGGGTTGATGCAGCACGAGCGGATGCCGCTGATACATTCAGCCTGGTTGATGCTCTCGCTCATCGCCACAAGGCCGTGCTTGGCGGCGGTATAGGCCGGACCCGTCAGCAGCGGCACATAGACCCCGGCCCAGGACGAGATCTGGATCATCAGCCCGCCGCCCTGCGCCCGCATCACCGGCAGGACGGCGTGGGTCGTGTAGAACGGCCCGCTCAGGTCGGCGGCGACGACGGAGTCGAAACCCTCTACCGTCACATCTGCCCAGCTGCGCTTGGGGATATTGATCCCGGCGCTGTTCACTAGGATGTCGCAGCGCCCGTACGCCGCCATGATCTGGTCGACGATCGTCCTGGCGACCTTGGCGTCGGTGAAGTCGCCCGGCGCGACCAGGGCCTCGCCGCCGGCCTCGCGCACCCGCGCCGCCACCTCTTCCAGAGGTTCAATGCGCCGTCCCGTCAGCACCACCTTGGCGCCGGCCGCCGCCAGGGCAATCGCGCCCGCCCGGCCGATGCCGGTGCCAGCGCCGGTGATCCAGGCCACTTCGCCCACGATGGATCGCTGCATGCTGGTCTCTCCCCTGGCCTCTTATTAAGGCGCCCAACAAGGCGAGCCGCGGGACTGCGGTCAACCCCGCAGATCAAGCACTTGCGCAGGTTATATTTCCGGATATATTTCCGGTAATCGGAGATGTTATGAAGTCTCAGCCTAAAAATCCGGTCGCAGCCCATCGCGAACGCCTCAAGCGAGACGGGATCGTCCGCCTTGAGGTCAAGGTGGGCAAGAATGACGTCACATTGATGCGGCGCATCGCGGATGTGCTGGCCGACCCTCAACAAGCGCCTGAAGCGCGCTCCATTCTGCGCAAGCATTTCACCGGACCCGCGCCCACCGGCCTCAAGGCGCTGCTGGTCGCCGCGCCGCTTGAGGGTATTGAACTTGACCGGATCGTGGACACCGGAAGGCCGGTTGATCTGTGAGCTTTCTGCTAGACACCAACGTCATCTCCGAAGTGCGCAAAGGCCCGCGATGCGATGCGAATGTCGCAGCATGGTACGCAGGTCTCGAAGACAGCGACCTTTTTCTCAGCGTCCTGGTGCTGGGTGAAATCCGCAAGGGCGTTGAACTGGCGCGCCGGAGTGACCCGGCCCGGGCGCAAGCTCTGGGCGCCTGGCTGGAGCGTGTGGAGCGTGGCTTTGGAGACCGGATTTTGCCCGTGGATCAGGCGGTCGCTGATGAATGGGGCCGCATGAACGCCATTCGCACCGCCTCTACAATCGACAGCCTGCTGGCCGCGACCGCCAGGGTCCATGGCCTGACCCTGGCAACCCGCAACAGCGCCGACGTCGCCGGACTGGGGGCACAGATACTGAATCCGTTTGCGGGTATCGCCGGCTAGCTGCCCACCAGGGCCAGCCACTCATCCTCGGTCATCACCTGTATGCTCAGGTCCGCTGCGGCTTTCAGCTTTGACCCCGCGCCCGGCCCGGCAACCACGATATCGGTCTTCCTTGACACCGAGCCCGAAACCTTGGCGCCCAGCCGTTCGGCCTGGGCCTTGGCCTCGTCACGGGTCAGGCGCTCCAGGGCGCCGGTAAAGACCACCGTCTTGCCGGCCACCGCCGTCTCGGTCTTTGGCTTTTCGGCGTCTATCACCGTCAGTTCGGCCACCAGGTCCGCCACGACCTGGCGATTGTGATCCTCGCCAAAATAGGACCGCGCGGCCTCGACCACCGCTTCGCCTACCTGATCCAGGGCGTCCAGCTCGGCGATGGCGTCGGGATCGCCGTCCGCCACCTTGTCCATCGCCGCCAGGAACACCGCCAGCGAACCATAGCCCCGCGCCAGCGTCATGGCGGTGGTCTCGCCCACGTTCCGGATTCCAAGACCAAAAATGAACCGGTCCAGCGCGATGGTCCGCCGCGCCTCGATCCCGGCGGCCAGATTGTTCACCGAGGTCTCGCCATAGCCGTCGCGGGTGCGCAGGTCCGCCAGCGCCGTCTCGTTGCGCGCCAGGCGGAAGATGTCGGCCGGCGCGGTGACCAGCCCTTCTTCGTAGAAGGCCTGAATCTGCTTCTCGCCCAGGCCCTCGATGTCATAGGCCCGGCGCGAAACGAAATGCATCAGATGCTCGACCCGCTGGAACGGACAGGCGAACTCGCCGGTGCAGCGCCGCACCACCGTCTCGGCCCCGCCTGCCGTCGTCTCGCGCGCCAGCGGCGTTTTCAGGGGACAAGGGCAATGGGTGGGAAATTCGAAAGGTTGGGCGCCGGCGGGACGCTCATCCAGCACCGGGCCGGTGATCTGGGGGATCACATCTCCCGCCCGCTGGATCACCACCATGTCGCCGACCCGGATGTCCTTGCGGGCGATTTCGTCGGCGTTGTGCAAGGTGGCGTTCTCGACCACCACCCCGCCGACCGTCACCGGCGCCAGCCGCGCGACCGGGGTGATCGCGCCGGTGCGGCCGACCTGAAGGTCGATGGCGTTCAGCCGGGTGCGGGCCTGCTGGGCCGGGAACTTGCGGGCTATGGCCCAGCGGGGCACGCGGGTCACGAACCCCAGTCGGTCCTGCCAGTCCAGCCGGTCAACCTTGTAGACGACCCCGTCGATATCGAACCCCAGCTTGGGCCGCAGGGCCTCCATGGCGCGATAGGCGGCCAGCAGGCCCTCGACGCCCTCGACCCGCTGCGTCTGGGGCGTCACCGGGAAGCCCCAGGCGGCCAAATGGCCTAGGGCCTCGCCTTGAGTCTTTGCAAACGGCGCGCTGGTCAGGCCCCAGGCATAGGCGAAGAACCGCAGGGGCCGCGCCGCCGTGATCTTCGAATCCAGCTGGCGCAGCGATCCGGCTGCCGCGTTGCGCGGGTTGGCGTAGGTCTTCTGACCTGCGGCCGCCGCGTCTGCGTTCAGCTTCAGAAACCCTTCGCCATCAATATAGACCTCGCCCCGCACCTCGATGACATCAGGCCAGCCTGACCCCTTCAGTCGCTGCGGGATGTCGCCCAGCGTGCGCAGGTTTTCTGTGACGTCCTCACCGGTTCGCCCGTCGCCCCGCGTCGCGCCCTGGACCAGCACACCCTGCTCGTAGCGCAGCGAGGCCGACAGTCCGTCGATCTTGGGCTCGGCCGTATAGGCGATCGCCTCGTCCAGACGCAAGAACCGCCTAACGCGCGCGTCAAACTCAACCGCCTCTTCATCCGAAAAGGCATTGTCCAGCGACAGCATCGGCACGCCGTGCTCGACGGGCAAGAATTTTTCGGCTCGCGCCGCGCCGACGCGCGACGACGGCGAGTTCTCGCGGATCAGATGCGGAAAGCCGGCCTCGATCTCGGCATTGCGCCGCTTGAGGGAGTCATAGTCGGCGTCCGAGACGGCGGGCGCATCTTCCTGATAGTAACGCAGGTCATGCGCGGCGATTTCGTCGGCGAGCAGAGTCAGCTCTTCGGCGGCTTCGCTTTCGGACAAGGCGCTTGCGGGTATTATCGGCTTGGCCATGGCCCCATCATTTGGCACACGCGTTTCACGGTCACTTGCATATCGGTATCGGAGAGAAAGTCATGGTCAAACACGCAAGTCTCGCCGGTTTGCTCATCGCCTGCGCGGCCCTGGCGGCCTGCGGAGAGCCCGTGGACCAGAAGGCCTTGGACAATCGCCCGGCCGAGCCCCCGCCCCCGGCCAAAATCCAGGCCGCGGCCAGCGCGCCGGTCGCGGCCCTGTCGACGCTCGAAATCTGCGTCAACGCCGCCAATTCGGTGACTACCGCCGTCAACACCTGCTACGAGACCGAGGCCAAGGCGCGCGAGAGCGCTGTGCAGCAGTACCTCGAAGCCGCCGCCAAACACCTAGCCAAACTGCAAGCTGACACCGCTGCCATCACCCCGTCCCAGACCGCCTGGACCGCCTATCGCGACGCCTACTGCAATGCCGTTCAGGACATGTGGAAGGACGGGACCATCCGCACCGCAAAGACCCTGGCCTGCCGGGCCGACCTAGCCGCCGACCGCACGCATCAGCTCTGGCATGACTACCTGACCTATCCGGACTCCGCCCCGCCGGACCTGCCGGAACCTGTCCGGAAATAGCCCCGGCGGTATGACGAAACAGCGCTTGCGGCCGGGGCCAAGTGGCGGTCAGTCTCGCCGGCGCCATGCCCGATTGTCTTTTCCTGCCTGCGCCGACGCCAGTCTGTCCCGCGCTGATCGCAAAATGCCCCGGGCTGTCAACGCCCGTACAGAAAACTGACGACAGCGGTCGGGAAACTGACGAAGTCTGCGCCCCGCCAGGCCCAACCCCTCAGGCAATACCGTTATATTTCAAGGTGTTTTCGTCCGGTCGCCGCCAAACACCCGTCATCAAAACGCAAAAAAGCTGTTATTGCTGACTATCCGGCGATCAGGGCGCGCGCGGCGGCCCGCGCTTCCGGCGTTATCGCCGCGCCGGCCAGCATCCGGGCGATTTCTTCTTCCTGCTGGGCCGGAGAGAGTTGCTCGACCAGGGTGCGCACACCGGCGCCCTCGCCGCTTTTGGAGACCCGCCAGTGGGCTGTGGCGCGCGCCGCGACCTGGGGCGAGTGGGTCACCACCAGAACCTGGGCCTCCGAGGCCAGCCGGCGCAGACGCAGGCCCACCGCATCGGCCACAGCGCCGCCCACGCCCTGGTCGACCTCGTCGAAGATCATCAGGGGCTGGCTCTGGTCGCGGCCTGCCAGGCAGGCCTTCAGGGCCAGGGCGAACCGCGCCAGTTCGCCGCCCGAGGCGATCTGCCCCAGCGGCCCGAACGGCGCGCCCAGATTGGTTGAGACTTCGAAGGCCACCTTGTCGGCCCCGGCCGGGCCCATGCGGTCCTCGGCAAAGGGCTCCAGGGTCACCCGGAACTGGGCCTTGTCGAGCTTCAGGGGCCCAAGTTCTTCCGACATGGCCAGCGATAGCCGGTCGCCGGCCGCCCGGCGCGCCGCGGTCAGCCGCGCCGCCGCCTCGATATAGGTCGCCCTCGCCGCGTGAGCGCTGCGTTCCGCCGCGGCGATCGCCGCCTCGATGTCTTCAACACCTTGTAGCTCGGCGGCAAAGCGGGCGCGCAGGCCGGGCAGATCCTCGACCGCGGCCCCCAGCTTGCGGGCCATGGCGCGCAGGGCGAACAGGCGCTCCTCGGCCTTCTCCAGGCGATCCGGTTCGAAGTCGAGAGCCGCCGCGGCTGCATCGACGGCGGCGATGGTCTCGATCGTCTCGGTCAGGGCTCGTTCGGCTGCCGCGCCGGCCTCGTTTATCAGGCGAAGCGCCCGGGCGTCCTCGCCGGCCCCGGCCTGCAGGGCGCGGTCTCGAGCCCGCTCCAGGGCCCTCTGGGCCTGGGCGAGGCGATGGGTCAGGTTGTCGCCGTCCAGAGCGTCACGGGCTGAGGCGATGTCTCCCAGGGCCTTCTCGGAGGCTCCCAGCAGGCCGCGCTCCTCGGCCAGGGCCGCCTCCTCCCCCTCGCGGGGGTCAAGCCGGTCCAGTTCGGCCAGGCGCAGGGTGATTTCTTCGGTCTCGGCCGCCGCCCGGCCAGCCCTTGCCTTGAGATCATCGGCAGCGGCCCGCGCCGCCCGCCAGGCGCTCCAGGTCTGGGCCACGGCCGCCAGTTCACTGGCATTGCGGCCAAAGGCGTCCAGCAGCGGCCGGTGGGTCGCCGCGTCCAGCAGGCCAACGGTCTCATGCTGGCCGTGAACCTCGAGCAGCAGGGCAGAAAGGTCGCGCAGGACCGCAACGCTGGTCGCCTGGTCATTGACGAAGGCCCGGCTGCGGCCGTCGGCCCCGAGGGTGCGGCGCAGGACCAGATCCTCATCCCGCACATAGGCCAGGCCCTTGTCGTCGAGATAGGCCCAGACCGCATGGTCTGCCGGCAGAGCGAACAGAGCCGTAGCCTGCGCCGAGGCTGCGCCCCGCCGAACAAGGCCAGCGTCAGCGCGCGCGCCGGTCGCCAGCCCCAGAGCATCCAGCAGTATAGATTTGCCCGCCCCCGTCTCGCCGGTAAGCGCAGTGAAGCCCGGCCCGACCGACAGATCGAGGGCTTCGATCAGCACGACGTCTCGTATGGCCAGGCCAATCAACATGCGTGAAGCATCGCCCCGATTCCGGGCGGGTTCAACCAGCGATTAGACGGATCAGGGCGTCTGGGGCGGTTTGATTGTGCCAGCCGGATCGACAGGCAGCTTGTCGCCCTTGGCCGGCAACAGACCGAACAGATTGGTGACGTGCCGTTTGCCGGTCGGCCGCACCGCAGGACGCTGACCGCGGTCCGTCATCAGGGCATAAGCGTCCGCGTACCACTCACTGCCGGGGAAGTTGGTCCCCAGGATGGCGGCGTTGCGCTGGGCCTCGCTGGTGATCCCGAGAGTCAGATTGGCTTCCACCATGCGGTACAGCGCCTCGGGCGCGTGGCTGGTGGTCTGGTAACGGTCGAGCACAGTCTTGAACCGGGTGATCGCGGCGAAAGTGTCGCCGTTGCGCAGATAGAACCGGCCGACGGTCATTTCCTTGCCGGCCAGATGGTCATCCACCCGATCGAGTTTCAGGCGCGCGTCGGCGGCATAGTCGCTGCCGGGATACCGACGAACAACTTCTCGCAGGGCAGCCTGGGCCTGTTCGGTCTGGCCCTGGTCACGGCCGACGTCGACGATCTGGTCGTAATAACACATCGCCTTGATGTAGTAGGCGTAGGCCGCTGTGGGATTGCCGGGATACAGGCCGATGAAACGGTCGGAATCGGCGATCGCGCCCTGGTAGTCACCTTGCCGGTACGATGCGAAGGACTCCATCATGATCGCGCGCCGCGCCCATTCGGAATAGGGATGCTGGCGCTCAACCTCGCGGAAATACAGGATCGCATCGGGCCAGGCACCGGCGTCCAGCAGCGAGCCTGCTACCGCATACAGAACTTCGACAGGACGTTCCTGATAGGCTGGTGGCGCCTTTTTATTGTTGAACAGCGCGCAGCCGCTCGTGGCGAGAGCGGCAGCCATGACAACAATCAGGATGTGCGCCGGGGCGCGAATTATACGAGGCAACAGCGACATTCCCAAACCAGACGCCCCCAAGCGCCCGAGCCCCGCCGAGAGATCACAATAATCCTCGCCGGGCGCCACCTTCTATCGTTCAAGAGAGGCGCGCGCAAACGACTAGTGCATAGCCTTTTGGGCCGAAATCAGACCGCTTGGGCCAGTTCTTCGCTGGCCGGACGCAAGCGCCACGCATGGGGTTGAGCCAGCAGGGCGCGAACCAGGGCATTGTTGATGCTATGACCCGCGCGAACGCCCTCAAACCGGCCGATAATCGGCTTGCCGAGCAGATAAAGATCGCCGATCGCATCAAGCGCCTTGTGGCGCACAAACTCGTCGGGCCGGCGAAGGCCTTCGGGGTTCAGAACCCGGTCACCGTCGATGACGACGCAGTTTTCAAGGCTGCCGCCACGGGCCAGACCCATGGCGCGAAGCATCTCGACTTCGGTCAGGAAGCCAAAGGTGCGGCAGTCGGCCAGTTCAGCCCGGAAGGCCGCACCGTCCATCGGCATGTCCATGGCCTGACGGCCAACAGCGGCATTGGTGAAATCGATCTCGAAAGCCATCTCGAAGCGCTCGGCAGGCACTAGGCGCGCGACCTTGTCGCCATCGACAACCTCAATGGTCTCAAGGATCTCGATGGACTGGCGGATCGCCTGCAGCTCACGCACGCCGACGTGGTCGAGAATCTGGATAAAGGGCTCGGACGAGCCGTCCATGATCGGAACTTCCGGTCCGTCGAGTTCGACCACAGCGTTGTCGATGCCCATCGCCCAGAAAGCAGCCATCATATGCTCAATGGTGGCGACCGATACGCCCGCGTTGTTGGAGACCACCGTACCCAGCTGAGTCTTGGTCACGCATTCGCCAAACGAGCTGACGCGATTGTCACGATCGGTGATGTCAGTGCGCATGAAAACGATCCCGGCGTCAGCGCGCGCAGGTCGGACAAACACGCGGACATGCGCGCCGGTGTGAACGCCGACACCGGCAAAAATCGCAGGCCCCGCAAGGGTTTGCTGAAAACGTGACAACGCTTCGACTTTCCTACAGGCCGCAAGACGCGCGGCATAGCTAACACACAGCATTTTCTATCGGCGATTTTGTGCGGCGCCGCAAAACAAGTCGTGTTTCAGAATGTTAGCCACTGTAACCCTTGCTGGAACAGGGTTTGCGCCGCGACAAACCTAGTTGGCGAGTCGGCGCAGGAAGGACGGAATTTCCAGGTCCTCAGCTGAGTCCGGTTCTTCTTCCATCTTCGGCGCAACAGCCGCTCCGCCCATGGCGATCCGGGCGTTTATCGCCGGGGTCGGGTCATTGCGCCAGTCGCGCAGCGCAGGTGGATCGTCCTGGCGGCTGCGACCGAACAGGCTGAAAAATCCGCGGCGCTCTTCGTTGGCGCGGGGCTCGGGAAACAGGGGCGCATCCTCGACCTGACGGACGGGCTCTTCGTCCACAGGCGCATCGAATCCGTCCGTCATTTCAACGACCTGGGCCTCAACGCCCATGTCGAAGGGCAGATCGATTTCCTCCGGTTCGCGGGCGACCGGCTCTTCAATCGCCGGCGTCCAGGCCTGCGCATTGAACTCCTGGGCGATCTGCTCCTGGGCGGCGCGCACGGGCGTGATCGGCGCGGGCGTCGGGATATAGGCGGCGACCGGCTCGGGCTCTGCTTCATACTCCGGCTCGATCACCGGTTCCGGCACGGGCGCTTCACGGACGCGCAGGATCGGGGTCTCGATATGGCTGGGGCGGCTCTTGGGCTCGATGGCCGAGATCGAGGCGCCGTCCATGCCGGTGGCGACGACCGACACGCGGATCATGCCTTCAAGTGACGGATCGAAGGCTGCGCCAAAGATGATGTTGGCGTCGGGGTCGACCTGTTCGGAAATGGCGTTTGCGGCTTCGTCGACTTCGAGCAGGGTCATGTCGAGGCCACCGGTCACGTTGACCAGCACAGCCTTGGCGCCCTTCAGGGAAATCTCGTCCAGCAGCGGGTTCTGGATGGCGTTCTGTGCGGCCATCAAGGCGCGGTCCTCGCCAGTCGCCTCACCGGTGCCCATCATCGCCTTGCCCATCTCGGTCATGACGGTGCGCACATCGGCGAAGTCGAGGTTGATCAGGCCGGGCAGCACCATCAGGTCGGTGATAGAGCGCACGCCCGAGTGCAGCACCTGATCGGCCATGCCAAAGGCTTCGGTGAAGGTGGTCCGCTCATTGGCGATGCGGAACAGGTTCTGGTTGGGAATAATGATCAGGGTGTCGACATAGCGCTGCAGCTCGGCAATGCCGGCCTCCGACAGACGCGTGCGGTGGCGGCCCTCAAAGGTGAAGGGCTTGGTGACGACGCCAACGGTCAGGATGCCGCGCTCGCGGGCCAGTTTGGCGATGATCGGCGCAGCGCCTGTGCCGGTGCCTCCACCCATGCCGGCGGTGATGAACACCATGTGGGCGCCGTCGAGGTGCTCGCCGATTTCGGGAATGGATTCTTCGGCGGCGCTCATGCCGACGTCGGGGTGGGCGCCGGCGCCCAGGCCCTGGGTCGTCTGTACGCCGAGCTGAATACGGAGCGGAGTCTTGGCCAGGCTGAGCGACTGGGCGTCGGTGTTGGCGACGACAAACTCGACGCCTTCAAGCCCGGCGTCGATCATGTTGTTGACCGCGTTACCGCCTGCGCCGCCGACGCCGAACACGACGATACGCGGCTTCAGCTCGGTGGCCTTCGGCGCTGAAAGGTGAATCGACATGAAAGACCCTCTTGTATCCCGCCCCCAACGCTGCGACCCGCTCGCCGCGTTATGGATTATGAAGGGTTAACTGAACGCCCTTCGAAGTTAATCTCGAGTTAACTGAATAGGCTGAGTCGGGAATTCGTCCACAGGTTGCGCACTGATTTTGTTGCGGGATCAGCGTTTGCGCGAAGCAGCCTGCGTCAGGCGGTCGCGGCGCGACTCCTGATAGGGCCTTCAACTGCACTCAAGCTTTACAGTATTGATTCGTCAGGCTTGATTGTCGATTTAGGTCTAACGGCCCCCCTTAAAGCAAAAGGCCGCCCCGGACAACCGGAACGGCCTTTCGATTTCTGTTACGATTTTACGGCTCAGGCGGCGGCCGCCTGATGACCTTCGGCCGGGTCGCGCAGAACGTAGCCGCGGCCCCAGACAGTTTCGATGTGGTGCTTGCCGTTGGTGGCAAGGGCGAGCTTTTTGCGGAGTTTGCAGATGAAGACGTCGATGATCTTCAGCTCGGGCTCGTCCATGCCGCCATAGAGGTGGTTGAGGAACATTTCCTTGGTCAAGGTCGTGCCCTTGCGCAGGGAGAGCAGCTCCAGCATCTGGTATTCCTTGCCGGTCAGGTGGACCCGCAGGCCGTTCACTTCGACCGTCTTGGCGTCGAGGTTGACCGTGATGTCGCCGGTCTTGATGACCGACTGGGCGTGGCCCTTGGAGCGGCGGACGACGGCGTGGATGCGAGCCACCAGTTCGTCCTTGTGGAAGGGCTTGGTCATGTAGTCGTCGCCGCCAGCGCCGAAGGTCTTGACCTTGGTGTCGATCTCGCTGGTTCCCGACAGGATCATCACCGGCGTATTGATCTTTCCGACCCGCAGGGTTCGCAGCACATCGATGCCGCTCATGTCCGGTAGATTCAGATCGAGCAGGATCAAATCATAATCGTAGATCTTCCCCAGGTCGACGCCCTCTTCCCCGAGGTCTGTCGTGTATACATTAAAGCCTTCCGACTTAAGCATCAGCTCGATGCTCTGTGCGGTGGCGCTGTCGTCTTCAATCAACAGAACGCGCATCTCGTCCCCTTTGCGCCAAACGGCGCGATCAGCCCGCGGACTATAGGAATCCGCTCCCGCACCCGCCAAATCGATTGCCAGCGGGTTAATTCAACTCTCGTTAATAATGAAAACCTTCTAACCGAATCGTTAACGCCGATTGCGAATCGGCCGCAAGAGTCCATCGGCGCCCGCAAGTCGCACCCGTGATGAATCTTTCGTGATCGGCCTTGAAAGCCGGCGCCTTCATTCATGGTTAACGGGAGGTGATCGACACTGGCCGTCTTATCCGAAGAGGCCGCCAGCCCTTGCGAAACCTTATCGCCGCCGTTGATCGCATTGATCCCCTGACCGTCTCGGCCAGGGTCTCGGCGGTGAACGGTCTGCTGGTCGAGGCCCGCGGCGGTCTGACCCGGCTGGCGATCGGCGCGCGGGCCGAGATCGAGCGGATGGGCGCAGGACCCCTGGCGGCCGAGGTCGTCGGCTTTCGCGAGACCCGCGCCCTGCTGATGCCCTTCGGCGCGCTGGAAGGCGTGGCTCCGGGCGCCGACATCCGCATCATGCCTGAAGCCGCCACGGTGCGGCCGACGCTCGCCTGGAAGGGGCGCATCATTGACGCCTTTGGCGATCCCATCGACGGCAAGGGTCCCTTGCCGCAGGGGCCGGCCGCCTATCCCTTGCGCGCGCCGCCGCCTCCGGCTCACACGCGGGGCCGCGTGGGCGAGCGCTTGGACCTGTGCGTGCGGGCCATGGATGTGTTCACCACCACCTGCCGGGGCCAGCGCCTGGGCATCTTTGCCGGATCCGGCGTCGGCAAGTCTGTGCTGATGTCCATGCTGGCGCGCCACGCCACCTGCGACGCCGTCGTCGTCGGACTGATCGGCGAGCGGGGCCGCGAGGTGCGGGAATTCATCGAGGAAACCCTGGGCCCTGAAGGCCTGAAGCGGGCCATCGTCGTGGTCGCCACCTCGGACGAGCCGGCGCTGAAGCGGCGTCAGGCGGCCTACATGACCCTGGCCGTAGCCGAGTATCTGCGTGACCAGGACCAGGAAGTGCTTTGCCTGATGGACAGCGTAACGCGCTTTGCCATGGCCCAGCGCGAGATCGGCCTGGCCGCCGGCGAGCCGCCGACCACCAAGGGCTATACCCCGACGGTCTTCACCGAGTTGCCCAAGCTGCTGGAGCGCGCCGGTCCGGGGCCCGTGCGGCCCGACGGCACGACGGCGGGGCCTATCACCGGCCTGTTCACGATCCTGGTGGACGGCGATGATCATAACGAGCCGATCGCCGATGCGGTGCGAGGCATTCTGGACGGGCACATCGTCATGGAGCGGGCCATCGCCGAGCGCGGGCGTTTTCCGGCCATAAACGTTTTGAAGTCAATCTCCCGGACCATGCCCGGTTGCCAGTTGCCCCATGAGCGCGAGATCGCCGCCAAGGCGCGCAAGTCCCTGGCCGCCTATTCCAACATGGAAGAGCTGATCCGCATCGGCGCCTACCGCATGGGCGCCGACCCCGATGTTGACCGGGCCATTCGCCTGAACCCCGACCTCGAAGCCTTCCTGTCCCAGGACAAGGATGAGGTGACCAGCCTGGATGAATCCTTCGCCCGGCTTGAACAGATCGTGAGCGCGCCGGGATGAAATGGGCCAGGTCGCTGATCCGGATCTCGAACCACGAGGTCGAGACGGTGCAAAAGCGCGTCGCCGAGATCGTCGAGCGGCGCATCGGCATAGAGATGCAAATGGCCGCCCTGGAGGCCGAACTGACCGCCGAGCGCGCAGGCGCCGCACGCATCGAGGCGGCCGGGCTTTACCTGGCCGGCTTCGTCGAGGGCGTGCGTATTCGCAAGGCGGCGCTTGAGGAACAGCTGGCCGTCATCGCGGTCGAGGAGTCCGGCGCCCGCGACGCCCTGGCTGAGGCCTTTGAGGCCCTGAAGAAATACGAGCACGTCCTGGAGGCGGCCCGCGCCGCCGACGCCAAGGAACGTGACCGGCGCGAGACCGCCGAGATGGACGAAGTCGGATTGCGGATGGTGTCGAAATGACCGGCCGGCCCCTCGGCCGCCGCGCCTTTCTGGGCTCCACCCTGGCCCTGGCCGCGTGCGGCAAGGCCGCGCAGAGCCAGCCGGCTCCGGGCCCGACCCGATCGCTGAAGTGCGCGCCCTTTCCCGTCGGCGCCTCGGTGATGACCGGCCAGCTGCGCGATCCGGTGTTCACCGGCATTCTGGACCGGCACATCTCCCAGCTCACGCCCGAGTGGGAAATGAAGATGGAATACATCCTCAAGCCAGACGGCAGGCTGAAGTTCGACGCCCCCGACCAGATCGCAGACTATGCTAGGGCCCACGCCATGCGCCTGCACGGGCACACCCTGATCTGGTACGCTCAGGACGGCGAGGCGTTCCAGAAGCTGAAGGGCCCGAACGGGACGGGCCCAGCCGACCGGCCATCGATGTTTGACGATGCGGGCGCACCCAAGCCGGCGCTGGACGCCCTGACCCGGGTTTTGCTGGGCTAGCGGCCCTGGTTGCGGCGGTCGGCGTCCTGAGCCTGGCGCAGGGCGCGCAGGTCTTCGCTGATCCGGAAGATGGCGGTGACGAATTCGCAGAACGCCCGCCAGATCAGGGCCAGGGCTACGGTCACCAGAACCCCGCCGATGATGCCCGGGAAGGCGATCAGCAGGCCGCGCGGGAAGTCGTTGATCACCATCCCGATACTGACGCCGAAGAACGAGAAGCCGATCAGCGCCACCATGGCCAGGCCGGCCCAGTAGACAAGCTTGAGCACCTCGCCGGCCATGACCCGGTCGAGACTCAAGAAGTCCGCCAGAAACGATCCTGTAGTTCTGCCACTTGGCCGCATGGGTCGACGATCCTGACCGGGCGCTAAGGCCCCTCCCCTTGAGGAGTGAATGGCTAACAGGGCCGGAGGCTTCCCGCAACGCCCGAGCGCGGCTGGCCTGCAATGTGTGGCCGCTTCGCATCGAACACAGGCAGGCCGGCATCCCCGTCATTGCCTCACGCGGGAGCGGCGGATACGAAGGCCCTTCGAATCAAAGGAACCCACCATGGGCAAACCGCGCGGGGCCAATTTCCTGCACGACGTGCAGAACCGGCGGCGCGGCGTCCTGACCGCCGTGGCGGTGCTGTTCGTGGCCATCTTCGCCCTGGTGACCGGCTCTGGCGGCTGGACCCAGACAACAGTCGTCTATTTGGGGCGGTTGGCCATCTGCGCGGCGATCCTGGGACGTTGCTGGTGCACGCTCTATATCGGCGGACGCAAGGCCCAGCAGCTGGTCGACACCGGCCCCTATTCGGTCTGCCGCAACCCACTCTACTTCTTCTCCTTCGTCGGCACGGCCGGCTTTGCCGCCCAGACCGGCAGCGCGGTGGTCACGGTGCTGTTCACCGTGGTGGTGTGGATCGTCTTCCGCCGCCTGGTGGGCCGCGAGGAAGCGCACCTGAAGGGCGCGCTGGGCGAGCCCTATGCGCACTATCTGACCACCACCCCCCGGTTCCTGCCCAACCCGGCCCTGTGGCGCGGCGTGGACGTGCTGGAGGTGCAGCCAAGATTGGTCATACGCACCTTCGTCGACGGCCTGGTGTTCCTGGTGGCCGTGCCTCTGGCTCTGGGTTTCGGCTGGCTGCATGCGGCGGACGTTCTGCCCGTTCTGCTGCGCCTGCCCTGATTGACAGCAAAATCAGTTTTTTCGCGTTTGGTGTCATTCGCGGCGAGCCCCGCGTTGGGAAAATCGTTTCCAGATAAGGGAATGGCGGATTTTCGCCTGTGTGCGCGGCGTCAGGATGAGTCAGCCTGCCGCCAGCCATCATCAGTTCGCCGTCAGATCGAAGGGCCTCGACGTCCGCCAGCCGCTGTTCGCCGTCTGGCGTTTTCAGGCGCGCGGGAATCGCCCGGCATCGAAGCAGGAATTCGGATCGGTTTGGCGGCTTGGGCGGCATTGAGCCCGAAAGCCTGAGCCCTGTCCGGCCCGGGCGGCAAGTCGGATTTTGTCGTACTTCCCCTAAACCGAATCCACCGTCCTCAGCTTGGCCCGCACGTGGACCTCGTTCTGGGACATGACCACCGTCTGGCTGCGGAAGCGTTCGATGATCGAGCGGACGTAGGGGCGGATCTGGGGGCTGGTGAGCAGGACGGGGGTCTCGCCGGCGTGGGCGGCGCGCTCGAAGGCTTCGCGGACGGCCTTGATGAAGGCCTGCAGACGCGAGGGGGCGAGCGCCAGTTGCCGCTCTTCGCCGGGTGGGCCGATGAGCGCCTCGGAGAAGGCCTGTTCCCAATCCGGAGACAGGGTGACGATGGGCAGGGCGCCGTCGTCGGCGCGGTTCTGCCAGCACAGCTGACGGGCCATACGCGAGCGCACCGCTTCGACAAGGTTGAGGATGTTGGTGGTGTGGGGAGCGGCCTCGCCCAGGGCCTCGAGAATGGTCGGCAGGTCGCGGATCGAGACGCGTTCGCGCAGCAGGGCCTGAAGAACGCGCTGGACCGTGGTGGGGCTGACCACGCCGGGGATCAGGTCGTCGGCGAGCTTTTTCTGTTCGGCCGGCAGATCCTTGATGAGCTTTTGCATCTCGGCATAGGAGAGCAGCTCGGCCATGTTGTCTTTCAGAACCTCGGTCAGGTGGGTGGTCAGCACCGTGGCCGGATCGACGATGGTGTAGCCGCGGAAGGTCGCCTCTTCCTTGAGGTTCTCGTCGATCCATGAGGCCGGCAGGCCAAAGGCCGGCTCGCGCACATGCTCGCCCGGCAGTTCCACCTGGCCGCCGCGCGGGTCCATGGCCATGAGCGAGCCAAGGCGCACCTCGCCGGAGCCGGCGTCCATTTCCTTGATGCGCAGGGAGTAGCCCTGGGTGGGCAGGCGCATGTTGTCGAGGATGCGCACCGGCGGCATGACGAAGCCGAAGTCGGTGGCCAGGGTGCGGCGCAGGGCGCGGATCTGGTCGGTCAGGCGGCGGCCCTCCAGATCGTTGATCAGCGGCAGGAGGCCGTAGCCCAGCTCGATCTTGATGTCGTCGATGGCCAGCGTCGCGGCGATCGGCTCTTCGGCGTCGGTGGCCGGCTTTTCGATGACGGGAGCGGCTTTCGGTTTCTTGGCGTCCTGGGACCGTCGCCAGGCCAGGTAGCCCAGGCCGCCGGCGATGCCGATGAATGGCAGTTTGGGCATGCCTGGCACAAGGGCCAGCACAAGGGCCGAGGCGGCGACCATGCCCAGCACGATGGGATTCATGGCCAGCTGTGTGACCAGGGCCTTGTCGGCGGCACCCTCGACGCCGGCCTTGGAGACGAGAAAGCCGGCGGCGATGGAGATGACCAGGGCCGGGATCTGACTGACCAGTCCGTCGCCGATGGTCATGGTGGTGTAGGTGGCGGTGGCGTCGCCGATCGCCATCTTGTGCTGCAGCACTCCGATCAGGATGCCGCCGATCAGATTGATGGCGACGATGATCAGGCCGGCGATCGCATCGCCGCGCACGAACTTGCTGGCGCCGTCCATGGCCCCGAAGAAGGTGGATTCCTGTTCCAGCTCCTTGCGGCGCTTCTTGGCTTCGGTCTCGTCAATCAGGCCCGACGACAGGTCGGAGTCGATGGCCATCTGCTTGCCTGGCATGGCGTCGAGGGTGAAGCGGGCGGCGACTTCGGCGATGCGACCCGAGCCCTTGGTGATGACCACGAAATTGACGATCACCAGGATGATGAACAGGATCACCCCGATGATGAACGAGCCGCCCGTCATCAGCTTGCCGAAGGCGTTGATGATGTGGCCGGCCCCCTCGGTGCCTTCCTGGCCGTGACTGAGGATCAGACGCGTTGAGGCGATGTTGAGCGCCAGACGGAACAGGGTCGAGACCAGCAGCACCGTCGGAAAGGCGGTGAATTCCAGCGGCCGCTTGATCATCAGCGAGGTCATCAGGATCAGCACGGCGCTGGTGATGCCGACCGACAGCAGCAGATCCAGCATGAAGGCCGGAATCGGCAGGATCAAAAGAACGATGACGCCGATAACGCCGATCGAAAGGGCGACCTCGCCGCGCATCACCCACGACAGCACGTCCCGGCCCGTGGGCTGGTTGGTCGCCGAGAAGGGGATGGAGGTGTCGGCCATCTAGCGGGTGCGTGTCCCCAATGAGAAGTCGCCTTCTCCCCTTGTGGGAGAAGGTGGCGCCCGCACGGCGTCGGATGAGGGGTCGCGCGAACCCATCCGCTTGAGCGGCCCCGCGCAGCCGGCAGTGGAGAGGCCGGTGCGACCCCTCATCCGGCCGCCAAGCGGCCACCTTCTCCCACAAGGGGAGAAAGGCATTTGTTCTGCTTCACGCCGCACTGACGTTGCCCTGGGGCGCGGGGACATCGACGCCCGCGGCGGTGTACTCGTTGAGCTTGTTGCGCAGGGTGCGGATCGAGATGCCCAGGATGTTGGACGCATGGGTGCGGTTGCCCAGGCAGTGACGCAGGGTGTCGATGATCAGGGCCTGCTCCATCTGGGACACTGTCTGGCCGACGAAGTTGCGGCTGACCGCCTCGGCCGCCATGGAGGCGGTGCGGGCCACGGCGGTGTCCGGATTGGCGCCCAGGGGCTGGCCGTCCGGCAGACGGATGGCGAATTCCTCGATCTCGGCGCCGGACGAGAGCAGGACCGCCCGGTGCATGGCGTTTTCCAGCTCGCGAACGTTGCCGCTCCAGCGGTGGGCGGCGACACGCTGGCGGGCCTGGGGGGCAAGCGGGCGCACCGGCACGCCGTTGGCGGCGGCGTATTTCTTGATGAAGCATTCGGCTAGCGGCAGGATGTCGCCCGGCCGCTCACGCAGCGCCGGCAGGCGCAGGTTCACGACGTTTAGGCGATAGAGCAGGTCTTCGCGGAACACGCCCTCTTTCACCGCCTGGACCAGATCGCGGTTCGATGTGGCCAGGATGCGGATGTTGACCTTGACCGGCTTGGAGCCGCCGACGCGGTCGATCTCACGCTCCTGAAGGGCGCGAAGGAGTTTCGCCTGAAGGCGGCCGTCCATTTCGCTGATTTCGTCGAGCAGCAGGGTGCCGCCGTCGGCCTCTTCGAACTTGCCGATGCGGCGGGCCACGGCGCCGGTGAAGGCGCCTTTCTCGTGGCCGAACAGTTCGCTCTCCAGCAGGTTCTCCGGGATGGCGGCGCAGTTGACCGAGATGAACGGCTTTTGCGCGCGGCGCGATTTGCCATGGACGTAGCGGGCCATGACTTCCTTGCCGACGCCGCTCTCGCCAGTGATCAGGATCGAGGCGTCGGATGCGGCGACCTGGTCGGCCAGTTTCAGCACCGCCTGCATGGCCGGATCGGCGGCCACCAGTGGGCGGTCATCGTCCGAGACGGCGGCCAGAACGGCGGCGATCAGCTCGGCGTCGGGCGGCAGGGGGATGAATTCCTTGGCCCCGGCGCGGATGGCGTCGGCGGCCTGACGGGGGCCGGCATCCACGCCACACGCGACGACCGGCACGCGGATGCGCTCGGCCTCGTTGGCGGCGATCAGGGCGGCGATGTCGAGTTCGCAATCGACCATCAACAGGTCGGCGCCCTGGCCGGCGCGCAAGGCGTGGGTCGCCGCCTCGATGGTCTCGACGTGCGCCACCTTGGCACCCGTGCTCATCGCCAGCTTGACCGCGACCGAGAGCTGTCCGCTCAATCGTCCGACCACCAGAAGTCTCATAGCTTACTCTCCTTCGTCACAGCGGGCCGATCAGGCCGCGGTGTCGCCGTCCTTGATGATTTCCGTCATGGTCACGCCCAGGCGTTCATCGACGATTACGACCTCGCCGCGGGCGACGAGGCGGTTGTTGACGTAGATGTCGATGGCTTCGCCGACCTTGCGGTCCAGCTCGACGATCGATCCGGCGCCCAGCTGCAGCAGCTGGGCGACCGACATTTGCGAGCGACCGAGCACGGCCGAAATGCTGACCGGGACGTCGAAGACCGGCGTCAGATCCGCCGCGGACTTGTCGTCATCTCCGATATCCATCTGGGCGTTCATCGAGGGCTCAAGTTCGTTGAGCTCCAGACCCCGGGTCACCGGCGTTTGAGGATCATCCATGGTCTGTCTCGCTTTCAGGCGTCAGAGGTTCGGCGTGCAGGCCTTCGGCGGCCAGGGCTGTTTCGAGGGCGGCGGCCACGCGTTCGGCGGCGGCCTGGGGATCGAAGGCGGCGCGGCCTTCACCCCAGTCAAAGGAAAAGGCGGCGCGGGGCAGGTTCAGGTCGGCAGTGACCACCACCGAGCCGGGATAGCCCCAGCTTTCGGCAGCCTGCTGCAGGGAAGCCTGGGCGGCCTCGACCTGACCCTCGGCCACCTGGACCTTGAGCACAGGGCGGGATTCAATTTCGCGGGCCAGTTCGGTCATGGCCGCAGCGACCGGCGCCTCAGGGAACCGGTCGAGCGCGGCGTCGGCGATCTTGCGGCCCACGGCCATGGCCAGACCCGCGGAAGCGAGGCGATGGTCATGCGCCACCTGGGCCAGCGCACCCAGAGCTCCGGCGCAATGGCGCGAGATCTCGGCCAGGGCCGATGCGCCGCGGGCCTCAGCGGCCCGTTCGCCCTCTGCGAAGGCGCGAGCGCGGATTTCCTCGACCTCGGCCGGCATATAGACGCGCTTTGCCGCAACGGGTGCCGAGGTGACAACGCCGTCGCCGTCAAAGACGGTATCAAAGCTGAACCTGCGATGGACGGTTGCGATCATCAGTAGATCAACTCGTCTTCGCCGCCAGGTCCGGCCAGCATGATCTCTCCCTTGGCGGCCAGGTCCTTGGCGGCCTGGACCATGGACATCTGGGCGGTGTCGACGTCTTTCAGGCGCACGGGCCCCATACTTTCCATGTCTTCGCGCAGGATCTTGGCGGCCCGTTCGGACATGTTGGAGAAGAACATCTCGCGCAGGCCGTCGGAGGCGCCCTTGAGGGCGAGGCCCAGCTGATTCTTTTCCACCGCCCGCAGCAGGGTCTGGACGCCGCCGGGATCGAGCTTGTTGAGGTCTTCGAAGACAAACATCAGGGCGCGGATGCGCTCGGCGCTTTCGCGGTTGCGTTCTTCCAGGGCGGCGATGAAGCGGCCCTCGGTCTGGCGGTCAAAGTTATTGAAGATCTCGGCCATCATCTCGTGGCTGTCGCGCTTGGAGGTGCGGGCCAGATTCGACATGAATTCGGTGCGCAGGGTCTGTTCGATCTTGTCGAGGATCTCGCGCTGCACCGGCTCCATGCGCAGCATGCGGTTGACGCATTCCAGGGCGAAGTCTTCCGGCAGGGCGGCCAGCACGCGGGCGGCGTGCTCGGACTTGATCTTGGACAGGACGACGGCGACGGTCTGGGGGTATTCGTTCTTCAGATAGTTGGCGAGCACCGCCTCGTTCACATTGCCCAGCTTGTCCCACATGGTGCGACCCGCCGGACCGCGGATTTCCTCCATGAGGTTGTCGACTTTTTCCGGGGGCATGAAGCCCTGGAGCAGGCGCTGGGTCTGTTCGTACGAGCCCATGATCGCGCCCGAGCCGGACAGGCCCGAGACGAACTCGACCAGCAGTTCCTCGACCACGCTGGCCGAGACCGTGCCCAGCCCGGCCATGGCGGCCGAGATATCCTTGATCTCTTCCTCGTCCAGGGCCTGCCAGGTGTTGGTGTGGTCCTCGCCCAGGGCCAACAACACTACGGCGGCCTTTTCAGGGCCGCTCAACCGGGAAGAATCGACAACTGCCTTGGTCTTGCGGATACTCATGCGTCGTGAAGCCAGCTACGCAGGATGGAGACGCTTTCGTCGGGGTGACGGTCGACGAAGTCGGAGACCTGTTTGACGGCCGAGGCTTTCACCTGGCCTTCGATGCGGGCGATGTCGATGCCGCGGTCGGCGGCCTGGGCGTTGGCGATGGCCTGGGCGGTGGCGTTTCCGCCCCCGGCCGGATCGTAGGCCAGCTGGGCGCTCAACGGGCCGCTTGGGCCGGACAGCACTGAAGACGAGCCGCCGCCGCCCGCGCCGGCCATCATCGGCATGGGCATCATGCCGCCACCGCCCGCACCCGCGCCCTTGAGCAGGGGACGGGCGACGAAGAAGATGGTCAGACCGGCGACGATCAGCAGCACCAGCAGCTCGCCGCCACGCATCATGTCGTTCTTGTCAAAGCCCGACAGCAGGCTGGCCTTGGGCGCGGGGCTGTTGTCCACCGCATCGTGCTCGAAGCGCATGTTGGAAACGGTGATGGCGTTAGGCCCGTCACGCTCGGCATTGTAGCCGACGGCGGTTTTCACCAGGGCGTCGATCTTGGCCAGGTCTTCGGCCGAACGCGGGGCCCAGGCGCCGGGTTTGCCGTCGCGGCCCGGGGGGGGCTGGATCCCGTCGACGACCACGGCGACGGTCAGGCGGTTGATCTTGCCCGGCTCGATGACCTCGGTCTTTTCGGTCTTGGAGATTTCGAAGTTGGTGGTCTCGCTGGTGCCGCCGGTGGACGAGCTCTGGGTGCCGGACGTGGCGTCTGTCGCGCCGCCCGGAACGTTGCCCGCCACGGTGGTCGGGCCACCGACGCCGCCCGTGCCGTTAGACGAGTTGTTCTCGGAGGTCTGGCTGGAGCGCACGACCTGGCCGTCGGGGTCGAAGGTCTCGTTGTGGGTGGTAATGCGCGTCTGATCGAGGTCAGCGGTGACTGAGACGTGCGCTTTGCCGACACCGACGATGGTCTCGACCATCTGGCGGGCGCGCTGTTCCAGGGCCTGCTCGACCTCAAGTCGGCGCTGGGCGGCCATCTGGGTTCCACTGGTGTTGCTGTCGCCGCCGGCCATGGTCTTGCCGGTGCGCTGGTCGACGACCACGACGTGGTCGGGCTTGAGCCCGGTGGTGGCCAGGGCCACCAGGTTCTGCACCGCGGCCACCTGCTCGGCGTCGGGCTGGCGCGTGTAGCCGACGACCACACTGGCGGTGGTTTCTTCGGGAGTCTGCTCGAAGCGGCGATGGTCCGGCAGGTTGAGCTGGACGCGGGCGACGGTCACCCCGTTCAGGCCCTTGATGGTGCGCTCCAGTTCACCCTGCAGGGCGCGCTTGTTGTTGATGTTCTGCTGGAACTCGGTCTGACCCAGGGCGCTGATGTTGTCGAAGATCTCGTAGCCCACCGAGCCGGTGGTGATCAGGCCCTTGCCCGACAGCATCATGCGGGTCGAGACCACCTTGTCGCGTTCGACCTGGATGGCCGAGCCGTCGCCAATCTGCTTGTACTTGATGCCGGCCTGGTCGAGGGCGGCGGTCACCGCGCTGGATTCCTTGAGATCAAGACCCGAGAACAGCAGCCCCATATCCTTGGAGCCGACGTTGAAAATCGTGAACGCCAGGGTCGCGGCCACGCCTATGGCGACGCCGACCATGATCATCATCCGGCCTGCGCCGAACGACCGGAAAAAGTTGGCGAAGCTGTTCACCCGGCAATTCCCTCACCCTGGAGGGACAATAGGCGCCTCCGCTAGGCAGGATTTACCGGGTGGTTGGTAAACGGCGCTTTAAGGCGGGGTGCGATGTTCAGTCTTCCCGCTTGTGGCCATCAAGATCCTGGCGGGCCTTTTCGAGCTCGAGTTGCAACCGGGTCCTGGCGTGTTTGGTCTGGCCGAACAGACCGCGTTTACCGGCGGCCTTCTGTTTGGCGTCAGCCTTGGCCTTGTCCTTACGGGCCTTGTTTAGATTGATGATCTTGGCCATTCGGGGTCCCGTATTCGATCAGTCGATGCGCCGTTCAGCCTATCCGAAAGGATGGACCGGACCAACTCTTATGCCCCGGGAGCATCCTTGGCGCGCGCCCGGGCCAGGGCCGGACGGGCCGAAAGACGCGCCACCCAGCCATCGAGCACCGAACTTTCCGGCAGGGCGGTGCGGAAAAACATCAACAAACTTCCGAAAAGAATGTCCGCGGCCGAAAATGCATCGCCCATCAGGTAGTCGCCGTGCGCCAGAGCGCCGGTCAGGGTGGCGGTAAGCTGGTCATAGGCGGCGGCCTGGGTGGCGGTCAGGCCTTCGGCGCTGCGGAACCGGGCGGTGATGACGGGCTCCAGAACCCCGGCATAGAGCCCTATCCATGCGGCGAACTGGGCCCTGCCCGCTGCGCCCACCGCCGGAGCCATGGCGGTGCCGGGATAGAGGTCGCACAGATAGCCGAAGATGATCGCGGACTCGGTGATCACGACCCCGTCGTGCTCGATGGCCGGGACCTGCTTCAGCGGATGCGGATTGGCCGGGTCCGGCGCGCCCGAGCCGTCCATCCGCTGGATGGTCACATAGCGGATTTCATAGTCGGCCCCAAGTTCCTCCAGCAGCCAGATCAGGCGCGAGGAGCGGGTTTGTGGGGCGTGATAAACCTTGAGCATGGCGGGCCCTTTTTTGAACTCAAGCTGAAACTTCCACCCGGTTTCGCGGGTTCTTGCTGGTGAACCATCCAAAAGGAGAGTCCAATGATCAACGTCGCGGAAATCAAGGAACACATGGTGGTCGTCGGGTCTGACGGCAAACACGTCGGCAAGGTCGATCATGTTCTGGGGACCGACATCGAGCTGGCCAAGTTCGACATGGGCGCTGGTCTTCAGCACCACCTGATCCCGGTCAGCTGGGTCGATCACGTCGAGAATGACTAGGTCTGTCTCAACCTGCCCCGCGACGCGGCCAAATCGGCCTGGCGGGAAAAGGAAACGCCCCTGACCCGCGACCATCCGGAAGGCCCGGCGACGATTATCTGATTGCCGGGTCTGATCAGCCCGGGGAAATCATCTTCTCCGGGCGGACGATCTCGTCGAACTGGGCGTCTGTCACATAGCCGCCGCCGACCGCTTCTTCGCGCAGGGTGGTGCCGTTCTTGTGGGCCGTCTTGGCGATCTTGGCGGCGGCGTCGTAGCCGATGGTCGGCGCCAGGGCGGTGACCAGCATCAGGGACCGGTTGAGGCCGGCCTTTATATTGTCTTCGCGGGGCAGGATGCCAACGACACAGTTGTCGGTGAAGCTCACCGCCGCGTCGGCCATCAGACGGACCGACTGCAGGAAGTTGTAGGCCATGACCGGATTGAAGACGTTGAGCTCGAAATGGCCCGATGCGCCGGCAAAGGTCATGGTCGCCTGATTGCCGAAGATCTGGGCGCAGACCATGGTCAGGGCCTCGCACTGGGTCGGATTGACCTTGCCCGGCATGATCGATGAGCCGGGTTCGTTTTCCGGCAGGGCCAGTTCGCCGAGGCCCGAACGCGGGCCGCTGCCCAGGAACCGGATGTCGTTGCCTATCTTGAACAGGCTGGCGGCGACGGTGTTGATGGCGCCGTGGGAGAAGACCATGGCGTCGTGCGCCGCAAGAGCCTCGAATTTGTTGGGGGCCGAGGTGAATTTCAGGCCCGTGATCGCGGCGATCTTGTCCGCCACGCCTTCGGCAAACCCGATGGGGGCGTTCAGCCCGGTGCCAACCGCCGTGCCGCCCTGGGCCAGCTGCATCAGCAGCGGCAGGGTCTGTTCGATGCGGTAGATGCCGTTCTCGATCTGCTGGGCGTAGCCGGAAAATTCCTGTCCCAGGGTGAGCGGCGTTGCATCCTGGGTGTGGGTGCGGCCGATCTTGATGATGTCCTTCCAGGCGTGAGCCTTGTCGTTCAAGGCGTTGCGCAGCTTTTGAAGAGCGGGAACCAGACGGTGAATCACCTCTTCAGCGGCGGCCACGTGCATGGCCGTCGGGTAGGTGTCGTTCGACGACTGGCTCATGTTGACGTGATCGTTGGGATGGACAGGCTTTTTCGAGCCCATCTCGCCGCCCATCATCTCGATGGCACGGTTCGAGATCACCTCGTTGGCGTTCATGTTCGACTGGGTGCCCGAGCCGGTCTGCCAGACCACCAGCGGGAAGTGATCGTCGAGCTTGCCTTCAATCACCTCATTGGCGGCACGCACGATAACCGCCGCGATGGCCGGATCGAGGCGGCCGAGGGCGGCGTTGGTCTCGGCTGCGGCGCGTTTGACGATACCCAGGGCGCGGATCACCGGCTGGGGCTGCTTTTCCCAACCGATCTTGAAGTTGCCAAGGCTGCGCTGGGACTGGGCGCCCCAGTAGCGGCTGCTATCGACCTCGATCGGGCCAAAAGTATCGGTTTCGGTGCGCGTCTTGGTCATGAAAGTGTCCCGCAATATGGCCGCGCCGGTCTAGCGCCGGGCGGCGACCGGAGCAACGCTGCTCTGGCCCAAAAGCAATCGGCCGCGCCCCTTGCCCGGGCGCGGCCGAAAGTTCTAGCGATCCCGAAGGCGTAAAGCCTAGACCGCATAGCCTTGCTTGGCGAACGGCAGTGACCGCACCCGCTGGCCGGTGGCGGCAAAAACCGCATTGGCCAGGGCCGGCGCCACTGTCGGCATCGGCGGCTCGCCCGATCCTCCGACCGACGCGTTCGGCGAATCGAACAGATAGACTTCGACGATCGGCGCCTGATGGTGGCGGAGCACGTTGTACTGTCCGAACTGGTTGTTGTCTGACTTGCCATTGGTGAAGGTTTGGGCTTCGGCAAGCGCCGCGCCGAGGGCCATCAGACCGCCACCCTGAAACTGGGCCTTGACCTGGTTGGGCGCCACCACAGTGCCGAGGTCGGCGGCCACCACCATGCGAGTGACCTTGATGGCCTTGTTCTTGACCTCAACCTCGATCGCGTGCGCGTAGTACGAGCCAAAACCCGTTCCCACGGCAATGCCAACGCCCTTTCCGGCGGGACGACGCTTCTTCCAGTCGATCTTTTCGGCGACGGTATTGATCAGGCGCTTGACGCGATCAGCCGTGTCACCTGTGCCCAGGTGCGCCAGACGATAATCGACCGGGTCCTTTCCGGCCGCATGAGCGCATTCGTCGATGAAGCTTTCACGTCCCCAGGTCGAAATGCCGGGATCAACCGAGCGCCAGAAGCCTTGCGGAATACCAACCGCCAGCGCCTCGCGCGTTCCGGCCTGGGTGATGGCCGAAGCCTTGATCGCGCCATAGGGCGCATGCTGCCAGCCATCCGTGACCGGCGCATCGCTGGCCGCCGAAATCGCCTCATAGCCTTCAATCATGCCATCAGCGTTCAGGCCCGTGCGGTAGGTCTGGCGCACGGCCCGGCGGAACATGTCGTGCGCGAAGTCTTCTTCGCGCGTCCATACCAGATGCACCGGGGTGTCAGTCTGGGCGGCGATCCGCACAGCCTGCTCGATGAAGTCGTTGGACAGCCTGCGCCCGAATCCGCCGCCCAGCATGGTCGTATGCAGCACAACCTCGGTTCCGGCCGGCTTTCCAGCCCAGCCGACGGCGGCGCGTTTTGTCGCCGTGGGAATCTGGGTCGGAGCCCAGATCTCGATCTTGTTGGCGGTTACATGGGCGATGGCGTTCTGCGGTTCCATCGTCACGTGGTTCAGGTGCGCCAGTTCATAGCTGGCCTCAACCTTCTTCGAGGCCGAACTGAAGGCTGCGCGCAGGGGCGCGGCCTGGGCTGAAGGCGCGGCCGCCAGAGCAGCGGCATGGGTCTGGGCCAGCTGGGCAGACAGGCCTGCGGTGCTCGTCGTCTGACCACCGGTCCATACCGGCTTGAGCGCGTCGCGGGCCTTGAATGCGGTCCAGGTGTCGGACGCGATGACGGCCACGGCGTTGTCGAGCTTGACGACCTTCTTGACGCCCCGGATGGCCATCGCCGGCGCTTCATCGACCGAGGCCAGCTTGGCGCCATACTGCGGCGCCTGGATGATCGTCGCCCGCATCATGCCGTCAACGCGGGTGTCGATGCCGTAAATTTCGCGGCCCGAGACCCGCTCGCGCAGACGCTTGGTTTCCTGATCCTTGCCGATGATGTTGCGCTGGGCGGGATCCTTCGGCGTGACGTTGGCCGGCGGTGGCAGAGCGCCTGCCGCAGAGGCCAGCTCTGCATAGGTCAGTTCGGCCTTGGTGGTTGTGTTCACCACCTTGCCGCCCGCAGTTTGCACCTGATCGACCGGCACGTTCCAGCGCGCCGCCGCAGCCTGCCTGAACTGCATACGCGCCGTGGCGCCGGCCTGGCGAGCCAACGGATAGGCGGTGCGCAAACCGGTGCTGCCGCCGGTGGAGATGCTATTCCCGTACTTCGAAAGATCGACCATCTTCACGTCGACCATGCTCCAGGGAACATCCAGTTCGTCAGCGATAATCGCCGCATGGCCGGTGTGCGTGCCCTGCCCCATTTCCACAGAGCTCGACCAGACGGTCACCCGTCCGTTGGACTCAACGGTGAACCAGGGCGAGTTATTGGCCGGCGCTGCGCCACCCGGTGCGCCGCCCCGGCCCTGCTGGGCCACGGACGGGCCGGCAACGGCGAGCAGGAAGGCTCCGCCTGCGGTCCATGTCAGGAACTGGCGGCGATCGGCGGCGGGTGCGTCATAGGCCATGGGTCTGTTTCCCCGAGAGTTTATGTTTCGCCCATGCTAGCCCAAAACCCACACAAAACACCAGTATCAACGGCGTGATGACCGGCGAGCCCTCAGAATGGACAAATAGCGGCAAGGTCCGCGCCCGCGCGAGGGGCGCTGGGGTGGAGATTGTTGTCGACGGCCTGACCACCCAGGGGCGTTATTACAAGCCGCTTATCTACGAATTTTTCCGCAAGGACTGGCGTGGCGCCAGGGCGGCTTATGGCGAGTTCCATGTCGAAATCCTGATGGAATACCAGGGCGATCCACCGTGGCTCGACCTGGATAATCTGGCCAAGGCGATCCTGGACGCCATCAAGGGCCACGTCTTCCACGATGATTCCCAAGTCTCGCGGTTGCTGGTCGAGCGCCGAGCCGGCGAGCGCGAGCGAATCACAGTGCGGGCCATGCCCGTCCGCTAGGCTGGCGGAATCTTCAGCTTCTGACCGGGGCGAAGCGCCGCCGCATTGGGCAGGACAGTGCGATTTGCAGCCAGGATCACGCCGGCCTTGCTGTCTGAACCATACATGGCGGTCGCAATGGTCCTGAGGGTGTCGCCCGCCTTGACCGTATAAGTCCTGGCCAGAGCCAGGCGAGCGACCAGGGGCCCGAACTGGGCGCCCATCGACATCTGGGGACTGGAGGCCGGGACCAGGGACATCTGGGTCTCGCGCCGCTCGACGCAGACCGCGACGTTGGTCGCCAGGTTTTCAAAGGTCGTGGACGCCGGCAGCACCTGCAGGATGCAACCATCGAAGAAGGTGTAGGTGTCTTCTTCACCGCAACCGAACGAGCTGCGGTCCTCGCGTGCGGCGGTCATGATCATCCGGTTGGGTGCGGCCAGGGCCGGAATGAAACTGCCGGAATAGCAGGCTGACAGCACCACCACGGTAGGACGTGTGCCGCAGGTTCCATCCAGAAGATCCTTCAAGCCGCCCGGCTCCATCACATAATCGCCCATCTTGAGCGCGCCCGGCGCGCCGTGGGAGGTGTAGAAGAACAGGCAACCCGCCTTGGCCTGGGCCGTTATACGCGTCATTTCGTTGCTCAGCGTATCAGGATCCAGATGGCGGGGCTTTTCCGGCGAACTGCCGTGCAGGGCGTCCATGACCGAGAAGTGGACGGTATTTTCAGGTTTTAGGCCCGAGTCTACAAAAGCTTGGCCGATGTCGCGGCGGCCGTTATCGAACACCTCGGAGGGCGAGCCCGAGTGAGCCCGGTAGTCTCCCGAGACGAAGATGCCGGCCCAGTCGCCCAGGGGTCCGCCCGCCGGGGCCGCCGATGCCGCAAGTGGCGCGCAAAGCGTCAGGAGCAGGAAGGCGCTTAGCAAACGAAGGGTGCGAAGCACGGGTCAGCCCTTTCTGAAATTGGCAAAGGGGGTCGGAATTGCCGTGCCGCTGGCCTTGGCGAGCAGGCGGCCTTCGGCATCGAAGATCTCCCCTTCGGTGAAGGCGATGGTGCGGCCGTATTTGACCACCCGGCCCACCGCCCGCAATGGTCCTGGCATGGCGGGGCGCAGGAAACTGGTCTTCATTTCGACGGTCGGGGCGACACAGGTCATGTTGGAGGCGACTCCGACCGCGACACTCATGGCCTCGTCCAGCATGGCGCAAAGATAGCCGCCCTGGATCTGCCCCATCGGATTGGCGAACTTTTCTGCAGCGGCGTCAAAACCGATTTCGACTGTCATGTCCGCGCGGCGCACCGCCAGCATACGAAAACCAACTGTGGCCGAACCCGGTGGAATTCGGGTCGCGCCCTGAAAACGGGCCAGAATCTGGGCGTCGGAAAGCTCGGCGGCGACTGCGGACGCAACCTCGGTCATTTTTTCCGGAACTGATCGAGAGAAACGACCTTGGGCTCGTTGTCCGGTTCGATTTCGCCCGTTGATTCCGGGGCTGTCCGAACGCGCCTGGCGGGCTTTTTTTCCGCCTCGATGGCCGGGGCCTCGAACTGCAGCAGGAACTGGACCGACGGGTCATAAAACCGGGTCACGGCTGCATAGGGGATCGACAGTTTCTGCGGCTCACCGCCAAATTTCAGGGTCACGGTAAAAAAGGTCTCGCCCGGCGCTAGGTCCCAGTACTGGTGCTGCAGGACGATGGTCATTTCGTCGGGGTACTTGCCCAAAATGTCCGGCGGGCCGGAGACGCCAGGCGCCTCGGTCTTGAAGGTGATGTAGAAATGGTGCGCGCCCGGCAGGCCGCCCGGCGCCGCTGCACGCTTCAACGCCGCCTTGACCACGCCGCGCAGGGCGTCCTGGGCCATGGCGTCGTAGCGCATCAAGTCCTGTGGCGTCTCGTCAGCCATACCGTCTACCTGCCCCTACTCCTAGCCCGACCCTAGACCCGGAATGCGCGCCCGCAAAGACGGAGTCTTGTCTTGTGATCACAAACCGACTTTGAAGGCGCTCAAATCGAGGAGTCCAGCCCCATGTCCGATACCTTCCGCGCCATTCGCCTGTCCAAAACCGAGGCCGGCCAGAGCGCCGATCTGGTCGACCTGACCCCCGCCGATCTGATGGACGGCGATGTCACCGTGCGGGTGGAATACTCCACCCTGAACTACAAGGATGGCCTGGCCCTGACCGGCAAGGCGCCGGTCGTGCGGGTGTGGCCGCTGATCCCCGGCATCGATTTCGCCGGTTATGTCGAGGCCTCTTCCCACCACGGCTTTGCGGCCGGCGACCGGGTGATCCTCAACGGGTTCGGCGTCGGCGAGACCTGGAACGGCGGGTTCGCCCAGGTCGCACGGGTCAAGGGTGACTGGCTGATCAAGGCGCCGGACGCCATCGACAACGCCCGCGCCATGGCCATCGGGACGGCCGGCTACACCGCCATGCTGTGCGTCATGGCGCTTGAAAAGAACGGGATCACCCCGGATCGCAGCGACATCATCGTTACTGGCGCGGCCGGCGGCGTGGGTTCGGTCGCGGTCGCGATCCTGGCCAAGCTCGGCTATCGGGTCATCGCCTCAACCGGCCGGGTCGAGAGCGAGGGCGATTACCTGAAGAAGCTGGGCGCCGCCGAGGTAATCGACCGGTCCGAACTGTCCTCACCGGGGCGGCCGCTGGGCAAGGAGCGCTGGGCGGCTGGCATCGATGCGGTCGGCAGCCACACCCTGGCCAACGTCCTGGCCCAGACCAAGTACGGCGGCTGCGTCGCCGCCTGTGGCCTGGCCCAGGGCATGGACCTGCCGGCTTCGGTCGCGCCGTTCATCCTGCGCAACGTCACCCTGGCCGGGGTCGATTCGGTCATGCGGCCGATCCCCGACCGCAAGGATGCCTGGGCGCGCCTGGCGAGTGACCTGGACATGGCCCTGCTGGATTCCATGACCGAGCGGACGACCCTGTCGCAGGTCATCGGCCTGGGCGAAAAGATCATCGCCGGCCAGGTGCGCGGGCGCGTGGTGGTGGACGTGAACGCCTGACCGTCAGCGGCCGTACAGGGCCCGGGTAAGGCCCTGCGCGGAAAGACGCAGGGTTTGCGCCAGAGCCTCCGGCGTGGCGGCGGTCTGGCCCATAATCCAGGCATGGATGAGACCCAGTTGTCCTTCGGCGATCATGGCTGCAACCAGCTTTGTCGCGGCAGACGGACGCTCAGGCGACGAGGCCGCGAGGCGTTCCAGCCGCTCTTCGACCATCCCGGCCAGCTGGCGAGCGATGAACACCTGTATCTGGCCGACCAGCATGATGCGGCCCGCCCGCCGGTTGTCCCAGAATATGCCGAGCCAGGCCTCGAGGTGTTCATCGTGCAGCCCGCCGTCGACCGTATCGGCCAGCGCCGAGAACCCGCCGGCCATGACGGCGCGAAGGATTTCGTCCTTGCTGGAATAGTGCTGGTAAAAGGTGGAGCGGCCCACGTCGGCGCGGGTGATGACCTCGGCAACGGTAATTTCGTCATAGGGCCGCTCGGCCACCAGATCGAGGAACGTCTGATGCATCGCGGTGCGGGTTCTGGCCACCCGGAGGTCTTCGGTGACCTCCGGCACTCCGCTCTCCCTCACCGTCATCCTCGCGCTTGTTGCGCGTATGGAACCTCGCGACAAGCGCGAGGATGATGGGGGATTAGAGGACGGGGGCCTAGAGGACGGGGGTCTAGAGTTAATGGACCTGGGCCTTGCCGATGATGAGGCCGTCCTCGCCGGCTGACACCGAGATCACGCTGCCGTCGGCCAGGTCGCCGGCCAGCAGCTTCTTGGCGATCGGATCGACCAGGTCTTTCTGGATCACGCGCTTGAGCGGTCGTGCGCCGTAGACCGGGTCATAGCCCTTGTCGCCCAGCCAGTTGATGGCGGCGGCGTCCAGGGCGATCGACATGCGCCGGCCTTCCAGCAGCTTTTCGACCCGGGCCAGCTGGATCCTTACGATAGAGTCCATGTTCACGCGGCTCAGGCGCTTGAACAGAATGATCTCGTCGATACGGTTGAGGAACTCGGGCCGGAAGTGGCGACGCACGGTGTCCATGACCATGGGGCGGACGCCCTCGACATCGCCCCCGTCTTCCTGGGCGGCGAGATATTCCGAGCCCAGGTTCGAGGTCATGATGATCAGGGTATTGCGGAAATCCACGGTGCGCCCCTGGCCGTCCGTCAGGCGACCGTCATCGAGCACCTGGAGCAGGACGTTGAAGACATCCGCGTGGGCTTTTTCGACCTCGTCGAACAGCACGACCTGATAGGGCCGGCGGCGCACAGCCTCGGTCAGGCCGCCGCCTTCGTCATAGCCGACATAGCCGGGAGGTGCCCCGATCAGGCGGCTGACCGAGTGCTTTTCCATATATTCAGACATGTCGATTCGGGTGATGGCGGACTCGTCATCGAACAGGAATTCGGCCAGGGCCTTGGTCAGTTCGGTCTTGCCGACGCCCGTGGGGCCCAGGAACAGGAATGAGCCGATGGGGCGGTTGGGATCCTGCAGGCCGGCGCGGGCCCGGCGAACCGCGTCGGAGACGGCGACCAGGGCTTCTTCCTGGCCAACCACCCGGCCGCGCAGGGCGTCTTCCATCGACAGCAGCTTTTCGCGCTCGCCTTCGAGCATCTTTTCCACCGGCACGCCGGTCCAGCGCGAGACCACCGAGGCGATCTGCTCGGCGTCGACCACCTCGGGCGTCATGGCGTCAGCGCCGACGGCGTCAGCCTCGGCCAGGCGCTTTTCGAGGCCCGGGATTTCGCCGTACTGGATCTGGCCGGCGCGGGCGAAATCGCCGCGGCGCTGGGCGTCGGCCAGCTCGGCGCGCAGCCGCTCCAGCGCCTCGCGGGCCTGGGCGGCCGAGCCCAGCTTTTCCTTCTCGGCCTTCCAGCGGGCGCTCATCTCGGCCGACTGGGGCTCAAGCTCGGAGATTTCGGCCTCCAGCTTTTCGAGACGCTGTTTGGACGCTTCGTCCTTTTCCTTGCGCAGCGCCTCGCGCTCGATCTTCAACTGCACCAGGCGCCGGTCGATCTCATCCAGTTCCTCGGGCTTGGAATCCACCGCCATGCGCACGCGGCTGGAAGCCTCATCGATCAGGTCGATGGCCTTGTCGGGCAGGAAGCGGTCGGTGATGTAGCGGTTGGACAGGGTCGCCGCCGCCACGATGGCTGCATCGGAAATCCGCACGCCGTGGTGGACCTCGTACTTTTCCTTCAAGCCGCGCAGGATGGAGACGGTGTCTTCCACGGTCGGCTCGCCGACGAACACCGGCTGGAACCGGCGGGCCAGCGCTGCGTCTTTTTCGATGTGCTTGCGGTATTCATCCAGCGTGGTGGCACCCACGCAGTGCAGCTCGCCGCGCGCCAGGGCGGGTTTCAAAAGGTTCGAGGCGTCCATGGCCCCGTCGGCCTTGCCGGCCCCGACCAGGGTGTGCATCTCGTCGATGAACAGGACGATCTGGCCTTCGGCGGCTGTCACCTCATTGATGACGGCTTTCAGGCGTTCTTCGAACTCGCCCCGGTATTTCGCGCCGGCAATCAGCGAGCCCATGTCGAGGGACAAAAGCTGTTTGTCCTTGAGGGATTCCGGCACGTCGCCATTGACCATGCGCAGGGCCAGGCCCTCGACGATGGCGGTCTTGCCGACGCCGGGCTCGCCGATCAGGACGGGATTGTTCTTGGTGCGACGGGCCAGCACCTGGATGGTGCGGCGGATTTCCTCGTCGCGCCCGATCACCGGATCAAGCTTGCCGTCGCGGGCGGCCTGGGTCAGGTCGCGGGCGTAGCGCTTGAGCGCATCATAGCCTTCCTCGGCGTTGGCGGAGTCGGCGGTCTTGCCCTTGCGGACTGATTTGGCGGCCTCTTCCAGACCCTTGGCCGTAGCGCCGGCTTTCTTAAGCGCTTCAGCCGCATCTCCACCGTCTTTGGCGATGGCCCAGAGCAAGCGCTCGGTGGTGACGAAGGCGTCGCCGGCCGTCTTGGCGGCTTCCTCGGCGGAGGCGAAGACGCGCGCGGCCTCTCCCTTCATGTAGAGCTGGCCGGAGCCGCCCTCGACCCGCGGGGTTTTGGCCAGCACCGCGTCGACCAGGACGCTCGCCTCTTCCGGCCGGCCGCCGGCGGTGGTGATCAGGGTGCGGGCCAGGCCGTCCTTTTCCTCAAGCAGGACCTTGAGCAGATGCTCGGGCCCCAGCTGCTGGTGTCCGCGCGCGAGCGCGAGGGACTGGGCCGACTGGATCGCCTGTTTGGCGCGATCGGAATAGAGGTCAATATTCATGATGGTCCCACTCTGGCGCCTTTAACGGCGGGTTGCCTTGATCAAGCACAACCCGCGCCGCCTCGGATGTAGGTGTGGCAAGTCAGCCACACAAGACCACAGGACAGTTAGGCCTTTAACGCGCCAAGCGTGCGAAAATCCTTGTAGACGGCCTCGCGCAGGGGCGCGTGGATGCTGGTCCCGCCCTGGATCTGCACCAAGCCGACAACACTGACGTTGTTGACCGGATCGATCCACATGGTGGTTCCGGCCGCGCCGTCCCAGCCGTAGGTGCCTGCGCCCTCGCCCGCCGCTGATTTGGCGCCCAGCACCTGGACGGCGACGCCGAACCCGTTGCCGGCGCCGGGCGAAGTCCCCCTGGCGGGAATGGTGGCGGCGCCCATGTGGTTGGTGCGGAAGGTTTCCACGCTCTCCGCCTTCAGAATCCTGGCGCGCCCCAGCGTCCCGCCGTTCATCAGCATCTGGCAGAACTTCACATAGTCCTGAGCCGTCGAGGTCAGGCCGCCGCCGCCGGACGGAAGGTCGCGGTCACGACTGAAGGGACTGTTGTTGCGGTCGTCGTTGACGCTGAGGCTGCCGTTCCGTCCGGCATAGACGGATGTAAGCCGGTTTTTCTTTGAGCCCATGACCACGAAATCGGTGTCGACCATGCCGAGCGGATCGAGGATGACCTGTCTCATATAGTCGTAGAACGGCATACCAGACGCGCGCTGGATGATCAGGCCCATCAGATCCAGGCCCACGGAATACTCGAACACCGTCCCCGGATCGTTGTTGAGCGGCAGGGTGGCGAGCCGGCGTCCAAACGTCTCCAGATCCCGCGCCGGCGGGAACACGTCCGTGGGCCGCACCTTGCCCGCCGCCACGCCGCGCCCGCCCGCGCCCAGGCCATAGCTGTTATAAGCCGCGGCCAGCGGTCCCTGGCCAATGCCGTAGGACAGGCCCGAAGTATGGGTCACCAGATGCCGCATCAGGATCGGGCCCGATGCTGGCCGGGTGGTCTCGAGATTACCGTTCAGCATCACCTTGGGATTGGCGAACTCGGGCAGGATGTCGGAGATCGGTTGATCAAGCCGCAGGATGCCGCGCTCGACCAGGGCCATGAAGGTCGCCCCGGTGACCGGCTTGGACATCGAATAGACGCGGTAGATGCTGGACGGACCAGCCGCGATATTGGCGTCGAGCGCCAGGTTGCCCTTGCTGAAGTATTCCACGGGTCGATTGCCGCGGGCCACGGCCACCACACAATTGGCCAGCTGTTTGCCGTCGACATATTTGTCAAGGAAGGCCTGGACCTGGGGATAGTCCTTGACCGCGGCGCGGGCGAAGGACGGCGCGACCGCGGCTGCGGCGCCAAGTCCGGCGATCAGAGCACGGCGATCCAGTGTGAAGCTGTCAGTCATGGCGCATCCCCTCCAGGAATCTGGTTTGGAGGAGCTTAGGCTAAGCTGCGCAAGGTTGCACAGAGGCAAATTGGCCGCTCGCCCCCGCAAAGTGGGGATGAGCGGGACTGCGAATTCCTAGGCTTCTTCGGAAGCCGGTGCGTCGCTGGCTTTGGCTCGGCGGCGCTTGGGTTTGGCTTCGGCGTCGGCCGGGACTTCAGCAGCCGGGGCCGGAACCTGGGGGCGAACCCTCAGGAAGGCCGGCGCGTGGCTTTCATCGCCTTCGCTGGACCGCAGTCGGGGCGCTGCTTCCTTCGGCGCCTCGGGCTTGGCCTTTGGCAAAGGCGTGGCCTGGGGCTCGACCACCGCCAGAGGATCGCGGACCTCTTCGCGGGCCGGACGGTCATCGCGGTTGCGGCGGCCTTCATAGCGGTCGCGGTTGCGGTTCTGGCCCTGGCCTTCCTCACGGGGACGTTCGCTGCGGTTCTGGTTCTGATTGTCATCGCGTGGGCGGTCGTCCCCGGGACGGTCGTCTCTGGGCCGGTCATCTCTGGGCCGGTCATCTCTGGGGCGATCATCGCGATTGCGGTTCTGGTGGTCATAGCGGGGACGATCACCGCCGCCGTTGTTGCGGTCTTCGCGCGGGCGGTCGTTCTGATAGCGTTCGTTCTGCGGACGATCGCCGTTTTGACGCTGGCCGTTGTTGTCCTGGCCGTTCTGCTGATCGCTCTGACCGGCTTCGGGCTGCTCGACTTCGGCATAAGCCTGGGCGCCGCTTTCGTCCTCGAAATCGATGTCATAGCCGGACGAGAAGGTATCGCGGCCGACGATATCGGTGATAGCCCGGTTCGGCTGGGTGGCGCGGATCAGGCGGAAATAGTGCTCGGCGTGCTGCAGATAGTTCTCGGCCAGAACCCGGTCGCCGCCGCTGGAGGCGTCGCGCGCCAGCTGCTGGTACTTGTCGAATACGTGCTGGGCGTTGCCGCGCACCTTGATGCCTTCCGGACCGTTCGAATCGAACGCGCGGTTGGCGTTATGCTGCTGCGGCTTGTTGTTGCCACCGCTGCCGCGATTGCGACCGCGTTGCCGTTTCATGCCTTTGAAGTCTCTCATATGCGCCCGTGGTCCTAGGCCCTCGGATGGGCCGGCCTGTGGTTTTCTGGAATTCTAAGATCGGGTGCCGGGTTTACGGGCGTCGATCCATGGCCCTCAAAAACGATGCTGATTCCTCGTCTTCCGCCAACTGTTGACGCCTTGTCTGGCGTCCCGCAGCGCCATCCGTTCCGTCGGATGATCCGTCGCGATTTGGTGGAGACACCTATGATCTATCCAATACCGGCCGGGATTCCAAGGGCTTTCTTGAAGCCGGTTACGACCCGGTCGCGAGCCGAAAGATCCTGGATGGTGACAACGCCCTGCGCGCCCGCTTCCCTGAACAGCGCTTCGACCGCGGCCTTCTGATCGGCGCCGATTTCGACAAAGAACGGCGAGCCGGGTTTCAGCACCCGTAGGATTTCCGCCGCCAGCTCACGATAGGCGTCCAGTCCGTCGGCACCGCCGTCCAGCGCCAGATGCGGATCATGCTCACGCACCTCGGGATCGAGGGTGCCGATCACGCCGGTTTCGATATAGGGCGGGTTGGAGACCACCACATCGAACGAGGACTCAGCCAGGCCCGCGGTCCAGTCGCCGCGCAGCAGTGCCAGGCGATTGTTCAAATCGAGGTTGGCCGCGTTTTCCCGCGCCGTGGCCAGAGCCTCTTCCGAGATATCGACGCCCAGTCCTCTGGCCGCTGGCCGTTCGGCCAGGATGGCCAGTACGATCGCGCCCGAGCCGACGCCCAGGTCCAGGACGTTGAACGCCATGGCCTCCGGGAAACCCTTTAACACCTGTTCGACGATGACTTCGCTCTCAGGCCGGGGCGACAAAACATGGGGGCCGACACCGACCATAATCTTCCAGAACCCCTTGCGGCCCAGAATGCGGCTGACCGGCTCGCGGCGGGCCCGGCGTTCCACATAGGCGTCAAGGATGGCCAGAGCTTCATCGCCCACCAGGCGCTGCGGGTCGGTGACGATGTCCAGCCGGGTCACGCCGCCGGCCGCCTCGACCAGCAGCCGGGCGTCGATGACGGGCGAGTCCACACCCGCCACCGTGAGGCGGTCACGGGCCGAGGTCCAAGCTTTGACGAGGGTCATGGGCATTCTGGAGGAATAGCCCCGCCCTCAACTTGAGGGAACCCTGTCTATAACCCGCCGAACGTCTTCTTGAGAAGGTCGCTGGTCCGTTTGGCGGGGTTGGTGCGGATCGCGCGCTCCTCCTCGCCCACATAGTAGAACAGGCCATCGAGCGCCTTGCCGACCGCGAAGTCGGTAAGGGTGTCACTGGGGCTTTTGCCCATGGCGCCGCCAAGCTTGTTGCCGGCCACCACGCGGTCCAGCGACTGCAGGGCACCGGTCGAGCCCAGGGCGCTGGCCATGGGCGGGCGGAACAGGGTGGTCAGTTGGGGCGTCGTCTTGTTCTTCAGATAGTCCGTGCCGCTGGTGTTTCCGCCCCGAACCAGACCAACGGCATCCTCGACGGTCATCGAACGGATCGCGCCGACGAACATGTCGCGAGCCTGGGGCGCAGCCTTTTCCGCCGCACCGTTGACCTTGTGATGCAGGTCATCCAGAGGCCCGGACAGGCCAATCCGTCCGAGGGTGCGCTGGGTCTGGCCCAGCACGCCGGGCAGTGGAATGCGAATCTTGTCATCGCGCCAGTAGCCGTCGGTTTTGCCCACCCGCAGGACGGCGTTGACAGCGCCATTACTCAAGGCCTCGCGCAGACCGCCCTCCGCCTGGGCGCCGGTCAGCCCTTTTGAGGGGCCCGACCCGAGCGCGGAGCCCAGCGCTCGTCCGAGATTTTGTGAAAACGCGTCGGACGCGGCGAAAAGCCCTCCGGACGTGAGCAGCAGAAACAGTCGGCGATCCATGGCGCGCTCCTCTTGCGGTCAAGCTTAGATGAACGCAGGCGCATGAACAGCGCCTGACAGGCAAGCTGTCAGCCGAACTCGTCCTCGAGCGTCGCCAGCCTTGCGGCCTGGTCTTCGGCGATGAGGGGATTGATCACGTCGTCGAGGGCTTCGCCCTCCATGATCTTGGGCAGGTTGTAGAGGGTCAGGTTGATGCGGTGGTCGCTGACCCGGCCTTGCGGGTAGTTGTAGGTGCGGATGCGCTCCGAGCGATCTCCCGAACCGACCTGGCTCTTGCGTGCATCGGACCGGGCATTGTCCAGGGCCTGACGCTGGGTGTCGTAGAGTTTGGCCTTCAGGTTGGCCATGGCCTTGCGCCGGTTCTCGTGCTGGCTCTTTTCCGATGAGGTGACGACGATCCCAGAGGGCATGTGGGTGATGCGCACTGCCGAATCGGTCTTGTTGACGTGCTGGCCGCCGGCGCCGGACGAGCGGTAGGTGTCGATGCGGATGTCGGCGTCATTGATGACAATGTCGACGTCCTCGACCACCGGCAGAATGGCGACGGTCGCGGCGCTGGTGTGGATTCGGCCTTGCGCCTCGGTGTCGGGCACGCGCTGGACGCGGTGCACGCCGCTTTCGAACTTCAGCCGGCCAAAGACGCCGTCGCCGGTGATGGTGGCGATGATTTCCTTGTAGCCGCCCATTTCGCCCTCGGAGACGCTGTCGACTTCGACCCTCCAGCCACGTGTCGTGGCATAGCGGCTGTACATGCGGAACAGATCGCCCGCGAACAGCGCCGCCTCATCGCCGCCGGTGCCGGCGCGCACTTCCAGGATCGCCGAAGCATTCTCGTCGGCATCGCGCGGGGCCAGCAACAGGGCCACATCGCGTTCGATGTCGGGCATGCGCTCCTTCAGCGCATGATATTCATCGTTGGCCATGGCGGCCATGTCGGCATCGTCGCCCTCGGCCATCTCTTTCAGATCGGCCAGTTCGCCCCGCGCCCTTTCCAGCGCCAGCACGGCGTCGGCCACGGGTTTGATCTCTGCATGCTCTTTTGAAAGTTTGACGATCTCGGTCCCGTCCGAGGCAGCCCCCATCCGCGCTTCCACCTGGCGGAAGCGGTCGAGAACCTGGTCGAGTCGTGCCTGAGGCAATTGCATGGGCGCTGATTTAGGCGGACCGGCCCTGCGCCGCTAGTCCCTTCGCGAAGGAGACGTTAGGCCCGAACGCCCTTCATCGGGAAGGCCCCGAAGCCCTGGGTTTTGACCTGGCCTGACAGGGCATCGCCATCAACCGTTCCGGCGACCGAAATGTTGATCGCAAAGGGCTCGGTGATCTTGGCTTCGAACGAGAAGGTATCGCCGTCGGCAGCGCCGTTGGTCACCTCGGTCGACCCCATGGCGCCGGCCAGCGTACCCGTCAGAGTCCCGCCCTCAGCCTTGAGCATCATTTTGATATTTTGCGCGCCCATGGGCGAGTTCACGGTGACGTCCCAGTTGCCGTCGATGCTGGCCATGGCGAAAGTCCTCAATTGTGCGTGGATATGGCGCGAAGCTAACCAGCGTCCGGCTGGCGGCGCAAGGCTGTCATTAATCCGCCCCGCCCTACTGGGCCGCCTCAGGCGGCGCTGGCGCCGTGATCGCGCGGCGCACAACGATGTTGCTGCCGTTCGTGACAAAGGCGCCCGTCGCGCCGGCCGGTAGATCCGGAGCCGGCACACTTCGGACCGGCGTCGTCGGCACGAAGTCTGCAAAGTCCGGCGTCACCAGTACCTGCCGATTGCCGTTCGGTCCCTGGAAGGCGATGCCGTACCGGTCGCCAATCTGTACGAAGGACGCCGTGCTCGGATCGATATTGGCGCCGGGCGGCAAGGCGCCCTTTGCGGCCATCGCCTCGGCAGCATCCTGGGCCGTGCCGCCCATTTTGAGAACGCCCGCAACATCTCCAGCGGTGATCGCCGATGCCACGCCTGCAGACCGTCCGGCAGGCGCATTGCGGGGACTACCGCCAACGACCGCGTTCGTACTGGCCACAGCCGCCACCGCCATCGGCGGCGGCGCAGCGGCCAGACTTGTCGCCTGGCGGCCCGACAGTGAGATCGTCTGCGTTTCGCCGGCCTTGCGGAGCGTCACAGACGTCGAGGCGATCGCGGTGATCCTCCAACCGTCCAGATATTCGTCGCCAACTTTCAGGCTCCGGGTGTTGCTGACCCCGTGATCGCTCTCGGAAAGCAGAAGGCTCGGATCCTTGCCGACATCCAGAACGGCGCTGACATCCGCGGACAGATGCGCCAGGGGATCGGCTCCAGACGCTCCGATAGCGGCTGTCGCCGCCAGCGAAATACAGGCCAGGCCGGCGACTGCAAACTTCCAATGCGTCACGCGATCACCCCCATGCACTGATCGAGCCTGACAGTTGGCGCTTTCCGGCGCAAGTGTGGCGCAGCCCTACTGGCCGCCGCCCGGCCGCGGAAGGATGAAGGGAACGGCCCCACCAGCCTGAAACTGGCCCACGAGCGCGCCGATATCCGCAGGATTGCCGCTCTGAATGGCGCCGAGAATGGATGCGCCCCGGGGATCGCTGAGCGCCCGGGCCATCAGCTCGGGGGGCAGATTGGCCATCAGCCCCTGAAGCTGACCCGCCATGGCGGCGGCCTGGGCCGGATCGATATTGCCGCCGAACCGGGCCGCAGGCACGCCGGCGCCGGGCGCGGCCGGGGGCCCTCCAGCACCACCGCCGAATCCTGCACGTCCGCCAAAGCCACCGCGTCCGGGAAAACCAGCTCCTGGTCCCCCAGCGGCGCCGGGCGCCGTCACGGGCGCGGCAAAGTTCGGCAAGGCGCGGGGCGCAGCCAGGTTGAGTGCTATCTGACGGGTGTTTTTACCCTTGCCCATTGTGAAGGCATTTCCGGAGACAGATACCAGTCGCCAGCCCTCCTTGTATTCATCACCCACCGCCAGGTCTCGCGTGTCGGTGACGCCATGATCATCTTCGAAGATCAGCAAGTGCGGCTTGCTGGTCACGTCCAGGATGGCGCCAACCTTGCCGCCCATGCCCGCCAGTGGATCAGGCGGCGGCGGAGGCGGCGGCGGCGGTGTTGGTTTGACGATGATGCCTTCGGGCGCAGCCGGAACCGCAGGCGTTGCGGGCGCGGGGCCGGAGGGGGCGGCGCGGACGCGGGCTCCTCGATCCGGCGCGCCGGCCGGAGGCTGGGCCTGAGCGATCACCGGCACAAGAACGAGCGCCAGCGACCACCCCAATGTCTGTCTTGCCCGCATCATGCCTTGCTCCATGCCCAGCATTTCCCAGATCCAGGATTCTGAGCCCGACTTCCGGCCCAACTAAGGCCAAAACCTTGCACTGCGGTATCAGGACGCCGCTCCGCCCGGCGCGCCATGTCTACTCAGCCGCCAGCATGGTCGCCTCGATCTGGGCGGCGCGCGCCTCGACCAGTTCGACGATGTGCTCGATCATGCCGGCATTGTCCTGTTTGTGATCCGGAGAGCCGGCCAGATAGACCATGCCTGCGCCCTTTCCGCCCCCGGTGAAGCCGACATCGGTCAGCAGGGCCTCGCCAGGCCCGTTCACCACGCAGCCAATGATCGACAGGCTCATGGGCGTCGAGATGTGGGCGAGGCGCTCTTCCAGCGCCGCCACCGTCTCGATGACGTTAAAGCCCTGCCGCGCGCAGGAAGGACAGGCGATGATGTTGACGCCCCGGTGACGCAGGCCTAGCGCCTTGAGCATGTCGAAGCCGGCCTTGATCTCTTCCACGGGGTCGGCGGCCAGGCTGACCCGAATTGTATCGCCAATCCCTGCCCACAGCAGATTGCCCATGCCGATGGCCGATTTGATTGTGCCCGGCCGCGTCGGCCCCGCTTCGGTGACGCCCAGGTGCAGCGGACAATCGATCACCTCGGCCAGTTGCTGATAGGCCGCGACAGTCAGAAACAGGTCCGAGGCCTTCACGCTGATCTTGAACTCGTGAAAGTCGTTGTCCTGCAGGATGCGGGCGTGACGCAGGGCGCTCTCGACCATGGCCTCCGGACAGGGCTCGCCGTACTGTTCGAGCAGGTCGCGCTCCAGCGAACCGGCATTGACCCCGATGCGCATGGAACAGCCATGGTCCCGCGCCGCCTGGATCACCTCGCGCACACGCGCGGCCGAGCCGATATTGCCCGGATTGATGCGCAGGCAGGCCGCGCCTGCCCTGGCCGCTTCAATGCCGCGTTTATAGTGGAAGTGGATGTCCGCAACGATCGGGACTTTTGAGGCCCGCACGATGGTCGGCAGGGCGGCCGTCGCATCCTCATCCGGGCACGAGACCCGCACAATGTCGGCGCCAGCTGCCTCCAGTTCGCGGACCTGGGCAATGGTGGCGGCCGCGTCACCTGTGATCGTATTGGTCATCGACTGGACAGTTATGGGCGCATCACCGCCAACCTCGACGCTGCCGACACGGATCTTCCGGCACTTGCGCCGTTCGATGGCCCGCCAGGGACGCAGATGATTGAGATCGCTCATGGGCGCGGAAGATAGGGCTTCACTGCTTCGGGGCCAACCCCGGTGACTGCGGCGTCGCCGGCGCAGCCGCCGTGGTCACTGCAGCCGCACCCGCGGCGCGGACCGGCGCTGCGCCGCCAAGCTGGCTTAACGGCGTCACCGGCAAGGTGAGCGTGCCTCTCAAGGCGCCATCCACGTAATAGTCCACCGACGAAGGCATGGAGACGTCGATGGAGACACCCGGCGTCATCGGCGCGCGGTAGGCCTCTCCGTCCTTGAGCGTGACAATTTCGAGCGGCGGCTCATCGCCGCGCCGCAGCATAAGAACGACATTGCCCTTGGCCTGGAATGTGACACGCGATTCTGCAGCCGGCGCGCCCAGAATGGCGCCACGGGCGGAGAACTGCCGCGCCACCGGCGGGGCCGATTTGAGCGCCTCGGCGGCGGCGGCGGCGGCGGCGGCGGCGGCGGCGGCGGCGGCCACAGGATCAACCTCTTCCAGGCCGGGCGTCAGATAGGGCCTGGGCAAGGTGGCCTCTACGGGTGGCGGCAGCGCTTCGCCAAGTTCAACCGGACCCGTCACCGGCGGCGCCTCGACCGCGCTCCGGGCCACTGCCGAAAGCGGTGGGCCCTGGCGAATATTCATGGCCCTCTGGGTTACATTCCAGATGACGATGGCGGCCAGGATGGCCAAACCGGCGACGATCATCAGTCCCAGGCGCGGGTCACTGTCATTGTCGACCCCGATCGGGTTAGGCAGTTCTGGGCGCTCTTCGGGGGCGTCATTACGAAACCTGGCGATTGCCAGGGACTCATCCAGGCCAAGCGCCGCCGCATAGGCGCGGACATAGCCGATGGTGAACGGGCGCGATGGCAGGCGATCCATCGCCATCTCCTCAATGGCGATAAGATATGCCGGGCGCACCTTGGTTTCTGCGGCGACGTCTTCGAGGGTAAGTCCGAGGAACTCGCGCGCGGACTTGAGGCCGGCGCCGAGCGAAACACCGGGAGAGAAGGCAAGCCGCTCGGCGGTGACGGGGCCGTCCGGTATCTCCGCTGAAACAGGCGCGGTTAGGCCAGATTCCTGCGCCGCGTCGGCCGCGCTTTCATCAGTGGATCCTGTGTCCTGGGCCAACGCCTGTGGGCTCCCTGCCCGTTCTGTTCCATCCGGCACAGGCGGACTCCGGTCCGGCGCTGCGCAGAATCACGTCAGGACAATAGTACGATAACTGCTGAATTCTAATGACTTAAAGCGAGACGTAGAGCTTGCGCGCGAGGGTTTCGACCTCGTTGCGGACCGATCCGGCCGATCGCTCCAGCAGGCTTTGAAGGCCCCGGGCCGCCGCCTCGCGATCACAGCTCAGCACCATGCGCTTGACGGGACCAATGCCGGCAGGTGGCATGGAAAGCCGCTCGTACCCCAGGGCCATCAGCGCGAACGCTTCCAGTGTGCGGCCAGCCATTTCGCCGCATACCGACACCGGCGTACCGTTGCTGGCGCAGGCGATCTGGATTTGTTTAAGCGCGCGCAAGGCGGGCGGCGACAGGGGATCATAACGATCGGCGGTGCGCGGATTGCCCCTGTCGGCGGCGAACAGGTACTGCATCAGATCGTTGGTGCCGACTGAAACAAAATCCACCAGCCGCAGCAGCGCATCCAGATGGAAGAGCAAGGCCGGCGCCTCGATCATCGCGCCGACGTCGAGGCGGCTGGGCGCGGGCCGGCCGCGGCGCTCGGCCCAGGCGACCTCCTGATCGACATAGCTTCGAGCGGCGCGGAACTCGTCCACATTGCTGATCAGCGGGAACATGATGCGCAGTGACCGGCCGCGTGAGGCGGCAATCAGGGCCCTCAATTGCAGCCGCAAAAGGGCCGGACGGTCCAGACCCATGCGCACGGCGCGCCAGCCCAGCGCCGGATTGTCTTCGCGCTCAGCCTCCATGTAGGGCAAAATCTTGTCGCCCCCCAGATCGAGCGTGCGGAACGTAACCGGCAGATCGCCCGCCGCATCCAGCACCCGGCGATATAAATCAGCCTGGGCGTTGAAGCGCGGCAGTTCCTCGGCGACCATGAACTGGAATTCGGTGCGGAACAGGCCAATGCCTTCGGCGCCGACCTCAGACAACAGTTGCAGGTCGACATCCAGACCCGCGTTCATCAGCAGCGTAACCCGCACGCCGTCCTTGCTGATCGCCGGGGTGTCGCGCAACTTCTGGAATTCGGCCTTACGCTGCTGGCGAACCTCGATCCGGGCCTTGATCGCGGTAATGACGTCAAGCCGCGGACGAAGAAAGGCTTCGGCATTTTCGGCGTCGACGACAACCGGATCGCCCTCCGACACCTGGTCGCGCAGGTGGTCCAGCCGACCAATGCATGGAATGTCCAGCGCCCGGGCCACGATCGCGGCGTGGCTGGCCGTCGAGCCTTCCTCCAGCAGAATGCCGCGCAACTTTGTGCGGTCATATTCCAGCAGTTCCGCCGGTCCGAGATTGCGCGCCACCAGAATGGCGTTATCTGGCAAGGCCGGCTCTTCGGCGCCATCGCCCGCCAGGTGACGCAGCAGACGGTCGTTCAGGTCTTCCAGGTCGTGCAGACGCTCGCGCAGGTACGGATCACGCGCCTGCCCCAGCCGCGCACGGTGTTCCGAGCGCGTACGCTCCACGGCGGCCTCGGCGGTCATGCCGTCACGGACGGCCTCGACCAGACTGCGGTTCCAGCCGCGATCGTGGGCGAACATCCGGTAGGTTTCCAGCACGTCAAACGAGGCGCCGACCAGACCGTGCTGGCCGTCCATCATGGAATCGATCTGTTCCTGCAACGTCTTGATCGCTGCGGTCAGGCGCACCTCTTCGGCCTCGGCGTCATCGGAGAGCAGCTTGCTGGCGGCGACGGGCCGTTCGTGCAGAACGACCACGCCATAGGCCAGGCCTTCAGCCAGGCGCACCCCCTTGATCCGCTCGGGCTTGTGCGGGGCGATGTCGACGCCCTTGAGCGCGCTTTCGCCGACACCCTCGCCGGCCACCATTTCGGCCAGCACCATGGCGATGATCTGCAGGTCCTCGACCTCGTCGTCGGTGTAGCTGCGCTCCGTGCGGTTCTGAACGACCAGTACGCCGATCGCCCGCCCGCCGCGCAGCAGCGGCACACCGAGAAAGGCGTGATAGGGATCTTCGCCGGTTTCCGGCCGGTAGGCGAAGGCCGGATGGCTGGGCGCGTCAGACAAATTGACCGGCCGGCCCAGTTTCATGACCTCGCCGACCAGACCTTCACCGCGCTTCAGGGTGGTGACGTGAACAGCGGCGGCCGACAGACCTTCGGTGGCGAACAGTTCGGCGTCGCCATCGGCCCGGCGCAGATAGATCGAGCACACCTCGGCGACCATCGAGCGGGCAATGATGCGCACGACCATGTCCAGCCGCGCCTGGGCAGGCGCATTGCTGGCCATGGCCTCGCGAATCTGCCGAAGCAGGCTGCGGGGTCCCCTCAAGCTGAGCGGGCCTAGGACCATTGGTGGAGCCGTCTCCTCAATTCCTTATCGCCGCTATAGCAGATTTCATGAGTCTGACACGTGACGGGGGCGTGAACCCGGTCCCTGCGCAAGAAGCGGTGAATCTTTCAGCGCCCTGGGCGGCGGGGGCCTAGGGGTCGCCCTGGAAATAGCTCTTCACGGCTACGGCGATACAGGTGTTGTTGGCGCCCGGCAGCAGGAACAGCCGCTCGTTGTTGGCGTCGAGCATGACTCGCGAATTGCGCAGCATGAACAACAGCCGGCCGCCGTTCTTAACCGCCGCCTCGGCGGTCGTGCAGTCGACGGCGAGCGGATAGATGCCAACCGCCGCGCCGTCACAGGTTCCGTTGCCCAGGGGAGCCGAAATGATCGCCGCCAAGGCATCGGGCGGGGTTCCGGGCTGACTGATGCCAATTACCGACTGGAAGATGTGCTTGTCCGCATCCTGGGTACGCCACATTGAGGACTGGGCATTGTCACCGTTGACGGAGTTGCTGACCATCTTGTCGATGATCCCGCCGCACTGGCGCAAGCCATGAGCGGCCGCTTCCTGGGCCGGCGTCTGGGCTGCGCCTGCCGGTGCGATCTGCTGCAAACCCTTGAGAATCTGGGCGTCGCCGTGACCTGTGGCCGCCGCCCCCATCAGGACGGCGCAGAGCAGGGCTACATGCGCCCTTGCGCGGTGAGGCTGGCGCCCAGGTTGCCCCGGTAATTGTGCTGGCCCAGATGCATCAGCTGTGAATGCAGATCGACCCATATCTTGCCTCCCATATCCCGCCAGCGGCGGCAGAACGCGTAGTCTTCCGAAAGATAGCGGCCAGAATCGGGATCAACCATGCAATCGAACAAAAGATAGTGCAGATGCGCCTGGGGATGACCCGGAGGGCCATCGGGCGTGTAGTTCAGTTCGGGATAATGCTTCATCATGTCCAGGATCACCTGACGCTTGATGCACATAAAGCCCGTGGGCGCCTCGGCGACCTCGACGAACCCGTCGGCGTCCACATACTTGCCGACCGGCTCCTTGCCATGAGCGATCGGATTGAACGGATAGTCCGTGTACTGGATCTCGAACTGCTCGCGGGTCATGCCCTGGGGCAGGCCTTCATCCGGCCAGTTCATCTTCTTCATCGGATAGACGCCGGCGGCGACATCACGGTCGGCCAGCAGGATGCGGAACACCGACTTCGGATCAAAGGCGATATCGGAATCGAGCCAGAACAGGTGGGTGAATTCGCTGCGCTCCAGGAATTCAATGACCATCTTGTTGCGACCGCGGGTGATCAGGCTCTCGGAGTGCATGTGCAACAGTGAGGTCAGTCCAAACCGCATGGACTCGGCGGTCAGGCTGAAGACACTGGTCACATAGTTCATGCTGACTGCTGAAATATAGCAGGGCGTGGCGAACATGACCTTCATGTCGCGAAGGGCCGAGTCAGGCAGCATCGATAATATCCTGTGCGATAAGAGCTAATGGGCGGCTTCTAGGCGGAATGACGCCGGACCGCAAACCCCGGATGCCAAACCGGCCAGATTGCGGCTTCCCGCAACCTGGCCGGCCGGCTTCGTCCCGGTAAGGACTATTTGCCGAACGTATGGGTGACCGACACTGCGCCGCCACCCTGGCTGTGGCCCTGGGCGTTGGACATCGAGCCCGTGACCGAGTAGCGCCACGTCCCGTCGGCGCTGACGCCGCCCAGGCCGATGGCCAGTCCGCTCTGGCCGTTGTAGGCCGAAACAGCGCCCGAGATGGACACCTGACCGGGTGCTGCGTCGAACTGCAGGGCACCCGCCGCCATCGCCGAAGCGATACCGGCATTGGTGCGGATGAAGTTCGAAGACACCGTGCCGTCCAGGGCGGCGATCGCCGATCCGACGTTGTTGTAGTTCAGACCCTGCACCGAATAGGTCGGCGCCGTGATGGCCCCGCTGGTGCCGCCGACCGCCGTCGATCCGCCGCCCAGGGCCGCGGCCGTGGAGGTCGCGGTCTGGTACAGCTGGGTGCCGTTGATGGCCTGGTTGGAGGTTGAGTTGACCGCGCCGGCCGCGACGTTGTTCAGGGTGACCGCACCGGAGGTCAGGCCCGCCAGCGTGACGCTGTTGGTGCGCTGGCCCCCGTTGCCCGTGGTGGGCGTGAGCGGGTTCGAGAACTGAACCGGTCCCAGATTGACGATGCGATCCAGGGCGGTTCCAACGTTGCCGACGTTGTTACCCGGAGGCACGTTCGAGCCGTAGGTCACGAAGGACGAGTTGGCCAGGACGCCGGTCGCCGGATCGTAGGTCGTTCCGGCGCCGAAGGTCGCCGCCGTGTCGCGGCCCAGTTCGTCGACCTGGTCGTTGAGGGTCGACAGCTGCGAGCCGTTGATCGCGTCGGTGGAGGTCGAGCTTACCAGACCCGGAGCCACGTTGGTGATCTGGCGGGTATTGCCCACCGATCCCACCGAGACCACCCGATCCGAACCGGTCGCCAGGGTTCCGGCAAATGCGGGTGAGTTGTTCAGGCCAACCGCGCCGGAGGCGATGTTGCTGGAGACTACGGCGACCGAGCTGGAGCCCAGAGCGACCGCATTGGCCAGGCCTGCCGTCGTAGCGCCTGCGCCGAGCGCCGTGGCCGAAGCCCCGGTGGCGTTGGCGCCTGCGCCGACCGCCGTGGCGGTTGCGCCGTTGGCGATGGCCAGGGAGCCGGAAGCCACAGCGTTGGCGCCCGTCGCGTTGGCCCCGTTTCCGGTAGCCGAAGCGTTGGCGCCATTGGCGACAGCCGCGTTGCCGAGGGCCGAAGCGTTGGCACCGGTAGCGTTGGCGCTGGAGCCGACCGCGACAGCGTTGGCGCCGGCCGCGACACTGGACACGCCGGCGGCCGTGGCACCCGCGCCATTGGCGATGGACGAAGAGCCGGTCGCCGAAGCGAACTGGCCGTTCGCCGTGGCGCTTGCGCCTGACGCGGTGGCGTTGGCGCCGTTGGCGACACTGCTCGTGCCGCCTGCGGTGGCGTTGGCGCCGTTGGCGAAGGCGAAGGCGCCGAGCGCCGTTGCATTGGCGCCCTGAGCGTTGGCGTCGTTGCCGACCGCCGTGGCGCTTACGCCGTTGGCGATGGTCGGATCGCCCGCGCCGACCGCAACCGCGTGGTTGCCGAGTGCCTGGGACAGATCACCGATCGAGGTGGCGCTGGAGCCCTGGGCCAGGGCGCTGGAGCCGAAGGCCGAAGCATTGGCCCCGTTGGCGAAGGATGACGTACCATCCGCCGTAGCCCCGTTTCCGATCGCCCGGCTGCCCGAGCCGCCCGCCGTGGCGAACGTGCCCGTGGCGTTCGAGCTTGCGCCCAGAGCCGTGGCGTTGGCGCCGCTGGCCAGACCGTTGGTGCCGACCGAAGTGGCGTTAGCGCCGGCCGCGTTGGCCGCATTACCGAAGGCCGAAGCATTGGCGCCGTTGGCGAGAGCCGCGTTACCCGAAGCCGTGGCCTGAGCGCCGGTGGCGTTCGAGCTGGAGCCCAGGGCCGTAGCGTTGGTGCCGGCGGCCAGGGACGAAACACCGTCTGCCGTTGCGCCCGCGCCATTGGCGATGGACGAAGAGCCGGCCGCCGTAGCGAACTGACCGTTGGCAAGGGAGGAAGCGCCCGAAGCCGTGGCGTTGGCGCCGTTGGCGACGCTGTTGGTGCCGCCGGCCGTGGCGTTGGCGCCCGTGGCGTTGGCCGCATTACCTGTGGCCGTCGCATTGGCGCCGTTGGCGAGCGAAGCATTACCCGCCGCCGTAGCCTGAGCGCCGGTGGCGTTCGAGCTGGAGCCCAGGGCCGTGGCGTTGGCGCCGGCGGCCAGGGACGAGACACCGTCAGCCGTTGCACCTGCGCCGTTGGCGATGGACGAAGAACCCGCCGCCGTAGCGAAGGCGCCGTTGGCCAGCGAGCTTGCGCCCGACGCCGTGGCGTTGGCCCCGTTGGCGACACTGGTGGTGCCGCCCGCGGTCGCATTGGCGCCCGTGGCGTTGGCCGCATTACCTGTGGCCGTCGCATTCAGGCCGTTTG
>CANJPZ010000002.1 GCA_947476325.1 Caulobacteraceae bacterium | reverse complement strand
GCTTCTACGTGGTGAAGGCGATTGCCGGTCCCGGCCACGCCTTTGCAGCACTCGGCGCCATGCTTCTCGGCGTCATCGTCAATGGCCTCTTCGTCGCCATCTCCATGACTTCGGGTGGCGGCGCCTGGGACAACGCCAAGAAGGTGATCGAAGAAGGCTTCACCGACTCGGACGGCGTTCTCCATGGCAAGGGTTCGGAGGCTCACAAGGCCGCCGTGACCGGAGACACCGTTGGCGATCCCTACAAGGACACCTCGGGTCCCGCCGTAAACCCGATGATCAAGATCACCAACATCGTGGCCCTGCTGCTGCTGGCGATCCTGGCGGCGCACTGATCCGATAGATCAGTTCTGAAACGAAAGCGGCCCCGGAGAGAGATCTCCGGGGCCGAACTTTTTGGTGGCTCACAAGACGATTGAAACTGTTAGCGAGGCGTCGGCTGGCCCGGCGCCGAGCCCGGCGAGACGTCGGTCTGCGGAATCTTGGTGCCGCCGATGGTGCTGAGGATCTGGTCCCAGATGCTCAGTTGACGACCGACCGTTGGGGTCTCACGACGGGAATAGGCGATCTGGCGGCCTTCGTCGGCGCTGTAGCTCTTGATCGCCGTAACTTTCTGACTGGCCGGGTCAAAGTTGATCTGGATGATGTCGCGTTTGCGGGCCCTGGGGGCGAAGGCGCCGAACTGATCGGTCGTCTGGGACATGTAATACCAGGTGTTGGTGTCGAACGCGCCCATGGAGGTCGGCGTACCGTACTTGGTCTGGATGGTCGCCTTGGTGTCGGTTCCAACCACGGCCGTGGCCGGATTGGCGTCCTGCAGGGTGTAGCCCTGATAGCGGATAACCGGCGCGCAGGCGCTGAGGGTCGCGGCCGCGAGGGCCACGGTGGAAATCAGGGCGATGGTCGATCGATACTTCAAGGGATGACTCAAGGTGGCCTGCTTTGAAACGAAGGACTTTGACCTAGCCCTACCGGCGGCCTAGTTCAATGGCCGCGATCGGGCGAAAGTGAGGCGACGGCTTGTTTGGGCTTAAGGTATTCAGGACAAGACCATCGACAACTGCCGGTCAGGCGCTGTTCGACGGCGCGGTGCGGCAGGCCCGGACGACCGCGTTTTACGAGGCCATGGGCGTTCCCGACACGGTGCTGGGACGCTTTGAGCTCTATACGCTTCATGTCGTTCTGCTGTCGCGGCGGCTGCGGGGGCAGGGGCCCCAGGCCCAGGAAACGGCGCAGGCCATGTTCGACGCCTACCTGCTCAATCTCGATATCGCGCTCAGGGAGATGGGGATCGGGGATCTGTCCATGGGCAAGAAGATGAAAAAGCTCGGCCGGGCCTTCTATGGGCGAATCAAGTCGTGGGATGAGGCGCTGGGTGATCCGGTCGCCACTGAAGCCCTGGTCGCGCGCACGGTTTATGGCGACGCGCCGGGCGCGGACCCGTCTGCGCTCGCGGTCTATATTCAGACCGCGGCTGACGTTCTGGTCCGGCAGGACGAAGCGATACTCCTAGGCGGAACCGCAGAATGGCCGGAGATTACCATATGACCACGCCCTGGCGTCACATCGTCCGGCTGGATGAGATTACTCAACGCGGCCTGACCTGCACGCTTGCGCCGGATTCCGTAGTCTGCGCCCAGCTTGCCCGACAGCTCAACATCGTTTCCCTTGATGCGCTGGAGGCCAGACTTGTGGTTACCCAGTGGTTCGACGGGGCCGAGGTTCATGGCCAGTGGAGCGCCAAGGTGGCGCAGGCCTGCGTGGTCACCCTTGAGCCGCTGACCAGCAGCCTGATGGGTGAGTTCGTCGTCAGGGTTGTTCCAGCCGGCAGCATCCACGCGCCCGACGAGAACAGCTTGAGTGAGCTTGACCCTGAGGCTGACGATCCGCCAGACGTTTCAGAAACTGGCGAGTTCGACCTGGCCGGCTATGTGATCGAGCATCTGGCGTTGGAGATCGACCCATATCCGCGCAAGCCCGGAGCCGAGTTTACGCCGCCGGAAGACCCGACCGAGACCTCTCCGTTTGCCGTACTGAAGGTTCTGAAAAAGGACACCTGACCAGCGTGCTGCGCGTCAGGGCCGCAGGCGTAATATCCCTGCGCCGCTTGCATCGACGGGTTTGCGCTGTATCGTCCGCCGCTTTCGCGGGTAAGGGGCGCCAGCGCCATAGTGTCGAGTCCACAAGTCATCGCTATCGACGCCATGGGTGGCGATCATGGACCGTCGGCCACCGTGCCCGGCGTGGCCCGCGCCGCCCTGCGTCTGGAAGGCCGCAACGTCCGCTTCCTGTTGTGCGGAGACCATGATCGCATTGCCGCCCAGCTGGGCCGGTCCAAAAAGGTCGCCGCCCTGTGCGAGATTCGCCATTCCGATCTGGTGATCGCGAGTGATGAAAAGCCGGCCCAGGCCATGCGCCGGGGCAAGGGCTCGTCGATGTGGAATGCCGTCGAGGCGGTAAAGAACGGTGAGGCGATCGCCGCCGTATCATCGGGCAATACCGGCGCCCTGATGGCGATATCAAAGCTGGTCCTGCGCATGTCGGCGGATCTGGAGCGCCCGGCGATCGTGGCCAGCTGGCCGTCGCTGCGGGGCGCGACGACGGTGCTCGATGTCGGCGCCAACGTGGTCTGCGACGCCGAACGCCTTGTGGATTTCGCCATCATGGGTGAGGCTTTCCACCGTGCCGTTCACGGCGTGACAAAGCCGACTGTAGGCCTTTTGAACATCGGTTCGGAAGACCAGAAGGGTCACGAGGAAATCCGCGAGGCTCACCGCATCCTGCGCGAAGGCGGGCTGCCGCTCGACTATCGCGGGTTTGTCGAGGGCGACGATATCAGCGCGGGCCTTGTGGATGTGGTGGTCACCGACGGCTTTACCGGCAACGTCGCACTGAAGACCGCCGAGGGAACCGCCCGGTTCATTGCTTCAGAAATGCGCGGCGCCTTCACCTCCGGTTTGATGTCCAAGATCGGCGCCCTTGTGGCGAGCAAGGCGCTGAAGACGCTGAAGCACCGGCTTGACCCCAACACGGTCAACGGCGGCCCCTTGCTGGGTCTGAACGGTGTGGTCGTAAAGAGTCACGGCGGGGCCAATGACGAAGGCTTTGCGAATGCGATAATGGTGGCCGCAGACGTTGCCCAGAGCCGATTCGCCGATGAAATCCGTGACAACATGCAGCAGCTGGTGACGGTTCTGGCGCAGTCGGGAACGGCTGGAGAAGACATTTGAGTTCGAAAGTTTTGCGATCCGCCATTACCGGCGTCGGCGGCTATCTGCCCGAAACGATTGTGACCAACGACGACCTGGCCAAGTTCGTCGATACAACCGATGAATGGATCCGGGAGCGAACCGGTATCCACCAGCGCCACAAGGCCGCTGACGATCAGGGCGTCTCGGACCTGGCGACCGAGGCGGCTGTTCGCGCCCTGGCCGCGGCGGGCCGCTCGGCCTCAGAGATCGATCTGATCATCGTGGCGACCACAACGGCGGACCTGACCTTTCCGTCCGTCGCCTCCATGGTCCAGCGCAAGATCGGCGCGCCGATAGGCGTTGCGTTCGATGTTCAGGCCGTTTGCTCGGGCTTTGTCTACGCTTTTGCCGTGGCAGACGGCTTTGTCGCGCGCGGCATGTCCAAGTGCGCCCTGGTAATCGGCGCCGAGACCATGACCCGTCTGATGGACTGGGAAGACCGCGGCACCTGCGTGCTGTTCGGCGACGGGGCCGGCGCGGTGGTGCTTGAGCCCATTGAGGGCGAGGGGACTACTGCCGACCGGGGCCTGCTGGGCTTTGCCCTGCGCTGTGATGGCACCAAGCAGGACATGCTCTATGTCGATGGCGGCCCCTCGACGACGGGCACGGTCGGCAAGCTGCGGATGCAGGGCAACCAGGTGTTCAAGCACGCGGTCATCAACATCTCCGAAGCGGTCGTGGCCGCTGCCGAAGTGGCCGGCGTCGATGTCCAGTCTGTCGACTGGTTCATCCCGCACCAGGCCAACCAGCGCATCCTGGCGGGCGTGGCCAATCGCCTGGGCATCGACGAGCACAAGGTCATCGCCACCGTCGCCCAGCATGCCAATACTTCGGCGGCTTCCATTCCGCTCGCCATGGATCAGGCGATCCGCGACGGACGCATAAAACCTGGGCAATTGCTGCTGATGGAGGCCATGGGCGGCGGTTTGACCTGGGGCGCCTGCGTCGTCAGGCTGTAGGCTAGTCGCCAGGCGCGCTTTGCGGTTGGCGAGCAGAGTTCCGATTCGCATCAGGGCGCGTATGGAAGCCTTTGACTCGGTGCGATATTCGGGTCATCAGAGAACTGTCTTTAGGAAGGCGAGGGGGCATCATGGGCGAAACACTTACGCGCGCCGATCTGTGCGAAGCTGTGCACGAAGAAGTTGGCCTCTCCCGCCAGGATTGCGCCGGTCTGGTGGAGCGCACGCTGGAGTTGGTGATTTCCGCGCTCGAGGACGGCCAGCAGGTCAAGCTTTCGGGATTCGGCGTCTTTCAGGTCCGCGCCAAGCGCGCCCGCATGGGCCGCAATCCCAAAACCGGTGAGCCGGCAGCTATCGAACCCCGCCGCGTGATCAGCTTCCGCGCCTCGCAGGTGATGAAAGCCAGCGTGGACTCAGCCCTGTCGAAATAAGGCCATGGCGAAGGGACCCGAAGCCTTTCGCACGATTTCAGAGGCCGCCGACGAACTCGGTGTCGCCCAACACGTCCTGCGCTTCTGGGAAAGCAAGTTCTCGTTCATTCGCCCGATGAAACGGGCCGGGGGGCGCCGGTTCTACCGGCCCCAGGACGTCGCCATACTGAAGGGCGTGCGCCGGCTGCTGCATGACGAAGGCTATACTATCAAGGGCGTTCAGCGCCTTCACCGCGAAGAAGGCCTCAAGCGCCTGCTGAGTGATGACGATCTGCCGGTCGCTGTGCCGGAGCCTGCTCCCGCTCCCGCTCGCGCGCCAGCGGCCCTCGAAGCCGCGCCGGTCAAGCCAGCATTGCCGATGGCGCAAAACGCCTTGTTGTCGGCGCTGTCGGATCTGGAACAGGCCAAGACCCGGCTGGATAATCTGCTGGGCTGACGGGCCCGGAGACCTGCGGTGAAGATTAAGAGTCGACGGGCGGCTTTTTGTCGATTGCGGCTGCCGGACGCCCTGCCTATAAGGGCGCTCCTCGGAATTCGGAGCGTGGCGCAGCCTGGTAGCGCACTTGACTGGGGGTCAAGGGGTCGCAGGTTCGAATCCTGTCGCTCCGACCATTCCGAGGAAAATTCCCGCCGCGATGAGCAAGGAGCCGGCCTGAAATGAAATGGGTCGTGCGAGGCTTGATCGTGCTGGGCGCCATATGGGCCCTGTTCATGGGCTACAGCTTGGCCGTTGCGCCGGTCGAGCCGCCGCCGGAACGGACCATCCCGCAATAGCGGTCAGGTCTTTTCCATCCACTTCAGCACCGGCATCAGCGGAAACGCCCAGGCCAGTCCCATGAAGATGTAAAAGCCCGTCTCGGCAATGACGTTTTTCGGCACAAAGCCCGACAGGCTGACGGTCAGGAACATCCAGAAGAGCACGAAAACGCAGATCGCCAGCGAGCCGAAGATTTTCTTGACCCTGGGTGGCATGGCTGACTCCGTCCTGATTGTCCCGGTTCACCGGAATGTGCGTTTTCTTGCAGGTCCGGTTCCTCCAAAGCCAAGGCTGCGTCAATGAATTCGGCGCCAATAATTTCATAAGCGCCAGGAACGCACAGGCTCGATGACTTCCTTTCTCAAAGACGACCGTTCGTCTTCCGTCGCCCTGTGGCTTTTCCTGACTGCCTTTATGGTGATGGCCATGGTCGTGGTCGGTGGAGCCACCCGCCTGACCGAGTCGGGCCTGTCGATCACAGAGTGGAATCCGATATCCGGGGCGCTTCCGCCGCTATCGCAGGCCGACTGGTCCCGTGCGTTCGACGGCTACAAGAAAATCCCGCAGTTCACAGAGCTCAATCCGCACATGACGCTGGTGGAGTTTCGTTCGATCTATTGGTGGGAGTGGTCGCACCGGCAACTGGGGCGCCTCGTCGGCGTGGTCTATGCCGTGCCGCTGATTTACTTCCTGGTGCGCCGGATGATCCCGCGCCGGCTGATCTGGCGCTGTGTCGCCATGCTGTTCCTGGGGGGGCTGCAGGGGCTGGTGGGCTGGTGGATGGTCTACAGCGGCCTTTCCGGGCGCGTGTCAGTCGCGCCTGAGCGGCTGATGGTTCACCTGAGCCTGGCCCTGATCCTGTTCAGCCTGCTGATCTGGAATGGTCTGGAGGCCCAGAACGGCAAGGGCAGGGTCGATGTCGCTGGCTCGTTCGCCTGGGGCGGTCTTGGTCTTACGGCTCTGATTTTCATCCAGGCCATGCTGGGCGCGCTGGTCGCGGCCAATGACGCGGGCAAGATCTTCACCGACTGGCCTCTAATGGCCGGCCAGATCACGCCGCCGCACTACTGGGCAGGCGGACTGTGGCAAACTCTTGTGCACAACCCGGGCTCAGTCCAGCTGCACCACCGGCTGATGGGCTATCTGATCTTTATCCTGATGGCCGTCTTCATGGCCACGGCGGCCGGTGCGCGCCATATCCAGCCGACGGTGCGAACCGGCGCTTTTGTTCTGGGCGGCCTGGCGATGATTCAGGTCGCTCTTGGAATCACCACCCTGGTGATGATCGCGCCGCTGGGCCTCAGCATCACCCATCAGATCGTCGCGACCCTGCTTCTGGGCACGGCGGTGTGGTTTTCCTGGCGCGCCCGCCGTTTGTAGGTATCCAGCTACCGCATGGCGCAAAGGCTTGCAATTCAAGGCCTGGCGCATGGATTGCGCGATTGACTTGGGTGAATTGCGCCTGTATCAGCGCGCCCTTGTTTCGAATGGAAGTTAAACCATGAACACCCACACCACCGCTTCGCTGAAGCCGGCGGATGTCGAGCGCAAGTGGATCGTCATCGACGCCGAAGGCGTCGTCGTCGGTCGCCTGGCCAGCTTCATCGCCATGCGTCTGCGCGGAAAGCACACCCCGACCTACACCCCGCACGTCGATTGCGGCGACTATGTCGTCGTCGTCAACGCCGAGAAGGTGAAGTTCACCGGCCGCAAGCTCGACCAGAAGGTCTATTATCACCACACCGGGTTCCCGGGCGGGGTAAAGGAGCGCAAGGCCGGCTTCATCCTGGACGGTCGTTTCCCCGAGCGGATCCTCGAAAAGGCCGTTGAGCGGATGATGCCCAAGGAAAGCCCTCTGGCGCGCACCCAACTGACGCACCTTCGTCTCTTCAAGGGGCCCGAGCACACGCACGCCGCCCAGAACCCCGAAGTCATCGATTTCAAGTCGATGAACGCCAAGAACGCCCGGAGCCAATAGACATGTCCGAAGCGCCCCAAAACCTCGGCATGGATGCTCTGGCCGAACTGAACCCCACAGCCGTCGCCATCGCGCCGGCTACCCCCAAGATCGACGCCCAGGGCCGCGCCTATGCGACCGGCAAGCGCAAGAACGCCATCGCCAAGGTCTGGATCAAACCGGGCAAGGGCGTGATCACCATCAATGGCCGCGATCAGGAAATCTATTTCGCCCGTCCCGTTCTGCGCATGATGATCGCCCAACCCTTCCAGGTCACTGACCGGCAAGGCCAGTTCGACGTCGTCGTCGCCGTCCAGGGCTCGGGCCTGTCGGGTCAGGCCGGCGCGGTGCGTCACGGCATTTCCAAGGCCCTGACCTATTACGAGCCTGGCCTGCGCACCGCCCTGAAGCCCCACGGCTTCCTGACGCGCGACAGCCGCGTGGTCGAACGCAAGAAGTACGGCCGCGCCAAGGCGCGCCGCTCCTTCCAGTTCTCGAAGCGCTAGGCGCTCAAATACAATCGACGAACAGGGCGCTCAGGTTTCGGCCTGGGCGCCTTTTCGTTGCTCGCCATCCAGGATCTGGACCAGTCTGGATCCAAGGACCTCGGCCCTGGCCCGGCTGGTGAAGGTGACCCTGAACTCCACGCCGTGGTGCGGCCGGTCGATCGAAAACGGAATCCGGACCTCTTGGCTTCCCGAGCCGCCGTTCAGACGCAGGGGCAGAGGCGGTGAGACAACAATCTTGCCGCCGTGGGACACCACGTCATGTGCGAGGTCTATGGCATCGGCGGATTGAACGCCCAGGATCACGGTCGCTTCATAGTCGCCAGCCTGGAGATCGGCATAGGGGCCGAAGATGCAATCGCCCGGCTCGAAACCGTCCTGGCCAGTCCTGAACCAGCCATTGTTGCGATAGTCTTCGGCGCTCCAGCGGACACCTTCGTGCAGCTGATCACCGTACAGGGTCCGATTGGCGTAGTGGGTGTTGTAATTATCGGACTTTTCCGCGCCCAGGGACGTCAACCCGGAACCGGCCTTGATGTTCACGGCGATCACGTCGCCAGCGGAATCGACATAGGCATATGAATTCCCGCCTCGGCTGATCCGCACCGTTTCGCCGAGGACAAGATCCCTCGGTTCCAGCAGGGCGGCGATGGTGCGCCCGAACAGATTGGGGCCGGTTGGGCAGAGCGGATTGGATCCGTACCAGCCGGACCGGACGTTGGCGATCACACCCTTGATACAGTGCTGGAAGATCGGGGCGGACGGCGGCGCGGCGATCAGCGAGGTGCTGACAATCCATGGCGCCTGATTGAAGGCGTCGCGGAAGACGTGAAGCCGGTTGATGGCGTGTACGTCAGCGATCGGTTTGTGGACGTGCACGCCAAGGTCGGCGTAGACGCCACCATTCTTGAACAAGAGACAATAGCGGCCCAGATCCGCCTTGCAGGACAAGGGCGCAAGCTGCTCGTACGCGGATAACACATCCCGATCGAAGTTCGCGGCGATGAAAGCGCGTAGGGACTCATCGCCGAACAGCCGGTGTTCGACATCCGGATGGTGGGCCTTCAGGGCATCTATATTGGCGGCGATCCGCCAGGGCAGGCCTTCTGCGTCCGTTTGTCCGCCGGTCAGGTAGATCGAGTGCAAAAGCGCCATTTGACAGCCCAGTATGCCTGATCAGGCGATAGCAGAACAATTGCATCCGGACGACAAAAGCCCTAGAGCGCGCGCCTCTGATCCTACGAAAGGCGAACATGACCGCGCGGGTATTCATCGATGGCGAAGCTGGCACCACGGGTCTGCAGATCCGCGAGCGCCTGGCGCCGCGCGCCGACATCACCCTGGTGTCCATCGATCCGGACAAGCGCAAGGATCCGGCCGCGCGGGCCGCCCTGCTGAACAGCGCTGACGTCGTGATCCTGTGCCTGCCGGACGATGCGGCGCGTGAGGCGATGAGCCTGATCTCCAATCCGGACGTCAAGGTGATCGACCCGTCGACCGCCCACCGCGTCGCGCCGGGCTGGACCTATGGCTTCCCCGAGTTTGCGCCCGGCCAGCGGGACGAGATTGTCGCCTCCAGGCGGGTGTCCAACCCCGGCTGCTATTCGACGGGCTCTATCGCCCTGCTGGCGCCGCTGGTGCGGCACGGCCTGCTGGGCGCCGAAGCGCCGATCACCATCAACGCGGTTTCGGGCTATTCGGGCGGCGGCAAGAGCATGATCGCCGAGTTCGAGGACAAGGCGGGCGCGGCCTATGTAGAAACGCCCTACCGCCTCTACGCCATGGGCCTGGAGCATAAGCACGTACCCGAGATCGCGGCCCATTCGAAGCTGGCCCACAAACCGCTGTTTGCGCCGGCGGTCGGCCGCTACGCGCAAGGCATGCTGGTCAATATACCACTGCAGCTGTGGGCTCAGCCGGGCCGGCCCGAGAAGGGCGACCTGCACGCCTGCCTGGCGCAAGCCTATGCCGGAGAACGCTTCGTCGAGGTGGCCAGCCTGGAAGAGGCGGCGGGTTTGAAGACCCTGGATCCCGAGGCTCTGAACGGGACCAACCGCATGCGACTGTTCGTGTTCGGCAATGAGGACCAGGTCATGCTGACCGCCCAACTGGACAACCTTGGCAAGGGCGCGGCCGGGGCAGCAGTGCAAAACCTCAACCTGATGCTGGGTCTGGACGAAGCGGCGGGGCTGTAAACAGCGACGGTTGAATTTCCGCCGTCATCGCGTAACTTTCGCCGCAATCCGTGCGTAAAATTAGGGCCATGAGCATGAAACCGACCGCATTTGATCGACGCACCGTTCTGTTGGGTGGCGCAGCCCTTGTCGGGCTGGCGGCCTGCGGGCCTCGTGTCGCCATCGCCGCCGCCGCGCCGAACAGTGAAGCGGCTTTTGCCAGCTCGCCGATCCGCAAATATACCGACGCCCAGTGGCGCCAGAAACTGCCCGGCCCGTCCTATGCCGTCCTGCGCCATGAAGACACCGAACAGCCCGGCGCCAGCCCGCTGCTGAACGAGCACCGCAAGGGCACGTTCGTATGCCTGGGCTGCGACCTGCCGCTGTTCAAGTCGGAGTGGAAGTTTGAGTCCGGCACCGGCTGGCCGTCGTTCTTTGACGTCATCAAGGCCAATATCGGCCAGAAGGACGACCATCTGCTGGCCAGCGAAGACCGCACTGAATACCACTGCGCCCGTTGCCTGGGCCACCAGGGCCACGTCTTCCAGGACGGCCCGCGCCCGACCGGCTTGCGCTACTGCAACAACGGTGCGGCGATCAAGTTCGTGGCAGGCTAGGCCTAGACCGGCTTCACCAGAACGATCTTCTTGCGGCCGGCGGCCAGCTTGAACACGCCGTCCGGACCGATGTCGGCCAGGGTTATGATCTTGCCGCCGTCCATTTCCTGGGCGTCGTTAAGCCTAAGACCGCCACCTTGCGCCAGGCGCCGCGCTTCGCCGCCAGACGTGGCCAGTCCCGCGCGCATGGCAAGCGTCGCCAGCGGCATACCGGCGGCGATTTCGCCCTTGTGGATCTCGACAGTCGGCAGATCGGCCGAAGTCACGCCCTGTTCGAAGGCTTTTTCGGCGGTCTCGCGCGCTGTGCGGGCGGCGTCTGCGCCATGCAGCATGGTGGTGGCCTCATCGGCCAGCACCTTCTTGGCGTCATTGATTCCGGCGCCTTCGAGAGCTTCGAGACGGGCGATCTCGTCGAGCGGCAGGTCGGTGAACAGGCGCAGGAAGCGGCCGACATCGCCGTCCTCGGTGTTGCGCCAGAACTGCCAGTAGTCATAGGGGCTGCGCATATCGGCGTTGAGCCAGACCGCGCCTTGGGCCGTCTTGCCCATCTTGGCGCCCGACGAGGTGGCGAGCAGGGGCGTGGTCAGGCCAAACGCGGGCCTGGCGTCGACGCGACGGATCAGTTCGACGCCGTTGAGAATATTGCCCCACTGGTCCGAGCCGCCCATTTGCAGAAGGCAGCCGTAGCGGCGTGACAACTCCAGGAAATCGACGGCCTGCATCAGCATGTAGTTGAATTCGATGAAGGTCAGGGGCTGTTCGCGATCGAGCCGCAGCTTGACGGAATCGAAGGCCAGCATGCGGTTGATGGTGAAGTGCACGCCATAGACGCGCAGGAAATCGATGTAGCCGAGCTTTGACAGCCATTCGTCGTTGTCGACCATGACCGCGTCGGTGGGGCCGCTTCCGAAGGCCAGGAATTTCTCGAACACCGTGCGGATCGAGGCGATGTTGCGTTGGATGGCGGCATCGTCGAGCAGCTGGCGGCTTTCGTCCTTGCCGGACGGATCGCCCACCTTGGTGGTGCCGCCGCCCATGACCACGATCGGCTTGTGGCCGGCCTTCTGCAGGCGGCGCAGCATCATGATCTGGATCAGGGACCCGACGTGCAGGGACGAGGCGGTCGCGTCAAACCCGATGTAGGCCGGCACGATACCACCGGCCGCCGCCGCATCCAGTTCGTCCGGATGGGTGATCTGGTGGATGTAGCCGCGCGCCTGGAGGGTTTGCAGGAAGCTGGATTTGAACTTGGTCATGGTGCGGTCTTCTCTAGCAGATGAGGGCCGCAGAACATCCAGGGATTTGATCTGCCGCCAGGGGAAGCGGCAAGGGGATCGCGGCCGCGCGCTTAAAGGTGCGGGCGGTAATAATAGAGCCGGGCAGGGGCCAAGGTTGCGATCATGGCCGCTAGCTACGTTGGCGGGGCTGTGGCAGTCAAGCGTCGATGAAGGTTCTGGGTTTCATGAGCGGCACCTCGCTCGACGCTGTCGACATGGCGGTGCTCGAGACGGACGGGCGCGAGATTACCGCCTTTGGTCCGGTCGGCGAGAGCAAGCTGTCGGAGCCGACGCGGGGCGCGATCCAGCGCGCCACGGACGATGCGCGCAGCTGGGCGCGGGGGACGCGGCGGCCGTCGTCGTTCGCCGCCGCCAGCTGGGCGGTCGCGCAAGAGCATCTGGCCGCGGCGCGGGAATTCCTGCACGCGGCGGGAATCAAGGCCAGCAGCCTGGATCTGGTCGGCTTTCACGGCCAGACGGTTCTGCATGAGCGGCCGGTGGGTGATACGCCGGGACGCACCGTGCAACTGGGCGATGCAAGCCTTCTGGCCAAGGGCCTGGGCTTGCCGGTCGCCCACGACTTCCGCAGCGCCGATGTGGCGGCGGGCGGGCAAGGCGCGCCGCTGGCGCCGATCTATCACGCGGCCCTGGTGCGCCATTCGGGTATCGACCGGACGGTCGCCGTGCTCAATCTCGGCGGGGTAGGCAATGTCACCCTCGTCACCAGCGATGAGGCTGACCTGCTGGCTTTCGATACCGGCCCGGCCAACGGCATGATCGACCAGTTGGTGCAGGACCGAACGGGACAGCGCTATGACCGTGACGGGATACTGGCTCGGTCCGGCAAGGTGGACGAGGAGGTTCTGGCCCTGTTGCTGTCGCATCCCTACTTCTTAACTGCAGGACCTAAGTCGCTGGATCGATATGAGTTTTCCTTAAATTCGGTACGCAATTTGTCGCTTGAGGAGGCTTGCGCCACCCTGACCGCTTTCGCTGCCCAGGCTGTGGCCTATGGGGTCGAGTCCTTGCCGGTTAAGCCGCACTGGCTGATCGCCTGTGGCGGCGGGCGGCACAATCCGGTGCTGATGCGCGAGATCGGCGCCCGCGCCGGGGTTCCCCTCGCCATGGCGGAGGAAATGAACTGGCGGGGCGATTCCATCGAGGCCGAGGCCTTTGCCTACCTGGCGGCGCGTTGCCACGAGGGCCTGCCAATCAGCTTCCCGGGGACGACCGGTGTCGCTTCGGCAATGACCGGCGGGGTGATCGTCGAGCCCTGAGGGGATTAGGCCGGGTTTTCTTCCAGGCGCTTGTCGAGATAGGTCGCGACACGGCGCTCGACTTCGTCGACCTGACCGCCCCAGAAGTGGGTGGCGTTCTCGACCAGTTCATAATCGATCACGATGCCCTTCTGGGTGCGCAGCTTGGCCACCACACGGTCAACCTCCACCGACGGCGTGACCGTATCGTTGGTGCCGTGCAGGAACAGACCAGAGGCCGGGCAGGGGGCCAGGAACGAGAAGTCGTACATGTTGGCGGGCGGCGAGACGCTGATGAAGCCATCGGTCTCGGGACGGCGCATCAAAAGCTGCATGCCGATATAGGCGCCGAAGGAATAGCCGGCGATCCAGCACTGCGAGGCGGTGGGGTTGTTGCCCTGCAGCCAGTCGAGCGCCGTGGCCGCGTCGGACAGCTCGCCGATGCCGGCGTCGAATTCGCCCTGGCTGCGGCCGACGCCGCGGAAGTTGAAGCGCAGGGTCGAAAAGCCGCGCTTCATGAACAGCAGATAGAGCTGGGCCACGACGGGATAGTCCATATTGCCGCCCGCCTTGGGGTGAGGCGGCAAGATCAGGGCCACAGGCGCGTTGGAAGCCTTGCCGGGATTGTACCGGCCTTCGATCCGTCCGGCTCCGCCGGTCAGAATCACATCGGGCATATGACCTCCATCGATGCGGACGCTTGCTGCGCCGCGGCATAATAGTTGACCAATGCGCTTGGTCTTTCTACATGAACAACAGTGCGCAAGGGGGCGGTTCCTAACACAGGCCGCCTTCAAAACGCGAGTTTTCTCTAAGGCCCGACATGAAGCTCAGCACCAAAGGCCGTTACGCCGTCATGGCGATGACTGATCTGGCCGGACAAACGGCGGCGGCTGGCGGCAAGGCTGTGTCCCTGGCCGAAATCGCGGGCCGTCAGCAGATCTCGCTGTCCTATCTGGAACAGCTGTTTTCGCGCCTCAAGCGCCGCGGTCTGGTGGCCAGCATACGCGGGCCAGGCGGCGGATACCGGCTGGCCAAACCGGCTCGGGAAACCACCGTCGCCGAGGTGGTTCACGCGGTCGACGAGCCGCTGCACGCCACGCGCTGCGCCATAAAGGAAAAGGGTTGCATGAAGGGCGGAGCCCGCTGCGCCACCCACGATCTTTGGGCCATGATGGGCGAGCAGATCGAGACCTATCTGGCCAGCGTGTCACTGGAAGACGTGGCGCAGGGACGACTCGGCGTCCGGGCGGAGGCGGCCTGATGGCCATCTATCTGGACTATAACGCCACGGCCCCGATCCGGCCCGAGGCCAGGGAAGCGGCCAATGCGGCCATGGACCTGCTGGGCAACCCGGCCTCGGTGCACGCGGCGGGCCGGGCAGCGCGGGCTCTGGTCGAGGCGGCGCGCGCTGACGTCGCCGAGTTCGTGGCGGTCAAACCGGCCTCGATCACCTTTACCAGCGGCGGCACCGAATCAAACGCCCTGGCCATCGAGAGTGGCGTGCTGGCCGGGTTTGAACGGATCATCCTGGGCGCCACCGAACATTCGGCGGTGGCCGAGAACGCAAGGGCCAAGTCGGCGACGGTCGAGGTCTGGCCGGTCGACGCCAATGGCGTGGCCGATCTGGACTGGCTGGCGGCAGCCCTGGCTCGGCCCGGCAAGGCGCTGGTCTGCCTGATGCTGGCCAATAACGAGACCGGCGTCATCCAGCCGGTGGCGCAGGCCTCCGCCCTGGTCCGGGACGCCGGTGGCTGGCTGCATATCGATGCCGTCGGCGCGGTCGGAAAGATCGGGATCGATTTCAACGCGCTGGGCGCCGACACGATGGCCCTGGTCGGCCACAAGATCGGCGCGCCCTTCGGCATCGGGGCCCTGGCCGCAGGGCCACGCTCGAAGCTGTCGCGGCTGATCCACGGCGGCGGTCAGGAACAGGGTCGGCGAGGCGGGGCCGAAAACGTCTCCGGCATCGCCGGCATGGCGGCCGCCGCGAGGGCCGCGACGCGCGACCTGCCGAAGATGGCGGCGCAGGCGCAGTGGCGCGACGGGCTTCAGGCCCGCGTCGAGGCTGTCGGCGCGGTGACCTTCGGCGCGGCTGTTCCGCGCCTGCCCCAGACGCTGGGCTTCGCCATGCCGGGCTATGAGAGCACCCTGCAGGTCATGAATCTGGATCTGGCGGGCGTGATGGTCAGCGCCGGGCCGGCCTGTTCGTCGGGCAAGCTGAAGCCTAGCGCCACCGTCGCCGCCATGGGCCGCGAGGACCTGGCCGCCAACGCCATCCGCGTCTCCGGCGGCTGGGCGAGCACCGCTGCCGATTGGCAAACCTGCGGCGACGTCTGGCTGGCGGCGTTCGAAAAGCACCTGGCCCGCAGGCAGGTCGTCTGATGGCCGCCGTCACCAAAACCGTCGAACAGGTCAAGGCGCTCGAGGCCTACGAGCACGGCTTTGTCACCGACATCGAGCAGGAGTTCGCGCCCAAGGGGCTGAACGCCGACATCGTGCGGTTCATTTCGGCCAAGAAGGGCGAGCCGGACTGGATGCTGCAATGGCGGCTGGAGGCGTTCGAGCGGTGGCTGGCGCTGGACGAGCCCGACTGGGCCAATGTCGACTATCCCAAGATCGACTTCCAGGACGCCTATTACTACGCGGCGCCCAAGGAAAAGGTCGGGCCGAAAAGCCTGGACGAGATCGATCCGGACATTCTGGAGACCTACAAGAAGCTGGGCATTCCCCTGCGCGAACAGGAAGTCCTGCTGGGCGTCGAGGGCGCGCCGCGCTACGCCGTCGACGCGGTGTTCGACAGCGTCTCGGTGGTCACCACCTTCAAGAAGGAACTGGCCGCCGTCGGGGTGATCTTCTGCCCGATGAGCGAGGCGATCCGCGAACATCCCGAACTGGTCCGCCAGTACCTGGGCTCGGTGGTGCCGACCTCGGACAACTACTACGCCTGCCTGAACAGCGCGGTGTTTTCGGACGGATCGTTCGTCTATGTGCCGCCGGGCGTGCGCTGCCCGATGGAGCTATCGACCTATTTCCGCATCAATGCCGCCCAGTCAGGCCAGTTCGAGCGCACCCTGATCATCGCCGATGCGGGCTCTTACGTCTCCTATCTCGAAGGCTGCACTGCGCCGATGCGCGATGAGAACCAGCTGCACGCCGCCGTGGTCGAACTGGTGGCGCTGGAAGACGCCGAGATCAAATACTCCACGGTCCAGAACTGGTTCCCGGGCGATCCTGTCACCGGCAAGGGCGGCATCTACAACTTCGTCACCAAGCGCGCCGATTGCCGGGGCGACCGCTCGAAGGTCTCCTGGACCCAGGTCGAGACGGGCAGCGCCATCACCTGGAAATACCCCTCCTGCATCCTGAGGGGCGATGGCTCGTCGGGCGAGTTCTACTCCATCGCCGTGACCAACGGCCGCCAGCAGGCCGACACCGGCACCAAGATGATCCACCTGGGATCCGATACGAAGTCGCGGATCATTTCCAAGGGCATCAGCGCGGGCGCTTCGTCCAACACCTATCGCGGTCTGGTCTCGACCAACCACAAGGCCGCGAACGCGCGAAACTTCACCCAGTGCGACAGTTTGCTGATCGGCAAGACCTGCGCCGCCCACACCGTGCCCTATATCGAGGCCCGCAACGCCACGGCAAAATTTGAACACGAGGCGACCACGACGCGCCTGTCGGAAGACCAGCTGTTCTACGCCATGCAGCGGGGGCTCTCGAAAGAGGACGCTGTCGCCTTGCTGGTCAACGGCTTCGTCCGCGAGGTGCTGCAGGAACTGCCGATGGAGTTTGCGGTGGAAGCGCAGAAGCTGGTGGCGATCTCGCTGGAGGGGTCAGTGGGATGACTGACGGAACGCCCGACCCCTTCACCTTTTCCACGCGGCTGATGTTGACCTACATCCTGGCCGGTCTGGCGTTCGCGGCGGCGGGCAAGTCGATCTACATCCTGGCCGTGGCCTTCATCGCCTGGGTGGTGTTTGTCGCGCGGCTGTTCCTGCGCTTTCGGGCCCGGGCGGCCTGGTCGCTGGCCGGCGCGCCGCTGGCCCTTTACTGGGCGTTCCTTTTGTACCTGCAGCACGCCTCGGCCGACGGCGTCATCGTTTGAGAATGCCCATGCTTGAAATCACCAACCTGCACGCCACGGTCGGCGGGACCGAGATTCTCAAGGGGCTGACGCTGTCTGTGCCGGCCGGGGAAGTGCACGCCATTATGGGGCCGAACGGGGCGGGCAAATCGACGCTGTCCTATGTGCTCACCGGGCGCGAGGGTTATGAGGTCACCGAAGGGACGGTCACCCTCGACAGTGAAGACCTTCTGGCGCTGGAACCCAACCAACGGGCCGCCAAGGGCGTGTTCCTGTCGTTCCAGTACCCCATCGAGATTCCCGGCGTGCCCGGCCTGACCTTCATCCGCACCGCCCTCAACGCCCAGCACAAGGCGCGCGGCGAGGACGAGGTTTCGGCCCCGGCGTTTTTGAAGCGCGCCCGCGAAGTCGCCGCTTCCCTGAAGATCGACTTCGAAATGCTGAAGCGCTCGCTCAACGCCGGGTTCTCGGGCGGCGAGAAGAAGCGGATGGAAATCTTCCAGATGGCCATGCTGGAGCCGCGCTTCCTGATCCTGGATGAGACCGACTCGGGCCTCGATATCGACGCCCTGAAAATCGTGTCGGAAGGCGTCAACGCCATGCGCTCGCCGGAGCGCGCCATGCTGGTCATCACCCACTATCAGCGCCTGCTCGACTACATCAAACCCGACCGGGTGCATGTACTGGCCGACGGGCGGATCGCGGCGTCCGGCGGGCCGGAGTTGGCTCATCAGCTGGAAGCTGAAGGGTATGACAAGTACGCCGCATGATCAGCCTGTCTCGCGCCCTCGAAACCGGAGATCTCTCCCTGCTGCCGTCGCGCCGCGACGAGGACTGGCGGTGGAGTGATCTGCGCGGTCTGATCCGCAGCGTTCCACCGCAATCGCAGGATGCTTCGGCGCATGGGGATGGTCCGTTTACGGCGGTCTGCGACGAGAGCATGCTGATCATCAATGGCGGCTCTGCGCGCATCCACCTGGCGGAAGGTGAGTCCAAGACCATCGCGCTGCGTCTGGTCTCCCGGGCCGTGGGCACGCAGCACCATGCGCAGGTCCTGATCGATCTTGCGGACGGCGCGCAGCTGACCTTGCTGGAAAGCCATGAGGGCGACGGGTCGGGCTATATCAGCACCACCGATCTCGACATCCGCCTGGGTGCAGGCTCCGGGCTGGAGCGCATTGTGTTGACCGCCGAGGCCGCCGATGTGATCGCCGTCAGTCAGGCGGCGGTCCGGTTGGCGCCGAACGCTCGCTACCGCCAGACAACCCTGGCCGCCGGCGCCAAGCGCGAGCGCAACGAAACACAGGTCGTCCATCCCGGTCAGGGGGCCAGCGTCCGGCTCGACGGGGCCTATCTGCTGGGCCAGGGCCACACCGACCTGACCAGCGTTGTCACCCACACAGGCGAGGGCGGAACCACCAGCCAGCTGACCAAGGGCGCGGTGGCCGGGCAGGGCCGGGGGGTTTTTCAGGGCCGCATCGTCGTCGAGCGCGGGGCTGACCAGACCGACGCGAAGATGGGCCACCACGCTCTGATCCTGGATGACCGGGCCGAGGTCGACGCCAAGCCCGAACTGTTGATCTTTGCCGACGACGTTGCCTGCGCTCACGGCAACACCGTCGGCCAGCTGGATGAGACCGCCATTTTCTACGCACGTCAGCGGGGCATTCCGCTCAGCGAGGCGCGCGCCATGCTGACCGAAGCCTTTGTCGGCGAGGTCATCGACCGCATCGAACACGAAGGCGCCCGCGATGTGGCGCGGGCGTGGGCGATGGAGAAGTTGCGGGGGTTAGCGTGAGCTTCGATCCCCACGCCATCCGCGCCGAGTTTCCGATTCTGTCGCGGCGGGTCAACGGCTACCCGCTGGTCTATCTGGACTCAGGCGCATCGGCCCAGAAGCCGCGCGCGGTGATCGAAGCCATGACGGCGGCGATGGCTCACAGCTACGCAAACGTCCACCGAGGCCTGCACACCCTGGCCAACGAAACCACCGATGCCTACGAGGTGGCCCGCGAAGCGGTGCGCCGCTTCATCAATGCCCCCTCAGTCAACGAGATCGTTTTCACCAAAGGCACGACCGAGGCCATCAACCTGGTCGCCTCGTCGTTCGGTGCGACGCTGAAGGCCGGCGACGAAGTGCTGCTCACCGAAATGGAGCACCACGCCAATATCGTGCCCTGGCATTTCCTGCGCGAGCGGCGCGGGATTGTCCTGAAGTTCGTTCCCGTCGCGGAGGATGGCAGCCTCGACTTGGACGCGTACGCGGAGCTGTTGTCGGCGCGCACCCGGATGGTCGCGGTAACCCACATGTCCAATGTGCTGGGCACCATCAATCCGGTCGCGCAGATCGTGCGTCAGGCCCACGCCGCCGGCGCCCTGGTGCTGGTTGATGGTGCGCAAGGGGTGGTTCACGAGCCGGTAGATGTGCAGGCGCTGGACGCTGATTTCTACGCCTTTTCCGGTCACAAGCTTTACGGGCCTACCGGCATCGGCGTGCTCTACGGCAAGGCTGAACATCTGGCGGCCATGCGCCCCTACCAGGGCGGTGGAGAGATGATCGGAACGGTCGAGCTGGACCGCATCACCTATGCCGACCCGCCGCACCGCTTTGAGGCCGGCACGCCGCCAATCGTCGAGGCTATCGGCCTGGGCGCGGCCATCCGATGGCTGGAGAGCCTGGACCGCAAGGCCGTCGCCGCCCATGAGCACAACCTGCTGGCCCGGGTTGAAGAACGCCTGGATGGCGCCAACTGGCTGAAGCGTTACGGCGCCGCCCCCGGCAAGGGCGCGATCTTCACTTTCAACGTCGATGGCGCCCATGCCCACGACATCGCCCAGATTCTCGACCGGTACGGCGTCGCCGTCCGGGCCGGAACCCACTGCGCCGAGCCCCTGATGCGCCGCTTCGGCGCAACTTCGAGTGCGCGCGCCTCTTTCGCCCTATATAACACCCTGGAGGAGGCTGACGCCTTCACCGATGCTCTCGCAAAGGCACGGACCTTTTTTACCTGATGGACGATTCAAGCCCCCACGCGACCACAAGCGCCATTCCGGCTGACGAGCTCAACCGGATGACCGACGAACTGATCGAACAGTTCAAGACGGTGTTCGATCCAGAAATCCCGGTCGACATCTATGAGCTGGGTCTGATCTACAAGGTCGACATCTCGGACACCCGCGATGCGGTGATCGACATGACCCTGACCGCGCCGGGCTGCCCCGTCGCCGGCGAGATGCCTGACTGGGTGCGTGATGCGGCCATGAGGGTCGAGGGCTTGAAGTCTGCAACCGTCAACCTCACCTTTGATCCTCCATGGGATCAATCGATGATGTCTGACGAGGCCAAGCTGCAATTGAACATGTTCTGATGGACCAGATCGTACCCAGAGCCCGGCGGGAGCGCCCCAAGGTCGTCACCCTGACGGATGCGGCGGCGCAGCGCGTATCCGAGATCATGAGCCGCGCCGAAAAGCCCTATGCCGGCTTGCGGGTCGGCGTGAAGAACGGCGGCTGTGCAGGGCAGGAATACACCCTTGAATACGCCGCCGAGCGAACGGCCCTTGACGAGGTAATCGAGGACAAGGGCGTCACCGTCCTGATCGAACCCAAGGCCGTGCTGTTCCTGGTGGGATCGGTGATCGACTACGAAGAGACCAGGCTTGCGTCCAAATTCGTGTTTCGCAATCCGAACCAGACAGACGCCTGCGGCTGCGGCGAGAGTGTCACCATCCTGCCGGCGGCCGCCGAATAAGCCGCCTAGATCGGCAGGCTGACACAGGCGGTCAGGCCGCCGCCTTCGCGATTCTTGAGCACGGCGTCGCCGCCATGGGCGCGGGCGACGGTGCGCACCACCGCCAGGCCCAGACCGATACCGCCGGTGTCCCGGTTGCGGGATGGTTCGCGGCGATAGAAGGGCTCGAACACCCGCTCCAGATCGGCGGGTGGAACGCCGGGACCGTCGTCGTCGATCTCGACCTGGGCGTGGTCGCCCTCTTTGAACACCCGCACCCGCGCGCGCTTGCCGTACTTGGTGGCGTTTTCCAGCAGGTTGCTGAACAGGCGTTTGAGCGCGACGGGGTCGCCGTCGACGACGACCTTGTCGGAGCGTTCCATCACCACTTCGGATCCGGTGTCGGTCATCTCGTCAGCGAGACTTTCCAGAACCGATGACAATTCCAGCTTGGTGCGTTTTGCCACCTGGGTCGCATCGCGCACGAAGGACAGGGTTGCCGAGATCATGGCTTCCATCTGGTCCAGGTCGGACGACATCTTGACCTTCAGATCGTCCGGCGCGCCTTCGATGCGAAAGCGCAGGCGGGTCAGTGGCGTGCGCAGGTCGTGGGCGATCGCGCCGATCATGGCGGTGCGGTCTTCGACGTAGCGGCGCAGGCGGTCCTGCATCTCGTTGAAGGCGCGGGCGGCGGCGCGCGCTTCCGGCGGACCGGTGACGCCAATCGGCGAGGCGCCCGGGTCACGGCCCAGACGCTCGGCGCTTTCGGCCAGACGCGTGAAAGGCTGGGTCAGGCGGCGCGTGAACAGATAGGCGGCTATCAGCACGACGATCAGGGTGACGGCGAAAGTCAGCAAGGTGCGCTGCTGCCAGGGATCCAGCAGCACGCCCGGCGGGTTCTGGATGACGCGCCAGGTGCCGTCCGGCTGGTGGAAGGCGACGGAGAACGGGGCGATGACCCAGCGCTCGTTGGGATTGTTGGTGCCAAACGGTGCGCGGCTGATGCGCACGGTGCGGTCGATGAACCAGCGCCGCTCGGACGACTTGAGGCGAACCTCGCTGGGCTCAAGGTGGGGGCCGCCAGCGGCAATGATGCCGGCGACCATGTCCCTGGCGCGATCGCGACCAAAGCCCAGACGGCTGGGTGGCAGCGCGCCGGGCGGCGGCTTGTCCACGTTCCGGGCGACGAGTTTGGGCCGGCCTTCCTGCGGCGGCTGACCCATATAGGCGCGGACGATCTCGCTGACGAAGTGAACGTCCGGCGTGGGCGGCGAGCCGTAATAGAGGACCAGCAGATTGGTGGCCTGGGCGACGATCAGGGCGCCGGCCATCAGGGCGAGAACCTGTGCGAACAGCGAGGCGTCGACCGCCCCTCTACCGCGCTTGAAGATCACTTGCGGGTCACCTTGGCGGTGAACATGTAGCCCTCGTTACGGATGGTGCGGATCAACTCCTGACCGCCGGGGCCGTCTTCCAGCTTTTTGCGCAGGCGGCTGATTTGAACGTCGATGGCCCGGTCATAGGCCTCGGTGTCGGGACCGCGGGCGAAGTCGAGCAGTTGATCGCGGGTCAGCACCCGTTGCGGGCGTTCCACGAATACGCGCAGCAGCGAGAATTCGCCGCTGGACAGGTTGACCGCGACGCCCTCGGGCGTACGCAATTCGCGGCGAACGAGATCGAGTTTCCACCCGGCGAACTCGCAGGTCGCGCCGATGCCTTCTTCGGCGCCGCGCTGTTCGCGACGGCGGCGCAGGACAGCGCGGATTCGGGCCAGAAGTTCACGCGGATTGCACGGCTTGGGCAGATAGTCGTCAGCGCCCAGTTCAAGGCCGACGATGCGGTCGATTTCCTCGCCCATGGCCGACAGCATGATGATGGCCGGGCCGTCCGGTTTGGACAGCCGCCGGCAGATCGCCAGGCCGTCTTCGCCCGGCAGCATGACGTCGAGCACGATCAGATCGACCGGGCCGCCTACCAGGGCCTTTTCCATCGAGGGCGCATCGGCGGCCGTTTCGACTTCGTAGCCGTGGCGCGCCAGAAAGTCCGACACCACGTCCCGGATACCCGGGTCATCGTCGACCATGAGAATTCGGGCGCCGCGCCCTTCGTTTTCCATATCTGCGTCCATCTGCCGGTTGTGTCAGGACCGGGTGACCTAAAAATTACTGATTTGCTACATAGAGGCAAACCATTGTGGCGCCTACCGTTCTCAGCCGGGGCCCGAGGTGTTCGGCGCATGGCCGCCCGCGGCCAGCACACGATCGGCGACGAAGGGGTTGGTTCGCCGCTCCTGGCCGAAGGTTGAGGTGGGGCCGTGGCCCGGAACGAACTGCACCTGGTCGCCCAGCGGCCACAGCTTGCCGGTGATGGAATCCAGCAGTTGCTGATGGTTGCCGCGTGGAAAATCGGTGCGGCCAATCGAGTCTTGGAACAACACGTCGCCTACCTGGGCAAAGCCGACGGCGCGATTGAAGAACACCACATGGCCGGGCGTGTGGCCGGGGCAGTGGAAGACCTCAAAATGGGTCTCGCCCAGGGTGACAATATCACCGTCGAACAGCCAGCGGTCGGGCGTGAAGGCGCGGGCGTCCGGAATGCCGTAACGTGCGCCGGAGGCTTCGATCTGGTCGATCCAGAACTGGTCGTCGGGGTGGGGGCCTTCGACCGGAACGCCAGTGGCCTCCTGCAGGGCCGCGACGCCGCCGGCGTGGTCCATGTGGCCATGGGTGACCCAGATCTTTTCGAGGGTCAGGCCCAACTGTTCGACAGCCTCCAGCAGGCGCGGCACCTCGCCGCCGGGATCAATGATCGCGGCCTTTTTGGTCCTGGCGCACCAGACGATGGTGCAGTTCTGCTGAAGGGGCGTGACCGGGGCGATCATCGCCTGAATGGGACTGTCCATTGGGCATATATCGGCAGTGCCGCCCCGTTTGCAAAGCGGGCGTTGCGGGAAGCGGGCGGGGGTGATTAACCTTTGCGCCTACGGGACTCGACCATCCGGGAAGCGTGAGGGGGAACGCGATGAAACTGTTCACGAAAAAGCCGATAGAAGTGCTTCTGGCCCAGGCGGCCGAAGACGGAAGCCACACCCTCAAGCGCGGCCTCGGCTGGCCATCGCTGACCATGTTGGGAATCGGCGGCGTCATTGGCGGCGGTATTTTCGTGCTCACGGGCCAGCAGGCGGCGATCAACGCAGGCCCGGCGATCTTCTTGTCCTTCGTGCTGGCTGGTGTTGTCTGCGTGTTTGCGGCCATGTGCTACGCCGAACTGGCGGCCATGATCCCGGTGTCCGGCTCGGCCTATACCTACACCTACGCGACGCTTGGCGAGTTCATCGCCTGGCTGATCGCCTGGGACCTGATCCTTGAGTACGGCCTTGCATCGGCGACGGTGTCCGCCGGCTGGGCGGGGCACTTCAATGACATGCTTGAGGGATTTGGCATGGCATTGCCGGAAAAGTGGAGCCATGCGCCCTACGACTTCGTCGGCAACCAGCTGGTTTCCACCGGCAGCTATTTCAACATTCCAGCCATGGGCATCGTCACCCTGATGGGCGCAGTTCTCATCTCCGGCGTCGGCAAGAGCGCCGTCGTCAATAACCTGATCGTCGCCTTCAAGGTGATGATCGTGCTGGCCGTCATTGTCATCGGCCTTGGCCACGTCCATCCCGAATACTGGAGCCCGCTGATCCCGGCCCGGGTCGAGCCGACGGCCACCGACCCCTCCGGGCACTTCGGCTATGGCGGCATCCTGACCGCGGCCGGCGTGATCTTCTTTGCCTATATCGGGTTTGAGGCGGTCTCGACCGGCGCCCAGGAAGCCAAGAACCCCGGCAAGACGATGCCCATCGCCATCCTGCTGTCGCTGGGCATCTGCACGATCCTGTATCTTTTGATGGCGCTGGTGATCACCGGCCTGCAGCCCTACGCCACGCTCAACAACGACCACCCCGTCGCTACCGCCATGGGCATGATCCCGGGCATGGCCTGGCTTCGTCAGGCGGTGAATATGGCGGTCGCCATCGGACTGGCCTCGACCATCCTGTCGCTGCTGTATGGCCAGTCGCGGATCTTTTTCGCGATGAGCCGGGATGGCCTGTTGCCGCCGTTCTTCGGCTCAATCAACCCAAGGACCCGCACTCCGATCTGGGGCACGGTAATCGTCACGGCCTTTGCAGCGCTGGTTGGCGGGCTGTTCCCGATCGGCATTCTGGGCGAACTGGTGTCGATGGGCACCCTGCTGGCCTTCGCCCTGATCTGCGGCGGCGTCATGTACCTGCGCATTACCCAGCCCAACCTGCCCAGAACCTTCAAGACCCCGTTCGTCTGGATCTCGGCGCCGCTGGGCATCGCCGGCTGTCTGTTCCTGATCAGCGGCCTGCCGACACCGACCTGGCTGCGGCTGTTCATCTGGATGGCCGCTGGTCTGGTCGTCTATTTCGGCTATGCGCACTGGCACTCGCGCTATCACGAACGCAAGATGGCCGGCGCAGCGGAGTAGTATAAGGGCGGCGCATGCTGCCGATCCATGAGGTCATTCCTGAACTGAAGGCGGCGCTGGGGCAGGGCTCCAGCGCCGTTCTTGTTGCGCCGCCGGGGGCGGGCAAGACCACCGTGGTTCCGCTGGAGTTACTGTCTGAGCCATGGATGACGGGTGGCAAGATCATCGTGCTGGAGCCGCGCAGGCTGGCGGCGCGGGCGGCGGCGGCGCGGATGGCCAGGACGCTGGGCGAGGCGGTCGGTGAAACCGTGGGCTTTCGGGTGCGCATGCAGTCGAAAGTGTCGGCTCGTACGCGAATCGAGGTGGTCACCGAGGGGGTCTTTACCCGCATGATTCTGGATGATCCGGCGCTGGATGGCGTGTCGGCCGTGCTGTTCGACGAGTTTCACGAGCGCAGTCTGGACGCCGACCTGGGCCTGGCGCTGGCGCGGGACAGTCAGGCGGTGCTGCGCGAGGACCTGCGGCTGCTGGTGATGTCGGCGACCATAGACGGGGCTCGGATCGCTGGCTTGCTGGGCGATGCGCCGGTGATCGAGAGCCGGGGCCGGGCCTTTGCCGTCGACACCCGCTATCTGGGCCGCAATCCGGCACAGAGGCTTGAGGAACAGGTCGCCCGGGCGGTGCAAAAGGCGCTGTCTGAAGAGAGCGGTTCGATCCTGGTCTTCCTGCCGGGGCAGGGCGAAATCCGGCGGACAGAAACCTTGTTGCGTGAGCGGGTTACCAACCCGTCCGTGGACATCGCTCCGCTGTACGGGGCGATGGAAGGCCGCGAGCAGGACCTGGCCATCGAGCCGGCGGCACGCGGCCGGCGCAAGGTGGTTCTGGCCACCTCCATAGCCGAGACCAGCCTGACGATTGAGGGCGTGCGGGTGGTGATCGATTGCGGTCAGTCGCGTGTGCCCAGGTTTGATCCGGCCAGCGGGCTGACGCGGCTTGAGACGGTGCGAGTGGCCTTGGCTGCGGCAGACCAGAGGCGGGGCCGGGCCGGGCGCACCGAACCGGGAGTCTGCTACCGGCTGTGGGACGAGGCCGAGACGCGGGCGCTGGTTCCCTTTGCCCGGCCGGAAATTCTCGAGAGCGATCTGTCGCGGCTGGCGCTCGACCTGGCCCGCTGGGGCGCCAGAGGGGCTGAGGGATTGGCTTTCCTCGACCCGCCCCCAGGCGCCGCCATGGCGGAGGCGCGAGCGCTGTTGCAGCGGCTTGAAGCGCTGGACGGAGAGGGCGCGCTGACCGCCCACGGCAAGATCATCGCCGCCATGCCCCTGCCGCCGCGTCTGGCCCACATGGTCGCCCGGGGCGGCGAGCGGGCGGCGCGGATCGCCGCCGTGCTGACCGAGCGGGGTCTGGGCGGCGGTGACGCCGATCTGCGCCACCGTCTGGAAGCCTTTGGCCGTGACCGCAGCCCGCGGGCCAACGACGCGCGGGCGCTGGCGGCGCGCTGGGCCAGGGGGACGCATGACGACGGAACGCCGGAGGCCGGCCTGCTGGCGCTGGCCTTTCCAGAGCGTGTCGCCAAGGCCCGCGGCAGGCCCGGTGAATTCCAGCTGGTCACCGGGCGCGGGGTCTATCTGGAGCCAACCGATGTACTGGCCCGCGAGACCTGGCTGGCGGTGGGCGAACTGGGTGGCGGGGCGACACGCGACCGCATCCTGCTGGCCGCGCCCCTGGACGAGGAAGATGTGCTGAAGGTCTTCGCTCGCGATATCACGACGGAAGACCGCATCGCGCCGGACGAAAAGGGCAAGGTGCGGGCCAGGCGCATCCGCCGGCTGGGGCGCCTGATTATTGACGAGAAAATCATCGCCGCTGATCCACAAGTGATCCGCGGCGCCTTGCTGGGTCAGGTGCGGGATGGGGGTCTGGCTGTCCTGCCGATGGGCGAGGCGTGCGGGCGGCTTCTCGCGCGGCTGACCTTCATCGGTGAGCCGCTGACGGATGAGGTGCTGATCGCCCGGCTGGACGATTGGCTGGGTCCATTGCTTGCGGGCGTGACCAGCCTCGATCAGCTCTCCGACGGGCGGATCGAGCAGGCGGTGTTGGGACAGGTTTCCTGGGAGGTTCAGCGCCGTCTCGACTCCGAGGCGCCTGCGCGCTTCACCGCGCCGACCGGCAACAGCTTTTCCATCGACTATTCCGCCGACGGTGGACCCCGGGTCGAGGTCCGCGTTGGCGAACTCTACGGCCTGGCGGCCCATCCCACAGTAAGGGGCGTTTCCCTGACCCTCAGCCTGCTATCGCCCGCTCATCGTCCGATCCAGACGACCAAGGACCTGCCGGGGTTCTGGAAGGGCTCATGGGGGGATGTACGCAAGGACATGCGCGGCCGCTACCCCAGGCACGTTTGGCCGGAAGACCCTGCCGCAGCCGCGCCGGTGACGCGGGCCAAGCCCCGTGGGACCTGAACGAAAAAGGGCCGGCTCCTTTCGGAGCCGGCCCTGATTTCGGAGCTGTGATGCGCCTTATTTCGGCTGGCCTGCAAGGGTCCAGTCGAGGCGGGCCTGCTGGTGATGTTGCAGGACACGCGGGCCGTTATTGCTGAACTCCAGCGAGGTTTCAGCCTTGTCGTCCCAACGGGCCCACGCCGGACCGGCGGCCGCGCCGGGATTGCCGTACTTGGCGAAAGCCGCCCAGTAGGCGTTGATTTCCTGGCCCGTAGAGATGCCCTGGTAGTCGATGTCGCCACCACGGCCCGGTGCGACATTGCCGAACACGTACTGAACCTCGGCCAGGTGCGCGGCGCCGAAGGCGGTGGCGCGCTGTGCCGGGGTCAAATACGAGAAGTAGTAGACGAAGGTCGGCGCGCCGTTCTTGACGTGAGCCCGGGCGGCGGCCCGGTTCGGCTCGGTCATGCTCTTGTCGGTCAGGTAGTCGCTCATGATCCGCGACTTGTTGCCGGTGCGCTGCGGATCATAGGTGGTGACCAGGGTGTCCTTGCGATCATTGAGCGCATCATAGGCGGCGGCAGAAGTGTCCGCCTGGAACAGGTCGGCGCTGTTGCCGCCAATGATCAGGGGGATCTTGGCTTCCTTGCCCTGTTCGAAGGCTTTGACGATCGACATGGGCAGGACAAGCTTGCCGTCGCCGATCGGCAGCGGGCGGGCCGGATCGGAGCCCGCCGTGGCCGGGAAGGCCGAGAGCGGCAGGCGGCGCAGGGCCGCGACCACCTGGGCGTCCGTTCCGGTGATGTTGTTCTGGGTCTGGGTTTTCACGCCATAGGCCTGGGCCGCCGCCAGCGATACCGGCTCAAGGCGCGGGAAGCCGGACTCGGCGATGGCCTTGTGGAACAGGCCGCGCGCTTCCGGCGTGACCATCAGTTCCAGGGTTGAGATGGCGCCGGCCGACTCGCCGAACACGGTGACGTTTTTCGGATTGCCGCCGAAGCTGGCGATGTTGGTCTGAATCCACTTCAGCGCCGCGATCTGGTCCATGATGCCATAGTTGTCGTGCAGGCCCGGTTCCTTATCGAGGGCGGGATGCGCGAACCAGCCAGCGCGACCGAGGCGGTAGTTGAAGGTCACGACGACCACACCCTTGCGGGCGAAGTTGCCGCCGTCGTGGGAAACGCCAAACCCGGTGTTGCCCGCGCCGCCGGTGTAGGCGCCGCCATAGATCCACATCATGACCGGCAGCTTGTCGCCGGCCTTGAAGCCTTCGGGCGTGTGGACGTTGATGTAGAGGCAGTCTTCCTGTCCGCCCTGCACCGCGCAGCTCGGCCCGGCCGAAACGGAAGTCCTAACGTCGGACCATTTGGCCGGGGCCTGGGGAGCCTTCCAGCGCAGGTCGCCGACCGGCGGGGCGGCGTAGGGAATGCCCATGTAGTTGACGACGGCGCCGCGCAGATAGCCCTGCACCTTGCCGCTGTTGACCGACACCACCGGGCCCGAAGGCGCGGGAGGCGGCGTGGGCGCCGCGGCCGGAGCTGCGCCACGGCCTGCGCCGCTGCCGCGTCCGCCTGCGCCTGCCGGCGGCTGGGTCATGCCGACGCCGGCGGTAACGAGAACCAGACCAAGCGCGATTGCGCCGGCCGAAAACAGCTGCTTCCTGGTCATTGTGGGCCTTCCCCTGGGTACGCCGATCATCGCCGGCGCTTAGGCGGCCTTTTTCCGCCTGCAAAGGCTTGCTGTAAAGGGATTTTCCTCAGCTGGCGGCGTAGATCATCACGCCGGTCGCGACTGCGAGATTGAGGCTGTCGGCCCGGCCCCGCATCGGGATTTTAACATTGACGTCGCAGGCGGCGGCCAGTTGTGGCGTCAGGCCCTGCTGTTCGTTGCCCATCAGGATCAGGGTGGGCTGTTTGTAGTCGGCCTTGCGGTAGTCGGTCGTGGCGGTGAGCAGGGTTCCCACCACCGAGCCGGGCCAGGTCTTTCGCCAGTCGAGAAACTCTGAGGCTGTCGCGCGGACGACCGGCACGGCGAAGATCGAGCCCATGGTGGCGCGCACGGCCTCGACCGACCAGGGATCGCAACACTCGCCGATCAGAATCACGGCGCCGCAGCCGGCCGCGTCGGCGGTGCGGATGATGGTTCCAAGGTTGCCGGGATCGCGCACCATCTCCAGGCCTACCCAACAGGCGGCTGATGCGGGGTCGAGCGCTGAAAGATGCGTCAGGCTCTGTTCGAACACGCCCAGCACGGCCTGGGAATTATCGCGGCGGGCGATCTTGCCGAGGATGGCGGGTGTGACTTCCAGCACCTCGCCGCCCCCGGCCTGGGTGGCCTCGATGGCGCGGTCGAGCAGGGGGTGCAGGGGGCTTTCCGGCACATGGAGCAGGATCTTCGGCGCGCGGCCCTGTTCCACCGCCTCGGTGACTATCTTGAGGCCTTCGGCCAGGAACAGGCCGGTTTCCTGCCGCTCCTTGCGCATGTGCAGGGCGCGCACGGCCTTTACGGCCGGGTTGGCGAGGGAAGTTATTTCGCGGCTCATGCGGTCCACCGGGCAAAGTACGACAGGCCGACGCCGCGCGCTCCGCCATCTTCCATCAGGTCAAGCTCGCCCCAGGCGATGTCGCCGCTGCGGCCGGCCAGGGCGTCGGCAGTCAGGCCGGCCAGGGCAAGGCCCGAGATGCGTTCTGCATAGGCGTTGAGCAGCAGGAACGAGGCGTCGGGGCTGAGCAGTTGGGCGCACAGGCCCATCAGTTCGGGCAGATGGTCGTAGAGTTTCCAGACTTCGCCGTCGGGCCCTCGTCCATACTTCGGCGGATCAAGGATGATGCCTTCGTAGAGGTTGCCGCGCTTGACCTCCCGGGCCGCGTACTTGCGGGCGTCCTCGCAGATCCATCGGATCGGCGCAGAATCCAGCCCTGACAGGGCGGCGTTCTCCCTCGCGTAGCCGACCGATTTCTTCGATGCGTCGACGTGGGTCACCTCGGCGCCGGCGGCGGCGCACACCAAGGTTGCAACGCCTGTGTAGCCGAATAAATTCAAAATCTTCAGTGGTTTTTCTGAAGTCGACAGGCGCGCTTCCAGCCAGCTCCAGTTGGCGGCCTGCTCTGGAAAAAAGGCAAGGTGCCTGAAAGCGGTGAACTGGCCGTGGAACTTGACCTTGCCCCAGGACAGGGGCCAGGCCTCGATGGGCGCGCTGGAAAACCGCCAGCGGCCGGCGTCTTCGTCGGTCTGGTTGGGGTCAAATACCGCATCGGCCTTGTCCCAGGCGGCCTGCGGGAGAGATGGCGCCCAGAGGCATTGAGGCTCCGGACGGACCACGGTGAATCGCCCATAGCGTTCCAGCTTTTGTCCTGCGCCCGAATCAATCAGGCCGTAGTCCGTCCACCCCGTCGTGCGTTCGGCGGTTGGTTCGGGTTGGATGGCGGGGCGCTTCATCGGTTGCTCGATAACCGGTTCTGCGACCATTCGTCCACAAGTGACCGTATTGGGGGAAGTTGGCTTGCAGCGCGCGGCGCTTGTCGATCATATACTCATAATGAGTGGGGCGGGCGCAAAGTGACCGATAATTCTGACAACGCCTCGACATCCAGCCGCAAGGCGCGCGGCTTTGGCCACGAACGGCGCGCCGAGATTCTGGCGGCGGCGGAACGGGTGTTCGTAACCCACGGGTACGAAGGCTCGACGATCCGCAGGATCGCCGAAGAAGTCAGCATATCACCGACTGCCCTGTACATGCACTTTGCCGACAAGCATTCCATGCTGCTGGAAATCAGCTCGGGCGCGCTCGACCGGATGATTGCCGCTTCCGAGGCCCTGACGGAGGCGCCGGGTGATCCGCGCGACAAGATCAAGGCCGTCCTGACCGCACACATCCGCTTCGGCCTGAAACACAAGACGTCTTATCAGCTGGTCTTTACGGAAAGCGCGCGCGATATCGTCAAAGAACGGGGCATTACTCGCGACAAGGCGGGGCAGTATTATCGGGCTCTGCCCTTACTGGTGGGCCAGTTGGCCAAACAGGGCAGAATCCCCAAGGGCTCGGTCCATGGGGTGTCGCAGACCTTCTGGGCCGGCTGCCACGGCCTGGTCACCTATCTCATCAACATGCCCGCCTTCGGGTGGGTCGAGGTCGATGAACTGATCAGCCTGATGGTGGATGGTCTGGTGGACGGCCTGGTTCCGGACAAGGGTCAGAGCGCCGCCTAATTCGTCGCGACCGCGCCGTAGGATCCTCGTTTCAGATCGGCCATGGGCGCCAGAGGCGCAGCGCCGCCGTTCAGACGGGCGCGATAGATGGCGACGTTCTCCATCACTCGCATCATGTAATCGCGCGTCTCGGTGAACGGCACGCACTCGATGAAGTCCAGCGGGTCGCTGACCGAGCTGCGCGGATCGCCGCAATAGGCGGTCCACTGGTTCGGTCGGGCGGGGCCGGCGTTGTAGCCAACAGCGGTAAGCAGGAACGAGCCGCTCTGCTGGCCCATCAGTTGGCCCAGATGGAAGGTGCCCAGCTGCATGTTGTAGTCGGCGTCGTACAGCTTTGCCGCGTCGTAGGGCACGCCCAGCTGGCGGGCGACGATCCGGGCCGTGGACGGCAACAGCATCATCATGCCCCGCGCATCGGCGCTGGACCGGATCTTGGGATCAAAGCTGCTTTCCTGGCGGGTGATGGCCATGACGAATGCCGCATCGGGTGCATTGGGAACATCCGGAACCGGCTTCAGTGGGTACATCCGTTCGGGCAAGAGGAAGCCTCGGCCTGCGGCGGCGCGACCGGCCATCATGGCCAGGAAGGGTTCACCCTCATCGCGAACCATGTCCATCAGCAGGGCGTATTCCTCGGCGGTTGGCAGGTTGTCGTCGATGACGCCGATGAAGACCTTGAACAGGTCCTTTTCGTCGATGTCGGCCAGGATGCGGGCGGCGCGAATCTGGGGCCGGGATTCGAACCGGGCGCGATCTGCCTCGGTGGGTTGCGGTTCGGCCGGCAGGGTCAGGGTTGTGATCCCGGCCTTTTCAGCGGCGAGCTGGCCATAGAAGGCGCCAATGAATTGTGCGCCCTGCTGGTAATAGGCTTGGGCGCCATCTGAATCGCCAGCGGCCTCAGCGGCTCGACCCATCCAGTAGAGGGCCCGGCCCTGGGTCAAGGGCGTCGCTCCAGCCTGCCGGATCTTTTCGAAGTGTGACAGGGCATTTGCGGGATCGTGGAGCTTGGTCAGGGCGACCCACCCGGCGAAAAATTCGGATTCGGCCCGGCGCACGCCGCTGGCGAATCCTCCGTTGTTCATCGAGGCATAGGCAGCCGGATAGTCCTGGGCCTGCATTGCGGACACAAACAGCTGGCGGCGTTCGGAATAGAGGCGCTGGTCGCCGTCGTCGAAGCCGGGCGCTGGTGGCAGGTTATCCGCGAGCCGCAGGGCCGCCGCATCCTGATCCGAGCGGGTGGCGTGGCTGGCGCGCTCGAATGCCAGGCCGCCGCTGTCCTGCAGGTGGGCAGGTACGCGGTTGACCAGGTCCTGGGCGTTTCGCGCGCCGGTGCGAAGCGCGATCCGCGCTTCGGCCTGGGCGCGCTCGTCGGCGGGCAAAAGCGGCAGCAGGGCGCGCACGGCGGGACCTTGGGGGCCGAACAGCAGCATGTCCGCGCGCTTCAGGTGATCGTCGGTGGTCAGGGCGTCACTGAACCGCGAGAGGAATTCCTGCTGGGTGTCTGCCTCAAAGACCTTGGTGCGCCAGGCGTCCTTGACCAGACTCTTGGCGTCATTATCGCGACCGAGGGCGCGCAACGCTGTCGCCAGGGCCAGGGCGCCGTCGCCCGTGGCCGGCCTGCCATCGCCGAACCAGTTGACAACCGCCTGTGGCTCAAGCCCCGACGTGGTTAACTTCTGTTCTGCCAGGGTCATGCGACGCTGCTCGCGCGGCCAGCCGGCCAGATCGCGCCGCGCCTGATCGACTTCGAAGAAGGACAAGGCCTCGCCATTGGCGTCGACCATGGCCCAGCTGGCCAGCCGCTTGGCGTCGACATCCTCGATCTGGGACATGGCGGTCTCGAACCGCGACTTGTCGCCGGCCCGGGCGGCGGCGAGGGCTGATTTAAGCGCCGTTTTTTCGCTGGCCGACAGATTTGGCCGCTCCGCTGTCTGCGGCGTGGTCATGCGGGCCAGCAGGGCGTCGATCGATTCGGCCTGCTGCGCGCTGGCGCCGGCCCCGGCCAAAGCGACCAGTCCCAACGCCAAAAGGCCTTTGCCGATGAGATTCAAGACGCTCGAGGCTCCATATCAGACGGCTTAGTTGTGCAAAGGCGTTGCAGTGCGACCGCGCGACGCCATATTGTCCGGCCAAACCCTATAGCCGCAACACCGGGGCGGCGCTGATCACGGCTTCTTGCTCACCATGTCACAACCTTCGATTCGAGGCGCGATCACCGCGCTGATTACGCCATTCCGGGATGGCGAAGTTGACGAAGAGGCGTTCATTCGCCTGCTCGAACGTCAGATCGCCGCCGGCATCCACGGCGTCGTGCCGGTCGGCACCACCGGCGAGAGCGCCACCCTGACCCATGACGAACATCGCCGGGTCGTCGAACTGTGCGTCAAGACTTGCGCCGGGCGCATCCGCGTGGTCGCCGGCGCCGGCTCCAATTCCACCCGCGAGGCCATCGAACTGGTCCGCCATGCCAAGACCGTAGGCGCCGATGCCGCCCTGGTGGTGACGCCCTACTACAACCGGCCCAGCCAGGAGGGGCTCTATCAGCACTATGCCGCGATCAACGAGGCGGTTCAGATGCCAGTGCTGGTCTACAATGTGCCCGGCCGAACCAGCGTCGATATTTCCAACGCCACCCTGGCGCGGCTGTCCAGGCTGCCCAATATCGTCGGCATCAAGGACGCCACCGGCAATATGGGCCGCATCGCCGGCCAGAGACTGGAGTGCGGCGGCGACTGGATCCTGCTGTCGGGCGATGACATGAGCGCGCACGGTTATATGGCTTACGGCGGCCACGGCTGCATTACCGTCACTTCCAACGTCGCGCCCGAGGCCGTGGCGAAGTTCTATGACGCCTGCATGACCGGCGACTGGAAGACGGCGTTGTACTGGCAGGATCGTCTGGCGCGGCTGAGCGAGGCGCTGTTCCTGGACGCTTCGCCGGCGCCGACCAAGTTCGCCCTGGCCCATCTGGGTCTGTGTGAAGAGGCTGCCCGTCTGCCGATCGCGCCCTGCGCCGAGGCGGTCAAGCCCGCCATCCTGGCCGCCATGAAAGACGCCGGCGTGGTCTGATGGCCGCGAAAGGCGAAAAATCCACCCTGATCGCCGAGAACCGGCGGGCGCGTTTCGACTACTTCCTGGAGGACACGGTCGAGGCCGGCATCATGCTGACGGGCACCGAGGTGAAATCCCTGCGGGCCGGCAAGGCCAATATCGCCGAATCCTACGCGGCTGTGGAGAATGGCGCGATCATGCTGATCAATGCCGACATCCCGCCCTATGCCGGGGGCAACCGCTTCAACCACGAGCCGCGCCGGCCGCGGAAGCTGCTGCTGCATGCCAAACAGATAGACAAACTTTCGGGGGCGGTTCAGCGCGACGGCCGCACCCTTGTGCCCACGCGCCTTTACTGGAACGACAAGGGCATCGCCAAGCTGGAGATCGCCGTGGCCACCGGCAAGAAGGCCCACGACAAGCGCGAGACCACCGCCGCCCGCGACTGGCAACGCGACAAGGCGAGGTTGATGCGGGAGAAGGGTTAGGCCTCGATCAGCGCCCGCGCCCGGTCAAACACCGCTTCGAACATCGGCGTGGTCAGGCGGCCGGTGTTCGTGTTGAGGCGCGAGCAGTGGTAGCTGTTAATCAGGCGATAGCGGTTGGTCTCGAACTCGGCGCCGTGTCCGCCAGCTGTGGCTGATGCCTTCAAACCCAGGGCTTTCAACACATTACGCCGCGAAACGTCGCCCAGGGTCACGATCACCTTGAGCTTCGGCAAAGCGGCGATGCGGGCGGCCAGGAACGGGCGGCAGGTATTTTCCTCCGACGTCTCTGGCTTGTTGCCTGGCGGGGCGCAGCGCACGGCGTTGGTGATCATGCAGCCGGTCAGGATCAGGCCGTCATCGGGTCGGGCCTGATAGTGACCTTTGGCGAAGCCGTATTTGATCAGGGTCTCGTAGAGCAGCATGCCAGCGTGGTCGCCAGTGAACGGCCGGCCCGTACGGTTGGCGCCGGTGCGACCGGGGGCCAGGCCCACGACCAGCAGCTGGGCGTTCTCATCACCGAACGAGGGGGCGGGGCCGTTGAACCAGGCGGGGTTGGCGCGCTGGTTCTCGCACCGGTAGGCGACCAGGCGCGGACAGAGCGGGCAGTCGCGGCCGGGCTCGGGCAAGACATCAGTCATCGTGATCATCGTCGCCCTGAATGAAGCGGGGTAGGGCGCTGTTCTGGTCGCGCTTTGGCCGGCCGATGATGGCGGCCAGATCGTTGAGGTCGACAAAGTCGTCGCACTGGCGGCGCAGGTCATCGGAGGCCTGGGGGGGCTGGGACTTGACCGTCGAGACGACGGTGACGCGCACCCCGCGGGCCTGAACGGCTGCGACGAGGCGGCAGAAATCGCCATCACCGGAGAACAGCACGATGTGATCGGCGTGAGCGGTCATCTCCAGGATGTCGACGGCCATCTCGATCTTCATGTCGCCGCGCCAGCGCTTGCGCCCCTGCGCGTCCGTGTAGGAGCGGGCCGGCTTGGTCACCATTGTAAAACCGTTGTAGTCGAGCCAATCGGCGAGGGGCCGTATCGGCGAATAGTCCTCGTCCTCGGCGATGGCGGTGTAATAATAGGCGCGGATCAGGACGCCGCGTTTCCTGAACTCGTCGAGCAGCTTTTTATAATCGATGTCGATGTTGAGGACGCGGGCGGCGGAAAAGAAGTTGGCACCGTCGACAAACAGGGCGAGCTTGTCTGTAGGATAAAACGTCATTTCAAAGACCTCTAGAAACAATTTAAATCAAATGGATCGGGCGGTGATCGTCGCCTTCGGTTCAAATTTGCCCGGTGAGTATGACTCGCCACGGGCGCTTCTGGAAGCGGCCGTGACGTCCATGGGTGACGCTGGCCTTGCCGTGACTCATGTCTCTCGCTGGTGGCGTTCGGCTGCCTGGCCGGACCCGGCCGATCCGCCCTATGTGAACGGGGTGGTGCTGATCGAAACGAACCTGGGCCCGGCGCAGGTTCTGGCGCGCCTGCACGATATCGAGCGGGCGTTCGGCCGCGACCGGGCAGCACGCAATGCACCCCGCACGTTGGACCTGGACCTGATCGCCCACGGCCGGGTGGTTGGCGATGCGCCAACCATTCCGCATCCCAGGGCCCACGAGCGGCGCTTCGTTATGGGCCCGCTTGCCGAAATCGCGCCTGATTGGGTGCATCCGGCGCTTGGACAGTCGGCGGCGATGCTGGCGCGCGGCGCAGGTGTCGGCGCCGATGCGGCGCCCCTGCAAGACTGAGTCTATTTCCGCTCATCCACCTTGGCCGCGTCCCACAGCCGGTCCATTTCTTCAAGGTCGGACTGATCCGGTGTTCGCCCGTCCGCCGCCAGCGCCGCTTCGATGAAGGCAAAGCGCCGTGAGAACTTGGCGTTGGTGGCGCGCAGGGCGTCTTCGGGTTCGATGTCGAGCTTACGGGCGAGGTTGGCGATGACGAACAGCACATCGCCCAGTTCCTCGCGAGCCTTTGCGTGGTCGGCGGTGTCGATTTCGACTTCCAGCTCGGCCACTTCCTCGCGCAGTTTGCCCAGGACCTCGGCGGTCGATGGCCAGTCGAAGCCGACGCGGGCGGCGCGTTTGGTCAGTTTCACCGCACGCATCAGGGCCGGAAGGCCGCGGGGGACATCGTCCAGAATGCTGGGCGTCTTGCCCCTGGCGGCGCGTTCGGCGGCCTTGGTGACCTCCCACGCCAGCGTCTGTTCTTCGGAGGTGCGATAGTTGGCGCCATCGAAGACGTGGGGATGGCGGCGGATCATCTTGTCGCTGATGGCGGTGGCCACATCGTCAAAGGCGAAGTGGCCGGCTTCCTCGGCGATGCGGCTGTGGAAGACCACCTGGAACAGCAGATCGCCCAGTTCCTCGCGGATGTCGCCGATATCGCCGCGCTCGATGGCGTCGGCGACCTCATAGGCTTCCTCCACCGTATAGGGGGCGATGGTGGCGAACGTCTGCTCGACGTCCCACGGGCATCCGGTTTCGCGGTCGCGCAACCGGGCCATGATGTCGAGCAGGCGGATGAGGGCAGGGCTGTCGGCCATGCTCCTCGTTAGCCTGCCTTGTCGCGGGCTTCCAGTTGCGCGCGGATCTGCTGCTGCCGTTCCTTGTCCAGCGGGAAACTGTAGATGACCCAAGAGGCGATCAGCAGAACGGCGATGGGCAGGCCGACGAACAGGATCGTCAGCATGTCCAGGGCCTGTGCCGTCTGGCGCGCGCCATCGGCCTGGTCGAACCCGGCCATGCCCAGCGGCAGAAAAGTCAGCGCCGCCAGGGCGTAACCAACCTTGTTGGTCGCGGTCAGCAGGGCGAACAACATGCCTGTGCGGTCCTGACCCGACAGCAACCGATCCTCATCGCCCACGTCGGCCAGCATGGCGCGCAACAGGACCTGATTGGCGCAGAATGGAATGCCGACGCCAATCATCGACAGGGCCTGCAAGGTGAAATTGCCGGCCGGGGCCAGGAATACGCCCACATAGGAGACGGCGAACAAAACACCCGCCAGCGCCATGGCCCGGTGCTTGCCGATCTTCGTGGCGACGATGGTCCATAGGCTTGCGCCCACCAGTCCGGCGGCAAAGTAGAAGAAGATCAGCAGTTGGGCGTGGAAAGTGTCCATCTGCTTGACGGTGGCGAAGTAGAAGAGGGCAAGCGCGCCGGTGATACCGGGCGCCAGGCCGAACAACAGGTCCGTCCACATCAGCCGCCGCACCGCCGCCAGTTTCAGGAAATCGAGGTAGTCACGGATATTGCCGTGGGTGGGCTTGTCTGGAACCGGCTCGGGCACCCGCCAGACCGCAAGACCGATGGTCAAGGGTAGCAGGACGATGATGAACCAACCCATGATCGACACCTGGGCCGGCTCAAGCCCGCCCATCTTGCTGACGGCGACGGGCAAGACGAGCACCAGAATGATGCCGATGACATTGCCCGTGGTCCAGAATCCGTAGATGCGCGAGCGCTGGTCATAGTCGGGCGACAGCACGCTGGCCCACGAGGTCTGGGCCAGGACCGACATGGAAAATCCGAGATAAACCAGCAGCAGCCAGCCGCCGAGAAACACCTCGTTGGCCTTGCCGCCGGGCGGCATGAACAGCATCCAGGTCGCCAGGCCCATGACCACAATACTGGCGACAAGCCAGGGCTTGAAGCGCCCGAGTTTCGTGCGCGTCCGGTCCATAAGGCTGCCGAGGATCGGGTCGAAACCGATGTCGATCAGCCGCACAATCAGGAAGATCAGGCCCACGGTCCCCAACGGCAGGCCGATGGACTGGGCGTAGAAATGCGGCAGGTGCACCACCAGCGGCAGGCCGAGCGCCGCCATGGGCAGGCAGGGCGCCGCAAAGGCGGCCAGGGTTGCATTACTGTGTCGGACAGTGCGCGCGGTCGCCATGGCGTTATCCCCCTGTGCTCTTACGGCGCTGACGCCACCCTACAGGCGAGTCAGAGCGGCGGGCAATGTGAAGCAGGCAGAAGATTCCGGACAGTTCGGCCAGGTTGTGCACGAACGGCCTACTTCGCCAGCCGGCCGTCCTCGATCGCTGCCGGCTCGAAGCGGAACAGTACCTGCGGATCCTGCTTTTCGATCTTTCCAGATTCCTTTTCGTTTCCCAGTTCATGGATCAAATGGCGCAGGACGTTTTTGTGGGCGGCCTTTTTTTGATCAGCCCTTACACAAAACCAGGGGGCGATCTCGGTGTCGGTCCGGTTCAGCATCTCATCGCGGGCGGCCGAATAAGCGTCCCAGCGGGACTGGGCATATTCATCCAACGGGCTGCATTTCAGCACCTTGAGGGGGTCGGATTTGCGCTCAGCAAGCCGTTTGGCCTGTTCGACCTTCGAGACATCGAGCCACAGCTTGATCAGCTTGATCCCCGCGCCGACCAGCATTGATTCGAACCGGGGCGTGACCCGCAGGAAGTCTTCCTGTTCGTCGAGAGTTGAAAATTCCATCACGCGCTCAACGCCACCCCGATTGTACCAGGAGCGGTTGAAGATCAGCAGTTCGCCCCCCGCCGGCAGATGTTCGACATAGCGCTGGAAGAACCAGGACTTACGTTCCCGATCCGAAGGTTTGGACAGGGCCACGACCCTGGTGTTGCGCACTGACAGATTTTCGATCACCCGCTTGATGGCCCCGTCCTTTCCGGACGCATCACGGCCTTCAAAGATGATCGCGGTCTTTTCACCCCGCTCGATCGCGCCCTGTTGCCAGTGCACGAGGGCCAGGTGAAGCCGGTCGAAGTCCTTGTCGGCGTCCTTGTCGTCACTCATGGCCGGAAGGGCTCCATTAAACCTGTTCAATCGCCATTAAGGGCGCCCAGAGTAGATTTGCAGCTCATATCTCGTGTCTTCCGGGAGGATAGGCGATGTCTACGATCAGGACCAACAGCGTGCGACGCCGCAATTACGATCACTTCGAACCGGAAATGTCCGATGATCCGCAAGTGCAAAAGCGCATGCGCGCCCAGCTGGAGCAGATCGACTACACCGCTTTTGCCGCCAACCGAGAAGCTGTCGGCCACGATATCGGCGCTCTGGACACCGACAAGGTTCAGCGCCTGGCCGTCGCCGCCGCCCACGCCCGCGCCGCGTGGGTGCGCAAGGCCATGTCCCTCAGCGATAACGCCGTCCTGCCGACCGCGGCCCAGATCGACGAGCTTCTGATCGCCCGGATGACTTTCGAGGAACTGACCGCCGCCTATGACGGCATGCGCCGTCTGGTGGAGCGCGGTTATGTAACCTTCACCACCCTGTCGCCAAGATAGGCAGTCTGGCCGCCCGGGCACAAAGGGTTGTCCAATTGATGGGCAAAATGCCGCAACGCACAATGAGGCGCTGGATTTTCTCGGGATACGGGGCAGGGGACGCCTAGTCTGAAGTTGCTGGTTCGGACCCTTCCCTCGCTCCCCTCCCGGACCGGCTTCATGGCGAAATTCCAACTTTAGGCCGCGCCTCTCCCTCCCGAGAGCCGCGGCCTTTCTTTTGGCGCCTTGCTCGCCAAGCTTCGTCTCGCGCGTTAGATCAGGATGCGCCCGGGCCTCGAAGGATTCGAATTCCCCTCCATGACGTCACCCACCACCGACATCGCGCCGGGCAAGCTGTTTTCGCCGTGGGAATGGCTGCTGGCCTTCCGCTACCTGCGCGCCAAGCGCAAAAGCCTTGGCGTCGGTCTGATTTCCGCCATCGCCTTTACCGCCATCGCCCTGGCGATCGCCGTCCTGATTATCGTCATGTCGGTCATGAACGGATTTCGTTCGGAACTGCTGAGCCGGATCCTGGGGTTCAACGGCCACGCTTATGTGCAGGGCCAGGCGATTTTCGAGCAGACCTATCCTCCCACCGTCACAAGGCTGCGTGCCGTGCCGGGCGTCGTCAGCGTCACGCCTCTGGTCGAGTCCCAGACCATCGCTCTGGGGCGCGTGGCGACCGGGGCCATGGTCCGCGGCATGGCGCCCGAGGACCTCAAGAACCAGCCGATGATCGTCAACAACATCAAGGCCGGGTCACTCACCGATTTTGGCAAGGGCGAGTACGGTGGCAATGTCATCCTGATGGGCAATCGTCTGGCGGAATTCCTTGGGGTTCAGGCCGGCGAGTCTATCACCCTGGCGGCCTATGGCGGTGCGGCCACCCCTCTGGGCGGAAGCCGGGTTGTGCAGAAGGACTATGTTGTCGGCGGCATATTCTCGGTCGGCATGGCTGAATACGACCAGACCTATATCCTGATGCCTCTGGCCCAGGCCCAGGCCTTCTTTGGGCGTGGCGGCGATGTCGACATCATCGAGGTCATGGTCGCCGATCCGGATCACATAAACCGGGTGGTCCCGTTGCTCAGGCCCGCGGCCGGAGAGGGGGGCGTGGTCAGCACATGGCAGGACAGGAACGCGTCCTACTGGGAGGCTCTCCAGGTGGAGCGGAACATGATCCGCATCATCATGATGCTGATCGTCGCCATCGCGGCCCTGAACATAATTTCAGCCCTGGTGATGCTGGTGAAGAACAAGGAGCGCGACATCGCCATTCTGAGAACCATCGGCGCCAGCCAGGGCTCGATCATGCGGGTTTTCCTGATTTCGGGCGCCGCGATTGGCGTAACCGCAGCACCCGTGGGCGTGGTGCTTGGTGTGCTGTTCTGCATCTACATCACCCCGATCCAGCATTTCATCGAGTGGGTGACGGGCGTTCTGGTGTTCAATCCGGATGTGTATTTCCTGACCAGCATGCCCGCCAAACTCGACTGGGGCGAGGTGTGGCTGGTGTTTGCATGGACGCTGTCCATTTCCATTCTGGTTACGCTCTACCCGTCCTGGCGGGCTTCGCGCACCGACCCGGTGGAGGCGCTGCGTTATGAGTGAACCTGTCCTGGCCCTGCGCGATATCGTCCGCGACTATCAGTCCGGCGATCAGGTTCTCCACGTCCTCAAGGGCGTCAGTCTGGACCTGTTTCCAGGCGAGGTGGTTGGCCTGATCGGCCCCTCTGGCTCAGGCAAGTCATCGCTGTTGCACGCCGCCGGACTGCTTGAGCGGCCGACCAGCGGTTCGGTGTTCATCGGCGGAAAGGACTGCAGCAAACTCAAGGATAGCGGGCGGACGCGGATCCGCCTAGCGTCGATCGGTTTCGTCTATCAGTTTCACCATCTGCTGCCCGAATTCACCGCGATCGACAATGTCGCCCTGCCGCAGATGATCGGCGGGCGCAACGCCCGGCAGGCGCGCGTACGGGCCAGCGAATTGCTGGACCGGATGGGACTGGCGGACCGGCTCGATCATATCCCGGCCAAACTGTCCGGCGGCGAGCGTCAAAGGGTGGCCATGGCCCGGGCCCTGGTCAACGACCCGCGTATTATTCTGGCGGACGAGCCGACGGGCAACCTCGACCCCACCAATTCCGGCCAGGTTTTCGACGGTCTGGCGGCCCTGGTGAAGCAGACCGGCGCAGCAGCCCTGATCGCCACTCACAACCACGATCTGGCAAGCCACATGGACCGCGTCTATGCGCTGGAGGCCGGCAAGCTATTGCGGCGCAAGTAGGTCCGGCGATTTTTCAGGCCCGGTTGTCGGACCCGTCGCCGTCTGTGCGTCCTTGGGTCAGGAACTATCCTCTGCGGGAAGGAAAAGCATGTCTGCCGAACCCAAGCCAATGTCTGACAACGAGCTGGTTCTCACCCGCCTCATGGACGCCTCCCGCGAGGCGCTCTACCGCTGCTGGACCGATCCGGAGTTGTTGAAGCAATGGTTTGCGCCGGCTCCGTGGACCACGCCGGTCGCCGAGCTTGACGTCCGCGTTGGCGGCGGCAATCGCATCGTCATGCGCTCGCCGGACGGCAAGGATTTTCCGAATTTCGGCAGCTATCTGGAAGTTCTGCCCGACGCCAAACTGGTGTTCACCGACGCCTATACCGGCGACTGGCAGCCCTCGGCCAAGCCGTTCATGACGGTCATCCTCACCTTCGAACAGGAGGGCGACAAGACCCGCTACACCGCCCGCGTGCGTCACTGGTCGAAAGAGGATCGTGACACTCACGACAAGATGGGCTTCCACGAAGGCTGGGGCCTGTGTGCCGACCAGCTGGAACGCCTGGCCCGAAACCTCTGACTTGGACAAAAAAGCAAGCCCATGACCTATGTCGATGGTTTCGTTCTGGCCGTGAAAAAGGACAAGCTGGACGCCTACAAGGCGCTCACTGAGATCGCTGGCCCGGTCTGGAAAGAGCATGGCGCGCTGAACTATGTCGAATGTGCCGGTGAAGACGTGCCCTACGGACAGGTGACGTCGTTTCCCAGGGCCGTGAACGCCACGGATGACGAGGTGGTGATATTCTCGTGGATTGTCCACGCCTCGCGTCAGGCGCGGGATGTTACCAACGCCAAGGTCATGGCCGACCCCCGTATCGCGGCCAGCATGAAAGACATGCCGTTCGACGGAAAGCGCCTGATCTTCGGCGGGTTCGAGACGATCTTCGAGGCCTAGGCGTCAGCGGCCCAGGTCGAGCGTCATCAGGACGCCAACGCCAAACTGGGTCTTGAACTCACCAACCGCGATGAATCCGCAGCGTTCGTAGAAGCCTAGGGCGTGCGGGTTGCCGATGACATGAAGGATGCCGGCGCCGCGAGAGCGGGAAAGCTCGCCGGCGGCGCGGACCAGTGCGCGGCCGACGCCGCCATTCCAGTTGGCGGGCTCGGTGAACAGGCCGTCCAGTTCGATCTGGCCGTCGTCCCGCGGGGCGATAGCGGCAAAGCCAAGGCGCACGCCATCGCGTTCCGCCACCAGAACATCGCCCAGCTCAATCATGGCCGACGGCAGGTCGATGGCCTCTGGATGCGCCAGCAGAACCTCGCGGTCGCCCGGATTGGCCAGCGACGCGCGGCGTTGCAGTTCGATAAGCTCGAGGCGCTCTTCGGGGCGCGCGGGACGGATGCTGAGGTCGAAGGTCATAAGCCAGATCCTAACCGCGAAAGGTCGGGCGGCGGGGCGGTACGTGGTCTTTGAACACGTCAAACCCCTTCCAGTCGGGCTCGACAGGCTCGGCGCCGGGCGAGGGGGCGTAAGGGGACGGTTCAGTCAGCTCCAGGCGGGGAATATAGCGCGGGCAGTTGGGAAAGATGGCGCGAGCCTGCACCCGGATAATCATCTGGGCGCCCACAGTTTGCGACATCAAGGGATCCTCGCGCAGGATCGTCGCGGTTCCGTTCACCCTTAGGCGCCGGGGCCGTCCGTGCATGGCGATGAACAGCAGGCCGACTTCAGGGTTGACCGTCAGATTGCCCAGGCTCTTGAACATGCCGTTGCCGTCATAGTCGGGGAAAGCCAGTTCGGCCGGGCCGGTGACCTTGACGAAACCCGCCGGGCCACCCTTGAACGAGACGTCCGGGCGGCCGTGATCGTCGGCGGTGGCCAGAAAGAAGTAGATGGAGTTTTCGATGAAGGCGGCATCGTCGCCGGTAAATTCTGTGCGTACCAGATATTCAAGCGTGTCGGCCAGGTCCCGGCTGCCAAACGCGTCCTGCAGGGCGCGGCTACCGGCATTGTAGATAGCAGAGTTGGTCATCGCCGGGTCTCTCGCGTTCATCCCGCTTGATCTTAGGCAGGCCAGGCCCAAGCGCGCCACTGTGCAAGCGCGCTTTGCGCCGGCGTCATTAAACGCGGTGGTTGCTTGTTTCGCGTGCCGCGACAGTTAGGCTCCCATTCAAACCAAAACCATAACCGGAAGCCGCATCATGAATCGCCTCGTCCCTAGGCCAAGAGGCGCGCGCGTCCTTGCCTTGCTGCTGGGCGCAGCGATAACGGCAGCCTGGGGCAGCCCGGCTTTTGCCCAGTCTCCCGCACCGGCCGCCGCCCAGTCCTTCGCGGCGGACTACTTTTCCGCCTTCAACCCGGTCAACGCGGAGGACATGGTGCGTCGGGTTCCGGGCTTTACCCTGGACAACGGTGAAGATCGTCGGGGCTTTGGCGGGGCTGCTGGGAATGTGCTGATCAACGGCGAGCGTCCGAGTTCCAAGACACCGCTGTCCGAACAACTGGCCCGGATTTCGGCCCGCGACGTGCAGAGCGTCGATCTCTATTCCGGCGGTCTCGATGGAGCTGACCTGCGCGGTCAGACCCTGCTTGTCGATGTTCGCCTTCGCCCCCGCGTGACGGGATCGACCAACACCTTCGTCGTACAGGCGGGCTACCTGGACCCGTCCGGCAGCATCAACCCGGTTCTGTCGGCCACCAGCGCCTTCAAGCTCTCCGACGCCAACATCAGCCTTGCTCTGCAGGCCCAGCCGTCCCGGCGCGGGCGGATAGAATATGAAAAGCGCCTGGAATCGGCCGGCGGAGCCCTGATCGAGCAGGGGAGTGAATTCCTCCAGGGCGATTACTGGGAGTACAAGCTGAGCGGCCGGGCCGGCTGGAAACCCGGCCCGAGCGACACCCTCAATCTAAACGCCCAGTTCATTCCCTCGCGAGACAGCCGGAAAACCTATTCGGAGACCGAAAACGCAGCGGGGGTCCTGATCCGAACCGAGGACAGTCAGGTTGTCGGCGACAAGGTTTGGGCCGGCGAACTTGGCGGAGACTGGGAGCATCGCTTGTCGCCGCAGACCCATTTCAAGTTGATCGGGCTGTCCTCGCGCCGCCGCACGGGCTCAAACGAGCGCTATACGGTTCGCCCGACGATCGGGACGCAACGCGACACGCTTATCCAGCGGTCCTCCGAAAGCGGGGAGAGCGTTGGCCGGGGCGTCTTCACCTGGAAGCCCTCGGATGCCCATGCGATCGATTTCGGCGGCGAGGCCGCCTTCAACTATCTGGACAGCGCCCTGCATATCGCCGTCGATGTCGGCGCCGGCCCGGTTCCCTCGATCATCCCGGTTGCGGTCACGCGCGTTGAGGAGTTGCGCGGCGAAGTGTATGTGGCCGATTTCTGGCAGGTGTCCCGGGTTCTCAAGCTCGAGACGAGCCTGACCCTCGAAGACTCGCGGATCACCCAGTCCGGCGATGCATCCCAGCAGCGCCCCTTCACGTTCATCAAGCCACGGGTGAACCTGACGTGGAGCCCGAATGGTGGAAATCAGTTGCGCTTTTTGCTCGAGCGGGACGTCGCCCAGCTGAATTTTACAGAGTTCGCAAGCGCGGTTTCCCTGTTCGATGGCACCTCGGATCTCGGCAATCCAAATCTTGAACCGGAACGAACCTGGCGCACGCAGATCGAGTGGGAGCGCCGGTTCGGCCCCAAGACCGTCGTTACTCTTTCGGCCTTCCACGACAGCGTCGACGCGGTGCAGGACCAGATTCCGATCGCCGGACATTTCGATGGCCCAGGGAACATCGGCACAGGTACGAGGTCCGGCTTGCGCGCCGACATAACGGCGCCGCTGGATCGTGTAGGTGTTCCGCGCGGAACGCTCAGGGTCACCGGTCAGGTCCAGGACACCAGGGCCAAGGATCCGACCACGAGCCTGTCCCGGCGTTTTTCGGGCGAGACCGAGTGGAACTACTCGCTCGATTTCCGTCAGCCTCTTCCGGAGATGAAGCTTCTCTGGGGTGTGCTCTACGAGCGGGCCGACAGCACGCAGCTTTTCCGGCTGAAGGAACTGCGGACGACCCAGTGGCAGCAGCCAAATCTGGATCTCTTCGCCGAGACCACGGCAATCAAGGGTCTTGTCGCCCGCTTTACCGTGGCTGATGTCCTGCTGCCGACGGAAGTCCGTGAACGGCGGTTCTACACGCCCGATCGCGCGCTCCCCGCCAATCTCTCCAGTATAGAGACGCGCAGCGCACACGGCGGCTATGGCACAAGATCATATACCGTGCGCGTTTCCGGCCGGTTCTGATCTGCGTCCAGTTTGATGGCGTTCCTGCTTCAGCCGCGAACGGCTTGACGGTGAGAACAAAACATGAAAAGAACAATACAAGAACATCATTTCCCTGGGGGCAAAGTCATGAGGTTGTTGATCCGCGAAGGGGCCGCGCTTGTATCGGTCGTCGGGTTCGTCTGGATGGTATGTTCAGCGGCGCAGCTGGTGGCGTGATTCGCCGGCGGTCATTTCCTGGGAGCTAGGACGCCATGATCCATGCGGCGCACCACGAGCGGGGGTTTGTTCACCTGCGGGTGCGCTCGGCCTATTCGCTGCTGGAAGGCGCGATCAAGGCTGACAAGATCGGGGCCCTGGCCGCCAAGGCCGGAATGCCGGCGGTGGCGCTGACGGATCGCGCCAATCTGTTCGGCGCTTTGGAATTTTCACTGGCGACCAAGGATGCAGGCGTTCAGCCGATCATTGGCTGTGCCCTGCCGGTCGTCGGCATTGGCGAAACCCTGCCCGAACGCTGGGCGCGGACCCCGACTCTGGTGCTGCTGGCCCAGAACGAAGCTGGCTGGCGCAATCTGATGGCCCTGTCGTCGGCCGCCTATCTGGACGTCGAAGACAACGCCGATCCGGCTGTGCCCTGGCGGCAGGTGTGCGCCCATGCCGAGGGTTTGATCCTGTTGTCCGGCGGGCCGGACGGTCCGGTGGACCATATGCTGGCGGCGGGCCGGGTTCCGGAAGGCGAGGCGGCGCTGGCCGACATGGCGCGCGCCTTCGAAGGGCGTTTTTACATTGAGCTGCAACGCCACGGCGAGGCGCGGGAGGCCTCGGCCGAACCGGCGCTGGTGGCCTATGCCTACGCACACGACCTGCCGTTGGTCGCCACCAATGATGTCTATTTCGCCGAAGCCTCTATGCATGAAGCGCACGATGCGTTGCTGTGCATTTCCGATCAGACGTTCCTGGGAGAGGTCGAGCGGCGCAAGGTTACCGCCGAGCACCACTTCAAGGCGCCTGAGGCCATGCGCACCCTGTTCGCTGATCTCCCCGAGGCCTGTGACAACACCATCGAAATCGCTCGCCGTTGCGCCTTCATGGTCAAGAAGCGCGATCCGATCCTGCCGAGCTTTCCCACTGGCGAAGGGCGCACCGAAGTTGAAGAACTGGCGTTTCAGGCTCGCGAAGGGCTGAACGGCCGTCTGGAGGTGCTGCAGCTGACTGGTCAGCCTCTGGCCGCCACGCCGGAGGAGTATCGTCAGCGACTTGAATATGAACTGGGCGTCATCAGCCACATGGGTTTTGACGGTTACTTCCTGATCGTCTCGGACTTCATCAAATGGGCCAAGGATCGCGGCATTCCCGTTGGGCCTGGCCGGGGGTCCGGCGCCGGTTCCCTGGTGGCCTGGTCGTTGATGATCACCGGGCTTGATCCCTTGCGGTATGGCCTGCTGTTCGAGCGTTTCCTGAATCCTGAGCGGGTTTCCATGCCCGACTTCGACATCGACTTTTGTCAGGATCGCCGCGAGGAAGTGATCGCCTACGTTCAGCAAAAGTACGGTGACGATCGCGTCGCCCAGATCATCACCTTCGGCACCCTGCAGGCCCGCGCCGTGCTTCGTGACGTTGGCCGGGTCATGCAGTTACCGCTCGGCATGGTCGACCGTCTGGCAAAAATGATTCCCAACAATCCGGCCAGCCCGACGACTTTGGCGCAGGCCATCGAGATCGAGCCTCGGCTCAAGGCGGCCCGTGACGATGATCCATCGGTCGCCCAGCTGCTGGAAACCGCACTGCGGCTCGAAGGGCTTTACCGCAACGCTTCGACTCATGCGGCCGGCATCGTCATCGGCGACCGGCCCTTGATCGAACTTGTGCCGCTTTATCGCGATCCGCGCTCATCGCTGCCGGCCACACAGTTCAACATGAAGTGGGTGGAAAGCGCCGGCCTGGTGAAGTTCGATTTCCTGGGCCTCAAGACTCTCACCGTGCTGGAGCGCGCCGTGGGCTATCTGCGTCAGCGCGGGGCAGGGGTGAACCTCGAGCTTTTGCCCCTCGAAGACCGTCCGGCCTATGACCTGATGGCGTCCGGACAGACCCTGGGCGTGTTCCAGCTGGAAAGTCAGGGCATGCGCGACATCCTGCGCCAGCTGCGGCCCGGCTCCATCGACGATGTCACGGCGTTGATATCGCTCTACCGGCCCGGCCCGATGGAGAGCATCCCCGAATACATCGACTGCAAGACCGGGCGAAAGCCGGTCGACACGGTCCATGCCCTGATCGAGCCCTACCTCAAGGACACCTACGGCGTCATCGTCTACCAGGAACAGGTGATGCAGATCGCCCAGGTTCTGGCCGGCTACAGTCTGGGAGAAGCGGATCTCCTGCGCCGGGCCATGGGCAAGAAGAAGAAGGAGGAGATGGACCAGCAACGCGCCCGGTTCTACTCCGGCGCCGCCGAGCGGGGAGTCGCCGAGTCGATCGCCCGCCTCCTGTTTGATCGTATGGAGAAGTTCGCCGGCTACGGCTTCAACAAGTGCCACGCCGCGCCCTATGCGATGATTTCCTACCAGACGGCCTGGATGAAGGCGAACGCGCCTGTTGAATTCTTCGCCGCCTCGATGAGTCTGGATATCTCCAACACCGACAAGCTGGCGGTGTTCTACCAGGACGCAAAGCGGTTCGGCGTGCCGATCGCCGCCCCGGACATCAATCGATCCGGCGCCGACTTTGAGGTTCAGGACGGGTCGGTGCTCTATGCCCTGGGCGCGGTGCGCAATGTCGGGCTCGAGGCCATGAAGCATGTTGTCGCGGTGCGTGAGCAGGGTGGCGCCTTTGCCGATCTGTTCGATTTTCTCGAACGGATCGACCCGCGTCAGGTCAACAAGCGAGCGCTGGAAAACCTGGCCCGCGCTGGCGCCTTCGATCAGCTACACCCCGGCCGGGCCCAGATCGTGGCCTGCTGCGACATGCTGATGGCCTACGCCCAGTCGGCGGCCGCGGACCGGGATTCCGCCCAGGTCAGCCTGTTCGGCGGCGATCAGGCCGACGCCGGCCGCCCGCGGCTGGCCAAGACCAGGGAATGGACGGCGGCCCAGCGGCTGGATGAGGAGCTGGCCGCGGTCGGCTTCTATCTGACCGGCCATCCGCTCGAGGCAGAAGTTGATGCGTTGAGGCGCAAGCGGGTCACCCTCTATGCGGATGCGCTTCCCCAGGCTCTGGACGGCGTCGACGCCTTCAAGATGGCCGGCATTGTGCGCCGCAAGCAGGAACGGGCGGGGCGTAGTGGCGACAAGTTTGCCTTTGTCTCGCTGTCGGATCCGACAGGTGAGTACGAGGTGCTTTTCCCGCCGGAGACCTTGCGCAAGTGCCGCGATTTGCTGGAGGCCGGCAGCGCCATAGTCCTGCGTGTTCGGGCAAAGGCGACGGACGGCGAAGTGCGCTTTTTCGGCGACGACGCCGAACCGCTGCAGCGCGCCATTGAAGGCGCCGTTGCGGCGTTGCGTGTGCACCTTGCGCCGCGATCGGCAGAGATCGACGCACTCAAGCGCCGCTTGACCGACGCGGCCAATGACCGGGGCGGTGAGATCACCCTGATCGCATCCCTCGACGCAGGCCGCGAAGTCGAAATGCGTCTGCCGGGCCGCTACGCCCTCGACGGCGCCCTGCGTAGCGATCTGAAATCTGCCCCAGGTGTGGCCTGGCTGGAGGACGTCTAGGGCGTCTCTACAGGATCGGGCGCAGACCGACTATGCATTCAGCGCGTTTGCTGCTGATATGCCGCCATGAAAAGCATCGATTATCCGACCGCTACTGCCGGCGAACTGGCCAGGGCGCTTCGCAAGAAAAAGATTAGCGCGCTGGAGCTGGCTGACGCGGCCATTGCGCGAATTGAGGCCCAGGATGGGCCGATCAACGCTGTGGTGGTGCGGGATTTTGAGCGCGCCCGCGCCGCCGCAAAGATCGCCGATGGGCTGCTGGCAAAAGGCGAAGAGGCCCCTCTGCTCGGCGTGCCTATGACGGTCAAGGAATCCTACGACCTTGAGGGCTGGCCCACCACCTGGGGTTTTGGGCGCAACAAGGATCACCGCGCCGACAAGGACGCTACCGTCGTGGCGCGCCTGAAAGCCGCTGGCGCGATCATTCTGGGCAAGACCAACGTGCCGCCGTCGCTCGCTGACTGGCAAAGCGACAATGAAGTGTATGGCCGCACCAACAATCCCCACGACCTGAACCGCAGCCCGGGCGGCTCATCGGGCGGCGGTGCGGCGGCGCTGGCGGCCGGTTTTGTGCCACTGGAAATGGGCTCGGATATCGGCGGCTCGATCCGCATCCCAGCGACCTTTTGCGGTGTCTTCGGGCATAAGCCCAGTTACGCTATCGTACCCTTCACTGGCCACAGCCTGGCCGGCGCGCATATTGCTCCATCCGAGCTTTCGGTTCCTGGCCCCATGGCCCGATGCGCAGACGACCTGGCCCTGGCGCTGGATATTGTCGCCGGTCCCGATGGCGAAGCGGCCAAGGGCTATCGTCTGAAGCTTCCCAAGCCCCGCCACAAAAAGCTGGCCGATTTCAATGTTCTGGTTATCGACAGCCATCCGAGGGCCGGAACCTCGCGCGATATCAAGGCTCATCTCGGCGATGTCGCCGCCTTGCTGGAAGGCGCCGGCGCACGGGTTGAACGCGAGTCCGACCTGATGCCGGATCTGGCCAATGCCCATGGCCTGTATCTGAAAATGCTGCTGACCATCATAACCAGGCGTGACCCGAATGGCCGTGCGCCGATTTCGGCCCATGACTGGATGGACCTGCTCGACGCCCAGTTGCGACTGCGTCGTGAGTGGGCGGAATTCTTTGGGTCGTTCGATGCAGTCATAGCACCGGCTTTTGGCGCGCCCGCGTTCCTGCACAATGATCGGGACACCGCCTGGGCGGAGCGGACCATTCTGATCGATGGTGAGTCGACGCCCTATGGAGATCAGTTGGCCTGGCAAGGGATTGCGACCGTCGCCAACCTCCCGGCCACTGCCATGCCACTGGGCAGGTCCTCCGAGGGCTTGCCCGTCGGTGCCCAGATCATCGGGGCATTTCTGGAAGACCACACGACCATCGCGCTAGCCGGACTGTTGAGGCCGCGCTGACGGCGATTGCGCCAGATCAAGGCTGAAGCGACTGAGTCGGCGTCTTGTGGTCCCATCTTATTTTTATGGGTCGGAACCGTCACATGGCGCCTTCGCTTGCTTCTTCATCTTCACCGGCGCCGGCGGCGTCAGTTTTCAGCCACATCCTGCACCCGACCGATTTTTCGCCGGAAGCTTTTCCGGCCTTTGCCCACGCCGTCCGGCTGGCTGTAGCGGCCAAGGGTCACTTGACCATTGTCCATGCGGCGCCTGACGGATCAGCCGCTGGCTACGAGTGGGAACAATTCCCAAAGGTTCGGGCCCTGCTCGCCAAATGGGGCATGCTGCCGGATTGGGCCACCGAAGATGCAGTTTTCGATACATTGGGCGTGCGGGTCATGAAGGCCGATCTGGCCGGCGCCCACCCGGCTCATGGAATCGCCAAATACGTCGAGCGACATGACTGCAACCTGATCGTGCTGGGTACCCATTCCCGCGACGGCCTGGATCTCTGGGTCAAGGGATCCGTTGCCGCCGATCTGGCCCGCGAAGCGCGGACTCCGACCCTATTCGTACCCAATACCGGCCGGGGAATCGTCAACGGTCAGACTGGCGCGGTGAACCTTGGAAAGGTGCTGCTGCCGGTTGATTTTCATCCCGATCCGGGCCGGGCCTTCGACCTAGCCTGCGCCATGGCTGAAGTGCTTGACGAACCGTCGGTCGAATTCACCTTGCTGCATGTCGGCGGAAGTCCACCGTCGCTGCCAGCACGCGCTGGCGCCCGGGCCACGCAGGTTACCCTGGACGGTTCCGTGGTCGAAGGGGTGCTGGAAACGGCCAATCTCGCCGACCCCGGTTTGATCGTCATGGCCACCCAGGGTCGTCAGGGCTTCCTTGACGCCCTGCGCGGCTCCACGACTGAGCAGGTCGTGCGCAAGGCGGCCAGACCCGTGCTGGCCGTGCCCCAGATCTAGGAGCCCGCGCGCGTTCTGAACCTTGACATCGGGGCTCGCCCATGCGCCCTTCCGCCTCCCGAAAACTTGGTGGAATTCAAGGTCTCATGCACGTTTATCGCACCCATACCTGCGGCGCCCTCAGGGCAAAAGACGCAGGCCAGGCCGTGCGTCTGTCGGGCTGGATCCACCGCAAGCGTGATCACGGCGGCCTGCTGTTCATCGATCTGCGCGACCACTATGGCCTGACCCAGTTGGTGCTGTCGCCGACGACGCCGGGCTTTGACGTGGTCGAACGCACCCGCACCGAGAGCGTCATCCGCATTGAGGGCGAAGTGGTCAATCGCTCGGCCGAAGCCATCAATCCGAACCTGTCGACCGGCGAGATCGAGATTCGTGTCGGCGGCCTGGAAGTGCTGTCGGAGGCGGCCGAATTGCCGTTGCCTGTGTTTGGCGAGCCGGACTATCCGGAAGAGATACGTCTCAAACACCGCTACCTGGATCTTCGCCGCGAGACCCTCCATCGCAACATCGTGCTGCGCTCCAAAGTCATTGACTCCATCCGACGCCGCATGGTGGGGCAGGGGTTCACCGAGTTTCAGACCCCGATCCTGACCGCGTCGAGCCCCGAGGGTGCGCGCGACTTTCTGGTGCCGTCGCGACTGCATTCGGGCAAGTTCTATGCGCTGCCGCAGGCGCCGCAGCAGTTCAAGCAGCTACTGATGGTGGCCGGCTTTGACCGTTACTTCCAGATCGCCCCCTGTTTCCGTGATGAAGACCTGCGCGCTGATCGCAGCCTGGAATTCTATCAGCTTGATGTTGAGATGAGCTTTGTCACGCAAGACGATGTTTTTGCAGCGATTGAGCCTGTTCTGCACGGTGTGTTCGAAGAGTTTTCCGACGGCAAGTCGGTCACGCCCTATCCGTTTCCGCGCATAGCCTATCGCGACTCCATCCAATGGTACGGTACGGACAAGCCGGATCTGCGTAACCCGTTGAAGATGCAGGATGTCTCCGAGCACTTCCGGGGCGGCGGCTTTGGCATCTTTGCGCGCATTCTCGACGCCGAGGCGAAGAATGCGGTGTGGGCCATTCCGGCTCCCAAGGGCGGCTCCAGAGCGTTCTGCGACCGCATGAATTCCTGGGCCCAGGGCGAAGGCCAGCCGGGGCTGGGTTATATATTCTGGAGCGAGGATGGCGGCGCCTGGGGCGGCCCGCTGGCCAAGAACCTGGGTCCTGAGCGGACGGATGCGGCCATGACCCAGCTGGGTATGGGCGCGGGCGACGCCGCCTTCTTTGTGGCCGGTGATCCGGCGGTGTTTTCGAAGTTCGCCGGTTCGGCCCGTACCAAGGTTGGAACTGACCTGGGACTCGTCGCCGAGGGCCGGTTCGATTTCTGCTGGATCGTCGATTTTCCGATGTACGAGTGGAATGCCGACGAAAAGCGGGTCGATTTCTCGCACAACCCGTTCTCCATGCCGCAGGGCGAGTTGGAAGCTCTTGAAACCAAGGACCCGCTCGACGTTCTGGCCTATCAGTACGACATCGTCTGCAATGGCTACGAGCTTTGCTCCGGCGCGATCCGGAACCACAGGCCCGAGCTGATGCTGAAGGCCTTTGCTATCGCGGGCTATGGCGCCGACGTCGTCGAAAGCCAGTTTGGCGGCATGCTGAACGCGTTCCGCTATGGCGCGCCGCCCCACGGCGGTCTGGCGCCCGGCATCGATCGCATCGTCATGCTGCTGGCCGGCGAGCAGGCCATTCGTGAGGTCATCGCCTTCCCGCTGAACCAGCAGGGCGAGGATTTGTTGATGAATGCGCCTTCAGGAGCCAGCGACAAGCAGTTGAAAGAACTGCATATTCGCTCGGTTCAGCCGATCAAATAGCCGCCTAGCGGCAGTCGGGAATCCGGAGGCCGCGGGGCAGGCGGGTCGAGGCGTCGCCGCAGGCCTTGTTGAGCTGGGCTTGGGTCAGTCCGCTGGCCCGGTCCATTTCCGCGCCCGAAAAGTTTGCGCCGGCCAGGTTCGCGCCGGAAAGCCTGGCGCCTTCCAGATAGGCGCCGACGAAGGTGGCGTTTTCCATGTTTGCGCCGGTGAAGTTGGCGGAGGAAAATACCGAAGCGTAGGCGTTGACGTCGCGCAGATCGGCCCGCGACAGGTTCATGTTGTTGAATACGCCCGCACTCATGTCGGCCTGGCGCAGGCGAGCGCCGGAAAGATTTTTGTTCTTCAATTCCTTGCCGCCCAGATCGGCCTGGAAGAGGTTGCAGCCCGCACAGCTTGCGCCGCGCTGTACCGAAGCGATCTGGCTGGGGTTCTGGGCAAAAGCTGGCGCGGCCAAAAGGGCCGTCAAAGCGGTAGCGATCAGGACGTGCTTCATATCGGAACACCTTGAGGTGGCTTGCGTCGGATTCATCCTAAAGACGCAAACTTAAGGCCAGGTGACCGGATTTCCCCGTCCGCGTCCGCCTGAGCGCGGCTACTCGTCGTTGGCTTCGCGCAGGATACCGCCGTCAGGGGCGAAGTCGCCAGGCACCGGCTCGGCGGTCTTTGCGCCAAAGGGCAGGAACACCAGATTGTCCGGGGCCGCGCCTCGCGCGAAGCCCTTGGAGATGAACTTGCTGGCCGGCGGCAGGGCCAGTCCCTCGTCGGCGCCCGAGCCGAGACCATCGGCCGAAAACTCGTCCGGGTCGGCATTGGCCAGGTCATCGCGGTCCAGATAGCTGACCGCCAGCTCGCGGAAGATGTAATCGAGAATCGAGGTCGCCGACTTGATGGAATCATTGCCCTCGACGCGGCCGGCGGGCTCGAACCGGGTGAAGACAAAGGCATCCACGAACTCATCCAGCGGCACGCCATATTGCAGGCCGATGGAGATGGCGATCGCGAAGTTGTTCATCAGGCTGCGGAAGGCGGCCCCTTCCTTGTGCATGTCGATGAAGATTTCGCCCAGCTGGCCGTCATCATATTCGCCGGTATGCACATAGACCTTGTGGCCGCCGACGCTGGCCTTCTGAATATAGCCCTTGCGCCGGTCCGGCAGTTTCTGGCGAGTGCGGTCTCGCTCGACGATCTTCTCCACGACCCGTTCGGAAACCTGGGGTGGGGCCTCACGCATCGTCCGGCGAGCAGGCTCGGCCTCGGGGGACGGCAGGTCCAGCGCAAAGAAAGCCGGCGCCCAGTCGCGCCGCACCGCGATCGCCCGCAGGCCCGCCCGGGCCGCCGCCGACTGAAGACGCACGGCCAGCCCAGGTTCACTGTCCCAGGACAGGGACAGCGCCTGGGTCGAGGGCGCGTCGGTGAAGGCTTCCAGAGCCGCAATCATCGCCAGGCGTGACGCCGTATCCAGTTGGGCGGCGGACGTGAACACGGAAGGATCATTGAGCCCTTCAAGTCCTGCCAGAACTCCCGCGCCGAAAACGTGAGCCTCGGCCTGGGCGATTTCACTCTTTGAAAAGCCAAGAGCGGAAAGGGCGTCAAAGGCGGGGTCTTCCAGCTCGCCAGCGGCGACGCCAAGAATGTCGCGCAGGAATCCTTCGCCGATTATCGCCGGCGAGAAGGCTGAGCGCAGGTCCGGCGCACTGGTCAGGGCAGATTCGATCGCGCTGATCTCGTGGTCGGTCAGCCCCCGGGCGCGCAAGGAGGCGTGGTCTATGGCGGGGGCGCTGGCCAGTTCCCGCGCACCCAGCAGGCGGGTTCGGGCCGCCGATAGATCGACACCGAGACTGGACAGGCCCGCGATTGCGGCGGTCGAAAGCGTTGGATAGACCTCACCGTCTTCCGTTTCAGCAAGGTCAAGCGGGCCCGTCCAGGGCGAGGCGGCAAGGGTGCGGCCCCCCAGGCGCAAGGCCAGGTCCTCATCATCGAACAGTGCCGTGATCTCTGCATTGCGTAGGCCGTGACGCTCGACGGCGGCCCTGGCCATGCTCAAAGCCTCGACCGCAGCCGTCACGACAGGCGATTGCGGCAAGGTGCGGGCTCTGGCCAGTCGCCCGTCGATGGACTCCAGCTTTTCGTCTCGTTCCGCACCAAACTCTGCATAGGCGCCGAGCGCCTTCGAAAGTTCTGCGGAAGTTTGCAGGGCGACACCGGTGGCATAGGCCTGGATGGCCGCTGCCGCTGCACGGCCAGCGTCGTTTGAGAATGCCAGATTTCGTGAAGCCAGCACGTCGCCGAGGCCGCCCAGGGCCAGTCCAACAGCGCGCCAACCGCCCAGGGCATCAAGATCCAGGGCTGTAGTCCACAGGCGTATACAGGCGGCAAAGCCTTCAAGATCTTCCAGACCGGCCGAAAAAAAAGCGAAGGCATTGATTGCCGCGTGAGGCGCGGCGTTTTGCCGGGCTACGGCTTCGGCGGCGGGCATATCGAAGGCTACGATCACGTCCCCCGCTTCCCATCCGGCCATCGCGGCGCGGGCGGCGTCTGGATGACCCGCATCGGTCAGGGATCGATCAGCGGCTGCGATGAACGGCAAGGGCTGGGTCGGAGGAGAAAAAGCTGAACGCCACTCGCTCTGACCCGCACCGGCAAGAGCTATGGCCTGATAGATCAGTGCATCTGCGCATCCGGTCTCCCGAGCCGCCAGGGCTGCCCTGGCCAGAGCTGTGTTCTGCCGGGGGTCAGCGCAGGCACCGGCGGGTCCGTCACATCGGGTGACGGCGTCCATCACCGCCTGGAGTCGCGGTCCGGCGACCCGGACGGCGGATTCCGCAGCCTTTACGCCGCGATGAACGGACAGGTGCGCGATCAGAGCCTGGCCGTATTCAACCGCACCAACTTCAACGATCGGCGGCTGTGGGGCATAAGGTGCGGCCAGGGCGGGCGCGGCGAGTCCAAGCGCCATGCTGGCAAACAAATCGGCGCGAAACACCTCTGCCGCCGCGGAGTCGAACAGGCCGGCCGTCTGGCCCCGGGCGGCCAGGCGTGCGGCGCCGGCGCCCAGCAAGGGGCCGGCGCCTTCGGCATGGGGTTGCTCGGCTGCCCAGTCCAGCCAGGCTTCCAGACGCGCGGTCGTCCACTCGCTTGGGGCGTTGACCGTAGCGACCTCGTTGCTGCGCTCGATCGTCCGGCGTCGCATCTGGGCGCCCGTACCCCAAAGTTTGGCGAATCGTCCATCGAAGCGCACGGGCTTGTTCTCCGCTGTCAGCTTGCCGCAAACCTAGGCCGCCTCGGCCCTGGGAACAATAGATGTGGGGGTGCGCGGGCCAGTAATCCACAATTAGTAGTGGTAATTCGACCGGTTCAGCGCGCTGGACCGGGGACGGGTGCCGCCCTATAAGTCATGAGACCGTCGGATCGGGTCAAGCCAAGGATTTGCGCAGCGTGCTCAGGGCAATTTTTACGTGGTGGAATGGCGCCTCTCTGGGCACCCGGTTTCATATCGGCCGTCGCGCCGTCAAGGTCGGCCAGGATGACCTGGGCAACACCTATTTCGAGGCCCGCGATACCAAGGACTCATACGACAACCGCAAGCGCCGCTGGGTGATCTATTCCGGCTATGCGGAAGCGTCGAAGGTGCCGGCGGAGTGGCACGGCTGGCTGCACTACACCTTTGACCTGCCGCCCACTGAAGATCCGTTGCCGCGCAAGGCCTGGGAACAGGATCACGAGCCCAACATGACTGGCACTACCGGCGCCTGGCGTCCCGAGGGATCAATTTCGCGTTCGGGCAAACGGCCCCACGCGACCGGCGACTATCAGGCCTGGACGCCGGAGTAGGCGGCGTGATGCGCCCAGCCGAGCGACTGATTGTTGCGCTCGCGGCGCTGGGCACCTGCGCGAGTGTTGCGCTGGCCCAACCGGGCATCCCGCAGGAAACGCCGCCGGGACCGATCGAAGGCTCCAAGGCGACGGAGACCCCCGCGGGTCCGCCCCCGCCAGCGGCGCCTCTGAAGATCGAGGCCGCACCTGAAGCTCCCAAGGCTGCGCCCAAGGCGCCGGTTCCAACTTCGCGCGCGCGATTCCCGATCGCCGTTGTCCAGGTGGTCGACAAAATCACCACCGAGACCAACCGTTTCGAAGTGCGTCTTGATCGTCCGGTTCAGTACAAGTCACTGATTTTCACCCTGCATGCCTGCGAGGCGACCGCGCCGGGCGAACTGGACCAGGACTTCATCGCCCACATGGAAGTTGATTCTCAGCCGCCCACGCCGGCCGGGCGCGCAAAGCCGGCGCGAAAATCAGTTTTCAAAGGCTGGATGTATGCGTCCTCGCCCAGTGTCTCGCCGATCGAGCACCCGGTCTATGACGCCTGGCTGGTCTCCTGCAGGACCGATGCGCCGCCACCCGTCGCCGCGGCGCCGAAGCCGGCTTCACCTCCGAAAACCGCTCCCTAGCTGCGCCCATGCCGGCTTCCTTCGGTTCTGGCCAATTCAGATCCTTGCCGAAGATCATCATCTTTTTCTGTCTTGCTCTGGCCGGCTGTCACGACCGTCTGGACTGGAACGGTTTGCCGCATCATGGCGCCAGCTTGCCAGGCGCCTTTGCGCCCGTTCTGTTGTTTGAGGGAAAAGGGACATCGCCCCGTGACGTTGCGGCCGTCGAGGCGGTGCTGGATCGGCGCGGTCTTGCCTACGCGATCGCCGATTCCGATCAGCTGAACCGGCTTGATGTCGCGCAGCTGCGCTCCTACCGCCTGCTCATCGTTCCCGGTGGCAATTTCATCGACATCGGCAACAGCGTCACCACCACCGCCACGGCCAATATTCGCCAGGCGGTCGATGAGGGCATGAACTATCTTGGCCTGTGCGCCGGTGCCTTCTTCGCCAGCGATTCCGTCTTCAACAGCGTGAATCTCACCTCCGGCGTTCGATTCCGATTCTACAGCGCTGAAGCACGGGGCGTTCGGAAAGCCGCCGTCTTAGTCACCGACGCGCAGGGAAGGGCCCTCGACCAGTATTGGGAAGACGGCCCGGACCTGAGCGGCTGGGGTGATGTGGTCGCCCGATATCCCGACGGCACGCCCGCCGTTGCGCAGGGCGCATACGGCAAGGGCTTTGTGGTGCTGTCCGGGATCCATCCCGAAGCGCCCGAAGCCTGGCGGCGCGGCATCCCCTTCAGGAGGTCAGTCAGGGACGACAATGCTTTTGCGGGCGAACTCATCGACGCCGCGCTGGGCAGCGGTCCCCCGCCGCAGGGTTAAGGGTCTGCCGCCCCGAAATCACCGCTGGACTTCAAGGCCTCTTTCAAGATCGACAGGTAGTCCGCCTGGGGAATTTCCTGCGTACCGAACTGGGACAGATGAGGCGTCTTGAACTGACAGTCGAGCAGGACGTATCCGCCGCGCTTCATACGGGCGACCAGCTGAACCAGCGCAACCTTGCTGGCGTCGGTCGCCGTTGAGAACATGCTCTCGCCAAAGAAGGCTCCCCCAAGCGTAACCCCGTAGAGACCGCCTACCAGAACCCCATCCTTGCGTACCTCGATGCTGTGGGCCGCGCCGCGCCGATACAGTTCGCCATAAAGCGCCCGGATAGGTTGGTTGATCCACGTCTCTGCCCGATCACTGGTTTCGGCCGCGCAGGCAGCGACCACCTCGTCAAAGGCCTGGTCGACGGTGATCTGAAAGTCGTTCGAACGCACAAGGCGGGCCAGCCTCCGCGGCACATGAAACGTGGCCGGATCGATGATACCTCTCAAACGTGGCTCGACGATCATGATCTGGGGGTCGTCCCGGGCCTCGCCCATGGGAAAGACACCCCGGCGGTAGCATTCGATCAGATCATCGGCGGTAAGGCCCGTCACGGCGCGGCGGCAGCCTCCGCGGCGATCCACTTTTCAAGCCAGTGGATGTTGTAGGCGCCCGACAGGATGTCCGGCTGAACCAGCAGGTCCTGGAACAGGGGAATGGTGGTCTCGATTCCGCCGACCACCATCTCGCCCAGCGAGCGGCGCAGGCGGGCGATGCATTCGGCCCGGTCACGGCCGTGGACAATCAGCTTGCCTGCCAGGCTGTCGTAGTAGGGCGGCATGACATAGCCGGTGTAGAGCGCGCTATCGAGGCGCACGCCAAGCCCGCCGGGGGCATGGAAGTCGGTGACCATTCCGGGCGACGGCGTGAAGGTGCGCGGGTTTTCGGCGTTTATCCGGCACTCGATGGCGTGGCCTTCGAAGACCACGTCCTTCTGGGTGAAGGACAGCGGCAGACCGGCGGCGATCTGGATCTGCTCGCGAACGATATCGATGCCGGTGATAGCCTCGGTGATCGGGTGCTCCACCTGAAGGCGGGTGTTCATCTCGATGAAGAAGAACTCGCCATTTTCCCACAGGAACTCGACCGTGCCGACGCCCAGGTAGCCGATCTTTTTGATCGCATCGACGACGATCTTGCCAATGGCGTCGCGGCCCCTGGCGTCGAGGGCGGGCGAGGGGGCCTCTTCAAGCATTTTCTGGTGACGACGCTGCAGCGAACAATCGCGCTCGCCCAGATGCACCACATTACCGAAGGCGTCAGCGATGACCTGGATTTCGATGTGTCGCGGAGTCTGGAGATAGCGCTCCATGTAGACCGCGTCGTTGCCAAAGGCCGACCTGGCTTCGTTGCGCGCGGCAGTTACGGCTTCGAGCAGGTCATCGGCGGTTGCAGCCACGCGCATGCCGCGCCCGCCGCCACCGGCCGCGGCCTTGATCAGCACCGGAAAGCCGATGCCGGCCGCTGCGGCGATGGCCTCTTCTTTGGTTTCAAGCGCGCCGTCGGAGCCGGGAACGCAAGGAATTCCGGCGCCCTTGGCCACCACCTTGGCGGTGATCTTGTCACCCATCATCCGGATGTGGTCGGCCTTGGGGCCGATAAAGGTCAGGCCGTGGGCCTCAACGATCTCGGCAAAGCGGGCGTTTTCGGAGAGGAAACCGTATCCGGGGTGGATAGCCTGTGCGCCGGTGATCTCGGCAGCCGCCAGGATGGAAGGGATGTTGAGATAGCTCTTTGAAGCCGCGGCGGGGCCAATGCAGACACTTTCGTCCGCCAGGCGAACCCACATGGCGCCGGCGTCAGCTTCGGAGTGGACGGCAACCGTGGCGATGCCCATCTCCTTGCACGCCCGGTGAATGCGGAGCGCGATCTCGCCCCGGTTGGCGATCAGGATTTTTTCAAACACCCGGGCGCGCCTATTCCAGAACCAGGAGCGGCTCGCCGAATTCGACCGGCTGACCGTCCGTCACGAGCACCTGCAGCACCGTGCCGCTGCGTGGCGCGGGGATCGGGTTCATGGTCTTCATAGCCTCGACGATCAGGATCGTCTGGCCGGCCGTGACCTTGTCACCGACCTTGACGAAGGGCTCGGCGCCGGGTTGCGGCGACAGATAGGTGGTGCCGACCATCGGCGACTTGACCGGCTCGCCCCGTGCGGGGGCGGCGGCAGGCGCATCTGCGGCGGCGACGGGCGCAGCAGCAGCAACGTGGGCGGGCGCGTGGGCGACGGGAAGCGGAGCGGCCATGGTGATCTGGCTGGCCTGACGGGCCACCCTGATCCTCAGGGCTCCCTGCTCAACTTCGATCTCGGTCAGACCGGTCGCGGTGAGGATGCCGGCCAGTTTGCGCACGAGACGCGTGTCGATCACGGGGTCCGCCTCAATCTGGGCGTCCGTGGCTTTGGGATCGGGCATAGAAAAGGAAACCTTGCTGTTAAGCCGACTGGGATGCCGCGTCTGTTCCGGCGGCGGTGTTCATTGTCCGGGCCTTGACCCCATTTTCCTCCAAGGCGCCCTTGTATCGTCAGGCCGCCGGGCTAACAAGCGCTGTAGCAAGGTTGAGGACCATGAGACTGACGATCAACGGCGAGAACAGGGTATTTGACGCGGTCGGCGATATCGCCGCCCTGGTCGCCGCCCTGGGCCTGGACGCCCGCAAGGTCGCGGTCGAACGCAATCTCGAGATTGTCCCCCGGTCCATCTATGCCCAGGCCCGCCTGTCTGACGGCGACCGGATTGAAATCGTTCACTTCATCGGGGGAGGCTGAGCCATGACCGAAGACACCTGGAGCGTCGCGGGACGCACCTTTTCCTCCCGGCTGATCATCGGGACGGGCAAGTACAAGGACTATGCCCTCAACGCAGCGGCCGCGAAGGCGTCCGGCGCCGAAATCGTGACGGTCGCCCTGCGGCGCGTCAATCTGTCCGACCCCAGCCAGCCGATGCTGGCGGATTTCGTCAAGCCCGACGAGTTCACTTATCTGCCCAATACAGCGGGGTGCTTCACCGGCGAGGAGGCGGTGCGCACACTGCGGTTGGCGCGTGAGGCAGGCGGCTGGAGCCTGGTCAAGCTGGAAGTGCTCTCGAACACCGTCCACCTCTATCCGGATATGGAAGAAACCTTGCGCGCGCTCAAGCTGCTGGTCGCCGAGGGCTTTGACGTCATGGTCTATTGCACCGACGACGTCGTCTTCGCCAAGAAACTGGAAGAGGCGGGAGCATCGGCCATCATGCCGGCAGCAGCGCCGATCGGCTCAGGTCTGGGCATCCAGAACCGGGTCAACATCCGTCTGATCATCGAGCAGGCCAGGGTGCCCGTGCTAGTCGACGCCGGCGTCGGTACGGCTTCGGACGCCGTCATCGCCATGGAACTGGGCTGCGACGCCGTGCTGATGAACACCGCCATTGCCGGGGCGAAGGATCCGGTCCTGATGGCCAGCGCCATGAAACATGCGGTACTTGCAGGACGGCAGGCTTATATGGCCGGCCGGATGGCCCCAAAACTCTATGCCGATCCGTCCTCGCCGCTTGGCGGACTGATCTAGGCCTTCCGGCGGGCCTCGGTGATTGCGCGCTTGAGCGCCTCGATGTCGGCACCGGCCAGCAGAGCGCCGTCGATAACAAAGGACGGTGTGCCGTTGATGCCGAGTCGGCCGGCCAGGTCGTGGGTATCGCTCAGGTGCTTGCGGATCGCATCGGAGCTACCGTCGCGTTCCATGGCCGCCGGATCAAGACCTTGCGTGACCATGACCCGTTCCATTTCCGGCAGGTCCAGGTGGGCCTTGGCGGCGAAGAACTGCTGATAGAGCGCCAGGTATTTTCCGCGGCTTTTGGCGGCCAGGGCCAGGGCGGCGGCTCGGTCAGAGTCGCCGCCGAAGATCGGGTATTCCTTGAAGACGAAACGGACATCCGGGTTTGCGGCGATCAGGGCCAGGATCTGCGGTGCTGCGGCTTTGCAGTAGGTGCAGTTGTAGTCGTAGAACTCAGTGACCGTGATCTTGCCGTTCGGATTGGCGACAAAGTCGCGCGGATCGCGCTCAATCGCGTCGCGGCTACGAGCGATGGCGTCACGAGCCTTGGCGGCCTCGTCCCTGGCCTTGTTTTCATTCAGCTTGTTGACGGCTTCCTCGATCACTTCGGGATGCTGCAGGAGGTAGGCCCGCACGCGCGCGTCGAACACGGCGTCAGAAGCCTTCTGACAGCCACCGGCCAGCAGAACGGCGGCCATGGCCAGGGTAATCGTCGAGCCTCGCATGGCCCGTATCGTCCGTGTCACCCGCCGCGTCCCCGTCTTTGCAGTGCAGTCACTTCAGCAGCGTTGATGATGTCGCTGGCCCGGCGGTATTCCGGCGTGCCTTCTGCCAGGAGCTCCCGCGCGCGATACCCGAAGCTGCGAGCGTCGCCCATCTGCCCCTCAACGAATTTCTCTTCGGCCGACGCCAGCCGTGCCATAGCCGGATTGCCGTCGCGTTCATAGGCTTCAGCCATGAGCTTCCAGGCCAGGGCGTTGTCATGCTCCAGAGCCACGGTACGCTGCAGGTTGGTGATGGCTTCCTTGATGTTGCCTTCGGCCTTGTTGCCGTTGGCCAGCAGGGTCTGGCCCAGGGCCATGCGGAGCAGGGACTGGTCAGGCGCCAACTGTACCGCCTTGCGTAACGCCGGTTCGGCTTCAACGGATCGTCCGGCCTCAAACAGCACCTGACCCTTGAATTCAAAGATGTAGGGATCGGTCGGGTAGTCCACCGCCAGGGCGTCGAGCAGTTCAACCGCCTTGTCCGGTTCCAGGTCCTTGTAGTGCGCAATGGCGCGGGCGTAACGGGCCGGGAAGCTGGTGTCGGTCTCGGGATAGTCGCGATAGGTCTCAACGGGATAGTTGATGAAGGCCTTGAGCTTGGCGATCATGATCGCGTGCTGGGCGATGGCTTCGGGGGTATCGACCACCCCGTAATGCGGAGCGGCTTCGACCCGCGATTTGAGGGCGTCAATCCGCACGGCGGTCAGGGGATGGCTCTGGAAGAACTTGTCCCGTTTTGCATTAGCAAAGACTTCTTCATATTTGAAGTTATTAAAGAAATCGACCAAGCCCTTGCCGGAGAGCCCAGCCGTTTCCAGAAAACGCGCGCCGGCCTGGTCGGCGGAAGCTTCCTGCACGCGGGTGAAGGTGAAGTACTGCAGCGCGCCAAATTCCTCGGCGCTGTAGACTAGCGCCGCCGCCGCGCCCGGATCCCCGCCCGCGAAAGCCGCGACCATGCCCAGGCCCATGGTGACCAGCTGGGTCGCCATGGCGGCGCGTGAGCCTTCATCGTTCCTGGCCAGGTGGCCGTCGGCGATGTGACCGGTTTCGTGAGCGATGACCCCCATCAGTTCGTTGGGTGTCTTGGTCTTCATGATCAGGCCGGTATTGAGGAACAGGTTCTGCCCCCCGGCCACGAAGGCGTTCAGTTCACGATCATTGACGAGGTAGATGTGGACATTGTCGGACTGCAGACCCGCGGCGCGGAAAATAGGGGCCGCGTCGGCCCGCAGAATGGCCTCGATCTCGGAATCTCGGATCAGCGAGGGGCCGTTGCGCGGCTGGCTTTCCTGGGCGTGAAGCGCGGGCGCGTTCAGGCTCAGCGCCAGCGTCGCCGCCAGGCCTGAACGAACAACCCGACTCGTCAGCTTGACGAGATTTCGCTTGTCCGGGCCTGGCATGGCGTTCTGCTCCTTCGTCGACGCGACAGGAATCGTGAAACAAAAAGGCCCATTGAAGGCGACCCTAATATTTCTCGGCTACCTGCGCCACCATCCGCGTTTGGGACTCACGGGCGGCGCGACGATTTCAGCCGGATCGGGCTCGGACGGAGCCGCGGCCTTGCGAGGCTTGGCTGCGACGGCGGCGGGTTCCGGCGCGGGGGCAGGAACAGGAGCAGGCGTTGTTTCTGTCGCAGCTTCCGCTTCCGGCTTGGCCTTTGCCCTTGATCGGCCCTTGGGTTTGGCCGGGGGGGCGATTTCCGTGACGACTTCCGGCTCGGAGGTAGCAACGGGAGCCTCCTCGACAACCGGGTCGGGCGCGGGGGTGGCGTATTCAACGGGTTGCGGTGCTGCGTCTTCAGCGGCGTCCTGCAGATTGGGCTCGCCCCGGCTGCGGTCGCGATCACGTCCACGGCCGCGACGCGAACGCGAACGGGGCGGGCGATCTTCCTTGGGGGGCAGTTCGACCCAGACATCGTCTCCCTGACCACGGGCGGCGACAGGCGCCTGAGCGGCCTGAGGCGCGGGTCGGGGGGCTTGCGCCACCGGGCCATCACCGGGTTTCAGAACGTCGGCAGGATCAAGCCAGACGTAAGGATCGCCATCCGGCGCCCGCATGCGGGCCCAGCCGTAGGGCTCGTTCGGCGCCACGTCTTCACGCACCCGGCGGCCGCCCCGGCGACCGCGACGGCGACGGCGACGGCCGCCCTGACCGTCGTCTTCATGGGTGGCGTCATTCGAGGGCGAGTCATCGCCCTCTTCGGACTCGTCTTCATCATCCGTCGAGGTCTCGGCGGCGCGAGGCTCGTCGCGGCCCCGACCGCCGCGCCGGCGGCGGCGGCCCCGGCCGCCATCACGTCGCGCGCCATCGTCCGAGGTCTCGCGGGTTCTGCCTTCGTTGTCTTCGGCGTCTTCCTCGTCCTCGAGTTCGACGACTTCCTCGTCTTCCTCTTCCTCTTCCTCGTCCAGGTCCGGATCGACGTAGTCATCGACTTCGGGAACCTCATCGGGGACTCGGTAAACTTCACGGGCCGGGCGCTGCACGCCTTCACCCAGTGGGGTGCGCTCGATGGCATGTTCAGCCGGCGCGACCGCGTCGTCGATCACTACCGTGACGAAGAAGTCGTGGGCCCGGTCCAGGCGTTCGAGATAGGCGCGCTTTTCATTGAGAATGTAGAGGCCTACGGCCCTGGAAACCCGCAGCACGACTGCGCCGGGGCCGCCTTTGACAGCCTCCAGTTCGACCGCCCGCAGCGCTGACAGGGCGCTGGATTCGGCCGTGCGAACCCGTCCGGTGCCGCCGCAGTGCTCGCAAACGTGGGTGGTGCCTTCGAGCACGCCGGTGCGGCGGCGCTGACGGGAGATTTCCATCAGGCCGAACATCGAAATCTTGCCCATCTGGACGCGGGCCCGGTCCAGTGACAGGCCGTCCTTCAGCACCTTTTCGACGGCCCGATTGTTCTTGGGCTCGTCCATATCGATGAAGTCGATGACGATCAGGCCGGCCAGGTCGCGCAGGCGCAGCTGGCGGCAAGCTTCGGCGGCGGCCTCAAGATTTGTCTTCAGCGCGGTGGTTTCGATGTTTCGCTCACGTGTCGAGCGGCCTGAGTTGACGTCGATGGCGACCAGCGCCTCGGTCTGGTTGATCACCAGATAGCCGCCCGAGCGCAGGGGCACGGTCGGTGAATAGATCTGGGAAAGGTGATCCTCGATCCGGTATTTGACGAACAGCGGGGTCGGGTCGAGGTGCTGGCTGATCTTCTTGGCGTGGGTCGGCATCAGCTGGCGCATGAAGTCGCGCGCGTCCTTGAAGCCCCTGGCGCCCTCGACGATGATCCCGTCCATCTCCTTGTCGTACATGTCGCGGATGGCGCGTTTGACCAGGTCTTCCTCGGCATAGATCTGGGCCGGGGCGATGGAATTCATGGTGGTTTCGCGAATGCCGTCCCAGGCGCGGATCAGGTATTCATAGTCTCGCTGGATCTCGAGCTTGGTGCGCTTGGCGCCCGCAGTGCGGATGATCAGGCCCATGCCGTCCGGCACGTCCAGGCCCTGCACGATGGTCTTCAGGCGCTTGCGATCGGTGGCGGTGGTGATCTTGCGGCTGATGCCGCCGCCACGCGCCGTATTGGGCATCAGCACGCCATAGCGGCCGGCCAGCGACAGGTAGGTGGTCAGGGCCGCGCCCTTGTTGCCGCGCTCTTCCTTGACGACCTGAACCAGCATGATCTGCCGGCGCTTGACCACGTCCTGGATCTTGTAGCGGCGCATCAGGCGGCGGCGATGGCGGGCGACTTCTTCCTCGACCTCGTCTTCCGAGTCTGAGTCGCTGGGTTCGCCGGCCTCATGCGGCGCATGGTCGTCGTCGTGATCCTCTGCGGCCTCGCGCATCAGCGCTTCGCGGTCGGCGAGCGGGATCTGGTAGTAGTCCGGGTGAATTTCCGAGAAGGCGAGGAAACCGTGCCGATTGCCGCCGTACTCGATGAACGCGGCCTGCAGACTGGGTTCTACGCGGGAAACCTTGGCCAGATAGATATTGCCGCGAAGTTGTTTGCGGGCCTGGCTTTCGAAATCAAATTCCTCAACCTGATTTCCGTCCGTAACCACCACACGCGTTTCTTCGGCGTGGGCGGCGTCGATAAGCATCAATTTGGTCATAGAGAATATCTCCGCGGCGCGCGTCAGGGATCATCCTCGCGGGGCGATCGTTCCGGGGCCGGTGTTGTTCGGGCGCGCCTGCAACGCGATCGGCCTCAGGCGCGACAAGTCGCGCGATGGGGGACCAGATCTTTGCGTGGGCGCAGCCCATGGGTTCAAAACTTCCTGTCGCGCCGTTATCGGGCGCGGGGCGTGTAGGGCGCATCATGGATGCGGAAGAGTGCGTCGGTCGCGCCGTCTCGACGGGCGAACCATTGCAGCGCACGGACTCTGCAACAATTGCACGCAAAAGAAAAGCAGAGTTCGCGGCGCGCGGCCTTAACCGTTTCTGAACGCCCAGACCCCATAAACACATACAAAATTAACTCGATTTCCGGTGGTGGGCGTCCATGGACGCAAGAATCGTCAGCGTGCTGGTCTCGCAATGGCGGCGGGTGGCGACACTCGTGGCCGTGATTGCGGGTGGCTGTCTGGTTCTGGCTGTTCAGGACGCGTCGGCCGACGGTGTGCCCATCAAGGTCCGGTTCGGCGGCGACGCCGGCTCAACGCGGGTGGTGCTGGATGTCGCGCAACAGGTCGACGGCCGGGTTGTAGGCTCCGACTCGGGCCGCCAGCTTGTTCTGGAATTTCCGCGATTGTCGGTGGATCGCGCCAGCGGGCAAGGGCAGGGTTTGGTCAAGGACTGGGCGCTTGAGCGGTCAGGCGCCGGAGCCCGGCTTACCCTCAATCTTGCCCAGACAGGCCAAGTCGAGCGCCGCTTCTCCCTGGCGCCTAGCGATGGCGTGGCCTTTTATCGCTACGTGGTGGACGTAAGGTCGGCGCTTGCGGCTGCAGCGCCCCAGCCGGCGCCTGCGCCGGTCGCTCAGCCTGTTGTCGCTCGGGCGGCTGCGGCAGCCGCGGCCCCCGCTACTGCACCCGCCCGCCCGTCCGCGGTCCGCCGCGAGAACGCCCGCAAGGTGATCGTCATCGACGCCGGCCACGGCGGGCACGACTCCGGCGCCCTAGGCGATCATCACCAGGAAAAAGAGATTACCCTGGCTGCCGCAAGGGCGCTGAAGGCCCGACTTGAACGCACCGGGCGCTACAAGGTCGTACTGACCCGCTCGGATGACACCTTTATTCCCCTGGAGGAGCGGGTTCGCATTTCGCGCGCCGCCCACGCCGATCTGTTCATCTCGCTGCACGCCGATTCCGGGGAGAGCGCCAGCACTCGCGGCGCAAGCGTCTATACCCTATCGGACAAGGGCTCGGACCGGGTGGCCCGCAACGCCAGTTCGAACAGCAACTGGGCGATCAACGCCGGTCCGGCCGGGGCCGACCAGGCGGTGCGGGAAATTCTCTTTGACCTGACCCAGCGGTTCACCCGCAACAAGTCGGCCGCCTTCGCCGAGATCCTTGTTCAGAAAGTCGGCGCTGACCGCCCCATGCTGACGCGGGCGCACCGGGACGCCGGTTATGTCGTGCTTTTCGCGCCGGACGTGCCGGCGGTCCTGCTCGAGATGGGTTTCATCACCAATGACGCTGACGAGGCGCTTTTGGTCGATCCGAAGAAACGCGACGTCCTTTGCGAGTCTATCGCCCGCTCGATCGAAGCCTACTTCTCGGGTCAGGTCGTCACAGCCTCGCTGTGAGGTGCTTTTCGTAAGCGGCGACACGCGCTAGACCCTGCTTCGATGAGCGAGCAATCAGCGCAGGCGACACCACCAAAAAGACGCCTGGCGTTCGTCGGCGTCGTGGTCATGAGCGTTGTTGGCGCTGCGTGCCTGTCGGCGGCGGTCTATTTCGGCTGGCTGTTCCACAACCTGCCGCCCACGTCAGATATCGCAGCATACCGGCCACCGACGGCGACCCGGGTCTTTGCCTGGGATGGCACCTTGATCGGCGAATATTCCGATCAACGCCGGGTCTATGTGCCTTTCGACCAGATGCCGCCCCAGCTGGTGAACGCCTTTCTGGCGGCCGAAGACCGCAACTTTTATCATCACGGTGGGGTCGATGTTCAGGGCCTCGGGCGCGCGCTGCTTAAGGATGTTGTGAACATCGCGCGGGGCAAGCGGCTTGAGGGCGGCTCCACGATCACCCAGCAGGTGGCCAAGAACGTCGTCGTTGGCGATGAGTCCAATATTGCCCGCAAGGTCAAGGAAGCCGTGATCGCGGGCCGGCTCGAGCATGAGCTGACCAAGGATCACATCCTCGAGCTCTATCTCAATGAAATCTGGCTCGGCTATCGCTCCTACGGCGTGGCCATTGCCTCATACAATTACTTCGGCAAGTCGCTTAACCAGCTGACCCTGCCGGAAATGGCCTATCTTGCGGCCCTGCCGAAGGGGCCGGACAATTACGATCCGAAGGACCGCAAGCCCCAGGCCATGGCCCGGCGTAACTGGATCCTCGATCAGATGGTCGAAACCGGCGCCGTCACCCGCGCCGAAGCCGAAGTCGCCAAGAAGACCGACCTGGTTGTCCAGCCCGGGCCCAGCCGCGCGCGCTACAGCTATGCCGACTTTTTCGTCGAAGAAGTCCGCCGCAACTCGCTGACCTTGCCGTTCGGCAAGGCGATGAATCGGGGCGGCTACTACATCCGCACGACCCTGGACTCGAGCCTCCAGGAAATGGCCCGCAATGCGCTGATGGATGGTCTGGAAAAATACGACCGCCGGCATGGCTGGCGCGGTGCGGCCCTGACGCTTGACCCGGCGACCAACTGGCGCGCCCGGGCCCTGACCCAGCAGCCGCCGTCTGAACGGACGGCCTGGCGGGCGGCGATGGTGGAGAGCATCAACGGAAACGATGTGCGTGTGCAGCCCGCCGCCGCGGGTCAGCCCGGCGGTTTGCTTGCCGGTGAGGACGTGAACTGGTCCCGGGCGGGCAGGGGCCTGAAGGTCGGCGATATCGTCTTTGTCGAGGCCACCGACGCCGGCCGGTTCCGACTGCGCCAGATCCCGGCTGTGAACGGGGCCATGGTGGCGATTGATCCCCATAACGGCCGGGTTGTCGCCATGGTCGGCGGCTACAGTTTCTCGATTTCCAGTTTCAATCGCGCGACCCAGGCAATGCGCCAGCCGGGCTCGGCCTTCAAGCCCTTCGTCTACGCCACGGCGCTTGAGAACGATTTCACGCCGGCCAGTGTGATCATGGATGGTCCCATCACCCTGAAGGGCGCCAATGGCGAAGACTGGACGCCCGAAAACTACGCCCACGACTTCCTTGGCCCGCTTGTCATGCGCAAGGGCCTGGAGCTGTCACGCAACACCATGACCGTCCGCCTGGCCCAGGCCACCGGCATGAGGAAGGTCGCCGACAACGCGGTCAAATTCGGTATCGTGGACCACATGGACCCGGTGCTCTCCATGGCCCTGGGGGCAGGCGAGACCACGCCGCTGCGCCTGGCCGGCGCCTATTCGATGTTCATCAACGGCGGGCGGCGGATTGACCCCCACATGGTCGAACTGGTCCAGGACCAGAACGGCAAGACCCTTTACCGCACGGACCATCGCGCCTGCCCGCGCTGCGCGGCCGGGTTCAACGGTGCTGAATCGCCGCGCCTGCCGCCCGAGGGCGTTCAGGTGATCAACCCGGTCACGGCCTATCAGATCAACTCCATGCTGCAGGGCGTCGTTCAGCGCGGCACCGCCGCCGCCGCCAGTTCTCTGGGCCGGCCGCTGGGTGGCAAGACGGGCACCACCAACGAATTCCGCAGCGCCTGGTTCGTCGGCTTCACGCCCGATCTGGTCGTCGCCACCTTCATCGGGTTTGATGACAATCGCCCGCTGGGCAGCGGCGAAGCCGGCGCGTCGGCCGCCTTGCCGATCTTCATCGATTTCATGAGCCATGTGCCCAAGGACCCGCCCGGTCACGTCTTTGCGCCGCCGCGCGAGGCCAGGTTCATGATGGTCAACGGCATCATGGAAGCATTCCGCCCGGGAACCGAGCTGAAGGTCGATAATCTGATTGAATCGGCGGTGAGCGAGACCCGCACGCCGGAAAAGGCAGCGGTGCAATTCGTTACGCCCGACCTGACGACCCTCAAGCCCGCGGCGCCCCCGCCGCCGCCTGCGCCCAAGGCTGCGCCCCCGCCGCCGCCGCCGCCGCCGCCGAAAAAGGCGCCCGACAACCTCGAAGGGCTGTACTAACCGGGCCATGCGCCTTTCCCTTGGGCGGAAAGCGCACTATCTGCGCGGCACACGTTTTATCGGAGTTCATCATGCGAGCGGATATCGAGGCTGCGGCCGCCGAGATCGAGCGATCCGTCGGATTGCTCAGGAGGCGTCTTTGACTGGGATGCAGCGCTGGGGCGGCTCGACGAACTGAATGCCCGGGTCGAGGACCCGACCTTGTGGAACAAACCCGACGAAGCCCAGGCCGTCAGCCGCGAACGCACCCGGCTGGCCGGTCAGGTCGAGGCGGTGCGCGTCATTGAACGCGAACTGGCCGACGCCCGGGAATTTGCCGAAATGGCCGAAGCCGAGGGCGATGAGACCCTGCTCAACGACACCGCGGCGCAGCTCGCAGCGCTCAAGGAGCGAGCAGGCCGGGCTGAGCTGGAAGCGCTGCTGTCCGGTGAGGCGGACGCAAACGACGCCTATATCGAAATCAACTCCGGGGCAGGAGGCACCGAGTCCTGCGACTGGGCCCTGATGTTGCTGCGCATGTACAGCCGTTGGGCCGGCCAGCACGGCATGCAAACCGAGCTGGTGGAAGAAACCGGTGGCGATCAGGCCGGCATCAAGTCAGCGACCCTGCTGGTAAAAGGCCCCAACGCTTATGGCTGGTTAAAGACCGAAGCGGGCGTGCACCGCCTGGTGCGTATCAGTCCCTACGATTCCAGCGCCCGGCGACACACCAGTTTTGCCTCGGCCTGGGTCTATCCCGTGATCGACGACGCCATCGAGATCGAGATCAATCCAGCCGACGTGCGCACCGATACCTACCGCGCATCGGGCGCTGGTGGTCAGCACATCAACAAGACCGACAGTGCTGTGCGCCTGACCCACATCCCGACCAACATTGTCGTGGCCTGCCAGACCCAGCGATCCCAGCACCAGAACCGTGACACCGCCTGGAAAATGCTGCGGGCCCGTCTCTACGAGATGGAGCTGCAAAAACGCGAGGCCGCGGCCCAGGCCATCGAGGACGCCAAGACCGACATCGGTTGGGGTCACCAGATCCGATCTTACGTCCTGCAGCCCTATCAGATGGTCAAGGACCTGCGCACCGGTGTGGAGACATCAGACACCGCCGGCGTGCTGGACGGCGATCTGGACGCCTTCATGGCCGCATCGTTGGCGCAGCGGGTGGGGCTAACCGCCGAGGCCTAGAAAATCCCGTTGGTGTATCGCCGGATTTCGTGGATGATCCGGCAAAACAACACCAATGGGAGGTTCCGCCATGTGCGATGAAGACGTTTCTCCGGGCATCGTCCGCGATACCAGCAAGCTTTCGCGGCGTGCGTTCAGCAAGCTTTCGGCGGCCAGCGCCGGCGTCGCCTTCGCTGGCGTCGGCTCGTGGGGCGTGGCCGCTGTGCCGGTCACCGAAAAGGACGTGGAAATCACGACCGCCGACGGCAAGTGTGATGCAGCGCTGTTCTATCCGACGGGTCGGGGCTCCTGGCCTGCCGTCCTGATCTGGCCGGATATCATGAGCCTGCGCCCCGCCTTCCGCGACATCGGCAAGCGGCTGGCCGGCGAAGGCTATGTTGTCCTGATCCCCAATATCTACTATCGCGCCAAGAAGGCGCCGGTGATCGGCGACAACTTCGATTTCGCCCGTGACCGCGCCCAGCTGCCGGCGACGCCGGCCATGGACTTGGTCGACAAGGACTCGGTCGCCATGCTGTCGTTCCTTGACGCCCAGCCCCAGACCAACAAGGCAAAGAAGGCCGGCGTCCAGGGCTATTGCTGGGGCGGCCCGCCCGTCTTCCGCACCACCGGCAACAACCCGGGCCGCATCGGCGCGGCGGCGACCTTCCACGGTGGCGGACTCGTCAGCGCGCGCCCCGATAGTCCGCACACCTTTGCGGCCAAGAACCCGGCGGCCGAGTTCCTGAATTGCGTCGCCCAGAACGACGACAAAAATCAGCCGACCGCCAAGGACACGCTGAACCAGACCTTTGACGCCAACAAGCAGGCGCACCACGTAGAGGTCTTCGCGGCCGACCACGGCTGGTGTGTCGCTGGCAGCGCCGTCTACAATCAGGCCGAGGCCGATCGGGCCTGGGCTCTGCTGTTGGCGATGTACAAGCGGAAACTGGTCTAGCGGAACTCAGGTTCCGGATCGAACAGATCCGGATAATCCGTCGAGACATGGTTGGGGAACACAGCGTCCCGCTTTTCCTTGAAGGCGGTGACGCCCTCGGCCGTGTCCGTCGCAGCGCCGCGTGAGGCCAGCGCCCGGCTTTCCATGATGTGGCCTTCCATGGGGTGGTTCGCGCCGAAACCACGCCACAGCATCTGGCGGGCGAGCGCGATCGACACCGGCGCGGAATCGCGTGTGACCTTGTGGGCCAGTTCAATGGCGGCCGGCAGCAGGTCTTCCGGCGCGTGAAGCGATTGCACCAGGCCTGACGCCAGCGCCTCATCGGCGTTGAACACCCGGCCGGAATAGACCCAGTCCAGCGCGGTCGGCATGCCGACCAGGCGCGGCAGGAACCAGCTGGAGCAGGCTTCCGGCACAATGCCGCGCCGGGCGAACACAAAGCCATAGCGGGCGCCGGTCGAGGCCAGGCGGAAATCCATCGGCAGCTGCATGGTGGCGCCCACGCCCACCGCTGCACCGTTGACCGCGGCAATCACGGGCTTGAGGCTCTGGAAGATGCGCAAGGATACCCGGCCGCCGCCGTCGCGCCGGATGCCGTTGACAACGATCTGCTCGGAGGCATCGCGCCGATTGTAGTTGAAAGTGTCTCCGCCCTTGGCCAGGTCCGCGCCGGCGCAGAACGCGCGGCCAGAGCCGGTCATAATGACAGCCTTTACGTCATCCCTGGCGTCTGTCTGGTCGAACAGCTCCAGCACTTCCTGCATCATTACCGGTGTAAAGGTGTTCATCTGATCGGGCCGTGACAGGGTCACGACCGCGATGCCGTCGCGGACGTCCAGTGTGAAGGTCGTAAATTCGGTCATGATCGCGCCCCCCGCGGGCCAGGTGGACCCGCGGCCATGTCGTTGAACAGAATAGCCTGAGCCCTACGCCGGTGTTGAGGCCGAAGCGCTGCTCGCACTGGCGTTCGATGCATTGGCGCTCGAAGCATAGGCCGGCGTGCTCACCGCCGGTTTGGCCGCCGGACGCTGCAGACGAAGGGAACGGCCCTGGAAGTAGGCGCCGGCTTCCATGGCCAGTTGCTCATGGGTGATGTCGCCATCGACGTGGCTTTGGGCATGCAGGCGGACCTGCTTGGAGGTGATCGATCCGACCACCCGGCCGCGGCACTCAACGCTCTCCGCGACGATGGAGCCTTCGATTTCGCCGTGCTCGCCGATGGTCAGGCGCGCGACCTTCACGTCGCCCTTCACATTGCCGTCGATCTGCAACTCGCCTTCGCACGAGACGCTGCCCTCGATGCGCATGTCGCTCGAGATCAGGCTGGCGGCCTTGGGTCCGCGACGCGGGGAGGGGACGTCCAGATTGGTGTCGATGGGGTCGGACGACGGCATCGGACTAGTTGACTTGGTGAACATAGGAACCTGCTTTCAAAAAACGATCAGGGTTTTGCGCCCGCCCATTGACCCAGACTTCATAGTGCAAGTGCGGCCCGGTGGATCGGCCTGAATTACCGGTTGCGGCGATCCTCTGACCGACCGCCACCCGTTGGCCGACGGCGACCGAGGCTGATGACAGGTGGGCGTAGCGGGTCTTGAACCCGCCGCCATGGTCGATCTCGACCACATTGCCATAGCCGGAACGTGGTCCGACGTATGAGATAACGCCTGGACCTGTCGAATAGACCGGCGTGCGCAGGCTCGCCGAAAAATCGAGGCCCGAATGAAACGCAGGGACGTGGGAGAACGGGTCGAGACGCACGCCAAATCCGCTGGAGCGGTCCATGCCAACCGTCGGCTCACTGAGCGGCAGGCTGGCTGCAGTCTGGGTCATGGCCCGGACATCTGACATGTTGTTGGCGGCGCGCTGGATGCGGCGGGCGAATTCCTCGTCCACATCGAGCACGGCGGCCAGGGCGCGCGGGTCCTTGGCGTCGATCAGCGGGCCACCCAGGCCGGCGCCGCTGGCGGTGTGCGCCGCCGGATCAAGTCCGGCCAGCCGAAGGGCCAGCTTCAAACGTTCAGCGCGCGTCTTGGCGAAGGTTTCAGCCTGGTCAATCAGCCGATCGGTGTCGGTGCTGACAGTCTGGATACGCTCGGACGGGGTCGCGTCCGCCATCTGTCCGGCCGAGGCGGTCACCCCGGTGCTGTCCAGCAGCATGGCCAGCGCAGCCTGACGTTTCTCGACAGCCTGGGCCAGCATTTCGGTGGCGCCGTTGGTGTCGGACAGCTGCGCGACGGCGGAGTTGAGGCGCGCCTCGCGGTCGGCGATGCGGCGCTCGGCGCGCGCGCGCTCCATCGCCGCGGCCTTTTCGACGCGGCTGTCGGACATGGCGGTCACGATCATCGCCGCTGTCGAAATTCCCATCCACAGGGCGCAGACGGCGACCAGCACAGCCAGACTCATCTGCTTGCTGGGGCTCAATACAAAGGAATGCACTTCTCCGCCCGAGCGCACATAGAGGTGCCGCTCAGGGAAATACGCCACTACGGCCTTGCGCCAGTGCGCAATGTCGACAATCCGCATTCTTGATAATCCGCCGGAAATTCCCGGCGATATGCAATCAATAGAAGGCGTTAGGCAAGGCCGCTCGCGCGAAAAGCCGTTCACATGTCCGGCAATTCGCGCGTTGCATGAGCATCGTGGTTAAGGGCTATCGCCCAACGTGTCGCAAAAGCGGGCGCCTGGCGCTTAGCCAGCCTTGATCGCGGCCAGGACGTCCTGCGTATGACCTGGAACCTTGGCCTTGCGCCAGATCTTCTGGATTACGCCGTCAGGGCCGATCAGGAAGGTGTCGCGTGAGGCGCCCATGTACTTGCGCCCGTACATGCTCTTTTCGACCCACACGCCGTAGGCCTCCATTACCGCCATGTCCTCGTCGGCCGCCAGGGTGTGGGCCAGGTCGTACTTGGTGCGGAACTTGGCATGGGACTTGGCGCTGTCCTTTGAAACCCCGATGACTTCGGTGCCGGCGTTGCGGAATGAGGCCAGGCGGGCGGTGAAGTCCTGGGCCTCGACCGTGCAGCCGGACGTATCGTCCTTGGGGTAGAAATAGAGCACCACGGTCTTGCCTCTCAGGCCCGAAAGAGACACCTGGCCCTGATCGGTCGGCAGGGTGAAGTCGGGGGCAAGGTCGCCTTCCTTGAGTTCAGTCATCGGTCGCGCTCCAGATCATCGTGCTTGCCTGCTGTTCTACCCCGGTTGCGGCGCAGGTGCGCAAGGCCTATCCTTTGATTGTCCTTCCGAAAGGAGGGGCCACGTTCTCAGGGCGGGGTGAAAGTCCCCACCGGCGGTGAGTGCAAACGATCGCACAAGCCCGCGAGCGCTCTTCAGTCCATCGAAGAGGTCAGCAGATCCGGCGCAACTCCGGAGCCGACGGTTAAAGTCCGGATGAAAGAGAACCGCAGAGGTATCCGCGCCGGCGCCGCAGGGTTCCGCTCGCGGCGGCGTCTGTTTGCCCGGTGTTCGTGTTCCTGGTTGTCTTGAGGAGCAAGAATTCCATGTCCCGTATCGCCTTCGTACAATCCTGCTGGCACCGCGACATCGTCGATGTGGCCAGGGCCGCGTTTTCGGCTGAAATGGCGTCACTCGGCTATTCAGCGGGCAAGATCGACTATTTCGAAACCCCTGGCGCCTTCGAAATCCCGCTTCACGCCAAGCGCCTGGCCAGGTCCGGCCGTTATGACGCGGTTGTCGCCGCCGGCCTGGTCGTCGACGGCGGCATTTATCGCCATGACTTTGTGGCTGCGGCCGTGATCAACGGCCTGATGCAGGTGCAGCTGGAGACAGATGTCCCGGTATTCTCCGCCGTACTGACGCCCCACCACTTCCATGGCCACGACGAGCACCAGCGGTTCTTCCGCGAGCACTTCGTCGTCAAGGGCCAGGAAGTCGCCCGCGCCTGCGCGCAGACCCTGGCCGGGCTGGAGAAGCTGAAGGCGGCGTAGAAAAGGGCCGCGGCGTCAACCGCGGCCCCTCCAGTTTTACCTGAACTTCAGGCTGCTAGCACTTGTAATACATGTCGAATTCGACCGGGTGCGGGTGCAGTTGCAGGCGCATCACTTCTTCCATCTTCAGCTCGATGTAGGCGTCGATGAAATCGTCGTCCATGACGCCGCCGGCCTTCAGGAATCCGCGGTCCTTGTCGAGGTTTTCCAGAGCTTCACGAAGGCTGCCGCAGACTTCCGGGATCTTCTTCTGTTCGCGGGGCGGCAGGTCGTAGAGGTTCTTGTCGGCGGGCGGACCCGGATCGATCTGGTTGTTGATGCCGTCCAGGCCGGCCATCAGCAGGGCGGTGAAGGTGAGGTACGGGTTGCCCATCGGATCGGGGAATCGGGCTTCCAGACGCTTGCCCTTGGGGCTGTCGACGTGCGGAATGCGGATCGAGGCCGAGCGGTTGCGGGCCGAATAGGCCAGCTTCACCGGGGCTTCATAGCCGGGGACCAGACGCTTGTAGCTGTTGGTCGTCGAGTTCGAGAAGGCGTTGATGGCCTTGGCGTGCTTGATGATGCCGCCGATGTACCACAGGCACATCTGTGACAGGCCGGCATATTTGTCGCCGGCGAACAGCGGCTTGCCGCCGCCCCAGATCGACTGGTGAACGTGCATGCCCGAACCGTTGTCGCCAAACATCGGCTTGGCCATGAACGTGGCCGTCTTGCCATAGGCGTTGGCGACGTTCTGGATGATGTATTTGTACATCTGCAGACGGTCGGCCATGACCACCATGGTGTCGAACTTCAGACCCAGTTCGTGCTGGGCCGGCGCGACTTCGTGGTGATGCTTTTCAGGCTTCATGCCCAGCTCGCCCATGATCTGCAGCATTTCGCCGCGCATGTCCTGGGCGCTGTCGACCGGGTTCACCGGGAAATAGCCGCCCTTGGGGCCCGGGCGGTGGCCCAGGTTGCCTTCGGGGAACGAGGCGCCGGTGTTCTTGGGCAGTTCGTAGGCATCGTAGGAATAGCCGGTGTTGTGCGGTTCGGTGTTCCACTTCACTTCGTCGAAGATGAAGAACTCGGCTTCCGGGCCGAAGAACACGGTGTCGCCGATGCCCGACGACTTGACGTAGTTCAGCGCCGCCTTGGAGATCGAGCGCGGGTCGCGATTGTAGGGCGTGCCATCGTCCGGGTTTACCACGTCGCAGTGCAGAACCAGGGTGGTCTGCTGGTAGAAGGGGTCGATGTGAGCGGTCTCCAGGTCGGGACGCAGCTTCATGTCGCTTTCGTTGATGGCTTTCCAGCCGGCGATCGACGAGCCGTCGAACATGGTGCCGTCGGTCAGGAAATCCTCATCGACCAGATCCAGGTCGAAAGTGACGTGTTGCAGCTTGCCGCGGATGTCGGTGAAGCGGACGTCCACATACTGGACCTCTTTTTCCTTGATCAGCGCCTGGATGTCTTTGGCGGTCGTCATGTCGGATAGTCCCCTTGATTGAGTTCTCGATGGATCGTTGGCTTTTATACGGCTGCGGGTCCGGTTTCACCCGTTCGTATGCGGATAACGTCGCTTATGTCGGAGATAAAGATCTTGCCGTCGCCGATGCGGCCCGTGCGCGCTGCGCTTGAGATCGCTTCGATAACCGCGCCAAGCTGGGCGTCATCGACAACCACCTCGACCTTTATCTTGGGCAGGAAGTCGACGACGTATTCAGCTCCCCGGTAAAGTTCGGTGTGTCCTTTCTGACGGCCGTATCCCTTGGCCTCCAGAACGGTCATACCCTGGACACCCAACTCCTGAAGGGCCTCCTTCACTTCGTCGAGCTTGAACGGCTTAATGACAGCTTCAATTTTTTTCATGACTGACTTTTGAGTGTGGACGCCTGCGAACGCGGCGAATTAGCCTGCCCGCGCGGCGCGCGGCAACGATTTGGCGCGCCCGGACGAATAAGCTGACCACGGTCTGGTGACCAGCGCAAATTTTGACCACCTATCGCCTCAAAATGAGGCAGTCACGGCTTGAGGAGAGGGTATGGGACGAATTTACATGATACGGCACGGAAAGCCGGAATCGACCTGGGGGCAGGGTTCCGACACCGATCCAGGGCTGGATGCGACCGGAATGGCCCAGGCCGAGGCCGCGCGGGACACGCTTTTGGCCCTTCCAGCGCAATTTCGTCCCACAGCGGTCATGTCATCGCCCCTGCGCCGCTGCCGCGAGACGGCCGATCCGACTGCCCGTGCTTTGGGCGTCGAGGCCATCATCGATCCGGTGTTCGGCGAGATCGCGACGCCGGCAAATGTCAGCCACGATGACCGTTCCGCCTGGCTACGCACCGCCTTTGCCGGCCGCTGGAGCGAAATTGTCGGCGACATCGACTACGAGGCCTGGCGGCGCGATATCTTGGCGGCTCTGACCCTGCGCGAAGGAACGGCAGTGTTCAGCCACTATGTTGCGATCAATGCGGCCGTCTCGCTGCTGACCGGCTCGGACAAGGTGCTGACCTTCAAGCCGGACCACGCTTCGATCACCACCTTCGAGGTGCGTGACGGCGTGCTGCATCTCTGCGAGGCTGGTCGCGAGGCTGTGACAGGAGTTCTCTAGGGGCATGCCGACCGGGCAGAATATTCTCACCGTGGCCGAAATGGCTGCGGCGGATGCGGCGGCGATCGCCGGCGGGACTCTGAGTGTCACCCTGATGGAACGGGCCGGCGCCGCCGTGGCCGACGCCATCTGCGCGCGCTGGACGCCAAGGGCGACCGCCGTGCTGTGCGGGCCCGGCAACAACGGCGGCGACGGCTATGTCATCGCCCGCCGGCTCAAGCGCAGGGGTTGGCCGGTGTGGGTCGAACGATCCGCCGCGCCGCAGACGCCTGAGGCCAAACGCAAGGCCGACCGCTGGCGTGGGCGGACCATTGATCTGGCCCCCGACGATCGCGAAGCCGAACTGGTTGTCGATGCCCTGTTCGGGGCCGGTCTGTCGCGCCCCCTCGAAGGCGCCGTGGCCGCCCGCGCCCGCGTCAGTGATCGCCGCAAGGTGGTGGCCGTCGATGTGCCCAGCGGCCTCGCAGGCGACACAGGTCATTGCCTGGGCAAGGACGCTTTCGCCGCCGCCCTGACCGTCACCTTCCACAGCCGCAAGCCCGCGCACGTCCTGCTGCCGGGCCGCAGTCTGTGCGGCGAGATCCTGGTCGCCGACATCGGCCTGGCGCCGGCGAGCGGCAGTCTGCACGTCAATACCCCGGCCCTGTGGCTCAAGGCCTTTCCCTGGCCCCAGAGCCAGACTCACAAACACGCCCGTGGCCAGCTGGCCGTGGTCTCCGGCGGGCCCTGGAACACCGGCGCGGCCCGGCTCGCGGCGCGCGGCGGCCTTCGGATCGGGGCCGGCCTCGTGACCGTGCTGTCGTCCCCGGATGCGCTTGCGTCCAACGCGGCCCACCTTGAAGCCATCATGCTGCGCGGTTTTGACGGCGATGCGGACCTGTTGCGGCTGGCGGACGCCGCCGACGCGGTGATCATCGGACCGGCGGTCGGAGTCGGTTCGCTGACCGTTGCTGAAGTCCAGACCCTGGCGCGCACCGGCGCGGCGCTGGTGGTCGACGCCGACGCCCTGACCTCGTTCCAGGACGATCCGCCCAAGCTGTTCAGCCTGCTGGACCGCGACGATGTGCTCACCCCCCATCCCGGTGAGTTCGAGCGCATCTTCCCCGGCCTGCTGGCCGCCACGCCAGAGCGGATCACCGCCGCGCGTCAGGCGGCGGCGCGGGCAGGGTGCGTGGTGCTGCTGAAAGGTCCCGACACCGTCATCGCCTGTCCGGAGGGGCGAGCGGCGGTCAACGTCGAGGCCGCGCCCTGGCTGGCCACGGCGGGCTCCGGTGATGTGCTGGCCGGCTTCATCGGCGGCCTGATCGCCCAGGGCATGGACAGCTTCGAGGCAGCCTGCGCCGGGGCCTGGATTCATGCCGAAGCCGGAGCCTCATTTGGCCCTGGTCTGATCGCCGAGGACCTGCCCGACCTGGCGCCCCCTGTGCTAAAACGTCTCTATGGACGTGGGTGAGTTGCATTTTTATCCAATCAGCATTAGGTTTTTGTTCATGATTATGTCCGCTGCCGCCATTGTGCTCGCAATCGCCACCGCCGCCGTTGTGGCCAAGCTTCGTTCCGAGGCTAAAATGGTACGCGTCCGGGTCAGGGCCAATCGCCGCCGCTAGCCGCCGCGAAAACCTGATCCAGCCTCACCCCTCCCGGTCTCCGCGAGGGGTTTTTCATGCCTTCGCCCCGGCAAATCGCCCATGGCGCCCGACCAGTTGATCGCCTTTTGCCTGTCCGCCCTGGCGGCCTCGATGACCCCGGGGCCGAACAACGCCATGCTGCTGGCCTCCGGCGCCAATTTCGGCATGCGGCGCACGATCCCGCACATGGCGGGTGTGGTTTTGGGGTTCGCCTTCATGATGGCCTGCGTCGGCGCAGGCCTGGGCGGGCTGTTCATCGCCTTTCCGATCCTGCAGGACATCCTGTGGGCCGCAGGCACGGTTTATCTGATCTGGCTGGCCTGGAAGATCGCCACTGCGACCGGCGTCGGTGGCGACGCCGCCCGCGCCCATCCCCTGACCTTCCTCCAGGCCGCCGGGCCTTACGCGAAAAAGCATTAGACCCGGACTGCCGTCAGCCTCGCGGCTTGACGTTCTGCGCTACGGCAGCCCGGACCAGAGCCTTGAATGCCTCTTCGTTGATCGTCTCGCCCTCGCGGAAATCGATCGCCCGCCGGGTATTGCCGTCGAGGCTGGAGTTGAACAGGCCGGACGGATCGTCCAGCGATGCGCCCTTGGCGAAGGTGGTCTTGACGACCGCCTTGTAGGTCTCGCCGGTGCACAGGATACCGCCGTGTTCCCAGACCGGAACCCCACGCCATTTCCAGGTTTCAACCACGTCGGGGCAGGCCTGTTTGATCAACTTCCGGATTCGGCCCAGCGTTTCTCCACGCCAATCGCTCAGAGCCGCGATCCTGCCGTCGATCATCTCGGAAGGAGAGCCTCCGCTTGCCGCCTCGCCAGCTGGTATCTTGATCATTGTTGTCGCCTTTTTTGAGTAACCGTTGCTGCCCTGCCGTCTACATCTTCTGGCCTGGCAATTGGCTGGCCTGCCTTGCCCAGGCGGTGAACTGGACCTCGTCGATCTTGTCGCCTTCGCGGATGTCCAGATACCGCGTGTCGGGGCTCTTCGAGCCGCCGGGCGGAACCGGGTGCAGCGCCGCGCCGCGGAAAAAGGCCACCTTGACGTAGCTGGCGTAGCAGTGAACCCCCAGGAACCAGCCGCGCCCGTTCAGACCGTAAAGCGGTGAGTTCCATTTGACCGCCTTCTGCACGCCGGGAACGGCGGCCATGATCAGGGCGTCCAGGCGTAGGCCCACATCGCGCTTCCAGCCGGGCATGGCTGCGATATAGGCTTGGACCGGACCATCGCCGTCGCCCTTGGCGATCTGTGGGTTGCCGCCGGACAGCAAGGCCGGCTCTTCAGGAGCTTTCGGCTTCACAGGCATCGCTTCTAGCGGCCCGGGGTCCTGGGCCGCGCCTTTACGCCCGCTTTCAGCAGTCCGACGACCTCGGCTATCCGCGCCGCGCGCAGGTCCGGCTTTCCCTTTGTGCCGTCGATCCAGCGCACATAGGCCTTGCGATAGAACTGGGCCAGCGTTTCCCAGAACGCCGCAACAGCCGGCTCGGCGCCGAGCGCTTCGGCTAGGTCCGGCGCCATGTCGCTGCGCAGCGGCCCTTCGGCGGCAAGGATCACCGAGACGCGGTCGCCCGCCGACAGCCCGCAGGCGCGCAGCCACATGGGCGTCAGGACCAGTCCCTTGCCGGCGCCAAAGGCCTCGACCCGGCCCCGGAAATGCATCGCATTGATCGCGCCGCCTAGATGCACAGGTGTTCCGCCCCAGATGTCGCCGGGCTCGAAGGGCAGGGGCAGATAGGCCCGCCCCTCCGGTGTCGCGGCGATGATGGCGTCAAAGGACTTCAGAGCCGGCATGCGGGCAATTTCCCACCGGCGCCGGGAGGGATCAAGCGGCTATCGTCTTGCGCCGACCGGGACCTGCGCCTATGCCCCGGAGCAAGCGGATGTGGCGGAACTGGTAGACGCACTGGATTTAGGTTCCAGCGCCGAAAGGCGTGGAGGTTCGAGTCCTCTCATCCGCACCATTTTCAGGCCGGACTCGTTCATTGGCTGGATTTTCCGAACGATTGAAACATGTGCCCCGCAGCGTCTGGACGCTGGGGTTCGTCTCGATGTTCATGGATATCTCGTCCGAGATGATCCACGGCCTGTTGCCGGTCTTTCTGGTGACCGGACTGGGCGCCAGCGCCGCAGCGCTCGGCCTAATCGACGGCATCGCCGAGGCCACGGCGGCCATCACCAAGGTCTATTCCGGCTGGCTGTCCGACCGGCTGGGCAAGCGCAAGCTGCTGGCGGTCATCGGCTATGGGCTCAGCGCCCTGACCAAGCCGTTGTTTCCCATGGCCTCCACCGTGTTCGAAGTGATGGCCGCGCGCTTCTTTGACCGGGTCGGCAAGGGGATCAGGGGCGCGCCGCGCGACGCCCTGGTGGCCGATGTGACCCCGGCCCACGCCCGCGGCCTGGCCTATGGCGTGCGTCAGTCGATCGACACGGTGGGCGCCTTTCTCGGGCCGCTGATCGCCGTCGGATTGATGTGGCTGCTGGCCGACAACATCCGCGCCGTCTTTGTCTGGGCGGTCATTCCGGCCGCGCTTGCGGTCCTGCTGCTGGTGGTCGGCATTCGCGAGCCGGACCGGCCCTCGGCGGCCGCCGTGGCGCGACAACCCATCCGCTGGGGCAGGATCGGCGCCTTCAGTCCGGCGTTCTGGGTCGTGGTCGCGATCGGGTCGATCTTCACCATGGCCCGGTTCAGCGAGGCCTTCCTGCTATTGAGAGCGCAGGGCGCCGGCCTGGCGATCGCGCTGGTCCCGCTGGTTCTGGTGCTGATGAACGTGGTCTATTCGCTGGTTTCCGGTCCCGCCGGCAGCCTGTCTGACCGCGTCGATCGCCGCCTGCTGCTGGCGGCCGGGCTGGTGGTCCTGGTCATTGCCGACCTCACTCTGGCCCTGGCGCAGTCTCTCGCCGCGGTTCTGGCCGGCGTGGCCTTGTGGGGCCTGCACATGGGCCTGACGCAGGGGGTGATGTCAGCCATGGTGGCCGACGCTGCGCCTGCGGATGCGCGAGGAACCGCCTTTGGCGTCTTCAACCTGGTGACCGGCGTGCTGATGCTGGCGTCCAGCACCCTGGCCGGCGGGCTTTGGTCAGCCTTTGGCCCAAAGACGACCTTCGTCGCCGGCGCAGCTTTCGCCGCGACGGCGGGTCTGGCCCTGGTGCTGATCCGGCGGCGTTCGCCGCCGGATATCAGTTCCGCGCCGTAGGCGCCGCAGCCGTCGCTCCCGCTGCGGCCGGAGCCGCCGCGCGACGGGCCGGAGCCGCCGTCGCGGCCGCGATCTCGGTCTTGTCCAGTCCGCCGTCCTTGTTGGCGTCCAGGGCCGTAAACGCGGTTTTAAGGCGCGCGGCCTGGGCTCCGCGCAGCTCGGCCATCTGCAGCTTGCCATCCAGGCTGTCATCCAGCGCGCCCATCAGCTGACCTTGCGACAGGATCCGGTCATAGTCGTCGTGCAGCGCCGTCGTGGTCTCGCCGACCCAGCGGTAGTGCATGTACAGCGCCAGCATTTCCTCATCCGACTGCTCGCCCCAAACCACGTTGCGGGTGGCGTCGGGGTTGTCGGGGTTGCGGGTCGAGTTGTCATATGTCCAGCGGGTAATGATCCGCGAGCCGGCCGGCATGGTCAGGGGCTCGGCCAGATAATACTCGTACTGCCAGTTGAAGTCGTATTTCGGCAGGGACAGCAGCATCTGCTCGTGGCCCTCCGGGAACTTGATCGACACCTGGGCCGAGCCGCCGCGGTGGTGGGCGTGCGGGGTCAGACCGTAGAGGATGGCGTCCTTGGGAATGTCGATATAGGCGATCTCGGGGTGGTATTCCTGACCGGCCGGAATGCTGATTCCGAAGTCGAAAACGCCGAAGGTGCGCAGGGGATATTTCGGCTCCTGACCCTTGGGATAGAAATAGATCCCCATCTGGGTCTTCTCGGTCGTCTCCTTGCCATAGGGCGTATAGTGGTTCTGGAAGGCGACGCCGCCCGACGGCGGGATCCACACGCCCATGTCCGGCGGGCTGGTGTTGGACATACGCCCGGGGCCGTAGCCGCCGATGGAGACGCCGCCGATCGTCGAGGTGGCGATATCGCCGGCCTTGACCTGGCCGGGCATGACCGTCGTCAGAATGTGGTGCACGGCGGCGCGGTCAGTGATGCGGAACGTCGTAGCCTTCATCCAGCGGCCTTCGGTCATCACCGAGGGCACGACGGGGTTCTGGTAGGGCATCACGCCGGTCGCCGGGATTTTCACCTCGGGGATGTCGACGATCATGTCGGGCCGGCCCAGCGGCCAGTCCGGCGCCTGGAATGTGACCTTGGCCAGCGGATCATCGCCCGCGCCGCGCGGCGCGCCGGCCTCGACCCAGTGGACCAGCGTCTTGATCTGGTCGGCCGACAGGCGGTCGTCGTCGGTGAAGTGTCCAACCGTCGGATCGGCGCCATAGGGCGGCATGCGCTGGGTGCGGATCACTTCGCGGATCATCGGCGCGTGGCCGCGGATCTGGTCGTAGTTGTTCAGCGCCATCGGTCCAATGCCGCCGGGCTGGTGACAGCTGGTGCACTTGGCCTGGATGATCGGGGCGATGTCGCGGGCGTAGGAAATATCCGCAGACTTGGTGGCCGCCGCCTTGAGCGGGAAGGCGATGACGCCGCCCTTGGGCGCCTGGGCCGCCAGGGCGACCGACTGGCCGGCTACCAGGGAATCCAGCGCGCGCTTGGTCGAGGCCGAACCGACCGGTCCGCGGAAGGCGACGGTCCAGGTCCTTGGGTCGACAACGATCACCTCGGCGGCGCGGGTCAGGCCCAGGCCTTCGCCGATCAGCTGCTGGTAGTCGAACAGGATGGGAATGCCCAGGCCGGACGCGGCCGCGTCGGCGGCGACCTGTTCGCGGGTCTCGCCCAGCCTGGAATCGAGCATCAGGAACTCAACGCCCCTGGAGCCATAGGCGCTCTTCAGCGCCGCATAGGCCGGCGCATCGGCCCGCACCGTGGCGTCGCCCGCCTGATAACTGATCAGCACCACCGCCTTGGCGTCGTGCAGCTTGTACAGGTGCCGGGCGATATAGGTCTGGTCGGCGAGCTGGAAGTCTTCAACCCGCTGGGGACCGGCCGCGCCCTGGCTGACGGACCCGGCGAGCAACGCAATGGCTGCGCCGGCGAACGCAAACCGCGCGAACTTGTGGGAAATGCTCATCTTGCTTCCTCCGGGTGGCGAGGCCTGCATCAGGCGTCCCGCTCTTTTTGTGGACAAAATCGGGTCAAGGGTACCGCGAAACGGGCGGGTTGGCGAGGGCGCCGTTCAGGCGGGATGCCCAGAATGCGCATGCCTGCGCGCCTGCATCCAGACATCAGGGAAAGTCGCGCCTGTGACAGTGCATCGCCGCCGGACCGCCGCCTGCGCCTGCGCCTGCGCCCGGGTCCTCGCTCGACGTGATCCTTGATCGACCGGCTCTGTCTCTGCCATCTGGCTGAAACAAACCACTGTAACAAGCCGGCAACCGTACGCTACACGACGGGCGCCCGTGCAGGGGCTAGTTCATATTCAGTTAGGCGGCCCCTGCCTGCGGGCCGTCCTTACGTTCAAGGAAGACGTGAGATGGTATCGCATTCCCGCCTGACCGCCGCCCTGGCCGCGGCTTTCGTGGCGCTCGCAGCGCCCGCCGGTCAGGCCCTGGCCCACCACGCCTTCCAGGCCGAGTATGAGTGCGCGCCCATTACAGTGACCGGCAAGGTGACCCTGATCGAATGGGTCAATCCCCACACCTGGGTTCACGTCAAACCCAATGATTCGACGAAACCTGAGTGGATGTTCGAAGGCAGCACCCCTGCCACCCTGGAACGCGTCGGCCTCAATCGCACGACCCTGAAGGCGGGCGACAACGTCACCATCCGCGGCCATCTGGCCAAGGACAAGCGTTGCCTGGAAAGCCCTGAGACCCATGTCGCGACCTGCCGCGGTGCCGGGGGGGCGATCATTCTGGCCGACGGAACCGTCTCGAACCTGGTCGATGGCTCGCGGATTCTGAACCACTCATCCTTTGACCGCTACGGCGCCACGCCCGAGCAACTGCTGGCCCAGTTGACCGATTTCTGCAGTCCGCCGGAAACCCGGGGCAAATGACGCGGCTTGCGGCCCTGGTCATCCTCGTCCTGGCCATCGCCGCGCCGGCCCTCGCGCTCGCCCACCACGCCTTTCAGGCCGAGGCCGACGGAGAGGCGCCGATTATCCTGACCGGCACGGTCAGGCAGGTGCAGTGGGTCAATCCCCATTCCCAGATCATCCTGACCGTCGCTGATGCCGGCAAACCGCCCCAGGACTGGATGGTCAGCGCCGGCACGCCCAATGCTCTGCTTCGGGCCGGGGTCTGCCGCCAGACCCTGAAACCGGGCGATGAAGTCACCATTCGCGGCTGGCGCGCCCGCGAAAAGCGTTGCCTCGACAATGCGGCGACCCACGCAAACACATGCCAGGCGGCCAGCGGCACGGTGACCCTCGCCAGCGGCCGGACGGCCCTGATCGGCTATGGTTTCGCGGCGCCTGAAGCCAGCGCGCCGGACCCGGAACATTGTAGTCCCGGCTAGTCGGCCATACCCGGATCGCCCGTAATCGGCTATGAGTCCCTCAAAATAATCGAGGAACGCTGCCGTGACGCTCAACAACAAACTTGCCGCCCGCCTGATGGCCGGCACCCTGGCCCTGGCATTCCTGCCGCCGCTGGCCGCCGCCCAGAGCGCGCCTGACATGCCGCGCGCCACGGTCAAGGCCGGTTATCGCGTGCCGCGTCTGTCGACGGGCAAGCCTGACCTGCAGGGAACCTGGACCAACGCCACCAGCACGCCGCTGACCCGCCCCGCATCCTATGGCGACCGCCTGGCCATGACCACCGAAGAGGCCGCCAAGATCGAGGGCGACACCGTGGTGCGCAACGCCCGCATCAACGCCCCCACCGATCCCGACACCGTGAAGAACTGGATCCAGCTCGCAAAGGGCCCGGACACCCTGGACGAATGCCGTGGCGGCTCGCGCGGCACGGCCTGCGGCTACAACGCCGGCTGGACCGATCCGGGCGACCTGATCATGCGCGTCAACGGCCAGCCGCGCACCTCGCTGATCACCTTCCCGGCCAACGGCCAGATGCCGCCGCGCGTGTCCGGCCCCGCGGCCGGCGCGGGCCGCGGCGGTCCGCGCACCCAGTTTATCGAGTCCAGTGAAAGCGGCCCGGCCAATGTGCGCCCCGGCCAGAATGACAACCCCGAGGGCCGCTCGCTGGGCGAGCGCTGCATGATGAGCTTTGGCATCAGCTCCGGCCCGGTGATGACGCCCCAGCTCTACAACAACAGCTATCGCTTCGTGCAGACGAAAGACTCGGTCGCCATCTGGGTCGAGATGGTCCACGACGTGCGCATCGTCCGCCTGAATTCAAAACACCGCACCGACGGCGTGCGCACTTGGATGGGCGATTCGATCGGCTGGTGGGACGGCGACACGCTTGTGGTCGAGACCGTCGGCTTCAACCCCCAGCAGAACCTGCGCGGCGCCGGGCCCAACGTAAAGGTCACCGAGCGCTTCACCCGCGTGGCCGCAAACCGTCTGCACTACGCCTTCCGCGTCGAGGATCCGGAAACCTGGACCGCGGCCTGGGGCGGCGAATATGAGTTCAACTCGACGCCGGGGATCTACGAATACGCCTGTCACGAGGGCAATTACGGCCTTGAGGGCATCCTCAACGGCGCCCGCTTCGAAGAGGCCCAGGCGGCGGCCGGCCGGGCCGGGGCGCCCGCCGCGCGGTAGAAGGTCTGCTAGGTCAGGCCTTCATGCTCCAGGGCCAGTTTGACCGAAGGACGCGGTTTCACGCGCTCGAACCAGGCGGGCAGGGGCTCGGGAATGGACACCCCGACCCTTGCCGCCCAGCGCAGCATCACAAACAGATAGGCGTCTGCGACAGTAAAGGTCTCACCGAACAGGAACAGGCCGTCCATTCGCTCGGCCAGAAAGCCGAGGCGTTTGCTGATTGTCTCGCCGGCCGCCGCCTTGGCCTCGTCGCTCGTCCCGGGCGTGAAGTACGGCTTGAAGCCCTTGTGAATTTCGGTCGAGATAAAGGCCATCATCTCCAGCAGCCGGTAGCGTCCCAGGGCCCCCGGCGGGATCATGCCGGCCGACTGGTCGCTGATCCAGCTGAGGATGGCGATGTTCTCGGTCAGCACCGCACCGTCATCCAGCTGCAGGGCCGGCACATAGCCCTTGGGACTGACCGTCAGATAGTCCTGCCCGGTCTCGGTGGTCCTGGTCTTGAGGTCGACGCGGATACGGTCGAAATCCAGCCCCGCCTCATGCAGGGCGATGTGGTCGGCCAGGCTGCAGGCGCCGGGTGAATAGAACAGGATCATGGCTGGTGTCCGTCATCGATGAGGTCGCCACACTGAACCCGTGGGCGGGGTTTGGTTCAGGGCGCTGGCCCGAGGGTTCGTTCGTTGACGGGAATCCATATCATGGGATGATCGCCGGCAACCCCGTTCCGTGTCGAAGGGCGAGAAACAGCGCGACAATTGCCTCCATCTGCGACCAGATATTCAACTTCACACGGATAACGCCATGCGCCGCCTGCTCAACATCCTCTGGTTCATCTTCGGAGGCTTCATCTCCGGAACCCTGTGGATTCTTGCCGGCGCCATCATGGTGCTCACCATCGTGGGCATCCCCTGGGCGCCGGCGGCGTTCCGGATGGCGGGGTTCAGCTACTGGCCGTTCGGCCGCATCGTTGTCGAGCGGGATAATGGCCCTGATGCCGGTCGGCAAGGACGTGGTCCGGGCCTAAAGGCCGGCGTCACACGCAGGCCCGGGTCCGTATGACGCAACGCAGGCTTGCCAGACGCCCCCCCCGCGCCGGACTCTGGCGGAATGTCGCGCGCCAGATCCCTTTGCCGCCATTCGTTTACAGATCCAACAGGTTCGGCGGCCGCGGACGTACGCCCCGCGCAGGGCGAACTGACGGTCCAGCCCATTGTGCTGACAAATGCTGGAAGGAGGCTGACAGGTTTTGACGCCGCCGAAAGGCGGGCCAGGCCTGCGCCCAGGCGCCAAACCCTTGCCCCGCAAGGACTCGCGATTCACCACAGCTCAAACCGCCGACATCAAACGCGCGCAAAAGTTGTTTTTGCTGACTCTTTTTCAGACGTCCAGGTCGGCCGAAGCGAACTCGGCGTTCTCCTGGATGAAGCGGAAGCGCAGTTCCGCCTTGCGGCCCATCAGGGTCTCGACCAGGTCCTCCACCGCTTCTTCCGACCGGGGCAGGGTCACTCGCGCAAGCGTGCGCTTGGTGGGCTCCATGGTGGTTTCCTTCAGCTGGGCGGGCATCATCTCGCCCAGGCCCTTGAACCGGCTGGTCTCCGGCTTCTTGCCCTTGAACACCGTGGCCAGCAGCTCGTCGCGGTGCGCCTCGTCGCGGGCGTATTCCACCGTTCCGCCATGGCTGAGGCGGTAGAGTGGCGGCAGGGCCAGGAACAGCCGTCCGTCGCGGATCAGACCCGGCATGGTCCGGTAGAAAAATGTGATCAGCAGCGAGGCGATGTGGGCGCCGTCGACGTCGGCGTCGGTCATGATGATGATCCGCTCATAGCGCAGATCGTCGGCGTTGAACCGGCTGCCGCCCGATACGCCCAGGGCCAGCATCAGATTGCCGATTTCCTGGTTGTCCGCCGCCTTGCCGCTGGTCGAGGACGCGACGTTCAGGATCTTGCCGCGCAGGGGCAGGATGGCCTGGGTTCGCCGGTTGCGCGCCTGTTTGGCCGAGCCGCCGGCGCTGTCGCCTTCGACGATGAACAGCTCGGTGCCGTCCATGGCATCACCCGAACAGTCGGCCAGCTTGCCCGGCAGGCGCAGCTTGCGCGTCGCCGAGGCGCGGGCGACTTCCTTGTCCTTACGCCGCTTGAGCCGTTCCTCGGCCCGCTCGATGACGAAATCCAGCAGCAGGCGCGCGGCCTTGGGGCTGGCGGTCAGCCAGTGGTCGAAGGGATCGCGCAGGGCTGCCTCGACCAGCTTCTGGGCGTCGGACGACGACAGCCGCTCCTTGGTCTGACCCTGGAATTCCGGATTCTTGACGAACACGCTGATCAGGGCCCCGGCCTGGGCGGCCACATCCTCCGCCGTCACCAGTCCGGCGCGCTTTTCGCCGATCATCTCGGCATGGGCCTTCAGGCCCCGGGTCAGCGCCGCTCGGAAGCCGGCCTCGTGGGTGCCGCCCTCGGGGGTGGGCACGGTGTTGCAGTAGGACTGCATGAACCCGTCGGCCTCGCCGAACCCGGCCGGGCTCCAGGTGATGGCCCACTCGACCGCGCCGGCCTCGCCCTGGCGCTCGACGCGGCCGGCAAAGGTTTCAGTGACCGTGGCGATATTGGCGGTCCGTTCAGCCAGGAAGTCGGCGAGGCCGCCGGGGAAGCAAAGGGTGGCCGTGGCGGGCGTTGTGTCCCGGATCAGTTCGGGCGCGCAGCTCCAGCGGATTTCGACCCCCCGGAAGAGGTAGGCCTTGGAGCGCGACATGCGGTAGATGCGGGCCGGCTTGAAGTGGCAGTTTTCGCCGAAGATTTCCTCGTCGGGGACAAAGCGGATGGCGGTGCCGTGCTTCCTGGATGGCTCGCCGCGCGTGATGGGCCCTAGGGGTTTGCCGCGCGAGAACGACTGGCTGTGTTCGAACCCGTCGCGCCAGACCGTGACATCCAGACGCTCGGACAGGGCGTTGACCACCGAGACGCCCACGCCGTGCAGGCCGCCCGAGGTTTCATAGGCCTTGCCCGAGAATTTGCCGCCCGAGTGCAGCATGGTCATGATCACTTCCAGGGCCGACTTGCCTGGATAGTTGGGGTGCGGATCAACCGGAATACCGCGCCCGTCATCGAACACGGTCAGCGAGCCGTCGGCGTTCAGTTTCACCTCGATCAGCTTGGCGTGGCGGGCCACCGCCTCGTCCATCGAATTGTCCAGCACCTCGGCGAACAGGTGGTGCAGCGCCCGCTCATCGGTGCCGCCGATGTACATGCCGGGCCGCTTGCGGACCGGCTCCAGGCCCTCCAGCACCTCGATGTCCTTGGCCGAGTACGACCCCGCAGGGGCGGGCGCCGGGCGCGGCTCGTGGCTCTGCGCCAGCGGCGCGGCGGGTACCGGCGCCAGGGCGTCGTCGAACAGACTGGATTGGGCGGGCGTAGACATGCGGTCACTCTAGGTGATTCGGGCGTTGGTATGGGATCGCCGTGGCCGGGCCGCAAGCGCGACAATTGCGCCGGACCGGGGCTTGGGCGATGGTGGGCGATCAAAGACATGTCCTGGGGAGGACGCCATGATCCGCACCACCGCAACCGCCGCCCTTGTTCTGTCGCTGCTGGCGGCGCCGGTTTTCGCACAGAGCGTCCAGGCCAGTGTCCGCGACGCTCGCGTCACGGCGCACGACAAGGCTTCTGTGCAAGCCGCCTCGAAATTCTATCAGAACGTGTTTGGCGCCAGGGAGATCACGGTCATCGACCGCGCCGGTACGCCGGGGCTTTGCGAATCGATCCTGGGCTTCGGCGCCAGCGTGGAAGCCGCACGCGCCAGTCCAGCCGCCCGCATCGTGATCATGACCTCCGCCGAGCCGATCTCGGCCACGGTGCCGCACCTGGTGATGACGGTCTCCGATATGGCGGCGGTTTTCAGCGCCATCGCCGCCAATGGCGGCAAGGTTGTTTCCGGACCCACCCGTACGCCCGAACTGCCCCAGGTCACCGGCATGGTCACCGATCCCGCCGGCAACCGGGTGGAGCTGGTCCAGGCCGACGCGCCGAAAAACTAGGCCGCGGCCGGAGGCCTGGCTCGAACCCCTGCTATCGAGGCCGCATGTATCTCCACGACGCCTTCAACGTAAGTGATGCCGCCGAGGCCAGGGCTATGCTGGCCGCAGGACGGCTCGGCTGTCTAGTCACCCACGGTGCCGACGGGCTGTTCGCCACCCATATGCCCTTCGTGTTCGATGCCGGCCGGCAAACCCTCAGCGGCCACGTTCCGCGCGACAATCCCCACTGGCAAAGGGCCGGCGATGGTCAGGCGATGGTCATCTATCAGGGTTTGGACGCCTATATCTCGCCGTCCTGGTACCCCTCGAAAGCCGAACATGGCCGGGTGGTGCCGACCTGGAACTACGAGGCTGTCCACGTCTATGGGCGCCTGACATTCCACCCCGAACCAGAATGGCTGGCCTCGCATCTGGCCCGGCTGGTCGACCGGTTCGAAGCGGGCAGGGAACAGCCCTGGGCCATGGCCGATGCGCCCGAAAACTACCTGGCGCGCATGATGGCGGCCCTTGTCGGCGTCGAGCTTTCGATCGACCGCATCGAGGCCAAACGCAAACTCTCGCAGAACCGGGCCGAGGCGGACCGGCAAGGGGTCATCGCGGGCCTGTCGTCCAGCGCTGATCCTGCCGATCGGGCGATGGCGCAAGTGATGGCGCAAACCGGCGACGGCGGCTAAGAAAACCCATGACCCAGCCCAACGCCATTGTCACCGTATCGGCTCCCGGCGCCGAGCCCGTCCGCATCGGCAACGCCTTGCGCCTGTCGATCATCGCCGGTCCTTGCCAGTTGGAAAGCCGTCAGCATGCGCTGGAGACCGCCCACGCGCTCAAGGAGATCGCCGACCGGCTGAAGATAGGCCTGATTTACAAAACCAGCTTCGACAAGGCCAACCGCACCTCGGTCTCGACCCAGCGCGGAATAGGCCTGATGGACGCCCTGCCGATCTTCGCCGAGATCCGCGAGAGCGTCGGCCTGCCGGTGATCACCGACGTCCACGAGATCGACCAGTGCGCCCATGCCGCCAGCGTTGTCGACATACTGCAGATCCCGGCTTTCCTCTGCCGCCAGACCGATCTGCTGCTGGCCGCCGGCCGCACCGGCAAGGCGGTCAACGTCAAGAAGGGCCAGTTCCTCGCGCCCTGGGACATGAAGAACGTCGCCGCCAAGATCACCTCGACCGGCAACCCCAACGTCCTGGTCTGTGAGCGCGGGGCCAGCTTTGGTTACAACACCCTGGTCTCCGACATGCGCGCCTTGCCGATCCTGGCCGAAATCGGCTGTCCCGTGGTGTTCGACGTCACCCATTCGGTCCAGCAACCGGGCGGGCAGGGGACGACTTCGGGCGGCCAGCGCGAGTTTGTGCCGGTTCTGGCCCGCGCCGCCGTGGCGGTGGGCGTGGCCTGCGTGTTCATGGAAACCCACCCCGACCCGGACCACGCCCCGTCTGACGGGCCCAACATGGTGCCGATGAGTCAGTTCGAGGCCCTCGTCGCCGAATTGCTCGAGTACGACGCCCTGGCCAAGCGGCGGGTGGCGGGCTGAGCGAATGCCGATGGGACTTGGCGCAATCCTTCGCAAGGTCGCGGCGCTCAAGCCGAAGCGGATGCGTCTGGCCCACTGGTTCTGCCTGATCGTCTTCGCCGTCGCCGTGGTCGTGGGCGCCTCGACCCTGGTCTGGTGGGGCGCCATCCGCGAGGCCCTGATGGATCCGGCCGTGCCGTTCCAGACCTGGACCCCGCCCCCGGCCCCCGACTACGCCAGGCCCGCTTCATGGGCCCTGCTACCCAGGCCGGGCACCGAGACTTCCGTGGTCGACGTCTTCTTTGTGCACCCGACCACTTTCGAGGGTCGCAACTGGAACGGCCCGATCGATGACCCCAACGCGGTTGAGCTGCTGAACCGTCTTATGATCCCCAACTATGCCGGCCCCTTCGCCCAGGTCGGCCGGGTCTTTGCGCCGCGCTATCGCCAGGCCAGCCTCTATACCCAGATCACCCTGCGCGAAGACGCCCGCGACGCCCGCGCCTTTGCCTTTGAAGACATCAAGGCCGCCTTCGCCCGCTACCTGACGGACTATGCAGGCGACCGCCCCTTTATCATCGTCGGGGTCGAGCAGGGCGCGCTGCTGGCCAACCGGCTGGCGCTGGAGACCCTGACCGAGCACCCCGAGTACCGCGGGCGGTTCGTCGCCCTGTATCTGCTCGAGACGCTTGAGCCCGCCGCCGGCCACGCGCCGGACTCGATTCTTCCGGCCTGCCAGGGCCGCGATCAGGCCCACTGTGTCGTCGGCTATCGCGCCAATATCGGCTCTGAAGATGGTCTGCTGCACGACCAGTTGCGCCACCACGCCGCACAGTGGCAGAGCGGCCGGCTGGTTCGCCTGGCCGAGGCGCCGTTACTCTGCGTGAACCCCCTGCTGGGCGCCACGACCAGCGAGCCGGCGACCACGGACCACAATCTCGGCGCCGCCAATGCCTCAGGTCTAGACTGGGGCGATCAGCCGGGCATCCAGTCTCACCAGGTCGGCGCCCAGTGTGTCGACGGCATCCTGCAGGTGACCCGGCCCCGTTCGCCGTCGCTGCGCGGCCGCGCCAACTGGGCCGACAGTGTCCGCGTTCGCCCCTACAACTGGTTCTATGCCGACCTCACCGCCGACGCGAAAGCCCGGGTCGCGGCCCTGTCAATTACCAGGGAGGACCTTAACCCGCATCCGCCGCGCCGGTAGGCCGCCAGTCGAACAGCTCGATCAGCACACGGACCTTGCGGCCCAGCTCGCTGGTCAGGTCAGGGTCCCGCGCCAGGATCAGCCGGGCCTCGTCCGCCGCCGGGGCGATCAGGTCGCGGTGGGCCACCGGATCGGCCAGGCGATAGGCCGGAAAGCCGCTCTGTTTCAAACCCAGCGGATCGCCGCCGCCCCGCAGTTCCAGGTCCCGCTCGGCGATCAGGAACCCGTCGTCGGTCTCGCGAAGGATGTTGAGCCGCGCCTCGCCGGTCTTGGACAGCGGCGGGTCATAGAGCAGCACACAGGCGCTCTCGCGGGCGCCGCGGCCAACCCGGCCGCGCAGCTGGTGGAGCTGGGCCAGGCCAAAGCGGTCGGCGTGCTCGATGACCATGATCGAGGCGTTGGGCACATTGACCCCCACCTCGACCACGGTGGTGGCCACCAGCACCGAGACCTTGCCGTCGGCAAAGTCGGCCATGACCTGGTCCTTGTCGGCCGCCGCCATCTGGCCGTGGACCAGACCGACGGAGGGGCCGATGGCCTGGCGCAGATGGGCCGCCCGGCTCTCGGCCGCCGCCAGATCGCTGAGGTCGGAATCGGACACCAGCGGGCAGACCCAGAACGCCTGGGCGCCGGCGGCTGTGACCTGGCGCAGCCGCTCGACGATCTCGTCCATCCGCCCGGTCGGCACGGCCCTTGTGGCAACAGGCGTGCGGCCCGGAGGCTTTTCCTCCAGCCTGGAGACATCCAGATCGCCATAGACCGTCAGTTCAAGGGTGCGCGGAATGGGCGTCGCCGACATGGCCAGCAGGTGGGCGGCCTCGCCTTTGGCCTGCAGCCGCTTGCGCTCATTGACCCCGAACCGGTGCTGCTCGTCGATCACCGCCAGGGTCAAGGCTTTGAACGCCACGTCGTCCTGGAACAGCGCATGGGTGCCGACGATCACGCCTGCCTCGCCCGAGGCAATCCCGCGCAGCTTCTCCGCCCGCGCCGATCCCTTGTCGCGACCGGTCAGCAGCACAGTCTCAACACCGATCGCCTCCAGCGGCGCAGTGATGGTCTCGAAATGCTGGCGGGCCAGGATCTCCGTCGGCGCCATGATCACCGACTGTCCGCCGGCCGCCGCCACATCGGCCGCCGCCAGCATGGCCACCACCGTCTTGCCCGACCCGACATCCCCCTGCAGCAGCCGGCTCATGCGCTTGCCCGACGCCAGGTCGCCGCGGATCTCGGCCAAGGACCGGACTTGCGCGCCTGTCAGTTTGAAGGGCAGGGCGGCCTCAAGCTGGTCAGCCAACCCGCTGACGGGGATCGCCGGCGCATCGCCCTTCTTGAACGCCGCCTTGCGCCGGGCCAGAGCCAGCTGGTGGGCCAGCAGTTCATCGTACCCAAGCCGCCGGCGGCTGATCGACTGCGGCGCCAGATCAAGCTCACTCTGCGGGTGGTGAGCGGCGATCAGCGCCTCGCGCCAGTCGGGCCAGCGCTGGCGCGCTTTCCACGCCGGATCGATCCATTCGGGCAAGGACAGGGCGCGCTCGACCGCCTCCAGCGCCAGCTTGCGCACCGTGCGCGACGGCAGTCCCGCAGTCGCCGGATAGACCGTCTCGACGGCGGGGATCTCGTCCACAAGTTTGGCGTCGATCAGATAATCCGGGTGGGTCATCTGCAACTCCACCTCGCGGAACCGTTCGACCTTGCCGCTCACCGCCCGAGCGCTGCCGACCGGGTGGGATCGCAGCAGATGGTCTCCAAACACCTTGAAAAAAATCAGGAACAGAAATCCAGTCTCGTCGGCGACGCGGATCCGGTAGGGCAGGCCTTCGCGTCTTGGCTTCTGGTGTTCGTGGACATGGATGACAAAGGTCTGCACCTCGCCGTCCACCGCCGCTGCGCAAGTCGTGCGCCGCCGGTGAACCAGACCCTGCGGCAAGGTGAAGGCCACATCGCGCACCAGCGGGCCAGCCAGCTTTTCGACCAGCGGCGCGAGCTTCGGCCCCACGCCTTTCAGCGAGGTCGCCGGCGCAAACAGGGGGAAGAGAATCTCCGGCCGCATGTCGCAACCTTAGCGCGGCTTGCGGCGCCTTGCCGATGGTTTGTGCGGCGCCTAGGGTTGGAAGCGGAGGATGCTCGCGTGCCGGCTTCTGTACAAACAGCTTACGGTCTTGCGGGTCTGTTCTGGCTCTCGTGGCTCCTGGCCGCGGCCTGGACGCGGCGGACGGCCAGCCGGCCGCAGTTTGGCGCCCAGACACTCTATACCGTCATCTTCCTCATCGGGTTTGGCATGTTGATGGCCAGCACCAATCCAGGCATCGCCGCGCCCTGGCCGCTGGACGGGTTGCTGATCGGCGCCATGGCGGCGGGATTTGCGTTCTGCTGGTGGGCGCGCCTACACCTCGGGTCCCTCTGGTCGGGAACCGTCATGACCCGGGAAGGCCACCATGTAGTCGACACTGGACCCTACCGGCTGGTTCGCCATCCCATCTACACAGGGCTGATAGTGTCAGGGTTCGCCCTGGCCGCGCTCAAGCTGGATCCGATCAGCTTTCTGGGCGCCGCGCTCTGGACCCTCTCGTTCTGGATCAAGGCGCGGCTGGAAGAGCGGTTCCTGCGCGCCGAACTGGGCGAGGCGGACTACGACGCCTACGCCGCCCGCACACCGATGTTGATCCCGTTCTGGCCGGTTTAACGGCTGGCGTCCCGTCGCCCCACGGCCTATACCCCGGCCCCTTGATGGACGAGACGCGAATAGGGCGGATTGTGTTCCGGGCCTGGCGGCGCGGATTTCGGGAAGCGGATCTCATTCTGGGGCCGTTTACGGACCTGCATGTCCGCAGTTTCACGCCCGCCGAGCTCGACACCTACGAAGCCTTGCTGGCCGAGGACGACCACGACATCTTCGCCTGGATCGCCGGCAAGTCGCCGCCGCCGGCCCGGTTCGACACGCCGATCCTGGACATGCTGAAGGAGTTTCAGCGCGCCTTGCCGGTCGCCTCCGGCGACATCTCCGGGTCCTGAGGCATGGACAAGGCAGACCTCAAACGCGTCGCCGAGATGCCCGGCCGGCTCGATCTGGCCAGTGCGCCCGAGGGCTTTGACGCCCTGGTCATGGCTGACATTGCGAGGGCTCGCGGCGGCCTGTCGGTTTTTGTCGCTCGTGATGGCTCACGCGCCCAGGCCTTCATCGGCGCCATGGCGTTCTTTGCGCCCGAGGTCGAGATCCTGTTCCTGCCCTCGTGGGACTGCCTGCCCTATGATCGCATCAGCCCGTCGGGTGTCGTCTCGGCCCAGCGCATGGCGGTGCTGGACCGGCTGGCGCGAGGGCTGGACGCCAGGCCGCGCCTTCTGGTTACGCCGGTCAATTCGCTGATCCAGAAGCTGCCGCCGCGCGATGTTCTGGCGACAGCAGGCTATAGCGCCCGTCCCGGCCAGGACGTGGTGATGGCCGATCTGGAGCGCTATTTCGCAGTCAACGGCTATTCCCGCGCCTCGACGGTTTCGGACCGGGGCGAGTTCGCTATTCGCGGCGGCGTCATCGATGTCTTCCCGCCGGGCGGAGAAGAGCCAGTGCGGCTTGATCTGTTCGGCGACACCCTGGAGTCGATCCGCTCGTTCGATCCGATCACCCAGCGATCGACACGGCAGTTGCAGGCGGTCGACCTGTTGCCGGTCTCGGAGGCCCTGCTCGACAAGGAAACCATCTCGCGGTTCCGCACCGGCTATCTGTCGGCGTTCGGCGCGCCCGGCGACGATGCGCTCTATGAGGCCGTCTCCGCCGGACAGCGCCGTCAGGGCCTGGAGCACTATCTGCCGCTGCTCTACGAGCGGCTGGAGACCCTGTTCGACTATCTGCCTGACAACAGCCTGATCGCCGTCGATCACCTCGCCGCCGAGGCGCGCGATGAGCGTCTGACGATGATCGCTGATGCCTTCGATGCGCGAAGCGACACCGAGCGGTCGTCCCACTATCGGGCCCTGTCGCCGGACCACCTCTATTTAACGGCCGAGGCTTTTGAACTTCGGTTGGCGGAGTTCGCCAATCGGCGCTTTTCGCCCTTCAAGAAGGATGGCGCGGGCGTAATCGACATGGGCGCCCACATGGGCCGCCAGTTCACCGCCGAACGCGCCCAGGACAGCGTCAATCTGTTCGAAGCCACCGCTGTTCACGCCAATACCCTGACCGCTTCAGGCAAGCGGGTTGTGTTTGCGTCGTGGAGCGAGGGCTCGTCCGAGCGGCTAGCCACCATGCTGGGCGACCACGGACTGAACCACATATCGCTGTCGCCCTATTGGCAGGCCGCCAAGGCGGCTGACCCGAAGCGGCCGCTGCGGGCGGTGTTGCCGCTCGAGCACGGGTTTGAGACCGACAATCTGGCGGTTATTTCAGAGACCGACATCCTGGGCGACCGGCTGGCCCGGCCCAAGAAGAAACGCCGCGCCGCCAACTTTCTGGCTGAGGCCTCATCGCTTTCGCCCGGTGATCTGGTGGTGCACATCGACCATGGCATCGGACGTTATGAGGGCCTCAAGACCCTTGAGGTTCAGCAGGCGCCGCACGATTGCCTCGAAATCCACTACGCGGGGGATTCCAAACTCTATCTGCCGGTCGAGAACATCGACCTTTTGACCCGCTATGGCGCCGAGTCCGAGGGCGTTCAGCTCGACCGGCTGGGCGGAGCCGCCTGGCAGGCGCGCAAAGCCAAGGCCAAGGAACGCTTGCGCGAGATGGCCGATGGCCTGATCCGCATCGCCGCCGCTCGTGCGACCCGCACGACGGAGGAGGTCGATCCGCCGCACGGCCTGTACGACGAGTTCTGCGCCCGGTTCCCCTACGAAGAGACCGACGATCAGCTGAACGCCATTGGCGATGTGCTGGCCGATCTGGCGGCGGGCCGGCCGATGGACCGGCTGATCTGCGGCGATGTGGGCTTCGGCAAGACCGAGGTCGCCCTGCGCGCCGCCTTTGTGGTGGCCATGAGCGGTCACCAGGTAGCCATTGTGTGCCCGACAACCTTGCTGGCCCGGCAGCACTACAAGACCTTTACCGAGCGGCTGCAGGGTTGGCCGATCAAGGTGCGGCGACTATCTCGGCTGGTGCCGGCTGCGGAAGCCGCCCAGACTCGCGAGGATCTCAAAAAGGGCGAGATCGAGATCGTGGTCGGCACCCACGCGGTGCTGTCGAAGCAGGTCGGGTTCGCCAACCTTGGTTTGGTCATCGTCGACGAGGAGCAGCACTTTGGTGTCGCCCACAAGGAAGCTCTGAAGGCCCTGCGCGCGGAGGTTCACGTCCTGACCCTGACCGCGACGCCGATCCCGCGCACCCTGCAGATGGCGCTGTCGGGCATCCGCGAGATGTCGATCATCGCTACCCCGCCGGTCGACCGGCTGGCGGTGCGCACCTATGTCTCGGAATTCGACCCGGTCACCATCCGCGAGGCCCTGCTGCGCGAGAAGTACCGTGGCGGACAGGCCTATTACGTGGTCCCGCGCATCAAGGACCTGACCGACATCGAGCGCTTCCTGCGTGACCAGGTGCCGGAAGTGCGGTTCGTGGTCGGTCATGGCCAGATGGCGCCCACCCAGCTGGAAGACGTAATGAGCGCCTTCTACGACGGCCAGTACGACGTGCTGCTGTCGACGACCATTGTCGAGAGTGGTCTGGATATCCCCACCGCCAACACCATGATCATCCACCGTGCGGACATGTTCGGCCTGTCCCAGCTGTATCAGTTGCGGGGCAGGGTGGGGCGCGCCAAGCAGCGGGCCTTCGCCTATCTGACCACGCCGCCCAACAAGCAGCTGACCCTGTCGGCGGACAAGCGCTTGCGTGTTCTGCAATCCCTGGACAGCCTGGGCGCCGGTTTCCAGCTGGCCAGCCACGATCTGGACATCCGGGGCGGCGGCAACCTTTTGGGCGACGAGCAGTCAGGGCACATCCGCGAGATTGGGGTCGAGCTCTATCAACAGATGCTGGAAGACGCGGTCGCCGAGCTGCGCGCCAAAGGCGGGGACGAAGTTGTCTCGGATCGTGGCTGGTCGCCGCTGATCAATACCGGCGTTGCCGTGCTGATCCCTGAAGAATACGTCCCCGATCTGAACGTGCGCCTGGCCCTCTACCGGCGGCTGTCTGAAGCCGAACGTCCGGAAGACCGTGAAGCCCTGGCCGCTGAACTGATCGACCGGTTCGGGCCCTTGCCCGAGGAAGCCGATCACCTGCTCAAGGTGGTGGCGATCAAGGGCCTGTGCCGCCAGGCCAATGTCGCCAAGGTCGATGTCGGCCCCAAGGGCGCGGTGATCGCCTTCCGGGGCGATGCCTTCCCCAATCCGATCGGCCTGGTCCAGCACGTCCAGAAGAACAGCATCATCTGGAAGGTGCGGCCTGACCAGAAGGTCGTCGTGCGCGGCGAGTGGGAGACGCCGGAGGCGCGCCTGAAGGCGGCTGAGCGAATCCTGGCCGACCTGGCGCGGATCGCGCTCAACCCGGCTGTTTGAAGCCCTTAGGCGTGGTCTTCGGTGATCTCGGCCGCGACTGTCTTGCCAGCGGCCTTGTCCGCGCGGGCCTTGTTCAAAAGGCGAAGGCTGCGCAGCAGAATTTCCAGACGTCGGGCGACAATGGTGCCCAGCACCATTAGCAGGAATCCGTCCGCTATGGCCGAGGGCGTAATGTGCCACGCGCCGGCGTGGCCCGACAGCAGGATGCGGGCGCCGTACTTCAGCAGATAGATACCCGCCAGCATCAGCATGCCCAGGGCCGAATTCTGGCTCGTTAAAGTGTGGGTCTCGGGATCGATGGTGATCTGCACCATCCGCCCCCGGAACCAGCCGATGGCGATGCCGACCGCGGCCGCGGCGGCCAGGGCGCTGATGACCAGAGGCGTCATGGGCGGCGGGTCGTAATAAATGCCCGCGCCGATCAGGAAGACGAACAGAAGCGGAAAGATCCACATGGTTTCGATGCGGACCCGCCGCTGCCGCGCACCGCCGCTCCAGATTCGGAAGGCCATGAGGAGAAAGATAACCGGCAGAACCAGTCCACTGTTGTCGCCAGGCAAGGTCTACCCCGTTTTTTGAAGCGACTTGGCCGCGGCACGCTCAAGGGCGTTGGCGGGATTCTCGCCCGGCTCGACGGCTGCGATGCCGACGTCGAATGACACCACAAAAGGTGGTTTGCCGTCGCCGGCATCAAAGGCCGTGCATCCGATCACCGCGCCGATCCGCTCGGCTGCGGAACGGGCTTCATGACCTTGAGTGGCGGGCAGGGCCAGAGCGAAGACTTCTGGCGCCAGGCGTGCGGCGGTGTCTTCCACCCGCACCAGGCGTCCGATCATCGAACCGATCTGGGGCGCGGCCCGGTCCAGCCATCCGCCGGCGCGCGCTGCCTTGACCTCGGCCGTGTCAGAGATGCGCAGAACACAGACTGACAGCGGCCGGTTGCGGGCCCGCGCGGCGCTGGCCATGCGACCCAGGTGGCCGGCAAACAGCTCTCGCGTAAACAGGCCCGTGGTTGCGTCCATAAGGCCCGTTGAGCGGGCTTTTTCCAGCGCGGTTCGGATCATCGTCTGGCGACGATAGCTGCGGGCCAGTTCGACGACGCGGGATGCGGTCTCGGTCTCGGGGGATTCCGGCGAGGCGACGTCGGTTATGCCCTTGTGAAAGGCCTCGTTGACGCCGACGTACGAGTCTTCGGCCAGATAGAGCATGGTCGGGATATGATACAGCCGCGTGTTGCGCCGCATGCCTGCGCCAATGGACAGGGCCTCGGAATGATCCTGCCCGCCCCAGAGCACGACCGCGTCGAAGGGCTTTTCATGCAGGTAATCAAAGGCGGTGTAGGCGGTAAACGCGCCCACGACCTCGGCGCCCTGTCTGGCCAGGGCGTTGGACAGGGCCAGGAACTGCGGCGCTGGTTCACCGACCGCCAGGATTCTCAGGGCGCCGCCGTCACGGCCCGGCGCATCAAGTTGCCGGACCTTTTCCGAGAAAGTTGCAAGTCTTAGCTCAAACTCTTCCTCTGCCACGGCCATGCGAACCAGAGATTCCAGGCGCATGACGGCCTGGGCGGGATGCAGGGGCGCTGTCAGGATGAGGTCGAATGCAGTCTTGAGGTGATCGTCCGGTTCGCCGATCGCGACGATGGGCATCAGTCGCGGCGCCACCGCCTGTTTCATGCGTGTTGCAAGCGCGGCCGGGTCATCGCCGGCGCAGGTGGTATCGATGATCGCCGCTTCAATCTGAAGGTCATTCAGCGCCGCCAGGGCCGCGTGGGGCCCACGCGCCGTGACCGTGCGCCAGCCAAGGCGATCCAGCCCTTCGGAGAGCGGCCCGGCAATCGCATCTTCGCGTGCGACAATAAGAACTCGCGCCTGGACCGACACTTCCACATCCAATCGACTCGTATCGCGCACCATAGCAAAGCGGGCCGCTCAAGATAGGGACTGGACGCCGCATCCTGACGGAACGCCGCCATTGGCGTTCAGACGCGGTTCAGCCGCATGACTCGATAGTAGGTTCATGGCTGGACGTCGTCCTTCCCGTCCCTCGAACGGCGGCCGGCCTCAGGTACGACGACAAGTACGACCTGAATGTGCGCCCTGTTCCCCCCGGAGCAGGGCGCGCCGCCATTTTGGCGAAGGTCTTTGCCGACTCTGCCCGAAACACGTTAGCTAGCCCCCATGAAGTGGAGCATCTTCGACAGGGTCGTCCTGACGCGCTGGGCGATCCGAGCGCCGGGAATCCTGTGGAAGTCCCTGCTTCGGCTCTGGGGCCGGGACGTTATGCTCTATGTCGGCGGCGTCTCGTTCTTCGCCATGCTGGCCGTGTTTCCGGCGGTCGCCATCCTGATTGGCCTCTACAGCCTTTTGGCCACGCCTGAGCAGGCGACGTTCCAGGCCGAGTTGATCTCGCGCATGATGCCGGCCGGAGCCGAGACCCTGTTCGAGGGCGAGCTGCACCGTCTGATCGAGGCCCCGCCCCAGATCGTATCCCTGCAGAGCGCATTTGCCCTGGTGGTCGGCGCCTATGCGTCGCACCGCGGCTTCAAGGCCATGCTGGCCGGCTTGTCCTTCATCCATGATGACGAGGCGCCGCGAAGCTTTCTGAGCTTCAATTTCCTGGCCCTGGTGGTTCTTGTCGCCGCTTTCGTCCTGTCAGCGATCGTCACCGCCGCCTTTCTGGCCATCCGGGTTGCCGTCCAGACCATGGGCTGGAGCCCGCTGAGTGGCGTCAACTTCCTGTTTTCGGAGTGGACCTGGACCATGGTCGGCCTGACCGTTGGCTTTGGCCTGATCTATCGATACGCCATGTCCAGCCGTCCGATCGTATGGCCGGGCGCAATCATCGGCGGCATAGCGGCGGCGCTGATGTTTGTCGGCATGTCCCTGGCCAGCGCCTTCTATGTCGAACAGATCGTTCACCTGGGCGCCACCTACGGCTCCATCGCCACGGTCGTTGTCCTGCTGATCTGGCTGTCGTGGAGCGTCAACGCCGTCTTCTTCGGCGGTGCGCTGGCCACCGAGATCGAAATCGCCATGAATGCGCGGCCAGAACGCGAGCGGCGGGGAAAGCCTAGGCCCGCTTTGCCACGGTAAAGGCTGTTCCGGCGCTGACGGCTTCGGCGGAAATCAGTTGATGGCCATTTTCCCTGCAAAAGTGCGGTACATCCACTTTCGCCATGGGATCGTCGGCCAGCAGGCGCACCATCGCACCCGGGGCCAGGTTGCGGATCGCTTTTTGCAGCTTGAGGGTCGGAACCGGACAGTGATGGCCGCGGGCGTCAATCTCCAGGACCGCGTCGAAAGGATCAGTATTCAACGCCGCACCCGTAGGGCCGGGTTTCGGGCACGATGATTGGCCGGCCTGCATTGATGGCGTCGAGCGCCTCGCTGACATAGTTCCGGGTGACATGGCCGTTGGCGTAGACGTCATCGTCAATGGCGCCCTGATAGGCCAAAGCCCCATCCTTGCCGATGATGAAGAAACTGGGGGTCGTCTTAGCGCCATACAGATGGCCGACGCGAGTCTCTTTATCCAGCAGGAAGGCGGTGATCCTGGCCTTGGTTGATGTGACCCGGGCGCGGGCCCTGGCGGCGGTCAGATAGCCGGGCTTGCGCGGTTGGGAGGTGTTGATCGACAGCCAGATCATGCCCCTGTCCGCCGCCGTGCGCTGCAACGCCTGCATCTGGCCGGAGCTGTACTTGGATTTGGTGTAGGCGCAGACCGGGCTGGTCCATTCCAGGACCACGACCTTGCCGCGATACTCACTCAGGCGATGGGGTTTGTTGTCCGCGCCATTCAGGGTGAAGTCAGGAGCGAGGGCGCCGATCTCGACACGGTTGAAGGCCATGGCTTGAGCCGCGGCCAAGGCGTTGCTGCTCACCGGAGAGAAAATGGCTGCGAGCGCAAATGCGGTCGCAGCCATTATTCCGATTACAGGACAGTCCGGTTTTTGCCGGGATTTATCCAATCAAGCCTCGTGTCTAGCCCTGCGGCCTGCCGCTGAGCGTGCCGGCCGGCGCAGTGGCGGAAGGCGCGCCGCGGCCGGGGCCACGTCCGCCACCCGCGCCACCCATGGCGGCGGCCAGTTCGGTTTCGTCCAGGCCGCCGTCAGCGTTGCGGTCCACCATCGAGAACAGGGGCGCAAGGCGGGCGAGTTGGCCGGTCAGTTCGGCTGCTTCGATCTTGCCGCTGATGTTCTTGTCCAGCAGGCCAAAGGTGCGGCTGTTGTTCAGGGCGATGTCGTAGTCGACCCGATGGGTCGAGGTCTCGTCCTTCCACTGATACTCGTAGGCCATGTAGAACATTTCATCGAACGACTGGTCGCCCCACGGCACGGTCCGGTTCGGATCGGGGTTCATCGGATTGCGCTTGGAGTTGTCGTAGGTGAAGTGGGCGATCAGCTTCGAGCCTGCCGGAACATCGATCGGCTTTTCGAACTCGTAATAGCCCTGCCAGTTGAAATCGTACTTCGGCATGGCCAGCAGCGTCTGACGACGGCCATCCGGATACTGGATTTCCAGCATGGACGAGCGGCCGCGATAGTGCGTGTGCGGGAAGGCCGACAGCAGGATCGCATCCTTGGGGAAGGTCATGTAGGCGACGTCCGCCCAGTTCTCGTTGTTTGGCGGGATCTGGATTTGAGGATCGGCGATGACCGAGTTGTGCATCACGTGGGTCGGGGTCTTGTCCTTGTCGTAGAAGTACAGACCCAGACGGGTGTGATCGACGGCTTCCTTGCCGAACGGGGTGTAGTGCATCTGGAAGCCGACCGCGCCGCGACCGGTCAGTGGCGTTCCTGAATCGCTCGGCGCGATCTGGGATTCCGCGCCGACGGCGTAGCCGCCGACCGAGGGGCCGCCAAGGCCGCCGCCGCGCGTTTGCGGGCCGGTGGGGATATGGTCGAGATAACCGGTCAGGACGTGGTGCACGCCCTGGCGTTGATCGACCTTGATGGTCGAGGCGCGCAGCCAGCGGCCTTCATAGCCGGCGGGCATCGCAGCCCAGGGCTCCTGATAGTCGACAATGCCATTGGCCGGGATGGTGTAGGCTGGAATGTCGAGCACGACGTCCGGCGTACCGAGCGGCCATTCGGCCGCATGGAAGGTCTGGGCGGCGAGGGGATCGGCGCCGTCGCCGCGCGGCGAGCCGGCTTCGATCCAGTGAACCAGGGTCTTGATCTGGTCTGCCGAAAGGCTGCGGTCGTTGTGGAACTTGCCGATGCTGGGGTCAGCATGGAACGGCGGCATCCGGCGCGTACGGATGACTTCGCGGATCATCAGGGACTGGCCCTTGACCTGATCATAGCTGGTCAGGGTCATCGGACCGATGCCGCCGGCCTGGTGACAGCCGACGCATTTTTCCTGGATCATCGGCGCGATGTCATGCGCGTAGGAAATCTTGGCGGGCTGGGCGTTGGCCTGAAGCAGATTGATCAGGCAACCCGGCGCGGCCACGCGGGCCTCGCGCACCGGACGGTCGGCCAGGAACTGGTCAAGTGCGGCGGCGGCGTAATTCTTGGTGGCCTTGGCCTTCTGGCGCTCGTAGGTCACGCGATCATCCACCGGGCCGCGGAACACGATGTTCCAGGACTTGGGGTCGATGACAATAACTTCGCCGGTGCGCTCAAGGTGCAGTTGTTCGCCAACCAGCTGGTTGGTGTCCTGCAGGATCGGGAAGTCATAATGAAAATCGGTGGCTTCCTTGAGGATGTCTTCGCGGTTGTCCTGGCTGTTGGAGTTCAGCATGAAGAACTCTACACCCTTGCTGGCGTAGGCAGCCTTCAGCGCGTTGTACGCCGTGGCGTTGTTGCGAACCACCGGGCATCCGTCACCCTGGGTGATGATGACGATCGCCTTGGCGTCGGCCATCCTCGACAGGCGGTGAGCCAGCAGGTTCTGGTCAGTCAACTCGAAGTCATCGACCTTCTGGCCCGCGGCAGCGGCCTGACTGATCTGGCCGGTCCCGGCGCCGGTAAATCCCCAAGCGCCGACAAGGGCGGCAACGGCCGTATAGGCCAGCAAGCGTGAAGCTTTCATGGTGTTCTCCGGCGAGAGATAGGAAGGGTGAGCGAGTTTCTCGTTATTCGATAACTGATTATAGTTGAATCGAGGATGAATTTCAATCGCAACTTCTGGAATTTTCGTCGCAATTCAAAAACTTCCGTTAGGTAAGGCTGAGTCGGGCTGTGGAAAGATGACTCTTGACGAAATCAGGTGAAGGGTGGCACGAGCATGCTCGCAGAACCGGTCAAAACAGAGGCCGGAACTGCGGGACCGCCGGATAATCACGAGGTAATCTGATGCCGATAATCAATAAATCCCAAGTCGCACAACGGCTTAACTTCAAAAAAGTCGGCCGCGTTCTGGCTGTCGGCACCCTGTTTGCGGCGACGTTTGCAGGGTATGAGGGATTCGTTTCGAACGCTTCTGCCGCGACTCCGGCCTCTGCTTCGTGCAGTCGCGGCGGTAATGCGCGCTGGAATGTGTGCGGTTATGACACCTCTTACGCCTTTCGCCGGGTCCATCTGGATTTTTGCGGTCAGTCCCCGACGCGGGCCGAAACGGCTGCCTTCAATGCAGTGAGGTCGAATGATCGGAACGCCAAGGCGCTGATCTCGACCACACTCGATCAATGCCTGAAGTCTAACTACTGGATCGGCAAGGACGGCGTGGTGTGGAACCAGGGCGTTCCCAAAATCGGCCCGACGTCGAGCATCAAGGCCGGCACCAACGCTGGCGCCATCCCTTTGGCCGATTTTGAATGGGACTTCAACCTGTTCACCTACGCCAACAGCGGCGATCGCGATGTGCGCGACCTGCTTCGCGCGCAGTATTTTGTCGCCCGCGCTTATGATAAGCCCAACGACTTCCGCATCCTGACCGAAGAAGAAGTCAGCAAGAGCCGCGGCGCAGTTGGCCAGCCCATCCCGCCCGAGCGCCGGGTCGGCATGATCACCACCCACTGGAATGTTGTCCTGAACACCATGTTCACGGCCATCCCGCGCACGACCGCGGCGGCGGCCTACCGCAACTATCTCGGCTATAACCTGGCCAAGATGCAGGGGCTGCATCCTGTAGACGGCGAACCGCGCGACTATGACAACAAGGGCGTCGAGGCCCCGGTCTGCGCCGGCTGTCACTCGACCATCGACCCGCTGACCTATCCATTCACCCGCTATAACGGCATCTCCGGCGGCGGCACTTATGTCGCCACCCGTCTGAACGGTTTCGTCTCCACTGACGGCGCCGACGTCAAGAACGCGCCGGAAGCCGGTGTGATCTTCGGCCAGTCGGTCAAGGACCTGGTTGAATGGGGCAAGGTCGCCGCGAACAGCGAAGACTTCTCCAAGAACGTGGCGCGTGACTACTGGAAACTGCTGGTTGGCCGCGAGCCCAATGAGCGCGACCAGGTCGAGTACACGGCGATGTGGCGCGGCCTGATGGCGCCGGCCCAGTACAATTATCGAGTTGAAAAAATGCTTCATGGAATGGTGATGACCAATGCTTACGGCCAGCCCTGATATGTCCCGCGCCAGGCGCTGGTCCCTCGTTGCTGCTGGCCTGGCAGGGGTTCTGTCCCTGACCTTCAGCGGACCCGTCCTGGCGGCTGATCCGGGCATGCCGCAGGCGGCCCCGGCCGCCGCGCCGTCGGCCGGAAGTTCGGCCGATCCGCGCATCAAGCTGCGGGACGGGGCACGTCTGTTGCAGGACCTTTCCAATAATCTGGAAATCCCGCGCGCCGAGATCTGCAAGGAACTGGGGCGCTTTGACTGCAACGACGATGCGTTCCGCATCGTTCTGGGCGGTGTCGACGCCTACGGCTATCGGGTGTTCGAGCCACAGGACACCGTCTCAGTAGGCGCACCCATCGCCTTTGACCGCATCGCGTTGCATGTCTGCACCAACCGCGTGGCTCGCGACATCGCCACCCCCGCCTCGGCGATCCTGTTCAAGCCGGCTGCCGGACGTGCTGCGACCGCCCGGCCGGATCGCGCCTGGATGGATCGGACCACGGTCGCCATGTATGACCGTCTTCTTCAACGGCCTGCAACCTCGGCTGAAAAAGCCCAGATGGCTGATTTTTACAAAACAGTAGCGAACGGTCGTGCAGATTCGGCGGACGTTCAGAAAGACTGGGTCGTGCTCGGCTGCTTTGCGGTCGCCTCGTCCCTGGAAAGCGTCTTCTATTGATCTCTCTCGTTCAACATTCGAGGTACTGGCTATGAACACCACCTGGTCTCGCCGTAATTTCCTGCGGAACACGGCCGCAGGTATGGGCGGCGCTGTTGTCGCCGGAGGGCTTGCCGCACCGGCATTCGCCCAGAACGCCGCCGCGGCTCAGCCGCCTGCGGATCCCAAGTTCCTGATCGTACTGGCCTGTAGTGGAGGAGCCTCGCTGGTCGACTCCTTCATGGCGGTCCGCGAATCGGAATGCGTCGCGCCGGCCGGCGTGAATGCCTATCCGGAAGCCCTGGTCAAAAACATCGAAGGCTCGCCGTTCCGGGCCGTCGACTACAGCGGCCGCGCCATTGGCGCCATTCCGCAGCCCTTCACGGGGAACCAGTCGAACTTCGTCAAGAAGCACCACAAGGATATGATGGTGGTGACGATGACCGGCACCAGCGTCAACCACGGTATCGCCGAGCACCGCTCGGTGAACGGCAACGGCGCCTGGAAGGGCCGCACGCTGCAGGAAGCTGTCGCCCTGACTTACGGCGCTGGCCGCCCGATCCCGAACGTTGGTCTGGTCAGCGGCGTGACCTTCGCCGACCGTGGTTCTGACGCCACCATGCCGAGCTACGCCTATACCGAAGCCGTCACGGCTCCGAATGTGTGGCCGCTGTCCCTGGATGGTTACCGGGGCATTCCCGGCGCGCCGGCTCGCAACCTGTTTGATGCCGCCCGTCAGTTCCGCAACGAGCGCATTGATCCCCGCTCGGACTTCGCCAAGACTTTTGGCGCTGCCCAGCGCGTCCAAGACTGGGAACAAATGCGCGGTGCGCCCCTAAAAGGGGTGGAAAGCGCTGACCTGATTACCAAGCTGATGCTGTTCGCCGACTCGCCGGACATGCCGCTGACGCAAAGTGGCCTGCAATCGTCGAGCCTGGGCCAAAAGGTGCGTGAAGCGTTCCCGGCCTATCAGACCGACCCGCTGGACGCCCAGGCCGCCCTGGCGTTCCTGCTGCTGCGCTATGGAATTTCCGTGACCGTAACCCTCGGGCCTGACCTGAACGCCTTGCTCAAAGGCAATGCCAAGCTTGGTTTCGGTGGACTGGCCGAAGGCGACCTGGTCAACACGCCGGTCGGCTTCGACTTCTCTCACAACGACGTGCGCGCCACCCAGTCCTATATGTGGACCCGGACGTTGACCGTCGTTGATCGTCTCATCACCCTGCTCAAGGCTGAAGAGTACAAGAACGGCGAAAGCTACTGGGACCGTACCATGATCTATTGCGCGACCGAATTCGGCCGCACGCGCAATCGTCCCAACGGTGCAATGTCCTTCGGTGCGGGCCATGACCTGAACAACGGGTTCCTGGTCATCTCGCCCCTAGTCAACGGCAACACCGTCCAGGGCGGCGTCGATACCAAGACGATCCTGACCTACGGCTTCGATCCGGCCACCGGCCGGCCCGATCCGAACCGCACCATGACCGAGCAGCACGTCTATGCCGGCCTTATCCAGGCCCTGGGAATCGAAACCCCTGGCGCGGGCCTGCCGGACATGCGCTCCATGCGGAAGAACGCCTAGACCAAACGAGGGGAGGGCCGGACATCAATGCGATGACCGGCCCGTCCTCATCCGTACGCATTGGCGGGGCTTGCGCCTCGCTGGGCGATACGTCTGTAGCGGCGCCCCAGCTTATCGCTGCGGGCGTCGATTACATTATGCTCGACTATCTGGCCGAGGTGACGATGTCCTATATGGCCGTCATCAAGCGCGCCAACGCCGACGCCGGCTATGCCCGCGACTTCACCGAATGGGTCTGGAAGGAAAATCTTCGCGAGATCACCCGGCGCGGAGTCAAGCTGGTCACCAACGCCGGCGGTACAAATCCCGTCGCCTGTCGCGACCGCATGATGGCGATCGCCCGCGAACAGGGCCTCAATCCAAGGATCGCCATTATCGAGGGTGAGGATCTCGTAGCCCAGGCGGGGGACTTCAATGCGGCTGGCGTGCGGGAGATGTTCTCCGGCACCGAGTTTCCCGATCCGCTCAGAATTGCCGGCATCAATGCCTATCTCGGCGCCTTTCCCATCGCCGAGGCCTTCGCGCGCGGCGCCGATCACGTCATTACAGGTCGTGTCGTGGACTCCGCCCTCGGCCTGGCGCCCCTGATCCACGAGTTTGGCTGGACGCCTGCCGACTATGATCAGCTGGCTTCAGGAACCCTGGTCGGCCATGTGCTGGAGTGCGGGGCGCAATCGACGGGCGGCCTGCACACCGACTGGCGCGACGTGCCCGACTGGGCGCACATCGGTTATCCGATCGCCGAGTGCGAGGCCGACGGCTCCTTCGTCCTGACCAAGCCTCAGGGCAGCGGCGGCCTCGTGACGCCCGCCACGGTTGGCGAGCAGATGCTCTACGAGATTGGCGATCCCCAAGCCTATATTGTCCCCGACGTGGTCTGCGATTTTTCCGGCGTCACCATGACCCAGGCCGGACCGGATCAGGTGCGCGTCAGCGCGGCGAAGGGTTATGCGCCTACTGCGACCTACAAGGTCTGCGCCACTTACTACGACGGCTTCCGGGCAACGTCGCTTACGCCCGTTCTTGGCATAGACGCGCCCGCCAAGGCCCAACGCCAGGCGGCCGCTGTTCTGACCCGGCTGGGCGAGATGCTGCGCGACCGCAACCTGGCGCCGTTCCGCGCCACCCGGATCGACGTCATCGGGGCCGGCGCCACCTATGGGCAGGACCCGGAACAGAGTGCTTCGCGTGAGGTCATGGTCAAGATCGCCGTGGAGCACGACGAGGAAAAAGCCGCCAAACTGTTCATGCGCGAATGGTCGGCCCCGATCACCTCGATGTCCGTCGGCACGACCACCTGGTTCGGGCTCGACGCCAAACTGCTCAAGATCGTACGCCTGTTTTCGTTCCTGATTCCCAAGACGCAGGTTCGAGCGGTGATCGACCTAGACGGGCGGCGAACGCCATTTGAGGCCGCTCAGCCCGGTGTGTTCAGTCCTGGACAAATCGTCCGCCCGGCCGGACCTGCCGCACCGGTTGACGAGGCGATGGTCGAGGTCCCGCTGATCAAGGTCGCCTGGGCCCGGTCGGGCGACAAGGGCGACTCATTCAATGTTGGCGTCATTGCCCGCAGGCCCGAGCTGCTGCCCCACATCAGCGCCGCCCTGACGCCAGAGCACGTCGCCAAAGTCTTCGCCCACGAATTTGCCGGAGAAACACAGCCGCGCATCGACCGTTTTGACCTGCCGGGCATCCACGGTCTGAACTTCCTGCTGCACGAGGCCCTCGGCGGCGGCGGCGGAGCATCCATGCGCGTGGACATGCTGGCCAAGGGCAAGGCGCAACAACTGCTTGACCAGCTGGTGCGCGTGCCGGCTAGCCTGGTCCAGTAGGGGCTCCGGCCTCGGACTCCCGCAGGCTGTCATAATAGTACTTCCTGAACCTGAGGGTCGCCCGGTCCGTGGCGACCGATCGCTCGGAGCCGGGCTCTGGTGTTTCGCTCCGGCCGGAGGATTCGACCACGGCGCGGTCCTCGTCGGCGATCTTTCCGTTCATCCATGAAAACCACGGGTTCAGGATCGCCGCCGTCGCAAAGTCACGAGATCCGGCCACCATCAGCCGGGTGCGGCCTTCCTCGGTGGGAATGACCAGGGCGTGGATTCGTAGATGTTTGCCCGGGATTGGGATGTTCAACGCCATCATGTTCGGCTGAAAAAATTCGAGATAGGCGCCGTTGTCCGCCCCGTCCAGGCTGGCGCTGGCCCGGCCGCCATTGGCGGTGTCCTGCCAGGTGATTTCCATGCTCGATTGAGGCGTCATCAGCCGGAGCAGAGGACGGCCGATGGTGCGCTTGTGAACGAAGGGCAGGTGAGGGCTGTCGAGCATGTTCTCCATCGCCCGCGTCCAGTGACAGTCCCATTGCCGTTCAATGTAGGTTCGCATCAGGCCCGGCGCTGTCAGCCCCTCGGGCGCGAGCGGCTCGAAAGGGGCCTCAATGCCCGGCGCCGTAAACACCCAGATCAGATCGCCGATCTGTCGGACAGGCAGGGCCGTGGCGCCCAGCTGATCGCGTTTGGCGTCGGGGTTCAGGGGGACATGCCGGTTGGCGCCGGACACATCAAAGCGCCAGCCGTGAAACGCACATTCCAGATGGCCGTCGTCGCAGACGCGCCCCAGCGACAGCGCCACGCCCCGGTGCGGACATCGGTCAACAAGCGCGCCGATCCGTCCGCCGTCACCGCGAAACAGGACAATCGACTCACCGGCGAGAACCACAGGCAGTGGTTTGTCTTTCAGGCGGCTGGCTTCAATAACCGGCGACCACACATTGGCGAACCCCCTGAACACGAACCTTGATCCCCCGTAAGTATGCGATGGGGACTATACGCACGGAACCGGGCGCCAGATCAGGTCAATTGCACGGGCTGACCGTGCGGCGTGTTTCGATAGGCCTGAGCCCAGGCATCGCGCCGCTCGTCGAGACCCGGTCGGTCCAGCACGCCGCGCTCGAGAGTCAGGTGTTCCAGGGCCAACAGCCAACACTGGTAATAGCTTCCAGCATCGGGGCGTTTCAGTTCGCCCGACAGGGCTTGCGCCCACTCCGCCCAGGTGAACGCTCCCCGTCCGTGCAGGTGCACAACCAGCGCGAAAGCCTTGGCCTCCCAGGGTTCGGCAAAGGGCGGCTCGTCAGACAAGGTCAAGGTAGTCTTCCCACAGATCAAGCCGCACGGTGTCGCGCGGATGGGCGCGCTCACCCCAAAGCTCGCGGGCGGTAAAACGGACTGTGTAGAGTGGCTGGGGATTTTCGCCCAGGCCGTGGGCGTTGGTGTCCGGAAAAACGTGGGAGCCGTGTGTGCGCTCGACGACCCCTACCCGGCCGCGCACGTAGCGGGGCAGTCTCGTATGGCCGGCGGGGTGCCGGTTGCGGGCGACAACAACATCCCCCGGCTGGAAAAGAAACCCGCGCGCCGTCTGCCGGCTGGACGGCCCGCCGCGGCTCAGCGCGCCGGCCACCCGTTCTGCGGTAAGGGGCGGGGACGCCTTTGTGGCGGCTGGATCGGGCGCCCCGCTGGTCAATTCTTCGGCTGTGACCAGGCCGCTGTCCACCAGCTGCGCCTCCAGGGCGGTGATCCAGATCCGGTAATAGCTCATGGTCAGGTAGTCGGGCCCGGGGATGCTTTCGCGCGCGTGGCGGGCGGCGTCGATGCTCCATTTGCGCCAGGCCCCGGCCGCCAGGGTCAGGGCCAGGGCGCGAGCTTCCCAGGCACCGTGAAAGACCGGCTCGTCCGCCTCGGGCGCAATACGGCCCATGCCATCCATGCCGCCCATGTCGTGAACGCTGTTCATGGATTTACGCGGGTGACGCCGATCATGGCGTCGCGGGTCACAAGATCAGCCAGCGCGTCTTCCGACAAACCATCCGTGCCGGCCGGTCGCTCGGGCAGGACGAGGTAGCGCACCTCTGCTGTCGAATCCCAGACGCGGACCTCGACATCCTCGCCGACCACCGTGCCGAACTCGGCGAGCACACCACGCGGATCAATGACAGCGCGGGAACGATAGGGCGCGGACTTGTACCAGACCGGCGGCAGGCCCAACAGTGGCCATGGATAGCAGGAGCACAGGGTGCAGACGACCAGGTTGTGAACCTGCGGCGTGTTCTCGACCACCACCATGTGTTCGCCCTGACGGCCTTCAAAGCCCAGCTCGGCGATGGCGGCGACCGGTTCGGCCAGCAGCCGGGTCTTGTAGGCCGGATCGCTCCAGGCCCGGGCCACCACCCGGGCGCCGTTCCGGGGCCCGACCTTGTGCTCATAGGTCTCGATGATGGCGTCCAGAGCCGCAGGATCGACCAGGCCCTTTTCGACCAGCAGGGATTCCAGCGCCTGAACCCGCAGCGTCATGTCCGACGGCGGATGTTGTCCATGCTCGTGATCATGATCGTGATCGTGATCGTGATCGTGGTGGTGGTCCGGATCGTCGTGCGCCATGGCCTATTGTTCCGCAATCGCACCGGGCTGTGAAGAGTGCGTTGTCGGGCTTTCTAACGGGCGGCCGGGCGCGGCGCCCTGGGGTGTTCTTCCTCGTAGCGGGCGCCGGACAGGATGTTCTCCAGCCCGTAATTGCCCTCATGGCAGGCGTACTCGAACGTCGGCTCTGTGGTGACGGTCAGGGGAATCTCGCCCTTCCAGACCTGGGCGAACACCGTCGGGTCATCGACCGAGAACGCATAGCGGATCTGGCTGGCCGAGATACGGGTGAAGCGCTCCGTCACCTTGGCGGCCGGCGACATATAGACCCGAGTCATGGCCGAGCGGCGGTCAGACTGGCTGGGCGTGAACCCCACGGTCTCAACCACCAGGGTCTCGCCCTCGTACCAGCCGACGGAATCGCCCATCCACTGGCTCGTCGCGCCCGGCGCATGCACACGGCTGGTCAGGCGTACAATGCGCACCTCGTGATTGCCCTCCAGCTGGATGGCGACATGGTCCCTGGTCTGCAGGATCTGCATGTTGTTGTTATAGGCCGCGTTCAGCATCGGCGGCCCGTCCTGGGGCAGGATCAGGCAGCGCTCGTAGGTGCTGCGCCCCTCCGGATTGTCGTTGTTGCTGGGCACGCGCAGATTCGCCTCGGCCTCGGGCCGATAGGGCAGGCGGCCGTTGGCCGGCTCGATCAGCCAGGACGAGCGGATCTCGTCGCCCATGCGCGCCCAGCCCAGGTTGAAGCCGTCATAGGCCTCGGTATCGGCGGTTCCGACCGAATCGTTGGGCAGGATTGACGGGGGAATACGGCGCCCGGCCTCGTCTTCGCTCAGCACCAGGCTGGGCACGCCCGCCGGCCGCTCCAGGCGGGTCATGGAATTGAACGACCACACCCCATTGAAGTCCGGCTGGCCATAGCTGTTGTGCGTCGGACGGTAGGGGCGCGGGGCAGGTGGGGTCTTTGCCCCGGCGCCGTGCGCCAGAACCGCCAGCATCACACCGATCAAGACAGTTCGCTTCATGTCATCGCCCCCGGTTCTGCTTGCCCAGCGAAAGGACGCCCGTCAACCACTGGAAGCAGACAGCGCCCGTGAATGGAACTGCTCTTGTCGCTGGAGTATCGCGCCCGTCGCTGTTAATCACCGGCCACCGGACGGGTGGCCGAGTGGTTTAAGGCAGCGGTCTTGAAAACCGCCGTAGGTGAAAGCCTACCGTGGGTTCGAATCCCACCCCGTCCGCCATGGAAATGCAGGCCCAGGTTGCGCCTTCATACGCCAACATGAGGTCCCGATTGCCCGTCCTGTCCATCGGGGTTAACTTGTCCCTGATGCGTCGCCCGATGCGGGCATTGCACGTGAGGGAGGAAGTCATGAAACGCGCCTTTGTCGTCGCGATCGGTACGGCGCTTTGCGTCGGCCCCATCGCTGTATCCCCGCTTCAGGCCCAGACTGCGGCCAGGACCCCGGCCGCGAAGGCCCCAGTCGCCAAGGCGCCTTCAGCCAAGGCCGGCCCAGCCCGGTCGTCTTCTTACCGTGCCCCGCGCAACACCTTTGGGCAGCCGGACCTTGGCGCCTACTGGACCAACGCCAGCATAACGAACGAAACCCGCCCGGCGGGTCTGGGCGACCGGCTGGTCTATACGCCCGAAGAAGTGCGCCGCCTTGAAAACGAGGTGCAGGTCGAGGTTGAGGTGGGCAACCGCCCGACCGATCCCAATGCGCCCACCTTCCAGAAGGGCGGCCAGGCCGTGGAGCCGGGCACACGCGCCCAGTTCGCCGGAGCCGGCGGCGGCGTCGGCGGCTACAACCGCGGCTGGATCGATCCGGGCGCGGCGGTCATGCGCGTGCATGGGGAGCCGCGCACATCATATCTGACCACGCCGAATGGCCGGCCTCCGGCCCGCAAGACGGCGGCGGCGGCCCAGGCTCGTGGTCTCAACGCCCAGGGCGGCGAAGGCGATGACGCCGGACCCGGTCGCGGCGGTCGCGGCGCTGGCGCCCCGGCGGCGGCCCCTGCGCGCGGCGGCGGTGGCGGCAACACCCGCGCCAACCCGGAAGAATGGCCTCTGGGCGAGCGCTGCATCGTCTCGTTCGGCCGCAACGGCGGCCCGCCGATGCTGTCCAACGGATTCTACAACAACAACTACAACTTCGTTCAGAGCCGCGACACCGTCGCCATCTGGGTCGAAATGGTTCACGACGTGCGCACCGTTCGACTGAACGCCAAGCACCGCACCGACGGCGTTCGCCCGTGGTTCGGCGATTCCATCGGTCACTGGGAAGGCGAGACCCTGGTGGTGGAAACCACCAACATCCCGCAGGCCCAGGCCTACAACGGCTCGTGGCAGAACCTGACCATCACCGAGAAGTTCACGCGCGTGGCGGCCAACCGTCTGTTCTATCAGTACATCATCAACGACCCGACGGCCTGGGATCAGCCCTGGGGCGGCGAATATGAGTTCGACGCCCTGCCTGCGGGTCAGCATCTCTATGAGTACGCTTGCCACGAAGGCAACTACGCCATGGAAAACATGCTGGCCGGCGCGCGCGCCGAAGACGCCGCCGCCCGCACCCGGGCCTCGGCGACTCCGGCGACGACCACCCGCTAGCCTGTTCGAAAGTCAGATCCTCTACCCCATCGGGTAGAGGATCTCCTTCGAGACCTTGTCGATTTCGGCCAGGATGTCGGTGCCCAGCGTCACGTCGGCGGCGGCGAGAATCTCGTCGACCTGATCGATGTGAGTTGCGCCGACGATGGTCGAGGCGACAAAGTCATGCTGCTTGCTCCAGGCCGTGGCCAGGGTGATCAGCGGCATGCCGGCCTGGTCAGCGATGGTCTGATATCGCTTGGTCGCCGCCAGGGACTTGTCGTTGACATAGCGTTGGGCCATCGCGGCCTGACGACCGCCGATCTCCAGATAGTTGGTGAACCGTGCGCCGGCGGGCCGGGCCCCGTCATTGTATTTGCCCGACAGGACGCCGCCGCCGAGGGGCGAGTAGGGGATCAGGCTGACGCCTTCCTGCAGGCAGGCCTGTTTCAGTTCGTCCTCAAACCGGCGGTTGTTGAGGCTGTAGTTGTTCTGGATGGTCTGGTAGCGCGCCACGCCGAGCTTTTCGGACACGGTGACCGACTTTGTCAGGCCCCAGCTGGTCTCGTTGCTGCAGCCGATGATCCGCACCTTGCCCGCGCGAATCAGTTCGTCCAGCACCTCCATGGTCTCGTCGTAGTCCGTGCCATGATCGGGCCAGTGGGTCTGGTAGAGATCGACATAGTCCGTGCCCAGGCGCGTCAGGCTGGCCTCAAGGGCGCGGGTGATGTTGTGGCGATCGAGTGCGGTCATGCCGGCCCGTTGCGAGCCCTTGATCCAGCCGTGGCTGGGTCCGCAGACCTTGGTGGCGACGATGATCGCGTCACGATCCTTGGTCTTCAGCCAGCGCCCGAAGATTTCCTCTGTGCGGCCGGCCCATTCGATCTTGGGCGGCACGGGATAGTTTTCAGCGGTGTCGTAGAAGTTCACCCCTGCCTCGAAGCAGCGATCCAGGATCGCAAACGACATCTTTTCGTCGGCCTGGGCGCCAAAGGTCATGGTTCCCATGCAGATGTCCGACACATAGATGGCGCTCTTGCCGAGGCGTTTGGTTTTCATGGGGGTTCCCGTTTCATGGTGGCTCGCCAGCGTGGCTGTGGCGGTTCGCGCCGGTATAGCGCGCGCGGGCGAACTTGATCCAGATCAACGACGCAAATGGCCTTGCGGCCGCCTCTTGATGCACTAGGCGATAAATCATCCGTCCCCGGGAGGGCTCTATGAAGGTTTCACGCTTTTTTGCCGTCGCATCTGTAGCTGCGCTTGTCGGTGCCTGGGGTTTCGCAGGCGATATCGCGGGCTTTTCCACTCATGCGGCCGCCGCTGCGGGCCAGCATGTCGATAATTTCGAGCTCACCGACCAGACATTGCTGGGCCACAACCTTTACAGCATGGCAGATGCAAAGGCGGTCGTGCTGATCACCCAGGGCAACGGCTGTCCGGTTTCGCGGAACAATGGCGCCGCCTACAACGCCCTGAAGGCGGCCTACAAGGACAAGGGTGTCGAGTTCTTCATGCTCAACGCCAATAGTCAGGACAGTCGGGAGGACCTCCTCAAGGAGGCTGCTGACTTCAATTACAATTTCCCGATCCTTCAGGACCCCAATCAGCTGGTCGGCGAGCAGCTGCATCTGCAGCGCACCGGCGAGGTGATCGTCATTGACCCAAAAACCTGGACCATCGTCTTCCGTGGCCCCATCGACGACCGGGTAACCTACGAGCGTCAGAAATCTGCAGCCACCAAACACTACGCCGCCGACGCCCTCGACCGGTTCCTGGCAGGCCGTCCCATCCGGCAGGTCCATGCTGACGCTCCGGGCTGCATCATCAATCTTTTGCAGGCCCACGCCGATCCGGCCAAGATTTCCTATTCCCAGGACATCGCGCCGATCATCCAGGAAAAATGCACCACCTGTCACCAGCCTGGCGGCATCGGCCCGATGACGCTGGTCAACTACAATCAGGTCAAGGGTCAGGCCCTGATGATCCGCGAAGTCATCCGCACCCGCCGGATGCCGCCGTTCCACGTTGATCCGCGCATTGGCCAGTTCCACAACGACCGAAGCCTGTCCCCCGAACAGACCCAGATGCTGGTGCACTGGATCGAGGCCGGCGCGCCGCGTGGCATCGGCGCCGATCCCCTGGCGGCCAAGGCCTTCCAGGCGGCCGAGTGGCCCCTGGGCACGCCGGATGTCGTCCTCGACATCCCCGCCTACACCATCCCGGCCAGCGGCATTGTCGACTATCAGGAGCCATGGGCGCCGATGCCGGCGAACATCGGCGACCGCTGGCTCCGGGCCACCACGGTCAAGGTCGATCAGCGCCAGGGTGTCCACCACGTCCTGACAGGCTATATCGACCACGTCCCGACCGGCCCGCAGACCCACGGCGGCGGCTTGGGTGGTCCATCAGTCGGCGGTTACGCCGTTGGCGCCGAATCCGATGTCATGCCCGCCGATTCGGGAACTTTCCTTCCTGCTGGCGGGGCGGTCGGCTTCCAGATGCATTACTCGCCCTTCGGCAAGGAGGTCACCGATCACACCAAGCTCGGACTGTATTTCTACGAGAAGGGCAAGGAACCGACCCACGTGATGCACAACTCGGTTATCGCTGATACCCAGATGCTTGTGCCGCCCAACGTCTCCAACTGGGAGGACGTGGCCTATGTGACCTTCCCCAAGGACGTCAGGCTCTACACGGCTTTCCCGCACGCCCACTATCGCGGCCGCTCGTCCCTGCTGGAAATTCAGTATCCCGACGGCCACCGCCAGACGATTCTGTCCATGCCTCACTATGACTTCAACTGGCAGGGTGCCTACGAGTTCAAGGAGCCGATCGACATTCCGGCCGGCTCGAAGCTGATCGCGCACTTCACCTATGACAACTCTGTCCGCAATCCCGCGAATCCCGATCACAACCGGGCGGTGCCGTGGGGGGAACAGTCGTTCGATGAGATGTTCTACATGGCCTACACCTACATGTGGAACGACGAGACCTCGACGCACCGGGTCAACTACGACACCGCCCTCAACGCCAGCCGCACCATCGGCATCCTGGACAAGAACGTATCGGGCAAGGTCGAACTGGCTGAACTGACCGGCTCGCAAGCTGCGCTTCGGCCACTGTTCGGCATGTTCGACCGCAACGGCGATGGCGGCCTGGATGACAGCGAACTTTCTGCGGCCGTCGCCGCGGGGCGTGGCGCTGGAGCAGGGCGCACTCGCGCTGCGGCGCCTACGGGCGAAGGAGCTGTCCGTCCCCAGGGCTGATCTAACCAGACCTGACGCGTCTTAACCGGGCGGCAAAACCTTTCGTTCAGCATGGTCCCCCTTGATGGTGGGCCAAAACTATGGGGCGATTGCAGCCTTGCAGGCGACTTCTGGGCGGCGGTTTGCTGGGCGTATCGAGCCTGGCGCTGGCGGCCTGCGGCACGACAGGGTCAGCCACGCTGACACCTGCGTACCCGACTGCGCCGGGGCGTCAGGCCAGCGTTGCGCCCGACGGCGGGGCAACATCGCCGCAAAAGGTGGGTCGGCCCTATCAGGTCAACGGCCGTTGGTACACGCCGTCCGAACAGCCTGACTATGATGAAGTTGGCACAGCTTCCTGGTACGGCAACGTCTTCCAGGGCAAGCCGACCGCGACCGGTGAAGTTTTTGACATGTATCAGATTTCGGCCGCGCACAAGACCTTGCCCTTGCCCAGTATGGTAGAGGTCACCAACCTCGATAACGGCCGCAAGCTTATGGTCAGGGTCAACGACCGGGGCCCCTTTGTCGATGGCCGCATCATTGATCTGTCGCGGGGCGCGGCGGACCAGCTGGGTGTTCTGAGGCCCGGCCTTGCGCGGGTGAGGGTACGCTATGTCGGCCCGGCGCCGGCGGAGCGCCAGACCATCCTGGCCAGTACAAATCCGCCGCCGCCTTCGCCCGTGACGATCCCTCGTGACTATGCGCGTGCCGGGCCCGCGGCGGCTGCGCCCGCCGAGCCGAAGCCGCGCGAGTATGCGCGAGTCGCCCCTCAGTCACCGCCGCCCCCGATCCCGGCCCAGACGGCCGCGCCCCAACTGGCGGCCTATTCGGTCGAGAACGATCCCGTCGCCGCGTTCCAGGCGCCGGCTCCGATCGCGCCGGCATCCTGGGCGGTTCAGGCCGGGACCTATCCTGAGCTCAACGGGGCCGAACAGGCGGCCCGGCGGCTGACCACGGCCGGGGCGCCGCAGATCCGCCTGACCCGTGATGGCGGCGAGACCGTCTATCAGGTGGTAATCACCGCGCCCGACCAGGCCGCCGCCGCCGCAGTCCAGACCCAGGTGGTGGCCAAAGGCTTCCCCGCCGCCCGGATCCTGCGGCCCTGACAGGGACATGCGTATGACCAGGCTTGCCTTGCGCGCCAGATCGGCGCGATGGCAGGCTTTCCGTCGCTATGCAGGAAAAGACTGGTTTCTTCCTTCCCGAAGTCTCGTGCTGCTTTAAGCGTCAGGATCATCGGGACTGTGCTGAACGCGAACAACCTCACACTGACAATGTCTGTCAAAGGTCGGCAGGATGCTGACTCTTGCTGTCCGCGCGCTGAGCACGTCAAAATCCGCCAATCCCTTGTGCGTCAGGGACTCGGCCATCTCAGGTCGGCCCGCGAACAACAAAATTTCGCAAAAAAAGCTGATAATGCTGATAACTTGCCTTTCGGCGCGTCCGGATCCCACGACTTGCGCCGCCGTTCCCGCACTCCGAGGTTGCGCCTCGGGCCGAAGCGGACAAAGTGATTGGTATGACGCGCGGCTGTTTCATAACCTTGGAAGGCGGGGAGGGGACCGGCAAGTCGACCCAGATCGGGCGGCTGGCGGCCTTTCTGCGCTCCCGCGTCGGCGAGCCCGTGGTCACCCGCGAGCCCGGTGGCTCGCCCGGGGCCGAACAGATCCGCAATCTGGTGGTCAATGGCCCGCCCGAGAAATGGTCGGCCCAGACCGAAACCCTGCTGATGTACGCCGCCCGCCGCGACCACATCGAGCGGGTGATCGAGCCGGCCCTGGCGCGCGGCGACTGGGTTATCTGCGACCGATTCCACGACTCCACCCGGGCCTATCAGGGCGTCGCCGGCGGCGGCGACCCGGCACTGATCCGGACGCTCGAAGACCATATCCTGGGCCGCGCCGTGCCCGATCTGACCCTCGTCCTCGATCTGCCGGTCGAGGAAGGCCTGGCCCGGGCCCGCGCCCGCGGCGAGGCCGAGGGCCGCTTCGAGGCCAAGGGGCCGGTGTTCCACGAGGCCCTACGCCAGGCCTTCCTGGAGATCGCCGTACGCGAACCGGAGCGCTGTGTTGTTATCAACGCCAGTGGCTCGGCCGACGAAGTTGCCGGCCGCATCGCCGCGGCGGTCTCCAATCGACTGGCCCTGTGACCCACCCGCGTGAGATGTTCGCCTATGAAGGCGGGGAAGGGCAGGAGGCCGCGTTCGCCTCCGCACTGGCTCGAGGCCGTCTGCACCACGCCTGGCTGCTCACGGGCCCTGAAGGCGTCGGCAAGGCGACCTTCGCCTATCGTGCGGCCCGCAGGCTGCTGGGGGCGGGCGCTGTTGGCGAGGCTGGTCACCTCGATGCTGATCCCGATGATCCCGTAAGCCGTCAGATCGCCGCGCGGTCTCACCCGGACCTGTTGGTGCTCGAACTTGAAACGCCGGACGGCAAGGCGCGCAGGAACATCCCCGTCGACGAGGCGCGCCTGCTACCGGAGTTCTTCTCAAAGGCGCCGGCGTCGGCGCCGTTCCGGGTGGCGATCATCGACACCGCCGATGACCTCAACGTCAACGCCGCCAACGCCGTGCTCAAAACCCTCGAAGAGCCGCCGGAGCGTGGCGTGCTATTCCTGATTTCCAGCTCGCCCGGCCGCCTCTTGCCCACGATCCGCTCGCGGTGCCGCAGACTGGCCTTCGCGCCCTGGAGCGACGAGCGGGTAACGGCCTTTTTGCGCGAACGCGGCGTCGCCAGCGAACACGATGCCGATCTGCTGGCAAGGATGGCCCGCGGCGCGCCGGGCAAGGCCATGACCCTTGCGGCTGAGGGCGCCATCGATATCGACCACGCCGCCCGCGAAATTCTTCGCGACCTGCCAGGGCGCGACGACAAGGTCCTGCTGGGTCTGGCTGACGGATTCCGGGGCGGCGAGGGCGCCCGGCGTTTTGAGCTGCTGTTCGAGCGTCTGGCCGCCCAGATTCACGACATGGCCCACCGTGGCGCCATGAGCGGTGAGACCGCCGGGCTCGACCGCTGGGCGGCGGTCTGGGAACAGTTGGTGCGCGTTCCCCGTGAAGCCGAAGGTCTGAACCTCGACCGGGCCGACGCCTTCTGGTCGATGATGGCCCAGCTGCGTGATGCGGCGAGGGCCTGACGCGGTGCTAATCGACAGTCACGTCAACCTGCATTCGCCCCAGTTCGCCGAAGATCAGGGGGATGTCATCGCCTGCGCCCGCGAGGCCGGCATCGGTCTTATGCTGACTATTTGCGACAAGGTCTCGTCCTTCGAGGCCGTCCACGCCATCGCCATGGCCCACGATGATATCTGGTGCACCGTCGGAACCCATCCCCACGAAGCCAAAGAAGACCCTGACCTGACGGCGGATGACCTGTGTGAACTGGCGTCCAGGCCCAGAGTTGTGGGCATCGGCGAATGCGGCCTGGATTTCCACTACGACCTCAGTCCGCGCGAAATTCAGGTCCGCGTGTTCCGCCAGCACGTAGACGCAGCCCGGCGTAGCGGCCTGCCGCTAGTGGTCCACACCCGGGAAGCCGATGAAGTCATGGGCGACATCCTGGAAGACGAAATGGGGAAGGGGACCTTCAAGCTCTTGATGCATTGCTACACTAGCGGGCCTGGGCTGGCGGCCCGGTGCGCAGCTCTGGGCGCCTGGTTCTCGGTCTCCGGCATTGCGACCTTCAAGACGGCTGAGGATGTTCGGGCTCTGGTGCGCCTGATGCCCGAAGACCGGATTATCCTTGAAACCGATTGCCCCTATCTGGCCCCGGTTCCCATGCGCGGCCGGCGCAATGAACCGGCCTTCCTGCCCCATATCCTGGCCAAGCTGGCGGAGATAAGGGGCTGGTCGCTGTCTGAGTCAGAATCGCGAACCGAGCGGGCATTCTTCGAGCTTTTCGACCGAATTCCAAAACGATGAGTGGAATTCTTGAAGTAACGATCCTCGGCTGCGGCTCATCCGGCGGCGTACCGCGCGCCGACGGGAACTGGGGCGTGTGCGATCCAGCCAATCCTTTGAACCGCCGCACGCGATGTTCGCTGCTGGTCCGGCGCAAGGCGACCGATCCGGCGCACGAGACCACGATCCTGGTCGATACGTCGCCCGACATGGTGCGGCAGAGCTCCGCTGCGGGCGCCAAGCGCCTGGACGCCGTGTTGTTGACCCACGAGCACGCTGATCAGGTGCACGGCATCGATGACATTCGCGCCTTTGCCCTGCGTCATCGGCGGCCGATACCCGTATTCATGGACGAGCGTTGCGGCGCCACCATGCACAAGAGGTTCGGCTATATTTTTGAAAACGCAGAATATTATCCCGCTATCGCCGATTCTCAACCCATGCCGGCATCGGGCGTCGTATGGGAGGTGCAGGGGCCTTCTGGCTCAATTCCGGTCGTCGGTTTTGATCAGGAACACGGCGACATCACCTCGCTGGGCTTTAGGTTCGGTCCTGTCGGCTATTCAAGCGATGTGGCGCATCTGCCCGAGGAGTCCTTTGCGGCTCTGGCCGGCGTGCAGGTCTGGATCGTCGATGCACTGCGGGAGACTCCGCATCCGACCCATGCCCATCTGGAACGCACCCTGGAGTGGATCTGGCGGGTGCGGCCAGAGCGGGCGATCCTGACGAATCTGCATGTGGACATGGATTATGAAGCGCTTCGAACCAAGCTGCCGCCCGGTGTCGAGCCGGCTTACGACGGCCTTCGTTTCGAGATTTCGCTTTGATTTCTAATAGTTAATTTCAGTCGGGAAACACCGTGTTTGCTTGTTCGCGCAAAGCGTGTCATGGTGCGTCATCGAATATCGCTTTGGTTCGGCTGCTCTCTAAACTCTTTCTTCGGATCGAGCCCCGGGCCACATCGACCCTCTCCGAAACTTTGATCATCTGTTCCATGTGGAGCAGCTTGAACACTAATCACCCGAAAGGTGACTCAAAATGGCTACCGGTACAGTGAAATGGTTCAACGGAACCAAGGGCTTCGGCTTCATCCAGCCTGACGATGGCGGCGCGGACGTGTTCGTGCACATCTCGGCCGTTGAGCGCGCGGGCATGAGCTCGATCAGCGAAGGCCAAAAGCTGAAGTACGAAATCGAGCGCGACCAGCGCAACGGCAAGATGTCGGCCGGCCAACTCTCGGCCGCCTAAACATCTTCCGATTTCGAATGGATTGGGAAACGGGTCGGCTCACGCCGGCCCGTTTTTCGTTTGCAGGCCTATAATACAGGGGCTCATGATAATTGCCGATAATATACCTTAGGCGCAAATTGAGCCGTGCTTCTTTGTCCCGGCGCCGCGGCAAAGGGCCACCCTGCAATGCCCCCCATAATCTGGCCCATATTGCGTAATCTTGTACGTGCGAATCTGTGGGAAGTGCTTCCCGGCGAAACAAATGGTCGTTGCCTCGCCGCCTCAGGCCGGGCTATGGGAAGCGGATGAGGATGCGAATTGTTCTTAATAAGTTTCTCCTGGGTGCGGCGGCGCTTACCCCGCTAGTTGCTGCTCCGGCCATGGCGGCCACCCATCGATTCCATGCTGATCACGTTCTGGGTACGAGCTTTGACATGGCTGTTGTCGGCAGTGACGCCGCGACCGCGTCCGGAGCTATGCTGGCTGCTCGCCGTGAAATCGACCGTCTGGAACTGGTGTTAAGTGGCTGGCGGGACGATTCCGAACTGGCCGCGCTAAACCGTTCCACTGGTGCGTTCAGGGCGTCCCCTGATCTCTTTAACGTTATTTCGGCGTGTGAATCGCTCCGCGCCGCCTGCCCTGGCGCCTTCAGCGGGCGACTCGGATCCATAGAATCGGTCTGGAAATCTGCGGTCGACAAGGGCGTAACGCCCGATGGAACGGACCTGACAAGCCTGGCCCGGGCAGCGGAGGCTGCGAACGTCCGAATTGAGCTAGCTTCCCACACAATCAATCGGAATGGTGTCACATTCGCTATCGACGCCTACGCCAAGGGCTATATCGTCGATGCCGCGCTTGCCGCCGCCCGCCGCGCCGCGCCCAACGTTGCTGGCGTAATGGTCGATATCGGCGGCGACGTCGCCTGCTCTGGCTCGGCCCCTGCGGGAGAATCGGCCTGGCGGGTTGGCGTGGCGAACGGCGGCTCGGCAGAGAATGCGGCACCGATGACCATTGTCGCTATTGAAAATAGTGCAATAGCGACCAGTGGGACGGGCGCGCGGGATCGTTTGGTCGGCGCAACGGCCCATTCCCACAATCTATCTCCCCTGACCGGCGCGCCCTCTTCCACACGGCTGGTAACGGTGACGGCGCCTAGTGCGGGCCAAGCCGATGCCATGGCGACTGCATTTGCAGCTCTGCCCGCTAACAAGGCCGTGGCCATTGCGAATGCACGTCCTGGCATCGAGGCCAGGATTGTTGATGCTGGCGGCGCAGTCTTTACCTCGGTCGGTTGGTCGTCCGCGATCCAGCCAATGCGGTCTTCACCTGTTCGCTATCAGGTGGTCGCGCCGAGAGCGGGAACGGCGCGTTCCGCGGCATGGCCTGCGGGGTTTGAAGTCACCATCAACTACGAAATTCCGGTTGTTCAGGCCTACCGCACAAAGCCGCCGTTCGTGGCGATCTTCATAACCAACGAGGCTGGCGACCTGATCAGAACTATCACTCACCTGGGCAACCGTCCTCCGCGCTACCTGGACAGCAACTATGTCTGGTACCGGGCCTTTGCCGCGCATGGCGGCGACCTGGCGGCCGTTACACGGCCCTCGCGCGCTCCGGGCCAGTACAGCGCTGTATGGGATGGCAAGGATGACGTCGGAAGTGCAGTCGCCCAGGGTAGGTACATCATCAATGTCGAGATCTCCCGCGAGCACGGCGGCCACAGCCTGCAGGCGATCCCGCTGATGCTAGGCGCGGCCCCGGTCTCGGGAGCTGCCGCCGGTCAGACTGAATCCGGTCCTGCGGCGGCGCACTACGGAAAGGCCCAATGAGCAAGGCCAAAGCGGATCGTCCAGCCTTCAACAAGGGCGATTTCTATCGAACGACCCGGATGCTCCACGCCTATTTTTCGGCGTTTGCATTCATCGCCCTGATCTTCTTCTCGCTTACCGGTGTGCTCCTGAACCATCCCGAGTGGTTCGAGTCCTACAAACCACGTGAAGCTGAGGTCAGCGTAACCCTGACACCGGCGGACATTGCGACCGCCAAGACTGCCTCTGAGCCGGCGCGGGCCCTCGGACGGTTGATCGCCGCCAAGACCAGTCTTCCAGGCGCATACGGCACCGGTGACGTGGATGGCGATCAGGCCATCATCCGCTTTGATGGACCCAAGGGCACGAGCGACGTGACGATCGATCTGGCGACTGGCAAGGCCCAGGTGCGAACGACCCGCGCCTCGTTCAACGGTCTGATGATGGACCTTCACCGCGGCAAGAACAGCGGTGGAGCCTGGCGGTTCGTCATCGATGCAACGGCTTACGTCGTGCTGGTCCTCTCGATCCTGGGCTATATCCTGTTCTTCAGCCTTCGTTTTCGCCTAAAGACCAGCCTGATCCTTACCGGCGCCAGCCTGGCCGCTTTGGCGGCCGTAGTGATGCTGCTGGTGCCTTGACCTGCGTTTAGCCACAATGGGCCGGCTAGACTGATAACATCCTCCAGCGCGGGCTTTGTGGATCATGTCCAAACTCTCCCATCCCCTTGTTCGCGCTGCGGCGGTCGCGGTCATGCTTCTGGCGGCCTGCGCCCAGTCGGTTGCTGAGCCGGTCGCCAGTCCTGTGACGCCGCCTGCGATCAGTGCTCGCGGTGGAATTTCGCAGGCCCCTGTCCCGGACCTTGCCGGGTGTCAGGCGCGTGGCGGTCAGGTGCGGGCGGTATGCCGGTCCCGCACCCAGATGTGCGTGGTGCCTTATCCGGACGCAGGAAAGGCATGCAGAGGCAAGGCTGATTGCCAGGGGCGCTGTCTGGATACCGGCAAGTCCGCGAACGGCGCACCGGTGACCGGCCGCTGTCAGGCTGAAAGCGATCCCTGCGGCTGTTTCAATCTGGTTGAGGACGGAAAGGTCGCCGGCGGCCTCTGCGTCGATTAGTTTTATCGTTCCCGCGCGTTCGGGCGTGACGCGCCTTGGCGCGACTGTGTATAGGCGGCCTCGTGACCCAATCGAAGACACCCGCACGAGCGAAAGACCCGGTCCCCGCCGTTTCGGTGGTGATCGCCGCCAAGAACGAGTCCGAAGCCATCGGTCCGCTCATCGACGAAATCACGGCGGCGCTGGACGGGCGCGAAGCCTATGAGATCATCGTTGTCGATGATGGCTCGACGGACAACATGCTCGAGGTTCTCGCGGCCAGGCAGAAAGCCGGTGCCAGGTTGGTTGTGGTTCGCCACCGCGTCAGTTGTGGCCAAAGCGCCGGCGTTCGGACCGGTGTAACGGCTGCGCGCGGTCAGATCGTCGCCACCCTAGATGGCGACGGCCAGAACGACCCTGCGGACATCCCGGCCATGCTTGCAGCATTCCGGTCAGGCTATCCGGCCCTGCGGATGATTGCCGGCCAGCGGGTCAAGCGTCGCGACACCTGGATCAAACGCATATCATCGAAGATCGCCAATGGCGTCCGCTCTCGGCTGTTGCGCGATTCCACCCCTGATACGGGTTGCGGCCTGAAGGTTTTTGACCGTGAGGCCTATCTGCGGCTGCCATGGTTCGATCACCAGCATCGTTTCCTGCCAGCTATGATGCTGCGCGAAGGATATGGCGTCGTCAGCGCGCCGGTTGAGCATCGCCACCGCTCGGCGGGTGTTTCGAAATACGGTACATGGGACCGCTTGTGGGTCGGCATCGTCGACATCATGGGCGTGGCCTGGCTGCAATCGCGCGCTAAGCGCCCGGAGATCGTCGAATGAACCTGACCCACTTTCTGACGCCTCTGGCCCTGTTCGGCTTTCTGGGCCAGGCGGCTTTCACCAGCCGGTTCATTATTCAGTGGCTGGCCAGCGAGAAGGCCAAGCACAGCGTTGTGCCTCTGGCGTTCTGGTGGCTGTCGCTGATTGGCGGTGCGATCCTGTTCACATATGCCCTGATCCGCAAGGACCCGGTGATCTCGTTGGGCCAGGGCTTCGGCCTGTTGATCTATATTCGCAATTTGGTGCTCAGCTATCGCCACACTGATCCTGGACTCGAGGTCAAGTGAACCTGCCTGCGGGATTGTCCGGACGTCTGCACAGGATCGCGCCGGCGCTGATCGCGCTGGGCCTGGTGCTGATCGGCATTGTGTCGCGGCCGCTCATTCCCATCGACGAGACGCGCTACCTGACGGTCTCGTGGGAGATGTTCCAGGGGCATGACTGGCTGGTCTCACACCTGAACGGCCAGCCCTATAACGACAAGCCGCCGCTGCTGTTCTGGCTGATCAACCTGGTCTGGTCGATCACCGGTGCTAGCGAGTTCTGGGGGCGTCTCACCCCTGCCCTGTTCTTTCCCGTCTCTGTCTGGCTTACCGGCGTCCTGGGGCGGGAGATCGGCGGCAGCGCCATCGCCGACCGCGCAGGCTATGTCGCGGTCGGCGTGACGGCCTTTGCGATCTTCGGGTCGCTGACCATGTTCGATGCGCTTTTGACCAGTGTGGCGCTGGTCGGTCTGGTCGGGCTGGTGGACGCCTCGAAAGGACATCTGGTCCGGGGCTTTGCCGTAGCCGGGCTGGCGATCGGGTTCGGCGTTCTGACCAAGGGTCCGGTGATCCTTATCCACCTCTTGCCGGCGGCCCTGCTGGCGCCGCTGTGGGCGCCGCGGCCGCAGCGCTGGACATTGTGGTACGCCGGCGTTGCGGCGAGCCTGGCCATCGGCGCGGTCATCGGGCTGACCTGGGCGCTGAACGCGGCCCACGCCGGCGGCGAGGCCTATGGTCAGCGTCTGCTGGTCGGACAGACCGCCGGCCGCGTGGCCAACGCCTTTACGCACAAGCGGCCGATCTGGTTCTTCGTCGCCCTGGCGCCCGTCATGCTGTTCCCCTGGTGGCTGAGCCGCGGGTTCTGGGCGGGGGTGCTTGACCGCATCAGGGGCGACGAGCGCCGCATGCTGCGCCTGTGCTGGATCGTGGCCGGGGCAACGTTCCTGATCTTCAGTCTGATCTCCAGCAAGCAGATCCACTACGTCCTGCCGGCCATACCTTTGCTGGCCATCGGGTTTGCGGGCCTGACCGTTCTGCCGGCCGAGCCGAATCGCGAGGTGCTGTTCGCGCCCGTCCTGGCGGGGCTCGGCGTCATCACCCTGGCCCTGCACTTTATGCCGAAAGTGGTTGGCGCGCCGGTTGCGGTCTGGCCCGGGCTGTTGCTGATCGCGGCGGCCGCGGGCGTATGGTTCCTCAGGGCGCGGGTCGGACCGAGCGGGCTTGCGGCATCGGTCGCGGTGTTCCTGGCGGTGCATCTGGCCTGCCTGACCGGGACAGTAGCGCCCCAGGACATCGCCTGGGTCGCCAGGCGGCTCCAGAGCCAGCCTGAAGCCCCCATGGCGGTGATCGGGGCCTACTCGGGCGAGTTCGGCTTCACGGCCCGGCTGACGAAGCCCATCGATGAGATCACCCTGGCCCAGGCGCCCGTCTGGCGAGCGACCCACCCGGACGGCATCGTCATCGAGATGGCCCGCCGCCAGCCCCGTGGCGGGCCCTACACCGAGGTCAAGCCCTACCGTGGCGGGACCCTGGCCATCTGGGTTCCCATGACCCGGGCCCTGGCTAGCGCAGACGCCAGCGGTAGCTGATGTTGGCGGCCAGCTCGCGCGGGATGGCGAACAGGTCGTGGGCCTCGAAGCGATGGGCATGGGCTGAATAGACGGTCCGCACCCCCAGGGCTTTCAGGGCAAAGCGGGCGCGGGTGATGTGGTAGTACTGGCTGATCACCATGGCGCTGTTCCAGCCGTTGGCCTTCATGGTCACCGCGGCGTTGCGGGCCGTGGCCATGGTGTTGACACCCTTGCTGTCGACCGTGATCAGGCCTTCGGAAATGCCGTGCATGATCAGGTAGGTGCGCATGATGCTGGCCTCGTCGTAGCCATTGGTTTCGGGGCCGCCGCTGACGATGACATTGTCGAACAGACCGGCCTTGTAGAGTTCGGCGGTGCGCTCGAGCCTGGCCTCGAGCCACGGCGACGGCGTGCCGTCGGCGTCGATGGTGTTGCCCAGCACGATGGCGACATCGGCCTTGCGCAGGTTGTCGGTCAGGCCGTCGGCGACGATGGCGGCCATGGCCAGGACCGGGATCGCCACCAGGATCAGGGCGATCTTCCACAAGGTCTTTGTCATAGGCTTCACGACTTCGGCCGGAACCGCTTGCTGGTGGGAAAGCCCCGGGGGGCGATGCGCCCTGCCCCGGCGCGCCGGCCCAGCCATTCGCGCCATTCGTCCCAGACGCGGGTGCGGCCGGCCGTATCGACGGTCGCCACGCCGGCGGCCTCGTTGAACACCACAGCGTCACGCAGGCCGCCCTCGCGGTAGGCCTGCAGCTTGACGCCCTTGCCGCGGGGCATCTCGGGCAGTTCAGCCAGGGGGAAGGCCAGGATCTTGCCGTTATCGCCGATCACCGCCAGGTGGTCGCCCTGGGCTTCCAGGCAGACAAGGGCCTTGGTCCCGTCAACATTCATGACCTGCTTGCCGGCCTTGCGGGACGACAGGGTCTCGTCCTCGGGCAGCAGGAAGCCGTAGCCGGACCTGGAGGCCACCACGCGCTTGCGGCCCGGCTTGTAGGCGAAGACGTCGATGATGTCGGTCTTGTCGTCCAGATCGATCATCAGGCGCACCGGCTCGCCGTGGCCCCGGGCCCCGGGAAGCTTGTCGCAGGCCAGCGTAAAGAACCGGCCGTCCGACGCGAAGATAATCAGTTTATCCGTTGTTTCCGCTGGAACAATGGCGGCCAGCTTGTCGCCTTCCTTGAACTTCAGTTCGGACGGATCGTCGACCTTGCCCCTGGCGGCGCGGATCCAGCCGCGTTCGGAGAGGATGACGGTGATCGGCTCGCGGGCGATCATGGCCTCGACGGCGGCGGTCGCGTCGACGTCGGGCGCGTCGGCAAAGCTGGTGCGGCGGCGGCCAAGCGCCGTGCCGGCGCCCAGCACATCGCGCACATGGCGCAGGCCCGAGCCGACCAGCTTCCACTGCTGCTTTTCGGACGCCAGCAGGGCGACGATGCCGTCGCGTTCCTCGGCCAGGGCCGCATGTTCGCGGCGCAGCTCCATCTCTTCCAGTTTGGCCAGCTGGCGCAGACGGGTGTTGAGGATGGCCTCGGCCTGGATGTCGGTGAGCGCGAAGACCTCGATCAGGCGGGCCTTGGGCTCTTCCTCGTAGCGGACGATGCGGATGACTTCATCGAGATTGAGGAAGACGATCAGCAGGCCTTCGAGGATGTGCAGGCGCGCCTCGATCTTGCCCAGGCGGAAGCGGGCCCGGCGGATCAGCACCTCGCGGCGGTGATCGAGGAACGCGCGCAACAGCGCCTTCAGCCCCATGACGCCCGGCGTGCCGCGCGCATCCAGCACGTTCATGTTGACCGAGAAACGGGTCTCGAGCGCCGAGAGCTTGAACAGGCTCTCCATCAGCACTTCGGGCTCGATGTTGCGGGTCTTGGGTTCGAGCACGAGGCGTACGTCCTCGGCGCTCTCGTCGCGCACATCGCCCAGCAGCGGGGCTTTCTTGTTGTCGATCAGGTCGGCCAGGGCCTCGATCAGATCCGCCTTGCGCACCTGGTAGGGCACCTCGGTGACGACGATGCGCCAGCCGCCGCGGCCGGTGTCTTCCTTCGTCCAGCGGGCGCGGGTGCGCACCGCCCCCCTGCCCGTCTCGTAGGTCTGCAGCAACGAGGCGCGGTCTTCGACGATGACGCCGCCGGTCGGATAATCGGGGCCCTGCACGCGCTCCATCAGGTCGGCCGTGGTGGCCTCGGGCCGCTCCAGCAGCAGCAGGCAGGCGTCGATCAGCTCGCCGGCGTTGTGGGGCGGGATGGAGGTCGCCATGCCCACAGCGATGCCGGTGGAGCCGTTGGCCAGCAGATTGGGAAAGCCGGAGGGCAGGACGACGGGCTCTTCATCGCCGCCGTCATAGGTGGGCTTGAAGTCGACCGCTTCCTCGTCGAGGCCGTCGAGCAGCAGCTCGGCCGCCTCGGTCAGGCGGCACTCGGTGTAGCGCATGGCCGCGGCGTTATCGCCGTCGATGTTGCCGAAGTTGCCCTGGCCGTCGACCAGCGGATAGCGCTGGGCGAACTCCTGGGTCAGGCGCACCAGGGCGTCATAGATCGACTGGTCGCCGTGGGGGTGAAAGCCGCCCATGACGTCGCCCACGACCTTGGCGCATTTGCGGGCCGCGCCCTTTGAGCCGAGCTTCATGCGGCTCATGGCGTAGAGCACGCGCCGCTGGACGGGTTTCAGACCATCGCGCACGTCCGGCAGGGCCCGCGAGCTGATCGTCGACAGGGCATAGGCCAGGTACCGCCGGGACAGGGCCTCGGACAGCGGTTCGTCGATGATGCGGCCGCCATCTTCCGGCGGTGGGACAAGGGCGTTCATGTATGACTCGAATCGTTGCCCATCCTAGCGCCCGCGGGCGGGGCCTGTCGCCGGGCATGCGAGTGCGAAAGTGTCAGCATTTTCAGCTTTTTTCGCGATTTGATGACAGTCGCGCGGTGGAAAGAGAGAGGCGAGCCCTTACCCTGCAAGGGATTTCGAAAAATGGGCCGGGCGCCGGAGCGTTGAATGCTGTCAGCATCAGGCCGTTTTCCGACAGGCCGGGGCAGGTTTCGTGTCGGGTTCCGGCAGGTCTCGGCAGATCGCCGGCAGCCCGGCGCATCCTGGTGGGTGTTCGCGCGACCGGAACGGCAAACCTGACTGGCGGATTTTCGCATCAGACCAGCGTGAGGGGCGAAACGCCCGGCGCGCAAGGGCCTGATGCGTCATACGCGAGGGGGCTTTTGTGCCCCACGGGGGAGCGCCCGACCGTTGACACCACGCCAGCCAATGTCCGCTGCCGGACCAGGAGCGCGCGACCGAAAACGAGCCCTAGCAGACGGTCGAGGAGTGGGTCCTGAGCGGTCGCTTTTGACTCAATGGCGACGTTCGGAAGGCATGCTTTCAGCCATCCCCTGTTGTCTACTTCTGCCGCAACGGCGACATCGGTCAGCGCTGGAATTCGTTCGTTGGTTCGAACTAACCGCCCAACCTTGACAAGGTCCTGGTCGCCGGGGCCGGCGCGGCCGCCTGAACCCCGTCCTCCGGATCAAGGTTGATCGACCGCCCACGCGTGGCGGCCGCCAGTTCCGTCACGTCCAGGCCCCCGTCGCCGTTGCGGTCCAGCATCGAGAACAGCGGCTTCATCGGCGCGAACTGTCGGCCGTTGAGCTCGGCCACTTCGACCTTGCCGTTGAGGTTCTTGTCCAGCACGCCGATGTTGCGGCTGGTATTCAAAGCCAGGTCATTCTGCGGTGTGCGGTGGGCGGAGGTCTCGTCCTTCCACTGGTAGTCGAAGGCCACGTAGAACATCTCATCCCACGACTGCGAGCCCCACGGCACTGTGCGGCTGGAATCGGGGTTGGCCGCGTTGCGCTTGGAGTTGTCGTAGCTCATGTGAGCCACCAGCTTGGTGCCGGCCGGAATGTCGATCGGCTGCTGGAATGTGTACCAGGCCTGCCAGTTGAAGTCCCAGTGCGGCACCGCCAGGATCGTCTCCCTGCGGCCGTCTGGATACTGCAGTTCAGCGCTGGCCGAGCGCCCACGGTAGTGCGCGTGCGGGAAGATCGAGAACAGCTTCGCGTCGGCCGGGAAGGTAATGTAGGCCACGTCCTGCCAGTTGTTGGTATTGGGCGTCAGCGCGATGTTCGGATCGGTGATTACCGACGAATGTTGGATGTGGGTCGGCGTCACGCCTTTCGGGAAGAAATAGAGCCCGACCTTCGTGTTATCGACCACTTCCTTGCCGAACGAGGTGTAGTGCATCTGGAAGCCGAGGACGCCGCCCTTGGTCAGCAGGGTGCCGGAATCCGGCGGCAACATCGAGGAATCGCCGCCCACCGCATAGGTGCCGACCGTATTGCCGCCGCCAAAGCCGCCGCGGGTGACATCGCCGCTGGCCGGCGGTTTGGCCGCATAGCTGGTCAGAATGTGGTGCACGCCCTGGCGCTGGTCGATCTTGAAGGTCGAGGCGCGCAGCCAGCGGTCCTCGAAATCGGCCGGCATGGCGGCCCACGGGGTCTTGTAGTCGACGGTGCCAGTGGCCGGGATCGTAAAGGCCGGGATGTTCAAAACCACGTCGGGCGTGCCCAACGGCCACTCCTTGGCGGCGAAGGTCTGGGCGCCCAGCGGGTCGGCGCCGGTTCCGCGGGGAGAACCCGCTTCCACCCAGTGCACCAGGGTCTTGATCTGGTCGGCGCTCAGGCTGACGTCATTGGCGAAGTGGCCGACACGCGGATCGGCGTGGAACGGCGGCATGCGCTTGGTGCGGAGCACTTCGCGGATCATCAACGCATGACCTCTCACCTGCTCATAGTTGACCAGGGTCATCGGGCCGATGCCGCCGTCCTGGTGGCAGCTGACGCACTTGGCCTGGATGATCGGGGCGATGTCCTTGACGTAGGAGATCTTGCTGTTGTCGCCCCTGGCGTTGAGCAAGGCCACCGGCGAGCCCGGCGCGGCAACATGCGCGGTCTTGACCGGCTGACCGGCCAGAACCGCGTCGATCGCGTCCCTGGCGTAGGTTTTGGTGGCGGCGGATTTCGTGGAACCGCGCGTCACGCGATCATCGACCGGGCCGCGATAGGCGATGGCCCAGGTCTTGGCGTCCACGACGATGACTTCGCCGGTGCGCTCGACGGTCAGCTGCTCGGCGACCAGCTGATTGAGGTCTTGCAGGACCGGCATGTCGTAATGATAGTCGGCCGCTTCCTTGAGGATGGCCTCGCGACTGTCGCCAGCAGTGGCGTTGAGCATGAACACCTCGACGCCCTTGCCGGCATAGGCGCTCCTCAGAGCGTTGTAGGCAGCGGCGTTGGCGCGGACGAGCGGATCGCCGTTCGCCTGGGTGATAAGCACGATGGCCTTGGAATCGACACCTAGGCTGTAGAGGTGATGGGCCAGCAGGTTCTGGTCGGGCAGCTCGAAATCATCGATCTTCTGGCTGTCGGCAGCGGTTGCTCGACCGGCTTGGCCGGCGCCAGCGCCAGTGAAGCCCCAAACTCCAACCAGGGCAGCGATGGCCGTGGTGGCGAGGAAACGGGTCATCTTCATCGTGATCTCCGAGCGTGAAAGGCGGCGGTCAGCCCCCGAGAGGTGATCCAGTTTCATTGTTAGTACACGTCAGTCTACAACGCCATGGTCGGGGTGGCAGGCCTGATCGTGGCGCCATTGCCGCTATCGCCTGCGGGGCATAGCCTGCTTGCCGCGCTCGGGGGCCATTCCATGAACCGCAAGGTTGCCATTGCAGTTGCAGCGATGATTCTGGGGGCTGGGCCTGGTTTGGCGAAGGACCCGGAGGCTCCCACAGCCGCCGAAGGTGCTGCATCTCAGCATGCCTCTGGTATTGGCGCTTATCGTAGCGGCGACAACGTGACCGCCCTACAATTTTATCGGCCGTTGGCTGAACGGGGGGACGCCTTCGCGCAATTCATCCTCGGTTCAATGTGCGAAAGCGGCGAAGGCGTGCCGCAGGACTATGTCCAGGCTCACATGTGGTTCAATTTAGCCGCTGCCGCGGGCGATGCCGCCGCACCCCATAATCGTGACCTTGTCGCGGCTATGATGACGCCTGCCCAGATCGCTGAAGCGCAGCGGCTGGCTAGCGAGTGGAAGCCGACGAAGTGAGGGACGCCCCCAACATGCTCAAGAACGCCTTAGGAGCCACGCTGGCGGCCCTGGCCGCCGCCTGCGTCGCCTTCTCCGCCCAGGGCCAGCCCGCCATGGTCCACAAGACCGCCTTTGACGGGTCAGGCCCGGCCACAACCCACGCCTATTCCGAAGCCCGCTGCACCATCTTCCGGCCTATTGAGCTGAAGCCCGGACGCCACGTGATCATCTGGGGCAACGGCACCGGCACCATGCCCGTCAACTATGCGGTCATGCTGCATCAGCTTGCCAGCTACGGCTTTGTCGTCGCCGCAGCCAATACCCCGACCGCCGGCTCTGGCCAGGACATGTTGGGCTGCCTCGACTGGCTGACCGCTGAAAACAGCCGCGAAGGCAGCATCTATAAGGGCATGCTGGACCTGTCCAAGGTCGGGGCTACCGGCCATAGCCAGGGCGCGAATGGCGCCTTGATGGCCGGGCGCGATCCCCGCATCACCGCCACCGCCCCGGTCATGCCAGCCTTACGCGATCCGGCTGCGGTGGTGGCCGCCCAGCATAGCCCCATGCTGTTGCTGTCCGGCACGGCCGACGCCACCGCTCCGTTCATGGAACGGCAAAAGCCGGTGTTCGACCTGACCCCCCTGCCGGTGGTCTGGCTCAACCTGCGCGACGCCGACCATTTCGTACCCATGCGCGACAGCGGCCCCTATCGCCCGGCGGTCACCGCCTGGTTCCTCTACCAGCTCGAAGGCGATCCTGCCGCTGCGGCCATGTTCACGGGCCCCGCCTGCGGATACTGCACCGACAGCGACTGGATCGTGCAGCGCAAGAGCGTGTCCTGAACATCGAAACCCGGCGCTTGAGTCCACGGGAACTTGGAGACAGGTTATATGCGTCCCAAGCCGTCATGGACTAGACTAGCTTCCAGCGTCGATCAGACGGAAACCAACGGGCGCACATATCCTGTCCCTGAATTTCCCGTCCCCGAATTTCCCCGTTTGGGCAGTACATGATCTAGGGCGCCGGCCTGGTTCCTGGCGGCAGGGGCACTGTGCTTTGGAAGACCGCCCCGTTCGGTGTCTGCGTCAGGGTGCTGATTGGCCGGATGATCCTGGGATCGAGCTGCATGGCTCTGGTGTAGTCGGCATTGGCCTTCACAAGGTCGCCAGTGCCCCCGTAGACATCACCCCTGGCCGCATAGAGAGCGCCGTTGGCAGGTGCAAGGCGAATCGCGGCGTCATAGTCGGACAGCGCCTTGGCGCTGCTGCCCTGCGTCCGGTACGCGAAGGCGCGGCTGGTCAGGGCCTGGATATTGTTGGGTTCGACCTTTAGCGCCTCGTAGAAATCGGCGATCGCGTGGACCTGATCGTTCCTGGCCGCGTACACCGACCCTCGCGCCAGGAGCGTGCGAGTCAGGTCAGGCTTGACCAGCAGAGCGTCGGAAAAATCGCTGATGGCCGCGTCCAGTTCCCCGCGCTGCCAATGGGCGCTGCCCCGGTTACTGATCGCCTCTACCAGCGTACGATCAAGGCGAAAGGCCTGGCCCCAGTCATCCATTGCCTTGGAAAGCTCGCGCTGAAGCCGGTAGATGCCGGCCGCTGAAAATAGGCCATGGCCAAACCTGGGTCCAACCGGATGGCGGAATTGAAGTCCTCGAGCGCGCGCCGATAGTCCCCACGGTTTTGGCGGATCATCCCTCGTTCGAGTAGGAGACTCCCGTCCCCAGGCGCGGCGCGCATGGCGCTGGTCAGGTCTTCGATACCGCGCCGGGGCAAGAGGGTTCCGGCATCCAGACTGTCCAGCATCGACTTGCCGGGTCCGTTCGGCGCTTCAAGGCGAATGGACTGCTGAAGATCGCTCCGCGCGCCAGCCAGGTCGCCTTTGATCGCCCGCGCCAGGGCGCGATTGCGGTATGCGGCGCCATATTGCGGCTGAAGCTGCAGGATGGTGGTAAAATCCGCAATGGCGAGATCGAACCTGTCCGTCGCGATATAGGCATTGGCGCGATTATTGAGGGAATCGAAGTCCCGCGGGTTGAGGCGCACGGCCTCTGTATAGTCCGCGATGGCGCGATCCAGGTCGCCTTGTATCTTGTAAGCTAGGCCGCGGTTGTAGAGGGCGTCGTTGCGGCTGGCCGAGGTGAGCCCTCCCACACGGAGCAGGTTGCTACAGGCTGTGATTTCGGCTTCTAGCGAGATGTCGGGATTGTTGCCGCCACACCGGGCGGTAAGTTCGGCGACGTTCTGAGCCAGCGCGCCGTCGTGGACCGTCAAGACTGCGAACAGGCTTAGCGCCAGGGCGAAACCCGGCGAGCGCAATCCTGTCCGATGATCGGACCTGGTTCGCCAACCATTGTCCATCCGACATTCCCCAATTCGACGGCCCGCCCGGCCGTCTGGACAGCCACGCTAGCCGATTTTTCGCAGATGCGCAGGCCCAGACCGGCGAATGTCCGCAGCCGGTATTGGGGCAGATGGTGAAAATGGTATGTGTCCCCACTTTCCACATTCGGTGATGTGGAGGATGGGCGGTCTGTCTGGGGAATGCCGGTTAAATGCGGGACGTGATCAGTCGCAGAGCCTTGATGAGACCGGTGGCCGCCCTGGCCGCCTTTTTGGCCGTGTCCGCAGGCTCGATGGAGGCTGGTCGCCCCTTCCCGGCCGCGGGCGGCGTGATGTCTGGCGCGCGGGCAGCCGAGGCGCCGGTCGATCCGGTCGCGGCGCTGGCGGCCGAGCTGGAGTCCGGGGGAACGCCGCTGGCATTCGCCCCGTCGGCCAAGGGCTATACCCCGGACCTTCTGCGGCGACTGAAGATTGATGACGACACCCAGGTTCTGGTTTTCTCGAAGACCAGCCTGCAGCAGAATTTCATCGGACCGGGTACGCCCAGGGCGATCTATTTCAACGACACGGTCTCGCTTGGCTATATTCCGGGCGCGCCCCTGATCGAAATGTGGGCGGTCGGCCGGGATGGCGCGATGCGCTTCTACACCCTGAAAAACACGCAGGCGGCCGGGGCGCGGCCTGAGGCGGATGCGGATAAGTGCAAGATCTGCCATGCCGGCCTGCACCCCGCGGCGCCGGGACCCCTGATGATGAGCGTCTCGACGCGCCCGGACGGCATCGTCTCGCAATACAGCCTGTTCACGGACGGCCGCACGCCGATCGCCGAGCGCTGGGGCGGATGGTATGTGACGGGCCGGCACGGGGACATGCGCCATCGCGGCAATGTCGCGGCCGACGCTGCGGCGCCGGCGAGCCCGCAGGCGGGCCAGAACCTGATGTCGCTGGCCGGCCGCTTTGATCCGGCGCGCTACCCGCGGCAGACCAGCGACATCGTCGCGCTGATGACCCTGGAGCACGAGACGGGCTTCCTGAACCTTGCCGGCGATATTCAGGCCAGGGTGGCCTTCCATTCCGCCCTGGCGACGATCGACAAGGCCGTCGATGACCTGGCCGACTACATGCTGGGCATCGACGGCGCCGTTCTGAGCGCGCCGGTGGAGGGCGCGTCCGGGTTTGCCGAACGCTTTGCCGCGCAAGGCCCGAAGGATGGAAATGGCCGCGGCCTGCGGGATGTGGATCTGCGCAGCCGCCTGTTCCGCTATCCGCTCAGCTACATGATCTACTCGACCGCGTTCGACGCCCTGCCGGCGGAGGCAAAAGACAAACTCTATCACCGCCTGGCGGACGTGCTGACCGGCAAGGACCGGTCGGCGAAGTACCTGTCGTTGCCGGCGGAGGATCGCGCCGCCGCCTTCGATATTGTTGCGGCGACCAAGCCGGGCCTGCCGGCGTTCTGGCGCCGCGAGGTCAGTCAGGCGGATCCGGCCCGCTAGGCGGCGATCCGGGCGCCGTTACAGCGTCAGGCCGCCGTCGACGATGAGGGTCTGGCCGACGATGTAGGACGCTGCTGGCGAGGCCAGGAACAGGGCCGCGCCCGCCATCTCGGCCGGCTCGCCGAACCGTCCCAGGGGGATGCCGGCCACGGCCTGGGCCATGCGCTCGGGATGGTCCGTGGTGACCCGGGTCAGCTTGGTGGCGACAAAGCCCGGAGCCAGGCCGTTGACCCGCACGCCCTTGCCTGCCCAGGCCTGGCCCAGCGTCCGTGTCAGGCCCACGACGCCGGCCTTGCTGGCGTTGTAGGCCGGGTTGCCGCGGGTGGCGCGAAAGCCCGCCGTGCTGCTGACCGTGACGATGGACCCGCCGGCCGCCTTCAGGACCGGAAAGAAGGTCTGGGCGCAGGTCATCATGGAGTTGAGATTGACCTCGACGATGCGCCGGAAGGTTTCGATCTCGAACTCCTGCCGCTCATAGGCCACCGTTCCCTGGCACAGGACCAGCACATCCAGCCGGGGAATGGCCATCGCGACCGCCTGGATGCGGGCCTCGTCGGCGACGTCCACCTGGGCGTAGGCGATGCCGGCCAGGGCCTGTGGGTCCTCATAGTCTTCCAGCCGGGCTTTCGTGCCCCAGACCTGGACGGCGGCGCCGGCCTCCCGGAAGGCGCAGGCGATGCCGCGGCCGATGCCGCTGGAGCCCCCGACGACGAGGACGGATTTGCCGGAAAAATCAAAAGTCACGGGCGGGCCTGCAAGGTTGGTGAAGCGCGGCCATTATGCACGGGCTGACGGCGGGCCGCACCTCTTATGGGGTGCGCGAGTGGACCGAACAGCCTACAGCCGCTGGGCATCCCGCAGGCGGTCGATCAGCCAACCCCTGGCCTGGGGCAGCGGCTTGTTCAGGGCGTTGAAGACGAAGGCTTCGAGGAAGTGCCCCGTCAGATCCAGGCCCTGGCCGATCTCGCCTTCGCGCACGCCGGCCTGGGCGCCTAGCATGAAAGGCGGCAGGGCCAGAAGCTTGTCCTTGTAGGCCTCGCCGGCGACGGCGCTGACCGCCCGGCCGGTGCGTGGGGAGACGTAGATCAGGTCATCAAGTGCGCCGGTGGCGGCGCATTTGGTCAAATCGAGGCCAAAGCCCAGCTCCTGAAGCAGGCCCGACTCGAAGCGGACATAGACGGCCGGCCAGATGTCGGGGTGGAGCAACGCCGCGCTGAGGGCCTCAAGCGCGAAGAAGACGCCGGGATGGGGCTCGCGCTCGGGCAGAGCCCCTGCGGTCAGGGCGGCGGCGGCGGCCAGGCCGGCCAGCGCCAGGGGATCGTCGAACAGGGCAGACGGCCCCTCGCCTACCGGCTCGAGCGTGGCTGCGCCCAGCTGTTCGGCGGTGCGGGCGCGGAAGGTGGCGATGACGCGGGCGCCGCCCTGCAGGAAGGGCTTCATCCGCCGCGAGGCGCCGCCGGCCACGTGGGCGGCGTAGCGGCCGTGGTTCTGCGTCAGCAGCTCGACGATGACCCCGGTCTCGCCATGGGCGCGGGCGGACAGGACGTAGGCGTCGTCTTCGAATTCCATGGGGTGGTGATAGAGGGATTTGGGGTGTTGCAACACCGGGTTTGCGTCCTTCGAGACGCCGCTTCGCGGCTCCTCAGGATGACGGAGTTGGTTGGGTCGCAAATATGATCGTCATGCTGAGGATCGACCCGAAGGGGCGCGTCTCGAAGCACGCACCCTAGACGTCGAAATCGAGGCCGACGCCGGTGTAGAAGGCCCGCTCTTCCTGCCAGCCTTCGCGGACCTTGACCTGGAGGAACAGGTGGATGGGGCGGTCGAGGATTTCCCCTAAGTCCTTGCGGGAGGCCTCGCCGATCCATTTGATGGTCTGGCCGCCCTTGCCCAGGATGATGGGTTTCTGGCTGTCGCGCTCGACATAGATGGTCTGTTCGAGGCGGGCCGAGCCGTCCTTTTTTTCCTCAAAGGCGGTGGTCTCGACGGTCAGGGCGTAGGGCAGTTCTTCGTGGACGCGCAAATAGAGCTTTTCGCGGGTGATCTCGGCGGCCAGCAGGCGCACCGGCAGATCGGCGGTCTGGTCGGCCGGATAGAGCCATTCGCCTTCGGGCATCCGTGAGGCCAGGAAGGTCTTGAGATCGTCGACGCCCGAGCCGTTGTGGGCCGAGACCATGAACACCTGCTCATAGACGCCGGTCTCGAACAGGCGCTGGCTCAGCGCCAGCAGGTGGTCGCGCTTGACCAGGTCGATCTTGTTGAGGACCAGGGTGGCCTTGGTGCCGGCCGCGACCATGCTCTCGGTGATCATCTCGGCGTCTTCGGCCGAGCGCTTGTCGCCGGGCTTGGTGCTTTCCTCGGCGTGGGCGTCGACCAGGTGGACGACGATGTCGGCGTCGCTGGCCTGGGCGTGGGCGGCGCGGACCATGGCGCGGTCGAGCCGGCGCCGCGGCTTGAAGATGCCGGGGGTGTCGACCAGCACGATCTGGGCGTCATCGACCATGGCCACGCCCTTGACCGGGAAGCGCGTGGTCTGGACTTTCTGGGTGACGATCGAGACCTTGGCGCCGACCAGACGGTTGACCAGGGTCGACTTGCCCGCGTTGGGTGCGCCGATGATGGCGGCAAATCCGGCTCGTTTCATTGGGGCGCCTCTAGTCGTGTGAGCAGGGTCTGGGCCGCGGCCTTTTCGGCGTCCTGGCGTGAGCGGCCGGTGGCCGAGCCCGGCGCATGGCCTTCGATGGCCACCTCGACGGTAAAGGATGGCGCGTGGTCGGGCCCGGTGCGGCCGGTGACCTGATAGGCGGGCAGCGCAAGGCCGTGGCTCTGGGCCCATTCCTGCAGCAGGGTCTTGGCGTCCTTGGCCTGGCGCTCGGCGATGCCGGCGACTTCGTCTGACCAGTACTTTTCGAAAAAGACCCGCGCCGCGGCCAGGCCGCCGTCGAGATAGATGGCGGCGATCAGCGCCTCGCAGGCGTCGCCCAGGATGGTGTCCTTGTCGCGCCCGCCGGTGCGGGTTTCGCCGGGCGACAGTTTCAGGGCCGGGCCAAGGCCGATCTTGCGGGCGACGCGGGCGCAGGTCTTGCCGTTGACCAGGGCCGCCAGCCTTGGCGACATGTCGCCCTCGCGCGCGTCGGGCTCGGTGGCCAGCAGATATTCGGCGGCCAGCAGGCCCAGCACCCGGTCGCCGAGGAATTCCAGCTGTTCGTAGTGGCGAACCGAGCGGGCCCCGTCGCCGAGACTGGGATGGGTCAGGGCGCGGTCCAGAAGGTCAGGATCGGTGAAGGTGTGGCCCAGCGCCGCTTCGAGCGCCTGGGCCGCTTCGGCTCGCGGGTTCGATCCCAATGGCTATTTCAGGCTGTGGAAGAAGCGGCTCAGCCGCGCCTTGGTGAACCAGGTCAGGGGATTATAGAGCTTGGCCCCGTCCCACGAGAACAGGATGATCCGCGCGCGGCCGACCAGATTTTCGGCCGGCACGAAGCCGACGCCGCCCTCGACTTGCGGTACGCGGCTGTCGGCCGAGTTGTCGCGGTTGTCGCCCATGAAGAAGTAATAGCCCTGCGGCACCAGATAGACGCCGGTGTTGTCCGTCTGGCCGTTCGGCCAGGTGTCCTGGGTGATGTAGTGGCGGCCGTTCGGGAGGGTCTCCTCCATCTTGGTCACGCCGGTGTATTCGCTGTTGTTTTCGACCGGCAGGACCTTTTGCGGCAGGGCCTTGTTGTTCAGATAGACGACGCCGTCGGCCACCTGGATGCGGTCGCCCGGCAGGCCGATGAGGCGCTTGATATAGTCGGTGCGGTTATCCTTGGTGTCCTTGAAGACCACGATGTCGCCGCGGTGCGGCTGGCGGGCCAGGATCCGGCCCTTGAAGATCGGCGGGCTGAACGGGATCGAATGGCGCGAGTAGCCGTAGGAATATTTGGTGACGATGATGTAATCGCCGACCGCCAGGTTGGGGATCATCGATCCGGACGGAATGGTGAAGGGCTGGAACAGCAGGACGCGCAGCACCAGGGCGATGCCCAGGGCATAAGCGATCGTCTTGACGATCTCGATGAATTCGTCGGCCGCGCTGCTGCCGCTGGAGGGCTGCAGCGAGGACGGCTCGTTGGCGTTGGTCGTGACGTCGGCGTCCATTTATCGAGACATTCCTGTCAGCCCGCGAACGGCGCGGGCGAATGAAGGGGTAGCTAGACGTTCAGGGGTCATATCGCAAGGGCGACGGTCCGTGGCCGATTGCCTATTTCAGGCTGTGGAAGAAGCGTTTGGGGCGGGCTTTGGTGAACCAGCTGACGGGGTTGTAGAGCTTTGCGCCGTCCCAGGAGAACAGGATGAAGCCGGCCTTGCCGACCAGGTTTTCGGCGGGAACCATGCCAACGCCGTTGGGGCTGGTGGGAAAACGGCTGTCGGCGGAATTGTCGCGATTGTCGCCCATGAAGAAGTAATAGCCCTGGGGCACGATAAAGACCCCGGTATTGTCGCCGCCGCCGTCGGGAAAGGCATCGCGGGTGATGTAGCGCTTGCCGTTCGACAGGGTCTCGGCGATGCGGGTTCCGCCGGTGTAGACCCTGGCATCCTCGGGCGGCAGAGGGGCCTGGGACAAGGGCGCATCGTTCAGCCAGACCACCCCGCCGCGCACCTGGATGCGGTCGCCGGGCAGGCCGATCAGGCGCTTGATGTAATCGGTGCGGTTGTCGTAGGGCCACTTGAAGACGACGATGTCGCCGCGGTGGGGCGCGCGTGCCGCGATCCGGCCCTTGAAGAGCGGCGGGCTGAACGGGATCGAGTGGCGCGAATAGCCGTAGTTGTACTTGGTGACGATGATGTAGTCGCCGACATGCAGGTTCGGCAGCATGGATTCCGACGGAATCGTGAAGGGCTGGAACAGCAGGATCCGCAGGACCAGGGCGATGGCCAGGGCCAGGGCGACGGTCTTGACGATCTCGATGGCCTCGCCGTTGGCGGCAGACCCCCGCCGGCTCATCGCGGCACCGCCTCGATAATGACGAAGGCCTGGGCGTAGGGGTGTTCGTCGGTCAGGGACAGGTGGATGACGACATCCATGCCCTCGGGCGTCAGGCGGGCCAGACGCGCGGCGCTGCCGCCGGTCAGCGCCATAGTCGGCTTGCCCGAGCGCAGATTGACGACGCCCATGTCTTTCAGATGCACCCCGCCCTTCAGGCCGGTGCCCAGCGCCTTGGCGCAGGCTTCCTTGGCGGCGAAGCGCTTGGCGTAGCTGGCGGCGCGATCGGGTTTGCGCTCGGAGCGTTCGCGCTCGATGTCGGTAAAGACCTTGTGGGTGAAGCGGTCCCCGAAGCGTTCGAGGGACTTTTCGATCCGGCGGATGTCCGACAGGTCCGAGCCTATGCCGATGATCACAGGCCCCGGGCCTCGTCCATCAGGGCGCGCATGCGGCCGATCGCCGGGGCCAGGCCGACGAAGATCGCCTCGCCGACCAGGAAGTGGCCGATGTTGAGCTCCATCACCTGGGGGATCAGGGCGACGGGCTCGACGGTTTCATAGTCGATGCCGTGGCCGGCGTGGACCTCAAGGCCCAGGTCGCTGGCCTGACGGGCGCCGGCGCGCAGGGCGTCGAGGAAGACGCCAGCCTCGCGCGCCCTGCCCTCGCGCACGGCGTCGCAGAAGGCGCCGGTGTGAAGTTCGACGACCTGCGCGCCTGTGCGGCTGGCCGCCTCGATCTGCTGGGGATCGGCGCCGATGAACAGCGAGACGCGGCTGCCGGCGTCCTGCAGGCGCTGGACGAAGGGGGCGATCCAGTTGTGGCCGCCGGCCACGTCCAGGCCGCCTTCCGTGGTGCGCTCTTCCCGGCGCTCGGGCACCAGGCAAACGGCGGGTGGGCGATGACGCAGAGCGATCTCCTGCATCTCAGAGGTTACCGCCATTTCCAGGTTCAGGGGCCGGCCGCGTTCGCGCAACATGGCGGCGAGCGTATCGATGTCATGGTCGGAAATATGGCGGCGGTCTTCGCGCAGGTGGGCGGTGATGCCGTCTGCCCCGGCCTCGAGCGCGACCATGGCCGCGCGCGCCGGGTCGGGATAGGCGCCGCCCCGGGCGTTACGGATGGTCGCCACGTGGTCGATGTTGACGCCCAGACGGATGCGCGCCGTCATGGCCTAGCCCGCCAGCCGGCGGCTGCCCGGATCGGTAGTGGGGATGGCGGCCAGTTCCGGCGGCAAGGCGTCGGCCGGATAGGCGGGCACGACGAGGCTGGCCAGGGCGATCAAGGGTACGCCGACATCGGCCTTGCCGCCCGAGCGGTCAACGATGCAGGCGGCGGCGACCACATGGCCGCCGGCCTTGCGGATGGCTTCGATGCATTCGCGGGAGGAAAGACCGGTGGTGACGATGTCCTCGACCATCACGACGCGGGCGCCGCGTTCGACGTGAAATCCGCGGCGCAGCTTGAACTCGCCGTCCTCGCGCTCGACGTACATCGACGGCACGCCCAGATGCCGGGCGGTCTCGTATCCGGGGATGATGCCGCCGACGGCCGGCGAGATGACCACATCCACCCTGCCCGCCTCAGCGCGGATGCGCTGGGCCAACGCCTTGCACAGACGCTCGCAGCGCGCGGCGTCCATGAACACCAGGTTCTTTTGCAGGAAGACGGGGGAATGCAGGCCGCTGGACAGGACAAAATGGCCTTCGCGCAGGGCTCCCGCGCCGCGAAATTCGTCGAGGACGTCATCGGTTGTCATCATGAGGCCCCGCTTAACATGCGACTCAGGTGTTGGGCAGGCGCGAAAATGCCGCCCCGGTCATCCTTGCGCGCGCCGCCCATAGTGTCTTAGTGGGGCGCAACGGACTTCAAGGACCCATCCATGCTGACCAGCAAGGCGAAATACGGGCTGCGCGCCATGGTCGACCTGGCCGCCCAGGAGGCGGGCGGACCGCGCAAGCCGATCTTCATCGCAGATATCGCCGCCCGCCAGGGCATTCCGCGCCGGTTCCTGGAGAACATCCTGCTGGAACTGCGCAAACACGGGCTGGTGGTCAGCCATCGTGGTAAGTCAGGCGGCTACGCCCTGGCCCGCTCGCCGGACGAGATCACTTTTGCCGATGTAATCCGGGCGATCGACGGGCCGCTGGCCCTGACACCCTGCACCAGCCGCACGGCCTATCAGCGGTGCGAGGACTGCCGCGACGAGCCGTTCTGCGTCATCCGCGGGGTGCTGATCGAGGTGCGGGACGCCACCGCGGACATTCTGGAAGACACCACCCTGACCAAGGCTGCGGCGGAAGAAGCCAAGCAAAACCCGTAGGTTGATCGTCGCTTGCAGAAAAGCTGCTGACCCCTTTCAGATTAAACTACATTGAGTTGGTCGAGTTTATCCCTCCCTATCGAGGCGGGGCCTGTGTCCGGGTCTATCCAGAGTGGGAGCACTAAAATGAAATTGAAACTGGCCATCCTGGCGGGCGTATCGCTGGCCGTCTTCGCCGGCGGCGCGGCCAGGGCGCAGGAAGATCCCCGCGACGCCCTGATCCGGCAATTGACCGCGCGCCTCGATGCTCTGGAAAGCCAGGTCTCGGACCTCAAGGAAGCGACGGCCGCAGACGCCGCCGACGTGCGCACCATCGTCGCCACCGCGCCCCAGGTCACACTGACCAATGGCCGGCCGACCCTGGCCACCGCGGACGGGCAGCTGAAGTTCGCCGTGCGCGGACTGGTTCAGTTCGACGCCGCCCAATACAACCAGGAAAACAAGCTCAGCCCCAACGACCTGGCCAACGGCACCAACTTCCGCCGGGCGCGCCTAGGCGTGGAAGGCACCGTAGGCAAGGATTGGAACTATGCCCTGACCGGCGAATTCGGCGGTTCGGGTTCAGAGTCCGCAATCCTGAACCAAGGCTGGGTGGAATACGCAGGCTGGAAACCGTGGAACACCACCCAGGCCCAGCCGCTTCGCTTGAGGATCGGCGCCTGGGCCACGCCCGCCAATCTTGAAGACGCCACCAGCAACACCGAGGGCCTGTTTCTCGAGCGTCCGGCCGCCGCGGAACTGACCCGCAGCATCGCCGGAGGCGACGGACGGACCGGCGCCGGCGCTCTGGTCAACGGCGATGCCTGGTATGCGTCGGCGGTGTGGACCGGCTCGGTGGTCGGCGCGGCCAGCCCGGCCGAGTTTAACGAGCAGTCGGGCTATCTGCTGCGCGCCGCGTGGCGGCCCCTGCAGACGCCGGACTATGCGCTGCACATCGGCGTCAACGCCTCGGGCGTGACCAGCGTCGCTGATACGGCGGCCGGCCCGGCCGTCACCCAGCAACTGCGCCTGCGTGAGCGGCCCGAGTTGCGGGTCGATGGCACGCGGCTGGTCGACACCGGCGCGATCAACGCCAGCGGCTTGAGCCAGACCGGCGTCGAGCTGGGTGGCTATTTCAAGAACCTGTACGTCGCCGGCGAGACCTTTGACTACAAGCTGGACCGTACCGGCGCCGGCAAGCCCGACGCCAATTTCGGCGGCTGGTACGCCCAGGCCTCGTGGACCCTGACCAAGGAACAACGTCTTTGGGTGGCGGCCAACGGCGGTTTCCGCGGCGTTCGGCCGACCAAGAACTTCAGCCCGGCCGACGGCGCCTGGGGCGCCTGGGAAGTGGCGGCGCGTTACAGCTATCTAGACCTCAACGACCGCGAAGGGACCGCAGGGCATGCGCTGCCGACCAATGGCGTGCGGGGCGGCGAGCAGCGCATCACGACTGTCGGATTGAACTGGTACCCCAACCAGACCGTTCGGTTCCTGCTGGACTACCAGTGGGCCAACGTTGAGCGGCTCAACAACGCCGGCGCCAAGATTGGCGAAGACTTCCAGACCATCTCGCTGCGTTCGCAGTTCTCGTTCTAGCCCTACGATCCAGGAGACCTGATCATGACTCAAGATTTCAGCCGCCGCGGCGTTGTTGCAGGCCTTGGCCTGGGCGCTTTCGGCATCGCCACCGGCGCCTTCGCCCAGGCGCCCAAGGGCGGCCCCGCCGTCTCGTTGCTCAACGTGTCGTACGACCCGACCCGCGAGCTCTACGTGCAGTACAATGCCCTGTTTGCCGCCGACTGGGCCGGCAAACATGGAGGTCAACGCGTCACCGTCCAGCAGTCGCACGGCGGCTCGGGCGGCCAGGCCCGCGCGGTGATCGACGGCCTTCCGGCCGATGTGGTCACCCTGGCCCTGGCCTATGACGTGGATTCGATCGCCGCCCGCGGCCTGATCAACAGGGACTGGCAAAAGCGTCTGCCGAACAATTCGGCGCCCTACACCTCGACGATGATTTTCCTGGTCCGCAAGGGCAATCCCTGGAAGATCAAAAACTGGGGCGACCTGGTCAAGCCGGGGATCAAGGTGATTACCGCCAACCCGAAAACCTCGGGCGGCGCTCGCTGGAATTATCTGGCGGCCTGGGCCTATGCGCTGAAACAGCCCGGCGGTAATGCGGCCTCGGCGGAAGCCTTCGTCAAAACCCTCTACAAGAATGTGCCGGTGCTCGACACAGGCGCGCGGGGCTCGACCACCACCTTCGCCCAGCGGCGCATCGGCGATGTTCTGATCACCTGGGAAAACGAGGCGCACCTGGCGCTGAAGGAATTCGGGGCCGACAAGTTCGACATCGTCTATCCGCCCTTCAGCATCCTGGCCGAACCGTCGGTGGCCGTGGTCGACAAGGTCGTTGACCGCAAGAAAACCCGCGCCGCGGCCGAGGCCTATCTGCAGTTCCTCTACAGCGACGCCGGTCAGGATCTGGCGGCGAAAAACTTCTACCGGCCGCGAAATGCGGCGGTGCTGGCGCGATATCGCAATCAGTTTCCCTCCCTTGAACTGGTAACGATCGACGATCCGGCGTTCGGGGGGTGGACCCGCGCGCAAACAACGCACTTCAACAACGGCGGTGTGTTCGACAAGATCACGGCGCGCTAGCGCTTCGGCCTCCGTCAGGTGATGCTCTCCGCAATCATGGCGCGGGGCGTTGAGCATGACGGAGGCCTTTGTCGCTTTACTGGCGCCGGCGGCCGCCTCGGCAGCCTCGCCTGCCCTCAAACCGATGGCTGATCCCTGCCGGAACCGCCGCGCCAGGGGCGTGTTTATGCATCTGGGACGTAGTCTGTCCCTGCTCGATAGCTTCCGTAAACGCGGGTTATAGATAAAGTCGATTGTACCTGTAGACTTAAACGGGTTTACGCGGGCTGCGCTGGGGCAAGGGGACGGCCATGTCTGACAAATTCCATTGGATCACCCGCCGCGGATGACAGCCGTTGTACGCCCGCGCCGTTTCGTGGAGCCCAGCGCCCTGCCCGGTTTCGGGCCGGCGCTCGGCTTTACCATGGTCTATCTGTCGTTCTTCCTGCTGTTGCCGCTGGCGGCGCTGGTGCTGCGGCCGTGGGAGCACGGCTTTGGCCACGTCTGGTCGGTGATCACCGAGCGTCGGACCCTGGACGCCCTCAAGCTGAGCTTTGGCGCGGCCTTTCTGGCCGCCTGCCTGAACGCGGTGTTCGGCACGATCGTTGCCTGGGTGCTGGTGCGGTATGATTTTCCCGGCAAGCGGCTGCTGGACGCCTTTGTCGACCTGCCGTTCGCCTTGCCGACGGCTGTCGCCGGTATTGCGCTGGCCACCATCTATGCCCCGACGGGCATGATCGGCGCGCTGCTCGACCCCTATCATATCCAGATCGCCTATACCCCGCTGGGCGTCATGGTGGCCCTGGTGTTCGTCGGCTTTCCTTTCGTGGTGCGCGCCATCCAGCCGGTGCTGGAAGACCTGCATGTCGAGGTCGAGGAAGCGGCCGCCACCCTGGGCGCTTCTCGGTTGCGGACCATCGCGCTGGTGGTCTTTCCGGCCATCCTGCCTGCCCTGCTGACCGGTTTCTCGCTGAGCATGGCCAGGGCCGTCGGTGAGTACGGCTCGGTGATCTTCATCGCCGGCAATATCCAGAACGTGTCCGAGATCGCACCTTTGCTGATCATCATGCACCTGGAAGAGTTTGACTATGCGGGCGCTGCGGCGATCGGTCTGGTCATGTTGCTGATATCCGCCGTCACCCTGTTCGCCCTCAACGGCGTGCAGGCCCTGGTCGCCAGGCGAGGCCTGCGATGAGCGCGCCTTCACCCGCCCGGCGCGATCCGCCCCTGCTGGTCGCCGCCCTGATCATCCTGGCCGTCGGCTATCTGGGCCTGGTAGTCTTTCTGCCGCTTCTGACCGTGTTCATTGAAGCCCTGCGCAAGGGGATCGAGGCCTATTTCTCCGGTATCAACCAGTCCGAGGTCTGGTCGGCGATCAAGCTGACCCTGATCGTCGCCGGCGTCGCTGTGCCGCTGAACACGGTGTTTGGCCTGGCGGCGGCCTGGACGGTCACGCGCTTTGACTTCTGGGGCAAGAACCTGCTGGTCACCATCATCGACCTGCCGTTCTCCATCTCGCCGGTCATCTCCGGCCTGATCTATGTGCTGCTCTATGGGGCCAATGGCTGGTTTGGTCCGCAGCTGCAGGAAATGGGCATCCAGGTGATCTTCAACATCACCGGCATCATCCTGGCGACGACCCTGGTCACCCTGCCCTTCGTGGCGCGCGAGCTGATCCCGCTGATGCAGGCGCAAGGCAGCGACGAGGAAGCGGCGGCCACGACCCTGGGCGCCAACGGCTGGCGAACCTTTTTCCTGATCACCCTGCCCAACATCAAATGGGCGCTGATGTACGGCGTTTTGCTGTGCACGGCCCGGGCCATGGGCGAGTTCGGCGCGGTGTCGGTCGTCTCCGGCAAGATCCGCGGGTTTACCGCCACCATGCCGCTGCAGGTCGAGATCCTCTACAACGAGTACAACTTCGTCGCCGCCTTCGCCGTGGCCTCGCTGCTGGCGCTCTTTGCTCTCATAACCCTTGCCGTAAAGACGGTGCTCGAGGCGCGGTTCGCCGACGAACTCGCCGCCCAGCGCTGGCGTTAGGATACCGCGATGTCTCTTGAAATCACCAATGTAAACAAGTCATTCGGCCGGTTTCCTGCCCTGAATGACGTATCGCTTCTGGCCGAGGACGGCGAGTTCCTGGCTCTGCTGGGCCCGTCTGGTTCGGGCAAGACCACCTTGCTTCGCATCATCGCCGGCCTGGAAATCGCCGACGGCGGCGCGGTGCGGTTCGGTGACGAAGACCTGCTGGCCAAGCCGGTGCGCCAGCGCGGCATCGGCTTTGTGTTCCAGCACTATGCGCTGTTCAAACACATGACGTCGGCCCAGAACATTGCCTTCGGCATGCAGTCCAAGGCCCGGAAGCTTCGCCCGTCGAAAGCCGAGATCAAGGCCAAGGTCGCCGAACTGCTGGCTCTGGTGCAGCTGGATGACCTGGGCGAGCGCTATCCGGCTCAACTGTCGGGCGGCCAGCGCCAGCGCGTCGCCCTGGCCCGGGCCCTGGCCATCGAACCCAAGATCCTGTTGCTGGACGAGCCGTTCGGCGCCCTGGACGCCAAGGTGCGGCGCGGCCTGCGCCGCTGGCTGCGCGAGCTGCACGAACGCACCGGCCTGACCACGATCTTTGTCACCCACGACCAGGAAGAAGCCCTGGAACTGGCCGACCGTGTCGCGGTGCTGAAGGACGGCAAGGTCGAACAGATCGGCACGCCGGAAGAACTCTATCACGAACCCGCCAGCGCCTTCGTTTTCGACTTTCTGGGCGACAGCTTCCAGTTCCCCTGTGTCGTCCGGGACGGCAAGGCGGTCATTGCGGGAGTCGATGTGACCATTCTCGGCGCCGCCACACCGGCGGACGGTCCGTCTACAGCCTATGCCCGGCCTGACGCCTTTGTGGTCGGCCCGGCGGATGGACCGGGATTTGGCGCACGAATTCGCGACGTTCTGCTGGCGGGTCCCGACGCCCGGATCGATTGCGTGCTGGACGATGATGGCGCGATCGAGGTGCGCGTGCCTCACGCCGTGGCGCAGAAGCTGGCGCCGAGAAACCGGATCAGCCTGATCCCCCGCGAAGTCAGGGTCTGGGCCGAGACCTAGCCCCGCGTCCGGTCCACGTCCTCGACGCTGGGGCAGGCCCGCAAGGCCGCCGCGATGGTCGTCAGGTGGCGGGCGTCCTTGACCTCGATATCGAACTCGACCTCGAAGAAATCCTGGTGGGTCTTGCGCATGTCCAGATTGAGGATGTTGCCGCCCATCTCGCCGACGATGGTGCAGGTCTGGCCCAGTACGCCCGGCGCATTGCGGATGGTGGCGGTCAGTCGCGCGTGAGAGGTGGCGCCGCGCGCGGCCTGGGGCGTCCAGTGCAGGTCGTGCCAGGCTTTTTGCTCGGCCTCGTAAGCTTCCAGGTTCGGGCAGTCGATCGTGTGGACGGTCAGGCCCGCCTTGCCCTGTTCCTCGATGCCGACGATGCGGTCGCCGGGCACCGGATTGCAGCAGGCTCCAAAACGCAGCTCCGTCCCCGAGTGGACGCCGCCGCCGCGCACGAACAGACCTGCGGCCCGGCGGCCTTCCAGGGGCTCGCGCATCTCGGCCGCGTCGATCTCTGAGGCTTTCAGCGCCGGGAATACGGTTTCGAGCACCGCCCGGGGGGACACACGCCCGCGACCTACGGCTTCGAACAGTTCCTCTTCGCCATGCACCGCGAACCGCTCCAGGGCGGGCCGCAAGGAAACCTCGTCCCGCGTGCGGCGAACCCGCTCGAACGTCTGGTCGACCGAGGCTCGGCCCAGGCGCACGAACTCTTCGCGCTCGGCATGGCGCAAGTGGCGGCGGATGGCCGAGCGGGCGCGGCCCGTCACGGTCAGGTTTTCCCAGTCAGACGGGACGATCGGCTTGGCGCCGCGGATCACTTCGACGACGTCTCCATTGACCAGAGGCGTGCGCAGCGGCCGAAGTTCGCCGTTGATCTTCACGCCGACCATGGTGTCGCCGATGTTGGTGTGCAGGGCGTAGGCGAAATCCAGAGGCAGGGCGCCGCGCGGCAGGCTGATCAGCTTGCCCTTGGGCGTGAAGACGAAGGCCTGGTCGAGGAACATCTCAAGCTTGGTGTTTTCCACCAGCTCGTCGATGTCGCCCTGCTCGATCATCTGAACGAGCTGGCGGATATTGGCCATGGGATCGCGCCCGCCGGCCTTGGCCGCGGCGTCAGCGTCGAAGCCGTAGGTCTGGTCCTTGTAGGCCCAGTGCGCGGCGACGCCTTCTTCGGCGACCCGGTCCATCACCTCGGTGCGGATCTGCAGTTCGATGCGCAGATTACGCGGGCCGATCACCGTGGTGTGCAGCGAGCGGTAGTTGTTGCGCTTGGGCGTCGAGATGTAGTCCTTGAAGCGGCCCGGCAGCGCCGGCCATTCCTGGTGGACGATGCCCAGTGCACGGTAGCAGTCACCGTCGCTGGGAACTATGACGCGGAAGGCGTAGATGTCGGACAGCTGGGCAAAGCCGATCGACTTGCGCTGCAGCTTTCGCCAGATCGAATAGGGATGCTTTTCGCGGCCCTCGACCTCGACCTGGATGCCGGCCGCTTCCAGCACATGGGCGATTTCGTCAGAGACGGCGCGGGTCGCCCCGCCCTGCTCGGCCCGCAACTTGTCGAGCCGGCGGATGATGGCGTCGCGGGCGCGGGGATTGAGGTGCTGGAAGGCCAGTTCCTCAAGCTCTTCACAGATGAGGTGCATGCCGATGGAGCGGGCGAGCGGGGCGTAGATGTCGAGGGTTTCGCGGGCGATTCGCTCGCGTTTGGCCGGCGCCTTGATGTGCTGCAATGTGCGCATGTTGTGCAGCCGGTCGGCCAGCTTGACCAGCAGGACGCGCACATCCTTTGAAATCGCCAGGATGAACCGGCGCAAGTCCTCGGTCTGGCGGGCGTGTTCCGAGGCCAGTTCCAGTTTGGACAGCTTGGTGACGCCCTCGACCAGCTCGGCGATCTCGGCGCCGAAGCGCTTTTCGATGTCCTCGCGGCTGGCGACGGTGTCTTCGATGACGTCGTGCAGCAGGGCGGTGACGATGCTGGCGGTGTCGAGTTTGTAGTCGGTAAGGATGCCGGCGACTTCGATGGGGTGGGCGAAATAGGGGTCGCCCGAGGCGCGGGTCTGGGCGCCGTGCATTTTGACGGCATAGACATAGGCGCGGTTCAGAAGGTCTTCGTCGGCGGTCGGGTCATAGGCCTTGACCCGCTCGATGAGCTCGTACTGGCGCATGACCGCACGGCGGACGGGCGCAGGTTTGGCGATCGCGGGATCTGGCGTGGACACAATACTCGGGGCGACAAGCGGGGCGGCGTCGTTTGCCGCCGTTGGGCGGAGGGGGTTTTGAGCCCGCGGGCTCAGTACCGTTCCTCTTGGCCGCCGTCACGGTCGCTCTGCAGGGCGCGAACCAGTTCCAGCTCGCTCATCTGCAGGTGCGTCGGGTCGGCGATCAGGGCCAGGGTCTCGGCTTCTTCCTCGGCTTCCGAACGCTCATCGACGCGTTGCAGCGAGGCGATCAGGCCTTCGCGTACGGCTTCCGGATCGAGCATGTCCTCGGCCACTTCGCGCAGGGCCACAACCGGGTTCTTGTCGTTGTCGCGGTCGACGAGAATCGCCGAGCCGGCGGAAATCGCGCGCGCCCGGTGGGCGGCCATCAGCACGAGGCTGAAGCGGTTGGGGACTTTTTCGACGCAATCTTCGACGGTGACGCGGGCCATGAACACTCTCAAAGGGAGGTGGGGAGGCAAGGAAGATATAGGTTTGCGCCGCAATAAGCAACGGCACGGGCTCAGGAAAGCGCGCCTGGCCACCGCTGTTCGAACCGGCCCACGGCCTGACGGTCCATGCGGACCGCCAGCTCGACGCCCTCGTCGCTGTCAGCGCGCTCGATGACCCGGCCATTGCGGTAGAGCCAGGCGATCGCCTCGCCGTCCTGGGCGGCCAGATGGATCATCAGCGGCGGGCCTTCGTCGACCAGATTGGCGAGCAGGGTCAGCAGCTCCGGAACCCCCTCCCCGGTCACCGCTGACAGGGCGACAGCCGCACCGTCTGAGCGAAGGGCCCGAGCCTTGGTCAGGCCAGCCTCTTCGGGCGGCAAAAGATCGATCTTGTTCCAGACCTCGATGATCGTGCGGCCATCCTCGCGGCTGCAGTTCAGCTGGGTCAGGACGGTTTCAACATCGCCGGCCTCGGCCGCTGACTGGGGCGAAGCGATGTCGCGCACATGCAGGACGATGTCGGCCTCCTGCACCTCTTCCAGGGTGGCGCGGAAGGCCTCCACCAGTTCGTGGGGCAGGTCGGAGATGAATCCGACAGTGTCCGACAGGATGGCCGGGCGGCCGTCCGGCAACCCGATTTCGCGCAAGGTGGGATCGAGGGTGGCGAACAGCATGTCGCGGGCCTCGACCTGGGAGTGGGTCAGGCGGTTGAACAGGGTCGACTTGCCGGCGTTGGTGTAACCGACCAGGGCGATGGTCGGGAAAGGCGTCTTCTTGCGCTGGGTCCGGTGCAGGGTGCGGGTGCGTCGCACCTCTTCCAGCTCCTTTTTCAGCTTGATGATCTTGTCGGCGAGCAGGCGACGGTCAGTTTCGATCTGGGTCTCGCCGGGGCCACCCATGACGCCAAAGCCGCCGCGCTGGCGCTCCAGGTGGGTCCAGGTGCGGACAAGGCGGGATTTCTCATAACCCAGCCGGGCCAGTTCTACCTGCAGCTTGCCTTCCCGTGTGCGGGCGCGGCGAGCGAAGATCTCGAGGATCAGGCCGGTGCGGTCGATCACCTTGACCTCCCAGGCCTTCTCCAGATTGCGCTGCTGGACAGGCGTCAGGGCGTCGTCGACGACCACCACCGAGACGCAGTGCGCCTCGGCCAGTTCATGCATCTCTTCGACCTTGCCCTTGCCAAACAGGGTGGCAGGCGTGCTGGCGCGCAGGGGTGCAAGCACGGTCTCTACAACCAGCAGATCGAGCGCCTGGGCCAGGCCGACGGCCTCAAGCAGTCGCGCCCTTGGATCGCGCGCTGAAGCGCCGGCCCGAACCGGATGAATGACGAGCGCGGTCTCCTGGGGCGGCCTGCGGTCTACGGAGGGTTTACTCAATCTTCCTCGTCTTCCTCGCCGGGCTCATAGAGCTGGACGGGATGAGCCGGCATGATGGTCGAAATGGCGTGCTTGTAGACCAGCTGCGACTGGCCATCGCGGCGCAGCAGCACGCAGAAATTGTCAAACCAGCTGACTACGCCCTGCAGCTTCACGCCATTGACGAGGAAGATGGTGAGCGGGGTCTTGGTCTTGCGGACGCTGTTGAGGAAGGTGTCCTGCAGGTTTTGTTTTTTTTCGTTGGCGGGCATCGGGCTTTGAGCCTCTCTTTTTGAACCGGAGGCCAAAACACCTCCACACACGAGAGGCAATGTAGTCCCCCTTGGCGAAGGTTCAACCGTAACGGGCCTTCGCACGTGCAATATAGTCTGACCGTAGCCCTAAAGTGACGGAACCGGGCTTGCCGCCGCCGATCGCCACGCCGTCGATGTGGGTCACCGGCATGACCAGAGCCCCTGCCCCGGTGATGAAGGCTTCGCGGGCGGTCCTGACCTCGTCAGGCGTGAAGGCGCGCTCCTCGACTTTGAGGTTGCTGGTCTTGATCACGTCCATCAGGGTCGAGCGGGTGACGCCACGCAGGATATTGGCGGTCAGGTCACGGGTGCGCAGGGTTCCCTGCGCATCGACGATCCAGGCGTTGGACGCGGCGCCTTCGGTCACCAGGCCGCCCGCATCGACGAACCAGGCTTCGTAGGCGCCAGCCTCCTTCGCTGCCTGACGGGCCAGGACATTGGGCAGCAGGCCCACGGTCTTGATATCGCAGCGGCCCCACCGGTTTTCAGGTGTGGTGATGACCCGGATACCCTTGGCGGCCTTGACCTCGGCCGCGGCCCGGTCCGTGCTCTTGGCCGAGACGACCAGGGAAGGCGGTACGGCCGGATCGGGAAAGGCGTGGTCGCGGGGCGCGGTTCCGCGTGTGACTTGCAGGTAGACCAGGCCGTCGCGCACGCGGTTACGGCGCAGGACCTGGTGGATGACCACCTCGAGGGCCTGCCGGGTCATGGGCGGCGTGATCCTCAGTTCCGAGAGCGAGCGGCCCAGGCGGGCGAAGTGGCCTTCGGAGTCGGCCAGCCTGCCGCCGAATACGGCCCAGACCTCATAGACGCCGTCGGCCAGCTGGTAGCCGCGGTCTTCGATGTGAACCACGGCGTGAGGCTGCGGAACGTAGCGTCCGTTGACGTAGGCGATCCGGCTCACTCGACCTCAAGCTCCTCGCGGGTTCCAACGCCCAGGGACTTGAGCTTGCGGTGCAGGGCCGAGCGTTCCATGCCGATGAAACTGGCGGTGCGCGAAATATTGCCGCCGAAGCGCACGATCTGGACGTTGAGGTATTCGCGTTCGAACATTTCGCGCGCCTCGCGCAAAGGCAGGGAAATGATCTTGCGGCTGTTGGCGGCGCCTTGTTCGCTGACGGTTTCGGTCGGCAGCATCATGGCAGTGACCGGTTCAGACGGATCTCCGGAGACCAGGATCAGCATGCGTTCGATGTTGTTGCGCAGTTGGCGCACATTGCCGGGCCATTCGGTGACCTGCAGGGCGATGACCGCATCGTCGGCAAGGGTCCGCCGGGGAAGGCTATGGGCCTCGCTGATCCGCTCGATGTAGTAGTCAGCGATCTCGGGGATGTCTTCGCGCCGCTCGGCCAGGCCGGGCACATGCACCGGCACGACGTTCAGACGGTGAAACAGGTCTTCGCGGAAACGACCCGCCGCGATCTCTGCGGTCAGGTCGCGGGCCGTAGACGACATTACCCGCACATCTACCTGGACGTCCTGGTCGCCGCCGACGCGGCGGAAGCGCTGTTCGACCAGCACCCTCAGGATGCGGCCTTGCGTTTCGCGCGGCATGTCGGCGACCTCGTCGATATAGAGCGTGCCGCCGTGGGCGCGTTCGAAGACCCCAACCTTATGGGGCTTGCCGCCCTCACCTTCCTCGCCGAACAGTTCAGTCTCGACCCGGCCTGAAGCCATACTGGCCGCGCCGATGGCAACGAACTCGCCGCCGGAACGCTGGCTGGATTCGTGAATCAGGCGGGCGACCAGTTCCTTGCCCGAGCCGGGCGGACCGCTAATCAGCACGCGACTGTTGGCCGGCGCGACCTTGGCGATCAGCTGGCGCAGGTGCTGGGCGGCCTGCGAGCGGCCGATAAAGCCGTCAGGTGTGATGGCCTTGCGGCGCAGGTGCCTGTTCTCACGCTTGAGATTGGCCGCCTCGAGGGCGCGGGCGACGAGCAACAGCAGGCGGTCGGACTTGAACGGTTTTTCGAGGAAGTCGTAGGCGCCGCGCTTGATGGCCGCGACGGCGGTCTCGATATTGGCGTGACCGGAAATCATCAGAACCGGCAAATCCGGATCGAGGGATTTCAGCAGGTCCAGCAGGGCCAGACCGTCCATTCCCCCGCCCTGCATCCAGATGTCTAGGACAACTAGGTTAGGCTTGCGAGCGCGGATGGCCGCCAGCGCCGTCTCCGAATTGGCGGCGACGCGTACATTGTAGTTCTCATCCGACAGGATACCCGCGACCAGATCGCGGATGTCGGCCTCGTCATCGACCACAAGAATGTCGGCGGCCATTAAGTCCTCACACTTGCTCTATGTGGATTGGTGTCGGGGTTTCCCCCGTACGGGGCGTTTCGTCCTGAGGAAGGGTCAGGACGACGAGAGCGCCCTTTCCATCCCTTGCGTCGGTCAGGGTCAGGGACCCGCCGTGGTCTTCAAGAATACGGCCGACGATCGCCAGACCGAGGCCGGTTCCTTTTTCGCGGGTCGTGACGTAGGGCTCGATCAGGCGGTCGCGGCCTTCTTCAGGCAGGCCGACACCGTTGTCCTCAATTTCAAACACTACCAAGTCGCCCTGACGCCGAACGCAGGCTTTTATGCGACCCTTGTGGCCAGGTTCGTCCTGAACCCGAGCCAAAACCGCTTCCGAGGCATTCTTGAGAATATTGGTCAGGGCCTGGGCGACCATTCGATCGTCACACTGAATGACCGGGTCATCGCCCAGATCACCGATGATCGTGATGTCGATATCAGGATTGGCCACACGACGGGCGAAAACCGCCTCGCCCAGCAGATCATTGGCGTTGCAGCGGCCGATCCGGGGCGCGGGCATACGCGCGAAAGAGGAGAATTCATCCACCATGCGACCGATGTCCCCGACCTGACGGATGATGGTTTCGGTGCAGCGGTCGAAAGTCTCGACGTCTGCCATGACGTCCTTGCGGTACTTGCGGCGCAAGCGTTCGGCCGACAGCTGGATCGGCGTCAGCGGGTTCTTGATTTCGTGCGCAATGCGCCGGGCCACGTCGCGCCAGGCGGCGTTTCGCTGGGCCGCAACAAGCCGGGTCATGTCGTCAAAGGTCAGCACCAAGCCTTTACGCACATCTCCGCCCGCGCGAACCCTTAGACGGCGCGTCACGGTTCCGCGCAGCACATTCAGTTCAGCCTCGGCGCCCGAGCCGGATTCAGCGGCGCGATCGGCGACCTCCAGCAATTCCGGGGCAATTTCGGCGAGGGTCTTGCCACGGATGTCGCGCTCGCTGATGTCCAGCAGCCGCAACGCCTGATTGTTGAAGGCCGAGATCCTGCTGTCCGGGTCGAGACCGATGACTCCCGCCGAAACTCCGGAAAGCACAGTTTCAATAAAGGTGCGCCGGTTCTCCGCCTCCTGGCCGGCCGTCATCAGGGCGCTGGTCTGACGGTCAAGGTCGTCGGTCATTTTGTTAAATGATCTGGACAAAATATTGATTTCATTCAGATCGGCATCCGTCGGTACGCGCGCCTTCAGATCGCCTGCCGCGACCTTGTTTGCCGCTTCGATCAGCTTGGCGACAGGGCCGGAAATGCTGTTGGCCACGGCCATGCCCAGCCAGACCGCGCCCAGCAGAACCAGAAGGGCCGTCTCGACGTAGATCGACATGAACACCGACTGCACCGCGCCCCGAACGCGTGCGACCTGACGGTACTGACTCACGGCGTCTGAGGATTCCTTGAGGCTTTTGAGCAACCCCTTGGGCATGGGTGCCTCGATCAGGGCGTAAACCCCCTGCTCGCCGGACAGCTTGAACAGCAGGCGCGCGACATCCTCGCGTTCGTAGAGTTCATAGGGCACCTGACCGGAATCGGCGTCGATCAGGGTGGTCGAGGCCGGCGGGATGTAGGCTCCGGCGCCGGGAACGGCAGCCTGGGCCAGCAACACGCCATGAGCGTCGATGACTCGCAGCGAATTGAAACCGCGCTGATCCACTTCCTGCTTAAGCAGGATTTCATAGGTCTTGGGCGCGCGTCGCAGGTCCGCGATATAGGTGTTGAGGTCACGGCTGGTTGGGCCGATCGCCGCGTTGATCCGTTCCTGCTCGTTGTTCTGCACCTGGGATGCGATGGCGGCATAGTAGCCGACCATGGTTTCAATGCGTGTTGAGAACCAGCCATCGACTCCCTGATTGACCAGCAATCCGAAGAAGAAGGCAACAACCACGGCGGGGACCGCCGCCGCCAGGGCGAACAGGCTCATGTAGTGCAGGTGAAGACGTGATCCGGCTTCCTGCGACCGCAGAACCGTCAGGACCCGTCGCCCAACCAGACTGGCCAGGCCCAGAATAAGGCCGCCATTGATCACTAGGGCGGTAATGACCAGCCGCAGCGGCCCGCCGATATCCCCTTCGGCTCCGGGGCCAGTCGAGGCCAGCCAGACGATGACCGACGCCAGGGCCGCGGCGAGGATCAACAGGGTTACAAACAGGCGGCTGGTTCTGCGGTCCGCCCGCATCCTGTGATCCAAAGCCGATGCGATATCCCCACTCATGGTGGGAGAAGCCTAGGGGCAACTGTGGCTCAATATCAACAGTTATGTTGCGAAACTACGTCACCGTTTCGGGCGCATGCTTTCGACGCCGAGATCGGTGATTTTCTTGCGCAGGGTGTTGCGGTTGAGCCCAAGAATTTCCGCGGCGCGGACCTGATTGCCACGCGTGGCGCTGAGGGTCAGGCGGATAAGTGGCGCTTCGACTTCCTCCAGGACGCGGTCGTAAAGACCAATGGGCGGCACGCCGTCGGCCTGGGTGGCGAAATAGGACTGCAGATAGCGTTCAACGAGGGTTGAGAGAGTGACGGGCCCCTCCTGCCCCGGCGCCTGGGCCGAGTGGTCGGTCAGTTCGCGCTCTATGATCCGGGCGCTGATCATGTCTTCGCCATATAGCGCGCAGATTCGGCGGATCAGGTTCTCGAGCTCGCGAACGTTGCCCGGCCAGTCATAGGTCTTGAGGCGGTCCAGCGCCGCCTGATCAATGGTTTTGGCCGGCAGCCCCTCGCGGTTGGCGCGCAGCAGGAACGAGCGGGCCAGTTCGGGGATGTCTTCGGTTCGCTCGCGAAGCGGCGGCAGACGAACCGGCGCGACGTTCAGGCGGAAGAACAGGTCTTCCCGGAAAAGACCTTCTCGGATCAGACCCCGCAAATCGCGATTGGTGGCCGCGATGATCCGCACATTGGGACGCTGGCCGGTCTTGGGGTTGACGGCGGTCTCGGCGCCGTCGAGCACGCGCAGCAGGCGGGTCTGGGAGTCGAGCGGCATGTCGCCGATCTCGTCCAAAAACAGGGTTCCACCATCGGCCTCGACCAGCTTGCCGTGATCATTATCGCCGTATCCGAACAATTCGGTTTCGACCCGCTCGCGCGGGGTGGCAGCCAGGTTGATGACGACAAACTTGCCGTCGCGGCGGCGGCCAAGCTCGTGCAGGGCGCGGGCGACAAGTTCCTTGCCGGTTCCGGACTCTCCCGTAACCAGCACCGTCAGGTCCGCGCCGACGAGACGGGCGACCGTGCGGTAAACCTCCTGCATGGGCGCCGAGCGGCCGATGAGCGGAAGGCGCTCATCACGCACGGCGCGGGCCTGGGCCTTGGCGGCTTCCGAATCGGCAGGTCGTGACAGGGCGCGTTTGACCGCGGCGGTCATGTCGTCGAGATCGAAGGGCTTGGAGATATATTCGAACGCGCCGGCATCGGCGGCGTTAACCGCCGTCAGCAGGGTGTTCTGGGCGCTCATCACGATGATGGGCAGCTTGGGCCGCTCCTTGCGGATGCGCGGCAGGACGTCAAAGACGTTTTCGTCGGGCATCATCACATCGGTTATGACGATGTCGCCCTCGCCGTCAGACACCCACTTGAGGAGGGTGGTCGCGTTCCCCGTGGCGCGCACCTGATAGCCAAGGCGCGTGAAACTTTGACTGAGCACCAGCCTTATGGAGGCGTCGTCGTCAGCGATCAGGATCTTGCGGTCAGTGCTCATGATCAGGGTTCAATCGGCAGGAGGATACGGAAGCTGGTGCGGCCGGGCTCGGATTCGAAATCGATCAGTCCGCCATGGGCGGCGACCAGCTTGGCGCACAAGGCAAGGCCCAGGCCCGCGCCAAAGCTCTTGGTGGTGACGAACGGCTCAAACAAATAGTCGCGCAGATGGGCCGGCACGCCCGGACCATTGTCAGTGATGCGGACCTCGAGCGGCGCGCCGCGCATCGACTGTCCGCCGGCAGCGCGAACGCGCACCCCGTGGCGGAAGCCGGTGGAAATGGTCACCTCGCCCCGGCCATCGCCGCGGGCATGGGCGGCTTCGGCGGCGTTCTTGACGATATTGAGGAAGACCTGGATCAACTGGTCCTCGTCGCCGAAAACTGGCGGCAGGGACGGGTCATAATTTTCCTTCAAGGTCAGACCATCGGCGACGCCATTGGCGGCCAGGGCCCGGACCCGGTTCAGGATCTGGTGGATGTTGATGACTTCGCGGTTCGGCGAGGCGTCGTCCGAGAAGGCTTCCATCCGGTCGACCAGACGGCGAACGCGGTCAGTCTCATCAACGATCAACTGGGCCAGCGGGGCGTCCTCGGCCTTGGCGCCGCTTTTGAGCAGCTGGGCCGCGCCGCGAATGCCGGCCAGGGGGTTCTTGATTTCGTGGGCCAGCATGCGGCCAAGACCGACAACCGAACGCATGCCGGCGTTGTCACCGGTTCGCTCACCGATAGCGCCGACCTTGAGGTGCAGGGTCAGCAACACCGAGCCATCGCCCAAGGGCTTGGCCGCGCCATCGGCTTCGAAAGGCACCTGGCCGAAAAGGTTGATCAGCAGACCGCGTTCGCGGACGGCGCCGCCTTCCTGGATGGCTCGCTCCAGGAGGTTGACCAGGGTTGATCCGGCTGGAAGGGCGTCGCGAAACCGGCCACGGGTCAACAGGCCCAGGCCCTGACCAAACAGCGCTTCAGCGGCCTCATTGGCGGCGGAAAGCCCGCCATCGGGCGCGATAATCAGGGCGGGTTCAGGGCTCAGATCGAAAGCGGCGGCGCGCAGCTCACGCTGATCGGACTGAATCCGTGTGCGCGGGAAAGACTCGATCATGCGGCAAGACTCAGGTCGCCATTTTCCCAAAACTGGATTAGGCCAGCTTCAACATCGCGCGGATCGCCGAGCCGGCAGAGCGCAGCACGCGCTGCCCGGCGGAGAGCAGGATCAGACGGCCAGGGGGCGGCGTCGATGTACCAACCCAGATGCTTGCGGAACATCATCCCGCCCAGACGATCTCCATAAAAATCCAGGGCGGCTCGATGATGCTCAAAAACAATGTCGAGACGGCTCGCCATGTCCGGCTCCGCAAACGTCTCACCGGCCAGTTCGGCGTCAATCTGGGCGGCCAGCCAGGGGCGACCCTGCCCGCCGCGCCCAATCATGACGGCGTCGGCGCCGGATTGCTGGAGGGCAAAGCGGGCGCTGGCGGTGTCGACGACGTCCCCATTGACGATGACCGGAATGGAGACGGCGGATTTGACCTCACGGATAGCACTCCAGTCAGCGGCACCTTTGTAAAACTGCTGACGCGTTCGTCCATGAACCGTGACCGCTTGGACACCCAGCGCCTGAGCCCTCGCTGCAAGGTCCGGCGCATTCCGTGAGGTAGCGTCCCAGCCAAGACGCATCTTGACCGTAACGGGAACCTTCACCGCCGCGACGACAGCGCCAATAATCCGTTCGGCCAGATCAAGATCGCGCATCAGGGCCGAACCACAGGCCGCGCCCGTGACTTCCTTGGCCGGGCAGCCAAAGTTGATGTCGATGATCTGGGCGCCGGCGTGTTCCGCGATCACGGCGCCCTGGGCCATCAAGGCCGCATCGCGCCCCACCAGTTGCACGACCATCAGCGGCAAACCCTGGCCAACGGCGGCGCGGCGAACCACATCAGGCCGTCCCCTGGCCAGTTCTGCGCTGGCGACCATTTCGGTGGCGACATAGGCCGCGCCCAACCGGGCCATGCCCAAGCGGCATGGCAGATCGGATATACCGGTCATGGGCGCAAACCAGGCGCGCCCGCCAACCCTTACCCCGCCGATCTCGATCTCATTGCCCATTTTGTAATCATCCTCGATGCTGATTTATTAGGCAATTGCTGCGGCGCCGTAAAGCTGGACTTTTCAAAAAACCTCGACAAGAGAAAGGGCATGAATTTCTCAGCTGTCATCGTCGCCGCAGGAACCGGTCAACGCGCAGGCGCTGGTCCCGCAAAACAATGGCGAGACCTGGGTGGAAAGCCCGTTCTGCGCTGGTCCGCCGAAGCCCTTGCCAAGGCCGGCGCACACCAGATCGTTGTCGTAATCCGGCCAAAGGATCGCGCCCTGGCCGAAGCGGCGCTGGCCGGCCTGGAAGGTTGTCATTTTGCAAATGGCGGGGTCACTCGCGCGCGATCCGTCGCATCGGGACTGGCGGCTCTGTCGCCGTGCGATGCCGTTCTTATCCACGATGCTGCCCGTCCCTTCATTCCCGAAGGGCTCATCGGGCGTTTGCTGGACGCTCTTGAAGGCGCTCACGGCGCAATCCCCGCCCTGCCCGTCTCGGACACACTGAAACGACAGACGCCCGCAGGCATCCAGACTACGGCGCGTGAGGGCCTGTGGCTGGCCCAGACGCCCCAGGCCTTTCGCTATCAAGCCATCACCAGCGCCTACGCCGACACCAGCCGGGCGTCGGAGGTCACGACCGACGATGCGGCCGTGGTCGAAGCGCTCGGCGGCAAGGTGGTCATCGTCCAGGGCGATCCGGTGCTGATGAAGCTGACCTACGCCGAAGATTTCACCATCGCCCGCGCTCTGGCGCGGCCATGACAACAAGAACAGGCCTTGGCTTTGACGCGCACCGCTTCGGTCCGGGCGACAGGGTCTGGCTTTGCGGAGTGGAAGTTCCCCATGACCACGGCCTGGTCGGGCATTCAGACGCCGATGTCGGACTGCACGCCCTGACCGACGCCATATTGGGCGCCATCGCCGCCGGCGATATTGGTGATCATTTTCCACCGTCCGATCCGCAGTGGAAGGGCGCGTCCTCTGACCTGTTCCTGAAACACGCGGCCGACCTAGTGGCGTCCCGCGGCGGCAAGGTCGTCAATGTCGACGTGACCCTGATCTGCGAGCGGCCCAAGATCGCGCGGCACCGCCTGGCCATGCGCCAAAGGATTGCCGACATCCTGGGACTCGACATCGACCAGGTCAGCGTCAAGGCGACGACGACCGAAGGCATGGGCTTCGCCGGCCGCGGCGAGGGCCTGGCGGCCCAGGCCATCGCCACGGTGAATGTCCCCGACTGACCTACCGGGCCTTGGGGCCCAACATCCATTGCGCAACCGCCGCCGCCGGACCCGATTGCTCGGCCGTGCCGCGCACCAGGGCGCCGAACAGATTGCTGTAGTCGTCTGTCCAGGGCCGCGCGCCCTTGACCTCGGCCGGTGACCAGCGATCGGTCTTGGCGGCAAAGTCCGTCAGGGCCGCACCATTTCGCCCGACGATGATGGCCTCTTCTCCGGTGTCCGTGAACTCCGGTGCATCAGGCTTGGGCGAATAATACTGGTACAGGGCATAGCCGCCGGCGGCCTTGGCGACGGCTGCAACAGCCGGGGCCAGATCCAGGTGCCTGTTGGACAGGTGCATGATCACCACGCCGTCCGGCTTGATACGAGTCAGATACATCCGCATCGCCTCAACGGTCAGAAGGTGCGCGGGCACTGCGTCAGATGAGAAGGCGTCGACCAGCAGGATGTCGAAGGAATTCTCGGCCTGTTTGTCGAGGGACAGGCGCGCATCGCCCAGCACCCAGTCGATGCGGCCCTTGGCGCAGCCGTTGATGTAGGTGAAGTTCTCCGGATTGGTCGACAGGTCGATGACGTGCTGGTCGATCTCGAAGAACCGCAGGGTGTCAGTCGCCCGCACATAGCTGGCGACGGTGCCGGCGCCCATGCCGACCGCGCCGATGTTGACGGAAGGCAATTCGGTCTGACGCAAATCGAACACCTGCCCGATCGGTGTGGTGTGGGCGTAGTAGGTCAAAGGCGTGCAGGCCGCGGACGGCTCCCGCGCCTGGGCGCCGTGCAGCGTTGTGCCGTGAGCCAGGATGTGGACGTTCTGCGAGAAGCCGGCGACCGGGTGCTGGGTGACCCGAAGGATGCCGAAGAAGCTGCGATCCTGCACCACCGTGTCTTCCTGGCCCGCCAGAAGCTTGGGTGTGACGACCATGGCCCCGAGCAGGACGGCGAAGATCAGGCCGCGATCACGGATCAGGAAGATCGACACCGCCGCTATGATCAGCAGAACCTTGTCGACGGTGATCGAGAACGGACCGATCACGCCCAGCCAGGGAACGGCAAAGGGGCCAATCGGAATTCCGAAATGCCAGGCCTGGAATAGCCAGCTTGGCAGCGAGGCGCCAAAAACCACCAGGCCGAGACACAGGATAAAGGCTGTGGTGGAAAGGCCGATCGTCACCCATTCCCAGCGCTTGAATTCATCCGGCCCCCAGGGCCGGGCCAGGCAGGCCAGCACCAGAATGATCGGATATTCCCAGACGCCCTGGATGAAGACCACCGGCGCCAGGAAGGCGTTGAAGGCGCCGCCGACAACGCCGCCGATGGACAGCATCAGGTAGAACTCGGTCAGGCGCGAGGGGTGCGGGCGCCGGTCCGCCAGGGCCGTGTGGCACATCAAGGCCGTGAAGAAGAAGGCCAGCAGATGGAACATCACCGGCACCAGCAGGCCCATGTTCAACGTGCTGAAGGTGTAGGCGACGAATATCGCCAGAGCCGCCTGGAACATCAGGGTGTAGTAGGAGCCGATCGGCGGCCTAGACGAAAACGCGAAGATAAAGGTCAGCAGGTAAAGCGCCAGGGGCGCCACCCACAGGAACGGTGTAGAGGCCACGTCCATGGTGATGTGGGTGGTGACGCCCAGCATCAGGCTGGAGGGCGCGGCGGCCAGCCCAATCCAGATCAGCCGATCTTTCCAGGTGATGGATTTGGTCAGGGTCTCCTGCTCGACGACCTGGGCCAACGGCGTGGCCGCGCCGTATTTCGCGGCCGTGAATGCGGCCAGGATCATGATCACCGCAAACAGCACATAGCCGATGCTCCAACTCATGGTCTGCAGGTGCAGGGTGAAGATCGGCTCGACCAGGGTGGGATAGGCCAGGAGCGCGATCAGACTGCCCAGATTGCTGGCGGCATAGAGGACGTAAGGGTTTACGGCGTCGCTCTGACCGGAACGGACACGGGCGTACCAGGCTTGGGCCAGGGGCGCAGTCGCCGACAGCGCCGCGAACGGCGGGCCGAGCGACAGGGCCAGAACGCCGATCAGCCAAAGCGCCGGCGAGCTTTCCGGTCCGGGCTGGCCGCCCATAATGGCGGAAACCTTCAGCGGCAGGACCAGCGCAGAGACCAGCACCACGGCGCCGTGGATCAGCACCTGGGTTTTAAGAGATTTCACCCGCTGCAGCAGGTGGGCGTAGAGATACCCGATCAGCAGGGCCGCCTGGAAGAAGGCCATCGAGGTGTTCCACACCTCTGGCGAGCCGCCAAGCTTGGGCAGCACCATCTTGGCCATCATGGGCTCAACGAGGAAGATCAGGGCCGCGCTGGCGAACACCGTGACCCCGTAGATCACCGGCGCCGAGGATACCGCCCAGTGTGGACGCGGATCGGCCGCTTGTTCCGTCATAATCTCCCCCTCCCGTTATCTTGTCTCGACTCGCCGCCGCAGCGCCGTGCAGGGTGCTATCTAACCCGGAACACCCAGACCCAGAAAACAATGTTTCCATTCGAGATCGACGCCCTCGCCCGCCTGCTCATCGACGAAGCCCGCCAGCGCCATGTGCGGGTGGTTACGGCCGAAAGCTGCACTGGCGGCCTGGTCGCCGCGGCAATCACCGCGATTCCCGGATCGTCGGATGTGTTCGAGCGCGGGTTTGTCACCTATTCCAACCGCTCCAAGGAAGAGATGCTGGGCGTGCCTGGCGATCTGATCGCCGATCTGGGCGCAGTCTCCGAAGGCGTGGCGCGTATGATGGCGGAAGCGGCCCTGGAAGCCTCGAACGCTCACATCGCCGTGGCGATCACCGGCATCGCCGGCCCGGACGGCGGAACCCCCATGAAGCCCGTGGGCACGGTCCATTTTGCCACCGCCCGGTCTAACGGGCCGATCGAACATCGGCTGGAAAACTTCGACGACATGAGCCGCGACGAGGTGCGGATGGCGGCAGTCCGGGTGGCGCTGGAGATGCTGCGCGAACGCGTGAACTAGGTCAAAGCCTAGCGGGCCCCAAAGAGCTTGTCCGCCTGCTTTTCAAAACAGCCGATCAGCTTGTTCACGGCGCGCTCGAAATTGGCGTCGAGCAGGGCTTCAAGGAAGCGCGAGCGGAACTCGAACTCGATGAAGAAGTCGATCTGGCAGCCTTCAGGATGGTCGGCGAACCGCCATTCGTTGACCAGATGGCGGAATGGTCCGGAGATCAGGCTGACGTTGACCACCCTTTCGGCCGGATCGCAGCGCACACGGGTGGAGAACCGCTCGGTCAGGACAGCGAACCGTACGCTGGCCTCAGCATCGAGCAGGTTTGAACCGTCCTCGGCCATCGCCTTGTTCCAGGTGCGCATGCCACTGACCCACGGCACAAAGTCCGGATAATGCTCCACATCGCCGACCAGATTGAACATCTGGTCGGGCGTATGGGGAACGATCCGGGTGACGCGATGGACCCGCACGTCGTTTAAGCCGCCCTGCTCTGCCGCGCCGCCTTGAGGCGAGCGAAGTCCTCGCCAGCGTGGTGTGACGAGCGGGTCAGCGGGCTGGATGAGACCATCAGGAAGCCCTTGGAGCGGGCGATGGTCTCCAGGGCGGCGAATTCCTCCGGCGCCCAGAAGCGGTCGATGGGCGCGTGCTTGCGCGACGGCTGCAGGTACTGGCCGATGGTGATGAAATCGACGCCGGCCACGCGCATGTCGTCCATGACCTGGAGAACTTCCTCCTTCGTCTCGCCCAGACCGACCATCAGGCCCGACTTGGTGAAGGCGTTGGGGTCACACTGTTTCACCCGGTCGAGCAGGCGCAATGACTGGTAGTAACGCGCGCCGGGCCGGATGGTCTGATAGAGCCGCGGCACCGTCTCCAGATTGTGGTTGAAGACGTCGGGCCGGGCGTCGGTCAAGACATCCTCGGCCCGTTCCTTGCGCAGGAAATCCGGCGTCAGGATTTCGATGGTGGTGGCCGGGGCCGCTGCGCGGATGGCGTGGACCACGGCGGCGAAATGGGCGGCGCCCCCGTCGGACAGGTCGTCGCGGTCGACCGAGGTGATCACCACATGAGCCAGACCCATCTTCGCAACCGCCTGGGCGACGCGATCCGGCTCGGTGGGATCCAGCGGTCCGGGAAGTCCCGTGGCGACATTGCAGAAGGAGCAGGCGCGGGTGCAGGTCTCGCCCATGATCATCATGGTGGCGTGGCGCACGCTCCAGCATTCGCCGATGTTCGGGCAGGCCGCTTCCTCGCAGACCGTCACCAGGCCGTGGGCCTTAACGATGGCGCGGGTTTCCTGATAGCCGGGCGAGCCAGGCGCGCGGACGCGCAGCCAGTCGGGCTTGCGCAGGATCGGCGAATCCGGACGGCTCTGCTTTTCCGGGTGGCGCGGCCTTTGCGCGCCAAGGGAGTCGATAACCACGGCCATGGCCCCTAGATCGGCGCAATCGGCCCCGCGATCAAGGTGTTGCGAAGCGAGGGGCATGCAGCGAAGACTGAACCGGTGTTTCGCACCTGCTTTGCCTTGATCCTTGTCCTGTTCATGGCGGCCTGCGGGCAACCGGACGAGCGTGCCGCCTTCACCGGCGCGCGCTTGCCGCCGGGTCTGTCGCCCCGGTACTGGGCGCCGGATGGCTGGGGTTGGGGCGTGGTCCGGCTGAGAGGCAAGCCCGCCCTTCGCTACGGCGTCGCGGCGCCACCGGGGATGAGCACAGGCGAGGTGATCATCATGACCGGCTATGGTGAGACCGCCGAGGGCTGGTTCGAGACGGCGCGGGACCTGGTGGCTCTGAACTATTCGGTCTGGGTGATCGAGGCCGCGGGCCAGGGCGGCTCGGGCCGCTACAAATTGCCGCGTGATCTGGGGCGGGCTCAGGATTTTGAGGCTGACATCGAGGGCGTTCGCGCTCTGACGGTCGGGGTGATCCGGCCAAAGCCGTCCAGACCGGTCACCCTGATCGCCAGCGGATCGGCCGCGCCGGCCGCCATCGCCGCTTTGGCGCGGGGACTGCCGGCGGCGAGCCTGATCCTGTCAGCGCCGGGCGACGCCGCCGTGCCAAAGAGCGCCGGCCCCTGGGTTCGGCCAGCCGATCCTTCAGCTCTGACCGTCCGCCAGCGCGCCCAGAGCGGGTGGATGATCGCCAACCCTGATCTGCGCATGGGCGGCCCATCGCCCGGCTGGCGCACGGCCTGGAGCAAGCTGGCCAGCGAGACGTCGGCCAGCGTCACGCGCGTTCGGATCAACTCGCAGGTGCTGGTCCTGACTCCAGAGGCCAGCGCACAGGGCTGCGCATCGTTCAAGCATTGCCGCCTGGTCGCGATCACAGCGCGCGGTCCCTACCAGCTGGAAGCTGATACAGCCCACGGCGCATGGTTGAGCGCCGTGTTGTCTGCGCTCGCAGGTGATCACAGGTCGTAACTAACCTTTTCAAGGCGGAACCTGCGCCCTAAGCTGACGCTAACAACAAGAACAGTGATTTCAGGGACAAGCGTCAGGATGCCGAGGGCCTACGATCCGACATCGGCGCAGCGCAGCGTATTTGACGCCCTGCTCGACGCCCGCGACCGTTACGGCGCGAAGAAGCCGATCCTGGAAGACCAGGAACGCAAGGTCATGACCTATACAGACGTGATCCGCGCCGCCTTCGTGCTGGGCCGCAAGATTGCCGGTATGACCGAGCCGGGCGAGCGCGTGGCGGTGCTGCTGCCGACCGGCGTCGGCGCGACCGTGGTTTTCTACGCCTTGCATGCCTTTGGCCGCGTGCCGGTGATGTTGAACTTCACGGCGGGAGTCCGCAACCTTCGCTCAGCCTGCAAGACAGCGCGGGTCAAACGCATCCTGACCGCCCATCGCTTTATCGACCAGGCCAAGCTTGAAGATATCGTCGATGCCCTGGAAGGCGCCTGGACGATCACCTGGCTTGAGGACGTGCGCGCCAGCATCAACTTTCTCGACAAGATCGCCGGCGTCGTCGCTGAAAAGGCGCCCAAGGCCTTCCGGGTTGAGACCGGGCCATCCGATCCGGGCGTCATCCTGTTCACCTCGGGCAGCTATGGCGCGCCCAAGGGCGTGATGCTGACCCAGGGCAATCTGCTGGCCAATGTCGATCAGGTGGCCGCCCACATCGATCTTGATCCGGACTGGGTGCTGTTCAATCCCCTGCCGGTCTTCCACGCATTTGGACTGCTGGCTGGGGTGTTGTTGCCGATCCTCAACGGATTGAAGGCGTTCAACTATCCCTCGCCTCTGCACATCAAGCAGATCCCCCCCTTGATCAAGGAGTCCGGGGCCGCCGTGCTTCTCGCCACCGACACCTTCCTGAACCAGTACGCGCGCTCGGCCGAGCCGGCCGAGATGTCGGGCCTTAAGTTCATCTGTTGCGGGGCCGAGCGGGTGCGCGACGAGACCCACGATCTGGTCGCCCGCAAGTTTGGCGGCGTGCCGGTGGTCGAAGGCTATGGTGCCACCGAAGCCTCGCCAGTGATCGCCTTGAACACCCCGCTCGACAACCGGCGCGGCACGGTCGGCGGCCTGGTGCCTGGCATGGAAGCCCGGCTGGAGCCGGTGGAGGGCATAAAGGCCGGCGCCAAGCTGATGGTCCGCGGGCCCAACGTCATGGCTGGTTATCTGAACGAAGCCGGCGACGTTGAGACGGCTGACGAATGGTACGATACCGGCGATGTGGTCGACATGACCGACGACAATTGGGTCACCATCCTTGGCCGGGTCAAACGTTTCGCCAAGATCGGCGGTGAGATGGTCTCCCTGACGGCGGCCGAGGTCCTAGCCCATCAGGTGTGGCCGGACTCGCACCATGCCGTGATCTCCATGCCGGACGCCAAAAAGGGTGAGAGGCTGGTGCTGATCACCGACCGCATCGACGCCAATGTCAGCCGCCTGCTGGAACACGCCCAGAGCACCGGCGCATCCGAACTGGCCGTGCCGCGCCGCATTGTCACCGCGACCCACATACCGGTGCTGGGGACCGGCAAGACCGACTATGTGGCCGTCCAGCGTATCGCCCAAAACCACGAGGCCCGTGCGGCCTAGGCCAGCATCGTCGACGGCTTTTCGATCATCGTCCGGAACGCCTGCAGCCAGCGCGCGCCAATGGCGCCATCGACCACGCGATGATCGCAGGTGAGCGTGACCGTCATCACTGTAGCGATGGCCAGCTGATCACCGCGCACCACGGGGCGCTTTTCACCGACGCCGACAGACAGGATGCAGCCCTGGGGCGGGTTGATGATCGATGAGAACTGGCGGATGCCGAACATGCCCAGGTTGGAGATGCTGAAGGTGCCGCCGAGGTATTCCTGAGGCTTCAGCTTGCGCTCGCGAGCCCGGGCCGCCAAGTCCTTGGCCTCGGTGGCGATCTGGGCCAGGGTTTTGGTCTCGGCCTTGAAGATGATCGGCGTGATCAGGCCGCCGTTGATGGCCACGGCCATCGCGACGTCAGCATTGTGATGCAGGGCGATGCCCTCGGGGGTGAATGAGGCGTTGGCGGCGGGCTCGTGTTTCAGGGCCATGGCGCAGGCCTTGATCAGCATGTCATTGACGCTGACCTTGACGCCTTCCTTTTCCAGCAAGGCGTTTATGGCCGTGCGGCTTTCCAGCAGGGCGTCGATCTCGATGTCGACGGTCAGGGGAAAGTGCGGGATGTCGCGCGCGGCCTCGGTCAGGCGGCGGGCCACGGTGCGGCGCATGCCGTCGAGCGGGATCAAGTCGTAGGATCCCGGCGGGATGCCCATCTGCTCGAGAGTAGGCGCTGGATGGGGTTCAGGCGCGGCGGCCTTGGGCGACGCCGGCGCGGCGGCAGGGGCAACCCTGGCCACGGCCAGATCGCGCTCGATGATCCGCCCGGCGGGGCCGCTGCCGGTCACCGATGTCAGATCGAGGTTCTGTTCCCTGGCCAACCTTCGGGCGATGGGCGAGGCAAAAACCCGATCCGAATGGACAGCGGCCAGGGCGTCGGCCTTGGTGACCCGGCCCTCGCGGCCAGTGCCCTTTATGGAGGCAAGGTCCAGGTGAGCCTCAGCAGCGATGCGGCGGACAGACGGCGATGGGGGTTGGCCCTCCGCGTGCTTCGAGACAGGCGCTGCCGCGCTCTCCTCAGCATGACGAACGACTTCTGGGTGTGCACTGACATCTTCATCCTGAGGCGCCGCCGAAGTCGGCGTCTGGAAGGACGCAGCGCCCTCCCCGCTCAGCCGCGCGATCGGAACACCGACCCTGACACCTTGCTTACCCGCCTCAACCAGCAACGCCTCAATGACGCCCTCGTCGACGGCTTCGACTTCCATCGTCGCCTTATCGGTCTCAATGTCGGCGATGATATCGCCGGCCTTGACCGCATCGCCGGGCTTTACGTGCCAGCGGGCGAGCGCGCCCTCCTCCATGGTGGGCGACAGGGCCGGCATGAGGATGTCCTGGCTCATACCGAGTACCGGTCCTCCGGCGACAGGCCCGCGAAATGCTGTTCCCAGTTCTTGCCGTCGAAGACGGTCATGGTCAGGGTCAAGGCTTCCGGCGCGTCCAGGGCGTTGACGTTGACCGACCAGCCCGTAGGTCGTGAGCGTGGGTGATAGATGCTCTTCACGCCGCAATTCTTGCAGAACAGGTGCTCGGCGACGCCGGTGTTGAAACGGTAGGAAGTCAGCTGGTCCTGGCCCTGGGTGATGCGAAACGCGGCGTCATCGACGATCAGGTGAATGAAGCCGGTCTTGCGACACATCGAACAGTTGCATTCGCTGACCGTAACGGCATCAACGCATTGCACCTCGAAGCGCACCGCGCCGCAATGACAGCCTCCCGCTCGCCATTTGAGTGCGCCGCTCATCGGTAACAGACCGCCCTGGCCGCCTTCACGATCTTGTCGACTGAGGGCAGGCTTAGCGCCTCCAGATTGGCCGCGTAGGGCATGGGCACGTCTTCCTGGCACACACGGGCCGGCGGCGCGTCGAGCCAGTCGAAGGCGCCTTCGATGACGCGGGCGACCACTTCGGCGCCGACGCCCATTGGGCCCCACCCTTCTTCAATCGAGACGATGCGGTGAGTCTTTTTCACGCTGGCGATGATGGTGTCCGAATCCAGCGGCCGCAGGGTGCGGATATCAACCACCTCGGCCTCTAAGCCCTCAGCGGCTAGGACCTCGGCCGCCTGAAGCGCCAGACCCACCATGCGGCTGTAAGCGGTCAAGGTCACGTCCTTGCCGGCGCGTCGCACCTTGGCCTTGCCAATGGGCGCGACATGGTCGCCATCGGGGACGTCGAATTCCTGACCGTAGAGCATCTCGTTTTCGAGGAAGACGACGGGATTGGGGTCGCGGATCGCCGCTTTCAGCAGGCCCTTGGCGTCGGCGGCGTCATAGGGCGCCACGACCTTCAGTCCCGGCACGTGGGCGTACCAGGCGGCGTAGTCCTGGCTGTGCTGGGCGGCGACGCGAGCCGCCGCGCCGTTTGGGCCACGGAAGACGATCGGCACGCTGATCAGGCCACCGGACATGTAGCGGGTCTTGGCGGCCGAGTTGATGATCTGGTCGATGGCCTGCATGGCGAAGTTCCAGGTCATGAACTCGACAATGGGGCGCAGGCCCGCCATGGCCGCCCCGACCCCGGCGCCCGCAAAGCCATGCTCGGTGATCGGCGTGTCGATCACCCGCTTGTCGCCGAACTCTTCCAGCAAGCCGCGGGAGACCTTGTAGGCGCCCTGGTACTGGGCGACTTCCTCTCCCATCAGAAAGACGCGGTCATCGGCCCGCATCTCCTCGGCCATGGCGTCGCGCAATGCGTCGCGGACGGTGGTCTTGGTGAAGGTCGTTCCCGCCGGAAAGTCGGTCGGGGGCGAAGGGTTTGCATCCTTCGAGACGGGCGCTGGCGCGCCCTCCTCAGGATAACGGACTTGTTGTGGTTGTTCGGGCACGGGAGCCTTCGGGGGCGCTGGCTCATCCGCCTGCACCACTAGCCCGTCATCCTGAGGAGCCCGCGCAGCGGGCGTCTCGAAGGACGCGCCGCTCAACCGCGCCACCGGCGTTCCCACCTTGACGTTCTGGGTTCCGGCCTCGACCAGCAGGGCTTCGACCACGCCCTCGTCTACAGCTTCGACCTCCATCGTCGCCTTGTCGGTTTCGATCTCGGCGATCACGTCGCCGGATTTGACCTGGTCGCCCGGCTTGACCAGCCATTTGGCCAGTGTGCCCTCCTCCATGGTGGGCGACAGGGCAGGCATGAGGATGTCCTGGCTCATGACGCTCTATCCGTAGACATCGGTGTAAAGCTCGCGCGGGTCGGGCTCGGGCGAGCTGCGGGCAAACTCGACGGCTTCGGCGACGATGGCCTTTACCTCGGCGTCGATGGCCTTGAGCTGGTCGTCATTGGTCAGCTTTCGGGCTTCCAGATGCTCTACCAGATGGTCGATGGGGTCGCGGGTCTTGCGCACCTCGTCTACCTCTTCGCGGGTCCGGTACTTGGCCGGATCGCTCATCGAATGTCCGCGGTAGCGATAGGTCTTCATCTCGAGGATGTACGGGCCTTTGCCGGAGCGCGCGTGGGCTGCGGCTTTTTTGGTCGCAGCGGCGACGATTTCCACATCCATGCCGTCGACTTCCTCGCCGGGGATCAGGAACGAGGCGCCACGCTTGTAGAGGTGGGTTTCGGCCGACGAGCGCTCGATCGAGGTGCCCATGGCGTACTGGTTGTTTTCGATCACATAAACGATGGGCAGGCGCCACAGCTCGGCCATGTTGAAACTTTCGTAGACCTGGCCCTGGTTGGCCGCGCCGTCGCCGAAATAACAGAAGGCCACCGCATTGTTGCCGAGGTTGCGGTTGGCAAGCGCGAGGCCGGTTCCCAGACTGACCTGGGCGCCGACGATGCCGTGACCGCCGTAGAAACCTTTCTCGGGAGAAAACATGTGCATAGAGCCGCCCTTGCCGCGCGATGTGCCCCCGGCCCGGCCTGTGAGTTCGGCCATCACCGCCCTGGGATCCATGCCGGCGGCCAGCATGTGGCCGTGGTCGCGATAGGCTGTGATGATCTGGTCGCCGGCTGCACGGGCGCTCTCCACGCCGACCGCGATGGCTTCCTGTCCGATGTAGAGGTGGCAGAAGCCGCCGATCAGACCCATGCCGTAAAGCTGGCCCGCTCGCTCTTCGAACCGGCGGATCAACAACATGTCGCGGTAAAAGGCCAACAGGTTCGTATCGCCGCCCTCGGCGCCCTGGGCTTTCGTTGAGGCGGCTTTGCCGGCCATGCTGTCTCCACGGGCGATCCGGCTCTGAAGCCGGCGGGAGAATCAGCCGGCGGAGACGGGCATGCGAATGACGTATTCGTTCGGTCGGATGAATCCTAGCAGGGAACGTGCGCGTTCCTCCAGTAGATCCGCTGAAAGACTGTCCGGATTCAGCAATCTGATACGCGCCGACAAGTCCGCGCTCTGCGCTTGCAGATCCTTGAGTTCGGCTGTGCGGGCCGTGAGGGTTTCCTGACGTCGGCGAGCTGACAACAGGCCGCGCTCTCCGGTCAACGCCTGGAAGGCGAAGTAGAAGATCAGGAACCCCAATATGACGGTCGGCGCATAGAGCCGTGTGCGTTCAAGCATGGCTTCAGGCTTAACGCCCGGACGGTTAATCGCCTCTTAGCGAAGAATTCGGTTTCCGGCGTAAACAGCCTGATCTTCCAGCATTTCCTCTATGCGGAGCAGTTGGTTGTACTTGGCCAGACGGTCGGAACGGGCCAGCGAACCGGTCTTGATCTGCCCACAGTTGGTGGCCACGGCCAGGTCGGCGATGGTGGAGTCCTCGGTCTCGCCCGAGCGGTGGCTCATCACGGCCGTGTAGTTGGCGCGCTGGGCGATGGAAACGGCATCAAGTGTTTCGGTCAAGGTGCCGATCTGGTTGACTTTTACCAGAATGGAATTGGCCAGGCCGCGGGCGATGCCGTCGGTCAGGCGGGCCGGGTTGGTGACGAAGAGATCATCGCCCACCAGCTGAACCTTGCGGCCCAGCGCGTCGGTCAGCGCCTTCCAGCCTTCGAAATCATCCTCGCCCATGCCGTCTTCGATGGAGACGATGGGGAATTTGTCCACCAGCCCGGACAGGTATTTGACCATGCCGGCCTGGTCGAGGGTCTTGCCCTCTCCTTCCAGAACGTACTTGCCGTCCTTGAAGAACTCTGTGGACGCCACGTCGAGGGCCAGCTGGAAATCGGATCCGGCCTTGTAGCCCGCCGCCTCGCCGGCGCTGACGATGAAGGCCAGGGCCTGTTCGGCCGAGCCGATGTTGGGGGCAAAGCCGCCTTCGTCACCGACGTTGGTATTGTGGCCGGCGTCCTTCAGTGCCTTTTTCAGGGCATGGAAGATCTCGGCGCCCATGCGCAGGGCGTCCCGGAACGTCTCGGCGCCGGACGGGACGATCATGAACTCCTGGATGTCGATCGGATTGTCTGCGTGGGCGCCGCCGTTGATGATGTTCATCAGGGGCACGGGCAGGACATTGGCCGAGACACCGCCAACGTACTTGTAGAGTGGCAGGCCCGACGAGATGGCCTGGGCCTTGGCGGCGGCCAGGCTGACGCCAAGTATGGCGTTGGCGCCGAGGCGCGATTTGTTGGGCGTGCCGTCCAGTTCGATCATCAGCCGGTCAATGCGCCGCTGGTCTTCGGCGTCGAGGCCGGACAAGGCATCGAAGATCTCGCCATTTACGGCGTCCACGGCCGCCAGAACGCCCTTGCCCAGATAACGGGCCTTGTCGCCATCCCGGCGCTCGACGGCCTCGTGTGCACCTGTGGAGGCGCCGGAGGGCACTGCGGCGCGGCCAAAGGCACCATCGTCCAGGGTCACATCAACTTCAACCGTGGGATTGCCGCGGCTGTCGAGGATTTCACGGGCCAGGATGTCGACGATTTCGGTCATGGGGCTCTCTCAGGATTCGATGCGCCCGCGTTTAGCGCCCCGAAGGCCTCAGGAACAGCCCTCGACGTTGCGGATCGACGATCCGCCGACAAAGATCGCATCGACCAGGCCTGCGCTGTTCACCAAATAACGGATGCCGATGTTTTCGCGGCGGTTCCACCAGGTCAGGGTCGCGGCGGGCGCGGGCAGGTATTTGTCCGGTTCTTCGTCCAGCTCACCGGAATAGCGGGCGCGGACCTGATCGGGCGTGGCGCCGAGTGACAGGCCGGTATCGGTCACGACATGGTCGGCGCCGCCATGCGCTTCGATTCGACTGACCTTGCCGTTCTCTATCATCACCCGAATGCTGCCGGAGCTGAGCGGGCGGACATAGTGGCAGGTTGAACCCAGAACCGGCTCAGTCGCCCGCCCGCCGCCCATGGCCTCAATGGCCTTGGCCTCGGTCGTTCCGATGCGAACAGGACCCCAACCGGCCGGCGACAGGATCGACGGCGGTACAGGCGCGTCTGTAAGGACTGCGGGCGCTGCAGCGTTGGGTGGACCGACAACGGAAGACTCGTCGCAGGCCGCCAGGAGGCCCGCAAAGGCAAGGAGAGTCAGTCGTTTCATGGACCGAGAATTGCGCATTACGCCCCTCGCCCGCAAGTCGCGACGAAAGACGGCAGCGCGGCCGGTGAAGACTAGTCTTCCTTGGGAGTCAGAACCTGACGTCCGCGATACATGCCGGTCTTCAGGTCGATATGGTGCGGACGGCGAAGCTCGCCGGTGTCCTTGTCTTCCACGTAGGAATTGGCTTCCAGCGCGTGGTGCGAACGGCGCATGCCGGCGCGCGAGGGGGAGACTTTGCGTTTAGGAACGGCCATCGAAGTGGTCCCGGGTCTAGAAAATGGAAGCGGCGGGAAAACAGGGCCCGCCACGAGAGGCGGGGTGTATGCCTCAAAGCCGCAACTTGTTCAACCATCCAGTCCTTCGGGCGAATGGACTAACGGTTCATGTAGATGCCGCCGCGCCGTTCAAACATCTCACCGCCGACGGTTTCGACCTTCACGTGGGGCTGGCGGGTCATGGACGTCGAGATATATCCGGCGATCAGATTGTCGCCTTTGCCGATCTCGCCGACAAATAGATCCTCTTCGGGAAACATGATCGTCGCGTCCCGGCCCTCATAAATCACCACCCGGGCCCCGGCAGCGGCCATCGCAAGGGCGTTGTGTTTCAGGACTGAATAGTACGGCTCCTTTTTCCAGGCGCCGCGGTGGCTTTCGTCAACGTAGACAAAAAGGGCGGCATCCTGCTTGAGCAGGACAATACCCGATGTGTTCGGCTTCCATGTCTCGTCAAGCTCGGGCGTAAACAGCCAGACGCACTCAAACGTTTTGCATTCGGCCGGGTGGGAGCCGTAGATCGAACAGCCCTTTCCAGGAATGGCGTGCTCGCACCATGTTCCCGCCGGCTTGTGAAGCGCATCGACCGCGACCACCTTGCAGCACAGATTGCAGGTTCCGCACTCGCGCATCAGACCAGCCTGTCTCGATTCATGTCATTTGGGAGAGCGGCTCTATGCCGGACGGCCATCTCCATTGCAACCTGCCCGGGCTTGCTAACGATTGGGATAGATCGCGCCGCGCCGTTCGCGCTCTGCGCCGCCTTTGGGAACCACGCGTACATAGGGCTGCCGGGTCAGGGGACTGGCGCGGTAGCCGGCGTGCAGGACATCGCCCGGCGTAATCGAGCCTATGGCGATATCTTCCTCCGGAAACAGCACGGTCACGCCGTCGAGATCATAGACGATGATCTGACCGCTGTTGGTCCACATAGCTTCGGAGCGTTTTTTCAGGGCGCTGTAATAGCGGGGCTTTTTCCAGGCGCCCGGATAACTGGGATCGACGTGGATGTAGGTTGCCTTTCCCGTCACCCTGATCGCGAAACGTGCGGTTGACGGCTTCCACTCATCACCCAGTTCCGGCGTTGTCAGCCAGCCGCACATGAAGGTCTTGCACTCGTCCGGATGGGATCCGTAGATCGTGCAGCCCTGACCTGGGAGCGCATGCTTGCACCAGACGCCCGCCGGCTTTTCCAGAGCGTCGACCGCGATCACCTTGCAACACAGGTTGCAGCCGCCGCATTCACGCATCAGACCAGCCGGCTCTGGACTTTCGCCGCCTCGATAAAGCTGGCGAACAGCGGGTGAGGCGCGAACGGGCGACTCTTGAGCTCGGGGTGAAACTGCACGCCGATGAACCAGGGATGGTCGGTGCGCTCGCAGATCTCGGGCAGTACGCCATCGGGCGACAGTCCGGTGAATTTCAGCCCCGCCGCCTCGATGGCCTCGCGGTAGCCGATGTTGACCTCATAGCGGTGGCGGTGCCGTTCACTGATGGCGTTGGTTCCGTAGATTTCCGCGACCCGGGAACCGGGCGTCAGAACCGCGTCATAGGCGCCCAGGCGCATGGTGCCGCCCAGATTGCCGCCCACCTGTCGCTGGATGCGTTCGTTGCCCTGGACCCATTCGGTCATCAGGCCGACCAGCGGATTCTCGGCAGGGCCGAACTCGGTTGAAGAGGCGTCGACGATCCCGGCCACATTGCGGGCGACTTCGATGGCCGCCATCTGCAGGCCGAAGCAGATGCCGAAATAGGGCACCGCGCGCTCGCGGGCGAACTGGGCTGCGCGAATCTTGCCTTCCGCGCCCCGCTCGCCGAATCCGCCAGGGACCAGAATGCCATGGACGCCCTCGAGTCGGGCAGCGGCGGCGCCGTCATCGCCCTCGAAGGCCTCGCTCTCGACCCAGTCAATATTGACCTTTACCGCATTGGCCACGCCGCCGTGATTCAAAGCTTCAATCAAGGATTTGTAGGCATCTTTTAACACGGTGTACTTGCCGACGACGGCAATCGTCACCTCGCCGTCAGGGTTGGTGATGCGGTCCGAGATGGTCTCCCACCGCGTCAGATCCGGCGGCGGAGGATTGTCGATGCCGAACACGGCCAGAACTTCGCGATCCAGGCCCTCGCGGTGATAATCCAGGGGCACGTGATAGATGTCCGAAGAATCCTGCGCTTCGATGACAGCGCTGGGCCTTACATTGCAGAACAGCGCGATTTTGCGCTTTTCTTCGGACGGGATCGCCATTTCACAGCGGCACAGCAAAATATCGGGCTGAATGCCGATCGAACGCAGTTCCTTGACGCTGTGCTGGGTCGGCTTGGTCTTCATCTCGCCGGCGGTCTTGATGAACGGCAGCAAGGTCAGGTGGACGAAGCAGGAATGACCGCGTGGCAGGTCCTGCCCCAGCTGGCGAATGGCCTCAAAGAACGGCAGGCCTTCAATGTCGCCGACCGTTCCGCCGATCTCGACCAGCACAAAGTCCACCTCATCGCCCGTTTCATCCAGCGCCGGGCTGCGCACGAACTGTTTCAGTTCATCGGTGACGTGGGGAATGACCTGGACAGTGGCGCCCAGATAGTCCCCTCGCCGTTCCTTCTCCAGGATCGTTTGATAGATGCGCCCGGTGGTAATGTTATCGGCCTTGGTGGCCGACACGCCTGTGAAGCGCTCATAGTGCCCCAGATCGAGATCCGTTTCGGCCCCGTCGTCGGTGACGAATACCTCGCCGTGCTGATAGGGACTCATCGTCCCCGGATCGACGTTGAGATAGGGGTCAAGTTTGCGCAGGCGGACCTTGTAGCCGCGGGCCTGAAGCAACGCGCCAAGAGCGGCGGAGGCGAGGCCTTTTCCCAATGAGGAAACCACGCCGCCGGTAATGAAAATATAGCGGGCCATGGGGCCTCAGATTAGCAGTGATTCGCGTGAGAGAGGCGCGGCTTTTCACCACGCGCCGACAAGACTGTGGACATCCGGTCCGCTATTTGGCGGGCGGAGCGGCCGGAAGGGTAAGCGCGGTCGGGATATCGGTCGGCGACGGGGCGCCGGACGTCGGCAAAGTCGGCGTCGGCAAGGTCGGCGTCGGAGCTTGCGGCGTCAGGTTTTTTTGCAGCAGGGTCGGGTCAATGCCCTTGTTCTTGATGGCATTGGTGATCGACGAACTGCTCGACTGGCGACCGGTCAGCACGGTGATCAGCAGCGACAGGACAAAAAAGATCGCCGCCAGAACCTGAGTGGTCTTGCTGAGCAGGTTTCCCGCGCCTCGCGCCGTCATCAGCTGCTGGCTGCCGCCCGAGACGATGCCGCCGCCTTCCGAACGCTGGAGCAGGATCACACCAGCCATCGCTACGGACACGACGATCAGCAGACCAAGAAGAATGTTCAACAGCATTGGAAATTCAGCGCCTTTTCGGAAAGCGGGGCCCTTACCATCAGGACGCGCGCCGCGCCAGTCCTAGCCGGCAGCCCGGATAATGGGGAGGAAGTCGGCCGCCTTCAATGAGGCGCCGCCAACCAGGGCGCCGCCGACTTCGCTGGCGGCCAGGATTTCGACGGCGTTCGCAGGCTTTACCGAGCCGCCGTAAAGGATTGGCGCGGCGAGACCTGACGCGCCAAACCGGCGGACAAGTACGCTGCGTATCGCGGTGTGGACCTCGACAATCTGGTCAAGAGTCGGAGTCAGGCCGGAGCCGATGGCCCAGACCGGTTCATAGGCGACGGCGAAATCCTGTCCGGCCAGACTTTGCGGCAGCGAGTCCTCGACCTGTCCGGTGACGACGGCGATGGCCCAGCCCGCCTCACGCTCCTCAAGGGTTTCGCCGACGCAGATAACGGGTTTCAGACCGGCCCTGAGGGCGCCTCCAACCTTGGCGGCAACCAGTTCATCAGTCTCGGCATGGCCGGCGCGACGTTCGGAGTGGCCAAGGATGACCAGGCTGGCGCCGGCGTCTTTGAGCTGTTCAGGCGAGATATCACCCGTGTAGGCGCCGGATGCCTCCGCCCGGCAGTCCTGCCCCCCGACCAGGACTGCCGAGCCTTCCAGCGTCTTCGCCATGACGGCGACCAGGGTGGCTGACGGGCAAAGGGCTACGCTGGCGGCAGCCGGTTCAGCAGCCAGGGCCTCCGCAACCGCACGGGCCTCGCCAAGCGAGGCGGCAAGGCCGTTCATCTTCCAGTTTCCGGCGATCAGCGGGCGCGGCTTCATGGGTCAGGCAGTCTTCCGTTTTGTTGATGCTTCCGCCTAGGACATGACCGGCGCGCTGTCCATGATTCGACTGCGCTTGCGGCCTGCCCATACCCTCCACTATACCCGCCCAAACCCGCCGCTCGTCCGGTTAAGCCAGGATCAATACGATGAACGTCAAAAAGACTGTCCGGACCGTCGGCATGGTCGTGATCTTTACCCTGATCATCATCAGTTTCGCGTTCTGGGGCATGAACAAGAACATGCTGACCGGCGTGCAGGGCAACACCGTCATCGCCTCTGGCTCACACACCGTCGACCGCGTCGACTTCAAGCGCGAGTTTGATCAGGTCAAGCAACAGGCCGAGCAGGAACAAAAGCACCCGGTCAGCGTCGAGGAGCTGGTCGGCGCCGGCATCGTGGACAATCTGGTGCAGCAGCTCAGCCAGCGGACCGCGATCAGCGTGGTCCTCGACCGCCTCGGCGTGCGCCCAGGCCTCGAAATGATGGCCGAAGAAATGCGGAAAATTCCCGACTTCTTTGATCCGGTGTCGGGCCGCTTCGACCGCGCCTCTTATCTGAAGGTCCTGTCGGAAAACAATCTGACCGACAACAAGTTCAAGGACGTGATGAGCGATCAGATCGCCTTCCGTCACATGTACACCGCCGTCGAGGCCGGGCTCCGCCCTCCCACGATCCTGGCCGCTTATCAGTCTCTCATGGTCCGTCAGAAGCGGGACGTCAGCGTCCTGTATGTGACGCCAGCCATGGTCGGCGCAGTCGCCCCGCCGACGGACGCCCAGTTGACGGCCTTCATGAACGAAAACGCTCAGCAGATCCGCGCGCCGGAAACCAAGATCCTGACCATCGTCCGGTTCAAGGCCGCCGACGTCGCCGCTTCGGTGACAGTCAGTGAAGCCGACATCCAGAAAATCATCGACTTCCGCAAGGATCAGCAAACCACGCCTGAGACCCGCACCATCGTCCAGATCGCTGCCAAGGATCGCGCCACGGCCCAGACAATCGCTACGCGCCTGTCCCAGGGTCAGGAGCCCGATGTCGTGGCCCGCGCCGTCGGGTCGGCCGCGGTCCCTCTCGAGAACAAGCCCAAGACCGCCATTCCGGACGCCAAGACCGCCGACGCGGCCTTCGCCCTGGCCGAAGGCGCAAACAGCGGCCCGATCGAGGGCGGCCTGGGCTTTACCGTGATCAAGGTCATTGCGGTCACCCCGGCCAAGCAGCCGAACCCCGCCGATCTTCGCAAGGCCGCTGAGGCCGAAGCCCACAACCGGGCGGCGCAAATGAAGATCACGGAGCAATCCAACAAGTTCGAGGACGCCTTGAACGCTGGCAAGGATATGGCCGAAGCCGCTAAGTCAGTCGGCGCCACGGTTCTGGTCACGCCGCCGATCGCCGCCAACGGCTCGGCCAAGGATGGCCGTCCGCCCGCTGGCGTCAGCCCCCGGCTGATGCAGGAAGTCTCGCAACTGCAGGCCAACGAAAAGAGTGACATCGTCCAGGAAAGCCCGACCGAATACTTCATCGTTCGCGTCGACCGCGTCATCCCGCCGGCCATGCCGCCGCTCGCGGAAGTCCGCGACAAGCTGGTTCCGGTGTGGATTGCCCGCCAGACCCAGGACCGTCTGAAGGTCAAAACCGAGGAACTGGCGGCCAAGCTGCGCCAGGGTGGCGTGCTGGCCGACGTCGCCCGCGAAGCCGGCGGCACGGTGGTTCACATTACCGACCTCAATGTTCACGACGGCCAAACCTTGGCCCAGACCTACGGCGAGCCTCTGGTTCGCGGTGCGATCAGCGCCAAGAAGGGCGAATATTTCACCGGTGAGGCCCCGCCTGCAGCCGGCCAGACCGCGGCGTCGCTGCGTCAGTTCGTGGCGACCCTCGATCAGATCCGGCAGCCGGACACGGCGACGCTTGCGCCGGAAGGTCAGCAGGCCATGGCTCAGATCGGTCAGGCCACCGGCTCGGAACTCGAAGAACAGGTCCTGCGCTCGGCAGGCGGCCTGATCGCGGTCAAGTCCTATCCCGACCGGGCCAGGCTTGCCCTGGGCCTGGAGCCTGTCGCGCCGGCCGCCCCCGCGGGCAAGGCGGGCGTGAAAGCGGCGGCCAAGAAGTGAGCCTGGAGCCGTCCCCGGAGGATTTCGGGCGGCTCTATGACGCCGGCGGCGCCCAGCTTGTCTGGACACGGCTGATCGACGATCTGGAGACGCCTGTCTCGGCCTACCTGAAGATCGCGGCCGGCCAACCCTATGCGTTCCTGTTCGAAAGCGTCGAGGGCGGCGCCTATCGCGGCCGCTATTCGATCATCGCCATGAAACCCGATCTGGTGTGGCGTTGCCGGGGCGATGCAGCCGAGATCGCTGAAGGCCCGGACATTGCCCAGGAGCGCTTTACGCCTCAGTCCGGCGGGGCGCTGGACAGTCTGCGGGATCTGGTCGCTGCGTGTCAGCTGGCCATGCCCAAGGGGGTGCCTCCCATGGCGGCCGGGCTTTTCGGGGCGCTGGGCTATGACATGGTGCGCCTGGCCGAGAACCTGCCCAACATCAATCCCGATCCGCTGGGTCTTCCGGATGCGGTGATGATGCGCCCGTCCGTGGTGGCGGTGTTTGATTCCATCGCCCACGAGATCATCCTGTCGACGACCGTGCGGCCCGCACCGGGGATTTCCGCCAAGCAGGCGCGAGACATGGCCGAAGCACGGCTGGAAGCCACCATCGCCGACCTGCGCCGCCCCCTTATGGCTCAGTCACAGCACGCGCCCATGCCGGCGCCAGTGTTCGAAAGCCCCGTGGACCGGGCGGCCTATCACCGCTTCGTCGACCGGGCCAAGGCCTATATCGCCGCCGGAGACATCTTTCAGGTGGTGCCCAGCCACAGATTCCGGGCGCCCTTCCCGCTCGATCCCCTGGCCCTGTATCGCTCGCTTCGCCGCACCAATCCCTCGCCCTTTCTGTTCTACCTGAACTTCGGCAGTTTCCAGCTGGCCGGCTCATCGCCGGAGATCCTGGTTCGCCTGCGCGACGGCAAGATTACCATCCGTCCCATCGCCGGCACCAAGCCGCGCGGAAAGACGCCGGAAGAAGACCTGCAGAACGAGCGCGACCTTCTGGCCGATCCGAAAGAACGGGCCGAGCATCTGATGCTGCTGGATCTGGGCCGCAACGACGTCGGCCGCGTGGCCATGTTGCGTCACGAAGGCGCCAACGCCCCGCCCGAAGACGCGCCCAGACCGAACGTGCGGGTTACCGACAGCTTCTTCATCGAACGCTACAGCCATGTCATGCACATCGTCTCCAACGTCGAGGGTAATGCCCCGCCCGGCGTCGATCCGGTCGATGTGTTGATGGCCGCCCTGCCCGCCGGCACCCTGTCAGGCGCACCCAAGGTGCGGGCCATGGAGATCATCGACGAACTGGAAAGCGAAAAGCGCGGAATCGGCTACGCTGGCGCAGTGGGCTATTTCGGCGCCGATGGATCGGTCGACACCTGCATCGTTCTGCGCACGGCCCTGTTCAAGGATGGTGTGATGTACGTCCAGGCCGGCGGCGGCGTGGTCGCCGATTCAGACCCGGACTCCGAGTACGAAGAGACAGTCCACAAATCCATGGCCCTGCGGCGGGCCGCCGAAGAAGCCTGGCGGTTTGCCTAGCGAATTTTGGACGCCGCATCCTCAGTGACGGGCGTGAATTTCGCCGCCGTTGGCGTTGGCGCGCGTTTGCCGGGCGGCGCGGTTATCGTTGCCGCAGCAAAGCCCAAGGCGCACACCATGAAGAAGGCGGCCGCGGCCACAACCGGCCAGACCGGCTCAGGCCCGTGACTTCGTCGCAGCAGGCCGCGGGCCACCATAAGGCGCATCTGAACGGTCGATGGGTCGAGCTGAGCTGATTCCATGCGTTGCATTATCGACGAGTCTCCCCACTTGGCCTAGAAGCCCCCCATGATCCTCGTCGTCGATAACTACGACAGCTTTACCTACAACCTGGTTCACTATCTGAACGAGCTGGGGGCGGAGACGCGTGTCGTGCGCAATGACACCCTCACTTGCGCCCAGGCCTTCGCGTTGAAGCCCGAAGCGGTACTGCTGTCGCCGGGGCCCTGTACGCCCAATGAAGCCGGTATTTGCCTGGAGCTGATCTCCACCGCGCCAGCAGACCTTCCGATCCTCGGTGTCTGCCTGGGTCACCAGTCCATCGGGCAGGCCTTTGGCGGCGACGTGATCCGCGCCAAGACTTTGATGCACGGCAAGACCAGCCAGATCCATCACGCCGGCAAGGGCCTTTTTGCCGGCCTGCCCAATCCTTTCACGGCCGCGCGCTATCACTCCCTGGCGGTGAAGCGCGAGACCTTGCCGGACGTGCTCGAGATCACCGCCTGGACCGACGATGGCGAGATCATGGGACTGCAGCACAAGTCCCTGCCGATTCACGGGGTGCAGTTCCACCCTGAATCCATCGCCACTGAAGGCGGCCACGACCTGCTGGCCAATTTCCTTGACCTGGCCGGCGTCAAGCGCACGGCCCATGTCTGACGCCTTCAAGCCGCTGCTCGCCCGCCTCGCGGACGGCCAGACCCTTAACGAAGCAGACGCCGAGGCCTTCTTCGGCGCCTGCCTGCGCGGCGAGCCCACACCGGCCCAGATCGCCGCCGCCCTGACCGCCATGCGGATGCGCGGCGAGACCGTCAGTGAAATCGCCGCCGGCGCCCGCGAAATGCGCAAGGCTGCGATCGTGCTGGATCATCCCTATGACGTCATCGACGTTTGCGGCACCGGCGGCGATGGCCTGCACACCCTGAACATCTCAACGGCCGTTGCGTTCGTCGTGGCAGGTTGCGGCGTCAAGGTTGCCAAACACGGCAACCGGGCGCTGTCGTCAAAGTCGGGCACGGCTGATGTGCTGGCGGCCCTGGGTGTGAACATCAACGCTGGCGCTGACCAGCAGTTGAAGGCGCTCGACGAGGCCAATATCTGCTTCCTGTTCGCCCAGGCGCATCACGGATCGATGCGTCACGTCTCGCCAATCCGGGCCGAGCTGGGATTCCGCACCCTGTTCAACCTGCTGGGGCCGATCGCCAATCCGGCTGGCGCCCGGCGGCAGGTTCTGGGTGTTTACGACAGCAAATGGGTCAAGCCGCTGGCCGAGGTTCTGGGCGCGCTGGGCGCCGAAAAGGCCTGGGTCGTGCACGGCGCCGGCATGGACGAGTTGACCACCACGGGCGAGACCCAGGTCGCTGAGTACAAGGACGGTCGTGTCAATCTCTTCACCGTTACCCCCGAAGCCGTTGGTCTGCCGCGCGCCACGACCGAGGATCTGCGGGGCGGTGATCCGGCTCACAACGCCGCGGCGCTAAGGCGGCTGCTGGACGGCGAGAAGGGTCCCTACCGCGACATCGTTCTGCTCAACGCCGCGGCCGCCCTGCTCGTGGCCGACAAGGTCGAGACCCTGAAGGATGGAATCGGCCTCGCCGCCGCATCGATTGATGACGGGCGCGCCAGGACGGCTCTGGCCAGGCTGGTTGAGGTCACCAATGGCTGAGCGCCTGACCCTGTACACCGCCACCCGCAATTCCGCCGGTGAACGCGTCCGGATCGCCCTCAATCTCAAAGGCCTGGACTGGGCCTTTGTGTCCGTCCCCGACATGGACAAGGCCGAATTTGCCCGGATCAATCCGCAGCTGCTGATGCCGGCGCTGGATGTTGATGGCATCGTGATCGTCCAGTCCGGCGCGATCCTGGACTATGTGGAGCGCCGTTGGCCCACGCCTGCCCTGTTATCCGAGGATCCCATTCTTCGCGCCCAGGCCCTGGCCTTCGGCCAGTATGTCGCCGCCGAGATGCATGCAGTGACCATCACCCGTAACGCCAATTTTCTGGAGAACGAAATGGGTGTCGATGAAGCCGGTGTGACGCTCTGGCTCCAGCACTGGAACACTCTGGGCTTCAGCGTCCTCGAAGACACCCTGGCCCGCAGGCCGGCGAACTGGACCTTCTGTTTTGGCGATAACCCCGGATGGGCGGACCTGCACCTGATTCCGCAACTCCGTAACGGCCGCCGGTTCGGCTGCGATCTGTCGGCGTTCCCGCGCCTGCTCGCCGTCGAGTCAGCCTGCAGCGCCTTGGCGCCATTCAAGGCCGCCAGCCCCGAGAACATGCCAGGATTTCAGTAGCCGCGAGGGCCTGCGGCGAATATCAAAGGCCCCGACATGACCGACATTCTCGCCCGCATTGCCGACTACAAGCGCATAGACGTCGCCGCCCGAAAGGTCGCGCGGCCCCAGATCGACTCCTCTGCGGCCTCACCGCCGCGCGGTTTCCGGCGTGCATTGGAGACCCGTCATGCGCCGGGGCAGCTGGCCCTCATCGCCGAGATTAAGAAAGCCAGTCCTTCGCGCGGCCTGATCCGCGCTGATTTCGACCCGCCCGAACTGGCCAGGGCCTACGAAGCCGGCGGGGCGGCGTGCCTCTCTGTGCTGACCGATACGCCCAGCTTTCTTGGTGAGGACTCCTATCTGACCGCTGCGCGGGACGCCTGCGCCCTGCCCTGCATCCGAAAGGATTTCCTGGTCGACGTCTGGCAAGTGGCCGAATCGCGAGCTTTGGGCGCTGACGCCATCCTCGTGATCCTCGCCATGGTCGACGATGTTCTGGCCGCAGACCTGATGAAGGAAGCGGCCCGATTCGGCATGGATTCGCTGGTCGAGGTGCATGACGAGGCCGAAATGGCCCGGGCCGGCGCGCTGGGCGCCACTCTGGTCGGCGTCAACAATCGCAACCTCAAGACCTTTGAGGTTGACCTGGCCACCACCGAGCGCCTGGCCCCGCTGGCGCCCGCCAATGCCTTGCTGGTAACGGAAAGCGGAATCTACACGCCCGCTGATGTGGCGCGTCTGGGGGCCTGCGGCGCACGCGCCATGCTGGTTGGCGAGAGCCTGATGCGACAGACCGATGTGACCGCTGCGACCCGGGCGCTCCTGGCGTTAGGTTGACATTAACCGGGAACACCTAGAGAACATCGCAACAACGTTTGCGCTTTGTTCCCGAGGTTTCCATGCTGACCCGTAAGCAACACGAGCTGCTCATGTACATTCATGAGCGCATCAAGGAGACCGGTGTTTCCCCCTCGTTCGACGAGATGAAGGACGCCCTCGACCTGGCCTCCAAGTCCGGCATTCACCGGCTCATCACTGCCCTGGAAGAGCGCGGGTTCCTGCGCCGTCTGGCGCACCGGGCCCGGGCGCTGGAAGTCATCAAGCTGCCGGCCCAGGCCACAGCCGCCGCACCCGCCAAGGGACGCCAGGCCTTCAAGCCGCAGGTCTTCGAGGGCAATGGCGGTGGCGCGCCCCAGGCGCCCCATGCCGCCAATGACACCCGCGAACTGCCTATCCTAGGCAAGATCGCCGCTGGCACGCCCATTGAGGCGATCCAGCATGAGCGAGACCGGCTGATCGTGCCGGAGACCATGCTGGGCGCCGGCGAGCACTATGTGCTCGAAGTGCAGGGCGACTCCATGATCAACGCCGGCATCTTCGACGGCGACCATGTGATCATCAAGAAGGGTGACACGGCCAATACCGGCGAGATTGTCGTGGCCCTGGTCAATGGCGAGGAAGCCACCCTCAAACGCCTGCGCCGCAAGGGTGCATCCATCGCTCTGGAAGCCGCCAACCCGACCTATGAAACCCGTATCTTCGGACCGGATCAGGTCCAGGTGCAGGGCAAGCTGGTCGGCCTTATCCGCCGCTATCACTGACAGTCCACGGCCGAACGCCCCGCAGGGGCTGGGCCCAGACCATGCGTCCATCGGCGTAGATTTCCACAGAACCGTCGGCGGCGAACTTGGCCGGCGTAAGAACCCGCACATGCCGGCAACTGTCCGGCAAGTCGATCTCGGCGCGCAGAGCCAGGATATCCGAGGTCTGACAGAGCGCCTCAAGAGCCTCCGGCTTTGGAATGCGCCTGGTCCACCACACCGACACGCGCGGGTGTCCACTGTAAACCGCCCGGCACATCGACCCGGTGCAATCAAATACGCCCTGCCCGGCGGCCTGGGAGGCTGCGGGATCTTCAGGCAGGGCAAGGCCTCGCCGGCGACTCCAGAACTGGGCGGCAAACAACCGGTCTTCAGGCCGCATGATGACAGCTTCTCGCCCGACACGAACCGCAGCCTGGGCACCTTCCGCGTCGATCCAGGCCACGGGTGGATCGGGTCTCGGCCAAAGCGAGATGGCCAGCGCGGCCGGAAGGCCGATCCAGCGGCCCCTCCCCTTCCATAGCGCCATCCACAGTATGCCCATAAAGGCAACCGGCAGGGAAATCTGGGGCGCGCTGGCGATCAGCAGGGTTGCGTGATCGCGCTCCGCCGTCCAGGCCGCGCCGCCCTGCAGGGCCTCGATCGCGCCGCTGGCGATGTCGAGAAAGGGTTTGCCCAAGCCGAAAGGCTCCAGCACCGCGCCCATGGCGAGCGCCAGCATCATGATGAAAGTCGCCAGTGGCTCCGCCGTCAGGTTGGCCGGCAACCCGAACGTCGCCACGCGGTTGAAGTGCTGAATCGAGAATGGACCCGTGGCCAGGCCGGCGACAAAACTGGCCGTCAGGCTTAGCCCCAGCCAGGCGCCGGCTCCCTGGACAAAGCGTATCGGCCAGGGCGTGTTGATCTCGCGCGGCGCCCTTTGCCAGACCTCGAACAAGGCGACCAAGGCTGCGGTGGCCGAGAACGACATCTGGAACCCGGCCTCACCCACCGCTTCGGGCTGTACGGTGATAACGATCAGGGCCGCGATGGCCAGAGAGCGAAGCGTGACCGCGCGCCGGTCCACGAGGATCGCTACAAAGGCGACAGACGCGGTGATAGCGGCGCGCACCGCGGGCGACGGCGCGCCCGAGATCACCAGATAGGTGGCGACCGCCGCCAGCCCGAAAGCGGCGGCGACTTTCTTGCCCGGAATGCGCAAGGCCAACCAGGGGACGGCGGCGATGAACAGGCGAACCAGCAGAAAGGCAAAGCCGCCGACAATGGACATATGAACCCCGCTGATCGAAATGATGTGGGCAAGGCCCGCATCGCGCAGGGCCTGTTCAGTCTCTGGGTCGATCCAGGCCTCGTAGCCGGTGATCATCGCCACACCGAGACCCCGGGCCGCGGGGCTCATGTCAGCGGCAATCCGCTGGGCCAGACTCCAGCGCACGGCGTTGACCCGCATCTGCAATTCAAGCCGCCCGTCCGGCGGCGGGGCTGACACGATCTGCGGCGGCGTAAGGGCCACGCCCACCCCGCCGATACGATCAAACCAGGCGTTACGCGCAAAGTCATAGGCGCCAGGGCTGGCCGGCGGCGGTGGCGGATTGACCAGGCCCGTGAACTGGATTGCAGCGCCGGGGCCAATCAGCCCGTCTTTCGAAGTGATGCGTATGCGCTGCGGCAGTTGGTCAGCGTCAAGGTTGCCGATCCTCAACGGCGCAATGATCAATCGTCCACCGGATTCGCCCGGGCTGGCGACATCGACAACCCAGCCGGAAATCGGAACGGCGCCTGTAACGGGCGCAACCGGACCGGCGACCCAGGCCGAGCGAACCTTTCCCGCGACAAGACCCGCCATCGCAAAGGCCAGCAGAGCCATCGCGATCACGATAAAGCGGCTGGAGGCCTTTCGTCGGCAGACGACCGCCAGAGCCAGGGCGACTGCCGCCGGCGCCAGGACCGCAAGCCATCCTGGCTCGTCTTTCAGACCCAGGTAGATGGCGGCGACGCCGCCCATGGCGACCGGGGTCCACAGCGCCCATCGGTCGGCCTGGGCGGCGACGGCGGCGCGCAAGGCGACGCGAAAACCGGCCAGGGTGATGCGGGCGCGCCCGCCTTCCGCCCTCTCAGCCCCTCCGATTGCAGCTGTCACGGGCTCCCCCCATCCGCGAGCCCATAAGCTCAAGGAAAGCCTCATTGATCAAGACCCTGCGCCGGAATAGCCTTGTGCAGGGACGAACCGAGGAAGGCACAAGCCATGACCGACAAACTGAAACGCCGCGATGTTCTGGCGGGCGCTGCTGCGCTCGCCGCCGCAGGTCCCGTCATGGCCCAGACCCCTGCGGCTCCCGCGCCGGCCGACGGCATTATTCGTGTGTCCCTGCAGACGACTGCAGGCGAGATTGTTCTTGGCCTGGAGTCGGTCAAGGCACCCCTGACCACCGCCAATTTCCTGCGCTATATCGACGCCAAGCGTTACGATGGCGGCACCTTTTATCGCACCATGCGCTCCGATACGCCGACCGCTGCGCCCTGGGGCCTGATCCAGGGAGGATCTGACCGCAAAAAGCCCCGCTTCCCCGGCGTGGCCCACGAATCGACGACTCAAACGGGCCTTTCCAACACGACGGGCGCCATCGCTCTGGCCCGCGCCGCACCCGGTTCGGCCACCTCCGACTTCTTTATCAGTGTGGGTGACATGAAGGGACTGGACGCCGACCCCAAGGCAGAAGGCGACGACCTGGGGTTCGCCGCCTTTGGCCACGTGATCTCGGGCATGGACGTGGCGCAAAAGATCCACCAGATGTCGACCTCTGCGGAAGCCGAGGTCGAGGCCATGCGCGGCCAGATGCTGGCCACGCCGGTTGTGATCACCACCGCCAAACGCGTGGTTTAGGCCCCCCGCCTTCTAGGAACTGACAGCAAGCGGGGTATAAGGGCCGCCGCCTTCACGCGCCTGCCTGGAAATTCAATGCCTGCCAAACCTGTCGTCACCCGCATAGCCCCCTCGCCGACCGGTTCGATGCACATCGGAACGGCGCGCACGGCGCTGTTCAACTGGCTCTATGCGCGCCACACGGGCGGCAAGTACCTGTTGCGTATCGAGGACACCGACCGGGAACGTTCGACCGAGGCCAATGTGCAGATCATTCTGGACGGCCTGGACTGGCTGGGCCTCAATCCAGACGAACCGCCGGTTTCCCAGTACGCCCGCATTGATCGGCATCGTGAGGCGGTCCAGCAACTGCTCGACACGGGCCACGCCTACCGTTGTTTCATGACCGTCGAGGAAGTCGCCGTCGAGCGGGAAATCGCCCGGGCCGAGGGCCGCGCCATCCGCTCGGTCTGGCGCGACCGTGATGCCGGGGCCGGTTCAAACGACCCCTATGTCGTCCGCTTCAAGGGACCGCTCGATGGAGAAACGATCGTCGAGGATCTGATCAAGGGCCCGGTTGTGTTTGGTAACAAGGAACTGGATGATCTCGTCCTGCTGCGAACAAACGGCGATCCGACCTATAATCTGGCCGTCGTCGTCGACGACCATGACATGGGCGTCACTCACGTCATCCGCGGCGACGACCACCTGAACAACGCCGCCCGCCAGAGCTTGATCTTCCAGGCCCTGGGTTGGGAACTGCCGGCCTTTGGCCACCTGCCGCTGATCCACGGACCGGACGGAGCCAAACTATCCAAGCGTCACGGCGCCCAGGCCGTCGGCGAGTTCGCTGACATGGGATATTTGCCCGAAGGCATGCGCAACTATCTGGCCCGCCTGGGCTGGGGCCATGGCGATGACGAAGTGTTTTCGGATGAGCAGGCCATCGCCTGGTTCGACGTAAAGGACGTGGTCAAGGCTCCGGCCCGTCTCGATTGGGCCAAGCTGAACCACATCAACAACCAGCACCTGCGCAAGGCTGACGATGACCGTCTGGCCGCTCTGACCCATACCGCCCTGCAAGGTCAGGGACAGCAACTGAGCGCTGATGTCGAGGCGCGGCTGCGCCGGGTTGTGGGCCTGGTCAAGGAAGGCGCCGGCACAATACAGGAGTTGGCGGGACTTTGCCTGTTCGCCGTGCGTCAGCGGCCGTTGACGCTCGATGAGAAAACCATCGGATTGCTTGGCGCTGAAACCCGCGAACGCCTTGCCCGGCTTCGCACCCGGTTGGCCGAAGAGGCCGACTGGTCGCCTGAAAACCTGGCCGCCGCATTGAAATCTTTCGCAGAAAATGAAGGCGTAGGCATGGGCAAGTTCGGGCCCGCATTGCGCGGGGTGCTGTCTGGCGGCGCCGTTGCGCCAGACCTTGCCAGCGCCCTTGCCGCGCTGGGATCTGACGAAGGTTTGGGGCGTATGGATGATGCTCTTTGCAGTGCACAATAACTCGGTATAACGATTCAGAACACATGGGCCGGGAGCGGTAAAAATGACGGACAAAGCGATACTGACCATCGACGGGAAAAGCGTCGATCTGCCGATCATGAAGGGCACGACGGGTCCGGACGTCATCGACGTGCGAAAGCTTTATGCCGATACCGACCGTTTCACCTTTGACCCGGGCTTTACCTCGACGGCGTCGTGCGAAAGCAAGATCACCTTTATCGATGGTGACGCAGGAATCCTGCTGCACCGCGGTTATCCGATCGAGCAGCTGGCCGAGAAATCGAGCTTCCTGGAAGTCTGCTACCTGCTGCTGCACGGCGAATTGCCGACGGCGGCCGAGTTCGAGACCTTCGAGCACAACATCACCTACCACACGATGTTGCACGCTCAGTTTGATCGCTTTTTTGAAGGTTTCCGGCGCGACGCCCACCCGATGGCGGTGATGACCGGCGCGGTTGGGGCCCTGTCAGCCTTTTACAAGGACTCCATCGACGTCGATGACCCGGTCCAGCGTCAGATTTCGGCTCATCGCCTGATCGCCAAGATGCCGACCATCGCGGCGCGTGCGTTCAAATATACGACCGGCCAGCCGTTCATCTCGCCGCGCAACAACCTGTCCTATTCGGAGAACTTCCTGCGCATGTGTTTCGCTGTGCCGGCCGAGGACTGGAAATCCAACCCCGTCCTCACCCGGGCCATGGACCGCATCTTCATTCTGCACGCCGACCACGAACAGAACGCGTCCACATCCACTGTACGGCTGGCCGGCTCGTCCGGCGCCCACCCGTTTGCCTGTATCGCGGCCGGAATCGCCTGTCTGTGGGGTCCAAGCCACGGTGGAGCGAACCAGGAAGCGCTTGAAATGCTGGAGCAAATCGGCACGGTTGAGAACATCCCGGCCTATGTTCAGGGCGTAAAAGACCGCAAGTACAAACTGATGGGCTTTGGCCACCGCGTGTACAAGAACTTCGACCCGCGGGCCAAGGTCATGCAGAAAACCTGCCACGAAGTGCTGGACGCACTGAAGATTGACGATCCGTTGCTGCATGTCGCCATGGAGCTGGAAAAGATCGCACTTTCAGACCCTTACTTCATTGATCGCAAGCTTTACCCGAATATCGATTTCTATTCCGGCATCACCTTGCGCGCGATGGGCTTCCCGGCATCGATGTTCACCGTGCTGTTCGCCCTGGCCCGAACCGTTGGCTGGATCAGCCAGTGGAAAGAGATGTTCGAAGACCCCGCACGCAAGATCGGCCGGCCGCGTCAGCTCTACACCGGCGCGACGCAACGCGACTTCATCGGCATCGACAAGCGCGGCTAGGCGTTCAGGAAACCGGCGACGACCTCGGCGGCCTTGATCGCCGGGTCGGGCGCTCCCCTGCCCATCACTTCAAGCGCGGCGTTCTGATTATCGATTTGTCGCGTCCGTAGCGCTGGATCATCCAGGCGTGCGACAACTTCTGCAGCCAGGCGCTCGCCGGTACAGTCGTGCTGGATCAACTCGGGAATGATCGTCCGGCCGGCGGCGATGTTGAGCAGGACGATCCAGGCCGTGCGGATCAGGCGTTTGCCGATGGCATAGGTGATGCCGGAGACCTTGTAACCCACCACCATGGGCGCGCCGGCAAGCGCCAGCTCGGTCGTTACCGTGCCCGAACAGGCGATGGCGACGGTGGCCGCCTTCATGGCGTCGAGTTTGGGATCGTGACCCTCGACGAGGACGGGTTGAAAAGGCCATTCAGCGACCTGGGCCCTGACCAGATCGGCGACCGTTTCAGCCACCACCACAGCGATGTGAAGACCGGGCCTCTCGGACTTCAGTATCCGGGCCGCGTCGGCAAAGGCCGGCAGGACCCGCGCGATTTCGCCGCGCCGGCTACCGGGAAGCACCAGCAGGATCGGATCGTCCGGTCCTGCGCCGATGGTTTTGCGAAACCGCGCGCCGTTGGCCTTTGAGACATCCAGGATCAGGGAGGGATTGCCAACGAAGGTCACAGACAGGCCGAGGGGGCGATAATATGGCTCGTCGAACGGCAGGATTGACAGAAGGTGATCAACCGCCGCTGCCAGCGTCCTGGCCCTGCCTGGCCGCGAGGCCCAGATCTGGGGTCCGACGTACTTGATCAGGCGAATTTTCGGATTGAGCTTGCGCAGGGCGTGGGCGACCCGCAGGTTGAAGCCCCAGGAATCAATCAGTACGGCAACGTCCGGTTTTTCGCGGGCGGCCAGGGCGACCGTATCCTTCACCCGCGCCAGCACCTTGGGATAGATCGCCAGACCTTCGAACAGACCGAAGACTGACAGCTCGGCGGTATTGAACGGACTTTCGATTCCCTCTTCCGCCATGCGGGCGCCGCCGACGCCGAAAAGGCGCACACCGGGCACGCGCGCGCGCAATGTCCTGGCCAGGCCCGCACCAAGAATATCGCCCGAAGCTTCCACTGCCACGAGCATGACTGCTGGACCACTCATGCGCCGGATGCTTCAACGCCGATGATAAACAGGCCCAGACTGTCTGCCTCAGCGATCACAGCGTCCCGGTCGAGCACAATTACCCCGCCAGCCTCTCCTGCGATGCCTGACAGGCCCGCGGCGGCTACCCGGTGCACCGTGGCAAGCCCGATGGTCGGAAGGTCCACACGGCGCTCCTGAATGGGTTTGGGGGCCTTGGCGAGCACGCCGCGAGGCGATGCCGGCGTGCCGCGGATCGCTTCGGGCAGCTGCGTAACCCGCCGCAGCATGGCGTCGGTGCCTTCCTGAGCCTCCACGGCCAGGACTAGGCCATGCACGACGACGGCTCCCTGCCCGATGTCCATGCCCCCGATGGCGCGCGCCACATGCAGAGCTCGCTCGATGTCTTCCTGATCTTCAGGCCGGGGCGCATGACGGCCGAGCGGGCCGGCCCCCAGCGTCAGGCTGCCGGCAACGTCCTGGGCGCCTTCGACCTTGAAACCTTCCTTCTCGAACGCGACGACCACCGCGCGCAGCAAGGCATCATCACCCTTGCGCGCGGCGGTCAGCAGGCTGGGCAGCAACGACAGACCTTTCAGGTCCGGAACAAGAGTGCGGAAGTCAGGCCGGTTCACGATACCGGCCATGCACACCGTATGACAGCCGGCGTCCTTGAGCAGACGAAAGATCCTGCCGAACTCGGTCAGGCCAGCCTCGCCGCTCGGGTATTCGGCCAGCGACGCCTCGGCCAGACTTTTGAGCCTCACGATATAAAGCGGGCGACCTGCCTCCAGGCATTCGCGCGCCACCTCGACCGGCAGGGTTCCCGCGCCCGCGACGAGGCCGAGCTTTTCCATCGCCTAGTCGTCGTCCCTGGGCTGACAGAGCGGCCGCGCAGAATCGGCGCGGATGAATTCGACGATCTCCATCACTTCGTTGACATTGACGAACACCCGCGCCACGTCGTCCAGGCGCTCCTGGAACGTACCTTCATCGGCGAACAACAGCCGGAATGCTGATCGCAGATCGCGGATCGCTTCGCGCGAAAAACCGCGCCGCTTGAGCCCGACCAGATTGAGGCCTTCCAGATGGGCGTGTACGCCCCAGACCGAGCCGAACGGGATCACGTCCTTGGTCACCGCCGAAACTCCGCCGATGAAGGCATAGCGGCCAATCCGGCTGTACTGGTGCACAGCCGCCTGACCGCCCAGAAACACAAAGTCTCCGATCGTCACATGTCCGCCGACTGCGGCGTTATTGGCCAGCACCACGTGATTGCCGATGATGCAGTCGTGAGCAATGTGGCTGCCGACCATATACATGCCATCCGAGCCGATGGTGGTCACACCACGCCCAGCTACCGTACCGGCGTTGAACGTCACGCTCTCACGGATGATGTTCCGCGCGCCGACGATCAGTCCGGTCCTTTCGCCCTTGTGACCCAGGTGCTGAGGGTCGCCGCCAAGGCGGGCAAAGGGGTGAATCACACAGGCCTCACCGACCTCGGTGAACCCATCCACGATGGCATGGGAAACCAACCGGCAACCATCACCCAGGGTGACGTCAGGACCAATGATGCAATAGGGGCCAATCTGGACGTCGGCGCCAAGCCGGGCGCCATCGTGGACGATGGCCGTTGGGTGGATCGTTGTCATCCCGTAGGGGTCTCGACCACCATGGCGATAAATTCAACCTCGGCCGCCAGCTTTTCGCCGACCATCGCTTTGCCCTTGAATTTGAACAGGTCGCTGCGCGCACGAACGACTTCCACCGGCATGCGCAGGACATCGCCGGGTCGCACAGGATGGCGGAAGCGGCAGTTATCGACTGAAGCGAAGAAGATGGTCTTGCCCGAGACGTCGGCGTTCAGCGATTTCGACATCAAAACCGCACCGGATTGGGCGATGGCTTCAATGATCAGCACGCCGGGCATAACCGGATTGCCCGGAAAATGGCCGACAAAGTAAGGCTCGTTCACAGTTACGCATTTGATACCGGTGATCGACTGGTGCGAGACATAGTCTTCAGCCCGGTCGACCAGCAGAAAGGGATAGCGATGGGGGATCCGCCGAAGGATTTCCGCCATTTCAATGGTGGTCACCTCCGCAGCCGGATCGCCCTCAGTCTTCTTGCTCATGGTTGGCCCCTCTCTTACCCCGGGCCAGTGTCGCAAGCGCTGCCTGTTCGCGCAACCACCGGCGCATCGGTCTGGCTGGATATCCGGTCCACACCTCGCCGGCGGGCACACTTTTGAACACGCCTGCCGCGGCTCCGATCGCAGCCCCGGCGCCAATTGAAAGCTGATCTGCGACGCCGGAGCGACCCCCAAATATGGCTCCGTCGCCGATCGTCACACTGCCTGAGATGCCGGTATAGGCGGCCAGACGGCAGTTTCTCCCCATACGGACGTTGTGTGCGACGTGCACGAGATTATCGAGTTTTGAGTTCTCGCCGATGACCGTGTCATCCCAGGCGCCACGGTCGACACAACTGTTGGCGCCGACGGTGACATTATCCTGCAGGATAGCCCGACCAAGCTGGGGCACATCCACCGCGCCTTTCGCATCGCCCGTGACTCCAAATCCCGCCTCTCCAATCCTGGCACCCGCCAGAATTGATACGCCGTCGCCAATCAGGGCAAAGCCTACGCTGGCATTGGCGCCGATAAGGCCGTTGCGACCGATTTCGACGCCCGGTCCAATGACCGCGCCGGGCTGGAGAATTGTCCCTCTGCCGATGCGTGCGCCCTGAGCGATGACGACACCCGGCGCAAGACTTACTCCAGCTTCGAGCTTGGCGCTTGGATGGATCATGCCCTGGTCTGCATCCGCCAGTGTGGGCCTGTGAAGAATGCGTGCAACTATCGCCCAGGCGGCCTGCGGGCGATCACTGACCAGAATGGCGCATCCTTCGGGGCATTCAGGAACGTCGCCATTGGCGACAAGAACAGCCATGGCGCGTGATTGACGAAGTTCCCCCAGCCGCCGCCGATCGGCCAAAAACGCAAGCGACGCAGAGTTGGCCTGCGAAAGCGGCGCGGTTTCAGAAATCACTGACAGCGGATCGCCACGCAAAAGCCGTGCGCCCGTAAGGTGGGCGATGTTAGCCAGCGACAACGGCGCATGATATTCGAAGAAGCGTGGGTCAGGCATGGCCGCCGCCTCTCCTGTTGTGCGTGGCCGCGCCCTAACGGCCTGCGGGCGCGCGGGCGGGACCGGCAGGTTGACGCGGCGTTGTGGCTGAAGGCGCAGCACCGGCCGGGCGGGGTTGAGACGCGGACGGCGCTCCGGCAGCGGGCGCAGGAGCAGCCGCGGCTTGAGCCGGCGCCTGGGTCAGGACAGGGGCAAGTTCGACCGGAAATTCGGTGATTTTCAAATCCAGCGCCTGAACGATTGCCGGCGTGATATTCATCGACTGGTTGGCGACAAAGACGCTTTCGGCGTCAATGAGAATAGAGCAATTGCGGGACTCATAGATCCCCTGCAAAAACGATGAGGTCTCTGAAAGGACGCGAGCAAAGGCTGCGTCCTTGGTGCGTTGCAACTGATCGGCGCGCTGGTCACGCAAGGTCTGGAAGGCGAGCGCGCGCTGCTGGAAGGCTTCAATAGCGGGCGCGTTGGCCTGCTCGCTGGTGGCGCTGATTTGCGCCTGAAGATTGCGCTGGTCGGCGGACAGGGTCGTGGCGGTCGCGTTCAGATCGGCTGAAACCTGGGCCTGAATCTGGGTGAAACGCTGGGCGGCAAATTGGCCGGCCTTGGAATCGGCGACCAGTTCCGACTGAGAGAACACGCAAAGACCGGGAATGGCCGGGCCTTGCTTGACCACTGTGCCTGTCGCCGGCGCGGCGGCGGGTTGCTGGGCGAGGGCTTGGCCGCCGACCGTAAGGATCAGCGACGTGGCGAGAGTGACGGATTGCATTTTCATTATCTTTAGAAACTCGATCTCGTGCGGAATTGAAAGGTTTGGGTCCGGTCGTAAGGTGTCTTGGCATAGACTCTCGACAGGTCGAACTGAATGGGCCCCAGCGGGGATTTCCAGCCGATCGAGACGCCAGCTGCGCCTCGAAGCGCAAAGGAATCCTTGATCGCGGGGTTGTCAGAGCAGATCGGCGGAACGTTTCCGGTGCACTTGATCTTGTCACGCGGATCGACCCCACCGAGCGTGCCAAAGTCGGTAAACAGGGCCGCGTCGATGCCAAACTGGGGCGGCAGGAAGGTCGGAACCGTCAGCTCCAACGTGCCGATCCCATAAATCTTGCCGCCCAGAGAGCTGTTAAAGGTGGTGTCGCGCGGGCCGAGGCCGGCAGTCTCAAAGCCCCGGAACGTCTGACCGCCCTTGAAGAAACGGTCGCTAATCCGCAGGTTTTCACCGGCATAAGCGTCAATGTAGCCGCCAGCGCCTCGGGCCGTGAAGATGAAGTCCTTGTTGAAACCATAGAACCAGGAGCCGTTGGCTTCGGTGCGGATGTATCGCGTGTCGCCGCCGATCCCCGCGAAGTCCTGGCTGGCGCTGATCGTAAAGCCCCGTGTCGGCCGCAACGCATCGCCCCGGGTGCGGTTCAACAGCCAGGTCCAGCCTACCGATGACGTGATCTTTGTGCCCAGCTGAGAGCAGATAGCGGTGTCCGTCAGGTTACAGGTCAGCTTCTGAACGGTCAGATCGTCGGCGCGCAGGGCGTAACGCACGTTCAGGGTCGAGTTTTCGCTAAGCGGGAAGCCAACCCGCAGCTGTCCGCCGGTCTGGGTGGTCGTGTAGTTGGCTTCCCGCGTGAAGTCATAGCGGAAGGAATAGATATCGAATCCGCCGCTGAGGTCGCGGCCGAGGAACTTGGGCTCCGTGAACGAGATGTTCAAAATCCGCTGGAACGAGCCGGTGCGGATCTGGGCGCTGAGATTTTCACCGCGGCCACGGAAGTTTCGTTGGGTGACGCTGAAGTCAACGACCAGTTGGTCGACCGAACTGTAACCGGCCGTCAGGGCCAGCTCGCCCGTCGCCTGCTCTGTGACTGCGACGCGAAGAACGGTGCGGTCCGGGGCCGAGCCCGGCAGGCGCTCGATCTTCTGATCACTGAAGAAGCCCATGCCGCGGATATTGTTTTGCGAGCGGTCAACCAGCACCTGGTTAAAGGCGTCGCCTTCGACCAGTTCGATTTCGCGGCGGATCACCCGGTCAAGCGTGGTGGTATTGCCAATGATGTCAATGCGCTCGACGTAGACCTTGGGGCCTTCAGTGACCTTGAAGCTGACGTCGACCGTGCCGTCCCCGTTCCGCACGAATTCCGGCACCACGTCGACGAAGGCGAAGCCCGCGACGCCAGCAGCGTAAACCAGAGAATCCTGGGCGCTCTGGATCGCCGCGTCGGAATAGAGCTGCCCCTGCTTGATCGGCAAGAGCCGTTGCAGGATCTGGCTGTCCAGCCGGCTAAGCTCCGTGCTAACCGTCGCCTTGCCGAAATGGTACTGCGCACCCTCATCTACCGTGAAGGTCAGGACGAAAGCGTTCCGGTTCAGCCGCAGCTCGGCGACTGAAGATTCAACCTTGAAATCGTAGTAGCCGCGATTGCGATAGAAATCGCGAAGCTGGCTTTCGTCGTAGTCGACGCGATCAGGATCGTAGTTGGCATTGTTGGCGAAAAATTTCCACCAGATCGACGGCTCGGTGACGATGACATTGCTGAGCTCGCGGTCCGAGTAGGCCTTGTTGCCCAGGAAGTTGACGTCGAGAATGCCGCTCCGCGGGCCTTCGTCGATCTCGAAAATGATGTCGACGCGTTTTTGCGGCAATTCGACGATCTTGGGCGTTACAGTCGCCGAAATGCGGCCTTCGCGCCGATAAAGCTCGATCAGGCGCTGAACGTCCTGCTGCACACGGTTGACGGTGAAGATGCCGCGTGGCGCGACCCGGACTTCATCAATCAGCTTGTCTTCAGCCAGGGCCTTTTCGCCGTCGAACACCACCCGGTTCACAATCGGGTTCTCAACCACCTCGACCACCATGTCGGTGCCCTGGATGGAGATGGTGACGTTGGAGAACAAACCGGTCGCAAACAGGGCGCTGATGGCCTGGCTGGTTTGCTCGTCGGTTACGCGCGTGCCGACCTGCACAGGCAGGTAGGAGGTGACCGTATTGTTCTCGATGCGCTCATTGCCGCGAATGACGATCCGGTTGACCAGGTTGGCATTGGCGTTCGGCGTAGACGGCGCAACCGTCGACGGCGGCGCGGCGGCCGGCTGGGCGAGCGCCAGTAGCGGGGCCGCCAGCGACGAGGACGCGAGCAACACAGCAAGCAGCGGTCGGCCGGAATGTCTGTCGTGTCTGGGCTTCATCAATCTTGCCGTCGGCGGGAGGCGGGTGCTCATGAGAACAGACCGCCGAGGTTTTTGAACACCTGCAGACTCTGCAGGTCATTCCAAGTCGCGAACAACATCAATCCCAGCACCAGCGCAAGCCCTACCTTGAAACTTGCCTCCTGGATTTTGGCCCCGACGGGCTTCCGGGCGATGGCTTCGTAGGCATAGAACATCAGATGTCCTCCATCGAGGACAGGGATGGGTAGTAGATTTACAAAACCCAGACCGATGGACAGGGAAACCGCCAACTGTGTGAGGACAAACACGCCGTTACCGATCACCTCAGCAAAACCGTTGGAATGAGCGACCACATCACGGGTCACTGCGCCTGAGACATTGGCGATGCCAACAACGCTGCTGAACTGATCGCCGTTTTCCTGACCGCTGAAAATGCGTCCGATGTAGGTCAGAGTAATGCCGATGCGATCTCCGACGGTGCGGACAGCTTCCACGGCCGCCTGGGGCAAAGGCAACCTTTCGCCGTAGGCGGCTCCGTCAGCCGACGAAGCACCAATCTGACCAAAATGATGGACGGCGCCCGTCAGTTTATCTTTCTCGACGATCCGGTTTGGCGTCGCCTTGATCACGACCGGCGTTCCGCCGCGCTCGATATCAAACGTGATCTGCTGGCCTGCGCGCAGCGAGACGTAGATTTGAAAATCCTTGAAGTCCCGAATGCGATGTCCATCGGCGCGCTTGATAAGATCGCCGGTTCGAAGTCCCGCCGCAGCTGCGGGCGTTCCCGGGATTACGTTTCCGATGATCGGCCGAATGTGTTCCAGGGTCAGGGTAGATAGCATGATCGTCAGAATGACGACGGCCAGAATGAAATTGGCCGCTGGGCCTGCCGCCGCCACAACCGCCCGCTGCCACAGCGGCTTGAAGTGAAGATAGCGATGCACAGCTTCCGGCCCGTACTTCTCGATGATCTGTTTGCGCAGGTGCTCCAGATCTTCGCCATCGGGAAGACTGGCATCATTTGAATCCCCGGCGAACCGGACGTACCCGCCCAGCGGAATCCAGCCCAGTCGCCATTGGACCCCGGTCTTGTCCGTGAAACTGGCGATGGCCCGGCCAAAGCCGATTGAGAACTGGTCAATGGCCACGCCAAAGGCCTTGCCGGCCCAGAAGTGACCCAGTTCATGGACCGTCACCAGTATCGTCAGAATGACGAGAAAGGGCAGAACATAGAACGGGGCGAGGCGGAGGAATTCGATCATTGCGTCGCTTCTGTTGCCTCTAATTCCGCTCGAAATGAGGCAGGACCTCGACCGCTATCCGGCGGGCCGCCGCATCTACATTCCGCGCCGTCTGAAGGGCCCCCTCCCCTGCAGTTCCCATTTCGCCTGATTGATCAATCCGATCAAGGGTTTCAGCGACGATAGACGCAATATCGAGAAATCCAATCCTGCGGTCCAGGAAGGCCTGAACAGCAACCTCGTTGGCTGCATTCAGCGCGGCTGGGGCATTTCCGCCACGCACCAGAGCGCTGCGAGCCAGCTCGATCGCAGGGAATCGGCCAAGGTCGGGTGCTTCGAACGTTAGGGAGGCGATCCTGGCCAGGTCGAGTTTGGGCGCCGGCCAGGCCAGCCGGTCCGGCCAGGCGAACGCGCAGGCGATGGGCGCGCGCATGTCGGGCGGACCCAACTGGGCCAGGGTTGAGCCGTCCTGAAACTCGACAAGGCTGTGGATTACCGACTGTGGGTGGACCAGCACTTCGATCTTTTCAGCGGGCATGGCGAACAGATAGGCCGCCTCGATCATCTCGAGGCCCTTGTTCATCATGGTCGCGGAATCGACCGAAATCTTGGCCCCCATTGACCAGTTGGGGTGAGCAATGGCCTGTTCAGGACTGGCCGCCGCCATCTGCCCTTGGGTCCAGGTGCGGAAAGGGCCGCCCGATGCAGTAAGGATGAGCTTTTCAACCCGATCGGCCCGTTCGGGCTGCAGCACCTGGAAGATGGCCGAATGTTCGGAATCAACCGGGATGACCTTGCCGCCGGCCTTGCGGACCGCTTCCAGCAATGCCGGGCCGGCGCAGACCAGCGCCTCCTTGTTGGCCAGGGCGATGACAGCGCCTTCGTAGGCGGCGGCCAGCGTAGGCTCCATGCCCGCGGCACCCACAATGGCCGACATCACCCAGTTGGCGCCAGAACGCGCGGCTTCGACAACTGCGCTTTGTCCGGCGGCGGTCTCAATGCCCGAGCCGGCCAGCCGATCCTTGAGTTCCTGGTGCTGGCTCTCGTCGGCGACCACGGCCAGAGCTGGTCGCCACTGGCGGGCCTGTTCGGCCAGACGGGCGACATTGCGGCCAGCAACCAGGGCGGTGACCTCAATTTCTGCAGCGCCGGACGCCGCTGCATGGCCCATCAGGTCCAGTGTCGACAGGCCAATTGATCCGGTCGAACCAAGAACGGCGACCTTGCGTTTCATGCAGCCCATCCGTGGATGACGATGCGGCAGACCGCGACCGCGATCGCTGCGAACATCAGCCCGTCGACCCGGTCGAGCAAGCCTCCGTGACCGGGAATGAGGTCGCCGGAATCCTTGACGCCAAAACGGCGCTTGAGCACCGACTCCCAAAGATCGCCCGCCATGGTGGCTGCGCCGCCTGCGAGACCGATGACGGCCGCTTCAACTAGGGTGACGCCCAGCGCCGGCAAAGCAAGAGCCAGCCCCAGACCGGTGAACGTCGCGATAACCAGACCACCGATAAATCCGGCCCAGGTCTTGTTGGGCGAAATTCGCGGCCAAAGTTTGGGGCCGCCAATGATGCGTCCCGTAGCGTAGGCGCCGATATCGGCCGCCCAGGTGATGGAAAACAGCAGCAACGTCCACGAAATCCCCGGCCCGAGCGGCCAGGAAAAGCCTTCGGATGTCGGGTTCCGCAACCAGACCAGAATGATGCAGGCCGGGGCGATGTAGAAAACACCGTAACCGGCGTCGGCGGCCCTTTCAGTCTTGTGACGCGAGGCGATGGCCGCCGCGACGCCGCCGCCCACCATCAGCATCCAGGCGCGCACATACCACCCGGTATAGGCGGCGAAGACCCCGGTCAGCACCGCCACGGTGATCGCCACCGCAACCTCGGCCGGCGCGTCAGGCGCGCTCATCTTGCTCCATTCGATCGACATCAGACCGATCGATATGGCCACCATCAGCAGAAAAGGGCCGCCGCCGTACCAGATCGCCGCCAGAACCGCGGGGATCAGCACAGTGGCGGACAGGGCCCGCGCAGCGAGATTGCTGCTCTGGGCGCTAACTGGCGGCACGCTTGCTCGCCTCTACGGCGCCAAAGCGGCGCTCGCGGCCCCGGAATTCCTCGATCGCGGTTTTCAGATGCTTGGGGCCATAGTCAGGCCAGAACACGTCCTGAAAGACAAATTCTGCATAGGCCGCTTCCCAAAGCAGAAAGTTGGACAGGCGGTGCTCGCCGCTTGTGCGGATAATCAGATCCGGCGCGTCGCCCCGGCTGGACAGGGCCATGCCGACCACGTCCTCGGTTATGGCGTCCGGATCAAGCCGCCCGGCCTTTACAGCCTGGGCCAGGGTGCGGACGGCATCGGTGATGTCGGCCTGTCCCCCGTAGTTAAAGGCAACCTGCAACGTGAAGGCGTCATTCTGTGCGGTGCGCCGTTCGGCGCGCTCGATGACGTCCAGAATGTCCGGCGCCAGGCCGGCGCGACGGCCCATGATCTTGACGCAGACCCCATCCCTGGCCAGGCGCTCAAGGTCGCTTTCAACATAGGCCTTCATAAGCTTCATCAACTCGGAGACTTCGCCCCGCGGGCGGCGCCAGTTTTCCGTCGAAAAACCGAACACAGTCAGCTTGCCTACGCCGGCTTCAGCGGCGCCCTCGACGGTGCGCTTGAGCGCATCGACACCAAACTTGTGACCTGCGGTGCGTGGCAGACCTCTGGCTCGCGCCCAGCGGCCGTTGCCATCCATGATGATAGCCACGTGCAGGCGCGCGTCGGGCTGGCCGTCAGGTCGCTCCATGGGGCTCGTCTGGTCCTTATCAGCGGGGCTCTGAGGGCCCGGATACAGGCGTCAAACCTGCATGATCTCTTGCTCTTTGGTTTTCAAGGCTTCGTCAACGCGCTTGACCGCTGCGTCTGTGTATTCCTGGATTTCCTTTTCCATGCGCTTTTCGTCATCTTCGGAAATCACCGCGTCCTTCTGGGCGGCGCGCAGGTGTTCGTTGGCTTCGCGCCGCACATTGCGGATCGCAACCCGCTGGTGTTCGGCATACTTGCCGGCCAGCTTCTGCAGGTCGCGGCGGCGCTCTTCGGTGAGCGGCGGGATCGGCACGCGCAGGGTCTGACCATCGACCATGGGATTTAGGCCCAGGCCGGAATTGCGGATGGCCTTTTCGCAGGAGACCACCAAGCCCTTGTCCCAGATGCTGACGGTAATCATCCGCGGCTCCGGAACGCTGACAGACCCGCACTGGGTCAGCGGCATGGTTGAGCCGTAGGCCTCGACCATCACCTGATCGAGCAGGCTGGCCGACGCCCGGCCGGTGCGCAGCGAGCCGAACTCTTCTTTCAAGGCGACAACCGCCTTGTCCATGCGGTCGCGGTATTTGGGCAGGTCGGGTTTTTCGGTCTGGGCCATCAGCTTTTCTCCTCGTCGCCGACGACGGTGAACACACCGTCGCCGTTCAGGACTTTCAAAAGGGCGCCGCGTTCACGGATCGAGAACACGACGATGGGGATGCCGTTTTCGCGCATCAGACTGATGGCGGAAGCGTCCATGAACTTCAGATCCTGGGCCAGGACATCGTGGTAGGTCAGGCGCGCATAGCGTTTGGCCCCGGAATCCTTCTTCGGATCGGCGGTGTAAACTCCATCAACGCTGGTGCCCTTGAACAGGGCGTCACAGCCCATTTCGGCGGCGCGCAGGGCCGCCGCAGTATCGGTGGTGAAATAGGGATTGCCCGTACCGGCGGCGAAGATCACCACCCTGCCCCTCTCCAGATGCCGCTGCGCCCGCCGGCGGATATAGGGCTCACAGACCGAATCCATGCGGATCGCCGACTGGACACGAGTATCCACGCCCGCTCGTTCAAGCGCGTTCTGCATGGCCAGCGCGTTCATCACGGTGGCCAGCATGCCCATATAGTCGGCGGCGCCGCGCTCCATGCCCTTGGCGGCCCCGGCCAGTCCCCGGAAGATATTTCCCCCGCCGATGACCAGGCAGAGTTCGACGCCCGTCTTGTGAACGGTGGCGATTTCCTCTGCCACGGCCTCGACGGTATCCATGTCGAGGCCAAAGCCTTGCGAGCCCATGAGCACCTCACCCGAGACCTTCAGCAGGACACGGCGATAGCGAGGCGCGGAAGCAGACGGTGCGGCGGGCATGGTTATGGGTCTTCTGATGAATGCGATGCCGAGTCGGTCAGGCACCACCATAACCAAGGACACCGCGCGCGTCGAACGGACCGGCCTGTTCCGCAGGACAAAAAAATCCGCCCACCCAGCGTTTGCGGGATGGGCGGATTTCAAATCGCGGATTTTAAACCTGGGTGGCCTTAGCCGCCGGTCATCGAGGCGACTTCGGCGGCGAAGTCGGGGGCCTCGGCCTTTTCCACGCCTTCGCCCAGGGCCAGACGGACAAAGCCGGTGACCTTGATGGGGCTGCCCAGTTGCTTGGCGGTGTCGGCGACCAGGGCTTCAACCGTCTGGTCCGGGTTCATGACGAAGGCTTGCTTGAGCAGCACGACTTCTTCGTAGAACTTGCGGATCCGGCCTTCGACCATCTTTTCGACGACGCCGGCGGGCTTGCCCGATTCCAGCGCCTGTTCGGTCAGGATGGTCTTTTCCTTTTCCACCGCGGCCGGGTCGAGATCGTCAACCGACAGCGACAGCGGGTTGGTGGCGGCCACGTGCATGGCGATCTTGCGGCCCAGCTCGTTCAGGGCCACCTTGTCGCCGGCGCTTTCGACGGCCACCAGCACGCCAATCCGGCCAAGGCCGGGCGCGGTTGCGTTGTGGACGTAGTTTGCGACGACGCCTTCGGAGACGCTGAAACGCTTGGCGCGGCGGACCATCATGTTCTCGCCGATTGTGGCGATCAGGTTGGTCAGCAGGTCGGACACCACTTCGCCACCGGCAGTCTTGCCGGCGCTGATGGCCGCGATGTCGTCAGACTCCAGGCCGACGGCCGCGATGGCGCGGGCGGCGTTCTGGAACAGCTCGTTGCGCGAGACAAAGTCGGTCTCGGCGTTGACCTCAACGGCGGCGGCGGTCGCGCCCTTGCCGTCATCGCGCGAAGCGACGGCCACGAGGCCTTCGGCGGCGACGCGGTCGGCCTTCTTGGCGGCCTTGGACAGGCCCTTGGTGCGCAGCCAGTCGATGGAGGCTTCCATGTCGCCGCCATTTTCCTGAAGCGCGCGCTTGCAATCCATCATGCCAGCGCCGGTGGTGTCGCGCAGGTCTTTCACCAGCGCCGCGGTAATTTCCGCCATGTCTTAATCTCCGGTGAGTAGGGCTAGGCCTGGGGTGTTTCTTCAGCTGCGGCCGGCTCGGCCGCGGCAGTGGCCGTGGCAGGCTCTTCGGCGGCGGCGGGCGCAGCTTCAGCGGCAGGTGCTTCTGCGGCGGCGACCAGTTCCTCAGTGATGCCGGCCGGCTCTTCCTCGGCGACGGGCGCCGGGGCTTCAACGCGGGCGCGGCTGGTGCGCAGGGCCGGCTCGACGGGAGCCACTTGCGCGCCCAGGTCAACGCCCATGGCGGCCTGGCCGGCGGCAAGGCCGTCGAGAACGCTGTCGGCGACCAGATCACAATAGAGCTGGATGGCGCGCGCGGCGTCATCGTTACCCGGGATCGGATAGGCAATGCCGTCCGGATCGCAGTTGGTGTCGAGAATGGCGACGACCGGGATGTTGAGCTTGCGCGCTTCCAGGATGGCGATGGCTTCCTTGTTGGTGTCGATCACGACCATCAGGTCGGGAATGCCGCCCATGTCCTTGATGCCGCCCAGGGCCAGTTCAAGCTTTTCCTGTTCGCGGGTCAGCTTGAGCAGTTCTTTCTTCAGACGGCCGTCGCCGCCGTTGGCCAGCATGGTTTCCAGTTCGCGCAGACGGGCGATCGAGCCGGAGATGGTGCGCCAGTTGGTGAGCGTACCGCCCAGCCAGCGGTGGTTGACGTAATACTGGGCGCAGCGCTTGGCCGCGACCGCGACAGGGTCGGTCGCCTGGCGCTTGGTGCCGACGAACAGGACGCGGCCGCCGCCGGCGGCGACTTCACGAACCTTGACCAGGGCCTGGTGCAGCAGCGGAATGGTCTGCGACAGGTCGATGACGTGGATGTTGGAGCGCGAGCCGAAGATGTACTTTTCCATCTTCGGATTCCACCGGTGCGTCTGGTGGCCAAAGTGGGCGCCGGCTTCGAGCAGCGAACGCATAGAAAATTCAGGAAGCGCCATGCTTCTAATTCCTTATTCTTCCGGTTGAACCTCCGTGGACAAACCCCTCCTGCTGGAGGGACCGGAACGACCCGCCGGGATGTCTCCCCGGTCAAACCGAACGCCCACGTGTGTGATGGGCGGCGCTTCTAGGCGCGATTGGGTCGAAAGGCAAGCGGGGCCATGTCCCGGCCGCTTAGTAGTTCCGCGCCACGCCCGGCAGGGTGATCAGGTGGAAGGTGACGATCAGCCAGAAGATGGCGAAAACGACCGCCGAGACGCCCGTGGTGATGATCACTTTCTTCTTCATGTTTGCCTGCATCGGCGCGCCCGGATCGCAACCGGGCGGCGGGGCAACGCCGGCCTCATGGAAAGTGATGTTTCCGATCGGCAGGACGCCTAGGAACACCGTCCACCAGACCACGAGATAGATCGACAGCGCGGTGACCGGGCCCATCAGTGCGGCGCCTTCGGGGTTTCCATCAGCTCGACCAGCTGACCGCCCATGTCCTTCGGATGCAGGAAGATGATCGGCGTGCCGTGGGCGCCGATGCGCGGCTCGCCGGTGCCCAGGATGCGCGCGCCCTTTTCCCGCATCTCGTCGCGGGCGGCGATGATGTCTTCAACCTCGAAGCAGATGTGGTGCTGGCCGCCTTGCGGGTTCTTGGCCAGGAAATTAAGGATGGGGCTGTCGTCGCCATAGGGCTCGATCAGCTCGATCTGGGCGTTGCCCAGGTTGACGAACTGGAAGGTGACGCCCTGCTCGGCCATGGTCCGCTTGGGCGTGATGTCGGTGGCGCCCAGGACGTCGCGATAGAGCTTCACCGCTTCGTCGAGAGAAGGCGTTGCAACGCCGACGTGGTTCAGTTTGCCGATCATGGGAGGTGCTCCGAAAGATTGCGCGGCTACTAACATCCCCGCCTCCAATCGTCACCCTCACGCTGCAAGTTCACACCCGCAAGACCGTCACCTCGACCACCGGCCGCCGGTCCCAGATCCGCTGGCCCGCCTTCTTCATCGCGCGCTTGATGGCGTTTTCGACGGCTTCGTCGTCGTCGCGCGCCTCGCCTTTCAGCTTGACCACAACCGCCTCGACCTCGTCGGCCAGGTCGTCGAGGGCGTCTTCGACGGAATAGTCGGCATCGCCCGGCATGCCGATGCCGCGCACCTGGGGTCCGGAGACGATGCGGCCCTTGCCGTCGAGGGCCAGGGACACAGTCAGGACGCCGTTGTAGGCCGCATGCCGGCGCTCGCGCAGGGGCTCGGCGTTTGAGGGCACGATCATGCCGCCGTCGATGTAGAGACGCCCCGCGGGAACCATGTCGATGATCTCGGCCCGGCCGGGCGCCAGGCGCACCATGTCGCCGTTGCGCGGCGCGATGGCCTGACCGACCTGCAGGTCACGGGCGAAAGCGGCATGTTCTAGCAGGTGCCGCCGCTCGCCGTGGGTAGGGATGGCGATCTGCGGGCGCGCCCACTGGTACATTTCCTTCAGCTCGTCCCGGCACGGGTGGCCGGAGACGTGGATTCCCGGGTGCTCACGGTCGGTGTGGATGCGTACCCCGCGCTCGGCCATGGTGTTCTGCAGGTTGCGGATCGCCACCTCGTTGCCGGGGATGACCCGGCTGGAAAAGATGCAGTGATCCCCCTGCCCTAACGTTACGTGCCGGTGCGTGCCCTCGGCGATGCGGAACAGGGCGGCGCGGGGTTCGCCCTGCGATCCGGTGCACAGATAGAGAATCTTTTCCGGCGGGAAGTAGCCGCTCTCGTCCTCGCTGACGAAGTCTGACACGCCCTTGAACAGACCGACGTGCCGGGCGGCGGCGGCCATGCGATGCATGGAGCGGCCGACCAGGCAGACGCGACGGTCATTGGCCTGGGCTGCGCGGATGATGGTGTCCATGCGCGCGACATTGGAGGCAAAACAGGCCGCGGCGATCTTGCCCTTCAGCGAGCCGATCAGACGGGTCATGGCGATGCGAACATCGGCTTCGGAACCGGCCACCCCGTCCACGAAGACGTTGGTGGAATCGCAGACCATGGCGAGGATTCCCTCATCGCCCAGCTTCCTGATGGCGTCCGCGTCAGTCACGCCGCCCAGCAGGGGATCAGGATCGATCTTCCAGTCGCCGGTGTGCAGGATCGTGCCCAGAGGCGTGCGGATAGCCACGCCGTTTGGTTCGGGAATCGAATGGGTTAGTGTAATGAGTTCAAGCTCAAAGGGGCCAAGCTTGATCGATCCCGAGAGTGGCACTTCGGTCAGATCAACGTCCTCGAGGATGCCGGCCTCGCGAAGCTTTTCGCGCAGCAGATATGCGGTGAAGGGTGTGGCATAGAGCGGCGCCTTCAGGCGCGGCCACAGCCAGCCAACCGCGCCGATATGGTCTTCGTGGGCGTGGGTCAGAACGATGCCCAGGATGTCGTCAGCGTGTTCCTCGATGAAGGTGGGGTCGGGCAGGATCAGTTCGACGCCCGGTGTGGTCAGGTCGCCGAAGGTGACACCCAGATCTACAACGATCCACTTGCGGGCGTGCGGCGGGCCATAGCCATAGAGATTGAAGTTCATGCCGATCTCGTTCGACCCGCCGAGCGGCAGGAAGACGAGTTCGTCCTTGTCGTGTTTGGTCATCAGGTCCTTGGGGTCGGCTGATTGCGCCGCCAGATTTCGAGCATGCCGCGGATGGTCAGATCCGGGTCGAAGTGGTCGATGGCGTTGGTGGCGCCTTCAAAGAGGGAAGCGACGCCGCCGGTGCCTACGACGGTCATGGGCTTGCCCCACTCGGTCTTGATCCGCGTCACCAGGCCTTCGATCAGGGCGATATAGCCCCAGAAGACGCCCGACTGCATGGCCTCAACGGTATCCTTGCCAATGGCGTTATTGGGACGCTGGATGGCGATGCGGGGTAGTTTGGCGGCCGCTTCGTGCAGGGCCTGCATGGACAGGTTGATACCGGGCGCGATGGCGCTGCCCTCCAGCCCACCATCGGCCGCGACGATGTCGAAGGTGGTGGCGGTGCCGGAATCGATGACGATCAGGTCGCCCGGATAGACCATGTGGGCGCCCACGGCATTGACCAGACGGTCGGCGCCGGCCTCGGACGGCTTGGTGATGCGCACTTCGATCCCGAGATCGACATTCTCGCCGATCACCAGGGGTTCGACCTTGAGATAGCGTCGGGCCAGATTCCGCAGATTGAACAGCGACTGCGGCACGACGGACGAGATGATGCAGCCGTCGAGGATCGAAAGATCCAGCTTCTGCAGTTCCAGAAGCTGAACCAGCCAGACGGCGTATTCGTCAGCGGTGCGCTTGGAATCGGTCGCCGTGCGCCATTCGGCCAGCCAGGCTGTTCCGTCATGAATGGCGAACAGGGTATTGGTGTTGCCTTGCTCGATAGCCAGCAGCATCAGGCCTCTCCAAAGAAGACATCGCCGGCGTTGATCCGGCGGATGGTCCCGTCCGACAGCCTAAGCCTGAGCGCGCCGTCCTCGTCCAGTCCCTCGGCGATTCCTTCCAGGGTCTCGTTGGCCAGCCGGGCGGTGCAGATCTGTCCCAGACCATAGGCTCTGGCGGTCCAGGCGTCGGCTACAACGGGAAAGCCAAGGCTGAGCCACAGCCCGAGCCATTCGTCGAAAAAGGCGGCCAGAACCTCGAGCGCGTCCTCCATGGCGGGCGGCGCATCGTCCATGTGTGCAGCCAGGCTGGTGGCCGGCCGCTCGGTGACTTCCGGCGGTTTGGCCAGGTTGATGCCGATGCCAATGGCGACCCACAGCAGCCCCTCGGCGGCGCGGCCGGACTCCACCAGGATACCGCTGACCTTATCGGCGCCGATCATCACATCATTCGGCCATTTGACCCGGATCGGCGCGTCGGGCTCGTACTCGCCGAGCGCATCGGCGACGGCCAGAGCGGCGACGAAGGACAGTTGAGCGGCTTCGGCCGGCGGCTGCTCAGTAGTCAGCAGCAAGGTGGCGGCCAGATTGCCTGTGGGGCTTTCCCAGTCGCGCCCTCTCCGGCCCCGACCGGCGGTCTGGCGGCTGGCGGCGATCCACATGGGACCGGTCTCACCGGCTTCCGCCCGGCGGCGCGCCTCGGCGTTGGTGGAGTCGATCACATCGTAGAGGATGGTCGGGATGGGATCGGTCAAAGCAGGCCGAAAGCGTCCGCGGCATAGCCCGAATAATGCTCGATCCAGGTCAGTCCGATCATGACCAGCGGGAAGGCGAACAGAGCGCTGGCGAAGGCGACGATGCGCGCATCGAGCGGGCCCTTGTCCACCGCGCCCGGTGAGTCATCCAGCCACATGACCTTGACCAGACGCAGGTAGTAGAAGGCCGCCACGACACTGCCCACCAGGCCAGCCACGGCGATCGGCCACTGGCCGGCGTCGATGGCTGCCTTGAAGACATAGAACTTGCCCCAGAATCCCGGCAGCGGCGGAATACCCATGGCCGAGAAGGCCAGCAGGGTGATGGTGATCGCCATGGCCGGGTTGGTGCGCGACAGACCGGCCATGTCGGCGATGGTCTCCATCGGCTTGCCGCCGCGTGACAGCGCCGTCAGGGCCGCGAAGAATCCGGTCGCGTCGATCATGTACAGGGACATGAAGATCAGGACGGCCTGGGCGCCCTCGTGGTTGCCTGCCGACAGGCCGATCAGGACGTAGCCCATGTTGGCGATCGAGGAATAGGCCAGCAGGCGCTTGATGTTGCTCTGGACCAGTCCCGCAAAGGCGCCGACGCCGACCGAGACGATGGCAATCAGCAGGATGATCTGACGCCATTGCTCGATGTTGTCGGGGAAGCCCGTGTAGAGAACTCTCAGGATCAGGACCATGGCCGCCAGCTTGGGCGCCGCAGTGAAGAAGGCGACGACCGGCGTTGGAGCGCCTTCGTAGACGTCCGGGGTCCACATATGGAACGGCGCGGCCGAGACCTTGAAGGCCAGACCGCAGATCAGGAAAACCAGGCCGAAGAGGACGCCAGTTCCTGTCCCGGCCTTCACGGCCGCGGCGATGACGTCGAAATGGGTCGAACCGGCGAACCCGTAGATCAGGCTGGCGCCGTAAAGCAGCAGGCCCGACGACAGGGCGCCAAGCACGAAATACTTCAGGCCGGCCTCTGAGGCCTTGGGATCGTCACGGCGGAAGGCAGCCAGGACGTAAAGGGCCAGGGACTGCAGCTCGATGCCGATATAGAGCGAGATCAGGTCTCCGGCCGAAACCATAATGCCCATGCCGGTGGCAGCCAGAAGGATCAGCAGCGGATACTCGAACTGACGCGCGCTGAGCCGGCCCAGCCATCCGTAACCGAGAATGACGGCCACCGCGCTCATCAGATAGATGCCGACCTTGGCGTAGGACGCTGCCGCATCGGAAATGAAGCTTCCGCCGAACGCTATACCTACCGGCACGCCGATGGCGGCGATGACGGCCACGCCGATCAGGGAAATCACGGCCAGGGCCGAGACCACCAGGCTGGCCTTGCGGCCGGCAAAGGCGCCGATAGCAGTCAGAAGAATGGTGACCGCCGAGAGGATCACCTCGGGATGGGCCATGCGCAGAGAGTCGGTGATGTTGTTCATCGGACCGCTCCCCCAATGGCGACCTGGTAGGCGGCGACCAGATGGTCGACGGAGGCGCTGGTGGCGTCGAGCACCAGATTGGGCTGCAGACCCAGGACCAGCGTGCCGGCGATCAGCGGCGCAAAGATCAGCACTTCGCGCGTATCGAGGTCGGTAATTGCCGCCAGCTTGGGATTGACCAGCTCACCGAACACGACCCGGCGATAGAGGCTGAGCGCATAAACCGCCGACAGGATGACGCCGCTGGCTGCAACCAGAGCCGTCCAGGTCGAGGCCTTGTAGACGCCGGTCAGGGTCAGGATTTCACCGACAAATCCGGATGTGCCCGGCAGGCCGACGTTGCCCATGGTGAACAACATGAACACCGCCGCGTACCAGGGCATACGGTTCACCAGCCCCCCATAGGCCGCAATCTCGCGGGTGTGCATGCGGTCGTAGACCACGCCGACGATGAGGAAGAGCGCGCCCGAGATCACCCCGTGGCTCAGCATCTGGAACACCGCGCCCTGCACGCCGACGGCGTTGCCCGAGAAAATCCCCATGGTCACAAAGCCCATGTGGGCGACCGAGGAATAGGCGATCAGCTTTTTCATGTCGGTCTGACGGAAGGCGACCAGGGATGTGTAGACGATGGCGATCGCCGACAGGCCGAAGACCAGGGGCGCGAACATCTCGCTGGCGTTGGGGAACATCGGCAGGGAGAAACGCAGGAAACCGTATCCGCCCATCTTCAAAAGGATGCCGGCCAGGATAACCGAACCGGCGGTCGGCGCCTCGACGTGGGCGTCTGGCAGCCAGGTGTGGACCGGCCACATCGGCATCTTGACCGCGAACGAGGCGAAGAAAGCCAGCCACAGCCAGGTCTGGACGCCCGGCGCGAACTTGTAGGCCATCAGGTCCGGGATGCTGGATGTGCCGGAAATCCCGATCATGGCCAGGACCGCAGCGAGCATCAGGACAGAGCCCAGCAGGGTGTAGAGGAAGAACTTGAAGGCCGCATAGACACGGTTCTTGCCGCCCCAGATGCCGATGATCAGGAACATCGGGATCAGCTGGGCTTCGAAGAACAGGTAGAACAGCACCAGGTCGAGCGCACAGAACACCCCGACCACCAGGGCCTCAAGCACCAGGAAAGCGATCAGATACTCGCTGACCCGTTCCTTGATGACGCTCCAGCCACCCAGGATGCACAGGGGCAGCAGGAAAGTGGTCAGCAGGACGAACAGCACGCTGATGCCGTCGACGCCCATGCGGTAGTTGAGCACGCCGAACCAGCGGTGGGTCTCGACCATCTGGAAACCGGGATCGGCCGGATGGAATCCGGCGACCACGACGATGGACAGGGCCAGCGTCAGGATCGTCGTCCCGAGCGCAATCCACTTGGCCGTGGTGTCCGAGCCTTTGCCCAGAACCTTGAGCAGCAGGATCAGCGCCACGCCCAGCAGGGGCGAATAGGTCGTGAGCGACAGGAGCCCCATCTAAGAACCCCAGGCCCAGAAGGCGAACGACAGCAGGCCGAGCACGCCCAGCAGCATCACGAACGCATAGTGATAGACAAAACCGGTCTGCAGACGGCCGGCAAACTTGCCGACCGCAGCCGAGGTGGCGGCGACGCCATCGGGTCCAAGACCATCGATGATCTTCTTGTCACCGACCTTCCAGAACAGGTCACCCAGCCAGCGGGCGGCGCGTAAGAAGGTCGCCTCATAGAGCTCGTCGAAGTACCATTTGTTGTAGGAGAACAGGTACAGCATGCCCTTCTGGGCCGCGAGGCGAGCGCCAAGGCCTTCCTTCAGCAGGTACATGTAGGCCGCAACCAGCAAGCCCAGAACCGAGACGACCAGAGGAACGGTCTTGAGCCACAGCGGCGTCTGATGAGCCTCGTGCAGGACGTGGTTGGTGGGCGCCGTGAAGATGGCGCCACGCCAGAACTCGGCCTGACCCTCGCCAACGAAATGCTCGAAAAACACAAAACCCGAAGCGATGGCGCCGACGGCAAGCACGATCAGCGGGATCAGCATGACCAGCGGGCTTTCATGCGGCTTGTGATCATGTCCGTGGTCATCATGGACGTGAGCGTGATCGTCATGACCTGTCGGTTCGGTATGGGTTTCGATCTGGGCATGGCTGGCGTGATCATCGCCATGAGAGGCGGCGCCCCACCGGGCGTGACCGTTGAAGGTGAAGAAGGCGACGCGCCAGGAATAGAAGGCGGTCAGGCCCGCAACCACGACACCGACAATGCTCGCGAACAGGCCGACCGGGTTGTTTCCGCCAGCTGCGAAGGCCGCCTCGATGATGGTGTCCTTGGAATAGAAACCGGCGAAGCCGAGATCCAGACCCGGAATCCCCAGGCCGGTGATGGCGATCGTGCCGATGGTCATCACCGCGTAGGTAATGGGCATGAACTTGGCGATGGCGCCGTATTTCCGCATGTCCTGCTCGTGGTGCATGCCGTGGATCACCGATCCGGCGCCCAGGAACAGCAGGGCCTTGAAGAAGGCGTGGGTGAACAGGTGGAACATGGCCGCCTGATAGGCGCCGACGCCGGCGGCGAAGAACATGTAACCCAGCTGCGAACAGGTCGAATAGGCGATGACCCGTTTGATATCGTTCTGGGTCAGACCCACGGTGGCGGCGAACAGGGCCGTGACCGCGCCGATGACAGCCACGACGTTCTTGGCGTCCGGCGCATACTCGAACATCGGTGAAAGCAGGCAGACCATATAGACGCCGGCGGTGACCATGGTCGCCGCGTGGATCAGGGCCGAGACCGGGGTCGGGCCTTCCATGGCGTCAGGCAGCCAGGTGTGCAGGAAGAACTGGGCCGACTTGCCCATGGCGCCGATGAACAGCAGCACACAGGCCAGGTCCATCAGCCGCCAGTTATGTCCGGCGAACCACCAGGCCTTGCCGGCCAGGTGCGCAACCTGCGGGAAGATCTCGGCGAACTGGATCGAGCCAAAGGCCCAGAATATGGTCATGATGCCGAGGGCGAAACCGAAGTCACCGACCCGGTTGACGACGAAGGCCTTGATGGCGGCGGCGTTGGCCGTGGGTTTCTTGAACCAGAAGCCGATCAGCAGATACGAGGCGACCCCCACCCCTTCCCAGCCGAAGAACAGCTGCATGAAGTCGGCCGAAGTAACCAGCGCCAGCATGGCGAAGGTGAAGAACGACAGATAGGCGAAGAACCGGGGCTTGGAATCGTCCTCGGCCATGTAACCCCAGCTGTAGAGGTGCACGAGGGCCGATACCGTCGTCACCACGATCAGCATCACCGCCGACAGGGCGTCAATGCGGATTGACCAGTTGGAGATGAACTGGCCGACATGAATGAACGGCGCGACCGTGACAGTGAACGGCTCGAGCCCGCCCCATGTCCACTTCGAAAATACGTACCAGGCAAGGGCACAGGACAGGAACAGGGCGCCGGTGGTGACGCTCTGGCTGGCGACATTGCCAATGCGGCGGCCGAACAGGCCTGCCACCAGCGAGGCGATGAAGGGCGCGAAGACCAGAAGGGTTACGAGACTTTCCACGCGCGCGCCCTACCCCTTCATCACCGAGGCGTCGTCTACCTCGATGTCGCCGCGGTTGCGGAAGAAGGTGACCAGGATGGCCAGACCGACCGCGGCTTCGGCCGCGGCGACGGTGAGCACGAACATGGCGAAGATCTGGCCGGTGATGTCGTGCAGATAGGCCGAAAAGGCCACCAGATTAATGTTCACCGCCAGCAGGATCAGCTCGATCGACATCAGGATCACGATGATGTTCTTGCGGTTCACGAAGATGCCGAACACACCGATGGTGAACAGGATCGCCGCGACTGTCAGATAGTGGGCAAGGCCGATGGTCACAGCTCCACCCCCGAGCCCGGTTTGATCTGAACCACTTCCATGCCCTTTTTCGGCGTGCGTGCGACCTGGGCGCCGATATCCTGGCGCTTGACGTGGGGCTTGTGGCGCAGGGTCAGCACAATGGCGCCGATCATGGCCACCAGAAGGATCAGCCCGGCCGCCTCAAAGAAATAAGAATAGTCGGTGTAAAGCACCTGGCCGATGGCCTCGATGTTTGAGGCCCCGCCCGCATTGGCGTCCGGTAAGGCGTTCTTGGCCGCCGCGCCTTCGCGGCCGACAGCCAGCGCCACCAGGATCATCTCGGTGGCCAGTATGCCGCCAACCAGCCCGCCGATCGGAAGGTACTGGGCAAACCCGGCCTTCAGCTTGGCGAAATCGATGTCGAGCATCATGACGACGAACAGGAACAGCACCGCCACCGCGCCGACGTAGACCACGACCAGAAGCATGGCGAGAAACTCGGCCCCCAGCAGGACGAACAGGCCCGCCGCCGAGAAGAAGGCGGTGATCAGGAACAGCACCGAGTGCACGGGATTGCGCGCGCCCACGACCGCGAGCGCCGCCAAGACGGTCACTGCGGCCATCACATAAAAGGCGAGCGCCTGTATCATCCCTAGCCCAGATCCCCTTTCGGAATCACGTCCATCCGCCTGTTAGCGGTAGGGCGCGTCCAACTCCAGATTTCTCGCGATTTCTCGCTCCCAGCGGTCGCCGTTCGAAAGCAGCCGCGCCTTGTCGTAGTAAAGTTCTTCCCGCGTCTCGACGGCGAACTCGATGTTCGGTCCCTCGACAATGGCATCCACCGGGCAGGCCTCCTGGCACAGGCCGCAGTAGATGCATTTGACCATGTCGATGTCGTAGCGCGTGGTGCGGCGCGAGCCGTCTTCGCGCGGTTCGGACTCGATGGTGATGGCCTGGGCCGGGCAGACTGCTTCGCACAGCTTGCAGGCGATGCAGCGTTCCTCGCCGTTTGGATAACGACGCAGCGCATGCTCGCCCCGGAAACGCGGGCTCTGCGGGTTGCGCTCATTCGGATAGAGGATGGTCTTCTTGGGCCGCAGCATGTGCTTCATGCCCAGCATGAAGGCGCCGCCGAAATCCAGCAGAGCCGCACCCTTCGCCGCCTGGACGATACGTTCCAGCATCAGTTTTTCCCGCACCTGTAGTCGCCCGGGGACGTGCCGTCCGAATCCGGCCTCTGATTGATGCCCGCCGGACCACAGCGTGACTCTGCGGCCGACCGGTTGACCTGGGCCGTAGAACGCCCACCATTCGAGATCGGCGCCTCATAGGTCGGCAGGTCCTCACACGCGGACAGCACGGCGGCGGCGCCAAGGATGAGAACGATCCTGATCATACGGCCCCCGTCACGAAGACGCGCCAAGCGGCGACGACAACGACCGAAACCAGGCTGATCGGCAGGAACACCTTCCAGCCCAGGCGCATCAGCTGGTCATAGCGGTAGCGAGGCACGATCGCCTTGGCCATGGCGACCATGAAGAACATGAAGACGATCTTGATGATGAAGATCAGCAGGAAATAGAAGTTGCGGGCCAGATCCGGCCAGCCGGCGGTAAAGCCTTCCGGCCAGGGCGCGTGCCATCCGCCAAGGAACAGCAGATTGATCAGGGCGCACATCAGGACGATGTTGGCGTACTCGCCGATCATGAACAGCAGATAGGGTGTCGAGGAATATTCGACCTGGTAACCGGCCACCAGTTCCGACTCCGCCTCCGGCAGATCGAACGGAGGACGATTGGTCTCGGCCAGGAAGCTGATGAAGAAGATCACCGTCATCGGGACCATGATCACGACGAGCGGCAGGTTCTTCAGGCCGCCGCCGCCGAGGAAGTTCCAGTGCCAGATGCCGCCATTCTGGGCCTCGACAATGCCGGTCAGGTTCATGGTGCCGGCCAGAAGGATCACGGTGATGATCACAAAGCCGATCGAGACTTCGTAGGACACCATCTGGGCCGCTGACCGCAGGGCGCCGAGGAATGGGTACTTCGAGTTCGAGGCCCAGCCGCCCATGATGATGCCGTAGACACCCAGGGACGAGATGGCGAACAAGTAGAGCACGCCCACATTGATGTTCGAGACCACCCAGCCGGGCGCGAACGGGATTACCGCCCAGGCCCCGAAGGCCAGGGTGAAACTGATCAGGGGCGCCAGCAGGAAGACGAACTTGTCCGCGCTGGACGGGATGATCACTTCCTTGACGAAGAACTTGATGAAGTCGGCGAAGGACTGGAACAGCCCGAATGGACCGACCACATTGGGGCCCTTGCGCATCTGCACGCCGGCCCAGACCTTGCGATCGCCCCAGAGCAGGAAGGCCAGGCTGATCATCACGCCCATCAGGACGATGAGCACGTAAAGCAGGGTCCACAGGAACCAGCCGATCGGGGTCAGGGTCGGATCCATCCCCTACTCCGCCGCCATCAGTTTGGCGCCTGACTTCAGCGCGGAAAGTTCCGACATGGTCACGCTGGCGCGAGCAATCGGGTTGGTCATGTAGAAGTCTGTAATCCGGCTCTTCAGGGGGGCGTCTCCCGCGCCCGTTTTCGATGCGAATGCGGGCTTGAAGTCGGACTTGCCCGGGGGAAATCCCTGACCGGCGAAGGTCGAATGGTCGGCGTAGAGCGCCTCGCGCAACTGGTCCTGGGTATTGTACGGCAAGGTCGCGCCCAGACGGTCCGAAAGCGCGCGAATGATCGCCCAGTCTTCCTTGGCTTCGCCCTTGGGATAGACGGCGCGCTCGCCGTGTTGAACCCGGCCCTCGGTGTTGACGTAGAGGCCGCGCTTTTCGGTCCAGGCGGCGCTGGGCAGGATGACGTCAGCGCGGTGGGCGCCGGCGTCGCCGTGAGTGCCCATGTAGACGACAAAGGCCTTGGACTTCGACAGGTCGATTTCGTCGGCGCCCATCAGGAACAGCACGTCGGCGCCGCCCTTTGACGCAAGTTCCGTTGCGCTCTTGCCGCCCCCGGTGGGGATGAAACCCAGATCGAGGCCGCCGACGCGGCTTGCAGCCGTGTGGAGTACGTTCCAGCTCGCGCCGATTGCGGTGGCGAACTTTCCGGCGGCGGCCAGAATAGCGGCCCCATCTTCCCGGGCGAAGGCGCCGGACCCGACGATGACCATCGGCCTTTTGGCCGCTTTAAGTTTTTCGGCAAAGCCCTTCTTTGATTTCGATAAAGAGGCAATCGCCGCGGCTGTGTCGCCAAGATGCTCAACCGGATAGGTCAGGTCCGCCGCTGTGCCGATCATGGCGACCGGGACGCCGCGCGAGACCCAGGCGCGGCGAATGCGGGCGTTGAGCACCGGCGCCTCGAGGCGCGGGTTGGTCCCGATCAGCAAGATGGCGTCGGCCTCGTCGATGCCGGCGATGGTGGCATTGAACAGATACTCTTCCCGCGCACCGCCGCCGATCTGCGCGCCATCCTGGCGGCAGTCGAGGCTGGCGATCCCCAGCTTGCCCCGGAACAGGTCCAGGGCCGCCTTCATGGACTCGGCGTCGGCCAGATCGCCCGCGATCACGCCGATGCGGCCTGCATTGCTGGCCGACAGCTTCGCGGCGACGGCGGCGAGCGCCTCGTCCCAGGTGGCGGCCTTAAGCTTGCCGTTCTCGCGGATGTAGGGCTTGTCGAGGCGCTGGCGCAGCAAACCATCGCAGGCATAGCGCGCCTTGTCGTCCAGCCATTCCTCGTTGATGTCTTCCTGGGTGCGCGGCAGGACCCGCATGACTTCGCTGCCGCGCGCGTCGACGCGAATCGCCGAGCCCAGCGCGTCCATCACATCGATGCTCTCGGTGCGCTTGAGCTCCCAGGGCCGATAGTTGAACGCCCAGGGCTTGTGGGTCAGGGCGCCGACCGGGCACAGGTCGTTGACATTGCCCGACAATTCCGAGGTCACCGCATTTTCGAGATAGGTGGTGATCTCGACGTCCTCACCCCGTGAGATCAGGCCGATTTCCGGCACGCCGGCCACTTCGGTGATGAAGCGCACGCAGCGGGTGCACTGAATGCAGCGGTTCATCACGGTCTTGATGACCGGGCCCATGTACTTGTCTTCGACGGCGCGCTTGTTCTCAACGAAACGGGTCGCGTCGCGGCCATAGCCCATGGCCTGGTCCTGCAGGTCGCACTCACCGCCCTGATCGCAGATCGGGCAATCCAGCGGGTGGTTGATCAACAGGAATTCCATCACGCCCTTGCGGGCCTTCTGGACCATGGGCGTGTCGGTGAAGATTTCCTGGCCTTCGGCGGCCGGCAGGGCGCAGGACGCCTGGGGCTTGGGCGGTCCGGGCTTTACCTCGACCAGACACATACGGCAGTTGCCGGCGATGGACAGGCGCTCGTGGTAGCAGAAGCGCGGGATCTCTTCCCCGGCCATCTCGGCGACCTGCAGGACTGTCATCCCGGGCTCGAACTCGACTTCCTTGCCGTTGACCTTCGCAATGGGCATCGGCCTACTCCGCCGCAATCAGGGTCGCGCCCTGAACGTGAGGTTTGCCGGCGCGGTAGCTGGTGATCCGGTCTTCCACCTCGTGGCGGAAGTGGCGGAACAGGCCCTGGATCGGCCAGGCGGCGGCGTCGCCGAGCGCGCAGATGGTGTGACCTTCGACCTGGGTGGTCACGTCGAGAAGCAGGTCGATTTCGCGCATCTCGGCCTCGCCCGTGGCCATGCGCTCCATCACCCGCCACATCCAGCCGGTGCCTTCACGGCACGGCGTGCACTGGCCACAGCTCTCATGCTTGTAGAAATACGAAAGCCGCGCAATGGCGCGGACCAGGTCGGTGGACTTGTCCATGACAATGACGGCCGCCGTGCCGAGGCCCGATTTCAGCTCGCGCAGGGCATCAAAGTCCATCGGCAGGTCTTCACACTGTTCGGCCGGAATCATCGGCACGGACGACCCGCCCGGGATGACCGCCTTCAGGTTTCCCCAGCCGCCACGGATGCCACCGCAGTGATCCTCGATCAGCTGGCGGAACGGGATGCTCATGGTCTCTTCGACGTTGCAGGGCAGGTTCACGTGACCCGAGACGCAGAACAGTTTGGTGCCGGTGTTGTTGGGCCGGCCGAAGCCTGCAAACCACTGGGCGCCACGCCGCAGGATGGTGCCTGCCACCGCGATGGATTCGACGTTGTTGACCGTGGTCGGGCAGCCATAAACGCCCGCGCCAGCCGGAAACGGCGGCTTCAGCCGAGGCTGGCCCTTCTTGCCTTCGAGGCTTTCCAGCAGGGCGGTTTCCTCGCCGCAGATATAAGCGCCGGCCCCGTGATGGACGTAACAGTCGAAGTCCCAGCCGTGGATGTTGTTCTTGCCGATCAGCTTGGCTTCATAGGCCTGCTTGATAGCCTCTTCGAGCACTTCGCGCTCACGGACGTATTCGCCCCGGATATAGATGTAGCAAACGTGGGCCTGCATGGCGAAGGAGGCGATCAGGCAACCCTCGATCAGCAGATGCGGGTCATGCCGCATGATCTCGCGGTCCTTGCATGTGCCCGGCTCGGACTCATCGGCGTTGACCACCAGATAGTGCGGGCGGTCCTTGACCTCTTTCGGCATGAAGGACCACTTCAGACCGGTGCCAAACCCTGCGCCGCCGCGGCCGCGCAGACCGGAGTTCTTCATCTGGTCGATGATCCACGGGCCGCCCATCTTGAGCATGTCGCGCGTGCCGTTCCAGCAGCCGCGCGTCTTCGCCCCTTCCAGACCCCAGTCATGGAGCCCGTAGAGGTTGGTAAAGATGCGGTCCTTGTCTTGCAGAATACCGACCATACGACTCACGAACCCGGTTCAAACGGATGGGCGCGGACATAGCGCGTCCGGGCGAAGATGACATAGGCGAAAAGCAGCCAGCTGAAGCCGATCACCACCAGCCCTGCCGCCAGCTCCCACTGCGGGGCCCCGTCGCGGAACCGCGCCCAAGCCAGGATCAGCACGCCGATCAGGCAGCCGACCAGACCGATCAGGCGCTTGTTCTTGTGCATGGTGCGGATGGTGTCGACATAGGCGATGCGGCGCTTGATGTAGTCGGGATCGTCGATCATTCGACCCTCCCGGCGCGCATGAAGCCCAGCATGAACCATATCTGGGCGCCGAATCCGGTGATCAGCAAACCCACGAAGACAAACCACAGGGCATCGACCTTGTAGCGAATGGCCACAAAGACGCTGACCGCCGCCAGAAGCAGGCAGACGCCATTGATGAGAAACATCAAGGCCATGCGCTTTTTCTGGTCGGCCAGGGTCATCCCACCGGCTCCGTGTTGGGCAGCTTCAGATTCTTGGCCTTCGAGCCGTCATAGAGCGACGGATCGTTCAGGGTGTGGACCGCGTCCTTGGGCTCGGACGATTTTCGCCCGTCATAGGACCCGGGTTTGGGCTTCTTGCCGGCGGCGAAATCATCGATGATCCGGCCCATCTCGAACGGGGTCAGGTCCTCGTAATAGTAGTCATTGATCTGGGCCATGGGCGCGTTGCAGCAGGCACCCAGGCATTCGACTTCCTGCCAGGTGAACTTGCCATCGGCCGAAAGCTTGTCCCTGGGCCCGATCTTGTCCTTGCAGACGGCCATCAAATCCCCTGCCCCGCGCAGCATGCAAGGCGTCGTGCCGCAAACCTGGATCAGGGCCGTCTTGCCGACCGGCTCCAGCATGAACATGGTGTAGAAGGTCACGACCTCCAGCACCCGGATCACCGGCATTTCCAGCAGCGCGGCGATGGCGCGGATGGCGGGCTCGCAAACCCAGCCTTCCTGCTTCTGCACCAGCCACAGGATGGGGATCACCGCCGATTGCTTGCGCTCAGGCGGGTACTTGGCGATCCACCACTGGGCCGTCTTCATCGTCTCTTTCGAGAAGGCGAACCCCTTGGGCTGATCCTTGGCAAGGCGGCGGACGCTCATTTGACGAAATCCACGCGGGCGATCTTGCCGTCCCGGAAGGTGTAGATGGCCGCGACCTCGAAAACCGGATCAACGCCATTGCCGCGGTCGACACGTTCATGGTCGATCACCGTCTGACCGACGACCATGCGGGCCAGAAGATCAGCGCGGTTTTTCGGAAACTTCGCAAAGGCGCCTTCATAGCGGGCGCGATAGGCATCGATGCCTTCCAGGTTCGGCGCGCCGTTCAGGTCAGCCACCACCACGTCGTCGGTGAAGAAGGCGCAATAGGCGTCCAGGTCCTGGGCGTTATAGGCGTCGAGTTGCGCCTGGGCGATGGATTCTACAGACATCAGGCTTTTCCCAGAGGGGCGCGGGCGTCGATCAGGCGCTGACTGGCGCGCTGGAACGGCGGCAGGACGGAGGCCGTCAGAAAGGCGGCCGCGGCAAAGGGTGCGATAAAGATGAACACCCCGATGCCGAACGTGAACGCCAGGTCGATGCTCACAGCGATCCCGATCGCGATGAACACCAGCGGCGCGGCCAGCAGCAGGCAATCCCTGCGATAGCCTTCGCTGCCTCCCGGATGGGTGTGCCAGTAGATCCGGTGCATACGCCAGCGCAGCAGGCCGGTTCCAATCGCCACCAGACTGAAAATCACACTGAGCAGCGCCAGGATCACCGGTCGATCTCCCCGAACACGATGTCGAGCGAGCCGAGAATGGCCGAAACGTCGGCCAGCAGGTGGCCGCGGTTCATCCAGTCCATGGCCGCCAGGTGCGGGAAGCCCGGCGCGCGGATCTTGCAGCGATACGGCTTGTTAGTGCCGTCAGCGACCAGATAGACGCCGAACTCGCCCTTGGGCGCCTCGACGCAGGCATAGACCTCGCCGGCAGGCGCGTGAAAGCCTTCGGTGTAGAGCTTGAAGTGGTGGATCAGCGCTTCCATCGAGCGCTTCATCTCGCCCCGGCGTGGCGGCGTGACCTTGTGGTCATCCGACAGAACCAGTTCGCCCTGGGTTTTGCGCAGCGCCTCGCAGGCCTGCTTCATGATCTTCAGGCTCTCGCGCATTTCTTGGACGCGGCACAGATAGCGGTCGTAGCAGTCACCGTTCAGACCCAGCGGAATGTCGAACTCATAGTCGTTGTAGCACTCGTACGGCTGGTTCCGGCGCAGGTCCCAGGCCACGCCTGAGCCGCGCAGCATCACGCCGGTGAAGGCCCAGTCCAGCGCCTGCTGTTTCGAGACAATGCCGATGTTGACGTTGCGCTGCTTGAAAATGCGGTTGCCGGTGATCAGGCCTTCGATGTCGTTCAGGATCGCCGGGAACGAATTGCACCAGTCGTCGATGTCGTTGATCAGGGCGTAGGGCAAATCCTGGCGCACGCCGCCCGGGCGGAAATAGTTGGCGTGCATGCGCGCGCCACTGGCCCGCTCATAGAACACCATCAGCTTTTCGCGCTCTTCAAAGCCCCACAGCGGCGGAGTCAGAGCGCCAACGTCCATCGCCTGGGTGGTGACGTTGAGCAGGTGGTTCAGGATGCGGCCGATTTCGGAATAGAGCACCCGGATAATCTGGGCGCGCTTGGGCACTTCCAAGTTCAGCAGCTTTTCGATGGCCAGCACATAGGCGTGCTCCTGGTTCATCGGGGCGACGTAATCCAGACGGTCGAAATAGCCGATGTTCTGGAGGTACGGGCGATACTCCATCAGCTTTTCGGTGCCGCGATGCAGCAGTCCGATGTGCGGATCGACGCGGTCGACGATCTCGCCGTCCAGCTCCAGCACCAGGCGCAGCACGCCGTGGGCGGCCGGGTGCTGTGGCCCGAAGTTGATGGTGAACTTGCCGGAGTCGTCGGCGATGGGGTGGGCGTCGTCAGCCATCACTTGCCCGCCTTTTCATCGCCGGGGATGACATAGGGATAGCCCTCGCCCGGCTTGGCGTATTCGGCGCCTTCCCAGGGGGAGAGGAAGTCCCAGTTGCGGAACTCCACCGCCTTGACCGGCTCGTAGACCACGCGCTTTTGCTCATCGTCGTAGCGAACCTCGACGTGGCCGCTCATCGGGAAGTCCTTGCGCAGCGGATAGCCTTCAAAGCCATAGTCGGTCAGCAAGCGGCGCAGGTCGGGGTGATCGGCGAAGGCGATGCCGTACATATCAAAGGCCTCGCGCTCGAACCATTCGGCGACCGGATAGACCGGGATTACCGACGGCACAGGAGTCGCCTCATCGGTCTGGATCTTGACGCGGATGCGGCGGTTCTTGGTCATCGACAGCAGGTGATAGACAACGTCGAAGCGTTTGGGCCGGTTCGGATAGTCCGCGCCGCAAAGGTCGACCATCTGCTGGAACTGGAAGGCCGCGCCTTCTTTCAGTTGGGTCAGGACGCTGATGATCGCGCCGGCTTCGGCCTCGATCGTCACTTCGCCGAACGCGACCGAGTAGCCGCTCACGCCCTTGAGCTTGGCGCACCTTGCCCCCAGCGCATTCAGGTCCTTGTCGGAAACCGCCCAGATCACCGTTCAATTGTCCCTGTGCGGCGGATTTTTTTCTGCAGCTGCAGGACGCCATAGACCAGCGCCTCGGCGGTCGGCGGGCAGCCCGGCACATAGATGTCGACGGGCACGATCCGGTCGCAGCCACGCACGACGCTGTAGCTGAAATAGTAATAGCCCCCGCCGTTGGCGCAGCTGCCCATGCTGATCACATAGCGCGGCTCCGGCATCTGGTCGTAGACCTTGCGCAGGGCCGGAGCCATCTTGTTGGTCAGGGTGCCGGCGACGATCATCACGTCCGACTGGCGCGGGCTGGCGCGAGGCGCAAAGCCGTAGCGCTCCAGATCATAGCGCGGCATGGCCGAGTGCATCATCTCGACGGCGCAGCAGGCCAGGCCAAAGGTCATCCACATCAGCGAGCCGGTGCGCGCCCAGGTGACCAGGTCGTCGGCGGCGGCGATAACAAAGCCCTTGTCGGCCAGTTCATCCTTGAAGCCGTCGAAATAGGGATCGTGCAGGGCCGGGTCGTAACCTTGCGTCAAGGTGCGGCCGGCCTCGCCGTAGGCAGGTTTGGTCACTCCCATTCCAGGGCCCCCTTCTTCCACACATAGACGTATCCGAGGGTCAGGTCGGCGAGGAACACCATCATCGAGGTAAAGGCGAAAATCTGCGCCCCATGCGGCATCTTCATCAAGGTCACCGCCCAGGGAAACAGGAAGGCGACCTCAAGGTCGAAAATGATGAACAGGATCGAGACCAGGTAGAAGCGGACGTCGAACTTCATCCGCGAATCTTCGAAGGCCGGGAAACCGCATTCGTAGGCCGACAGCTTTTCGGCGTCCGGCGCGCTCGGGGCCACGACAAGCGCCCCGACCATGAAAACCAGGCCGATGGCGACCGCGACGCCCAGGAAAATGACGATCGGCAGGTACTGAAGCAGGAAGGCGGTCATGGCGATCCCAATGGAGAGTCGGGGGCCTTCTAGACCATCGGCAACGCCCCTTCCAGCATTTCCCGGGTAGCATGGGCCATGGATTTGTGATGTGACCGCGCCAATGGCCAGACCTGCTCAAATCGCAACGAAATCCGCCCTGCCGGTGGTCAACGTCATCTGCATGAAGTGGGGGACGAAATATGGCCCCGAGTACGTCAACCGGCTGTTTCGCGGGGTTTCCCGGCATCTGAATCGCCCGCATCGATTCGTTTGCTTCACCGAAGACGCCTCAGGCATCCTGCCGGGCGTCGAGGTTTTCCCCCTGCCCGATCTGGGCCTGCCGCCCAGCCCCGAGCGCGGCTGGCTCAAGCTTGCGACCTTTGGTCCCACTTTGGGCGACCTGTCGGGCACGACCCTGTTCCTAGATCTGGACCTGGTCATCGTGGGAAACTTGGACGTGTTCTTCGAACTGCCGGCCCCCTTCTACATCATGCGCGATTTCAAGCGTCCGGGCAGCAAGGTCGGCAATTCCTCGGTCTACCGCTTCGATATCGGCGCCCACACCCAGGTGCTCAGCAATTTCGTCGCCGACTTTGAAGGTGCGCGCCGCCGTCACCGTAACGAGCAAGAATATCTGACCCAGGCCGCGGAAGACCTCGGCGTCCTGGCCTACTGGCCGGCCGATCTTGCGGTGTCCTACAAGAAGCGCTGTGTGCCGCTCTTCCCGCTCAATTTCTGGAAGGCGCCTACCTGCCCCACCGACACGCGCATCGTCGTCTTCCATGGCCGGCCCAAGCCCGAAGAGGCCAGCGAGGGAACCGGCAACAAGTGGTATCGCCCCGCCCTGGCCGCGCCCTGGATAGGCGAGGCCTGGTACGCGGGCGAAACATAAGTTCGGTAAGCGCCGGTTGAGGTTGACAGGGCAGGCGCCCGCCCCCTATGTCACGCGCCTTGCGAAACGCCTGCGGGCGCAGTTGCGGATGTAGCTCAGTTGGTTAGAGCGCCGGCCTGTCACGCCGGAGGTCGCGGGTTCGAGTCCCGTCATTCGCGCCATTCGCCTTTACGAAATCGGCGCCTTTTTTGCGCAACCGGCAACGGCGGAAGGTTACGTATCCAGCGCGCGAATGGCTGTTGGCTAATTGGTGGCCAAGCTCAACACAGCGGAAAAACACCAGCAATATCAATACAGCCACCGTTTGCAGCGGAAGGTGAACCACCACCGCATCCTGAACGCGAAGGGTTGAAAATGTTTCCAGGATCAGGGTTTATTTCCCATTTGCCCTACCGGCAGGACAGCTTTAACGCCAGCGGCGGCGCAACCTGCAACGTTGACAGCTCATGTAGCCTTTCCTGGCCTTGCTGTTGGTCCAGTCGTGTTTGCCACGGAAAACGCACATTAGGAATTGAAACGGCCGAATCACACCCAAACTCCCTGTTCCGGCCCTCAAGTCATCCAGACCGCCACGCAACACGTGAAGTCTGGTGGGCGGCGAGGGATTCGAACCCCCGACCCCCTCGGTGTAAACGAGGTGCTCTAACCAGCTGAGCTAGCCGCCCGGGGCCATGCGAACGCCTAGCCCGGAGACATGGTGATCGCAAGGTCCGAGACACTGCCGATCAACACACCGGAAATGAAACAGGGGCAGGCGCTGGCGCGCCCACCCCCAAATCACCGATAATGTGGATTATATAAGACTAGTTCAGTGCGCTCTTGAGCCCTTCGCCAACGCGGAAACGCGCCGTCTTCGAGGCTGCCCGATTGACCGTTTCGCCGGTCCGGGGGTTGCGCGCCGTTCCGGCCGCCCGATTCACCGGCACAAAACTGCCGAAACCAACGAGACGAACCTCCTCGCCATTCTTGAGTGATTCCGTCACTGAGGCGGTGAACGCTTCCAGGGCGTCCTTGGCCTGGGTCTTGTTGAGACCCGCCTTCTCGGCGATCGAAGCAACCAACTCGGCTTTCGTTGTCATGTGTCTTTCTCCCAACCCTGATTTAGCGGCAGTGATCTGTGGACCGTCGCCGCTCGCCAAGGTGAGTAAGACATTACCACGCCATTCCGTAAAGCTGTCGCGCCCAAGGATTTGCGGTTTCCCCGAGTTTTTTTTGCAATAATGCGACAGCTTTCAGTTTGGCCCTAATGGGTCATGACCGTCTCGTCGCTGTCGCTCTCAAGTTTCGGACCGACCGCCGGCTCAACCTCTTCGTTCCATTCGATTGGCGTCAGAGGTCCAGCCAGGGCGTGAGCCAGGGCTTGATCCACCGTCGACATGGGGATGATCGTCAGCCCGGACTTAACGTTTTCAGGCACATCCGCCAGATCTTTCTCGTTTTCAATGGGGATCAGGACCGTTTTCACACCTGAGCGCAGCGCCGCCAGCAGCTTTTCCTTCAGACCGCCGATGGCCAGAACGCGACCACGCAGACTGATCTCACCAGTCATGGCGATATCCTTGCGAACCGGCACGCCGGTCAGCACCGAGGTCAGGGCCACCGCCATGGCGACCCCCGCAGACGGACCATCTTTTGGGGTCGCACCCTCTGGAACGTGCACGTGTACGTCGGTCTTGTCGAAAATTGGCGGTTTGATGCCGAATCGGGTGGCGTTGGCGCGAACGTAGGAATTGGCCGCGCTGATCGATTCCTTCATAACCTCTTTCAGGTTGCCGGTGACGGTGACACGACCCTTGCCAGGCATCTTGACCGCTTCGATGGTCAGGATATCGCCGCCAAATTCCGTCCAGGCCAGACCGGTGACGATACCGACCTGATCCTCCTCGTCAGTTTCGCCGTAATGGTATTTCCGCACGCCGGCATATTTGGACAGGCGCGCATCGTCGATGGTGATGGCCACCAGTTTTTCACGCGCCAGGTCGCGCACAGTCTTACGGGCCAGGCCGCCCAGTTCACGTTCGAGCGAGCGCACGCCGGCTTCGCGGGTGTAATAGCGGATCAGGTCGCGGATGGCCTTGTCGGGCACGACCCATTCTCCACCCTTCAGGCCGTGGTTTTCGGCCAGCTTGGGCAAAAGGTGGCGCTTGGCGATCTCGACCTTTTCGTCCTCGGTGTAGCCGGGGATGCGAATGATCTCCATGCGGTCCAGCAGCGGCTGGGGCATGTTCAGACTGTTGGCCGTGGTGACGAACATCACCTGGGACAGGTCGTAATCGACCTCAAGGTAGTGATCGGCGAACGTGCCGTTCTGTTCCGGATCGAGCACTTCCAGCAGAGCGCTTGACGGATCGCCGCGATAGTCGGCGCCCAGCTTGTCGATTTCATCCATCAGGAAGAACGGATCGACAGACTTGGCCTTCTTCATCGACTGGATGATCTTGCCGGGCATCGAGCCGATGTAGGTGCGGCGGTGGCCACGGATCTCGGCTTCGTCGTGCACGCCGCCCAGGGACAGACGCACGAATTCGCGACCGGTGGCCTTGGCGACCGACTTGCCCAGCGATGTCTTGCCGACGCCGGGCGGGCCCACGAGGCACAGGATGGGGCCCTTGAGCGAGTTGGTGCGCGCCTGGACAGCCAGGTACTCCAGGATGCGCTCCTTGACCTTCTCCAGACCGTAATGGTCTTCATCGAGAATTCGTTCGGCCCGTTCGATGTCGATCTTCTTGCCCTTGGCCTTGCCCCACGGAATGGACAGCAGCCAGTCGAGGTAATTGCGCACGACGGTCGATTCCGCCGACATCGGGCTCATGTTGCGCAGCTTCTTAAGCTCGCCCTCGGCCTTGGTGCGGGCTTCCTTGGACAGTTTGGTCTTCTTGATGCGCTTTTCCAGTTCCAGCAGCTCATCGCGCTGATCGTCTTGGTCGCCCAGTTCGCGCTGGATCGCCTTCATCTGTTCGTTCAGATAGTACTCGCGCTGGGTCTTCTCCATCTGACGCTTGACGCGTGAGCGGATCTTTTTCTCAACCTGCAGCACCGAGATCTCGCCTTCCATCAGGGCGTAGACCTTCTCCAGGCGCTTCACGACACTGAACAGCTCCAGCAGATTCTGCTTGTCGGTGATCTTCACCGCCAGGTGTCCGGCGATGGCGTCGGCCAGCTTGCCGGGCTCGGTGATCTGCGGAATGGCGGCAAGGGCCTCCGGCGGAATCTTCTTGTTCAGCTTGATGTAGTTTTCGAACTGCTCGATCACCGCGCGCGACAGGGCCTCGGCCTCGTGGGCCGCGCCGCTTTCGTCATCAACTGCCATGATCTCGGCTTCGTAGAAACTCGTCTGGTCAGTGAAACGGACGATCGAGACGCGCGATGAGCCTTCGACCAGCACTTTCACCGTGCCGTCCGGCAGTTTCAAAAGTTGCAGGACCGTGGCCAGGACCCCGATGTCGTAGATCGCCTCGGGGGCCGGATCATCGTCAGTCGAGCTTTTCTGGGTGGCCAGAAGGATCTGCTTGTCGCCGCGCATCACCTCCTCGAGGGCGCGCACCGATTTGTCGCGCCCGACGAACAGCGGCACGACCATATGGGGAAACACCACGATGTCCCGAAGCGGCAACACCGGAAGCGTACGAATATCAACCATGCTCTACTCCTTGGGTGCGCTAGCTTGAGCCGCACCCTGCTCCCCGTCCCGAACGGGGAATTCCTGCCAGATATGTGGCGCTTCGGCCCCGCCATTCAAGCGGGGCGGGAAATCCATGCACAGAAAGGGCGCGACCGAAACGCACACCATCGGAAAGCGGCTACCCTTCAGGTAACGTCGGCGGATTCAGCTAAGGCAATAAGTATGCGCTGGACGCTATGCCGCGCCGTCCTTTTTCTGCTTCTCGGCGTAGATCAGCAGGGGCTGGGCCCGTCCCTCGACGACCTCGGCATTGACTACCACTTCCTCGACGCCATCAAAGGTCGGCAATTCGAACATGGTCTCCAGCAGGATACCTTCCATGATCGAGCGCAGACCACGCGCACCGGTGCGGCGGGCGATGGCCTTGCGGGCCACGGCGCCCATGGCGTCGTCGGTAAAGGTCAGGCCGACGTTCTCCATCTCGAACAGGCGCTGGTACTGTTTCACCAGGGCGTTCTTGGGCTCGGTCAGGATCTTGACCAGCGCCTCTTCGTCGAGGTCTTCTAGGGTGGCGATGACCGGCAGACGGCCGATGAATTCAGGGATCAGGCCAAAGCGCTGCAGATCGTCGGGCTCGACGTTGCGCAGGATTTCGCCGGTGCGCCGCTCGTCCGGATCAGTGACCTTGGCACCGAAGCCAATCGAGGTGCCCTGCCCGCGGCCCGAAATGATCTTTTCCAGGCCGGAAAAAGCGCCGCCGCAGATGAACAGCATGTTGGCGGTGTCGACCTGGAGGAACTCCTGCTGGGGATGCTTGCGGCCGCCCTGGGGCGGAACCGACGCGACAGTGCCTTCCATGATTTTGAGCAAAGCCTGCTGCACGCCTTCGCCCGAGACATCGCGCGTGATGGACGGATTGTCGGATTTTCGGCTGATCTTGTCGATTTCGTCGATGTAGACGATGCCGCGCTGCGCGCGCTCGACATTGTAGTCGGCGGCCTGGAGCAGCTTTAGAATGATATTCTCGACGTCTTCGCCGACATAACCGGCTTCGGTCAGGGTCGTGGCGTCCGCCATCGTGAACGGAACGTCGATGATTCGGGCCAGGGTCTGGGCCAGCAGCGTCTTGCCGACGCCGGTCGGGCCGACCAGCAGGATGTTGGATTTGGCCAGTTCGACGTCATTGTTCTTGGTGGCGTGGTTCAACCGTTTGTAGTGGTTGTGCACCGCAACGGAGAGCACTTTCTTGGCGTGATCCTGTCCAATGACATAGTCATCAAGAACAGTGCGGATTTCTTTGGGTGTCGGAACGCCGTCCTTGGATTTGACGAAAGTAATCTTCTGCTCTTCACGGATGATGTCCATGCAAAGCTCAACGCATTCATCACAGATGAACACGGTGGGGCCAGCGATAAGCTTGCGCACCTCGTGCTGGCTCTTTCCGCAGAAAGAACAGTAAAGCGTGCTTTTGGCGTCTCCGCCGGCGGCTTTCGTCATATCACTTCCCACTCTCGAGGGCTTTCGGCCCTTTCAGCAGAGCACCCTCATTCCTGAAGGCTCCCCGCGCTTGAACATGCAGGATACGCGCCGCAGGTTGTCTAATCCTTGACAATCCACGATCCTGAGCAGGATCACAAGCGTGGCAAGCCTAAACTGCACATCTGCCTGCCGCCTGACTCAGTCATTTGCGCGAAATACATCGCTGCCTGTCTCAAATAGGAACACCGCGCCCCATTTGCGAGATAAACTGCCTTGGCTAACCGGAACCGATTCGATTCTTCGTCAGCCTCGCAAGATGTTCACCCCTCACAATCTTCCCATTCAGTTGGCCGAGAGCGACGAGCCCATCGAGGGCCCGGTGCTTATCGCCTTTGACTTCGACGGCACCCTGACCACCAAGGACAGCTTTCTGGCTTTCCTGCGCTGGCGGTCGGGCCTGATCGGCTATGGGTTCGGCATGGTGAGCCTGCTTCCCGCAGCCGTGAACTATTTGTTCCACCGTGATCGCGGACGGCTCAAGGCCACTGCAGCGCGGCAATTCCTGGCAGGTGTGAAGAAGGAAGATCTGGAGCGCGATGCAGCTGCTTACGCCAGCGAGGTCAACTGGTCGATCTTCCGACCTGACGCCTTGCGCACCTGGCGCTACTGGCGCGGCAAGGGCGCCCGCGTGGTGATCGTCACCGCCTCGCCCGAGACCACCGTAGCGCCGTTCGCCCGCTCGCTGGGGGCCCACAAGCTGATCGGCACCGTACTGGAGTTCGATTCGAATGACCGCGTCACCGGCACCTTCGTCACCGCCAACTGTCGCGGTCCGGAAAAGGTGCGCCGGCTTCGGGAAATCTTCGGCGAGGATATCGAACTGGCCGCCGCCTACGGCGACACGCCAGGTGATCGGGAGATGCTGACCCTGGCCAATGAACGCGGCTACAGGGTGTTCAGCGGCAAACCGGCCTAGGTCGCCGCCGCCGCTTCAGCCGCTTCTCGCGTTTCATAAACGTGGTCGACAATGCCCCAGGCCTTGGCCTCTTCGGCCGACATGAAGTGGTCGCGGTCCAGGGTGCGCTCGACCTCTTCCATCGTCCGCCCGCAATGCTTGACGTAGATTTCGTTCAGGCGGCGCTTGATCTTGATGATGTCCTCGGCGTGGCGCTCGATGTCCGAGGCCTGACCGCGGAAGCCGCCCGACGGCTGGTGGACCATGACGCGGGCGTTGGGCAGGGCAATCCGGTGACCGGCCGCGCCGGCGCAGAGCAGCAGGCTGCCCATGGATGCGGCCATGCCCATGCACACGGTCGAGACCGGCGACTTGATGTATTGCATGGTGTCGTAGATCGCCAGGCCACTGGTCACCACGCCACCCGGCGAGTTGATGTACATAGCGATTTCCTTCTTCGGGTTCTCGCTCTCGAGAAACAGAAGCTGGGCGCACACCAGAGCCGAGACATTGTCGTCGACGGGGCCGTTCAGAAAGATGATCCGCTCGCGCAGCAGGCGCGAAAAGATATCGAAAGAGCGCTCGCCGCGGCTCGATTGCTCGACCACCATCGGCACCAGGCCATAGCCCGTGTCGTGTTCGCGGATCGCCATGTCCTGTTCGCGCATCGTCTTAGGCCTCTTGAGGAATCGTTCCCTTGATATTGCCCCGCGGGCGCGGGGTTACAAGGCTGGGATAAGGCCTAATTCGCGTCGAGGGGTTAACGGGCCCTACTGGGCGCCGTAACCGGCCGGCAGGTCATCGTCCTTGAGCAGTTCTTCCTTGGACACCTTCTTGTCGGTGACGCTGGCCAGGCCGAACAACAACTCGACGACCTTCTGTTCGAAGATCGGCGCGCGGGCCTGGGACGGATAGTCCGGGTTCTTGAGCAGCAGGTCGTACACTTCCTGGGGCTGCATGCCGTACTGACGGGCCATGTTCATGGCGTCGTTCTGCATGGCCTGATTGACTTCCTGGTCCGTGACCTGGACACCCTTGTCGCGACCCATCTCGGCGAGCACGAGACCCAGGCGCACACGGCGCTCGGCGATCTTGCGGTATTCGGCCTTGAGCTGGTCTTCGGTCTTGCCCTTGTCTTCCTCATCGCGGCCTTCGCGGGCCTCGTCTTCCAGCACCTGGCGCCAGATGCCTTCGAACTCGCCATCGACCATGCGCTGGGGCAGATCAAAAGCGTGCCCCGCGTCCAGTTCGTCCAGCAGGGCGCGCTTGAGCTTGAAGTTGGAGCTCTGCTCATACTGTTGAGCCAGATTTTCGCGGATCAGCTCTTTCAGCTTGTCGAGGCTCTCGATGCCCAGGGCGGTGGCCAGGGTGTCGTCAACCACGCGATCGACCGGAGCCTTGACATCCTTGACGGTGACTTCGAACTCGGCGTCTTTGCCCTTGAGATTTTCGGCCTGGTAGTTCTCCGGGAAAGTGACCTTCACCGTCTTGGCGTCGCCCGCCTTGGTTCCCACCAGTTGTTCTTCAAAGCCCGGGATGAACTGGCCCGAGCCCAGCACCAGGCTGGCGTCAGTGGCCGCGCCGCCGCTGAAGGCCTCGCCATCGATGCGGCCGATGAAGTCGATGATCACCTGATCGCCATCCTTTGCCTTCACCGACTTGCCTGTGCGGGACTCAAAGTCGCGGTTCTGTTTGGCCAGATCGGCGATGGCTTCATCGACGTCCTTGTCGGTGGGCGCATAGACCAGCTTCTTGAGCTTGACCTTGCTGACGTCCATCAGGGTGAATTCCGGCATCACCTCGACGGCCAGTTCGTAGGTCAGGTCCGCCTTGCCGGCCAGAACCTCTTCCATGTCCGAAACGGCCTTGAATTCCGGATTGCCGGCCGGACGGATATTATTGTCGTTGAGGACCTTCTCGCTGGTCTTGTTGAGCGTGTCCTGGATGATGTCGCCCATCAGGCCCTTGCCATACATGCGACGCACGTGAGCGGCCGGAACCTTGCCCGGACGGAAGCCCTTGATCTGCATCGTCGGCGCAAGTTCGGCGATCTTGGCGTCCAGCTGCTGCGCCAGATCGTTGGCGGGAATGGTCACGTCATAGACGCGGCTCAAGCCTTCGCCAGTTTTTTCAACGATTTGGGCGGTCATGTTAATTCTCTACGCTAAGAGGTCGGCTGATTTGACCGCCCTTATGTCACGCGAGCCCCCCCACTCCAAGGGCGGAGCGTCGTTTCGCCCCCCAGATTTTGCGTGCAACAGCCGCGAAGGAACCGGCCCCGCGAAATCCGCCATTCATTGACTTTACGCCGGTATTGCCTATTCACGGGGCCACCTCGGAGCAGGACTGGCGAATCCGCGCCGCCCGCTCGCCCAAGCACGGGCGGCTTCGAGTTTTGATCAGCGTGGCATGACCGATTTTTCCGAACTGGGCTTGAGCCCGTCCACCCTTCAGGCCGTGGCCGACACCGGCTATACGGTTGCAACCCCCATTCAGGCCCAGGCCATCCCCGTGGCGCTCGCGGGCGGCGACGTCCTGGGCATCGCCCAGACCGGCACAGGCAAGACGGCGGCCTTCACCCTGCCGATGGTCGACAAACTGGCCAACGGTCGCTCCAAGGCGCGCATGCCGCGCGCTCTGGTGCTGGAGCCGACGCGGGAACTGGCCGACCAGGTTGCCGACGCCTTTGGCCGCTACGCCAAGGGCACCAAGCTATCCTGGGCCTTGCTGATTGGCGGCGTTTCAATGGCCGATCAGGTCGCCAAGCTCGATCGCGGCGTTGACGTCCTGATCGCTACGCCGGGCCGCCTTATCGACCTGTTCGAACGCTCCAAGGTTCTGCTGACCGGCGTGTCGATGATGGTTGTCGACGAGGCCGACCGCATGCTCGACATGGGTTTCATCCCGGATATCGAGCGCATCTTCAAGATGACTCCGCCGAAAAAGCAGACCCTGTTCTTCTCGGCCACCATGCCGCCGGAAATCACCCGGCTGACCAAGCAGTTCCTGCATAACCCGACCCGGATTGAGGCCTCGCGCCCGGCCACGACAGCGGCGACCATCACCCAGCACCTGGTGCGGATCCCCTCATCAGAAGCCAAGGCCAAGCGCATGGCGCTGCGGGCCCTGATCGGCCGCGCCGACGTCAGGAACGGTATCGTTTTCTGCAATCGCAAGTCTGAAGTCGATATCGTTGCCAAGTCGCTCAAGTCCCACGGCCTTGACGCAGCGCCAATCCACGGCGATCTGGACCAGTCCCTGCGCACCAAGACGCTTGCAGCATTCCGCTCGGGTGAGCTTCGCCTGCTGGTGGCCTCCGACGTCGCTGCGCGCGGCCTGGACATCCCCGACGTCAGCCACGTCTTCAACTATGATGTGCCGCACCACGCCGACGACTATGTCCACCGCATTGGCCGCACCGGCCGTGCCGGCAAGTCCGGCGACGCCTTCATGCTCATTACGCCGGCGGACTCGCGCTCGCTGGACAAGGTGCTGAAACTGATCGGCGACAATCCCAAGGAAGAAGTGCTCGATCTGGACTGGAGCCTGGCGGCCGGCGGCGATGTGCGTCGTGGACCGGCCAAAGGCGCCCGCCCGGGCGGACGTTCAGGCGGACGCGACCGTGATCGCGACCGTGAACGTCCCCGCCCCGACCATGGTGAGCGCGCCTCTGAGACCCCCGTCGTACCCGCCGCTGCAGCCCCCATGCCGGTCCGCGAATCCGAACCCGCATCTGCCGCGCACGCGCCCCGCGAAGAAACCGTTCGTGAAGCGCAGCCGCCCAGAGAGCCGCGCCCGCCCCGTCAGCCGCGTGCCGAAGCCGAAAGCCGCCCTGCCCCGCAGGCCGACACCCGTCCGCCGCGCGAAGGCGACCGCGCGCCGCGCCGCGACGACAACCGGGATCGGGATCGCGACAGTGACAAGGGCGGCGTCATCGGCTTCGGCAATGACCTGCCCGCGTTTCTGAAACCGCCGACCAAACGCTAGAGGCTCACGCCGCTAGGTGACGATGGCGTTCACCTCATCGTCGGCCTTCTTGCGTCGCAGCTCCATCAGCTTCACGACCCAGATCGAGACCTCGTAGAGCAGCACCAGCGGCAGGGCGAGCGACAGCTGGCTGATCGGATCGGGCGGCGTAAAGATCGCCGCGATCACAAACACGATGACCACGGCAAAGCGCCAGAAGGCGCGCAACTGTTTGGCGGTCACCAGCCCGGCCAGACCCGCGAGGGCCAGAACGACCGGCAACTGAAAACACAGTCCGAAGGCCAGGATCAGCTTGATGGCGATGGCCAGGTATTCCGACACCTTGGGCGTCAGGGTGATGGTCATGGCGCCGAGTTGCTGCTGGTTCAGGCTGAACCACAGGACGAACGGCAGCATCAAATAATAGACAAGGGCCGCGCCCATGACGAACAGCACCGGCGAGGCGATCAGGAACGGCGCAAAGGCCAGCCGCTCCTTGCGGTAAAGGCCCGGCGCCACGAACCGGTAAAGCTGCCAGCCGAGGATCGGGAAGGTGATGACAATGGCGCCAAAGGCGGCAATCTTCACCTTGACGATGAAGGTCTCGAGGATCGCCGTCGCGATCGGCGACAACTCCTGACCCGCAGCCGGCGGCGGCAGGGGCGTCAGACCCAGAACGCCCTTGAGCATGGTCAGGCTGAACGGATTGTTGTGCCCGGCCAGATGCTGAAGGGTGATCAGCCCCTGCGCCACCTTCAGAGGCCGCAGCAAGAATTCCAGGATCGGGTTGACGAAGAAGAAGGAAATGAAAAAGCCGACGACAAGGGCCAAAACGCAGACGAACAGGCGCCCACGCAGCTCGACCAGATGCTCCAGCAACGGCGCGCGCGAGCGTTCGATGTAGGCGTCGTCGTCCGGCTTGCTCATGTCGCAGCGCCCTTCTTGACCGAAGCAGACTTCGGTCGGGCACCTTTAATTGCGGCCTTTTTGGCGGCGGGTTTGGCCTTGGAGACGATCGCCTCCGCCACTGGTGGCTCCATGCCAACGCCAGGGAACACGTCCTGGCCCATCCACGCGCTTTCCGGCAGGTCAGCCAGCGTCTGGGCCTGCCCAAGGCTCTCGCCGATCTCGTCAGCCGTATTGGTCATGGCGTCCGCAAGGCCGGAGACAGGATCGGTGGTCATCTGAACGGCCTTCGAGCGCATGGCCTCGACCTCACGGCGAAGGTCGTCCAGTTCGGATTGCCGTGCCATGTCGTCGAAACTGGCGCGGAAGTCGGCCGCCATCCGCTTGGCGTTGCCCATGAACTGGCCCACCTTCTTCATGATCATCGGCAGGTCTTGCGGCTTGAACACGATCAGCGCGACGGCCGCGATGACCAGGTATTCCATTCCGCCGATATCAGGGAACATGTGAGGGGCAGGCCTTTTGAGCCGGACGGCATGCGCCCGGCGTGACTTCTACGAAGAGCGAAAGACTAGCTCTCTTTGTCTTTTTCGGTGCTCGGCAGGACCGGGTCGGCTTTTTCCGCCGGCTTTTCGTCGTCCTTCAGCCCTTCCTTGAACGCTTTGATGCCCTTGGCTGCATCGCCCATGATGCCGGACAGCTTGCCGCGCCCGCCGAACAGAACCACCACGATAAGGCCCAGAATGAGCCAATGCCAGATGCTGAGACTACCCATGATCGTTTTTAGAACTCCTCGCGACCCACGGCGCGCCGTGGGAAAATTTCGATTATTGCGGCCTTTATAGGCGGTTCCGTTCCGCCGGGCCAACAATGGGTTGTTACAAAATTCAACGGCCGGATTGTTACAATCCTGGCGGCTTAACGGTCTTCCCGCAGAAAGTCCTGATGGAATTCCCGCTCGTCGCCGGGCTCGAGCGGATCTTCGTCGTTTGAACCGTCCGGATTGGCCGGATCAGGCAAGGCGAACCCGGCCGGCAGATCCATGTCCAGCAGACCAAGCTGCTTCATTTCCGACGCGCCCGGCAGATCGCCCAGCGAGGCAAGGCCGTAGTGCTCCAGGAAGGCGTACGTCGTCCCGAACGTCACCGGCCGGCCGGGCGTTCGGCGGCGGCCACGCATCTTAACCAGGTCCAGTTCCAGCAGGGTGTCCAGCGTGCCCCGGCTGGCCTGCACGCCCCGCACAGCCTCGATCTCGGCCCGCGTGACCGGCTGATGGTAGGCGACGATGGCCAGAGTCTCGAGCGCGGCCTTGGAAAGCTTTCGCGGCTCCTCGCGCTCGACCGTCATCAGGAATGCCAGGTCCTCTGCGGTCTGGAAGCGCCAGCGGCCGGCGACTTCAACCAGTTGAACGCCCCTGCCCTCATAGCTGTGACGAAGGGAGTCGATCGCGCCGAGCACGTCGGCGTTGGCCGGCAAGCGGCGGGCGAGATCAGTAATGCTTAGGGGTTCAGCCGCCGCGAACAACAGCGCCTCGACCATGCGTTCAGCGTCCGGCGTCACTCGGCCGCCTCCAGCATGCGGGCGCGAAGATAGATCTCGGCGAAGTGTTCGATCTGCTGGGCTTCCAGCGAGCCTTCCTTGACCAGTTCAAGGCCCGCCGACAGGGTCGACGCAACGAAGGATGCCCGGGTCGGGCTGCCGTCGGTGGCGCCGGGGGCAAGCTTGCCCAGCGCCGTCCAGCTCTTCAGGCGCGGCAATACGCCGCGAAGCTGTTCACGGGCGTCGTCCAGCGCATAAACCCGCGGCGTGGCTGGCTGATAGTGCCGGGCGGCCTCACGTTTGACCTGGCCGGAATAGGCCTGAACCAGCGCAAACAGATTGCCCTCAAACCGTGACGTCGAGACGACTTTCACCGCCTGCGGATCACCACGTACGAAGACGTCGCGCTGCAGGCGGGGACGGTCCTGCAAGGCGTCGGAGGCCTTGCGGATGGCGTCCAGCCGGGCCAGGCGGAAGGCCAGCTGGGCGGCGATCTCTTCAGCGGGCGCCTCGCCGGCCTCATCCTTATGCGGTTTGGGCAGCATCAGGCGTGATTTCAGATAGGCCAGCCACGCGGCCATCACCAGATAGTCGGCGGCCAGCGAAAACCGCAGCGACCGCGCCGTCTGGACAAAAGCCAGATACTGCTCGGCCAGTTTCAGCACCGACAGTTTCAGCAGGTCGACTTTCTGGCTGCGCGCCAGGGCCAGCAACAGATGCAGCGGGCCCTCAAACCCATCGATGTCGACGACCAGCGCATTGCCGTCTTCGGCCGCGTTTCCGGCGGCCGTAAAATCGAGCTCTGTGTCTTCACGCTTCATGCGAACGCCGCCGCAAACCTGGCCCGGCCAGCCTCAAGATCAAAAGGCTCCGGCGATTTGGCCAGTCTGGCAAGCGCTGCCTGGGCCCTGCGGGCGGCCTTGCCTGACAATGACCCGGTTCCGCCCATCACCGCCTTCACCTCGCTCATCATGCCGTTGCAATGGAGAACGACGTCGCAACCGGCCTTAAGCGCCTGGCGCGCCCGATCATCGAAGTCACCGCCAAGGGCCTTCATGGACAGGTCATCGCTCATCAGCAGGCCGTCAAATCCAATCTCGTCGCGGATCAGCCGGATCGCCTTGCGCGAGGTGGTGGCGGGACGCTTCGGATCAATGGCCGAATAGACAACGTGGGCCGTCATCGCCATCGGCATGTCCGACAGCACCTTGAAGGGTGCAAAATCGACGGCTTCGAGCTCTTCACGCGTCGCACCAACGACCGGAAGTTCCAGATGGCTGTCACCCCTGGCGCGGCCGTGGCCGGGAATGTGCTTGATGACCGGAAGAACGCCTCCGGCAATCAGGCCTTCAGCGGCCGCACGGCCGAGTGTGGCCACCCCCTCGACGTCAGCGGCATAGGCCCGGTCGCCAATGATCTCGTGGCCGTCGGCGGCGGGCACGTCCAGCACCGGCACGCAGTCGACATTGATCCCTACGGCAGCCAGATCGTGGGCCATCAAACGCGCGCCGAGCCGCACGATTTCGCGCCGCACCAAAGGATCGTTGGTGGCAAGATCACCCATCGTCCTGGCCGGCGGATAGGCGGGCCAGTGCGGCGGGCCCATGCGCTGCACACGCCCCCCTTCCTGGTCGATCAGGATCGGCGCATCGTCCCGGCCGATCGTCTCGCGCAGCGCCTCGGTCAGGGCGCGAACCTGCTCGGGGTTTTCAATGTTGCGCTTGAACAGAATAAAGCCCCACGGCTTCACATCGCGGAAGAAGTCACGCTCCTTGCGCGACAAAACCAGGCCTTCACAGCCGAGGATGCAGGCGCTGGTCACGGCGGATCAATTGCGCGCGAAGCAATCCCTGCCCCGCGCCTTCAGCTTGTCACAGAACGCATCGGCGTCGGCCCGCGAGCCAAACCCGCCGATCAGGGCGCGGTAGCGCGTGGCGCCGTTGACCTCGATGGGCTCGATCTGCCGGGTCTTGCCGACCATCTCGGCGGGAATTCCCAAGGCGATGTCGTTCCATTCGCGTTCAGCCAGAGCTGACGAAGCGAAGGCGCCGATCTGGACCATGGCCGAACTGTAGGCGGTAGACGCCTTTGGTGCGGGGGTGGTGGTCGGCTTGGCGGCGGCGGCGGCGACCGGTTTGGCCGGCGCAGCAGGTTCGGGCTTGGCAGCAGCGACCGGTTTGGCCTCCACAGGCTTGGCGGCGGGTGTCGTCACCGCGGCAGGCGCGGGGGCTGCGGCGACTGCGGGCGCGGGGGCGGCTGGGACTGGTGTCGCGCCGGGGAGCGGGCGCGTCTGGGGTTGCTCGGGCGGCGCAGTAAAGTTCGGCTGGCCGCCGGGCGGCAGGGTCTGGACGGCATCCACCGGCAAGGTGGTCGCCGGCTCAGGCGCCGGCGGCGCGGCAGCGACGGCGTCAGGCCCGGTCTTGATGGCGTCAAAGGTCTGGGCCGTTTCGCCGCTCTTTTCGCCGGCCCGGGTGAGGGCAAAGACCACAAAGGCTATGATCAGGACGACCAGAACAATAGCGCTGATCAGCAAGGCGCCGGAGCGTGGCCGGTCGCCCGAGCCGCTTGAGCGCCGCGCATCGAAAGCAAGGGGCGCTTCCGATTGGGGCGTATAGGCGCCGCGATTGTTGTCACTCATCAGCGAAGTATCCTGTCCCGCAAGGGCCGCCGGAAGCGATGGGGCGAATCACTCCCGAATTCCGGCCAGTCTAACCCCGGTCAGGGCGCGCCCGAAGCGGAGCGCAGACTGTTCCACAGGTTTGAGTCGGAAATCGGGTGGATCAGACCTCACCCATCGGCGGTTCAGCCTGGAACAGGCGGCGGTACTCCTCAAAGGCAAAGCGATCGGTCATGCCGGCGATGTAGTCGCAGATCACCCGCGCCCTGCCCGGCTCAGCGACGTTCATCTGCCGCTCGCGCCATTCCGGCGGCAGAACGCCGGGCTCGCGCATGAACAGGTCGAACAGTTCACCGAGCAGGCGTTTGGCCTGAATTCGCACGCGGTTGACCCGCTCGTGCCGGTACATCCGCTCGTGCAGGAACATGCGAAGGCGCGCCAGGTCTTCGGCCATGTCCGGCGAGAACGCGACCAGGGCGCGGTCCAGACCGCGCACGTCGTCGGACGAGCTGGACCTTGCGACGGCCGCCCGTCGTGCTGTTTCGGCCAGCACATCCTCGACCATCTCGCCGATCATCCGGCGAACCGCCTCAAGGCGCAGCAGCCGATCCTCCAGCCCCGGCCATTCGGCGCGCACACCGGCGATAACCGGGCCGATCAGCGGCACGCCCGCCAGGTCCTCAAGCCCGAACAGTTCAGCCTGCAGGCCATCGTCCACGTCGTGATTATTGTAGGCGATGTCATCGGCCAGCGCCGCGACCTGGGCCTCGGCGGAGGCCCAGGTCTCCAGCCGCAGATCATAGAGCCCGTTGAACTCGGCCACGGCGCGCCAGGCCGGTTCACCGAGCCGACCCTTCACCGGGCCATTGTGCTTGACGATCCCCTCAAGGGTTTCCCAGGTCAGGTTCAACCCATCAAAAGCCGGATAGCGCCGCTCCAGTTCGGTCACCACGCGCAGGGTCTGGACGTTGTGATCAAAGCCGCCGAACGGGGCCATCCGCACCGACAGTTCCTCCTCACCCGAGTGGCCAAAGGGCGGATGCCCCAGGTCGTGGGCCAGGGCGATGGTTTCGGCCAGGTCCGAATCCAGCCCCAGGGCATAGGCGATGGAGCGGGCGATCTGGGCGACTTCCAGGCTGTGGGTCAGCCGGGTGCGGAAGTGATCGCCCTCGTGCGCCACGAAGACCTGGGTCTTTTCCTTCAAGCGCCGGAACGCCTGACAATGAATGATGCGGTCGCGGTCACGGGCGAAGGGCGTGCGGGTGCGGCTTTGCGGTTCGGGATACAGGCGCCCCCGCGAGTTTTTGGGATCTTCCGCGAACAGCGCCTTCATGGGCGGATGAAAACTTGGCGCCTGAACCATGCGGCCCCATATAGAGGACGATGTTAAACTCGCCCATAACGCTCAGCGACGCCGCCGCGTCGCGCCTCGCGGCCCTGTCTGCCTCTGAAGGCAAGCCGGTTTTGCTCCGGGTCGCCGTCGATGGCGGCGGCTGCTCGGGCTTTCAGTACCGGTTCGATCTGGTCGATTCGGCGGATGACGATGACATCCGTATCGAGAATGCCGGCCAGGCGGCCCTGGTCGACGAAATGTCGCTGGTTTTGCTCAAGGGCAGCGAAATCGATTTCATCGACGAGCTGGCCGGCGCCGAGTTCAAGGTCCGCAATCCAAACGCCAGGTCCAGCTGCGGCTGTGGGGTCAGTTTTTCGATCTAGGGGGAGGCATGCGCAAGATTCTCATGGGCGGACTGCTCGCCCTGGCAACCATCGCAACCGCCGCCGCTCAAAGTCCAGACAATCTCAAAGGCGACTGGACCGGCGCACTTACCCCGCAACTGCCGCTGATCCTGCGCATCGGCGACACCGTGAGCCTGATCAGTGTGGCCCAGAGCGGCGCGCCCAACCCGGCAACCCTGACGCAGACCGGCGGCCACATCATTGTTGAAGTCGCCGCCTTCAACGTGAAAATCGATGCGACGCTTTCGGCCGACGGCAAACAGCTTTCCGGCGATTTTCAGCAAAACGCCTCGCACCGGCCGATCACCTTCACCAGGGGCGCACCTGTCCCGCCTGCTGGCGCGTCCCTGGCCGCCACGGCGACGCCACCCCTTGCCCGGGACCGCGAAGTCTCCATCGACGGCGGGCGTGCGCCCCTGTTCGGCGCCCTGACCACGCCGGTCCAGCCGCGCCCCGGCCCTGCCGTCCTGTTCATCGCCGGCTCTGGTCCGACCGACCGGGATTCAAACTCGACCGTTCCCGGCACAACACCCGACACCTTCAAGCTCATGGCCGCCGCCCTGGCCGACAAGGGCGTCACCAGCCTGCGCTACGACAAGCGCGGCATCGCCAAAAGCTCGCCGGCCATGGTCGCCGAAGCAAACCTGCGGTTCTCCACCTACGTCGACGATGCCGCCGCCTGGGCCCGCTATCTCGGCGCACAGCCGGGCGTCAGCTGCGTGGTCATCCTGGGCCATTCCGAAGGCGCCCTGATCGCCCCACTGGCGGCCCAGGACTCGCCCACATGCGGCGTCATCTCGATCTCCGGCATGGGCCGGCCCTTTGACGTCGTGCTGATGGAACAGCTTCGGGCGCAGAACCTGCCGTCCGCCACCCTCGATCAGGCAAGCGCGATCCTGGCGGGCCTGAAGACAGGCAAGCTGTTTCCGGAAATCCCGGCCACCGACCCCCTTTTCCGCCCCAGCGTACAGCCGTATCTGGCGTCCGAACTCAACATCGACCCCCGGGCCGCCATCGCAGCCGTCAAGACGCCGGTACTGATCCTCCAGGGCGACAATGACATTCAGGTCTCCGTCCAGGATGCGCGTCTGCTGGCCGCCGCCCGGCCTGATGCGCGGCTGGTCATCGTGCCGGGCATGAACCACGTGCTGAAGATCGCGCCCACGGACCGGGCCGGAAATGCCGCAACCTATGCCGAACCCGCCCGGCCGCTTGCCACCGGACTGATGGACGCCATCACCACGTTTGTCGCGAGCGTTGCGCCGCGCTAATCAGGGCGCATGCGCATCGCGACCTGGAACGTCAACTCGATCAACGCCCGGCTCGAAAATGTGCTGGCCTGGTTCGAGGCCGCCTCACCAGACGTCGCGGCCCTGCAGGAACTGAAGTGCATTGACGAGAAGTTTCCGACCGAAGCTTTTGAACGGCTTGGTTATAATGTCGCCGTGCACGGCCAGAAAACCTACAATGGCGTGGCCCTGCTGTCGAAGACACCGATGGAGGATGTGACCCGTGGCCTGCCCGAAGGCGACGGCGACGACCACGCCCGCTACATCGAAGCCGTGACCGGCGGAACGACGCCCTGCCGGGTCGCGTCCATCTACCTGCCCAACGGCAATCCCATCGGCACGGAAAAGTTCGCCTACAAGCTGGCCTGGTTCGCACGCCTTCGAAAGCACGCCCAGGGCCTGCTGGCCCTCGAAGAGCCCCTGGCCCTGGTCGGCGACTACAATGCCATTCCTGGTCCCGAAGACGCCGACAAGCCGGAAGACTGGCTGGGCGACGCCCTGTTTCAGCCGGAAAGCCGCGCCGCCTGGCGGGCGCTCAAGAACCTTGGCCTCACCGACGCCTATGAGCAGGTCGACGGTCGCGCGGGCGGCTACACATTCTGGGACTACCAGGCCGGCGCCTGGCAGCGGAACCACGGCATCCGCATCGATCACGCCCTGCTCTCGCCCCAGGCCGCCGACCGTTTGCGCAGCGTCACTATCCACCGCGATGTTCGCGCCACCGAGAAGCCCTCCGACCACGTGCCGGTGGTCTTCGAGCTCGACCTGTGACCGAGACCCTGCGCCTTGTCCTGGCCCTGCTGCTGGCCGGCGCGGCGCTGACGGTCATGGCCGCCGGCTGGACCTGGTGGGGCAATGATGAACGGGTGCTGGCCCGCCTGATCCGCAAGGTGCTGGGCGGCGCGGCAGATGCGGCGATCATCTCGCCGGGACGCGGGGCCGCCATCGCCGCGCGCTTCGACACCGAGCAGGTCCTGGTCCTGTGGAATGGTGGCGCCAACGCCCTGCTCTATCGACTCGATGCTCTGGAAGGCGGTGAACTTATCATCGACGATACGGTCGTGGCCCGCGCCTGGCGGGGTGAACCGCGCCGGGCGCTGGACGCCATCAACAAGGACGCCCGCCAGGTCACCTTGCGCCTGGTGTTCGATAATCCGCGCGATCCCGAGTTCGTACTGGACCTGTGGCTGCCCACTGACGCCCGTCGCCGTGACGACAAGGGCCCCGGCCCCGCCATCACGGAGGCCCGCGCCTGGCTGGCCCGCATCGAAGCGATCCTGCGCCGCCCCCGGGCCGGGCCGGTCGTTCAGGCTGCAGCGGCCCCCGCGGTGGCACGGCCACCGGAACCAAAGCCAGTTCGGCCGCCGGAACCGGATGAGGATGAACCCTTCACCGACGAATCGGGCGAATTGCCCTTCTGATGGCCTGGACCCGCACCTACCAAGACGCCGAACCGCAACGGATCAACAAGTGGCTGGCTCAGAGCGGGGTCTGCTCGCGCCGTGAAGCCGAGGCCCTCATCGGTCAGGGCCTGGTCTCCATCGACGGTGAAACCGTAGAGGACGCCGGCCGCAAGATCACCCACGGCCAGACCCTGACCCTGTCGGACAGCGCGGAAACGGCCCTGGGCTCCGCCTTCACGGCCATAATTCACAAGCCGCGCGGCATCGTCTCGGCCCAGCCCGAGCCCGGTCAGATACCCGCGGCCCGCCTGTTGACCCATGACGCGCTGTGGGGCCCGCGCGGGTCCAGCATTCCGCGCAAGGACGCCAGTCTGCCGGCCCTGGGGCGCCTCGACATGGACTCCCGCGGCCTGCTGATCCTGTCCGAGGACGGGGTCCTGGCCAAGGCGCTGATCGGGCCGGAGTCCGATCTGGACAAGGAATACCTGGTCTTCGTCATCGGCGAGATCACCGAGGATAAGCTGGCCCTGCTGCGCCACGGTCTGGAACTCGACGGCCGCAAGCTGCGCCCTGCACAGGTCGAGGTCATCGCCGACCATCGCCTGCGCATCGTTCTGCGAGAAGGCCGCAACCGCCAAATCCGCCGAATGTGCGAACTGGTCGACCTAAAGGTCGCCGACCTCTTCCGCGTTCGCATCGGGCCTCTGACCCTGGGCGAAATCCCGGAAGGCCGCTGGAGGCCGATGTCACCGGACGAACGAACCCAGCTGATCGGTCATTCCATTTCGAAATGACCGCCGGCCAGGCCCGTCAGATGTCGGCGTAGACCTTCTTCTCACCCTTGCCGCCCGGGTGGGTCACGGCGCCGTGGTGGGCCGGGCCGACGATCTGGGCGAACTTCCACAGGGCGCCTGAACCGTAGTCGCTCTCGTGCGGCTTCCAGCTTTTGCGCCGCTCGGCCAGTTCTTCTTCGCTGACTTCCAGCTCAATGGTGCCGGCCACCGCGTCAATCGAGATGATGTCGCCGTCGCGCACCAGGCCTATGGGACCGCCGTCCTGGGCCTCGGGGCCGACGTGGCCGATGCACAGGCCGCGCGTCGCGCCCGAGAACCGGCCATCGGTGATCAGGGCCAGCTTGTCGGTCCGGCCCTGACCATACAGGGCCGCCGTGGTCGACAGCATCTCGCGCATGCCGGGGCCGCCCTTGGGGCCCTCGTAGCGGATCACAATGACGTCGTTGTCCTGGTAGTCTTCCTTCTCGACCGCCGCGAAACAGGCCTCCTCACCGTTGAACACCCGGGCCGGGCCACGGTGCTTGAGGTGCTGCAGGCCGGCGACCTTGACGATGGCGCCTTCCGGGGCCAGCGAGCCCCACAGGCCGACCACGCCGCCGGTCGGCGACAGCGGGTTGGAGATCGGGCGGATGACTTCCTGATCATCACGCCATTTCACGTCGGCCAGGTTCTCGGCCAGGGTCTTGCCGGTGACGGTCATGCAGTCGCCGTGCAGATAGCCACCCTCCAGCAGGGTCTTGAGCAGCATGGGCACGCCGCCCGCCTCGCCCATGTCCTTGGCCACGAACCGGCCACCGGGCTTCAAATCAGCCAGATAGGGCGTGCGGGCGAAGATTTCGGCGACATCCTTCAGGGTGAATTCGATGCCGCACTCGTGGGCCATGGCCGGCAGGTGCAGCCCGCCGTTGGTCGACCCGCCCGTGGCCGCCACCACGACGGCGGCGTTCTCGAAGGCCTTGCGGGTGCAGATGTCGCGCGGGCGGATGTTCTGTTCGATCAGGCGCATCACCGCCTCGCCCGAAGCGACCGCATAGGCATCGCGGGAAAGGTACGGCGCGGGCAAGGCGCTCGACAGCGGCAGGGCCAGGCCGATGGCTTCGGAGACGCAGGCCATGGTATTGGCGGTGAACTGGCCGCCGCAGGCGCCGTCGCCCGGGCAGGCGTGCTGTTCGACCTGGCACAGGCGTTCGGCAGTGATGGTTCCGGCCGAATACTGGCCGACAGCCTCGAACACGTCCTGGACGGTCAGGTCCTTGCCGTCGAGACGGCCCGGCATGATCGAGCCGCCGTAGAGGAACACGGACGGCACATTGAGGCGCAACATGGCCATCATCATGCCCGGCAGGGACTTGTCGCAGCCAGCGATACCCACCAGGGCGTCGTACGAGTGACCGCGGATGGTCAGCTCCACGGAGTCGGCGATGACGTCGCGGCTGACCAGGGACGAGCGCATGCCCTCGTGGCCCATAGCGATGCCGTCGGTGACGGTGATGGTGCAGAACTCGCGCGGCGTACCGCCCGCCTTCTTGACCCCTTCGCTGGCCGCATGGGCCTGGCGCATCAGGGTGGTGTTGCAGGGTGCAGCCTCGTTCCAGCAGGAGGCCACGCCAACGAAAGGCTGGTTGATCTCCTTGGTGCCCAGACCCATGGCGTACAGATAGCTGCGGTGCGGCGCACGGCTCGGACCCTCGGTCACATGCCGGCTCGGCAGTTTGGACTTGTCCCAGCTTCCATCGGGTCGTTTGTGCATCGGATACGCTCCTCAAAGAGGCGCGCTTCTTAGCCCATGATCGGGGCGGAAGACAAAGGCCTATCCCGTCCGGATGGCGTCTTCCACGGCCAGGGTCACATCCAGCGCCCGGGCCGCTTCTTCCCCGGTCACCAGTGGACGGGTCGTCGTTCCACGGACGGCATCCAGGAATGCTCCGACGCTGACGCCGAGCGGGTCCTTCCCCGCCGGGGTTTCGGCGAAGTTGGCGTTGAGGTCATAGGGCGTCGAGTTCTTGAACTCGCGGGTCAGGAAATCGATCTCGACCACGCCCAGGGGATAGACAACCTTCATGGTGCGCTTGCGCTCGGCCGCCACGCGGCTGACCTGGAAATTGGCCACGAAGCCGGACTCGAAGGTGATTTCCGCCTTGGCGGCGTCGTCGTCGCCATCGCCCTCTACGGTCAGGACATCGCTCTTGGCCAGGCTGAGGGCCAGGTCAATGTCATGAACCATCAGATCGAGCGTCGCCGAGACGTCACGATTGCGTTCCGACGGCGTACCCAGCCGCACGGCCTCCAGCCGGATCGGTTCTTCGGAGATATCCAGCAGGCCCATGGCCTTGAACACGGCCCGCTCCTGATGGCCGACAGCGACCACCAGCTTGCGCTTGGCCGCTTCGGTCAGGATCTTGTCGGCGGTCTCCAGATCTGTCGCCAGCGGCTTTTCGACATAGACGTGGCAGCCGGCCTGAACTGCCATCAGGGCCGCGCGGCCGTGGTGAATGGCGGGCGAGGCTATGGTGACAATGTCGGACGAGGCGATGACGCCGGTCAGGTGGGTCAGCGCTGCGGCGCCGACCTCCCGGGCCAGCGCCCTGGCCGCCTCGGGGTCGGCGTCATAGATGCTCTTGACCTCGACATCGGGCATGGAAGCCAGCTTTCGGGCGTGAAAACCGCCGAACACCCCTGCGCCGATTACGCCCGCCACGAGTTTGGTCATCGAATCTCCCCCGGAATTCAGATAGCGCGCAGGCGGCTTTTGCGGCAAGACGCGTGGCCATAACAGAGAAACGGAAAAACGCCATGACCCAGTCCCGCGAAGTGCATCTCGTAAACCGTCCTGACGCCACACCGTTGCCTTCGGATTTCCAGGTGGTGACGGTTGACGTCCCCGCGCCGGGCGCTGGCGAAGTGCAGGTGCGCAATAGCTGGATGTCGGTCGACCCCTACATGCGCGGACGCATGCGGGACGTGAAAAGCTATTCGGCGCCCTTTACCCTGAATGCGGCCATGACCGGTGGCGCGGTAGGCGAAGTGGTGATCTCCAACGATCCTACGCTGCAGGTCGGCGATCTGGTTCAGTCGATGAATGGCTGGCGCGAAGTGTTCAATGCGCCTGCTGCCACCGTCCAGAAAGTCAGCGCGACCATCCCCGCCCAGGCCTATCTGGGCGTGGCCGGCATGCCGGGCCTGACCGCCTATGTCGGCCTGCTGCACATGGCCAGCCTCAAGGACGGCGACGTGGTGTTTGTCTCGGCTGCGGCGGGCGCCGTTGGCCAGATCGTCTGCCAGATCGCCAAGCTCAAGGGCCACAAGGTTATCGCCTCGGCGGGTGGACCTGAGAAGTGCGCCTGGCTGAAGTCCATCGGTGTCGACGAGGTGATCGATTATCGCGCCGAGTCCAACCTGACCAAGGCGCTGCTGAAGGCGGCTCCGGAAGGCATCGACGTCTATTTCGAAAACGTCGGTGGAACCCACATGGACGCAGCCCTGGCGGCGGCCAATCCGTTCGCGCGCTTTGCCCTGTGCGGCATGATCGCCGGCTACAACAATCCGGAAGGCGCTTCGGTCAACAATCTGATGATGGCCGTGGGCAAGTCGATCCGGCTGCAGGGCTTTATCGTCTCCAACCACGCCGCCCAGTACGGCGCCGACTTCCAGCGGGACATGGTCGGCTGGATTTCCAGCGGTCAGATCAAGTGGAATGAAACCATCGAAAACGGCATCGAAAACGCGGTGACCGCATTCCTCAAGCTCTTCACCGGCGAAAACACCGGCAAGATGCTGGTCAAACTCAGCTAGCCCCAAAGGACCATCCCCACAGTGCCCCGTCTGTTTTCCGCCTATGTCATGGTCAACTGGAGCGCCTCGGCCGCTCCCAAGACCGGCAAGGATTCCATCTGGATCGGCGTCCTGAAAAAGGATGTCCGCTTCCGGCTGGCGTTCGAGGCGCACAATCCGGCCACGCGGGCTGAAGCGGCCAAGCTGCTGAACACCGTGCTGGCCGAACTCAAGCGCAAGGGCGAACGGGTGATGGTGGGCGTGGACTTCCCACTCGGCTTTCCTCGCGGCACGGCAAAGGCGCTGAAACTGAAGCAGGCCGACTGGTCAGGCCTGTGGGCGTTCCTGGCCAAGGAGCTGGTCGACAAGCCGACCAACCTCAACAACCGGTTCGGCATCGCCAACAAGATCAACCGGCTGATGACCGACAAGGCTCTGCCCTTCTGGGGCTGCCCGGCCAAGGACGCCCAGACCTGGCTGTCGGTGACCAAACCCGACGGCTGGCCCGGCGAGACCCCTGCCCTGCGGCACGCTGACCAGGCTTGCGGCGGCGCGGGCGCCAAAAGCATCTGGCAGCTGTTCGGCGCCGGCTCAGTCGGGAGCAGCGCCCTCGTGGGCATTCCCTATGTGAAGGCCCTGATCGATGAGCGCGGCGAAGCGGCCAAGGTCTGGCCGTTCCAGACCGGCTGGAAAGCGCTGACCGAAGCCGATCTCGAAGGCCTCGAAGTGCTGTTTGCTGAAGTCTCGACGGCCCTGGCCGAACCCAAGGCCGACGCTGGCGAAGTCACCGATCGCGCCCAGGTCCGGTCGCTGTGCGAACAGCTTGCCCGCCTGGACGAGAGCGACAAACTCGCCAGGGATTTTGGCCCGCAGACCGCCAAGGCGGAAAAGCTGATGGGCGTGGTCGAGAGCGAAGAGGGCTGGATCCTGGGCTGCTAGGCCCGTCTCGCCAGCCACCAGAACCGGCCCAGCAACAGGCTGGCCGAAAAGATGCTGGCGATGATCACCGCCCAGATAATGCCCGACAGGCCCATGCCCGCCGGAAACGCCAGCACCCAGGCCAGCGGAACCATGACCGCGGCGTAGCTGAAGATGTGCGTCAGGGTTGGCGCCAGCACGTCGCCTCGCGCCCGCAAGGCCTGGGCGCCGACGCCCTGCAGTCCGTCAAACACGAAATAGAGGCAGGCCAGGCTGATTGCCGCGCCTGCCATTTCGATCATCACAGGATCGGTGCTGTAGAACCCCGAGATGTGGCGCGCGACGGCCAGAACGCCAACAGCGATCACGGTCAGGACCGCGAAACACACGGCAAAGCCCGTCATCCCGGCCCGGACCACAGCCGCCTTGTCCCTGGCCCCATAGGCCTGGCCAACCAGCACCGCCGTCGCCGCCGACAGGCCCAGCGGAACCATGAAGATCGTGGCCGTGACACTGAGCACAATACCCCAGCCGGCCACAGCGAGCGCATCCAGCCAGCCGGCGATGAAGTTCATGCTGGAAAAGGCGCCGGCCTCGACGAAATAGGATGCGCCGCCGCCATAACCGACACGGCGCTGGTCGATAGCATCCTGCACGGTATCGACCGGAGCCTTGAACACGCCCAGGGCCCGGGCGTCCTTCATCCGCACGATGTAGATCAGCAGCCAGGCGCTGAGCACGGCGCGCGAAATCACGGTCGCCCAGCAGGCCCCCACGGCGCCCATAGGGCTAATCCCGAGCATCCCCGGCACCAGCAACAGGTTGATCGCCAGGTTGACGAGGTTGCAGGACCACATGGCCACCGTCGCCGGTTTGGGCCGCGACAGCGCCTCCAGATAATAGGTGGCTGAAGTCGAGATAAGATGGAACGGCAGGGACAGGGCCAGAACCTGCAGCACCTTGCCCGAGCCCAACGCCAGATCGGGGGCAAGGCCCGTGTGCCCCATGACCCAGGGACCGAATGCATAAAGCGCCAGGCCAATGCCCAGACCAAGCCACAGGGCGTACAGAAGTCCGCGCCGCAGAACTCCGCCGGTCGCTTCCGGCCGGCCTTCGCCAATGTGGCGCGCCGTGATTACCTGGACACCCGCCAGCAGGCCGGCGCCGGTCATGATCACCACCCCGGTCGGCGCCCAGCCAAGGGTCTGATAGCCCAGCTCGACAGGCGAAAAACGGCCGACGACCACCGTGTCAGTCACACCCATGGCCATGATGCCCAGACGCGACAGGATCACCGGCCAGGCAAGGTTCAGCAGCGCGAAAAGATCACGCCGGATGAGGGCCTTTTGGGCGATGGAAGCGTCCGAAGTCATCGTCGTCCTGAGGTGGAAAAAAGCCGGCGACCTTGATGGAGGCCGCGGGCATTGGCAACCCACCATCAGGTCATACGGATCAGCTCGCGGCGGCCAGCTCGTTACGGGAATCGCGAAGGCGTTCGGCGATCAGGAACGCCAGCTCCAGCGACTGGTCGGCATTGAGCCTTGGGTCGCAGTGGGTGTGATAGCGGTCGGCCAGATCGGTCTCGGTCAGCTCCTTGGCGCCGCCCAGGCATTCGGTGACGTTCTGGCCGGTCATCTCCAGGTGAACCCCGCCGGCGTGAACGCCCTCGGCTTCGGCGACTTCGACAAAGGTCTTCACCTCGGACAGGATCCGCTCGAACGGGCGGGTCTTGTAGCCATTGGCGGCGGTGATGACGTTGCCGTGCATCGGATCCGACGCCCAGACGACCTTCTTGCCCGCCCTTTTTGTGGCGGCCATCAGGGCCGGCAGTCGCGCGGCGATCTTGTCCGAGCCGAAGCGGCCATAGAGCGTCAGGCGGCCGGCCTCGTTCTGCGGATTGAGCGTGTCGACCAGGGTAAGAAGCTCGTCTGGCTCGACAGTCGGACCGACCTTCAGACCGATCGGGTTCTTGATGCCCTTGAAGTACTCGATGTGGGCGCCGTCCAGCTGGCGGGTGCGCTCGCCGATCCACACCAGGTGGGCCGAGGTGTCGTACCAGTCACCCGAGGTGGAATCGACGCGGGTCATCGCTTCCTCATAGCCAAGCAGCAGGGCTTCGTGACTGGTGAAGAACTCGACCTGGTGCATGGCCGGGAAGGTGTTGGAGTTGACGCCCACGGCGGCCATGAAGTCCAGCGTCTCGCTGATCTTGTCCGACAGCTTGCGATAGCGCTGGCCCAGCGGGCTCTTGGCGACGAAGCCAAGCGTCCAGCGGTGCACGTTGTGCAGGTCGGCGTAACCGCCGCTGGCAAAGGCGCGCAGCAGGTTCAGGGTCGCCGCCGACTGGTTATAGGCCTGCAGCAGGCGCTGGGGATCGGGCGTGCGCGACTCGGCCGTGAAATCCATGCCGTTGATGTTGTCGCCGCGATAGGAAGGCAGGGTGACGCCGTTCTGGGTCTCGATGGGGCTCGAGCGCGGCTTGGCGAACTGGCCGGCCACGCGGCCGACCTTCACCACCGGCTTGCCGCCGGCAAAGGTCAGGACGACCGCCATCTGCAGGATCAGGCGGAAGGTGTCGCGGATGTTGTCCGCGGAAAAGTCACGAAAGCTTTCGGCGCAGTCGCCGCCCTGCAGCAGGAAGGCCTTGCCTTCCGACACATCGGCCAGCAGCGATTTCAGACGCCGCGCCTCGCCTGCAAACACCAGCGGCGGCATCTTGCGAAGGGTTTGTTCCACAGCCGCAAGCGCCGCAGGATCGGGATAATCCTCCGGAATATGCTTGGCCGGTTTCGCCCTCCACGATGAGGGACTCCAACGCTCGGTCATTTGTCCTGCCTGAAAAATAAGGCGCGGCTTGTAGCTCAAACGGACGGGGAAGGCAAAGCGGCGGACTTGCGCGAGCGCAGCGCCGCCATCAGGGGCCGTTCGATGGCGAAATACACCGCCAGGCCTGCAGCGATCGACAGCGGGATCGTGACCGCGGCGAATGTCAGGTGACTGTCGCGCAGAACGTGGCTCATCAGCTGGATGACCACGACGTGGGTCAGGTAGATCGAATAGGACGCATCGCCCAACAGCTTAAGCCAGCCGATGTCGGGAAACGGCTTGCGGCCTTCCAGGCTGACGACCCCGGCGACCAGCAACAGGGCCGGCGCGCCCCACAGGATTGGTCGCCACAGCTTGTCATAGAGATCGAAGGGGATCAGGGCGGCAAACGCCATGAGAGCCAGCGCCGCCATGATCCACCCCTCCCCGCCCTTCGGCAACTTGCCGGCCAGCCGCGCCTCGGCCAGCCAGATCCCGGCGATGAACTGCAGGAACATCATGTTGGCCCCCAGGAAATAGGCCGGACGAACGATGATCCCGAACAGCGGCACGGCCAGCAGACCCAACGTTAGCACCCGTAGACGCAGCCGCTCCGGCGCAAGCAGGGCGCCGGCGAAGATCAGATAGAACACCGCCTCGTAGTTCAGCGACCAGCCGGCGGTGATCACCGGGAACGGCTCGCCCACCGGGTTGAGGTGCTGGATAAAGGCCAGGGACAACAGCAGGTGCCCAACGGTGACATGGGCGTCCCAGATCAGCTTGGGCCACGGCCAGGCGATCGCGGCCGCCACCAGGGTCAGAACCCAGTAGAGCGGAGCCACCCGCTTCCAGCGATGGACCAGAAAGGCCCTGGGCCCGATCGGCCGCTCGCGCGAGATGGTCCACAGGATGAAGCCGGAGATGATGAAGAACACATCCACCCCCGCCGCCCCGATCTCAAACGACGGCTTTGTCCATCGCATGGCGTGATAGATCACCACCATCACGGCGGCGAAGGCGCGCAGGTACTGGATGGAGAGCAGGCGGCTGGTCTGGATCATGCCGCCCGAAACTACCCCGCCACTTCGTTCGGCACATACTTCTCGCGCATGGTGACCAGTTCCTCGGCCGCCGTGGGGTGCAGGGCGCAGGTGTCGTCCCACTGGGCCTTGGTGCAGCCCATCTTCACCGCGACAGCGGCCAGCTGGATCATCTCCGGCGCATCGGGTCCGACGATGTGGACGCCGAGCAGCCTTTGCGTTTTGGCGTCGACCACAATCTTCATCAGGGTCTGCTCGTGGCCGGCCACGAACGTCACCTTCATGGGCCTGAAGCGCGCGCGGTAGATATCGACCTTGCCGACCTTGTGTCGGGCCTCGGCCTCGGACAGGCCCACCGTGCCAACCGGCGGCTGGGAGAACACCGCCGTCGGGACATTCTCGTGATCAAAGGCGGTCGGGCGGTCGTGGTAGACCGTCTCGACAAACGCCACGGCCTCACGGATGGCGACCGGGGTCAGGTTCAAGCGCCCGGTGACATCGCCGATAGCCCAGATGTGCGGAACGGCGGTCTGGGAGAACTTGTCAACGATGACCGTCTCGTCGGCGTTGGTCGTCACCCCTGCGGCCTTCAGGTTCAGTCCGCCGGTTGAAGCGCGGCGGCCCGTCGCGAACATGATCATTTCGTCAGTGCAGGAGCCGTGGGTGACGCCGAAATGGCTGACGAGGCCAGCATCGGTCTTCTCGATCTTGCTGTGGGCTGCGCCCAGGATGATGCGAACGCCGCGCTTTTCCATCTCGCTGGCCAGATGAACCCTTACGTCATCATCAAAGCCGCGCAGGATGTTGTCGCCGCGGTAGGCCAGCGTCGTCCGCACGCCCAGGCCCGCGAAGATTCCCGCGAACTCGACCGCGATATAACCACCGCCGACGATCAGGATCGATTTCGGCAGGGCCTTGAGATGAAACGCCTCGTCCGAGGTGATGGCGTGCTCGATGCCCTCGACGTCGGGTCTGTGTACGTGACCGCCGGCGGCGACGAGGATCTTCGCCGCAGTGATGGTCTTCGAGCCTTCCGGACCGGACACCTTCAGGGTGTGAGCGTCCACGAACTGGGCATAGCCGTGGATCAGATCGGCGCCGGCCTTGGCCAGGTTGGTCGTATAGATGCCCGACAGCCGGGCGATCTCGTCGTCCTTGCGGGCGAGGAACTTGGTCCAGTCAAAGACCGGCTCGGCCAAATCCCAGCCGAAACCTCGGGCGTCGGCAAAGCTGTGACTGAACTCAGAGGCGTAGACCATGAACTTCTTGGGCACGCAGCCGCGGATCACACAGGTGCCGCCGACCCGGTCGGCCTCGGCCACAGCGACGCGCGCGCCGGTCATCGCCGCCAGCCTTGCGGCCCGCACCCCGCCCGAGCCTGCGCCAATCACGAACAGATCGTAGTCGTAGGCCATGCCAGTGCTTTCCGTATTCAGGGAAGCAGGCGCTTGACGCCCGCATCCGTTCCGATGATCGCCTCGTCCGCCAGGTCAAGGAACAACCCGTGATCGATAACGCCCGTGACGGTCTTCAGCGCCTCGGCCAGCATGGCGGGGTCGGGAATCGCCCCACAGGCGGCGTCATAGACATAGGCGCCGCCGTCAGTTTCCACAGGGACCCCGTCCTTTTTTCGCCATCGCGCCACGACGTCGATGTCGCACAGCGACAGGGCGTCGCAGATCCGGGCCTGAGTGTGGTTGTGGCCGAACTTGACCACCTCGATCGGCAGGGCGAAAGCGCCCAGCACATCCACCACCTTGGCCGCATCGGCGATAACCACACAACGCTTTGACGCTTCCCAGACCAGTTTCTCGCGCAGCAGGGCCGCGCCGCCGCCCTTGATCAGCGACAGACCGGGGCCGATCTCATCGGCGCCGTCAACGGTCAGATCGATGGATTTCACTTCATCCAGAGTCGCCAGTTTCATGCCCAGCGAGGCGGCCAGCGCCGCTGTCGCCTCGGATGTTGGCACGCCCCGGATATCCAGCCCCCGCGCCGCCAGCGCCTTGACGAACCAGGCGGCGGTCGAGCCGGTGCCCAGACCGACGATCATGCCGGTCTCGACAAGCCGTGCAGCGGCTTCGCCCGCGATGCGTTTCTGATCGTCGGCGCTCATCCCCTGGCCGCCCTTTTCCGATGACGGAACTTCTCGGCCCAGCCGTGCTTGTCCACCTGATTGCCGCGCGCCAGAGCCAGGGCGTCGTCCGGGACGTCGTGGGTGATCACCGAGCCAGAACCGGTCATGGCCCCGTCGCCGACCCTCACCGGCGCGACCAGAGCGGTATCCGAGCCGATAAAGGCGTTCTCGCCGATGTGCGTCTCGTACTTGTCGAAGCCGTCATAGTTACAAAAGATCGTGCCAGCCCCGATGTTGGCCCCGGCGCCCACCGTGCCATCGCCCAGGTAGGCCAGATGGTTGGCCTTGGCGCCCTTGCCGACCTTGACCTTCTTGACCTCGACGAAATTGCCGATGTGGGCGTTCTCGCCGATGTCGGCGCCGGGCCGAAGCCGCGCATAGGGCCCGACGATGGCGCCTGAACGCACCACGCAACCCTCCAGATGGCTGAAGGCGCGGATGGTGGCGCCGGCCTCCACGACCACGCCAGGCCCGAACACGACATAGGGCTCGATCACCGCCCCGCCTTCAATGCGGGTGTCGTGGGACAGGTGCACAGTGTCCGGCGCGGTCATGGACACGCCCCCATCCATTAGCTTCGTGCGCGCGCCGTACTGCCAGGCCGCCTCGGCCTGGGCGAGCTGCGCCTGAGAGTTCACGCCCATTGTCGCCTCCTCGGCTGCGAATGCCGCATGGACCGTAAGGCCCGCCTGGTTGGCGAGACCGACCACATCGGTCAGGTAGTACTCGCCCTTGGAATTGTCGTTGCGAACCCGCGCCAGCAGATCAAACAGCAGGCCTGACCGGGCGGCGATGACGCCGGAATTGCAGGCCCGGATCGCCCGCTGGGCCTCGGTGGCCTCTTTTTCCTCGACGATGGCGCTCAGCTGATCGCCCTGCTGGATCAGGCGGCCATAACCGAACGGATCGGCGGCCATGAATCCCAGCACCGCGACATCGGCTTCAAGGTTGAACAGGGGCGTGATCGCGGCGGCGTCCATCAACGGCGTGTCGGCGAAGCTGACCAGCACATCGCCGTCAAATCCGGCCATGGCGTCCTTCGCCGCGAGAACCGCGTGCCCGGTGCCGAGCGGCGGGTCCTGAATGGCGACAGCGCTTTCACCCAGGCGCTTGCGGGCATGCTCGCCGACCGCCGGACTGTGGGCGCCGACCACGACAACAATCTTTTCGCAACCGAGGCTTTGGGCGGCGTCGATGGCCCGGTCCAGCAGGGTTCGTCCGGCGACCTTGTGCAGCACCTTGGGGACGGGGGATTTCATCCGCGTTCCCTGCCCCGCGGCCAGGATGATGGCGGCCCGCTTTGTCATCGATAGCTTCCGCCTCCGGAATCGGTCATTGCGCTGACAACCGATCTAGCCCAAACGGCCCGCCGTTACGATCAGGAACACCGCCTTGACCGACCTTGACCTCACTGGCTGGACCATCGCCTTCGACCTCGACGGCACGCTTGTCGACACCGCGCCTGATCTGGTTGGCGCGCTCAACGCGGTCCTGGCCGAGCGGGGCCTTGCGCCGGTACCGTTCGAAGCCGCCCGCGACATGGTTGGACGCGGCGCCAAGGCATTGATCGAACAGGGCTATGCGGCCACCGGCCTGCCGTTGGCGCCGGACCAGTCCCCGGCCCTGGTCGAGCGATTCATCGCCGTCTATCGCAACCGCATCGCCGACGAGAGCGTGCCGTTCGAGGGCTGTGTCGACACTCTGGAATTGTTGGCCGATGCTGGCGCAACCCTGGTGGTCTGCACCAACAAGCGCACCGATCTTGCCACAGCCCTGCTGGACGCGCTCGACATGACCCGCCATTTCGCCGCCATCGTCGGCGCCGACGTCGCGCCCGCCGCCAAGCCCGATGGCCGCCACCTGCTGTTCGCCGTCGAGGAAGCCGATGGCGATCCCGACATGGCCCTGATGGTCGGCGACAGCCGCACCGATGTGAACGGCGCCCGCAACGCCGGCATACCGGTGGCGGTCATGGCGTTCGGCTATTCGGATGTGCCCCGCGAAGAGCTGGGCGCCGACGTAATCCTGGCGCACTTCAACGACCTGCCCGCCTGGATCGCCGCCCGGACTGCCGCCTAGAGCGCATTCCGAAAAGTGGGAACCGGTTTTCGGAATAAATGCGCGTAAAAACAAAAACTTGGAGCGGCGATCTGATTCCATCAGATCGCAACCCGCTCTAGTCCTCGACCGGCAGTTGCAGGGGATAACCGTCCGGATCCGTCGTCCAGCGCACTTCCGGCGCGCCGTCGGCCAGGGCCGCTTCGATGGCCTCGATCTTGGACTGAGTGGTCAACAGACGCTGTTGAACCGTTGAGCCCGATCGCGAACTCGACAGCAGGTGGATATCCCGCCACCGCATCTGTTTGAGCATGGCCAGATAATCGGTCGGGGTCATGGTCGGTCCTTCCCTAAGCAACAGTCCGCACTGTGGCGCCGACCGGGCCGCTAGGGAATGGCCTGGATCAAGTCCGGCCGCGCGGCTCGCGCACACCAAAAATCAGCAGGATCAAGGCCGCCAGCTGCAGACCCATGGCGATCCCGAACACGGGCGGATATCCGGTCACCGCGCCCAGCACGCCGCCCAGCAGCGGACTGATCGAGGCGATGGTCCCCTCGACCGTCGCCGAGATACCCAGGCGCATGGCGATGTCGTGCCGTTCACCGAACTCCAGGATCATGGTCTGGGCGGCCATGGTGTAGCCCGAGTTGGAGATGCCCAGTCCGGCGAAGGCGATCAGGAACACCGGCGTCGAATGGGCCAGGATCAGGACGCCCAGCGAGACCGCGCCAATGGCCATTGCGGCGACGAAATTCGACCGGAACCCGGAGCGGTCGCCCATATGCCCCCAGGCAAGGTTCGAGAGCGTGTCGCCGCCCAGATAGACCAGGCTCAGCAGACCCAGTGACGCGCCGGTTATGCCGATCCGTTCGCTAGCGTGCAGGATGTAAAGCGGCAAAGCCATTCGCCCGCCCACCGCCAGGGCCTGGGCGACCAGAAAGTTGCGGTAATCCTTGTCCGCCGAAATCAGCACGTTGAAGTCGCCCAGCCGTTCGCGAAGGCGCGTGCGGGGCCGCAAGGTGGGCGGCTGGGGCTCGACCATCAACAGGCGAAGAGCCGTCAGCCCCAGGCTGGTCAGGATGAAGACGATGACAAAGGTCACCGCATAGCCATTGCCCAGCACATTGTGCTGAATGAGAAAATGCCCTGCCGCCCAGGCCAGGACCGCGGCGATCAGCCCGCCGGTCAGGTTGCGGAAGGCCTGCAGCCGGCCGCGACGGGCGATGGGAATGACCTTGGCCAGCAGCAGTTGGAACACCACCCGCTGGGCGCCGCTGAAAAATCCATAGGCGGCGAGCAGGAAAAGGATCGCCGCCGCCAGCCAGCGGCCGTGCAGGGTCCAGGCGGCCAGGGCCATAAGGGCGATGGAGGCCCGCATCAGGCTGCCCATCACCGTGGCGGCCGGCAGCACCACCTTGCGATGCTCGATCAGATTGGCGCCGATCACCGGCGAGATGATCTGACCCACCTGCTGCAACGACAGCCCCAGGCCGACGAAGGCCGACGATCCAGACAAGGTCGCCAGATAGGCCGGCAACAGGGTCGGCGCGGCCAGGACCCGGAACCCTGTCATGCCCAGCATGCCGTGCAGGTAGTGGCCCAGATAATTGCGGCGCAGGTTCTTCCAGACGAAGGCCTCGTAGGCGACTTCGGGATCGATGTCGGCCTCGTCGGCGGGCGTCGCGTCTTCGGGAATTTCCGAGGTCAAATCACCGGCTCCTGCCAGCGAAGCTTTGCGCCGATTCGGAAGTGAAGGCTGGTGGATGCGACAGGGATTGAACCTGTGACCCCCTCGGTGTGAACGAGGTGCTCTCCCGCTGAGCTACGCATCCGTCTCCAGTGGAGGGGCGGCCTATATCGCCCGCCCCCGCCCGGGGCAAGCCTACTGGTGGTCCAGCAGCCCCAGAACCCGCTTGGCGACGACGTTGAGATTGACCTCGGACGTTCCGCCCTCGATCGAATTGCCCTTCGAGCGCAGCCAGGCCTTCGTCTGATCGGTCTCGCGCTGGGTGAACCCCTCGCCTTCCCAGCCCAGGCCCTGCAGGCCCATGGCCTCGACCAGCAGCTCATTGCGCTCCATGCCCAGGGTGGCGCCGGCGTATTTGATGATCGAGGTCGCCGCCGACGGGCCGCCGCTCCTGGCTTCCTCGCCCAGACGGCGCTGGGTCAGCATGAAAGCGTGACTGCCCATCTTGTTGGCCGTGATCCGCGCGCGCAGATCGCCGTCCAGCAGACGGCCGTCGGGACCAAGTCCGACATACTGTCGGGCGATATCCTCCAGCGAACCTGCCGATGAGCCCATGCCGCCACCGCCGCCGGGGCCCGAGGCCACCATGCTGCCGGAAATGTTCTGGCGCTCGTACTGCAGCAGCCGTTTGGCGATTTCCCAGCCGCCGCCGATCTTGCCGACCAGCTGATCCTTGGGAACCTTCACGTCGGTGAAGAAGGTCTCGCAGAACGGCGACGAGCCCGAGATCAGCCGGATCGGCTTGGGCTCGACACCCGGCGTCTTCATGTCGATGAGCAGGAAGCTTACGCCCTCGTGCTTCTTGGTGGTGTCGGTGCGGACCAGGGCGAAGATCCAGTCGGCCTTGTCGGCGTAGGACGTCCAGACCTTCTGGCCATTGACCAGCCAGTGGTCTCCCTTGTCCTCGCAGCGGGTCTGCAGGCCAGCCAGGTCGGAACCGGCGCCCGGCTCGGAATAGCCCTGGCACCAGCGGATTTCGCCACGGCAGATCAGCGGCAGAAAATGCTTCTTTTGATCCTCGTTGGCGTACTCGAGCAGCACCGGGCCCAGCATCCAGAGCCCGAACGATGCCAGAGGCGTACGATAGCCGCCCTTGGCCATCTCGGAGGCCAGGACCTTGGCCTGCCCGTGAGACAGTCCGCCGCCGCCGTATTCCGTGGGCCAGGTCGGGGCCGTCCAGCCCTTTTGCGCCATACGGTTCATCCAGACCTTGATGGGGTCCTGCGAGGTCAGGTACTTGCGCCCACCCCAGACGGCCTCTTCATCAAGATTCGCCTTTGGGTCCTTCAGCTCGGCCGGATAGTTGGCGGCCAGCCAGTCACGGACTTCGGTGCGGAAGGCGTCAAGATCGCTCATCGTGGGCCCTTTAAGGTCAAACGGTCGTTTGACGCGGGATAGCGCCGGCGCCGTCCAGGGGCAAGCGCGGCGATGGACTTGCATCGACTCTTCGCCGCTTCCATAAGCCCGACATGGCAAGATTGATCGACGGCAAGGCGTTCGCCGAGGGCCTGCGGCAGCGGGTGACGGCCGAGGTATCGCGGCTCAAGGCCGAACACGGCCTGCAACCGGGTCTGGCAGTGGTTCTGGTGGGCGATGACCCCGGCAGCCAGGTCTATGTGCGCAACAAGGGCGAACAGACCGAGGCGGCCGGTATGCTGTCGGTCACTCACCGGCTGCCGGCCGGGACCAGTCAGCACGACCTGTTGAAACTGGTGTCCACCCTCAACGCCGACCCGGCGATCCATGGCATCCTGGTGCAGTTTCCAGTCCCGCCACACATCCGCCAGGCGGACGTCGTGGCCGCCATCAGTCCTGACAAGGACGTCGACGGTCTGACCGTGGTCAACGCCGGACGTCTGGCCAGCGGCCTGACCGGTCTGGTGCCCTGCACCCCGTCCGGCTGCATCATGCTGATCAAGGACGTGCTGGGCGAAAACCTGTCGGGTCAATACGCCGTCGTGGTCGGTCGCTCCAATCTGGTGGGCAAGCCCATCGCCCAGTTGCTGCTGGCCGAAAACTGCACCGTCACAATCGCCCATTCGCGCACGCGCGACCTGCCTGCCCTGTGCCGTCAGGCCGACATCCTGGTGGCGGCGGTCGGCCAGCCCGAGATGGTCAAGGGCGATTGGGTTAAACCGGGCGCGGTCGTGATTGATGTCGGCATGAACCGCGTGCCCTCCATCAAGAACCCCGGCAAGACGCGGCTGGTGGGCGATGTCGCGTTCGATGAGGCCGAAGCCATCGCTGGCGCCATCACGCCCGTGCCCGGCGGCGTCGGCCCCATGACCGTCGCCTGCCTGCTGGACAATACGGTCACCGCGGCGAAACGGCTGGCGGGACTGGGCTGACCGGCCCCACGGCCGCTGAATCTGTCCAGCCGACCAGGTCATTGAGCACCGTTGAGGTTGCCACGCCATAGGCCTCGACGATGGCGCTGACCCTGTTGTCGCGAGCAACGGACTGTGCGCGGAAAATGTGCTCCTTCACGTCGGGAGAAGCGGTCGGATAGGTCAAAATCGCCTTCATTTCGACCATGACCGTCGGCGCAGCCTTCTGACCGGCCAGATAGCGCGCTTCAAAGGTTCGCACCTCGACCCGCAGGATGCGATCGGGCGGCGTGGCGCTGCCACGGGTCGAAAGTCGTATGGTGGGCGAGGCGTCAAAGGCGCTGGCCATCGATTCGTCGAACATGGTCTGGGCCGGCGCCACCCAGCGCGCGCTGGCGATAGATGCCGTTTCCGCGCCCGTCACCGTAATGATCTGGTCCCCGGACGACATCCGCGAAAAGGAAGTCGGCGCCCGCAGCACATTGATCACCGGAGCCCCTGCCGGACGCTCGATCGGACGGGTCTCGATAGACAACTTGTAAAGCGTCGAAGGAGTCGCCTTGGGCAACAGCGTAACGCACCCCCCGAGCAGGGCGCAGGCCAGGACAGCAGCCGCGAAAGGTCGGATAATCATGGAGCCACCTGTATCTGCCGTCCCGGTTCCTTGGTGATTAGGCCGCGGGGATCCCGCTCGATCTCATTGGCAAGGCGATCCAGAGAATCGGCCGCCGACTGCAGGCTGGTCACCGTGCCCTGAATCTGAGGCAGGGTATTGGTCGCAAAGTCCGTCGCCGGACCGCGCAGACTGTTTACAGTGGCCCGAATTTCAGCGGCTGCGGACTTCAGTTCGTCCGCCGCTTCGCCGACATGGGCGAGCGCCGCCGGCGCCTGGTTCTCAACAACCCCTTTGGCTGAATTGCTGAGGCTCGAGATGTCCTTGGCGGCCTGGTCGAGACTCTTGATGGCGCCATCGGCATTCTGGAACAGCTGAGTGTTCTCGCGAGCAGCGGCGACGACCAGATTAAGGTCCTCCAGTATGCCTGAGAAGTTGGCGATATTCTCCTTGGACAAAACTGAACTGATTTTGTCGAGCGCTTCGACGGCGCGGGCCAGCACCGTTCCGCCACCCTTGAGCAAATCCTGCAGGACGCCGTTCTGGGTGCGGATCACCGGCACCGTGCCAGCTGGAGTCACCGCCTTGAGCAGGGGATTGCTCGCAGTTCCAGCGGTGAGTTGCACAACATTGACGCCGGTAATGCCCAGCGGCTCCAGAGTCGCATAGCTGTCCGTACGCACAGGCACTTCGGATCCTACACGGGCGCGGGCGATCACGCGGTTAGGATCGGCCCTGTCCAGCGACAGGCGCGTCACCTCACCGACCTTGATGCCATTGAACTGAACCTCTCCTCCCTCGGTCAAACCGCTGACGGAGCCGACAAAAACGATGTCGTAGATGTCGTGTTCCTTGTTGAACTGGAACCGTCCAAGCCAGACGATAAAGGCGATCATGCCGATCATCAGGATCAGGGCGACAAAGCCGACCAAAGTATAGTTGGCGTTACGCTCCATGAGATTTCCCCGCACCGCCGCGCTTGGCCTTGCGGCCTGCCAAACCAGGTCCGCCTTCCGCCCGTTCCGCCGCCCGGCCACGTGGCCCCATGAAATACTCCTGAATCCACGGGTGTTTGGAGTGCTCCAGCACCTGGACGGGCGCAATGGCCACGATCTTCTTGTCTGCGAGAACCGCAACACGATCACAAATAGCATACAGACTGTCGATGTCGTGGGTGATCATGAACACCGTAAGGCCCAGACTGTCTGAAAGATCCGCAATCAGTTCGTCGAACGCCGCTGCGCCGACAGGATCCAGACCTGAAGTCGGCTCATCCAGAAACAGCAGTTCGGGGTCGAGCGCCAGAGCCCTGGCCAGACCAGCGCGCTTCTTCATGCCACCTGACAATTCAGATGGTTTTTTGTTGGCGGCATCGGGCGGAAGACCAACCAGCGCGATCTTGACGTCAGCGAGCTTGCGAATCTCGGCCTTCGACAACTGGGTGTGCTCGATCATCGGGGCGGCGACATTTTCCCGGACCGTAAGATTGGAGAACAGCGCGCTCGACTGAAACAGCACCCCCCAACGGCGCTCCATCTCGCCCCACTGGCGACCGGTTGCGCGCTGCAGGTCGCGGCCAAACAACCGGACCGTTCCCCCGTCGGCTTCCTTCAACCCGATGAGGGTATTCATCAACACCGACTTGCCGGCCCCAGATCCGCCCACCACACCCAGGATTTCGCCTCGCCGAACGGTAAGATCCAGGTTCTCGTGAATGACCTTGTCCTCGAATTTGGACACCAGGCCACGCACCTCGATGGGCGGCGCGCCTTCGTCGAGTCCCTGGTCTTCGCGAAGTTCGACATCGACGCTCACAGATCGAGCTCCAGGTAAATCAGGGCGAAGATGGCATCGATGACGATGATGGCGAAGATGGAATGGACAACGGCGGTCGTCACCCTGCGGCCGAGAGACTCAACGTCACCGCCAACCATCATGCCCTGCCGGCAACCGATGGCGGCGACGACCGTGGCCATGACCGGCGCCTTGTAGAGCGACAGGTAGAATTGATCGACCCCGACGTTCTCCTGGATTTTCTGGATGAAGAAAACCGGAGAAAGATCCAGGTTCGCCCACAGCACCAGCGCACCGCCAAACAGGCCGGCAAGGGCGCCCAGAAACGTCAGCAGAAAAACCATGAACACCAGGGCGATGAAGCGCGGCAGGACGATGGCTTCGAACGGATCGACTCCCATTGTGCGCATGGCGTCGATTTCCTGCTGCATTTTCATGGCGCCGATTTCAGCCGCAAAGCTTGAAGCCGAACGGCCGGCCAGCAGGATGGCGGTGATCACCACGCCAAATTCGCGCAACACGCCGAAGCCGACGGTTTCGACCGAAAAGATCTGCGCTCCAAAATCCGCCAGCATGCTGGCCGCCAGAAAGGCGATGACGGCGCCGATGAAAAAGTTTGTGATGACCACAATCGGGATGGCGTCGATACCGGCGCGCTCCATGACGTTGATCACCGTCGCCCAGCGCACGCGCGTTGGGTTGATGAAAGCCTTGCCCAGCGTGACCAGCATGCGGCCGATAAAGCTCAGGCTTTCACCGCCCTCGGCGATGATTACGACGATACCCTTGCCCATGCGATTCATCATCGCGTTGATCGATAGCGGCCGACGGACGGTCGGGGTCTCGGTGTGTATCGCCTCGACCACCCGGTCCAGCAGGCGCAGCGTCTCCGGCCGTCCGGCGATTTCCTGCGTTTTCAGATCGCCGCCGGCGGCAGCGATGAGCGCCAGAGCCCCGGCCGTGTCGAACCGGCCGACCTGGGCCAGATCGATCTTCGCCGGGCCGGCTTTGAGTTCCTGGGTCAGGCGCGTGGCGGCATCGCCCAGGCAGATCGCGCTCCAGTCGCCGGTCAGTACGACGCCGCGGGTCTGACCTTCATCGTCGATCCGGAAGTCAGCCTGGGTTTCCATGGACGGTGAAAACGCCCCCTCTGACGCAACTGCTGCAAGGCAACGTGCACGGTGCGGCAAAGGTTGCCAAGTCGCCAGACTTGTAAACCCTCAAACGCGGCGCCGCAGCCACACAACCACGGCCCAGGCCTGGGCCTCGTGACGCGCCCGGCGGACAAAGTCCTGCGGGGTCATCCAGACCAGTTCGTGATCGGCTTCGATCTTGAGTTCGGGATCCTCGCCGGTCAGCGTTGCTGCGTAGAAGGCGCCGTGATTGTTCACGGGCCGGCCGTTGGGATTGATAAAGGTCTGGGTGGCGCGCACCAGCAGATGCTCGGCGGCAACCTGCAGGCCTGTTTCTTCGCCGAATTCACGAACCAGAGCTTCGGTCTCGGTCTCTCCAGGGTCGATCCCGCCACCCGGCAGATCGAACACCGGTGCGTCGCCCGGATTGACCGTAATCGCGGCGATCGCAATCTGGCCATCAAGTTCGACAATTCCAAAAGCGGCCTGTCGTTCAATGTAGGCTAAGCTAGGCTCAGTCGCGCCGAACCGCAATTGCGGATCAGGTTTCAACGAAGGCCCGTTCCAGCACAAAGTCGCCGGGCTTGGAGATAGAGCCTTCCACGAACCCGCGCTCTGCCATCAGCGCCTTCAGGTCCGCCAGCACGGACGGCCCGCCGCACATCATCACCCGGTCAACAGACGGATCGAACAGCGGCAATCTCAGGTCCGTGAACATCTGGCCCGCGGCGATCAGGTTGGTGATGCGCCCCCGGGTCGGGAAATTCTCTCGGGTCACCGTCGGATAGTAGCGCAATTTGGGGCTGATCATTTCGCCCAGATCGGGATCGTTTGGCCAGTCGTGGGACAATTCCTGACGATAGTTCAGATCAGCGACCTGGCGCACCGTATGGGTCACCACCACCGTATCGAATCGCTCGTAGACTTCCGGATCGCGCGCAAGCGACAGCCACGGCGCAAGGCCCGTACCGGTCCCCAGCATATAAAGCGTCCGTCCCGGCTTCAGGGCGTCCAGCACCAGGGTTCCGGTGGGCTTGCGGCCGATCAGCAGATCATCACCCACCTTGATCTTCTGCAGGCGCGAGGTCAGGGGGCCGTCCTCAACCTTGATGGAATAGAACTCCAGCTCCTCGGCCCAGTTGGGTGAGGCTATGGAATAGGCGCGCAACAGGGGTTTGCCGTCCTCTTTGGGCAGGCCAAGCATGACGAACTGCCCGTTCTCGAAGCGGAACGCCGGATCACGGGTAGTGCGGAACGAGAACAGGCGGTCGGTCCAGTGCTGAACCCACGTCACCTTCTCGACCAGAAAGGCGCCCCCTGCCTTGACGGCAGGCGCGGCGGTTGTCGCATCGGACATTATGTACCAGCCTGTCTATTTGCTTCGCTTAGATATCGCCGCCAACTTCCAGAGATGGCGGCGTGGCGCGTTCAACGTGGATGCCGCACTCGCTCTTGTCCTGCCCTGCCCAACGGCCGGAGCGGATGTCAGCGCCCTCCTCTACCGGCTTGGTGCAGGGCCAGCAACCGATCGAGGGGAACCCCTGGGCCACCAGGGGATGCGCCGGCAAGTCGTGTTCGGTGGCGTAATTGTCCAGGTCCGCCTTGCTCATATTGGCCAGCGGATTGATCTTGATCTTGCCGTCCGACGAGCGCTCGACCACCGGCAAACGCAGCCGGTCACCGCCCTGAAAGCGCTTGCGGCCCGTTATCCAGGCGTCAAACTCGCCAAGCGCCCGGTCAAGCGGCAGCACCTTGCGGATGTTGCAGCAGTCATCGACGCTGGTCTTCCACAGGTTGGCTGACGGGTCCTGGACGGCAAGGTCGGCGTAGGCCGGCCGCAGGTCACGAACGCCGGTCAGGCCAAGCCTTGTCGCCAGCTGCTGGCGATAGTCCAGCGTCTGGCCGAACAGCATGCCGGTATCCAGGAACAGCACCGCGATCGACTTGTTGACCTGCGAGGCCATGTACAGAAGCACCGCAGATTCAGCCCCGAAGGACGAAACCAGCGCCAGCTTGTCGCCAAAGGTCTCGTAGGCGGCGCGCAAGATCTCCAGCGGGGAGGCATCCCTCAGCCGTTCGTCCAGCTCAAGCGCGATGTCGCGCTCGGCGGCCTGATCGTAAGCCATCATGAAATCCTCTCGACGAAAGCCGGTTTGCGGTCGTCGGCGCCGCGTTGATAGACATGACGGAAGCGGTTGGCCGCCGCCATCCACTGTTCAGGGGTCGATCCGTCGGCAGGCTCGAACGCATCAAATCCGCAACGGATAAAGAAACTGGCCTGTTCGCGCAGAACATCGCCCACGGCGCGGATCTCGCCGCCAAAGCCGAACCGCTCACGCAGCAGGCGGGCCGAGGTATAGGCCCGGCCGTCGCGGAACTTGGGAAAGCTCAGCGCCACGACCGACAGCCGCGTCAGATCATCCGACAACTCCTCGATGGCCTCATCGGGCTGCAACAGCACCCCGACATTGCGGCCCTCGTCGAGCAATGCCGCGCCTTCGATTCGGTAGCGAGCCAGTGGCAGGATGACGCCGCCGCTCGCCGGGGTGGCATCCTCATCCGTCACCGTCATATAGGCGTCGTTGGCGAAGGCGGCGTGGCCGTCGTGCAGCTTAATGAGCTTCGGCATAGACGGCCTCCTTGAACGGGACCAGGCCGACGCGGCGGTAGGTGTCGATGAAGCGCTCGCCGGCGTGACGCTCGCGCAGGTAAACCCCGACGAGATGATCTACGGCGTCGGTCACCTTGTCGGCCGGGATAGCGGGTCCCAGGATCTTGCCGACTTCGGCGTCCTCGGCGGCCGAGCCGCCCAGGGACAGCTGGTAGAATTCCTCGCCCTTCTTGTCGACGCCCAGGATGCCGATGTGGCCGACGTGGTGGTGGCCGCAGGCGTTGATGCAGCCTGAAATCTTGATCTTCAGCTCGCCGATGTTTTCGGCCTGATCTGCCGCCGCAAAGCGCAGGGCGATGTCCTGGGCGATCGGGATGGCCCGGGCGTTGGCCAGGGCGCAGTAGTCCAGGCCCGGGCAGGCGATGATATCGCTGACCAGGTTGATGTTGGCGCTGGCCAGCCCGGCGCCCGCAAGCGCGGCGTGAACGGCGGCGACATCGTCCAGCTTCACATGGGGCAGGACCAGGTTCTGTTCGTGCGTCACCCTCAGCTCACCCAGGCTGAACCGCTCAGCCAGATCGGCGACCAGTTCCATCTGTTCGGCGGTCGCATCCCCCGGCGTCTCGCCCGGCGCCTTCAGCGAAATGTCGACGATGGCATAGCCCGGCTGCTTGTGCAGATGAACGTTGTTGCGCGCAAAGCGGGCCAAGGACGAACTTGCGGCCTTGGCGGCTTCGAAGGCGTCCGAGCGGCCGGTCACCGCTTCAAAGGCAGGCGGGGCGAACGCGGCGCGCACGCGATCGACTTCGGCTTGAGGCGCGTCGATGGCCGGATGATCGATCTGGGCCCATTCGGCCTCGACCTGACGAGCGAATTCCTCAGCCCCCAGCTGGGCGACCAGGATCTTGATCCGCGCCTTGTAGATGTTGTCGCGGCGGCCGTGGCGATTGTAAACCCGCAAAACAGCTTCCAGATAGGACAGCAGGTGCTCGGCCGGCAGGACGTCGCGGATGGTCGGGCCGACATAGGGCGTGCGGCCCATGCCGCCGCCGACGATGACCTCAAAGCCCACGCCGCCGTCACGGCCCTTGCGCATCAACAGGCCTATGTCGTGCAGGCGCGCAGCGGTGCGGTCGTGAGCTGTGGCGGTGACGGCAATCTTGAACTTGCGCGGCAGGAACGAGAACTCGGGGTGGATCGCCGCCCACTGGCGGATGATCTCGGACCAGATACGCGGATCCTCGATCTCGTCGGCCGAGGCGCCGGCCCGCGGATCGGAGGTGACGTTGCGGATACAGTTGCCGCTGGTCTGCAGGGCATGCATCTCGACATCGGCCAGATGGCCCAGAATGTCGGGAACGTCCTTCAGCTTGATCCAGTGAAACTGGATATTCTGGCGCGTCGTAAAGTGACCATAGCCCTTGTCATAGGTCCGCGCGATCCAGGCCAGCTTGCGCAACTGGTTCGGCGTCAGCGTGCCGTAGGGGATCGAGACCCTCAACATGTAGGCGTGCAGCTGCAGATAAAGACCGTTCATCAGCCGCAGGGGCTTGAACTGGTCCTCGGTGATCTCGCCGGCCAGACGCCGGGCGACCTGGCCACGAAACTCGGCTGCGCGGTCTTCGACGAAGGCCCTGTCGATGTAATCGTACCGGTACATGGCCTACTTCTTCAGCTTGATCAGCGCATGACGTCCCGCCGAGCGGGCGATGCCATGGGCCTGTTTGATGAGATCGATGTCGTGGCCGCCGTCGGCCTGCTTGCCGTGCTGCGGGTGGTTCTGCGGGCCCAGGGCCTTGATGCGCTCGCGATAGGCGGTGGGCGCATAGCCGTCTTCTTCCTCGGCCACGTCGATTACATAGCAGTCGACGACGCTCGTGGGCTGGTTGGCCTTGGCCAGGGCTGACTCGGCGACCTCGTCCTCGGCGAACAACTGGGCCTGACCGAACCGGGTTACCCAGACGCCGGCGTTCCAGTAGACGACCTCGCCGTCGATCAGCGTATTGGCGACGATGGCTTTCATCGGGCGAGTCTCGATTCCATTGGGGCGACAAGATCGGCCGGGCTGGACGTATCGGCCATGGCCGCGACCTCGCCGATGATCAGGATGGCGGGCCCGTCCAGACCGGCGAGCGCCGCGTCCAGACCGGCCAGGGTGCTGAGAATCCGGCGCTCGCCCGCCAGGCTGGCGCTCTCGACGACCAGCACCGGCGTTGACGCCGCCCGGCCGGCCTCGATCAGCCGCGCGGCGATCACCGCGGCAGTGGACAGGCCCATGTAGACAACGACGGTCTCGTTGCCGCGGCCCAGCGCCGCCCAGTCCAGATCAGGCGTCTCGCCCTTCGCGGCATGGCCGGTGACGAAGGTGACGGCCTGGGCCAGACCCCGATGAGTCAGGGGCGCGCCGGCGGAGGCGGCTGCCGCGAAAGCTGCGGTGACTCCGGGGACCACGGTGGCTGGAACGCCGGCGGCGCGCAGGGCGGCAAGCTCCTCGCCGCCACGGCCGAACACGAAGGGATCGCCGCCTTTCAAACGGACCACCCGCTTGCCGTCCAGTCCCAGGGCCACCAGCAGGGCGTTGATGTCGTCCTGCGGCAGGGTGTGGCGTGACTTGCGCTTGCCCACATCGATCAGGGTCGCCGACGGGCCGGCCAGATCCAGAATGGCCTGCGGCGTCAGGCGGTCATGGACCACGACGTCGGCGGCCTGAAGCAGGCGAAGCGCCTTGACTGTTAGAAGTTCTGGGTCGCCGGGACCGGCGCCCACCAGCCACACTTCACCCACGCGCCCTTTGCGCACCCCGGAAAGGGCGGTCAAACGAGGTTTTGGGTGGCCAGTGGCCGAACTCACGCTTTCAGGTCCTCTAAAGACAGTCTATATACCGGGACGCTTGCAAAATGGGCGCTGGGGCTCCAATTCGCAAACAAGAACTCCTGCCGGACCGTTTAGGAAAACTTGTCATGGACCGCCGCCGCCTGCCGCCCCTGAACGCCCTGCGGGCCTTCGAGGCGGCCGCGCGCCACCTGAATTTCTCCCGCGCCGCCGACGAGCTGTCGGTTACCCCCGGCGCCGTCAGCCAGCAGATCCAGAATCTGGAAGACTACATCGGCGCGGCCCTGTTCAAGCGCACCCCCAAGGGCCTTTTGTTAACCGACGCCGCCCAGATCGCCCTGCCCGCCCTGCGTGAGGCCTTTGACCGGCTTGGGGAAGCCGCTTCCATGCTGACCGCCGCCGTCGATGGCCGGCGTCTGACGGTCTCGGTGGCCCCCTCCTTCGCCGCCAAGTGGCTGGTTCCGCGCCTTGGGCGATTCGAAACCGCACACCCCCAGGTCGACGTCTGGGTGTCAGCCGGCATGGAACTGGTCGATTTCGCCAATGGTGAGGTGGATGTGGCCATCCGCTACGGCGGCGGCCGCTATCCGGGACTGGAGGTTCACCGGCTGATGCGGGAATCCGTGATCGCCGTCGCAAGTCCGGAGATGATGGCATCTAACGCCTTGAACACCCTCGAAGATCTGAAACACCACGTGCTCCTGCATGACGGCTCGCCCGACGCTGACGAAAGCTGCCCGGACTGGTCGATGTGGCTGGCCGCGCGCGGGGTCAAGGACATCGACGGACAGCGCGGTCCGCGCTTCAACCAGTCCAGCCTGGTTATCGAGGCCGCCGTCCAGGGTCGTGGTATAGCTCTGGCCAAACGCACCCTGGCCCAGGCCGACCTTGACGCCGAACGGTTGGTGACGCCGTTCGAGATTTCGACCGACGTCGATTTCGCCTATCACCTGGTCTATCCCAAGGCCAAGGGCCGCCTGCCCCAGGTAAAGGCCTTCGTGACCTGGCTAACCGATGAAGTAAAAATGCACGAGGATTTTCTTTCAAGACTCGATATTGGCGCAGGAATCTAGAATATTGACTGACGCTGTTCCGGCCCCTCAGGCCTGTGAATCCATGGCCCAGGTCCGGGCCGGCGTCGACGCCCTGGACCGCGAGCTTGTGGCCCTTCTGGCCCGCCGGCAGGGCTATATGGACGCCGCCGCCCGCATCAAGTCCGATCGCGCCCATGTGCGCGACGACGTGCGCGTCGAAGAGGTCATCACCCGGGTGAAGGTCTCGGCGCGCGCGGCAGGCCTTGCCGAATCCATCGCCGAGCCCGTCTGGCGCACCCTGATCGACCGCAGCATCGCCTATGAGTTCGAACGCTGGGACCAGCTGCGGTCAGGAACGCAAGGACCGTAGCGCCAGTTCGTGCAGATAGGCCGCCACATCGGCCAGGGCGGCGTTGATCTCGGCATGCACGGTCGGCAGGGCGCCCGAGCCGGCATCTTCAACATGTTCGCAAGCCGCCGCCAGGGCATTGGCCCCGATCCCCCGCGCCGCACCCTTCACCGTGTGGACGGCGTCGCGCCAGGCTTCCGATCCGGGATCCAGCATCGGGCCCCAGATTTCCGTCTGCTGCCGGAACAGCCCAAGCACTTCTTCCACAAGGGAAAGGTCGCCCCCGGCGTAGGTTTCCAGATAGCCAAAATCGACCGCGCCGGTAAGGCTACGCATTGCCATGCAAAAGGGCTCCCGACTCGCTTGCCATGCGGAAAGAATAGACTATGTTCCGCCGCCTTGCCGCAGGGGCCATTCGGCCCCGGTGTTCAAGGGCGCATAGCTCAGTTGGTAGAGCAGCTGACTCTTAATCAGCGGGTCGTAGGTTCGAATCCTACTGCGCCTACCAGCCTTCGGGCCTGGCGAGGTTTTCGAAACATTCCTGCCCTTGATTGGCCTTATGGCCACGCTATCTGAGCCCTAACGGGAACAGGCGTCTGCCTGACCCGTTGTGAGCGTAGCCATGAAATCACAGATCCACGGATTCCGCCGCCGCCTCCCAGGCGCCCTGCCCTTGCTGGCCGCGCTCGTCGCAGCAACGGCTCAGGCCCAGACCCCACCCCTGTCAGCCGCCGGCCGCGTCACCGAAATGGTCTGTTTCCGCGACCTGGGCGGCAACGCCCATAGGCTCGGTGAACAGGTTCTCACCCGCGACGGCGCGACCGTCGGCTGGATTTCCATCGGCCAATGTTCCGGCGGCCTGTCCGACGGCAAGCTGCATGTGCGGCTGGACGGGGACTTTGGCGATGACCTGGCCCTGCTCGATCCGGCCGACGTGACCCCCCAGGCCGGTGAGATCGTGCTCACGCTGTCCGCGGCCGAGGTTTCCGCCCGCTTCCCGCGCAAACAGATCAAGCTGCTCAGTCGACCGTAAAACTGATCCGGTCAAAGGTCGCTGGCGGCTGTGGCTGGACGCCGCCGGATCCGTCCGCATCGAACAGCTGGTGCAGACGATTTCCGGCCAGATCTTCCAGCGCATGGTCGATGCGCAGCACATGCTTGCCCCGGGTCCACGACTTGTCCGGCGTGAATATCCAACGGGTCTCGTGATTTTCGAGCCGCGCCTTGCCTGCCACGCCTTCGACGGTGATCGCCCGCAGCGCCAGGGCCTGGTTCATGGGCCGGGGAAACTCCACAACCAGGTCAGAACGGCGCCCTGCCGGCGGTCCGATCTTCCAGGCGGCCGGATCGGCGGGCAGGCGCACTGCGGCTACCGCGGTGATGTCCTTACGAAATTCACTCGCCAGCGGCTGACCATTGGCGGCGGGCCAGCTTTGGTCGATCAACAAGGTGTAGCGCTTGCCCGAGACCAGCGCCGGACCTTCCCGGGCCGGATTGAACAAAACTGTGAGCCGCCTCATGTCCGGGCTCCAACCCTCCGGTCCGGTTTCGACAAATGGCCCATTCACCGGCTCGCCTGTGTCGTCGAGCAGGCGGATGTGGGCCAGCGCCACCCCGCGCGTCATGGGGGCCGAGAACTCGATGTCAAATTTGTGCGCGTTGGCCGGCCATTCCGTGGCGGTCGGAAAGATTGCGCTGACCGTGGCTGCAGAGCGGGCCGCGGCCGAAGCCGGAGTCGTGAAAACCGCGCTGGTGATCGACCCGTCGGCCTGATGCAATACAGCGCGCACCGGGGCGCCCGAGGCCGGAACGAGGGCCGGCTTGAACACCAGCGTGCCGCCGTGGCGGACATAGGTCCCGGTCAGAGGCGGCGCGCCCGGCTCGGCGCTGGCATAGACGGCGAAGACCTTTTCCCAGCCCGCCGCCGGCCTGGCGCCCTTGAGCCCGTGAGCCTCAAAATCCTTGCCGTCAAAGGTGATGGGCTCCTGCCGGCACGCGGTCAGCAGAAGCGCCAGAACCAGACCAATCCTTTGAGTCCCGTGCGCCATCTGACCGCTAACTGACCGTGTGCTCGACCGCGAACTTGATCAGCGCCGCGTTGGTGCGCAGCCGCAGGCGCACGCGCAGACGGGCGGCCTCCTCGGCCGTAGTGCGATAGCTGACATCCAGTTCGGCGGCGGCCTCGGCCAGGGCCTTGCCCTGGGCCAGCAGGCCCAGCAGACGCCGTTCGCGCACTGTCATCCCGGCCATGGGGTCCGTCTCTTCGGCGATACGGGCCCGGGCCAGACGCTGTTCGACGATCCGCGACAGATAGATCCTGCCCGCCATCACCGTATCGATGGCCTCGAACAGACATTCAGGATCATCGTTCTTGGTCACATAGCCTCGCGCGCCCGCCTCCATGGCCGAGGTTACAAAGGCGATCTCCTCATACATTGACAGCACAATCACGGCGCTGGCCGGATGGCGGGCCCGCAGATCGGCCAGAACATCAAGTCCCCGCCGATCAGGCAGGTTGAGGTCAAGAATGACAATGTCAGGGCGGAATTCGTCGGCCAGGGCCAGCCCCTTTGCAGCGGTGTCCGCCTCTCGCACCTCCAAGCCCTCGCGCTGCTGCAGCACCCTCAGGCAGCCCGCACGAACGATCGGATGGTCGTCGATCAGCAGCAGCTTCATTCGCCCGCCTCCGCTTCGGGAATCCCGATGGTGACCAGTGCGCCGCCGGACAGGCTCTTGCCCAGCTCCAGCCGACCGCCCAGCGCCCGCGCCCGCTCCTGCATCCCCAGGAGGCCGATGCCGAGCCGATAGCCTTCGGGGAAGCCTGCGCCGTCGTCTTCAACGGCCAGGGTGACCAGGCCGCCGCCGCGCCTGAGGGCCAGCTTGACGCGCTTGGCGCCGGCGTGCCGCACGATGTTGGTCAAGGCTTCCTGGGCGCTGCGATAGAGGGCCTGATTGCGAATGTCCGACAGCTCGGGACCTTGCCCAACCTCAGCGGCCCAGGTCATCTCGCCATAGCGCCCGCGCCAGCCCTCGATCAGCTTCTGCAATGCCTGGGCGAGCGGCAGCTGGTCCAGGATCACCGGCCGCAACTGCTCCAGCAACCGCGCATTGATCCGCTGGATCTGGGTGATCATCTCCGAGATCGAGGTCAGACGGTCGCGGATTTCGGCCGGATCATCGCTCAGCTTGCGGGTCAGGCGGGAAATGGCGCCCAGGTCGGCGCGGATTGAAAACAGCGACGGGCCGATTTCATCGTGCAGTTCCGAGGCGATCTGCCGCCGCTCACCTTCCTGCACCGACATCAACCGGTCGATCAGCAGCCGGTTGTCGGCCCCAACCTGCTCCAGTGACCCGGCCAGCTGGTTGAACCGGCCGGCCAGGTGCCGAAGCTGAGGGTCGGTCGAACTTGAAACCCGGGCGGTGAAATCACCCTCTTCCAGCCGCCCCAGCGCCTCGGAAAGTTTGGCCAGGGGCCGCAGGGCCAGGCTCAGGGCGATCAGGATCACGGCGATGACGGCGGCCGAAACCAGGGTCAGCACGATCATCTCGTCGCGCCAGTTGACCCAGGCCTCCTCGATCTCGTCGCGCGGCGCGGCGGACAGCACGACCTGGCCATAGGGCATATCGGCGATGCGGATTGGAAAGCGTGTGATCACCGGCGGCACGGTGATCATTCGCGTGAACCAGTCGGGCGCTGTCGGTGTTTGTACGCTTGGCTCCGCCAGAGTGCGTCCCTGGGGCCCCTCAACCCGGATCGTGACGTGGCGAACGACCGGCGGTAATTCGCGCTCCAGCTGGGCCATGGCCAGGGCCGGATCGCCCCCCTCGGCCGTGCGGGCCAGGGCGCTGTCGATCAACAGGCGGGCCAGTTGCAGGCCGGACTCGGTTTCAGCCTTCACCCGCGAGCGTGCATCACCGATCTCGGAGGCGGCAAGCGCAGCCAGACTGGCCAGCACCACCAGGGCCGGGGCAAGGATCAGGCGAAGACGGATCGGGATCAGCACCCCGCACAGATGACGCCGCGCGGCGTTCAAGTCTACCTCTGCAAAAAGTGCGGCAACGGGGTGAATGATTGCCGGTTTGCGCTTTTGCAAAGCGCCGGCCAGGGCGTTCGGCTAATCACCCGGTCAAATGGCGCCCGGCATTGCGACCGGACCGTGGGGAAAAGGCTCTCTTCAATGAAACGCGTTCTCGTGCTTGTCCTGTTGGCTTCAGCCTTCGCAGCCCCCATCACCGCCCATGCGGCGGACGGCGACGTAACCACGGTGGACGAACTGATCGTCGTGGCGCCCGCCCCCCTGGGCGGCGGCGTCTCGCTCAACCGCCTGGGCCAGACCATCAGCAGCGTCGGCGCCGAGGACCTGGCCAAAACCGGGTCTCTGTCGGTCACCGAGGCCCTGCAACAGAGCGTCGCCGGCGTGAACGTCGCTGACACGCAAGGCAACCCGTTCACCAGCGACGTCAACTACCGCGGCTTCAGCGCCTCGCCGCTGCAGGGCCTGCCCCAGGGCCTGGCAGTCTACCTCAACGGCCAGAGGCTGAACGAGGCGTTCGGCGACACCATGAACTGGGACCTGATCCCCAAGGCCGCCATCACGCGCATCGATCTGGTCACCAGCAATCCGGCTTTCGGCCTTAATGCCCTGGGCGGCGCCCTGGCCTTGCGCACTCGCGACGGCTTCACCTGGCAAGGGGTTGAAGCCAACGCCGAAAGCGGCGCCTTTGGAACACGCACTGGCGCGCTGCAGGGCGGCTGGGAAAACGGGAGCTTCAGCGCCTATGGCGTGATCGATGGCGGCGAAGTCGCCGGCTGGCGACCGAACTCAGGCTCGTCGGCGTCCCGGGCTTTTGGCGACCTGGGCATGAAGGCCATGGGCGGTGAGTTCCACCTCGTCGCCGGATCCAGCGACAGCCGCGTCGGCGTAATTGGCCCCACCCCGGTCGACCTGCTGGACGCCGATCCTCGGGCCATATTCACCTTCCCCCAGACCAGCCACAACCAGGCCCAGTTCGCGGCCCTGAACGGCCGCTTCGACATCGGCGGCGGCTGGTCGTTGCAGGGCGGCCTGCACACCCGCCGGTTCACGCAGGCGCACCTGGACGGCAACGACTCGGACTTCGAGCGCTGTGCGTCCACCGGACCGCTGGCCAATACGCTTTGCCTGCAGAGCGATGGCTTTCCATCGTCGATTTCCGCCTCAGAGTTTCAGGTCCTGACGTCGTCAGGGACGCCGATCCCCTGCCCTGTCTCGACGGTCGACACCGATGGCTGCCGCAATCAGATAAACAGCCTTGACGGTCCGCGCGTCCCTTACGGCACCCTGGATCGCACCTGGACCAACAGCAAAACCACCGGCACCTCGGTTCAGGTGTCGAGCGATAACCCCCTTTTCGGCCGCAAGAACACGCTCTCGTTCGGCGCATCCTATGACGCCAGCGACATTCACTTTCGCTCGAACAGCACGCTTGGGCTGATCAATCCGGAACTGGAAGTCGTCGACACCTACTACCCCCTGCCCAATATCACCGGAACCGTTCCGGGGCTTGGGCAGGTCATCCATACCGGACCGGATGTCGCCTACGGGCCGGCCGATCTGGACGTGAAGAGCAATGTTTCCGGCGTCTTCGCCGCCAACACCATCGACCTGACGCCAGACCTGTCGCTCACCCTCGGCGGGCGATACAACAGCCAGAAAGTTGATCTGAAAGACCTGACCGGCGTCAACCCGTCCCTGACCAGCAATCACCGGTTCAGCCGGGTCAATCCCGCCGCCAACCTGGCCTGGCGGCATGGCGAGCAGACCTGGTTCGCCGGCTATTCGGAAACCAACCGGGCGCCGACACCCCTGGAGCTTGGCTGCAGCGATCCGGACAAGCCCTGCCTGCTGGAAAACTCGCTTGTCTCAGATCCGCCGCTTCGCCAGGTGATTTCGAGAACCTTCGAGGCTGGAACCCGCGGCTCGGCCGATCTGAAAACCCTGTCGATCTCCTGGACCGCCAGCGCCTTCACCACCGACAACACCGACGACATCGTCTCCCTGGCCAGCAATCTCAGCGGCCGCGGCTACTATGCCAACGTTCCCAAGACCCGTCGCCGGGGCTTTGAAACCCAGCTCAACTTCGACACCGCCAAATGGTCGGCGTTCCTCGGCTACAGCGTGGTCAACGCCACCTACGAGTTCGCCGGAACCCTGGCCTCGCCAAATAATCCGGTCGCCGACGCGAACGGTGACATCCAGATTCAGCCCGGCGATCACCTGGGCGGCATCCCCGCCCAGCGGGCCAAAGCCGGCGCCGATCTGAAGGTTACGCCGAAACTGACCCTCGGGTTCGACACTCAGTACACCGGCTCGCAATACGTCGTCGGCGACGAGGGCAATGACAATCCCAAGCTGCCCGGCTACTGGACGGCGGACGCGCGGGTCGACTACGCCATCACAGAAAAGGTGTGCATTTTTGGACGGATCGACAATCTTTTTAATGAACAATACGGCACGTTCGGAACCTATTTCGACGCCGGCGGCGTGCGGACCATCCGGCCTCAACCGCTGCCGCTCGATCCTGAGGAACAGTCCGTAACGCCGGGTGCGCCGCGCGGCGTCTATGTTGGCCTGCGGGCGAGGTTCTAGGCACGTGATGTGTGCGGCCCGGCCAGGATTTGACTTGTCCGTCGCGCGCGTTTCGGCGTAACGGCGACCGGATGGGCCTGACTCAAACCTCGGCTAAGCAAGTTGCGCTGGCGCTCATTGCCACGCTGGCCCTGCTTGTCCAGGCCTTCACCGGCAGTGCGGCCATGGCGGCGCCCGCTCCGGTTCAAACCATCCAGATCTGCACCAGCCATGGCCTGCAGACCATCAAGATTCCCGGTGCGCCGGACAAGCAGACCCCGGCGCCCTGCCCTCACTGCGACCATTGCCTGGCGCCCGCCGTCGCCGCCCCGAACGACCTGACTCTCGCCGTCCATCCCGCCGTCTACGCGACCCTGACGGCCTACAGGCTGCCGGCTGTCGCTCACGCCCCCTACGCCGCCCGCGCGCCGCCACGGCCGCCCAGCCAGGCCCCGCCCCGCTCCTGAAGGTCTGATCCGTACGCGCGGAGCCTGTCGGCTACGCGCTTCATGACTCTTCAGGAAATACATTCATGTCACTCCACCGCTTTATGGCGCTCGCTTCGAGTGCTTCGCTCGCCGTCCTTGCGGCCACCGCCCTTCCCGCTGCGGCCCAGACGCCTTCCGACGTCACCACGGTCGATTCCCTGATCATCAGCGCCGGCGCCCGCGCGACGCCCGCCACCCAGGAGACGGTAACGGGCGAAGACATCAGCCAGACCGTCAACGCCATCAACGTCGAGGACACGGTCAAATATCTGCCCAGCCTGATCGTCCGCAAACGCCACATCGGCGACACGCAAGCCCCGCTCGCTACGCGCACCAGCGGCCTGGGGGCCAGCGCCCGGACCCTGATCTTTGCCGACGGCGTGCTGCTCTCGGCCCTGATCGGCAACAACAATTCCACCGCCTCACCGCGCTGGAGCATGGTCTATCCGGAAGAGATCGCCTCGGTGGACTTCCTCTACGGCCCGTTCTCGGCGGCCTATGCCGGCAACTCCATCGGCGGGGTTCTGAACATCCGCACCCGCACGCCGCAAAGGCTCGAAGGCTCGATCCGCGCCGCCGGATCGATGCAGCGCTTTGCCCAGTACGGCACCGACGACAGCTACGGCGCTGGCCAGCTGTCGGCCTCTATCGGCGACCGGCGCGACAACCTCTGGTTCCGCCTGTCCGGCAACGTGGTTGAAAGCAACAGCCAGCCGCTCTCTTACGTCACCGTCGCCAGGCCCGGCTCGACCAGCGCGTCGGGAACCGTGGTGACCGGCTCCTTTGCCGAAGTGAATCGCACCAATTCCCCGATCGCCGTCTTCGGGGCCGGCGGCCTGGAGCACCAGCTGCAAACCAATGTGAAGCTGCGCGTCGGCTATGACCTGCCCTTCGCCTCGGCGATCTATTCCATCGGCCGGTTCGGCAACGCCACCGACTCCCATGTCGAGACCTATGCGCGCGACGCCGCCGGCCAGCCCGTCTATTCCGGCACGCTGAACTTCGACGGACGCGCCTACAGCGTGGCCGCCAGCGCCTTCTCGAACGGAACCTATTCGTTTGATGAGGGCCACATCATGCAAAGCCTGTCCATGGCCTCGCGCGGCGACGGGCCCTGGACCTGGAATGCTTCGGCCAGCCTCTACGACTATCAGAAGGACGTGCAGCGCACGCCGACGACCGCGATACCCGGCGCCCTGGTCGGCGGCGCCGGCACGATCCTGCGCATGGACGGTACTGGCTGGCGCGGCCTCGACGCCTCGGCCTCTCGCAAGATCGGCGATCAGGCGCTGAGCTTCGGCGCCCACGACGACAAGGTCGAACTGGCCAGCTCGAAATACGCCACCCCCAATTGGATCGACGGGGCGGCCGGCGCCCTGACCCAGCAGTCGCTGGGCCAGACCCGCACCAGCGCCCTGTGGGCGCAGGATGCCCTCAATGTGAACGACAACGTGAAGGTGACGATCGGCGGCCGGTACGAGGACTGGAAGGCCTCAAACGGCTTCAACTTTTCCTCATCGCCCGCCCTGTCGGTTCACCAGCCGGAGCTGTCGGCCGGCAAGGTCTCACCCAAGGCCAGCGTGACCTGGGCGAGCGGTTCGGGCTGGATCCTGTCCGGCTCCTATGGCGAGGCCTACCGCTTCCCGACGGTGCAGGAGCTCTACCAGGCGATCACCACCGGCGCGACGCTGACCGTGCCCAATCCCACCCTGCGGCCCGAGCACGCCCGCTCCGGCGAATTAGCGATCGAGCACCCGATCGACGGCGGACGGGTCAGGCTGTCGCTGTTCGACGAGAGGATCACCGACGCCCTGATCTCCCAGACCGCGCCCCTGATTCCCAAGTCGACGACCCTGTTCTCCTACGTCCAGAACATCGACCGCACCCACGTCCGCGGCGTCGAGCTGGTGGCCGAGTTAAAGGACGTGCTGTTCAAGGGCTTTGACCTGTCCGGCAGCGCCACCTGGACGGACCCGGTCGTGGAAAAGGACGCCGCCTTCGCCGCCGCGGTCGGCAAGCAGGTTCCCGGCATCCCGAAGTTCAAGGCGACCCTAGTCGGCACATGGCGGCCGACCGACCGGCTGAGCTGGACGCTGGCCGGCCGCTACAGCGAGCGGCTCTACGCCTCGATCGACAACTCGGACGTGGTCACCCACACCTATCAGGGCTTTGATCCGTTCTTCGTCGTCGATACCCGCGTCGGCTACAAGATCGACGCGCATTGGGAAGCGGCCCTCGGCATCGATAACCTCGGCGACCGCCGCTACTTCCTGTTCCACCCGTTCCCGGGCCGCACGGCCATGGCCGAACTGAACTACAAGTTCTGAGGGCCATCCTGTTCACATCAGCTTTGCCTTGGGCGCTGACAGCTTCCCGGCGATCTGGCAGGAAGGGATCCCATGACCCAACCTGTATGGCACGCGAACCTGGACCTGCTGGCGTTGAACGCCGGCCACACCGCCGACATCAACGGCACGCTCGGCATCGAAATGACGGCCTTCGGGCCCGACTGGCTGGAGGGTCGCATGCCAGTAGATGGGCGAACCCGGCAGCCGATGGGAATTTTGCACGGGGGCGCTTCCGTAGTCCTGGCCGAAACCCTGGCCAGTCTGGCGGCGAACCTGTGTGTCGATCCTGAGCGGTTTTACTGCGTCGGTCAGGAGGTGAACGCCAACCACCTGCGGGCCGTTTCCGACGGCTTCGTCACCGGCGTCGCGCGCCCGTTCCATCTTGGCCGCACCAGCCAGGTCTGGGGGATCGAGATCAAGGATGACCAGGGTCGCCCGACCTGCGTCGCCCGCCTGACCATCGCCGTCGTTGCACGGCGCGGCGCGGCGGCGCCATGACAGGCAAAGCCATGCGGATAATTATTGCGGGGGGCGGAATCGGCGGCCTGACGGCGGCGCTTTGTTTGCACGAGCTTGGCCACACGGTGATTGTTCTGGAGTCCGCCGCCGAAATTCGCCCGCTGGGCGTTGGCATCAATCTGTTGCCGCACGCCGGCCGGATCCTCACCGCACTTGGCCTGCTGCCGGCTCTTGAAGCCCAGGCGGTCGTCACGCGGGAGCTGGTCTATTTCAACAGCCATGGCCAGCGCATCTGGGGCGAGCCTCGCGGCCATTATGCCGGGCACGCCGCGCCCCAGCTTTCCCTGCATCGCGGTCATTTGCAGATGACCTTGCTGGAGGCCGTCCGCGCGCGACTGGGGACGAGCAGCGTCCTGACCGGCCATCGCGTGACGGCCTTCAGTCAGGACAGCTCGGGCGTCGTCATCGAGTGCGCCACTCAAGCCGGCGGGCCAACCCGGTTCGAGGGCGATCTGCTCATCGCCGCCGACGGCATCCACTCCAGCATCCGCGCCCACTATCAGCCCGACGAGGGCCCGCCGGCCTATTCCGGCCGCATGCTGTGGAGAGGGGTCAGCCTGGCCCAACCCTTCCTGACCGGGGCCAGCATGATCATGTCCGGCCATCAAAACCAGAAGTTCGTGGCCTATCCCATCCGCCCGGTTCAGGCCGATGGGCGCCAGCTGATCAACTGGATCGCCGAATTGCCGGTCAAGGAACTTGCCCAGCGTGAAGACTGGAACAAACCCGGCGACCTAGGGGCCTTTCTGCCGGCTTTCGAAGACTGGTGTTTTGACTGGCTCGACGTCCCGGGACTCATTCGATCCGCCGAAGCTGTGTTCGAGTTTCCGATGGTCGACCGCGACACGCTCTCGCGGTGGTCCCACGGTCGCGTGACACTGCTCGGGGATGCGGCGCACCCCATGTATCCAATCGGTTCAAACGGCGCGAGCCAGGCGATCCTTGACGCCGACGCCTTGGTCCGCGCACTGACCTCGGCGTCCGGACCCGCACCGGCGCAGACCGCGCTCTCGACTTACGAGGCCGAGCGCCTGCCCGCCACGGCGGTGATCGTCCGGGCCAATCGTGGCAACGGCCCGGAACAGTGCATGCAACTGGCCCACGAGCGCGCGCCCCAGGGCTTCAGCCGCATCGAAGACGTGTTTGCTCCCGGCGAGCTTGAGACAATTTCGAAATCCTATCAGGCGCTCACAGGCCTGCGCGCACAGGAAGCGGCGAAACCATGACCCCCTCGCTCACCCTCATGGCGCGTCTGCACGTTCTTGTCGGACCACCCGTAACCATTGCGGATGGCGCGCCCGGACGCCGGTTCATTCCGATCGTCGGCGGGACCGTCAAGGGCGACTTGAGCGGTCGTATCCTGGCCGGCGGCGGCGACTGGCAAACCATTCTCGCCGACGGCGGCATGGAGATCGACGCACACTATGCCCTCGACATCGAGGGGCATGGCCATGTCGAGGTGCGCTCACAAGGCGTGCGGGTCGGTCCGCCCGGTATTCTGGCCGCTCTGGGCCGGGGCGAGATTGTCGATCCGTCAACCTACTACTTCCGCACCTTCGTGCGACTGACAACCGCAGCGCCGGGCCTTGCAAGGCTCAACGGCATTCTGGCCATAGCCGTCGGCGCGCGGGCGCCCGGCGCCGTCGACCTGGACGTCTTCGAGGTCAGCTGACCTTCGACCTATCGGGGCAGGTCGGTTTTTCCCATCAGCGCCTTGTCGACGGCATGGGCGCACTGGCGGCCTTCGCGAATGGCCCAGACCACCAGCGACTGGCCCCGGCGCATGTCGCCGCAGGCATAGACACCGGACTGGCTGGTCGCATAGGCCGTCATGTCAGCCTTGACGTTGCCGCGCGGATCGACATCCAGGCCCTCGATCAACGGCGCCTTGCGCGGACCGACGAAGCCCATAGCTAGCAGCACGAGATCCGCTTTCAGCTGGAACTCGCTGCCGGGAATTTCGCGAAGCTTGCCGCCTTCCCAGTCAACCTTGACGCACTCGATGGCTTCGATCTTGCCGTCCGTGCCAATCGCCCGCTTGGTCAGCACGGCGAAATCTCGATCCACGCCCTCTTCCTGCGATGAAGACGTGCGCATTTTCAGCGGCCAGTTCGGCCAGGTCAGGGCCTTGTTTTCCTTTTCCGGCGGGGCCGGCATGATTTCCAGCTGCACCACGCTTGCCGCGCCGTGCCGGTTCGACGTGCCGATGCAGTCGGAACCCGTATCGCCACCGCCGATGACCACGACATGCTTGCCCTTGGCCGAGATGGTCGAGCCGTTCGGCGCTGCAACGTCTTCAGCGTCACCCGCATTGCGCTTGTTCTGCTGGGTCAGGAAATCCATGGCGAAATGGATGCCCTCGTAATTGTGGGCCGGCAGATCAAGGTCGCGCGGCTGTTCAGCGCCGCCGGACAGTACCACCGAGTCATACTCGCCGCGCAGCTGATCCAGGGTGACATCCTTGCCCACCTCGACGCCGGTGCGGAAAGAGACGCCTTCGGCCTCCATCTGCTTCATGCGCCGGTCGATGTGGTGCTTTTCCATCTTGAAGTCGGGAATGCCGTACCGCAGCAGGCCGCCGATCCGGTCGTTCTTTTCGAACAGGGTCACGTCATGACCGGCGCGGGCCAGTTGCTGCGAACAGGCCATGCCGGCAGGGCCCGAGCCGATCACGGCGACCTTCTTGCCGGTTTTGGCGGGGGCCAGTTGTGGCGCGACCCAGCCTTCCGAATAGCCGCGGTCGATGATCTCGCACTCGATCGTCTTGATGGTGACCGGGGTCTCGACGATGTTCAGCGTGCAGGCCGCCTCGCAGGGCGCCGGGCAGATGCGGCCGGTGAACTCGGGGAAGTTGTTGGTCGAGTGCAGGTTCTCGAGCGCGGTCTTCCACTGGTCGCGATAGACCAGATCGTTCCAGTCGGGGATCTGGTTATTGACCGGGCAGCCCGTGTGACAGAACGGGATGCCGCAGTTCATGCAGCGCGAAGCCTGCTCGCGGCTCTTGTCCAGGCCCAGAGGCTGGACGAACTCACGCCAGTGCTTCAGGCGCGCTTCGGGCTTTTCATAGCCGCGGTCGCGCCGCTCGATCTCCAGGAAGCCGGTGGGCTTGCCCATGCAGTAAGCTCCGAACTCTAGGGGTTACTCAGCAGCGACGGTGGCGGCGAGCCGTTCCGTCTCCATCTGTTCCAGCGCCGACCGATAATCCTTGGGCATGACCTTGACGAATTTCGTCACGGCTGCGTCCCAGTTATCGAGGATGTCCCGCGCCCGCGCGCTGCCGGTATAGAGCAGGTGACGTTCGACCAGGATGCGCAGGCGCTCGACGTCAAAACGCAGCATGTCGCCCATGCCGGCGTCGTGCGAGCCCAGAGCCTTTTGCCGGGGGGCGCGCGGGTCTTCCGGATCCGCGGTCGAAACCAGCGGCTCCAGCCCGACCATCGCCTTGTTGCAGCAGCTGTCGAACCGTCCGTCGGGGTCATAGACATAGGCCAGGCCGCCGGACATGCCGGCTGCAAAGTTGCGCCCGGTATCGCCCAGAACCACGACAACGCCGCCGGTCATGTACTCGCAGCCGTGATCGCCGGTGCCCTCGACCACCGCGACGGCGCCCGAGTTGCGCACGGCGAACCGCTCGCCCGCCACCCCTTCGAAATAGGCCTCACCAGCGATGGCGCCGTAAAGCACCGTGTTGCCGACGATGATGTTCTGCGTCGGCTCGCGATCGGAGGTCTCGGGCGCCTTGACGATCACCCGGCCGCCCGACAGGCCCTTGCCGACATAATCGTTGGAATCGCCGGTCAGCTCCAGGGTCACGCCATGGGCCAGGAAGGCGCCAAAGCTTTGCCCCGCGACGCCCTTCATGCGGATCGAGATGGTCCCGTCCGGCAGGCCGGCATGGCCATACCGCTCGGCGACCCGGCCTGACAGCATGGCGCCGACGGTGCGGTTCACGTTGCGCACCGTGCGCTCTATAATCACCGGCTGTTTCTTTTCCAGAGCCGCTTCCGAGGCCTTGATCAGGTCCTGGTCGAGGGCCGCGTCCAGGCCGTGATCCTGGCGCTCGGAATTCCAGCGGGCTAGGTTCGGATCAACGTCCGGCACATAGAGCAGCTTGGACAGGTCAACGCCCTTGGCCTTCCAGTGATTGACGGCCGGCGCAACGTCGAGGCGGTCGGCACGGCCGATCATCTCGTTGATGGTGCGGAAGCCCAGTTCAGCCATGATCGCCCGCAGCTCTTCGGCCACGAAGAAGAAGTAGTTGATGGCGTGCTCGGGCTGGCCGGTGAAGCGCGCGCGCAGCACCGGGTTTTGCGTCGCTACGCCCACCGGGCAGGTGTTGAGGTGACACTTGCGCATCATGATGCAACCCACCGCGATCAGCGGCGCGGTGGCGAAACCGAACTCGTCTGCGCCCAGCAGGGCGGCGATGGCCACGTCCCGGCCGGTGCGCAGGCCGCCGTCGGTCTGCACCGCGATACGGCCGCGCAGGCCGTTCATCAGCAGGGTCTGCTGGGTCTCGGCCAGGCCGATTTCCCAGGGGCTGCCGGCGTGGGTCAGCGACGTCAGCGGGCTTGCGCCCGTGCCGCCGTCGTAGCCCGAAATAGTCACATGGTCGGCGCGCGCCTTGGAGACGCCCGCGGCCACGGTGCCGACACCGATTTCCGAGACCAGCTTGACCGAAATCCGCGCCTTGGGATTGGCGTTCTTCAGGTCGTGGATCAGCTGGGCCAGGTCTTCGATCGAATAGATGTCGTGGTGCGGCGGCGGCGAGATCAGTCCGACGCCGGCCGTCGAGTGCCGCACCCGGGCGATGTTCGCATCGACCTTGTGGCCGGGCAGCTGGCCGCCCTCCCCGGGCTTGGCACCCTGGGCCATCTTGATCTGGATGTCGTCGGCGTTGACCAGATATTCCGTCGTCACGCCAAACCGGCCAGAGGCCACCTGCTTGATGGCCGAGCGCATGGAATCGCCATTGGCCATCGGCTTGAAACGGTCGACTTCTTCGCCGCCCTCGCCGGTATTCGACTTGCCGCCGATCCGGTTCATGGCGATGGCCAGGGTGGTGTGCGCCTCACGACTGATCGAGCCGAAGCTCATGGCGCCGGTGGCGAACCGCTTGACGATCTCTTCGGCCGGTTCAACCTCGTCCAGGGACAGGGGTTTGTCAGCGTACTTGAATTTCATCAGGCCGCGGATGGTCAGGTTGCGCTGGCTCTGGTCGTTGATCGAGCGAGCGAAGGCCTCGTATTCGGCGGTGATGTTGCCGCGCACAGCGTGCTGCAGACTGGCCACCGATTCCGGCGTCCAGGCGTGCTCCTCGCCGCGGATGCGGTAGGCATAGCCGCCGCCGACATCGAGCGCGTTTTTGTAGATCGGGTTATTACCATAGGCCTGGGCGTGACGCTGCACGGCCTCTTCGGCGATCTGGGCCAGGCCGGAGCCTTCGATGGTCGAGGCGGTGCCTGTGAAATACTTGTCCAGCAGCTCGGTCGACAGGCCGATGGCGTCGAAAATCTGGGCGCCGCAATAGGACTGGTAGGTCGAGATGCCCATCTTCGACATGACCTTGAGCACACCCTTGCCGACCGCCTTGATGAAGTTCTTCTGAACCTCGTAGGGCTTGAGCTTCAGGTCCATGCGCGCGCGGATCTGTTCCAGCGTTTCGAACGCCAGATAGGGGTTCACCGCCTCGGCGCCATAGCCGGCCAGGACGCAGAAGTGGTGAACTTCGCGCGCTTCGCCGGTCTCGATGACCAGGCCGGTCTGCATGCGCAGGCCCTGACGGATCAGCTTGTGGTGCACCGCCGCCGTGGCCAGGGCCGCGGGAATGGGGATGCGGTCCGCCGAGACCGCCCGGTCCGACAGGATCAGGATGTTGGCCTCGGCCAGCACACACTCCGTCGCCTGGGTCATGACCCGGTCAAGCGCGGCTTCCATGCCCGCCGCGCCCGTCGACGCGTCATAGGTGATGTCGATCGTCTCGGTGCGGAAGGCCGCATCCAGCAGGGTGTCGATCGAGCGGATCTTTTCCAGATCCGCATTGGTCAGGATCGGCTGGGAGACTTCCAGCCGCTTGTGGTTGCCGGCGTGGTGGCCCAGCAGGTTCGGCCGGGGTCCGATCATCGAGACCAGGCTCATGACCAGCTCCTCGCGGATCGGATCGATCGGCGGGTTGGTCACCTGGGCGAAGTTCTGCTTGAAATAATCGTAGAGCAGCTTGGGCTTGTTCGACAGCACGGCCAGCGGAATGTCGACGCCCATCGAGCCGATGGGGTCGTCCGGCGTCACCGCCATCGGCTCCAGGAAAAACGCGATGTCTTCCTGGGTGTAGCCAAAGGCCTGCTGGCGATCGAGCAGGCTGGCGGCGTCCGCCGGCTCCGGCAGGGACTCTTCCTTCAGGTACGGCAGCTCTTCCAGCTTGAACTGGGTCTTATGCAGCCACTCTTCATAGGGGTGCTGTTCGGCCAGCCGCGTCTTGATCTCGTCGTCCTCGACGATGCGGCCTTCTTCCAGGTCGATCAGCAGCATCTTGCCGGGCTGAAGGCGCCACTTGCGCACGATCTTCTCGTCGGGGATCGGCAGCACGCCGCTCTCCGAAGCCATGATCACCATGTAATCGTCGGTGACGCAGAACCGCGCGGGGCGCAGGCCGTTGCGGTCCAGGGTCGCGCCGATCTGACGGCCGTCGGTAAAGGCGATGGCGGCCGGGCCGTCCCACGGCTCCATCAGGGCGGCGTAATACTCGTAGTAAGCCCGCCGCTTGGCGTCCATCAGCGGGTTGCCGGCCCACGCTTCCGGGATAAGCATCATCACCGCCTGGGCCAGCGGATAGCCGCCGGCCACCAGCAGTTCCAGGGCGTTATCCAGGCAGGCGGTGTCCGACTGGCCGTGCGGGATCAACGGCCACATCTTGGCCAGATCCGGTCCCATCAGATCGCTTTCCAGCGTGCGCCGGCGCGCGTTCATCCAGTTGACGTTGCCGCGCACCGTGTTGATCTCGCCGTTGTGGGCGACGTAGCGATACGGGTGCGCCAGCTTCCAGGACGGGAAGGTGTTGGTCGAAAACCGCTGGTGAACCAGGGCCAGGGCCGACTGACATAGCGGATCCTGCAGATCGGTGTAGAAACTGCCGACCTGGCCGGCCAGCAACAGGCCCTTGTAGACCACGGTGCGCGTCGAGAACGACGGCATGTAGAGCTCGGTCAGGCCCGGCAGGTTCTTCTTTTCCGCTAGGGCTTCCAGCGGGTTTTGCGTCTGTTTGCGGATTGCCAGCAGCTTGCGCTCGAACGCGTCCTGGTCCTTGACGTTCGGCCCGCGGGCCACAAACGCCTGACGGATCACCGGCATCTGCGCCATCACGGCCTTGCCCAGGCCTTCGGTGTTGAACGGCACATCGCGCCAGCCCAGCAGGGTCTGGCCTTCGACGCGGATGAAATGCTCGAACTGTTCGACCGCCACGATACGGGTGCCCGGATCGCGGGGCAGGAAACACATGGCCACGGCGTATTCGCCCCGCGCCGGCAGATCGACGTCATTGGCCTGCGCCCAGGCGCGGTAAAGCTTGTCCGGAATCTGGATCAGAATGCCCGCGCCGTCGCCCACCAGCGGGTCAGCGCCGACCGCGCCCCGGTGATCGAGGTTGACCAGGATCTCCAGACCCTTGGCGACGATGTCATGACTCTTTCGGCCCTTGATGTTGGCGACGAAGCCCACACCGCAGGAGTCATGTTCGTTCCGGGGGTCGTAAAGACCTTGTGCTCGCGGCAGACCCATAAAAGGTCCCTTCTCTTACTCACAGCCCAAAGGCCCTTTGCGGCAGGACCGAAAGGGCGCTTTTTCCAACATATACCGCCCGCTGTCGAACGGCCACCCAAGGGGGATGACGTGTTCGTTGATTTTGAACGGTTTTGCCGCAGTTGAGGCCGCCGCGGCGCGCGGGCGACCGCCTATAAGGGCAATTGGGAGAGATTCCTACAGATTATTGTGCGAATTCAGGGCAAACGGATTGACGCGTAATTGAGCAATCGAACGGGGAAATCATGAGCCTTGAGGGTGCCTACGACGACAACAATGTGTTCGCCAAAATCCTGCGCGGCGAAATCCCGTCGGTGAAGATTTTTGAGGACGCCGACGTCCTGGCCTTCATGGACGCCTTCCCCCAGTCAGAAGGCCACTGCCTGATCATTTCGAAGACCTCGAAGGCCCGAAACCTGCTCGACATGGAGCCCGAACCCCTGGGCAAGGTCATGGCCGCCACCCAGAGGTTGGCGCGCGCCGCGATCGCCGCCCTGCAGCCTGACGGCGTCATCGTCACCCAGTACAATGGCGCGGCGGCCGGCCAGACGGTGTTCCACACCCACGTCCACATCATTCCGCGCTGGGAAGGCGTACCCCTTGGCCGCCACGGCGGCGGCATGGCCGATCCGGCCGAGCTGGGTGATCTGGCAAAAAAAATCGCCGCACAGTTGATCTAGCGGCCAGTTCGGGACGTACTGGACCGAAGGTCCATTGCAGGGCCGAGGAGGCTACCCATGTTCAAAGCGGCGCACCTTGGCGCAACGGCGCTGACGGCTGGCCTGGCCATCACCCTGACCCTGACCACCGCGACCGGGGGCTGGTCCCAGCAAACCGCCGCTGCGCCCAAGGCGGCAATCCCGCAATTCCCGCCGGGTCCGGACTTCGCCGGTGTCGCCGGCTCGGCCGCCGAGCGCGCCCGCATCGCCGCCCTGTGCGGACCCAATCGCAATTCCAACGATGGTTATGTCACCACCCCGGCTTTTCCCGGTCAGACAAAAGCCCCGATCGTGAGCGGAACCCAGGGCTATGCCGTCGAGACCATAGCCAGGATCGACCGGCCCTGGGGAATGGCCTTCCTGCCGAACGGCAAGATGATCATCAGCTTCCGCAACGGCGGCCTGCGCATCGTCGACAAGACCGGCGTCGTCTCCGACCTGATCGCCAATGTGCCCCAGATGGCCCAGCCGCGGCTGGGCACGGGCATGTATAACGTCATCGTCGACCGCAACTTCGCCCGTAACCGGACAATCTATTTCAGCTACCATACCAAATTCGCCGGCGACGCCGCCGCCATGGGCCGTATCGCCAGCGCCAGACTTTCGGCCGACGAAAGGAGCCTGGAAGACGTCAAGACGCTGCGCGAGGGCACCGATATCCAGCCTCGCGCCCTGGTTCAGGCGCGCGACGGCACGCTGCTGGTGCTGTCCACCGGCGACCTGGCCGACGTTGGCGGCGATCCCCAGTCCCTGGCCAGCCAGGCCGGCAAGGTGCTGCGCATCAATACCGACGGCACCATCCCGCGTGACAATCCGTTCGTGAACACCGCCGGCGCCAATCCGGCCGTCTTGGCCATGGGGTTCCGCGACATCCATTCGGCGAGCCTCAATCCGGCGACCGGCGAGCTGTGGGTGGCCGAGAATACCCCCATGGGCGGTGATGAGCTCAACGTCATGCGCAAGGGCAGGAACTATGGCTTCCCGGTTATCAGCTATGGCCGCCAGAACTCCGGCTCCCTGATCAACGGCGGCAAGACCGCCCAGGACGGCATGGAACAGCCGCTCTACTACTGGACCCCGTCCATCGCCCCGTCCGGCATGGCCTTCTACACGGGCAACGCCTTCCCGCAGTGGAAGAACAACATCTTCATCGGCGGCATGTCGGGCATGCAGATCACCCGCCTGGTGATGCAAGGCGAAAAGGTGGTGGGCGAGGAAAAGCTGCTGATGGACCGCTGCCAGCGGTTCAAGGTGGTGGAACAGGGCCCCGATGGGTTCCTCTATGTGCTGACCGATCAGGCGGCCCCCGCCCAGAACGAGATTCTGCGCCTGGTCCCGGCCGCCACGGTCCCAGCGCAGCGCCTCCCGCCTCCTGCGCCCGCTGCGCCGGCGACACCGGCGCCGCCGCCGGTCGCATTGACCGCCGCTGAGTTGTCGGCCGGCAAGAACGCCTTCGATCGCTCCTGCGCCGGCTGTCACGGCGCAGAGGGTGGCGGCGGCTTCGGTCCGACCATCGCCGGCCGCACCGATACGGCCAACATCAGCCGGGTCATCGTCAACGGCCAGGGCGGCATGCCCGCCTTCGGAACCGACGCAATCAGCCCTACGGATCGCGAAGCGGTGGCGAAGTATCTGGGCACGCTGAAGCGGCAGTAGGGGTCCGCCACCCACCCCACCTCGTCATCCTGGGGAGCCGCGAAGCGGCGTCTCGATGGACGCAAACCCGGTGACGCAGGCTAAAGCCGCCCTACTCCGCCGCTTCGGATTCTTCGTTGCGGATCTCGTCGGCCTTGGCCTTGGCTGAGCCGCCGGCCGCGGAGTCGATGTCGAAGGCGATCTTGCCTTCGCGCAACACCACCGTGACGTGCCCGCCGCGCACCAGACCACCGAACAGGATCTCGTCGGCCAGGGGCTTTTTGATGCTGTCCTGGATAACCCGGGCCAGCGGCCTTGCGCCATAGAGCTCGTCGAAGCCGTTCTTGGCCAGCCAGTCGGCCGCATCGTCCGAGATCGAGATGGTGACGTGCCGGTCGGCCAACTGGGCTTCCAGCTGCAGAACGAACTTGAGCACCACCTGACGGATGATCTCGGGTGTAAGGGCCTTGAACGCCACCACCGCGTCGAGACGGTTGCGGAATTCCGGCGAGAACAGCCGCTTGATGGCCGTCTCTTCCTCGTCCGCCGCCCGGCCCCGGCCAAAGCCGATGGACTGGCGCTGCGAATCCGCGGCACCCGCGTTGGTGGTCATGATAAGCACGACATTGCGGAAGTCGATCTTCTTGCCGGTAGCATCGGTCAGCATGCCGTGGTCCATGACCTGCAGCAGGATATTGTAGACGTCCGGGTGGGCCTTTTCGATTTCGTCGAGCAGCACAACCGCGTGCGGATGCTGGTCGACGGCGTCGGTCAGCAGGCCGCCCTGGTCATGGCCGATATAGCCCGGCGGCGCGCCGATCAGACGGCTGACCGTGTGCCGCTCCATGTATTCGCTCATGTCGAAGCGCAGGAGCTCGATGCCCAAGGTTCCGGCCAGCTGTTTGGCCGCCTCGGTCTTGCCAACGCCCGTGGGGCCGGAGAACAGATAGCAGCCGATGGGCTTTTGCGGATCGCGCAGGCCGGCCCGGGCCATCTTCATGGCCGCCGACAGCTGTTCGATCGCGGCGTCCTGGCCGAACACCACGCGGCGCAGATCGCCTTCCAGCTGGCGCAGGGCCTCGGAGTCGGTCTGCGACATGGCCTTGGGCGGGATGCGGGCGATCTTGGCGACGACGGCCTCGATCTCCTTCACGCCGATCTGCTTGCGGCGGCGGCTTTCGGGCAGCAGCATCTGCGAGGCGCCGGCCTCGTCGATGATGTCGATCGCCTTGTCCGGCAGCTTGCGGTCGTTGATGTAGCGCGCCGACAGGTCGACTGCGGCCTTGAGGGCCTCGTTCGTGTAACGCAGTTTGTGAAAATCTTCGTAATAGGTCTTGATTCCCTTGAGGATTTTCAAGGTGTCGGCGATCGACGGCTCGTGTACGTCGATCTTCTGGAAGCGCCGCACCAGGGCGCGGTCCTTCTCGAAGTGCTGGCGGTATTCCTTGTAGGTGGTCGAGCCCATGCAGCGCAGGGTCCCGGACGCCAGGGCCGGCTTCAGCAGGTTCGAGGCATCCATGGCCCCGCCGCTGGTCGCGCCGGCGCCGATCACCGTGTGGATCTCGTCGATGAACAGGATGGCGTCTGCGTGGGCCTCCAGTTCCTTGATCACCTGCTTGACCCGCTCTTCAAAGTCGCCGCGATACCGGGTGCCGGCCAGCAGCGTGCCCATGTCGAGCGAGAAGATGGTGGCGTGAGCCAGAACCTCGGGCACTTCCCCGTCGTTGATCTTCTTGGCCAGGCCTTCGGCGATGGCGGTCTTGCCGACCCCCGGCTCGCCCACCAGCAGGGGGTTGTTCTTGGTCCGGCGGCAGAGGATCTGGATCGCCCGGTCGACTTCGGCCTCGCGGCCGATCAGCGGGTCGACCTTGCCCTCGCGGGCCTTGGCGTTGAGGTCGACACAGTAAAGCTCCAGCGCATCCCCGCCCTTGGGCGCGGCGCCGGTGCGGGTCTCTTCCTCGGTCCCGGCGGCCTTGACGGCGCGGGTTTCCGATGCGCCAGCGCGCTTGGCGATGCCGTGGGCGATGAAGTTCACCGCGTCATAGCGGGTCATGTCCTGTTGCTGCAGGAAGTAGGCGGCGTGGCTTTCGCGCTCGGAGAAGATGGCCACCAGCACATTTGCGCCGGAAACGTCTTCCTGGCCCGAGGACTGGACGTGGATCACCGCGCGCTGGATGACGCGCTGGAAGCCGGCCGTGGGCTTGGCGTCCTCGCCACTGTCGATGACCAGGGATTTCAGTTCGATATCCAGATAGCTGATCAGGGCCGATCGCAGCTGGGACATGTCGACGTCACAGGCGTTCAGCACCTTGGCGCTGTCGTCGTCGTCGAGAAGGGCGAGCAACAAATGCTCTAACGTGGCGTATTCGTGCTTGCGCTCATTGGCGTAGGCGACCGCCCGGTGAAGGGTATCTTCGAGGTTACGCGAGAAGGAGGGCAACGGGGCTCATTCCTTTCAATCTTTTTCCATCGTGCACTGCAGTGGATGCTGATTCCTGCGGGCCGCCTCCACAACGCGAGCCACTTTCGTTTCCGCCACCTCATATGTGAACACACCGCACAGTCCGACACCGTTCTGGTGCACATGCAGCATGATCTGGGTCGCGTCTTCGCGCGACTTGTTGAAAATCTCCTCCAGGACGTAGACCACGAATTCCATGGGGGTGTAGTCGTCGTTCAGCAGCAGGACCCGGTACATCGAAGGCTTGGCAAGTTTGGGCTTGGTCTGGGTGATGACGCCCACGTCGCCGCGCTCGCCCCCTCCCGGATTTCCCTGCTTGCGGCCTGGCATCTGTCGTTCCTGTCTCCGTGCGGCCGATGGGCCACGCAAGCGGCCCATGACTGATTAGATATGATAAACCCGGCGCATTAAAAGGGCGAAGCCCCAATCCGCGTCGCTTTGGCTCAAGGATTGGCCATTTGCGCACAGGATTTCCGCGAATTTGGGGTCAAATCCAGCTGCTGGACCGACCTGAGGGGCCTGTCCGGCGCGACTCAGGGGCCCGGGCGGGCGCGTTCGTGAATGGCCCGCAAGGCCGCTTCGAGGCTTCGGGTGTACCGCGCGGTGTCAAACAGGGCCGAGGCGCGCACCGGTCCTGCAACCTGCGCCCCGATCGCCGCCAGCCGCGGCTTGTCGCCCGCCAGCGCCGCCGCCAGATCCTCATAGTCGGCCAGGGTGTCGGTGATCAGGTCGGGCAGGCCCGCCGCCTTCAGCATGCTGGCGCCCACGCGGCTCGGGAAGGTTGCGCCCCGGCACGTCAGCACCGGCAGGCCGGCCCACAGGGCGTCGGTGGCGCTGGAGTGGGCGTTGTAGGGCAGCGTATCCAGATAAAGGTCCGCCAGAGCATGGCGCGCCAGATGGTCGGCCCGGTCTTCGGCCCGGTCCGCGAACACCAGCCGCGCCGGATCAACGCCTTGCGCCGCCGCTTCCCGGCGCAGGTTCTCGCAGGCCTGCGGCCCCTTGTCGGTCAGCCACAGGACCGAGCCTTCGGCGCGCTTCAGGATCCGCATCCAGGTCCCGAAAAGCTTCGGCGTGATCTTGACCGTCTGGCCATAGGCCATGAACACGAACCCGTCCGGCGGCAGACCGGCCTCGGCGCGCGTCGGTGCCCGGGCGGCGATCTGCGCCTTGTCGTCGGTGGGATGATAGCAGTCCGGCAGCCGCACGATCGTCTCGGAATAGAAGCCCTCATCGCCCGGCGGGATCACCTCGCCATCGGCGATCAGATAGTCGATGCAGGGCGTGCCCATAGTGCAGGGAAAGCCCAGATAGCTGACCTGGGCCGGCGCCGGCCGGTGCGCCAGGATGCCGGGCCTGGCGGCGCGGGTGTAGCCGCTAAGCGTCACGGCGATGTCAATTTCGCTCTCCAGCATCAGCCGGGCGGCGGCCAGGTCATCCAGGCCGGACACATCCACGAACCGGTCAAGGCTGGCGACGATCCGGTCGCGGATTGGCGAGCGATCATCGGCGCCGTGGGAAAAGGCATGGATCTCGAAGGCCTTGTGGTCGTGATGCTCCAGCACCCCGGCAATCGCCGCACCGACCGCATGGCTGTTCGCCTCGCCGGTGACATAGCCAATCCGGATCCGCTCATGGCCCCAGACCTGTCCGGTCCACAGCCCCGGCTTTGCCGGATAGCGGTCTTCAGCATAGGTCTTTGCCCCCTGCAGAAGGTCAGCCGGCGAGTCCAGCAGCACCAGGGGCAGAGACAGCTCGCCATTCGGCTTGCCGGCCCGCAGACGGTTCTCGAAGTAGGCGACCTGGGCGTCATGGCCGCGCCAGTCACAGCGATCCAGACGCTCAAACATCAGGTTCTTGATGTGCCAGGCCAGATCGCTGGATAGGTCCGCCGCCCGTTCTAAGCTGGCGATCGCCACGTCAAAATCTCCGCCATTCCAGGCGATGTCGCCCACCAGGAAATGGGCCAGGGCGTTGTCGGGCTTGCGGATCAGGACCCGCTGCGCCAGCTTCAGCGCCGCCGCGTCCTCACCGGCCTGATGCAGAACATCGGCCAGATTGACCTGCGCCGACAGCCGGTTCGGCTCTGCCTTTACGGCCCGCTCGAACAGCTTTCGGGCGCCGGCTTCATCGCCCCGGAACACGGCGATATGGCCCAGAGCCTCCAGGGCGGCGGCGTCTGTGCGATCGTGGGTGAGAAGTTCGGCATACAGCCGTTCGGCTTCGTCCGGGCGCCCGGCCTTCCAGCTGGCCTGGGCCTTGGCGCGCAGCCCCTCGATGATCTGGCGTTGTATCGTGGAGGTCTTCAAGGCCAGTTTCCCGGGGGCGTGATCGCGGCGGACGATTACAGCCGTCGCCAAAGCGCGCAAGCCGCCCCGCGCAAATGCAGCCCTGCGCGCCACTTGCGCACAAAATGCCCACGGTTTCGAAGGCGAACGGCCTATCGCCCCCCGACACATCTCTACTAGTTTGCCCTTCGTGAACCCCCAGCTTCGCCTTCCCCTCGGCCGTGCGCCCGACTTTAGCCGCGAGCGGTTCGCCCGCTCGCCGGCCAATGCAGCCGCCCAGACCCAGGTCGACGCCTGGCGCGCCTGGCCGGGCGGCGCGCTGGCCCTGATCGGCCCTGAAGGTTCGGGCAAGAGCCACCTGGCCCAGATCTGGGCCGCCGAGAATGATGGCGCCTTTCTGGACTCACCGCCAGACGACGTCGCCCAGCTGGCGGGCCGGCGGCTGGTGATCGAGAACGCCGGGGCCTGGCCCGATGCGGCCAGCCTGTTTCACCTCCTGAACATGACCCAGAGCTCGGGCGCCCTGCTGCTCACGTCGCGACAGGCCCCGGCCGGCTGGCCTGCCGCCCTGCCCGACCTGCGCTCCCGGCTCAACGCCCTGCTGGTCGCCGAACTGGCCGAGCCAGATGACATTGTGCTGGGCGCGGTGCTCAAGACCCTGTTCGCAGACCGCCACATCCGGCCCGCCAAAGAGGTCATTCCCTACCTGCTCTACCGCATGGAGCGGTCGATTCCGGCGGCCCGCGCCATGGTCGAGCGGTTGGATGACGCCGCCTCCAGCCAGCGCCGCGAGATCAATCGCGCCCTGGCCATCGAAGTGCTCGAGGTAGACAATGTCATAAACGATCTGTTCCATGATCAGGACTAGGATGGCGATTAACGCTGTCCGACCCCAGATTGAGCAGATGACCGATACGGCCGCCCACATCGCGCCCCTGGCGCAGAGCTCCAACCTTCGGCTCGATCCGGAGCTGTCGGCCTCCCCTGCCCGGTTCTTCAACCGTGAACTGTCGTGGCTGGCATTCAACCGCCGGGTCATCGAGGAAAGTGAGAACCCGCGCCACCGTGTGCTCGAACGCCTGCGGTTCCTGGCTATCAGCGCCAATAACCTCGACGAGTTCTACATGGTCCGCGTGTCGGGTCTGCGCGAGCAGGTCCGCGAAGGCGTCCGCATCCTCAGCCTCGATGGCCTGACGGCCTCGCAGCAGGTCGAGAAAATCAACGAACAGGCCGCACTCTTGATGGCCGAACAGCAGCGGGTTCTCAAAGCCCTGCGTTCGGAACTGGCGGGCGAAGGCCTGAAACTGGTCGAGCCTGCCGATCTGTCGCCTTCCGAACGATCCTGGGCCCAGGACAAGTTCCTTTCCGATGTCTTTCCGGTCCTTACGCCGCTCGCCATCGACCCGGCTCACCCCTTCCCGTTCATTCCCAACCTGGCCTTTTGCCAGGTGCTCAAGCTGCGCCGCGTAGACGGCAAGCCCCAGTTCGCTCTGGTCCCCATTCCTGCCCAGGTCGCTCGCTTCTTCGAAATGCCGGCGGGTCGCGATCGCAAGGCTCGCCGTTTCATCAGCCTGGAAAACATCGTCGCCCTCTCGACCCAGCACCTGTTCCCGGGCTGCGAGGTTCTGAGTTCCGGCCTGTTCCGCCTCATCCGCGACTCCGACGTCGAAATCGCCGAAGAGTCCGAAGACCTGATGCGCGCCTTTGAGGCCAGCCTGAAGCAACGCCGCCTTGGCTCGGTGGTGCGCATCGAGGTCGAGGCCGCCATGGCCGAAGAGCTTCGCACCTTCATTTTCGGCAACCTGCACGTCGAAGCCCAGGACATCATTCTGATCGACGGCCTGCTGGGCCTGGATGAACTGGCCCAGCTGATCCCGGCCGACCGGCAGGACCTCAAGTTCAAGGCTTTCGAAGCCCGCTTCCCCGAACGCATCCGCGATCACGGCGGCGACTGTTTTGCGGCCATCCGCGAGAAGGACATTCTGGTCCACCACCCGTTCGAAAGCTTTGACGTGGTTGTCCAGTTCCTGCGCCAGGCGGCGCGCGATCCCCATGTGGTGGCGATCAAGCAGACCCTTTACCGGACATCAAAGGACAGCCCGATCGTGGCGGCCCTGATCGAAGCGGCCGAAGCGGGCAAGAACGTCACCGCCCTGGTCGAGATCAAGGCCCGCTTCGACGAGGAAGCCAATCTGAAGTGGGCGCGCGACCTGGAACGCGCCGGCGTCCATGTCGTTTTCGGTTTCGTCGAGTACAAGACCCACGCCAAGCTGTCCCTGGTCGTGCGCCGCGAGAGCGATGGCCTTAAGACCTACTGCCACTTCGGAACCGGAAACTACCATCCGGTGACAGCCAAGATTTACACCGACCTGTCGCTGTTCACCACCGACCCGGCCATGGGACGGGATTCCGGCAAGCTGTTCAACTACATCACCGGCTACGCCCAACCCGAAAAGCTGGAAAAACTCGCCTTCTCGCCGGTGACCATGAAGCATGACCTGCTGAACATGATCAGCGCGGAAGTCGCCAACGCCACTGACGGCAAGCCCGCCGGCATCTGGGTCAAATTGAACGCCTTGGTCGATCCCGTGCTGATTGATGCGCTCTACGCGGCCAGCCAGGCGGGCGTGCAGATTGAACTGGTCGTTCGCGGCATCTGCTGCCTGCGGCCCGGCGTTCCCGGCCTGTCCGAGAACATCCGGGTCAAGAGCATCGTTGGCCGCTTCCTCGAACACGCCCGCATCGTCGCCTTCGCCAATGGCCAGGCCATGCCCCACCTCCAGAACCGCGTATTCATCTCGTCGGCCGACTGGATGCCGCGCAATCTCGATCGCCGCGTCGAAGTTCTGGCCCCCATCGAAAACCCGACGGTGCACCAGCAGGTGCTGGGCCAGATCATGGTCGCCAACATCAATGACGAAGCCCAGAGCTGGCGGCTCCACGCCGATGGCCACTACGACCGTGTCGAAGGCTGGAACAAGACAGGCGCTTTTTCGGCCCATGAATACTTCATGACCAACCCCAGCCTGTCGGGCCGCGGCGCCAAGGTTCGGGATCTGCCGAGAGCGTTCGAACACATAGGCGCCGGCCGCTAGGCCGCGGGAAAGAGCCCCGGCAGCTTCGCCGAAAGCCACTGTGCCAGAGCGGCGTTCACGTCCCGGGGACGCTCCTGCGCCATCCAGTGGCCGGAGGGAACGACCACTTCGGTCAAGCTGGCGCAGTGTTCACGCATCGGCTCGGCAAGTCGGGAGTCGATGGTCTCGCAAACGTAATCATAGGCGCCATGCAAAAACAGCGTCGGCATGGCCAGTCGCCAGTTGGCTTTCGCAAGCTCGGCGAAGGCGGCGTTGGCCGGCGCGTTCATGTACCAGCTGTCGGGCCCGAAGAATCCATTGCGGGTCAGGGCGGCGGTGTAGCGATCTTCATCCGCCTGGGTGATCACCGCCTCGTCGCGGGGCAGATTAAGGCCAGCGGCTCCTGTCGGGCCGAACCATCCACGGTTCGCTCGGGTCGAGGCCGTGCCGACCGGCTTGCCGCGGGCCGCCGGGTTGCCGCGCCTAAAGAGTGTTTTCACCGTAGCCCTGATGTCGGCTTCAAATCCGGCGCAGGCTTCAGCGAAATGCTCACGATAGTATAGCTGGTAGTCCCACTGGGCGGCCGGGTATTTGTCTTCAGGGTAGATCGTGCGGTCCGCGTAGGGCAGCGAATTTTCCGGCCCAAACCCGCTGGGGATATAGGGAACGCACAGATTGGCGATGCCATGGCAGCGTTCGGGATGGTGCTGTGCGACGCTCCAGACAACCGGCGCGCCCCAGTCGTGACCCACCCAGATCGCCTTTTGGGCGCCCAGCGAATCCAGCAGTTCGATCATGTCAGCGACGATGTGTTCCATCGCGTAGTCTTCATGACGACCGTAGACGCTCGAGCGGCCATAGCCACGCATGTCCGGCGCGATGACGCGAAACCCGAGTCCCGCGAACACCGGCATCTGATGCCGCCAGGAAATCGACAGCTCCGGCCAACCATGCACAAAAATCATCGGCGTACCGTCCAGTGGTCCGGCGGCCAGATAGAAGGTCGTATGGCGCGTGGAGCGCGTTGCGTGCTCGGAGACAGAAACAGTCATTCAGGCCCTCCCGGCGGAACAGCTTCGCCTCGTACTCATGCCGCCGCAGAAATACGATCGTAGAGCCGGCCCGTGAGGCTGGCCAGACGTCGGTCAGTGAAGAACAAACATTGTGACGCTGGCAGCCGCCATCACGACGGTCGCGGTCCAGCCAAAGATGCGCTGACCAAGGGTCGCGACGAAGTCGCCCATTTCGCTGCGGCGAGAGGCGACAATCATCATCGTGGCCATGATTGGAACCGCGATGACGCCGTTCAGCACCGCGCTCCAGAACAGCGCCTTGATCGGATCCAGCGGCGAGTAGTCGATGGCCAGACCCAGAAGGGTGCCAAGGGCGATCACCGCGTAGAACCCGATCGCTTCAAGCGGTTTCTTCTCGAGTCCGACCTTCCATCCGCGGGTCTCGCACAGCGCATAGGCCGACGCGCCGGCCAACACCGGCAAGGCCAGCATGCCCGATCCGATGATACCCAGGCTGAACAGCAGGACCGCGAAATGTCCGGCGATGGGCTCCAGCGCCTCGGCGGCCTGGGATGATGTCTGGATGTCCGTGATCCCCGCGTCGTGCAAGGTGACCGCCGTCGTCAGAATGACAAAGAAGGCGATGACGTTGGCGACCCCCATGCCGATATAGGTATCCCATTGAATTCGTCGCAGTTGGGCGGGCGCTTGTTCGACATTCTGCAGCAAAGGCCCGGTGTCCGGATCGGCTTCTTCGTCTTCCACCTCTTCTGAAGCCTGCCAGAAGAACAGGTAGGGGCTGATGGTGGTGCCGAAGATCGCCATGACCACGGTCATTGTGGCGCCGTCGAAAGCCAGTTTCGGAAAAACCGTGCGAATCGCGACCTCGCTCCAGTTGATGTGTACCGTGAAGATGACGCCGACATAGGCCAGCAGCGCCAGGGTTAGCCACTTCAGGTACCGGACATAGCGGTGGTAGGGCACGAACACCTGCAAGGTCAGGGACAGAACCGCGAACAAGAAGGTGAAAGTGTGCTGGCCAAAACCGACGACCAGACTGGCGGCGGCGCCCATGGCGGCTAGGTCCGCCCCGATGTTCACGGTGTTGGCGACGAACAACAGGATGACCAGTCCCGTGACGATGCTGCGCGGGAATACCCGCGCCAGATTCGCGCCCAGTCCCATGCCCGTGACACGGCCGATCCGGGCGCTTATCATCTGGATCGCCGTCATGAGCGGATAGGTGAATATGATCGTCCAGAGGATATTGAGACCAAGCTGTGCGCCGGCCTGGGAATGGGTAGCGATCCCGCCCGGATCGTCGTCGGCCGCGCCCGTAATAAGTCCCGGTCCCAACCGCTTGATCAGTGCGCCGGCCCGCAGCCTTGTCAGAATCCTGTTCAGCACGGCTTGAAGGTCCAGGTCCTGGGGTCGTTATCCACGCACATGTGAGTCATCTCGAAAATAACGCCGCCCCGGGGTGAGCTTAGCCCGCACCCTGCCCCACCGCCAGCGACACATATCGTGTATGCGCGCAGTTCAACACGGCCCGGAATACAAACCGGCGCGTCAACGCCAGAACCGGTTTCCTTTGCCCTGTCCCCCCGCTAGAACCAGCCTGGGCTGAAGGCAGGAGTTGGGCGTTTCATGAGTACGGCCGAACCCATTGATGCGGCCGTCATTGATGTGGGCTCCAACTCCATTCGCCTTGTGGTCTACCGGCTTGAAGGCCGGGCGATCTGGACGGTCTACAATGAAAAGGTTCTGGCGGGGCTGGGTCGCGATATCGCCGAAACCGGCCGGCTGTCTGAAAGCGGTGTCGCCAAGGCGCTTGTCGCTTTGCGACGGTTCAAGGCTTTGTTGGGCGAAACGCGGTCAACCCACGTGTTCGCCGTGGCAACAGCAGCGGTGCGGGACGCTTCAGACGGCAAGGCTTTCGTCAATCTGGTCCGTCAGGAAACCGGAATCGAACTGAGAACACTTTCAGGCCAGGAAGAGGCCCGATATTCCGCCCTGGGCGTTGCGGCAGGATTGCCGAACGCCACAGGGGTCGTCGGCGACCTTGGCGGCGGCAGTCTGGAATTGGTGGAGGTTTCTGGCGGCGCCCCCAGATCGTCCGCCACATTTCCGGTCGGGCCATTTGCACTCATGCGGCGGGGCCCCTTTGATCCGAAAGCGGTCGAGGCCGAGGTGCGCAAACGGCTGGCGCCAGCGGCGCCGTTCGCCTGCAAGACCTTTCACGCCGTGGGCGGCGCCTGGCGGAACCTGGCTTTAATTCACATGCATGCAACAGGCTATCCACTCGAAATTATACACGAATACCGCTTGGCTTCGAGTGAGGCCCTTGAAACCGCCAGGCTAATTGCGCGTCAATCCCGCAGTTCACTTGAACGCATGGGCGGCGCCTCGAAAAAACGCGCCGAAACCCTGCCCTATGCCGCCGCTGTCCTTGCCGGTGTGATCGAGCGTGTGGGCGCCCGGGAAATCATTTTTTCCGCCTATGGCCTCCGCGAAGGCCTGTTGCTTGAATCCATGGCGCCAAAGGTTCGCGCCCTGGACCCGCTGGTTAGCGGGCTGGGCGCCCTGGCGCGGCGCCCCGCCGACGCCGAGGCGCTTGGAGGCGCACTGGACCGATGGTTGTCGCCGGCTTTCGCCACCCTGACGCCCGTTCTGGGCGGGCGCGATGCGCTGGTCGTTTCCGCCGCTTGCCGCCTTGCCGAGTTTGGCTCACGCCTGCACCCCGACCACCGCGCAACCCTTGCTTTTGAGCAAGTGCTCCGCTCGCCCGTCGCCGGCCAGACCCATGCCGAACGCGCCTTTCTGGCGGTGGCGATCTTTGCGCGCCACACCGCCGTCGCCGATCCGGAAGACACCCACATTCTTTCACGCCTGCTCGACTTCAGCGCCCAGCGTCGCGCCAGGGCCCTGGGCGCCGCGATCCGGCTGGGCTGCGACCTGTGCGGCCGCAACCCAGGCCTGCTGGGCTACGCCAGCCTTGATATTGATGAGGAAACGGTCACTCTGATCGCCCAGAAGGCTAGGGCCGACCTGCTGCTTGGCGACCAGACCCGTCGCCGGGCGGAAACGCTCGCCGCCGCTCTGGGTCGCCGGCTGGTGGTCCGCTCGACGTAACAGGACTGGAGTGCCGATGAGCGTTGTCGCCGCCTATGCCTACAAGGACGGGGCCCGTGTCCGCGCGATTGACCTGGCGGCTTCGGATGGTCTCGCGCTCAAGGCGGGCGAGTTTGCCTGGATCGGACTCTATGAGCCCACCGAGGACGAACTGCGCATCTTGCAGGACCGCTTTGGCCTGCACCCCCTTGCCGTCGAAGACGCCCTGCACGCCCACCAGATGCCCAAGGTCGATGTCTATGGCGACCAGCTGTTTGTTGTCGCGCGGACCGCCCATCTGGAAAACGACAAGATCGGCTACGGCGAAACCGACATGTTCGTCGGCCGCAACCATATCATCACCGTTCGGCATGGCTCTGTCCGCAGCCACACCGAGTTGCGCGAGCACCTGGAAGCCTCTCCCACCCTTCTGAAGCACGGCGTGGATTACATCCTGCACGCCGTCCTGGATTTCATCGTCGATGGTTACTTCCCCATCGTGGTCCAGATCGAAGAAGAAATTCTGGCGACCGAAGAGCGCACGCTGGACGCCTTTCTCGGTCGCGATGAGGTGGCCCACATCTTCAACCTGCGTCAGGAACTCCTGAGGTTCCGGCGAATCCTGGGGCCCATGGAAGAGGTCACCAGCCGTCTCGAACACCATGACATGCCGTGCATCGACTCAGAGGTCCGCGCCTATTTCCGGGACGTCGGCGATCACGTACGCCGGGTCGCCTCGATGGTCGAGGTGCTGCGCGAGGTGGTCTCGTCGGTGTTCGAGGTCAGCACCCTGCTGGAGCAACAGCGCCAGGGGGCGATCACCCGCCAGCTGGCGTCATGGGCCGCCATCCTGGCGATCCCGACCGCCGTGGCAGGCATCTATGGGATGAACTTTGAGTTCATGCCCGAACTGCACTGGAAACTGGGTTACCCTCTGACCGTTGCGTCGATCGCGGCGATCTGTGGTTTCCTGTATGTGCGCTTCAAGCGCAGCAACTGGCTTTAGTCACGCGCGGGGGCCGCGCCGCACCTCGACCACCCGCACCCGGTTATCGTCCAGCACCAGGGCCAGTTCACCGCGCTTGAGCCGCAAAGCATCTTCGCCAAAAGCCTCAAAACGCCAGCCCTTCAGGGCTGGCGTATCAGCGTCATCATCCGCGGCAATGGCTTCCAGATCCGACACCGTAGCGATGAGTTTCGACGCGACGCCGGAATCTTCAGCACGCGCCTTTAGCAAAACCTTCAACAGTTCGACTGTCGCGCCGGCGCCCTGGGGCGGAGGCGGCTTGCGAGCGTCCAGGACGGGCGCGGTCTTTTCCGGATTTTTAAGACCGGAATGAATCGCCTCAAGCAGCCCGGCGCCAAACTTTGAACCCGCGAAGCCCTTGGGCACACTGCGCAGACGATTGAGGCCGTCTGCGTCAGTCGGCGCCTGCGTCGCCAGTTCCTCGATGGCGTCGTCCTTCAGGATCCGGCCGCGCGGCTGGTCCCGTTCCTGGGCGGTGCGCTCGCGCCAGGCGGCGACGGATTTCAGAACCGACAGATATTTGTCACTGGTCCGCTTGGGCTTTAGCCGTTTCCAGGCGTTTTCAGGGTCCGAATCATAGAGCGCCGGATCAACAAGGCTGGCCATGTCGCCCTTGACCCAGGACAGACGCCCGGCGCTTTCCAGTTTGTCACGGAGCATGGGATAGAGCGTTGCCAGGTGGGTCACATCCGCCAGAGCGTAGGAAAGCTGGGAGTCCGCCAGAGGGCGCCGCGCCCAGTCGGTGAAGCGGCTGGACTTGTCCAGATCAATCTTGAGCATCGATCTGACGAGGGAGTCGTAGGCCACCTGTTCGCCGTATCCGGCCGCCATCGCGGCGACCTGGGTGTCGAACAGCGGTGTGGGCATCGCTTTCAGATTGTTGAAGATTTCGATGTCTTGCCTAGCGGCGTGGAAGACTTTTTCGACGTTGGGATTGGTGAGGAGCTCAAGGAAGGGCGAAAGATCAAGGCCCGGCGCCAATGGATCAATGACCGCTGCTTCCAGGGGGCTGGCCGCCTGGATCAGGCACAGGATCGGCCAGTAGGTTGTCTCGCGCATGAACTCGGTGTCCACCGCGACGAAAGGGGCGGTTTCCAGCGAGCGGCAGAACGCCGCAAGTTCGTCAGTGGTGGTTATCGTCCGTGTCATCAGCTAGCTATTGCCCGTCGCAGCATCCTCAAGGCAAGGGGTATGCGCCGATTACCGTCCCAATGCGTCTGCAATTGAGCTCTTCCTGATGACCGACCGCCAAAATGGCCTGACCTATGCCCAGTCCGGTGTCGATATCGACGCCGGCGCCGCCCTGGTCGAGGCGATCAAACCCATGGCCCGGGCGACGCGCCGGCCGGGCGCCGATGGCGGCCTGGGCGGCTTTGGCGCGCTGTTCGATCTCAAGGCCGCCGGATTCATCGACCCCCTGATCGTTTCGACGACCGACGGGGTCGGCACAAAGCTCAAGATCGCCATCGAGACCGGCATCAACGACACCGTCGGCATCGACCTGGTCGCCATGTGCGTCAACGACCTACTGGCCCAGGGCGCCGAGCCGCTTGTGTTCCTAGACTACTATGCGACCGGAAAGCTCGATGTGGCGACCGCGACCCGCGTGGTCTCGGGCATCGCCGAGGGCTGCAAACTGGCCGGCTGCGTCCTGGCCGGTGGCGAAACGGCGGAAATGCCCGGCATGTATGGCGACGGCGACTACGACCTAGCCGGCTTTTGTCTCGGCGCCGTTGAGCGCGGCTCGGTGCTGCCGGACCTGGAGGGCCAGCGCCCGGGCGATGTTCTGATCGGTCTGGCCTCGTCTGGTCCGCACTCCAACGGCTATTCGCTCATTCGGCGCATTGTTGAGACAACAGGGCTCAGCTGGTACGCCGATGCGCCGTTCGCGCCGGACCAGACCCTGGCCCAGGCGCTGATGACGCCCACCCGGATCTACATCAGGAGCCTGATGCCCGTGATCCGTGCAGGACTGATCAAGGCCTGCGCCCACATCACCGGCGGCGGCCTGATTGAAAACCCGCCCCGCGTGCTCGCAGACGGACTCGCAGCACGGTTCGACTGGGCGTCCTGGACCTTGCCGCCGGTATTCCAGTGGCTTCAGGAAAAAGGCGGGGTCTCCGACGCCGAAATGCGCCGCACCTTCAACTGCGGCGTTGGTCTTGTTCTGGTCGCTTCACCGGAAAATGCAGGCGAGGTTCTGGCCCGGCTGCTGGACGCCGGTGAAGACGCGTTTGTCTGCGGTGAAGTCATCAAGGCGTAACCAAGGCACGGGTTCCTTGGGCGCCAAAGAGCTGAAATCAGTGTGCAAAGAATGGCGCCTATCCCGCCGGGCACAACGATTAACATTAGGCTCGGATCCGTAATGTCGACAAAGACCGCTCCTGCCCGCAAACGTTTCCGGATTTCACCGCCCGTCATCATGTTCGGTGCGATGATCGTGGTCGCCGCAGTCGGCGGCTGGTTCTTCTTGAAACCCAAGGCGGAAGCCTCGCCTTACACAACAACGCCGGTCTCGGTGGGCAATGTGACGCGATCGGTTTCTGCGTCCGGCACCATGCAGGCGCTGGTGACCGTGGATGTGGGCTCGCAGACTTCAGGTCAGCTCAAGGAAGTCCGGGTGGATTTCGATTCGCCGGTCTCGGCTGGCCAGGTTCTGGCGATCATCGATCCCGTCACCCAGACCTCGAAACTTCAATCGGCCCAGGCTGACCTCGATTCGGCCGCCCAGGCCGTGAGCACCGCCGAGGCCAACCTGGCCCAGACGATCGCCAACGCCCAGGTCACCCAGGCCGACTACAATCGCACCAAATCCCTGTTCGATCAGGGAATCGTATCGAAGAGCGCCCTGGAAAAAGCCGAGGCGCAACTGGCCAGTTCGCAGGCGTCGGTCAAGGTGTCCCAGAACTCGGTCAAGACCTCACAGCTGCGCCAGAAGCAGTCCAACGCCAGCGTCGAGCAGGCCAATACCGACCTCGACCGCACCATCATCAAGTCGCCGATCAATGGCGTCGTCGTGAACCGCAAGGTCGACGTGGGATCGACCGTGGCTGCGTCGCTGAACGCGCCCGTATTGTTCACCATCGCCCAGGACCTCACCGTCCTGCAGCTCAAGATCCTCGTCGACGAAGCCGACATCGGCCAGGTGCGCATCGGCCAGGACGTCGGCTTCACGGTCGACGCCTATCCGAACGACAATTTCACCGCCCAGATCACCCAGGTCCGCAAGGCGCCTGAAACCTCGTCCAACGTCGTGGCCTATGTGGTCATGGCCAGCGCGCAAAACCCGGACCTGAAACTGCTCCCGGGGATGACCGCCAACGCTGAAATCACCCTCGAGCGTCACACCAACGTCATTCGTATTCCGAACGGCGCGCTGCGCTGGGCGCCGATCGATCCGAACGCGCCGCCAGCCGCTGGCCGTGGCGGCGTGCCGGGCATCGGCGGCGCCCCTGGCGGCGTACCGGGTATCGGCGGCGCAGGCGGCCGTGGCGGACCTCCGGGCGGCTTCGGCGGCGGCGGCGGATTTGGCGGCGGCGGCCGGGGTGGCCCTGGCGGCTTCGGCGGCGGCGGCGGCGGCGGATTCCCGGGCGCCGGCGGCGCAGGACGCGGCGGACGTGGCGGCGGCAACCGCAACCCGATCTTCGCCTATGACCAGCTGAACCTGCCGGTCGATGTCATGGAAAAGATCGAAAAGGTCTTTGAAGACCAGCGGCATGAAACGTCAGCCATCCAGGCCCGGCAGCTCAAGGCCGTGTCGCGCAATGCCGGCGTTGACCGCGCGCCGTTCCAGAAGCAGATGCAGGACGCCACCACCAAGGCGCGAACCGCGGCCGAAGCCCTGCTCTCTCCCGCCCAGAAGGCGCAGCTCGATCAACTCCGCGCCAACCCCAGCACCATCCAGCGCGGGCAGGTCTACGTCCTGCGCGACGGCAAGCCCTACCGCATCGGCATCGGCATTGGCGTCACCGATGGCTCGGTGACCCAGGCGTTCTCGACGGCGTTCAAGCAGGGTGATCTCGTCATCACCGGCGGCGGCCCTCAACCCAAGACGTAAGGTCCAGTCCCGGTGTCGATGATCGAACTTAGGGGTCTCAAGAAGATCTACATCATGGGGGATGAGATGGTCGCCGCGCTGGCGGGCATCGACCTCAAGATTGAGCGTGGCGAATTCACCGCCATTATCGGCCCGTCCGGCTCGGGCAAGTCTTCGCTAATGAACATCGTCGGCGGCCTCGACCGGCCGACCGAGGGCCAGTACCTGTTCGAAGGCGACGACATCGCCACCTTTGACGACGCCGAGCTGGCCCACTTCCGCAACAAGCGGATCGGCTTCATCTTCCAGTCGTTCCAGCTGCTGCCGCGCCTGACCGCCGCCCAGAACGTCGAACTGCCCATGGTCTATGCCGACGTTCCCCCCGCCGAGCGCAAGGAACGCGCCCTTGAGCTGCTCACACGGGTCGGCCTGGGCGAGCGCGCCGGCCACCGGCCCGCCCAGATGTCCGGCGGACAGCAGCAACGCGTCGCCATCGCCCGCGCCCTGGCCGGCCGCCCCGACCTGCTGCTCGCCGACGAGCCCACGGGCGCCCTCGATTCCAAGACCGGCAAGGAAGTCCTCCAGCTGTTCCAGGATCTGAACGACGATGGCCTGACCCTGGTCATCGTCACCCACGACCTCGGCGTCGCCGCCAAGGCCAAGCGCCGCGTGACCTTCAGGGACGGATTTATTATCAGCGACGAATCCGGCGTCGTTGAAGCCCACATGCTGGGAGCCAACTATGAAACGCATTGAACTGGTCCGTTTCGCCGCCGGCGCGATCTTCGCCCACCCCATGCGCAGCGCCCTGACCACGCTCGGCATCGTTATCGGCGTTGGCGCCGTCATCTGCATGACCTCGATCGGCCTGGGCGCCTCGGCCAACATCAAGGAACAGATCTCCGCCCTCGGCTCGAACATGCTGATCATCCAGTCGGCCTCGGCCCGCGGGGCAGGCTCGATCGTCAACCAGGGCGGCGGCTCGGCCATTTCCATCGACACCAAGGACGCCCAGGCGATCCGCGACAATGTTCAGCACATTGCCGCCGTCTCATCGGCGGTGCAGACCCGCACCCAGCTGATCGGCGAAGGCACCAACTGGAACTCCACGGTCTATGGCGTTGACGCCACCTACCTGACCGTCCGCGACCTCAAGATCGCCAGCGGCCGCATGTTCGAGGAAGGTGAGCTCAGCAAGAAGGTCCTGGTCATCGGCCAGACCGTCGCCACCAACCTTTTCCAGGACAATGACCCCCTGGGCCAGCGCATCCGCGTCGGCACCGTGCCCTTCGAGGTCATCGGCGTGCTGAAATCCCGCGGCCAGAGCAGCAGCGGTCAGGACCAGGACGACCTGGCGATCGGCCCCCTCGTCTCGGTCCGCAGCCGCGTGGTCGGCCGCCGCGTGCGCGGTGAGGCGGTCCAGAACATCTTCGTCAAGGCCGACTCCGAACAGACCCTCGACAAGGTCCAGACCGACATCGACGCCCTGCTGCGCGAACGCCACAAGATCCAGCCCGGCGCCGACGCCAATTTCCAGATCCAGAACCTCACCTCGGTGGCCCAGGCCAGTCAGCAGAGCACCAAGACCTTCACCATCCTGCTGGCCGCCGTCGCCGGCGTGTCGCTGGTGGTCGGCGGCGTCGGCATCATGAACATAATGCTGGTCGCCGTGACCGAGCGAACGCGGGAGATCGGCCTGCGGATGGCGCTGGGCGCCACGCGTGGAGACATCCTGTCCCAGTTCGCGCTGGAGGCTGTGACCCTGTCGCTGATCGGCGGACTGATCGGCCTGGCGCTTGGCGTTATCGCGGCCTTCATTGTCGGTCAGGTGGGCGGATGGCCCACCCAGATTCCGTCCTGGGCGGCGCCGCTGTCGCTCGGATTCTCGATGTTCGTCGGCCTGGTGTTCGGCGCCTACCCCTCGTACCGCGCCGCCCAGCTCGACCCCATCGAAGCCCTTCGCAGGGACTAAGGGTCTATAGCTTCTCTAAGGCTGAACCAAGATAATGGGGGTCGCATCGGCTGCCCCCTTCGTCTATTCGGACGGCTGCTCCCGCCGTCAAATGACCGGCGTGCTTTGGGTTTTTTGATGACCGCCGCCTTCCTCGCCCCCGCCACCGAACGCCAACCGCTGTCAGATCATCTGAAGCGCCTGCAGTCGGAATCCATCGAGATCATGCGCGAGGTCGCCGCCGCCTTCGACAATCCGGTGATGCTCTATTCCATCGGCAAGGATAGCGGCGTCATGCTGCACCTGGCCGCCAAGGCCTTTTATCCCGGCAAGATCCCCTTCCCGCTGCTGCACGTCGATACGACCTGGAAGTTCGCCGACATGATCCGGCACCGCGACACGGTGGCCGAGCGCTATGGCGTCGATCTGAAAATCTACATCAACGAGGACGGCGTAAAGCGCGGCATCGGCCCGATCACCTCCGGCTCGTCCCTGCACACCCAGGTCATGAAGACCGAGGCGCTGAAACAGGCGCTGGACCTCTACGGCTTTGACGCAGCGTTCGGCGGCGCGCGGCGCGACGAGGAAAAGAGCCGCGCCAAGGAGCGCATCTTCTCGTTCCGCTCCGAGGGCCATGTGTGGGACCCGCGCAACCAGCGGCCCGAGCTCTGGCATCTCTACAATACCCGCATCAACAAGGGCGAGACGATCCGCGTCTTCCCGCTGTCCAACTGGACCGAACTCGACATCTGGGAATACACCCGCGCCGAGGCCATTCCGATCGTGCCGCTCTATCTGGCCAAGCCGCGCCCCGTGGTGCACCGCGACGGCATGCTGATCATGCGCGACGATGACCGCATGCCGCTGAAACCCGGCGAGGTCGAGGAACAGCGCTGGGTGCGGTTCCGCTCCCTGGGCTGCTATCCCCTCTCGGCCGCGGTCGAGAGCCAAGCCGAAACCCTGGATGACATCATCGCCGAGATGAAGGCCTCGCGAACCTCCGAACGCCAGGGCCGGCTGATCGACACCGACGAGTCGGCCTCGATGGAGAAGAAGAAGCGCGAGGGCTATTTCTGATGGACGGCGCGCAACTCATTCCCGGCAGCGAAGACAAGACCTTGCTGCGGTTCCTGACCTGCGGTTCGGTGGACGACGGCAAGTCGACCCTGATCGGCCGCCTGCTCTATGATTCCAAGCTGATCTACGAAGACCAGCTGGCGGCGATCGAACGCGATTCCGCCAAGTACGGCACCACCGGCGAAGAGATCGACCTGGCGCTGCTGGTCGACGGCCTGGAGGCCGAGCGTCAGCAGGGCATCACGATCGATGTCGCCTATCGCTTCTTCCATACCCCGCGCCGCAGCTTCATCGTCGCCGACACGCCCGGGCACGAGCAGTACACGCGCAACATGGCCACCGGCGCCTCGGGCTCGGACCTGGCCGTCATCCTGATCGATGCACGCAAGGGCGTGCTGATCCAGACCAAGCGCCACAGCTATATCTGCAGCCTGCTGGGCATCCGCCACATCGTCCTGGCGGTGAACAAGATCGACCTGATGGGCTACGATCAGGGCGTCTATGACACCATCCTGGCCGACTACATGTCCTTTGCCGACAAGCTGGGTTTTGCCTCGATCACGCCCATCCCGCTGTCAGCCAAGCTGGGCGAGAACGTCACCCGCCGCTCGGAGCATACGCCCTGGTACTCGGGCCCGACCCTGGTCGAGCACCTGGAGACTGTCGATGTTGATACCGACACCGTCTCCAAGCCGTTCCGCTTCCCGGTCCAGTGGGTCAACCGGCCCAATCTGGATTTCCGAGGCTTCTCGGGCACCGTCGCGTCCGGCATCGTGCGTCCCGGCGACCGCATCGCCGTGGCCGCTTCCGGCAAGACCAGCAACATCGCCCGCATCGTCACCGCTGACGGCGACCTGACCGAGGCCCGCGCCGGCGAGGCCGTCACCCTGACGCTGACCGATGAGGTCGATATCGCCCGGGGCGACGTCCTGGCGCCCGCTACAGACCGGCCGGAAGTCGCCGACCAGTTCGCCGCCCACCTGTTGTGGATGGCCGATGAGGCCCTGCTGCCCGGCCGCCCCTATCTGATGAAGATCGGCGCATCCTACGTGCCGGTCCGCGTCACGGCGCTGAAGCACAAGATCGACGTTGATACGCTCGAGCATTTTGCGGCCAAGACCCTGGCCCTGAACGAGATCGGCTTTTGCAACCTGTCGGCCGCCACGCCGATCGCCTTCGATCCCTACGAAGACAACCGCGAGACCGGCGCCTTCATCCTGATCGACCGCTACACCAACGCCACGGTCGGCGCAGGGATGATCAGTTTCGCGTTGCGGCGCGCGGCCAATATCCACCGCCAGGACCTGCTGGTCACCCGCGCCGAGCGCGAAGAGCTGAACGGCCACAAACCGGTGGTGCTGTGGTTCACCGGCCTGTCAGGCTCGGGCAAGTCGACCATCGCCAACCTGGTCGAGCGCGAACTGCATGACCGCGGCGTGCGCTCGTTCCTGCTGGACGGCGATAATGTCCGCCACGGCCTGAACCGCGACCTCGGTTTCACCGACGAGGACCGGGTGGAAAACATCCGCCGGGTCGGCGAGGTGGCCAAGCTGTTCGTGGAGGCCGGCCTTGTGGTCCTGACCTCGTTCATCAGCCCCTTCCGGGCCGAGCGGCGCATGGCCCGCGAGCTGTTCGCCGACGGTGAATTCCTCGAGGTGTTTGTCGACACCCCGATCGAGGACTGCATCGCCCGCGATCCCAAGGGCCTCTACGCCAAGGCCCAGCGCGGCGAGATCGCCCACTTCACCGGCATTTCCTCGCCTTATGAAGAGCCGGAGAACGCCGAGATCGTGTTGAAAACCGCCCAGCTCGATCCGGCGCAAGCCGCCCGGCTGGTGCTTGAGGCCTTGCAGGCCCGGGGGGTGATCTAGACTAGAGCTTTCCCCGCAGCACCGCCCAGGTCAGGCGAAGCCGCCGCTCAAGGTCCGGGGCCCCTCGCCTCGCCCGCGCCAGGGTCGCATAGGCCACCCCGGGAAAGCCTTTTGCAGGCAGGCCCCTGAGGTTCTCGTTGGCCTCCTTGAGTTGCTCGGGATCGTGCTCCACCCAGCCCTCGGCGGCGCAGGCGATCACCGCCCACTCGCCGCACAGGACATAGACCGCCAGCCGCATCAACGGCCCGGCCTGGCGGGCGGCAGGATCATCAAACCGCGGCTCGATCATCGCCTCGAACAGCTCGCGCGGCAGCCTGTGACCAGTGATGACATCGCTCAGGGCCAGAGCGACAGGATGGCGCCGAACCGGCCGGCCTTCAAAGATCTCGGCGATCGCCTCCGACCACCAGGTCAGACGGATCTCCGCCATCATGGGCTCGGTGGTGACCTGGGCGATCTTCGACAGTTCGTGGTCAAAGGCATAAAGCGCGATGACGTCAGCACGCGCCTGGGGCTCGCCAATAAACCGGCTGGCCAGCCACCGGTCGGGGTCGTGACGGCGGACGAGGTCGTCGAGATCTTCCAGGTCCGCCGCCACAGGACTCCTAACCGAATACGGTCTGGTTCATCGCCATCGCAGTCAGCATGGGCAGCGACAGCAGGGTGTTGATGCGGCTGAACAGCATGGCGGTCTTGGCGGCCTTGGCCTTGGCGTCGGCGTCGGCCTCCTTGATGCCCAGAGCGATCTTCTGGTTCGGCCAGATCACACCCCAGACGTTGAGGAACATGACCGTCGCCAGCCACATGCCCACACCAATGAAGGTGTGACCAGGCGCTGCGCCGAACCCGTCGGCGAAGCCAATCGTGATCGCATCGAGGAAATAACCACGATGCAGGGCCAGAGCCACACCGAGAACCCAAGTGGCCAGAGCAGCCCAGCGGAACCAGAACAGCGCTTCGGGAGCGATATACTTGGACACCGCCGGCTTCAGCTCGGCCGGAATGTTGGGCATGACCCGGATTTGGACGAAGTTGAAATAGTACAGGAGGCCAATCCACAGGATTCCGGCGAAGACGTGCGCCCAGCGCAGAACCGCCTCGCCGAACTGGCGAACGTCGCCGTGCGCCTGATGGTAGTAACCAAAGATCATGACGAGCGCGAGCACCACGCTGACGATCATGGTGTTGCGGAAATTGGACAGTAAACCCGACACTGCAGCCTCCCTCATGGCAGAATCCGGACGCGAGATTGCGCCGCGAGGCCGCTGGTCGCAACCCCTGTTGGACAGTTATGAATACGGTCTAAAGTCCCGGGCGCGGTGTCATCGGCTTGAGCGGCACGGCCTCTTCGTCGTTACGGCGTACGCCCCAGAGCAGGATGACGGGCAGCGCCACATAGATCGACGAATAGGTGCCGAAGATGATGCCCATGACCATGGTCAGGATCATCGGAAACAACGCCGGCCCGCCTAGGAACAGCATGCCGGCCAGAGCCAGAAGGGCGGTGGTTCCGGTAATCAGGGTGCGGGACAACCGCTCGTTTTCCGACAGGTTGATAACGTCCCGCAGGGGTGTCTTCTTGTACTTGCGAAGGTTCTCGCGAAGCCGGTCGAAGGTGATGACCTTTTCGTTCATCGAATAGCCGATGACGGTCAGCAGGGCCGGAATGGACACCAGCGAAAATTCGATCCGCATGAAGGACAGCACCCCCAGCGTCAGAATCACGTCGTGGAAGATAGCGATCACCGCCCCAAATCCGAACTGCAACTGGAAGCGGAACCAGATGTAGAGCAGCATCAGCCCGACCGCCGCGGCCAGGGCCAGCATGCCTTTGGTGAACAATTCGCCCGAGACCTTGGCGCCGACGACGTCGGGGTTGCCGATCTGCATGTCGGGATATTTGGCCGCGAGCTGCGCCTTTATGGCGTCGGCCGCCGCGATGGCGTCGGCGCCGGCAACCGGCTGGAAGCGGATCTGGGCCGCGTGTGGATCCTTGAAGCCCTGGACGTGCGGGTCGTGGGCGCCCATGCGCGCCAGGTCCCGCTGCAGATCGATCTGCGGGACGTTCCGCGTCATGACGATATCGATCTTGGTGCCGCCCTTGAAGTCGGTGCCAAAATTCAGTCCCTTGACGCCCAGCGACACGCCGCTGGCGATGATCAGAACGACCGAAAGGACAGCCGCAAACGGCGCCAGCTTGACAAAATCGAAGCTGAAGTGGTGCGGCATATTGCGGATCAGGGGCCAACGCATGGGCGGTTCCTCAGATCGGAAGTTGTTTGGGCTTGGTGGCGCGGAACCACCAGCCGAGAAGAACCTGGCTGACCAGCATGGCGGTGAACACCGAGGTGACCACCCCGACCGACAGGGTCCAGGCAAAGCCCTTCACCGGGCCGGAGCCCGCAACGAAGAACATGATGACCCCGGAGATCAGGGTCGTGACGTTGGCGTCCAGGATGGAAACACTCGCCCGTTTGAAGCCTGTTTCCATAGCCATAAGCGGCGATTGCCCGGCCCGCTCCTCGTCGCGTATCCGCTCGTAGATCAGAACGTTGGCATCGACCGCCACCGCCAAGGTGAGGATCAGTCCGGCGATGCCAGGAAGCGTCAGGGCTGCCTGATTGACCGACAGGATGGCGACCATCATCAGCAGATTGAGCACAAGGCCCAGGACCGATACGCCGCCGAACAGGAAGCCGTAGGCCAGCAGCATGAAAACCACGATGGCCGCAAAGCCAATTACAATCGAGATCTTGCCGGCGTTGACCGCGTCCTGTCCCAGTTCAGCCGTCGTCGCCCGCTGTTCCTCCACCGTCAGTTTAACGGGCAAGGCGCCGGCATTGAGCAGGGTCGCCAAGTCAGAGGCAGATTCCGATGTGAAACTGCCATCGATAATGCCGCGACCGCCGGTGATGGCTGACCGGATCACCGGCGCCGAGATCACCTTGCCGTCGAGTACGATGGCGAACTGCTTGCCGATATTGGCGGTGGTGACGGATGCAAAATTGCGCGCGCCCTCGCCGTTGAACTGAAAGCCTACGGCCGGCTGATTGCGGTCATTGAACTCGAAATTGGCGTGGGTCAGCATGGCGCCGGTGATGATCGCCCGGCGGCGCACCAGAATCTGCGTCGGACCGCCCGTACGACCGTCATCCATCGACAGTAGCTCAGAACCGGGAGGGGTCAGGCCGCTGGCGGCTTCGGCGACCGGCACAGAATCGTCGACCAGCTGGAACGTCAGCTTGGCGGTCTGGCCAATCAGGTTGTTCAGCCGCTCAGGGTCATTGTCGCCCGGGGCCTGAAGCACGATGCGATCCACACCTTGCGGCGTAATCGAGATTTCCTTGTTGCCATCCGGATCGACCCGGCGACGGATGATCTCGATTGAGCGGTTGACCGCCTGGTTGGATTCGGCGGCAAGAGCCTCGGGTCGATAGGTGGCGACGATCTGGCGATCGCCTTGCTTGGTGACTGTGAGGTCGGGCGCACGGCCCTGACCTGACGTAGACTGAGCCTGTTTATTGACGACCTTGTAGGCCGCCTCGACCTGGGCCGGGTCCGTAACAGTCACGACAATGGTGTCGCCAACCTGGGCAGGCCCCGTCACTTCGATCTGCTCGGCGCGAAGGCCGCTTCGCAGTTCTTCGACCAGATTGGTCAGCCTGTCACGCTTGAGTTGGGCGACATCGACTTCCAGCTGAAGATAGACCCCGCCCCGCAGGTCGAGTCCCAGATTGAGCTGTTTGGCGGGAATCCAGGACGGAAGCTTGTCGAGGGTCGCTTTGGGAATGACGTTGGGCAGGGAAAAGGCGATCGACAGCACCAAGGCAGCGACGACGAGTATGACTTTCCAGCGAGCGACCTGAATCATGGGGTGTGTTACCGGGACCCGATCAGGACTTGATGTCGTTGGCCGGAGCCGGCTGGCCCTTGACCCGGATGTCGGCGATCATCGCCTTCATGACCTTGACGGTGACGCCCTGAGCGACCTCAAGGCCGATTTCAGATTCCTCAACACGGACAACCTTGCCGATCACACCGCTGGACAGAACCACGGTGTCGCCGCGTTTGACGCCGGCGATCATCGCCTGGTGCTTCTTCTGGCGCTGCTGCTGCGGGCGGATCAACAGGAAATAAAAGAGCGCGAACATCCCGCCCAGCAGAACCATCTGCATCACGGCCGGATTGATCCCGCCAATGGTAGCAGCGGCACCCGTGGCTTGGGCGTAGGCAGGGGTCGCGAACATGGCGTCTCCGCATCATCTGGCCGCCCTTGTCCGGGAGGCCGTTTTTCAAATTTTGCGGAACCTAGGTGTTCACCCCCGCTTTTGCAATGACTTGCAGTGCTTGGATTGGCGTTGCGACGCGGATATGGAAGCGGGCATGACCGATCCCCAGACAGAAGCGCTGCTGCGGCGCATGGCAGACGCCATGGAGCGACTTGCGCCAGCGGCGCCAGTGACCCCGGAATTCGACGATGCGCGTCTCTGGCGTTACGACGCTGGCGCGGGCCACTATATCGCGGCCCCAGATTATAGTCTGCCTCTGGACCTTCTGGTGGGAATCGAGAACCAAAAAGCTAGGTTCGTCGAAAACCTGACCCGCTTTTCCAGGGGGCTGCCTGCCAACCATGTCCTGCTGTGGGGATCGCGCGGCACGGGCAAATCCAGCCTGACCAAGGCCGCCTTCATGGATGAGGCAGGCCGCTCACCGGCGCTGCGCCTCATCGAGGTTGATCGCGACGAATTGTCCGCCCTGCCCCGTCTTTTCGATCATCTGAGAAACAGATCCGAACGTTTCGTTGTCCTGTGCGACGACCTGTCCTTCGAGGATGGCCACAACGGCCTGACGTCGTCGGCCAAGTCGCTGAAATCCGCCGTCGAGGGCGGCGTTCTGGGCCCCCCGGACAATTTGCTGTTCGTGGCGACCTCCAACCGCCGCCACCTGATGCCCCGAGGTCACGACGAAGCCGGCCGAGGCCTTATCGCCGCCGCCGAGGATGCAGAAGAAGAAGTCAGCGTCTCTGACCGGTTCGGACTGTGGATTGGCTTTCCAGCAATGGATCAGCCTACCTATCTGAACGCCGTTCGCAGCTATGCCGAACGGTTCGGCCTGAAGGCTCGCGACCTGGACCGCCGCGCCCTGCAATGGTCCCAGGCGCGCGGCGCGCGCTCAGGGCGCGTCGCCTGGCAGTTTATCCGGGACCTCGCCGGCGAGCGAGGCAAACACCTCTAGTCCTAGCGGGGCGGCAACAGCACCATGGGATCAAACGCCTTGGCGATTTCCCGGGCGTTATCGCGGTGGCGCATCTCGAAATAGAGTTCCGGCTCACTCACCGTTCCGGTGTGGCCAACCTGACCGATGGCCTGACCCTGACGAATTTCGTCCTGCATCTTGACGTCGACGTGGGACAGGTGGGCGTAGGCCGTGAAGAACCCGCCACCGTTGTCGATCAAGACCAGATTGCCCAGATCGTCATTTATAACGCCAACATAGGTAACGGTGCCGGCGGCCGAAGCCTTGACTTCCGTTCCCTCGGCGGCGGCGATATCCAGGCCGTTGGACTGCTGGTTGGGACCACGAGAGCCGTAACCGCCGATGGTGTGGCCATCGATTGGCCAGATAAACTTGCCCCGACCGGACTGCAGATCACCCGATCTGGCAGGCGGCGTGCTCGGCAGCGCTGATTGCTGGGGCCGCGCAACAACTACCGGCGGCGGCGTCGGCCGGGCATAGGTATTGGTGGACTGCGCCGGCGCCGCCGGACTTTCGACCGGCGAACCGCCCGCTATCACTTCGATACGCTGCGGGCCATTGTCACGATAGCCGCTGGGCAAGACCAATCTCTGATCGGGACGGATTGAGGCATTGGAGCGCAGATTGTTGGAACGCGTCAGCTGGCCGTTGGAGACATTAAAGCGCCGCCCAATCGACGACAGGGTATCCCCAGGCTGAACCACATAGGCCTTTACCCGGGTCGGCTCACCCTTGATCCGTTGGCCGGGGTGAATGTTGGAGGAACTGAGTTTGTTGATCTTCTGAAGGTCTTTGACGCTGACATCCATCTGGCGGGAGATCGAGGAAAGGGTATCCCCCTTTCTGACCACATGGGTGGCGGGTGGGCCATCGACGGTGATCACCGGTCCGGTGGCGATCTCCCGGTAGACCGGCGCGGGTGGTGGTGGTGGTGGTGGTGGCGCGGCCTGTACGGGCGGCGGTGTCAACGGGGCCAGGGGTTGGCTTTCAATCGAGCCAGTCGCACGGACGATAGGCGCTTCCGCGGCCTGCGACAGGGTCGACGGCGGACCTGGCGGAATCGATGCGGGGGGCGGCGCCGCGGCGACGACCTGCGTGTCGCGCGTGTTGAGCGCGGCCGATTCCATCCGCGTGGGGAAATTTGGTTGAGGCCCCTTCGACTGAACGTCACCTGCTGCGTTGTAGGGCGATGAGGTCTGGCACGCGGCCAGAGCCAGCGCCAGGCCGGTCATTGCGCCAGACGGGACAACCAGAGATTTCCACCGGTTGGTCATGATCGCTCCATTCGTTCTGGCCTCGCATTGGCCCCCGCCCAGGACCTGGCTGCAAACTCGGCCACTATGGTTAAACTTTCCTGAATCGAAGGCCGTTTAAAGTTCGCGAGCGACGCCTTCGAGCATGGGCACAAACCTTACGTCGCAAAGGGTCTCGATGTTGAAGCCACCCCTGCCGTCCGCTGCGTAGCGGTTGAGCTTCTGGACCGGTCCCTTGCCGACCGGGGCGACCAGAACGCCATCGTGCTTGAGCTGCTTCAACAACGCCTCTGGCTCTTCCTGCGCTGCGGCTGTGACGATAATGCGGTCAAACGGCGCCTGTTCCGGCCAACCCGTCGTCCCATCGCCAAAGCGTGTGATGATATTGGTCAAGCCAAGCTTTTTGAAACGGCCCTCGGCCTGTTTCATCAAGGTCCGGTAGCGCTCGATCGTATAGACCAGCCGCGACAGGCGCGAGAGCACAGCGGTCTGGTAGCCGGAGCCGGTGCCGATTTCCAGCACCCGGTCACGGTGGCCCAGGGTAAGCGCCTGAGTCATCAGCCCGACGATATAGGGTTGGCTGATGGTCTGGCCGCACTCGATGGGCAGGGCCTGGTTCTCCCAGCTGCGGTCCTTGAAGATATCCTGGGTAAACATGTCGCGCGGGGTGCGCTCGATCGCTGACAGCACCTGGGGATCGGTGACGCCCTGCGAGCGCAGGGCCAGAACCAGTTTCGCCAGACGTGCGTCAGGGCCTTCGATCATGGCGCTCAGCCCGCGCCGGCCAGCGCCGCGCTCAGGGACTTCAGCGCCGGCTCATGGGTCAGGTCGATGTGAAGAGGGCTGACAGAGATATGGCCGTTGTACACCGCGCGGATATCCGAGCCCTCCGTTGCGCCAGAAGGCTCCCGGTGGAATCCCATCCAGTAGTAATCGCCGCCACGCAGGTCGGTACGGCGTTCAAAATGGATATTGAAGATGTCGCGAAACCCCTGCCGCGTGACAATGAGCGGCTTTACCTCTCCGCGGCCGGGGTCCGGGAAATTGACGTTTAGGACCACGTCCTTCGGCCAGCCGGCGTCCAGCAAACGGCGGACCACGCCCGGCCCATGCTCGCGGGCGATTTCGAACGGCGCCTTGTGGTCGTCGCGGTAAATCATCATGGCCTGGGAAAAGGCGATGGACGGAATGCCAAGCGCCATGCCCTGGATGGCGCCTGCCACCGTGCCGGACAGCGAAACATCCTCGGCGATATTCTGGCCGCGGTTGACGCCCGAGAGCACCAGATCAGGCTTCAGCGGCATCAGCTCCTGCACGGCGAGCATAACAGCATCCGTGGGCGTGCCGCGCACCGCAAACCGCCGCTCCGATATTTTTCGAACGCGAAGCAGCTCACTCAGCGTCAGGGCGCGCGAGGCGCCGGACTGTTCGACCTCGGGCGCGACCACCCAGACATCATCCGAGATTGTTGCGGCGATATCTTCGAGCACCCTCAGGCCCTCGGCGTTGATCCCGTCGTCATTGGTGATGAGGATGCGCAAGATCTAGACGCCGCCAATGTGGGTCAAGCCACGCATATAGGGATGCAGGGCCTGGGGAATGGCGATACGGCCGCCCTCGTCCTGATAGTTCTCCATCACCGCCACCAGGGTGCGCCCCACCGCAAGGCCCGAGCCGTTGAGTGTATGGACAAAGCGCGTGCCTTTTTCGCCGGCCGTCTTGCAGCGGGCGTCCATCCTTCGCGCCTGGAAATCGCCGCAGTTCGAGCAGGAACTGATCTCGCGATAGGTGTTCTGGCTGGGGAGCCAAACCTCAAGGTCAAAGGTCTTTCGGGCTGAAAAGCCCATGTCGCCAGTGCAGAGCAGCATGGTGCGGAACGGCAGTTCCAGCCGCTTGAGAATGGCCTCGGCGCAACCGACCATGCGCTCATGCTCGGCCTCGGATTGTTCGGGCGTGGTGATCGAGACCATCTCGACCTTCTGGAACTGGTGCTGACGGATCATGCCGCGCGTATCGCGTCCGGCCGATCCCGCCTCGGAGCGAAAACAGGGCGTCAGCGCGGTCAGACGCAGAGGCAGTTCCTCGTCAGCGGTGATCGCCTCACGAACCAGATTGGTCAGCGAAACCTCAGCCGTCGGAATGAGCCAGCGATCGTCAGTTGTGCGGAACAGATCGTCCGCGAACTTCGGCAGCTGGCCCGTGCCAAACATAGCCTCGTCGCGCACCAGCAGCGGCGGGCTGACCTCTGTGTAGCCGTGCTCTTCAGTCTGAATATCGAGCATGAACTGGGCAAGAGCCCGCTCCAGACGGGCCAGCTGGCCTTTTAGCACGACGAACCGCGCGCCTGACATTTTCGCCGCCGCCTCGAAATCCATGAGGCCAAGAGATTCACCCAGATCGACGTGATCGCGCGGACTGGAAATCGCGAAAGGCGTTCCGAACCGCCGAACTTCCATATTGCCGTGTTCGTCCTCGCCCGGCGGGACATCCTGGGATGGCACATTCGGCAGTGACGCCAGCAAGGTTTGAAGGCCGGTCCGGGCCTCCTCCTCTTCGGCGCCCTTACTGGTCAGTACGCTTTTGAGCGCTTCGACCTCAGCCATGAGTTTACCGGCGCGCGCCTCGTCCTTCTGGGCCTTGGCAATGCCTATCTGTTTGCTGGCATCATTGCGCCGAGACTGGGCAATCTGGACCGCGGTCTGGGCGGCCCGCAGAGCCTCATCGAGCGCAAGCGCCTGCGTTGCTGCGCCGGCTTTGCCCTTTGCGCTCCAGGCGCGTTCATAGACGTCGGGGGTCTCGCGGATAGCCTTGATGTCGTGCATGGATTGCGCCGGTCGGAGATTGGAGTGCGCCACCCTTAAGGCGCATCGCCGTCCGCGCCAACCGCCCAGGCGGTCTTCGGCGGGGTGAATTTAGCGAACATCGGTCTTTCGGCTTAACCTTGTGTTTGGCCTCTGGCCTTATGTTGCCTGCGTTAACCTGCGGCTGGATACATAACCTAGCGGGACGCCGTGGTGCGGGGATGGGTATGACGCCTCAAGATAAAGTCGAGTCAGCCATACGGGGGCCTCAGTCCTATCCTTTGGCCAAATATGCGCTCGAGCTCATGGAACGGGCCAAGGTTTGGCCCACGCCGCTCAACTTCGAGCTCTGGCTCCATGTCGCGGGCGACTCCCAGGGTGATCTGGCCGCTGAGATCGACCGACTGCTCGCCGCCGGAAGCAGCATAACCGAAGAGGTGAGCGAAGAGCTCGCCACCCGGTACCTGCCGAAACAACGGCTGAACGAGGAAATTCGCGATACGGGCGATCAGTTGTCCCGAGAATTGTCGTCGGTGTCCGACGCGATCCGGATGGCCAAGCAGAACCACGAAGTCTTTGGCCGCACCCTGGCCACCGCCGGCGCCGACATTGATGCGGCCCTGTCCGATCCGGATGCCATCCGCGCCACTGTGGGCCGGCTTGCCAATGCGACGCGCACCGTCCACGAGCAGAACACCGCACTTGAGCGTCGCCTCGCCGATTCAACAGCTGAAGTCGGCCGTCTGAAGGAACACCTCGAACAGGTCCGGCGTGACGCGACTACCGATTCCCTGACCAATCTGGCCAACCGCAAGGCCTTCGACGACGAGCTTGAAAAAGCTCTGGCAGAGGCAGACGCCGGCGGCGAAGCCCTCGCCCTGGCGGTGCTCGACATCGACCACTTCAAGCATTTCAACGATTCCTGGGGTCACCAGACCGGCGACCAGGTCATCCGCTTTGTTGCTTCGGTTATCGGACGGGCTGCGGCCCCGCCCAGTTTCGCGGCCCGCTACGGTGGGGAGGAATTCGCAATCATCTTCCCCGGCGAGCATGCCAAGCTGGCGCCGCGCGTGCTTGAGGAAATCCGGGGTGAAATCGCCTCCCGGGCCCTTAAGCGGCGCTCGACCAACGATGATCTGGGCCAGATCACCATATCCGGAGGCTATGCGTTGCGTGTGCCGGGAGAGACGGCCGAATTCCTGATGGAGCGGGCCGACGCCGCGCTCTATACCTCTAAGCGACTGGGCCGTAACCGGAACACCAAATCCGAGACACCGCCGAAGTCCAAGGCGGCCTGACCCAAGCTTCTTCCGCAGCCAGGCGGTAGAATCAGCTAGCCTCGGCTGATGAGCGATCCCTTTCTCGGCGTATCGCGCTCGGTCACCGGGCGCGTATGGCGGCTGCGGCCGGCAGATGAAGCGACGACGCGACTCCTCGGTCTCCAGCATGGCCTGTCAGAGCCCCTCGCCCGCGCCATCGTCGCCCGCGGAATCGACGATCTAACCGCTACGAATTTTCTGAATCCGACCCTCAAGGCGCAATTTCCGGATCCGTCATCGTTCCAGGGCATGGACGAAGCCGTCCAGACCCTGCTTGACGCCCTCGAAGCCGACGCCGAGATCATGATCTTTGCCGATTATGACGTCGATGGCGCCACTTCTGCCGCCCAGTTGGTGCGATGGTTCCGCCACATGGGCAAGGAGGTAGGGATCTATATCCCCGACCGCCTGACCGAGGGCTATGGACCCAGTCCAGCTGCGTTCAGGCGGCTCGCCGAACAAGGCGCTGATCTGGTGGTCACCATGGACTGCGGCGCTGCGGCCTACGACGCGCTGAACGCCGCTGCGGACATGGGCCTGCCCATCGTCGTCATAGACCACCACATGATGCGGGGAGAGCCGCCGCCTGCGGCCGCGCTGGTCAATCCGAACGCGCCAGGCGACCAATCGGGTCAGGGCAATCTGTCAGCGGCGGGCGTGACCTTCGTCCTGCTGGCGGGGCTGTCCCGCGAAGCCCGCGCCCGGGGCCTGTTCGAAGACCGCCCCGAACCTGACCTTCGCCAGTGGCTGGATCTGGCGGCGCTTGGCGCCATCTGTGACGTGACCGCCCTCACTGGCTTCAACCGCGCCCTGACCGCCCAGGGCCTCAAGGTCATGTCAAACTGGACCAACCCCGGCCTTCACGCACTTGCCGAGGTCGGCAAGGCCAGCGGCGTTGCGACAACGTTTCACGCCGGCTTTATCCTGGGACCTCGAATTAACGCCGGCGGGCGGATCGGCCGGCCCGACCTGGGTGCGCGATTGCTATCCACCGACGACCCGCAAGAGGCCGCAGCGATCGCCGCAGAGCTGGATGCGCTGAACATTGAGCGACGGGACATCGAACGACAGGTTACCGATCAGGCGGCGCTGATGATTGATCGCCAGACCAACATCGATATCGACGCGCCGCTAATCGTCGTATCCGACGACGATTGGCATCCAGGCGTCATCGGCATCGTGGCGGGACGTTTGCGCGAGCGCTATCGCAAACCTGTCATCGTGATCGGCGTTGATCGCGCCGCCAATGTCGGGAAGGGCTCGGGCCGATCCCAGCCGGGCGTGAACCTGGGCCGCGCCGTGCAAGCGGCCTTTGATGAGGGCTTGCTGCTGGCGGGCGGGGGGCATCCGATGGCGGCCGGACTATCCGTAAGGCCTGATCTCATCCCTGATCTGCGCGCGTTTCTGGCTGAGCAGCTGCGCGCCGAACAATCCGACGCCGCTGCGAGTGACGCCGTCGAGATTGACTCCCTGGTCTCGGTAAAAGGCGCAACCCGCACCCTGGTCGATGACTTCGGTCGCCTGGCGCCTTTCGGCGCGGATAACCCCGAGCCCATGCTGGCCCTGTCCGGCGTGCGGGCCCAGCATCCCATGGTCATGAAGGGCGGTCACGTGGGCGTAACCCTGACCGACGAAGCCGGCGTCCGTCTTCGCGCCATCGCCTGGCGCGCCGAGGAGACACCGCTGGGCCAGATGCTGCTGGCTGGAGCGGGCGGCATATCAGTCGCCGGCCGTCTGAAACCCGACGACTGGCGCGGCGCCGGCGGTGTTCAGCTTGAAATCGAAGATGCGGCGGACCCACGGCAAATCAATCGCATTTGAAGCCGCTCGCCACTCTTGCGCCGGTTTGGGAAGGTGGATATATCGCCCGCTCCGCTCTGCGGTCCCTTCGTCTATCGGTTAGGACGCTAGATTTTCATTCTAGAAAGGGGAGTTCGATTCTCCCAGGGACTGCCAGCCGCCTCGGGCCGCATCTCGCGCCACGAGAGCATTCCACGTGATTTTCGCGTGAAATGAAAAGTTGACGTCAGTCAAAATGCAATATCAGTGTTATGGTTCAAAGTCGGTGGGCCTGGGCGCGTCCTGCCGGCCACGAGGGGCTTATGGCTGGGTTTGAATTTGACGGGGCGGAGGCAGGCTCGGTCCGACTCACAGGCCGGATCAAATGGTTCGATCCCGGCAAGGGGTATGGATTCATAGTCCCTGACGATCCGGGCCAGACCGGCTTGAAGGACATTCTTCTGCATGTCACCAGCCTGCGTCAGGCCGGTCGCGAGACTGCCCTGGAAGGCGCCACCATAATCTGTACAGCTGCAAAGCGCCCCAAAGGCTGGCAGGTTTCCGAAGTACTGGAGGTCGATGACTCCACCGCCGCCCCGCCCGAAGCCCGGCCCCAGAACGGCTTCGAAGGCCCCAGGCGCGAATTTCGCGATTCCGCCCCCAGGCCGGCGCGTGATCACCCCCAAGACCGGCCTCAACGCGCGACGGGCCTGGCCGGGCCGCTCGAAAAAGCTACGGTAAAGTGGTTCAACCGGGCGAAGGGCTACGGATTTGTCGTCCGCAGCAATGAGCCGGGTGATATTTTCGTCCACATTGAGACCCTGCGCCGCTCGGGGCTCGACGACCTGACTCCCGGGTCAGACGTTCTGGTGCGCTTTGCCGAGGGTCCCAAAGGGCTCGTCGTGGCCGAGATTTCCCAGGACTGATCCGCACATCGCGCGTCATTCGCTCACAGCACAGATTGACAGCGCCCTCCCCGCACCGCTCAACTGGTTACAAGCAACAGCTATGCTGGTTCAGGTCACATGGCGACGCCTCCTAAACGCGGCGTTCTGGAAGTCGGGAGCACATCGGTGAGTGAAACAAAGGGTCCGGCCTCCAAAGCCAAACCCGCCCGGACGGCGAAGGCATCCGCAGCCAAACCGGCCGCGGCGCGCAAGCCGGCAGCCAGGCCAGCCGCCGAACCCAAACCTGAGCCCGCAGCCAACAAGCCGAGTTATGCCGACACCCTGGCGCAGCTGCCTCTGGAGCAGCAGAAGGTTATCGAAGCCCTGTCGGTCAATCTGGCGCGAGCCGCCGTCAGCGCGCAGGGCGCCATCGCCGAGGCCGCGCTACGCCAGGCCGAGCGACCGCCGACGGCCAATGCTGACCCGTTCCATGTTGGCCCGGCCCTGACCGAGGTCATGGGCAAGCTGGCGGCTCAGCCGGACCGGCTGATGCGCGCGCAGGCCGACCTTTACTCTCGCTACATGGACCTTTGGCAGTCCGCTGCCCGGCGCGCCGCAGGCGAGACACCGGACCCCGTGGCCAAGCCAGCTGCCGGCGACAAGCGCTTCAACGATCCAGAGTGGCAGGAAAACCCTGTCTTCGACGTCATGAAGCAGTCCTATCTCCTCACCTCGGAATGGCTGAACAGTCTGGTTTCCGAGGTGCAAGACGTGGACCCCATGACCCGGCGCCGGGTGACTTTCTTCACCAAGGCCCTGACGGATGCGTTTTCGCCTACCAACTTCCTGATGTCGAACCCCGCAGCCCTGCGCGAAGCAATCGCGACCAAGGGGGAAAGCCTGGCGGCCGGGATGGCCAACTTCGCGGCCGATCTGGAGCGGGGCCACGGCCAGCTGGCCATCAGCCAGACTGATGCAACGCCATTCAAGGTCGGCGAAAACATTGCAACTTCGCCCGGAAAAGTCATTTTTCAGAATGACTTACTGCAGCTTCTTCAGTTCTCACCCAGCACTGAACAGGTCCACGAAATCCCGCTGCTGATTTTCCCGCCCTGGATCAACAAATGGTACATCCTCGACCTTAGGGTCGAAAACTCCATGATCCGCTGGCTGACCGCCCAAGGTTACAGTGTGTTTGTCGCCTCATGGGTCAATCCCCAGGCCGACCTGGCCGACAAGACCTTCGAGGACTACATGTTCGAAGGCGCCTATGAAGCCACCGCCCGTGTGATGGAGCAGGCCGGAACCGATCGGGTCAACACTGTAGGCTACTGCATTGGCGGCACCTTGCTGTCCTGCGCCATGGCCCACATGGCGGCCAAGGGCGACAAGCGGATCAATTCGGCGACCTTTTTTGCGGCCCAGCAGGATTTCACCGAAGCCGGGGATCTGATGCTGTTCACAGATGAATCCTGGGTCTCCGATATCGAAAAACGAATGGACGCCGAGGGTGGCGTCCTGCCCGCCGGCTCGATGGCTGATACCTTCAATTCCCTGAGAGCCAACGATCTGGTCTGGAGCTTCTTCGTCAACAACTACCTTATGGGCAAGGAGCCCAAGCCCTTCGACCTGTTGTTCTGGAATTCCGATCAGACGCGGATGCCCCGAGCGCTGCACCTTTTTTACCTGCGCGAGTTCTACGGTAAAAACCAGCTTTCAAAGGGCGAGCTCGAGCTGGGCGGCGAAACGCTCGATCTCCACAATTCGACCGCGCCGGTCTTCGTCCAGTCGTCGCGGGATGACCACATTTCGCCCTACCGCTCCGTCTATCGCGGTGCGAGGCTATTCGGCGGGCCGACCACCTTCATCATGGCGGGTTCCGGCCACATCGCCGGCGTCATCAACCCGCCCGCCGCCAATAAGTATCAGTACTGGACGAACGAGACCCTGCCGGCCACCGCCGACGAATGGACAAGAGATGCGGTCGAGCATCCCGGCTCGTGGTGGCCCTATTGGGACCAGTGGCTGAAAGCCCGCTCCGGCGGCATGGTCCCGGAGCGCGATCCGACCAAAGGAAAGCTCAAACCGCTCGGCGACGCACCCGGCAGCTTTGTTCTGGTGCGCAGCTGATCTGCAAACCCCGCAGGAATTCCCCCTAGCCTTGGCCACAATCCGCGGGCAATAAGCGCCTTATGACCATCTGCGCCAATGTCGTTGAGGCCATCGGCAACACGCCCCTGATCCGCCTTAACCGCGCCAGCGTCGCGACGGGTTGCGAAATTCTGGGCAAGGCCGAGTTCATGAATCCTGGCCAGTCGGTCAAGGATCGGGCCGCCCTGTTCATCATTCGCGATGCCGAACGCCGCGGGCTGCTCAGGCCCGGCGGCCTGATCGTCGAGGGCACCGCCGGCAACACCGGCATTGGACTTGCCATGGTCGGCGCGGCCTTGGGTTATCGCACCTGCATCGTCATTCCTCGCACGCAGAGCCAGGAAAAAAAGGACGCCATCCGATTGCTGGGCGCCGAGCTGGTTGAGGTCGACGCGGTCCCCTATTCCAACCCCGATAATTACGTCCGCTATTCCGGCCGTTTGGCTGAAGAAAAGGCCAGGACTGAGCCGGCAGGCGCAATTTGGGCAAACCAGTTCGACAATGTCGCCAATCGCCAGGCCCACATCGAAACCACCGCGCCCGAGATCTGGGATCAAACGCAAGGCCGCGTCGATGGCTTCGTGTCTGCCGTCGGATCCGGCGGAACCCTGGCGGGTGTCGCCATGGGTCTGCGCCAGAAGAAGGCCGGCGTCGCCATAGCCTTGGCTGATCCGCCCGGCGCCTCTCTATTCAGCTATTATTCGAGCGGTGAGCTGAAAGCGGAAGGCTCTTCGATCACCGAAGGCATCGGACAGGGCCGTATCACCGCCAACCTGGAAGACTTGAAGGTCGACTACGCCTACCAGATCCCCGATTCGGAAGCTCTCTTGCAAATTTTTGATCTGGTTGAGCACGAAGGTCTGTGCATGGGCGGGTCAACCGGTGTGAATATTGCGGGCGCCATACGGCTGGCGCACGATCTTGGCCCCGGGCATACGATCGTCACGATTCTCTGCGACCACGGTTCACGCTATCAAAGCAAGATCTTCAACAAGGAATTTCTGGCGGAACGGGGCCTGCCCCAGCCCGCCTGGCTCTAGATGACCCAAACCGATCCCCTCGTGTCCACCCAGTGGCTGGCCGATCACCTGAATGCGCCAGACGTGCGCATCATTGACGCCAGCTGGCACCTGCCGACCTCGATCCGTAACTCCTATGCCGAGTACAAGGCCGCCCACATCCCCGGCGCCGTCTTCTTCGACATCGACGACATCTGTGACGAAGACAGTCCCCTGCCCCACATGCTGCCACATCCGGTGAAGTTTTCATCGCGCATGCGCAAGCTCGGTCTGGGCGATGGCTCACGGTTCGTTGTCTACGACACCGAGGGCCTGTTCTCATCGGCGCGGGTTTGGTGGATGCTGCGGGCCATGGGTCACGAGGACGTCGTCGTCATGGACGGCGGCCTGCCCAAGTGGGTTGCCGAGGGCCGAAAAACTGACGACCTGCCACTGCCCCCGCGCGAGCGGCACTTCACGGTCCGCTATCACAGCGCGCTCGTTCGAGATCTCGACGCGGTCAGGGAGGCGCTTGCCACCGGCAAGGAACAAATCGCTGATGCACGTCCGCCGGAGCGCTTCCGCGGAGACGCGCCCGAGCCGCGCCCGGGCGTTCGTTCTGGTCACATCCCCGGATCGCGCAACGTCCACTGGGCGACCTTGCTGGGCCCGGACGGCGCCCTGTTACCGGCTGCCGAGCTGGAAAAGCGTTTTGCCGCTGCAGGAATCGATACCGCCAAACCCGTGATCTGCTCCTGCGGTTCCGGCGTATCGGCGGCAATCTTGGCTCTGGCCATGGCGCGACTGGGCCACGTGCGCACGCCGGTTTTTGATGGCTCCTGGGCCGAATGGGGTAGCCGCGAGGATCTGCCGATCGCCACCGGCGAGACCTGAAGCGCCTCAGCGCATGGGCGGCGCGAACAACAAGCCCGGAGCCTGGGCGCTCCACAATGCATTCTGACCCCGGTCGATCTTCAGCGCCGTGGCCGGCCCGAGGTTTCGGGCGAACACCTCGTCATAGGCGCCGACCTGGCGGATGACCTGAAAAGCCCAGTCTTCGTGCAACAGCAGCATCTGCCCATAGCCGTCACCCGCCAGCAGATGCCCGATTTCCGGCCGGGCAGGCTTGCTGAGATCGCTGGCGACACTGCGCGACGTGACGCCAAACTCTTCAGCCAGGATCATGGCGTTCAACGTCCAGCCGACGATGTCAGCCCACTGACCGTCGGTCTGGCGCACCACCGGACCGGCTGGCTCGATCGAGGCGGGATCGGTCAGGATTGCCTGCTTGTCGGGATCCCGCAGCCCGGCCCTTTGTGAGGCCAGCGCCGAGACAAAACCACTGAGCGCCTGGCAGGCCCCTTTGCGATAGCTATCCAGCGCCTCGGCCTCGGTGTCGAACACCAAAATTGTCGGTTTGCCCGATTTTGGCGCGGCGTCGAAACGCTCAGACAGAGCCTGGGCATTGGCCGTTCCGGTCTGCACACAGACCTTTCTGCCCGCCAGATCGGCCGGCGCCTTCAGCTTCAGGGATTTGGCAGCCAGGAAGCCTTGCGCGTCATAATAGCTGACGCCAACAAAATTCAGACCCAGCCCCGCGTCGCGCGAATAGGTCCACCCGCCCCGGGCGACCAGATCCACCTGACCAGCCTGCAAGGCGTTGAACCTCGCCTTGGCATCCAGGGGCTCGATACGCACCAGCCGCGCGTCACCCAACACGGCCGCGGCGATGGCCCGGCAGATATCCACGTCGAAGCCATGCCACTGACCCAGAACATCGCGCGAGGCATAGCCGGGTTGAACTTCCGCGACGCCACAGGTGATCCGGCCCCGAGCCCTCACAGCTTTCAGGGTCGGCCCGTCGATCGGCGCGGCGCCCGGCGCAGCCGCCACTTCCGGCGCCGCCTTCGAGGCAGACGCTTCCTGCACGACCGTCTGGGGCTTGCGCGCGCATCCGCCCGCGACGGCGAACACCGTCAGCAACAGACCCGTCCACACAATCGCCGCCTTCAAGCGCACGGGTCCTCCTTGATTAACGGCTTCAGCCGCCGCACTAACACAGTGCCGAGCTTCGCGCCTAACCGCCGGATACGGCAATTTAATAGCCGGGTCATTTCGACGATGAGAAAAAAACAATCAGATGCGACCCGGATCATACACACCGGCGCCGATGCAGGCCTCATTGGGAAGACCGTAAACCCGCCCGTCCAGCGGGGTTCAACGGTGATTCTGCCGAACGCAGCCTCGCTGTACGACTCGGGTCAGGTGACTTATGGCCGCGCCGGCCTGCAGCCCCACGCGGCCTTGTGCGCAGCCTTGGCCGACCTCGAAGGCGCGGCAGGGGCCGAGCTTTTCCCCAGTGGTCTGGCCGCAATGACCGGCGCCTTGCTGGCCGTTCTCAAATCCGGTGACGAGGTGCTTGCTGTCGACTGCGTCTATGCCCCCACACGTCGCTTTTGCGACAAGGTGCTGTCGCGGTTCGGCATAAGCACCCGCTACTTCGATCCCGCCCTTGGCGCGGACGAGGTTCTGGCGAAGACCTCGCCGGAGACGCGCCTGATTATTCTCGAAGCGCCCGGCTCCCTGACCTTTGAAATGCAGGACGTCCCGGCCATCGCCGCGGCGGCGCGCGCACGCGGCATCCTGACCCTCATCGACAACACCTGGGGCGCCGGCCTCTATTACAAGCCGATCACTCACGGCGTGGACATCAGCGTCCAGGCTCTGACCAAATATGTTGGTGGCCATTCGGATTCGTTCATGGGTGCGGCCTGCGCTCGAGACGCGGCGCTCGCCCAGACCCTGCGAGACGCGGTCTGGCAAGTCGGGTGGAGCACCTCGGCGGACGATGCCTACACCATGCTACGGGGCCTGCGCACCTTGCCGACGCGCCTGGCCCGCCACAGCCAGAACGCGCTGGCCATTGCAGACTGGCTTCAAGTCCAGCCTGATGTCATTCAGGTACTCTGCCCGGGCCTGCCCGACTCACACGGCCACGACATCTGGAAACGCGACTTCACGGGCCAGAACGGCCTTTTGGGCTTTGTGCTGTCTCCTGGACCCCAGGCCGCCGTCCACGCCCTGCTTGACGCGCTCGAACTCTTCGGCCTGGGCTTTTCATGGGGGGGCTATGAGAGCCTGGCCATCAACTGCGATCCGCAGTTCGACGTCAGGAAATTCCCGCCCGCCTACACCGGCCCGATGATCCGGATTCATGTCGGACTGGAAGACGTTGAAGACCTGAAAGCCGATCTGGCGACGGCGCTCGCCGCCTACGCCGCCGCCCGCTGAACGACAAAAAGGGCGCTCCGGTTTCCCGGAGCGCCCGATTGCTGGCGTTTCTCGATTGGATCAGCACATGACGATCAGAACGTCCACCGCATGGTCGCTTTGACGCCGTGGTCGGTCAGGCCGTTCCCCATCTGGCCTGAATAGGACAGGCTGAAGGATCCGTTCTGGCCCATGGCAGTGTCCAGACCAGCCTCAAGCGCTGCGGTGTCTTTGGCGATCGGAACGCCCGCCACCGTGAAGAGCGGCCCTCCGCTCTGGAAAATCTGGTCCGAGGTCGGCGTGACATCACCGGCCGCGTGACGCCAGCCGATGCCACCATGCAGGTTCACCATCGAGTCGCCCATTTTGGACGATCCCGAAGCCCTCAAGCCGAGCTAAGTCTTTATGACAGACGAGACCGTCTTCACGATCGCAGCAGGATAGGCTTATCCGTGCGATCCTTGGAACGAAGCCCTAGCCGACATCGCGATGGCGCCATCGCACCGCATCGCCTCAACCTCGCCCGGACCGGCGCCTGGCGCCAGCTGAACCGCCTGACCACAAAACAGCGGCGCGGTCGCCCGAAACTCAAACTGCTCCACAGGCGCGCCGGAGTCGCGCGCCTGAACCAGGCCGCAGAGCTTGACCGCCGTGAACGGGCCATGGACGATCAGTCCCGGATAGCCTTCTTCGTCCCGTGCATAAGGCAGGTCGTAGTGAATGCGGTGGGTGTTGAACGTCACCGCTGAAAACCGGAATAGATCAGTCGTCTGGGGCCGCCAGAGCTGCGCCCCTGCCCGCAGCGGCTGATCAGCCGGAAAAACGGGGGGCGTCGCCTCCCCTAGCTCGCGAAACACAATCGTCTGTCGCTCCTGGATGCGGGACCTGTTCGCCTGGGACAGGACGCGTTCGACCTCTACAAAAACAAGATCACCTGTCTTGCCGCTTCGATGCTTCACATCGGCCACCGTTATCGTCAGATCGGCCGGCTGGCCCAGGGCAAGAGCCTCCAGGAACCGAACCGATCCGCCAGCGAACATGCGCCGGGGTAGGGTAATGGGCGGAAACAGGCTGCCCCCGCGCGGCGAGTGCCCATCGGGGGCAAGGTCGCACGTTGGCACCACATCCAGAAAGAAAGCCCAGTGACCCAGCGGCGGCATGTGTTGCTCGACATCAAGGTCCGCTTCCACCGCCACCGCAAACCGGCGCAAGGTTTCGATGTCCAGCACCTGGCGGCGAACCTCGCAGCGGCCAATGTAGCCACGCCAGGTCTCGATGTCCTCAGAGGTGACAGGCGATGATGCGGTCATTCGATTGGCCTCAAAACGACTTCGGCAGATCCAGAACGTGGGTGGCGATATGGCTGAGGATGAGATTGGTCGAGATCGGCGCGACCTGATAGAGGCGCGCCTCGCGGAATTTGCGCTCGATGTCGTACTCTTCGGCAAAGCCAAACCCGCCGTGGGTCTGCAGACACATGTCGGCCGCGAACCAGGACGCCTCGGAGGCCAGCATCTTGCACATATTTGCTTCAGTGCCGCATGGCTCGCCCGCCTCAAAGAGGCTTGCGGCATGGTCGACCAGCAGACTGGCGGCGGTCATCTGGGCATAGGCCCGGGCGATGGGAAACTGCACGCCCTGATTGGCCCCGATCGGCCGGCCGAAAACTTCGCGCGCCTTTGCGTAGGCGCTGGCCCGCTCGATAAAGAACTTCGCATCCCCAATGCATTCAGCCGCGATCAGGATGCGCTCGGCGTTCATGCCGTCCAGAATGTAGCGGAACCCCTCGCCCTCGGCGCCGATCCGGTTGGCGACCGGCACGCGCAAGTCTTCAAAAAACAGCTCGGTGGTTGCGTGGTTGATCATGGTCCGCACCGGGCGGACCGTCAGGCCATTCCCCACCGCCTGCTGCATGTCGACCAGCAGGACAGTCATGCCATCCGACGGCTTTTTCGCCTCATCGCGCGATGTGGTGCGGCAGAGCAGGACCATCAGGTCGGAATGCTCGGCGCGAGAGATCCACAGCTTCTGGCCGGAGACGACATAATCATCGCCATCGCGCCGGGCAAAGGTGGTGATCCGGGTGGTGTCGGTGCCAGCGCCAGGCTCGGTCACGCCAAAGGCCTGCAGGCGCAGCTCGCCCGAGGCGATCTTCGGCAGATAAGCCTGCTTCTGTTCAGGACTGCCATGCCGCAGGATGACGCCCATGGTGTACATCTGGGCATGGCAGGCGCCGCCATTTGAGCCGGACCGATGGATTTCCTCCAGGATTGCCGAGGCGGCCGACAGTCCCAAGCCTGATCCGCCATAGGCCTCAGGGATCAGCACGGCCAGGTACCCCCCCTCCGTCAGGGCGCGCACAAATTCGGCCGGATAAGCCCGCTCTCGATCCAGAGCCTGCCAGTAGGAGCCGGGAAAATCGGCGCAGAGGCGCGCCACAGCCTGGCGGATCTCTGGGAAGGAAGGGATAGCGCCCTTCGACATCAGGTTTCTCCTCGCCTAGCGCGACGTCAAGCGAATAGCCTTTTCGCCGCTGGCGGCAAACCCTGGCGGCAAGTCCTCATGCATGCTTGCGCCAGCGGTCGGAATTCGACAGCCTGCCACCATTGCAGGATGCCGCCCATGAACCGCCGTGAACTTGGTCTGGCCCTTTCGGCCCTTCCCCTCGCCCGGGCGGGTGGCGCAGCAGCGCAAGGAAACGGCCGATCCAGCCCCAGGAGCGCCAGCGCAATGATTGACCTGTCAGCCAGCCAGGCCGTCGCCGCCATGCGCAAGGGTGAACTAAAGGCAGAAACCTATGCCGAGGCGCTGCTGGCCAGGTGCGTCGCAGGACAGGGTCTCAACGCCTTCATTACCCTTGAGCCCGACAAGGTGCGCGAGGCGGCCCGCGCCGCAGATGGACTGCGCGCGGCCGGAAGCCCGCTCGGCCCGCTCCACGGCCTGCCCATCCCGGTCAAGGACAGCATCAACACCCGGGACCTGCGCACCACCGCTGGCGCCAAGGCGCTGAAGGACTTCCATCCCGCTCGCGATGCAACCATCGTCGCGCGCCTTCGCGCCGCCGGTGCGGGCGTGCTGGGCAAGACAAACCTGCATGAACTGTCGTTCGGCTGGACCAGCAACAACGCCGTTTTCGGCGCAGTTCACAACCCCTGGGACCCCAGCCGGATTCCCGGCGGCAGCAGCGGCGGCAGCGCCGCGGCCGTGGCGGCGCGCATGGCTCCGCTGAGCCTGGCCGAAGACACGCAAGGCTCTATCCGTGTACCTGCAGCGCTTTGCGGCATATGCGGCTTTCGGCCGACGACCGGACGCTACCCGACCGACGGCGCCGCGCCGATCACCGCGTTGTTTGACCAGGTGGGACCTCATGCGCGGGTGGTGTCTGACCTGGCGCTCTTTGATTCCGTGATCACCGGCGACAACAGCCGTCTTGCGTCGGCCTCCCTTCGCGGCCTTCGCCTGGGTCTGGTCCGGGGATTTTACTTCACCGGCATCGATCCAGAGGTCGAACGCGTGGTTGATGATGTGCTGGCCCGCTTGCGCGCGGCTGGTGTCATCTTGATTGAAGGCGAACTGCCCGGACTGTCGGATCTGGTTTCAAAGGTGACTGGCCCGGTCCAGCTTCATGACGTGGCCGGATCCCTCAAGGCCTGGCTTCAGACCTCGGGATCGGCGGTGAGCTTCGATGACCTGCTGGCCCAGATCAGCCCGGATATCCGCGGCAGCATCGCCCGGTCGGCCCAACAAGGCTCGCCGGAGTCCGAGGCGGCCTATGTAGCGGCGCGCGATGTGCATCGTCCGGCCATGCAGCGCCTGTTCGCGGACTTCTTTTCCCGCCAAGGCGTCGCAGCTATTCTCTTCCCCGCCACCATGACCACCGCGCCGCCCATAGGCCAGACAGGGCCGATGACAATCGGCGGCGCTTCGGTCTCGTTCCAGAACGCCGTGGCGCGCAACATATCGCCGGGCAGCACCGCGGGACTGCCGGGACTTGTGCTGCCGGCGGCCCTGTCGCGCGAGACACGCCTTCCCATTTCCATCGAACTCGATGGGCCCGCCGGATCCGACCGCGCGCTGCTGGGTATTGGGATGGCGGTCGAAGCTCTGCTCGGACATCTGCCCGCGCCGGCGCTCGCCGCGCTTTAGCAGGTCCCTGGCGACCCCGGCAGGACTCGAACCTGCAACCGTCTGCTTAGAAGGCAGATGCTCTATCCGGTTGAGCTACGGGATCGAGACTTAGTGGGTCCAGGGCTGTCTTCGCCCGTAGGCGAAGTTTTCGGCATAGGCCTTGATGATCTTCTTCGGGGCCGGATTGTCCGTCACCTCGAAGGCGATGCCGTGGCGCGTGGCGAATTTGATCGCTTCGTCGCGGGTGCCAAATCGCATGCGAACCTGCCCGTCCATATCGGTTGTGGTGTTCCACCCCATCAAGGTATCAGGCTTGCGCGCCGACGCCGGCCGAAACTCCAGCATCCAGACCTGCGTCGAAGCCTTGCCCGATTGCATGGCGGATTTGGCGGGGCGGAAAATTCGGGCAAGCACGTGTCTGGCGTCCGGCTGTCAGTGAAGACTCAGCTTCATATAGCCATTTCGAGGCAAAGCGAAACTGGTCCCTAGCGCCAGAGCGCCCACCATCGGCGCTTGCGAGTCTGTCGTTGCGACAGGATCGCCCGCGCCGCGAAAGGCGTCTACTTTCGTCACTAGGGCTTTCGCGCGTTGCCGCTCGGCTAGTTCTCTGGCCGGCTCAGTGGTTGACGAACCCGTGCCGGGGTGATTGTTCACCCTACTGAGGGAGCGCCATGTCCAACGTCCGCAGCAGTCCCGGGATCATAATCGAGACCACGGGCTACGGGCCGCTGATCCGCTTCTTCGTCAAGAATCTGTCCGATCAGATCCAGAACCACCACGCCAACGGCCTGTTCTACGAGATCGAGGAACTGGGCATCATCGAGCGCCACTTCCCGCGCGGCGGCTCATATCTCGATATCGGCAGCAATGTCGGCAACCACCTGGTCTTTGTCGCAGCGGCCCGACTGGCCGGCGAGATGATCGCCATAGAACCCAACCCCAAAGCCATTGAAATCCTGCGCTACAACCTGCTGCTCAACGCCCTGACCACGGTCGATATCCAGCATCTTGGCCTTGGCCTCAGCGACAATTCCGAGCGCGCCTCGGTCCACACCCTGCACCCCAACAACCTGGGCGGCACCGAGATGGTCGCCAGTCCCGAGGGCCCGATCCAGCTGGACACCGGCGATCAGCTGTTCACCAAACGCCAGATCGACTTCATTGAGATGGACGTCGAGGGTCTGGAGATGAAGGTGCTGCGCGGCCTCGAACAGACCATCGCCAAATCCCGGCCCGTCATGTTCATCGAGGTCGGCAACACAAACCGCGCCGACTTCGACCAGTGGCTCGCCGGTCACAACTACCAGACCGCCCAAGCCTACCGCCGCTACAGCAGCAACGAGAACTTCCTGGTCAGGCCGGAGGAGAAGCCGCTGGTTGAGCTGGCAGCATAATTCGATAGCTTGCACCTATGATTATGAGTCTTCTCAATGCCGAGCGGCTGACTGAGGTTGTCGATATCGGAGCAAATCCGATTGATGGCGATCCTCCCTACAAGCCGATGCTTCAAGCCGGCCTTTGCAGAGTCACCGGGTGACGTGACCCCCTGAAACTCCTCCAGAAATAATTAGAGTCCGGCCCATGGAGAGAAGGGACGGACGGATGAGGAAATCGAGGTTTACCGAGGAGCAGATCATCGCGGTCCTGCGCGAGCAGGAGGCGGGTGTTGGGACGGCGGAG
>CANJPZ010000001.1 GCA_947476325.1 Caulobacteraceae bacterium | reverse complement strand
GGGTTTTGGTCTCATCGCAGTGACGTAGGAACGAAGATGAGAGCAAAACCCTTGCCCCATAAAACGACGCCCGGTGAACGGGTGGCGAAGGATATCCGGCGCGCGACGCGGCGTCATTTTTCGGCGGAAGACAAGATCAGGATCGTGCTGGACGGCCTTCGCGGCGAGGACAGCATTGCCGAACTGTGCCGCAAGGAAGGGATCGCGCAGAGCCTCTACTACGTGTGGTCGAAGGAGTTTCTGGAGGCGGGCAAGCGCCGCCTGGCGGGCGATACTGCCCGACGAGGAAGAAGAAAGCTCCTGGCCGCTGTGTTCGGTGCCGCTGGTGATCGGGCCCGATGAGTGGCGTCACATCGAAGCGGCGATGATCCAGCGCGCCGAACTGCTTGAGGCCGTGGTCACCGATATCCATGGCGAGCAGAGCCTGATCCGCGACAGCGGCCTGCCCGCCGCCGCCATCACCGGCAGCCAGAGCTTCTGGCGACAGATGATCGGCGTGCCGCCGCCCGGCGGCTATCACCTGCGTTTCATCGCGGTGGATCTGGGACGCGGGCCGGACGGCGCCTGGCGTGTTCTGGCCGACCACTGCACCACGCCGGCCGGCGCCGGCTATGCGCTGGAAAACCGCATCGCCCTGTCGCGGGCCACCGGCGACCTTTACGCCGAGCGTAATGTCATGCGCCTGGCCTCGTTTTTCGCCGCTTTCCGTGACGGGCTGGCAGGCAGCGCCACACGCTCGGCGCCGCGCATCGGCCTGCTCACCCCCGGCCGCTATAACCAGAGTTACGCCGAACAGGCGCACCTGGCGCGCTATCTGGGCTTTCCGCTGGTCGAGGGGGCAGACCTGGACGTGCGCGACGACAAGCTGTTTGTCCGCACCATTGAAGGCCTGAAGCGGATAGATGTGCTGTGGCGCAGGCTGGACACGCGGTTCCTTGATCCCCTGGCCTTTGACGTAAGCTCGCAGATCGGCACACCCGGCCTGTTCGACGCCTATCTGGCCGGCAATCTGGTGGTCGCCAATGCGCCGGGCGCTGGTGTCATGGAAAGCCCGGTCCTTGCCGCCTTCATGCCGGCCCTGGCCCGGCGCGTGCTGGATACCGAGCTGCTTATCCCCAACATCGCCACCTGGTGGTGCGGTCAGACGCGCGAGCGGGCGACCGTGCTCAAGCGGCTGGATGAGATGGTCATCGAGCCGGCCTTCAATGGCGTCAGACCCGTCGGCCTGCCGGACGGCGCGATCCTGGGCCAGAGCCTGAGCGAGCCTGCCCGCGAAGCATTGATGGCGGGCCTGGCCGTCCGGCCTGAAGACTATGTCGGCCGCGAAGTCGTACGCCTGTCGACCACGCCCAGCTTCAACGGCCAACGGCTGGAGCCGAGGCCCTTCACCATGCGGGTGTTTCTCGCCCGCGACGGGGCCGGCGCATGGCAGGTCATGCCCGGCGGGTTTGCGCGCCTGTCGAACAGCGGCGATGTGCGCGCCGCCCTGATGGGCGAAGGCGCATTTTCAGCCGACGTCTGTGTCATCTCCGATGCGCCGGTCGAGCCCACCACACTGCTGGGCGATCCGGCCAATACGCCGGTGCGCCGCCAGTCCGGCGTTCTGCCGTCACGGGCGGCCGATTCCCTGTTCTGGCTGGGTCGCTATGTCGAACGCGGCAAGAATACCTCTCGCGTCATTCGCGCCGCGCTTGGCGGCTCGGTGGTGGCCGACTCCACCGTGCGCACCCGGAGCGCCGAACAGCTTCTCGCAGATCTGCTGGTCTCGTGGGGCGCGGGCTCAACAGCGCGTGAAGACGCCAAGGGCAAGAAGATGCCGGTCTATGCCCTGTGCGAAGCCGCCCTGGATGGCCGCGACGAACCCGGCAGCCTGTGGGCTATCGCTACCGGCGTGCGCGGCATAGCCCAGGGCATCCGGGACAGGTTGTCGCCCGATCTGTGGCGGATGATCGATGATCTCTACAAACCCGCCCGCGACGACGAAAAGGGCGCACTGATCGGTCGCACCTTGCGCCTGATGGACCGGTTCACGGCGCTCGGCGGACTGGCGGCCGAATATATGGTGCGCGGACCCGGTTGGCGGTTCCATGACCTGGGCCGTCGGGTCGAGCGGTCCATCGCCACTTCGCGCATGGTTCGCACCTTTGCGACCAACAACGCCACCGCCGACCACTTGAGCACCCTGCTCGACCTGGCCGACAATCAGGTGACCTACCGCGCGCGCTATCAAACCGGTCTGGCCCGCGACGCGGTGCGCGATCTGGTGGCGCTGGACCCGCTCAATCCGCGCTCGCTCAGCTTCCAGATGGAGATCATCCTGGGCCATGTCAGCGCCCTGCCTGTGCTGCGCGACGACGGCATGCCTGAAGAGCCGCTGGAACTGGCCCGCCGGGTCTCGGCCATGATCACCACGGTTCAGGCCGCAGATCTGGATCCTGACTTCCTGCTCGGCTTTGAGGCGCGGATCATGCAGCTGTCCGACGCCGTTGGCCGCCGCTACTTCCTGCAGGGCTCGGTCGTGGCGCCGGCCAAGTCAGCGACGCAGCTGGCATGATCTACGACGTCAGCCACAAGACCACGATCAGCTATGACGGCATCGTTCGCCTGGCGCAGTTCAATATCCGCATGCGTCCCGCCGACTGGCCCGACCAGCAGGTGCTGTCCCAGGACATGTCGATCACCCCCGGCGCCGCTACCTTTAGTCGTGAGGGCGCCTACCTGGCGCCCCTGACCCGCGCGCGGATGGACGCTCCGCTCAGCGAGCTGGTGATCAGCAAGCGCTTTCGGGTCAAGGTCGAGCGAAAGGCGCCTGAGCCATCGCCCGGCGACCCCACCGTCGATCAGGTGCGCGATGCGGCCCTGGCCGTCCAGCGCATCGATGCCCTGGCGCCGGCCAACTACCTTTATCCTTCGCCGCGCGCGCCGCTGGACGCCGGCATCATCGCCTGGTGCGCGTCCGACCTTGTCGGTGGCGCTGGCATTGTAGCCGCTGGCCTGGCGCTGGCCCGCCGCATCCAGAAGGTTTTCGACTACGACCCCAAGGCCACAGACGCCGACACCCCGGCCAGCGAGGCCTTCGCGGCCAAGGCGGGTGTGTGCCAGGACTTCGCTCACATCATGATCATCGGCCTGCGGGGCGCAGGCCTGCCGGCGGCCTATGTCTCGGGCTATCTGCGCACCATTCCGCCGGCTGGTAAGCCCCGGCTGGTGGGCGCCGATGCGACCCACGCCTGGGTGATGATCTGGTGCGGCGAGGCCCTGGGCTGGGTCGGGTTTGATCCAACCAACGGCTGCACCGTCGGGCCCGATCATATTCTGACAGCGGTGGGCCGCGACTATGCCGATGTTTCGCCCATCGACGGGGTGCTGCTGGGGCGAACCCTGCAAAAGCTGAAGGTCGCGGTCGACGTCATCCCGGTTGAAGCAGCCTGACCGCGGTGCCATTGTAGCGCAACACCGGACGCGTTCGATGGCCGCTGAACTTGGGAGCTGCGCAATGAAATCAATGCCATGGATCTGCCTGGGTCTTGCCCTGGCCGCCGCACCGGCCGCCGCCGTGGCTCAGCCCGCCGCCGATAGTCGCACCTCTCAGCTGCCGGTCGAAAAGTCGGACGGGTACAACACCGCCCAAAAGCTCAACAAGTCGATCACCCAACAAAACGCCGAAGCTGCCGCCCGTGAAGCTGCCGACCAGGCCGCCTACCGGGCCCAACAAGCTGCCGTCGAGCAGGCCAATCGCGACGCCGCCGCCAAACATGACGCCCAGGTTCGCGCGACAGAAGAGGCCGCCGCCCGGAGCCAGGCCGCTTTTGATGCTGAAACCCGCGCATATCAGGCCAGGGTCGCCGCCCAGGCCGCTGAAGACGCTGCAAAGGCCCGCGCCTATCAGGCCCAACTGGACGCGGCCCGCGCCGCCCAGGCGCAGTACGAAAAAGACCTGCTGGACTACAAGGCGTGCGTGGGCGGCGACCGCAGCAAGTGCAAGTCCTGACCGTCTGGCGCGACCTTCCGGTTCTGCTAAAGCGGCAGACCAGAGAGGGAGAATTCACATGAAGGTTTCAGGCAAGGTCGTCGTCATCACCGGCGGGGCCAGCGGCATCGGCAAGGCGCTGGCTGAGCGTTTCCACGCGGAAGGCGCGCGGGGCATCGTCATCGGCGACCTGAACGAGGCCGGCGCCCAGGCAGTCGCCGCCTCCGTCGGCGGGCTGGCGCTGAAGACCGATGTGACGAAAGAGGCCGACGTCATTGCGCTGGCCAAACTGGCCACGGACACCTTCGGCCAGATCGACCTGTTCTGCTCCAATGCCGGCATTTCGGTCAGCGACCCCGACCGCGACAATGCTAGCGCGGCGCCCGATGCGGCCTGGGCTCTGGGCTGGGGCGTCAATGTCATGGCTCACGTCTATGCGGCCAGGGCCTGCCTGCCGGCCATGGTCGCCCGCGGCGAAGGCTATTTCCTCAACACCGTCTCGGCCGCCGGCCTGCTCTCGCAGATCGGCAGCGCCGTCTATTCAACCACCAAACACGCGGCCATCGGCTTTGGCGAACATCTGGCCATCGCCCACAAGCACCAGGGCATTGGCGTCAGCCTGCTCTGCCCGCAGGCGGTCGACACACCGATGCTGGGCGGCGCGCGCGGATCGCAGAACGTCGATGGCGTCCTGTCGCCCGAGCAGGTAGCCGGCAGCGTCGTGGATGGCCTTGAAGCGGAAGACTTCCTCATCCTGCCGCACCCGAAGGTCGTCACATACATGCAGCGCAAGACCGGCGACTATAACCGCTGGATTCGCGGCATGGCCCGCCTGCGCGACCAGGTGATCCAGGGCGTCAAGGGCTGATCGGCCCGCCTGTTGTGGCCGCCCGCATTGGGCGCTAAGTCTGGAGCCAACGACCGCCGGGCCGATGGATCGAGCTGTGCGGCAAGGGGGAACGGACATGAATCTCAATCGCGCCATCAGCAGGGCCCTGATCACGGCTTTTGTTCTGGTCACGGCGGTCGCCTGTGCGACCAATATGGCGCCTGGCGTAACGTCGACCATGAAGGTCTACGATCCGACCAAGTGGTTGTACTGGGGCGGCGATGCCGGCCAGACCCGCTATGCGCCGCTGGACCAGATCAATCTGTCCAATGTCAGCCGCCTGAAGGTAGCCTGGCGCTGGACGGCCGACGCCAGCGGCGGCGCCTGTTGCGGCGACTTCAAGGGCACCCCCCTGCTCGACGATGGTGTTCTCTATATCCCCTGGGTCAACCACGGCATGGCGGCGGTCGACGCCGGCACCGGCAAGACCATCTGGACCTATGAGCCCCAACCGTTCAATTCCGGCACCCTGGCGCCCCGAAGCCTGGCCTACTGGTCCGACGGCACCACCAAGCGCCTGTTCCACAATTCCTTCGACGGCCGCCTGATCGCTGTCGACGCCAAAACCGGCCTGCCGGCCCGCGAATTCGGCAACAACGGCACGATCGATCTGAAGGGGCAGCTGGCCCCCGACCGCACCGGCAATCGCGGCGATTCCCGCTCGGTCTCGCCGGCCCTGGTGGTCGGAGATGTGGTGGTGGTTCAGACCATCCCTTCACCGGGCCGCAACAAGGAAGTTCTGCCGGGCGATATTCGCGGCTTTAACGTACGCACCGGCAAGCTGGAGTGGACATTCCACGTTGTGCCCCGCAAGGGCGAGTTTGGCTACGAGACCTGGGCCAACGGCAGCGCCGATTATGTTGGCCAGTCGGGCGTGTGGTCGATGATGAGCGCCGACCCGGCTTTGGGTTACGTCTATCTGCCAACCGAAGATCCTTCGAACGACTTCTCGGGCGTCGAGCGCCCGGGCGACAACCTGTTCTCCAACTCCATCGTCTGTCTTGACGCCAAGACCGGCCGCCGGGTGTGGCACTTCCAGATCATCCACCACGGCACCTGGGACCTCGACAACCCGGCCGCGCCGATCCTGCATGACATCGTCAAGGACGGCCGCCGAATCCAGGTTGTCACCCTGCTCACCAAGCAAGGCCTGATCTTCACCTTCGATCGCCGCACCGGACATCCGATCTGGCCGATCGAGGAGCGCCCGGTTCCACAGGACGGCGTGCCGGGCGAGCGCACATCGCCCACCCAGCCCTTCCCGACCAAGCCGGCGCCCCTGTCGCACATGGGCTACAGCGAGGACTGGCTGATCGACTTCACGCCGGAGCTTCGCCGCCAGGCCGTGGACATCATGAAGCAGTACCGGACCGGCCCCTACTACAGCCAGATGGTCGACACCGGCACGTCCGGCCTGCGCGGCACCCTGATCTATCCGGGCTACGGCGGCGGCGCGAACTGGAACGGCGCTGCGGTTGATCCGGAAACCGGCGTCATGTACGTGCCGATCCGCCACAAGCCCAACTCGGCGGGCATCGCCAAGGGCAACCCGGCCAATACCAACATGGCCTATGTCCAGTCGAACAACTCGGTGGTCATGGGCCCCGGCGGCCTGCCGCTCCTGAAGCCCCCCTACAGCGAAGTCGTCGCGGTCGACATGAACAAGGGTGAGCACCTGTGGCGCATCCCGATCGGCGGCGCCAATGCGACTATCCGCAACAACCCGCTGCTGCGCGGCCTGAACATCGACTTTGACCACACCGGCCAATGGGACGTGAAACCCAGCCCGGTGCTGACCAAGCAACTGTTCTTCCTGGGGGAGTCCGGCAATCTGGGCGGCGGCTCGGGCGGCCCGATGTTCCGGGCCTATGACAAGCGCGACGGCAAGGCGGTGTTCGAGATCGCCCTGCCCTCACTCGTCAGCGCGGCGCCCATGACCTACATGCTCAAGGGCCGGCAATATGTCGTGGTCGGCGTCTCCAACCGTGGCGGACCGGCTGAACTGGTCGCCCTGACCCTCGATGGAGCCAGCGAAAACGGCCCGGCTCCGGCCGGCGGCGTCAAGGCCTGGCCGGCCCCGCCCTCGACCTCAGCGGCGGTTGCGGCGATCACCGCAACCCCGGCTGAACTGGCCGCAGGGCAAGCCGGCTACAACCGTCTGTGCGTCGCCTGTCACGGCGCGACCGGTCGCGGCGGCGTCGGCCCCTCTCTGGTCGGACGCAACGACTATGCCAGCATGAAGCGGGTCATCGCTGCCGGTCAGGGTGAAATGCCGGGCTTTGCCTCGGTCACCAACGACGCCGAAATCGACGCCATCGCCAAACACATCGTCAAGACCCTGGCTCCGCCCGCTCCGGCGGCCGGCGCCGGGCGTGGCGGCGCGGGCGGCCGGGGCGGACGCGGCGGCGGGGCGCCGCCGCCCGAGGAAGATAACTAGGCTTCGAAGCGGAAACGGAAACGCCCGCCGCGAGCAGTCACGGCGGGCGTTTTTGCTTTCAGATCCTGCCGGAGATGGCGGCTAGCGGCCGGCCCTCTGCTGGGCCGCCGCTGCTGCGGCGGCGGCTTCGTGTTCCTGGTTGCGAGCCCCGGCCAGCACGCCTTCGAGGCCATAATTGCCCTCGTGGCAGGCGTATTCATAGATCCCGCCCTGGGTCGGATAGAATTCGTATTCGCCGCTCCACGGCGTGGCCCACACCGTCGGGTCCTCGACCGTGAACTGATAAAGCAGGCGGTTGGCGCCGACGCGGGTGAATTTCTCGGTCAGCTTCAGATTGCCGTCCGAGCCACGGAAGCTGGTCGAGGGGTGATAGTTGGTGGTCTCGGCGACCAGGGTGTCGCCCTCCCAGTGGCCGATCGTGTCGCCGAACCAGGGACGGATGCCGTCGGTGCGGTGTTTGCCGCCGATGCGTACGATGCGCACGTCGTGGACCATCTCCAGCCAGATGGCGACGGAGTCCTTGCTCTGCACCAAGCGTATATTGTTGTTGTAATAGCCGTTCGGCAGCATCGGCCCGGCGGTATTACCAAAGGCGAGGCAGCGCTCGGCGGCAGGCCGGGATTCGGGATTGTCGCTGGCCCCCGGGCGCTGGACGGCGTTTTCACCAGCGGCGGCTTCGGCCTCGCGCGCGGCGGCGGCGGCGTTCTGGACGCCGATGCGCGGCGGGATGCGGCCGTCAGGGGTGGAGGTGATGAAGCTGGTGCGCGGCTCACCGTTCACCCGCATCACATTGATCGTCGTGTCCTTCCAGCCGGCGTTGTAGCCGCAGTCGCGACCCCCGGCGCCCGTGCCACCGGCCGACACAGAGTTGCAGTTCTTGTTGGTGGTGTCTTCAGCGCCGATCCGGGGATCGGTGGGCTGGTTCTCGTAATTGACCTTGGCGATGGCCCGGCCTTCCATCTGGGCGACCTCGGCGGGGGTCATGACCTTGCGCGTCCCGAAAGAGGCGGGCCGCTCAAGCGGGGTCATGGTCACATTGCTCCAGGTGCCCTGCAGGTCCGGCGTTCCGAACGCCGTGCGCGGCGCACGCCAGACGCTGGCCTTGGGCCGGGCAGTCTCGGCGCCAGTGGCCTGCGAGGCTACGACGGCCGCCGACACGCTGGCCATCAGGCAAATCATCACGCTAGATTTGATCCACATTCTCCGCTCTCCCTGACGTGACGGATCCGTCCCGCTGCACAGGCGGAAGATCCTTTTGTGGTTATCGGCGAGCCTAACGCCGTTTTTCGATTCCAGAAACAACGATCCGGTGATTGCAGATTGCAGCCACCGCCTTAACGTAGTCCATCGCAGTCGGAACGACGGGACCAAAGGGCGTCATGAAAACCAAGATCACTGAACTGTTCGAGATCGAGCACCCCATCATCCAGGGCGGCATGCACTGGGTCGGTTTCGCCGAAATGGCGGCGGCCGTCGCCAATGCCGGAGGTCTGGGTCTGATTACCGGCCTGACACAGCGCGCGCCCGAGGACCTGGCGAAGGAAATCGCCCGCTGCAAGACGATGACCGACAAGGCGTTTGGCGTGAACCTGACCTTCCTGCCGTCCGTCACCCCGCCCGACTATCCCGGATACATCAAGGCGATCATCGACGGCGGCATCAAGGCCGTCGAAACCGCCGGCAACAATCCGGCCAAATGGCTGCCGGTGCTCAAGGAAAACGGCATCAAGGTCATTCACAAGTGCACCTCGGTCCGCCACGCGCTCAAGGCCGAGTCCATTGGATGTGACGCGGTCAGCGTCGACGGATTTGAATGCGGCGGCCACCCCGGCGAAGACGATGTGCCCAACTTCATTCTGCTGCCCCGCGCCGCCGAAGAGCTGAAAGTACCCTTCGTCGCATCTGGCGGCATGGCCGATGGCCGCTCGCTGGTTGCGGCCCTTGCGCTCGGCGCCGACGGCATGAACATGGGCACCCGATTCATGGCGACGAAAGAGGCTCCCATCCACCAGAACGTGAAGGACGCTCTGGTCGCGGCCAGCGAACTGGATACCCGCCTGATCATGCGGCCCCTGCGCAATACCGAGCGCGTGCTGGACAACGCCGCGGTCGACCGGTTGCTGGCCAAGGAAAAGCAGCTCGGCGCCGAGATCAAGTTCGAGGACATCATCGGCGAAGTCGCCGGCGTCTATCCGCGCATCATGCGCGATGGCGACATGGAAGCCGGCGCCTGGAGTTGCGGCATGGTCGCCGGCCTGATCCACGACGTGCCGACCGTGAAAGAACTGATCGATCGCATCATGGGCGAGGCTCACGAGATCATCGCCGGCCGTCTGGCGCGCATGGACGCCTGATCGCGGAACAACCTGCCACGCCATCGCGTCAATCTCAGGTCAGCGGCGCCTTATCCGCAGGCGCCGTTGCGCCTGGACCACGCGCCTGTGGCGCATCGACACGCTGTTGGCCGGTAAAAAGCACCCGTTTCTACACCCGAAAACCTGGTCTGGCTGGCCGGAGAAGCCGGAACCTTGCTGGCCTAATGGCTGCGCGGCGCGGCTGGCAGGGGCGCGGCCTTGCCGTCGCCGCTGTAGGTCAGCCACGGCCGCGTCAGGGCGAAATCGACCATCGGTTTTGAATAGTCGCAAACGCCCGTACGGAACGTCGCCTGCAGGCTGGTCCACTGTGCAGGCGTAAAGCTTACGCCCGGATAGTCCGCGCGGTTCAGGCCCTTGCGCTGGCATTTGCCCGAATCGTTGGTGTCCGGCGCGCCGGCCAGCACGCGGGCCAGTTCCGGCGGCCGCGGACAGGCGTCCAGGGCCTTGTCGGCGCCGTCGATGACACAACGGTCGCGCGCCAGAGCCGGCTTGTCGTCGATTACCTTGCGCGCCCGTGGCACATCGCGGGTATCGGCGTTGATCGCCCGGACCCACTGGACCATCACATCGAATGACGCATCGAAGGCGTTTTCACGGGCGCTGGTCGTGCGCCACAGGGCGTAGTTGTCGTGATGACCCTGGGCCCGGTCGAGGCGGGCACGAACCATGACTGCGTGGAATGGCTGGTGGAAATCGGTAACCGCCAGCCGGGTCTCGATGATCGGCGTGCCGGCCAGATTGTTCTCAGTGTTTGCAAGGCCGGTTGTGTAGAGCGCCTTGAGGCCCGCCCGGTCGGCCACGGTTCGCGTCGGGATCGGATTGAAGTTGATGTCATGGCCGCCGACGTTGGCGTTCAGGGACACGAACTGTTCCGCTGAAATGGTCCCGGCAATCAGCGCCTTCAGTCCGTACTGCACGCCCTCGGTGTCAAGGCGGCCGTAGGCGGCGCCGTCAGGACGGCGGCCGACCTGGTTGACCTCGTAGTCCTGCAAGGTGCAGCGCACGCCGCGCGGGTTGGTGGCGGCGTTGAACTTGTCGGCGTCGGGGACATTGCAGTTTGTGCCAACGCCGGCCTTGTAGATCTCGAACCGCGTCGGGCTGGCGGCGCAGCCGCTGAGCATACCCACCACGGCGCTCTTCTGGGCGTCGGTCCAGGCGGGCGAGCCCGGCCTGGCCATGGCGTCATAAACGACCCGGCAGTCATAGGCCGCCCGGCGCGAGGCATCGGAGTCGGAAAACAGGTGACTTAGGATCAAACCGTCGTAGAGGCCGGGATAGGCGTTCTGGTCCATGATCTGCGAGATCGCCCCGCCCGATCCGCCGGTGCCGAAATACATCTCGATCGGCCCGTAGGTTTCGATCACATGTTCCTTGGCCATCAGCGAGGCTTCAGCCTGGACGACGGGATTGCAGTTGATGGTGTTGTGCAGCAAGGCGACGGTGACCACCGCGAACCCCTGACGCAGCGCCCGGTCGTTGAGCGGCGAGCCAGCCGGCTGTTCGCCATAGCCCGTGCCGCAACCGGAGCCTTGCAGGACGAGGACGCCCTTGTTCCACTGGGGTTGGGGCGCGAATGGCGTCCAGGGCGTTGCCGGATCAAACAGGGTGGCGACCGAGACACCCGAGCGGTTCTGGTTGAAGCTTTCGATTCGCACGATGTAGGGCACGCGGGCACCATTGGTGCTGACCGCCGTGGCGATATCGCGCGGCGGCGAGGCGGGATTGTACTCTTTGAACGCCGTCGCGCCTGCCGGCATATATTGCCATGTAAAGGACGAGGCCCGGTCGCACTGGGGCCCTGATGCGCCCGGTAGGCACGGCCAGGGCTTGATCTGCGGCCCCGAGAATAGCGGCCCGCCGCTGGGGTGGTTGGTCACGTCGAGGCGGGCCGACTTGCCCTTCGAAGTCACCGAAAGGGTGTTCCGGCCTACAGGAAGTCCGGTCACCAGCGCCGTGTAGCCCTTGCCGTCAGGTGCGGGGTGGAGCGCAAAAGGCTGGGGCTTGCCAGCTACGATGACCGCCGCCTGATCGTCCGGGGCCGGCAGCCTTACCCGCACCAGAACATCCCCGCCCGACACCAGATCAGCGCGGTTGGAGATCGCCTCGATGGTCAAGGCGGGCGTCTGGGCCGTGACCGATCCGGCCAGCCCCAGCATGGCCGCCGCAACAACTGCGCCCGCCGCCCGCAGCGCCGGGAGCCTGCCTGTTCTGATCATCGACATCGTGCGTCTCCCCCGCTTCCCACATCGCGGTTGGTCCGCGCTTCAGGCGGCACGATACCCACGAAGCGTCCGCCGATGAAAGAGAAGATGGAATGGTGCCGCTTGGGTGACTCGAACACCCGACCCCCGCATTACGAATGCGATGCTCTACCGGCTGAGCTAAAGCGGCCCTTTCAGGGTGGCGCTTCTTAGACTTACCCGAGGGGCTTGCCAAGGGACGCCGCCAAACAGCATTTACGTTGCGGCAGGGGATATTCTCGAAAGCCTGCCTGTGCCATCTTGCAACGCTTGACGATCCTGCGGAACAGCGGGGCGTGAGAGGGGAACGAAACGATGAAAAACTTCCGATCGATGGCGCTGGTTGGCGCCCTGGCCATGCTGGCGGGAAGCGCCATGATCGCGCCCGTATTCGCCCAGCCGGCGGCACCCTCGGGCGAGGCCCTGTTCAACTTGGCCTGTTCGAACTGCCACACCAAAGAATCGCGGATGAGCTTTCCAGTGGCCGACATCGTCTCGGCCCTGACCAGCGGCACCATGCAGTCGATGGCGCAAAGCGCCAACAACGGCCGCGGAATGTCGACGGCCGAGATCCAGGCGGTAGCCAACTATATCTCTGGCCCTGCCCAGGTCGCCGCGGCCCCGGCGGCTCCGCCCGCCGCAGCGCCTGGCGGCCGCGCCGGCGCCGCCGCACCTGGACGTGCTGGACAAGCCGCCGCCCCCGGACGTGCGGGCGCACCCGCCACGGTCTCCAAGCCCGGCTATTCTACGCCGCCGGAAAACTCCGGCGGCCTCTATCCGGTGGCCGGCGACGGCATTTACCGGGACAAGTGCGCCAGCTGTCACGACAAAGCGGCCAGCGGGGCGCCGTCCTACGACACTTTGGCCCGCAAGAGCCCGGAAGACGTCTATGCCGCGCTCAAGACCGGCAAGATGGCCGGCATGGCGGCCGGCATCAGCGACGCCCAGCTTTATGGCGTTGTGCGCTTCATCACCGGCAAGTCGCCGACCCCCAACACCCTGCAGGGGGTCGATGAAAAGACCTGCACCACTACGCCCGCGATCCGCGCCGTTCCTGCCGCCCAGCAATGGAACGGCTGGGGCAATGGCGTGGCCAACACCCGCTACCAACCCAACCCCGGCTTCACCGCCGCCCAGGTGCCGCAGCTGAAGGTCAAGTGGGCCTTCTCCTATCCGGGCACCAAAAACACCGCTCCGCTGATCTGGGGCGACCGGTTATTCGTCGCGAGCATGGGTGGCCACGCCTATTCGCTCGACGCCAAGACCGGCTGCGTGCACTGGCGCTATGACTGGGGCGGCGGCACCCGTGCTTCGATGAGCATTGGCGCTCTGGCCACGGCGCCCAGCAAGTTCGCCCTGTTCATCGGCGATGACCGCGCCTGGGTGCGCGCCCTCGACGCCGCCTCTGGCCGCGAGTTGTGGAAAGTCCAGGTCGACACCCACAAGGTCGGCCGCATCACCGGCTCGCCGACGCTCTACAACAACGTCATCTATGTCCCGATGTCGTTCTCCGAGGAGAGCCAGGGCAATATCGGCGCCTATGGCTGCTGCACGGGCATCGGCTCGGTTACCGCCGTCGACGCCCGCAATGGTCACATCCTGTGGAAACAGTCGATCCTCGACGGCGTCACGCCCCGGCCGACCCGCAAGAATTCGGCCGGCACCCAGATGTTCGGACCGGCCGGCGGAGCCATCTGGTCGGCGCCGACCATCGACGCCAAGCGCGGCCAGCTCTACGTGACGACCGGCGATTCCTACACCGAGATCGATCACCCGGCCTCTGACGCGGTCGTGGCCATGGACCTGCGGACCGGTCACATCAAGTGGATCAAGCAGGTGCTGGCGGGCGACAACTTCATGTCCGGCACTGTCAACGGACCGACGGGAACCCGCGGACCGGACTATGACTTTGGCTCTTCTGCCATACTGGTCACCGTGGGCGGCCGCGACATGCTGATCGCCCCCAACAAGTCGTCGATCATGTATGCCCTGGATCCCGACACCGGAAACTATCTGTGGCCGGAAAGCGCGATGCAGAAACGTGGCATCGGCGGGGCCAGCGGCGGCTTCCTGTGGGGCTCGGCCACGGACGGTCAGCGCGTCTATGGCCCGTCCAACGATGCGCCAGGCCGCGGCAAGCCCGGTCTCTTCGCGCTCGATCTCAAGGATGGTCACGAGGTCTGGCACTATGACGCCACGCCGGTTGCGACCTGCAGCACGATGTCGGGGCGTTGCAGCCAGGGCTTCCCGGGCGCGGCGACCGCCATGCCGGGGATTGTGTTCGCTACCTCGGCCGACGGTCACCTGCGCGCCTTTGCGGCGGCTGACGGCAAGCTGGTGTGGGACTATGACACCGCCCAGCAGGTCGACACCGTCAACGGCATCAAGGGCGCTTGGGGCGGCGGTCTGGATATGGGCGGCGCCACCATCGCAGGCGGCCAGCTGTTCATCCACTCTGGCTACGGCGGCAGCGCCGGCGAGAACAACCTGCTGCTGGCATTCTCGGTCGACGGCAAATAGGCCCGCAAGACCTTTCCCGGCGGACCGGGACTGGCCTCTAGACAGCAATACAAAAGGCCCTCCCCCGTTTACCGGAGGAGGGCCTTTTCATGTCTGGTTCGTCAGACGCCGGGCCAACCCGCCCCCTATGGGGGAGAGAGAGACGCCGGCCGCCGGCTACTGACGGGGATTAGAGTCGAAGTAGTTGAGCTGGGCGTCCAGCATCTTGCTGGTGGTGTGCACCCCGTCATTGCCGAACTCCATGATGGTGTCGGCCGCAACATTGTACTTCGGCCAGGCCACGCCGCCGGCCGCGCCGGGATTGCCGTACTTGGCGAAGGCGGCCCAGTAGGCGTTCATCGCCTGGGCGGTCGACAGCTCTTCACCGGCATAGGCGCGGTTTGAGTTGAAGGCATAGGGGATGTCGGCGGCGTGGCGGGCGCCGCGGATCGCCTGGGTGCGTGCGCCCGGCGCTTCAAACGAGAAGTAGTAGAGATACACCGGCTTGCCGGCGCGGGTGTAGACACGGGCCAGATTGCGGTTGGGTTCGGTCATCCGCATCACGGTCCAGTAGTCGTTGATCAGCTGGTCATCGCTTTTGTTACCGGCCGGATTGAACACCCGGGCCATGGCGGCGCGATTGGGCACGTCAGCCAGGGCCGCGGCGCGCATGTTGTAGAGGCTGGAGTCGTTGGAGTTGCCGCCGATCAGCAGAGGAACGCGGGCGTCACCCTTGTCATAGCCTTCGGTAATGCCATAGCGGATCGACTTGCCGTCGACGGTCGGATAGGCGCGTGTGTTGTCAAAATAGCCGGTGCTGGCCGGGAATGCGCTGAGCGGCAGGCGGCGCAGGGCGGCGGCGGCGGGGGGGCCGTCTCCGGTGACGCCGGCGGCGGCCGAAGCGCGAGCGGCATAGGCCTCAACGGCTGCACGGTTGCCCGGAACATTGCGCGGGAAGCCGGACTGTGAGATCGCGCCGACGAACAGGCCGCGGGCCTCAGGCGAGATGGTCAGATAGAGCACCGAGACCGCGCCCGCCGATTCGCCGAAGATGGTGACCTTCTTCGGGTCGCCGCCAAAGGCGTTGATGTTCGTCTGCACCCACTTGAGCGCTGCGATCTGATCGAGCAGGCCGAAGTTTGACGGTTGACCTTCCTTGGTCAGGGCCGGATGCGAGAACCAGCCGGCGCGGCCGAGACGGTAGTTGATGGTGACAACAACGATGCCCTGGCGGACAAACTGGGTGCCGTCATAGTTGGCGCCGGCGCCGGACGTGAACGAGCCGCCGTGGATATAGACCATGACCGGAAGCTTGGCTCCGGGCTTGGCGTCCGCGGGCTTTTGCACATTAAGATAGAGGCAGTCCTCGTTCGGGGCCGCGCAGCCGCCGCCCGGGTTGAAGGCGTCACGCACCCCGCTCCAGTGAGCGGCCGGCTGGGGCACCTTCCAGCGCAGGTCGATGACCGGCGGAGCCGCATAGGGCAGGCCCTGGAAACGGGTGACGCCGTCGATGACCACGCCGCGAGCCTCGCCCTGAGCGACGTGAACGTTCTGCTTGGGCAGGTTGGTGATGTCTATGGCGGGCGTCGCGGCGCGTCCGCCGCCGCGGGCCGGCGCGCCGGCAGGGGCTGCGCCACGCGCGGGGGCGCCAGCGGCGGGACCACGACCCGGTGCGGCCTGCTGCGACAACGCCGCGGTGGAAAGGCTGAGCGCCGTGGCCGCGATGAGCGCGGCCGAAAGCAGGCGTTTGACGGACATGGATGATTCCCCCTTGAAGCCCCGGTCATGCATGCCGGAACATTGCCAGCCTTTTTCGAACGGATGCGGGATGGGGGCAAGAAAAAAGGCGGCCCCGACTGGAGCCGCCTTTTCCGATTTCCGCTGAGCGGTTGAGGCTTACGCCTCTTCCGCCTCGTGCTTGGCCGGGACGATCTCTTCGCCGGTTACCTGGTCGACGACCTTCATCGACAGCTTGGTCTTGCCGCGATCATCGAAGCCGATGAGCTTTACCTTGACGATCTGGCCTTCGGTCAGGACGTCCGAGGGCTTGGCGACCCGCTCGTTGGTGATCTGGCTGACGTGAACCAGACCATCCTTGGCGCCGAAGAAGTTCACGAACGCGCCGAAATCGACGACCTTCACGACCTTGCCTTCGTAGATGGCGCCGATTTCCGGCTCGCTGGTCAGGCTCTTGATCCAGTCGATGGCGGCCTTGATCTTGTTGACGTCGGCGGCCGAGACCTTGATCAGGCCTTCGTCGTTGACGTCGACCTTGGCGCCTGTGGTGGCGACGATCTCGCGGATCACCTTGCCGCCGGTGCCGATCACGTCGCGGATCTTGTCGACGGGGATCTGGATGGTCTCGATGCGCGGGGCAAATTCGCCCACTTCCGGGCGGGCGCCGTCGATGGCCTTGGCCATTTCACCGAGGATGTGAAGACGGCCTTCGCGGGCCTGGGCCAACGCCTTCTTCATGATCTCCTCGTTGATGCCGGCGATCTTGATGTCCATTTGCAGCGAGGTAATGCCGTCGGCGGTGCCGGCGACCTTGAAGTCCATGTCGCCGAGGTGATCTTCGTCACCCAGGATGTCCGACAGAACCACATAGCCATCGGGTTCCAGGATCAGGCCCATGGCGATGCCCGAGACGGGCTTCAGCAGCGGAACGCCCGCGTCCATCAGCGCCAGGGATGAGCCGCAGACCGTGGCCATCGAGGACGAGCCGTTGGACTCGGTGATCTCGGAGACGAGGCGGACGGTATAGGGGAAGTCAGCCTTGGCCGGCAGCATCGGGCGCAGGGCGCGCCAGGCCAGCTTGCCGTGACCGATTTCGCGACGGCCGGCGCCGCCCATACGGCCGGTTTCACCGACGCTGTAGGGGGGGAAGTTGTAGTGCAGCAGGAAGGCTTCCTTGTAGGTTCCTTCAAGGGCGTCGATGAACTGTTCGTCTTCGCCGGTGCCCAGGGTGGCAACCACCAGGGCCTGGGTTTCGCCGCGGGTGAACAGGGCCGAGCCGTGGGTGCGCGGCAGGACGCCGACTTCCGAGACGATCGGACGAACCTTGTCGAGCGCGCGCCCGTCAATGCGCTTTTTCGTCTTCAGAACGTCGCGGCGCAGCACGCTGGCCTCAACTTCCTTGAAGGCGTAGCCCAGCTTCGGCAGTTCAATGCCCGTGGGGTTGGCTTCGGACAGGCCCAGTTCGGCAATGGCCTTCTTCTTGGCGGCGCCGACAGCGGCGTGACGCGGGGTCTTTTGCTGGATCTTGTAGGCGGTCTTGATGTCTTCGCCGACCAGCTTGGTGATCTTGTCGATATAGGGCGACAGGTCTTCCGGGGTGAAGTCGCGCGGCTCTTTCGCAGCGTGTTCGGCCAGTTCGATGATCGCCTGGATGATCGGCTGGAATTCGCGGTGAGCGAACATGACGCCGCCCAGGACTTCGTCTTCTGACAGTTCGCGGATTTCGGATTCAACCATCATCACGGCGTCGTCCGTACCGGCGACCACCAGGTCCATGCGGTTTTCCGGATCGGCGACCTGCTCGGACGTCGGGTTGAGGATGTATTCGCCGTTGATGTAGCCGACGCGGGCCGCGCCGATCGGGCCCATGAAGGGCACGCCCGACAGGCAAAGCGCCGCCGAGGCCGCGACCATGGCGACGATGTCGGGATCATTTTCCAGGTCGTGGGACAGCACGGTCAGGACGACTTGTGTCTCGTGCTTGTAGCCCTTGACGAACAGGGGGCGGATCGGACGGTCGATCAGGCGGGAAACCAGGGTTTCCTTTTCCGACGGACGGCCTTCACGCTTGAAGAAGCCGCCCGGGATCTTGCCGGCGGCGAAGGTCTTTTCCTGGTAATTCACGGTCAGGGGGAAGAAATCCAGGCCCGGCTTGGGCTGGTGTTCCGACACGACGGTGGCCAGAACGGTGGTCTCGCCGTAGGTGCAGAGCACCGCGCCATCGGCTTGCCGCGCGACGCGGCCGGTTTCGAAGGTCAGCTTGCGGCCGCCCCATTCGATGGACTTGCGTTTGATATCAAACATTGGGGATTTTCTTTCTCATTGTCCCCGGGGCGAATTCCCTCGGGGGGCGGACAGGGACGGGCTTTTTCAGGGCTACCGGTGGTCCTCTCCAATCGACAGACGGATGAGGACTGCGTTTGAGCCCTCGCGAACGTACGTGGCCAAATGGCCGAATCCCAGCATCTCCAGTCTGTCGTGGAGAGCCGGGCCTTAATAAATCCGATAGTCCCCGCAACTGCGGGGACACACGGAATAGGTCTACCGCCGCAGGTTCAGGGTCGAGATGATCGCGTTGTAGCGGCTCTCGTCCGTGGACTTCAGGTGGTTGAGCAGGCTGCGGCGCTGGCTGACCATGTTGAGCAGGCCGCGGCGCGAGTGGTGATCTTTCTTGTGGGTCTTGAAGTGCTCGGTCAGGTTTGCGATCCGCTCGGAGAGGATGGCCACCTGGACTTCAGACGAACCCGTATCGCCTTCGGTGCGGGCGTGGGTCTTGATGATTTCGTGTTTGCGATCAGGCGTAACCGACATCGTGGCTCCTTGTGGAGTTAAGGGATGAAATTGCGAACAGGGCGGATTTGCCCAGCACGCATCTCGCAGATCGCGGCGGCCTTGCCCTTGTGGGTGGCGAGAACGGTTCTTGATGCGCCTTTGAGGGACGCTTTTACCGTTTCCACCTGCCTTGGGAGCAGAACCACGCCTCGCCCTTGCGAGAGCCGGAAAGCGTCTTCGTCCGTCAGGGCCAATGCCGGGATGTCGTCCAGCGCGGTCTCGACGGGAAGCAGGGCCTCCTGACGGGCGCCCCTATGCACCAAATCTTCAAGCTTTTCCAGCGTTATCGCATTTTCTTCGCTGAACGGCCCGACGAAGGTGCGGCGCAGCATGGCGACGTGAGCCTCGGCGCCAAGCGCCATGGCCAGGTCGCGGACTACGGCGCGGACATAGGTTCCCTTGCCGCAGCGCATGGCCAGGGTGATGTGGTCGGCGTCGACGGTCTCGACCGCCTCCAGGCTGTGGATGGTGACGATACGCGCAGCCAGGTCCACGCTTTCGCCGGCCCGTGCCAGGTCATAGGCCCGTTCGCCATCGACCTTGATCGCCGAAAACGCCGGTGGAACCTGAGAAATCTGGCCGACGAAGGCCGGCAATGCCGCTTCGACCGCCGCCAGCGTCGGGCGGACATCTGATCGGGCCGTCACCTCGCCTTCGCGGTCGAGTGTCGAAGTGGTCTCACCCCAGCGGATCGTGAAGCAATAGCCCTTGTCGGCGTCCATCATGAAGCTGACGGTCTTGGTGGCCTCGCCCAGAGCGATGGGCAGGATGCCGGTGGCTAGGGGATCGAGCGTTCCGGCATGGCCGGCCTTCTGGGCGTTGAACAGCCAGCGCACCTTGCCGACAGCCTGGGTAGAGCCAAAGTCGTGGGGCTTGTCGAGGCACACCCAGCCCGACACCGGATCGCCCTTGCGGCGGCGAGCCATGACTAGTCTTCGTCCGTCGGGGCGATGTCAGCCTTGACTTTGGGGTCGCTGAACAGCTTGTCCATATAGGCCGCGGTTTCGAAGCTCTCGTCGTGCAGGAACTTCAGCTGCGGCGTAAAGCGCATGTCGATGGAATGGCCCAACCGGCCGCGCAGGAATTTCGAAACCCGGTTCAGGCCGGCCACCACGTCGTCGGAATGAACCCCGCCCAGCGGTTCGACGAACACCGTCGCATGGCGCAGATCGGGACTGACGCGGGCCTCGGTGATGGTGACAGAGACCCCTGTGAGGGCAGGATCGGCGAGGTCTTCCTCGCGCAAAATCTCGACCAGGGCATGGCGCACCAGTTCTCCCGCGCGCAGCTGGCGCTGGGATGGACCCTGAATCTTGGATTTGCCGTGCCGCGTCATGGGGCGCGCGGCTTATCCCCAAGCCGCTCACAAGTCCAGCCCAAGCTCAGAACCGCTGGGTCGCGTAGGGCGGGTTTCGCGAGCGGCGGGGGTCGCCGTTCGGCATGTTCCACTCGCCGCGATAGGTGAAGGAAAGGGTGGCGCAAAGCTTTGCCTTTCCGGCGGCCGGATCATCGCCCAGCACATGGACCACCAGATCGCGGCGCGCTTTCACGCCCCCGAACACCAGCCAGCCTTTGGTCGAACCCGGGCAAAAGGCGTGCACCATGGCCGGGCCCTCGCCCTGGTCGGTGATGCGGTAGAGATCATGCTCGACCGCGCGTTCGGGCAACAGCCGGTTCAGGCTTGCGCCCAGCTCGCGCTCGCCGGCGGGCTCAAGCGCCGCCTTAGCCTTGGCCTGGGTGGCCAGCACTTCGGTCACCCGAAAGCGCATCGGTGACTTTTCGAAGACAAAAGTCAGGCCGTTGTCGACCAGCGCCCGGGTCTGGGCGTTGGCCGGGTCGTAGGAGAACATGTGCTCAGCCGCCAGCGTTGCCGTTGCGGCGGCAAGCCCGCTAAGCATGGCGGCGAGGAACAGGTGTTTCCTCAGCATGGACAAAGGCTCCTGACGCATCGAAGCACCGGCCTTTTCAGACCTTCGCGACGAAAAGAGGGCGGCGCCCTACAGCGAGCGCTGGACTTCCTCGACGGTGAAGCACTCGATCAGGTCCTTCTCGCGGATGTCCTGGAAGCCGGCGAAGTGCATGCCGCACTCCTGGCCCGCCACGACTTCGTTGACCTCGTCCTTGAAGCGCTTGAGCGTGGCCAGTGTGCCCAGTTCGAGCACCACGATCCCCTCGCGGACGATCCGGACCCGGGCGCCTTTGCGGACATTGCCTTCGGTGACCTTGCAGCCGGCGATCTTGCCGACCTTGCTGATCTCGAAGACCTGGAGGACTTCGGCGTTGCCGAGGAAGGTTTCGCGTTGCAACGGCGCCAGCATGCCGGAAAGGACACCTTTGATGTCGTCCAGCAGGTCGTAGATGATCGCGTAGTAGCGGATCTCGACGCCTTCGCGCTCGGCCAGAAGCCGGGCCTGAGCGCTGGCGCGCACATTGAAGCCGATGATCGGTGCGCCAACACCCTTGGCGAGCGTGACGTCGCTTTCGGTGATCGCGCCGGCCCCGGAGTGGATGATCCGGGCGCGGACCTCGTCAGTGGCCAGTTTGTCGAGCGAGCCGACGATGGCTTCGACCGATCCCTGGACGTCGCCCTTGATGACCAGGGGCAGTTCGCTGACCTTCTTGTCCTGCAGCTTGGCCATCATGTCGGCAAGCGTCGTGCCGCCGGCCGAAGAGGCGCTGATGGTTGAGGACTTTTCGCGTTTCAGACGCGAACGGTAATCGGTCAACTCACGGGCGCGGGCTTCGGATTCCACAACGGCGAAGGCGTCACCCGGATGGGGCGTGCCGTCGAGGCCGAGAACTTCCACCGGCTCCGAAGGAGCTGCTTCATTGACATGTTCGTCGCGCTCGTTGATCAGGGCGCGCACGCGGCCCCATTGCAGGCCGGCCACGACGATATCGCCGCGCTTGAGCGTGCCGCGCTTGACTAGGACAGTCGAGACCGCGCCACGACCCTTGTCGAGCTTGGCTTCGATGACCAGGCCCTCGGCGGTGCGGTCGGAATTGGCCTTCAGGTCCATGACCTCGGCCTGGAGCAGGATGTTCTCGATGAGGTCATCGAGGCCTTCCTTTGTCTTGGCCGAGACGGGAACGGCTTGCGTATCGCCGCCCAGGCTTTCCACCACGATCTCGTGTTGCAGCAATTCGTTGATCACCCGGGTCTGGTCGGCGCCCGGCTTGTCCATCTTGTTTATGGCCACAATGATCGGGGTTCCAGCCGCCTTGGCGTGGGCGATGGCCTCGATGGTCTGGGGCATGACGCCGTCGTCTGCGGCCACCACCAGAATGACGATGTCCACCGCACTCGCGCCGCGGGCGCGCATGGCCGAGAAGGCCGCGTGTCCGGGTGTGTCGAGAAAGGTGATTTTCTGTCCCGATTTCGTGCGCACCTGGTAGGCGCCGATGTGCTGGGTAATGCCGCCGCGTTCGCTGGCGGCGACATCAGCCTGACGCAGAGCGTCGAGCAGGCTCGTCTTGCCGTGGTCGACGTGGCCCATGACGGCGACGACAGGCGCGCGGGTGACCTGATGATCGTCGTGATCCTCGGCGTCGATGAAGCCCAGCTCGACGTCGGCCTCCGAGACCCGGACCACATTGTGGCCAAACTCGTGGGCGATCAGCTCGGCCGTATCGGCGTCGAGCACGTCATTGGCTTTCACCATCATGCCCTGGCGCATCATGAACTTGATGACTTCCACGGCGCGGGTTGTCATCCGCTGGGACAGGTCCTGAACGGTAATGGTGTCCGGCACGATGACGTCGCGCTTGGCCGCGCCCGTATCCGCCGCTCCGCCGCCGCGACGCTTTTCCTTTTCGCGTTCGCGAGCCCGGCGCAGGGAGGCCAGCGAGCGCATGCGCTCGGCGGAATCCTCGTCTCCGGCCACGGCCTGGATGGTCAGCCGGCCTTCGCGGCGCTGGGGGGCGCCCTTGACGCGCGAGGTCTTGCCTTCTTCGCCAGTGCGCTTGCGATCATCGAAATCACCGGGGCGGCGATCCTTGCCGGCGCCCGGAGGGGCCGAGCGCGTGGCGCGCTGGACTTCTGGCGTGGCGGGCGCAGCCGCGGGGCGAATGCTCGGACCGCCACGGGGTGCGCCGGGACGGGCTGGCGCGGGGCGCGGCGCATTGGCGGAATAGCGGACAGTCTCGCCCGGCCTTGCAGGGCGTTCGGGCGTGCGGGCCCGCTCAGGCGGACGCTCGCGCGTGCCGGCGTCTTCACGCGGGGCGCGCTCGTTGCTGAACTGGGGCCTGGGCCGTTCGGCGTCGCGAGCCGGCGGGCGATAGGTCGTGGTTGAGGTCCGCTCGTCGCGGCGGGGGTCCGGCGCGCGTTGGGGCGGCGCGGCGGGCGCGGCGGCGACCGGGGCGGGCGCAGCAGGCTTGGGCGCTTCGACAGGGGCCGTTACGGCAGGGGCAGGCGCAGGCGCGGGAGCCTCAGCGGCGGGCGCAGCCGGCGCCGGCTTGGGTTCGGCCTCGCGGGAAGCGGCTTCCGCGGCGGCCTTCTGGCGCGCGGCCGCTTCGCGTTCAGCGGCTTCGCGCTCGGATTGCTGACGGGCAAACTCGGCGGCGACGCGCTGGCGGCGTTCAAGCTCTTCGTGGGACAGGCCGCCCGGAGGGGTCGGTGCGGCGCGCTCGGCCACCGGCGGCGGCGTGGGCTTGCGCTCAGCAGCGGACGGGCCGGCCAAGTTTACGCCAGGCGGATCGAACCGGCGGCGCTTGGTCTCGACGACCACCGTCTTGGACCGGCCATGGCTGAAGCTCTGCTTGACCACGCCGGAGCTCACTGAGCCCGTGCGAGGCTTCAGGGTGAGGGGGGCGCGTGCAGGCCTGTCGTCGTCGTTCTGGTCGCTCATCCGGTCTCGTTACTAAAGGCGGCCCCATGCGGGCCGGTGGTCGTATCTCACAAACTAAAAAGGGACGGGGGCGAATCTCTTCGCCCCGCCCTTTTCAAGGCTCCTCGCGCCAACGCTCGGGAAGGAGCGGGGCAAAACCCGCCAGCCGTTCAACGTCAACCGACCAGCGGCCGGCTCCCTGTCCCGCAAGGAAGGCGAGGTGTATCACATTATCCAGCCCCAAGGCCAAACCCAATTCGTTCGAGGTGAAAACCCCGACCAGAACGGGCTTCGGCCGGGCGTGGCGCGCCAGACCCAAAAGCTTGCCGCGCCCGTCGTCAGAGCCGTCAACGGCTTCGATCAGAAAGGCCGCGCGGCCGCTCTTGATGGCCGTGGCCGTTTTTTCAAAGCCCGAGATAAGGTGTCCGCTCTTTCGCGCAAGGCCCAGACCGGCCAGCAGCCGGGCCCGCAGCAGGGCCTCGACCTGGTCGGCCAGCCCCACCGGCGGTGTCAGTTTTGTCTTGGCCGCCCGTGAGAACAGGCCCTTTTTGGCGACCATCTCGACAGCCTCGCGGGTCGCGGCGACCCACAGGCCCCGGCCCGGCAGCTTGCGCGCAAGGTCAGGCGCCACCGATCCGTCAGGGGCGGCGACAAAACGGACCAGACGGCCTTCGTCCATGACCTCGCCGGAGGCGAGGTCACGACGCTGGCGGTCAGCCTCAGCCTTCGTTCTGGGGTTCGAGACCGGCATCGGCCTCTCCCTCTTCAACGGCTTCGGGTTCCGGCTCGAGCTCGGAGGCCTCGACCCAGCCCATCACCACCCGGGCGCGCATGATCAGCGCCTCGGCGTCGTCCGGCGACAGGGTGAAGGTCTCCAGCACGCCGGACTGGCGAACGCGTTCGCCGTCCTTGCCGGGCTCGAACCAGCCGCGCAGGTCGTCGGGCACCAGGCCGGCCAGATCCTCAACGGTCTTCACATCGCCCTTGCCCAGGGCCACGGCGATGGGAAGGGTCACGCCCTCGATTTCCAGCAGGCCGTCCTCAACGCCCAGTTCGCGGCGTTTGGCATCCAGTTCGGCGGCTTCCTTGTCGAGGTATTCGCGGGCGCGGGCCTGAAGCTCCTCGGCGGTGGCTTCGTCGAAGCCCTCGATGGAGGCGACTTCGTGCTCGTCGACGTAGGCAACTTCCTCGACGGTGGCGAAGCCCTCGGTGACCAGCAGCTGGGCGATGACCTCGTCGACGTCCAGGGCTTCCTGGAACAGCTGGGTGCGCTCGGTGAACTCGCGCTGGCGGCGCTCGCTCTCTTGGGTCTCGGTCATGATGTCGATCTGCCAGCCGGTCAGCTGGCTGGCCAGGCGCACGTTCTGGCCGCGGCGGCCGATGGCCAGGCTCAGTTGTTCGTCCGGCACCACCACTTCGACGCGCTCTTCTTCCTCGTCCATCATCACCTTGGTGACTTCGGCGGGGGCAAGCGCATTGACGAGGAAGGTGGCTTCATCCGGGTTCCACTGGATGATGTCGATCTTCTCGCCCTGCAGTTCGGCGACCACGGCCTGGACGCGCGATCCCCTCATGCCGACGCAAGCGCCGACGGGATCGATGCTGCTGTCGTTGGAGACCACGGCCATCTTGGCGCGGCTGCCGGGATCACGGGCCACGGCGCGGATTTCGATGACGCCGTCGTAGACCTCGGGCACTTCCTGGGCGAACAGCTTGGCCATGAAGCCGCCGTGGGCGCGGGACAACATGATCTGCGGGCCTTTGGCCTCGCGGCGGACGTCATAGATGTACGAGCGGATACGATCGCCGATGTTGAACATTTCGCGCGGGATGGCCTGGTCGCGGCGGACAACGCCCTCGCCGCGGCCCAGATCGACGATGATGTTGCCGTATTCGACGCGCTTGACGACGCCGTTGATGATTTCGCCGACGCGATCCTTGTACTCTTCGTACTGACGCTCACGCTCGGCCTCGCGGACCTTTCCGGTGACGACCTGACGGGCCATCTGGGTCTGGACGCGGCCCAGCTCGAAGGGCGGCAGCTGTTCTTCGTAGGTCTTGCCGACAAAGGCGTCCTTGTCGGTCTTCAGCGCGTCCGACAGGGTCATCAGCGCGTAGGTGTTCATCGGTTCTTCGAGATTGTCGCGGACCGAATCCTCGACCACGGTGACCACCCGCTTGGTGTTCATCTCGCCGGTGGCCAGGTCGATCTTGACGCGGATGTCATGCTCGGCGCCGTAGCGGCTGCGGGCGGCCTTTTGCATGGCCTCCTCGATGGCCTCGATGACCACCTCCTTTTCGATCGACTTTTCGCGCGCGACGGCGTCGGCGATCTGCAGAAGTTCGAGGCGGTTGGCGGAAATGCCGGTGGCCATGGGACTAGTCCTCTTCGTTGTCGTCGGTGTTGTCGGTGTTGTCGGTATCGATGCGGGCCGCCCGGGCGTCCGCGCCGCGTTTCATCAGCGCGTCGCTGAGCACCAGTTTGGCCTCGACGATCCAGCTGTAGGGAATGAGGGTGGTGTCTTCGCGGCCGTCTTCGTCGATGGCCACCGCGCCGTCCTCGAGCCCGGCCAGCACGCCCTTGAAGCGCTTGCGGCCATCGGCCATGCGGTCCAGTTCGAGGCGGGCCTCCAGGCCCACATAGGTCTCGAAGTCTTCCAGCCGTGTCAGGGGCCGGTCGATGCCGGGCGACGAGACTTCCATGACGAAGTCGCCCTTGATGGCGTCGGCCTGTTCCAGAACCTCGGAAATCGCCCGCGACAGACGGGTGCAATCGTCGATGCCCATCTCGCCGTCGGAGGGACGCTCGGCCATGACCTGCAGGCGCCGGCGCTCCTTGCCGCTCATCAGGCGCAGGCGCACGATGGCGTAACTGACCGACTCCGCCACGGGGTCGAGCAGTTCAAGCAGTTGCCGGTCTTCCTGCGTCTTTGCGCGCATGATCCCTTTGAGCCAAAACAAAAGCGGCGCGCCCGGAGGCCCGCCGCTCGAATGCGCCATCCAGCGCGTCCAAACGATTTAGTCAGGGGTTTATAAGGGGGAAATTGGGGTTTGTCAGCCCCTTCTTCGTTCAACTTCCTTCCGGAAGAAGATTGACGTGACAAGCGATTGGTTCTGCGCGCGTCGCCCTCTACAATCGCCCCATGATTCAGCGACGGCATTTCCTCATCGGCGGCGCGGCGGCCGGATTGATCCCTCTGATCGCCCGAGCGCAGGAGGCGGCAAAGCCTGCGCCGGGCCCACGCACGCCCTTCACCTATACCGACGGCAAGATCCGCGTGCCGGTGCGCGTGGGGCAGATCGACGTCTCGACGGTGATCGATTCAGGTGCCCTGTACAACTCCATGGATGCGCGGCTGGCGCGGGACTTTCACATCGCCAGCGCCGGCGAGGTGAGCCTGTCGGCCATCGGCGGCAGCGCCAAGGCCCGGTTCAGCGATCCGCTGGACATATCGCTCGGCGGCAAGGCCATTCCGCAGAGCCAGTTCGCGGTGCTGGACCTGTCGAAGTTTTCCGCCAGCGTCGGCCAGCCGGTCGATCTGATCCTGGGCGCGCCGCTGTTCCGCGCCTTCGTGGTCGATATCGATTTCGAGACAAAGACCCTGGCCTTGTTCGACCCGGACGCCTTTGAGCTGCCGGAAAGCGGGGCCATGGAGCGCATCGCTCTGATGGGCGGGCTGATGACCGCCAAGGTCTATCTGCCGCACGGATCGGTCGAGGCCACGGTGGATACAGGGTCTGACGCGCCGCTGATCCTGTCGCCGTCCGCGGCCCTGCGCCTGGGCGTTCTGGGCCAGGGGCCGGAATCCACCGCCCGCATGACCGGCATCGGCGGGACTGTGATCGGCAAGATCACCAGCACCCCGACCCTGGGGTTTGCCGCCCAGCTGTTCGAAGACGTGCCCATCCAGATCGCGCCGCGCGAGTTCGGCTCGGACGCCAATGTCGGTTGCGGCCTGTTGTCGAAGTTCCGCGTGGCGGTGGATTTCAAGCACGACTGGCTGGTGCTGTCGGACGTCAACAAGACCCCCTTCAAGCGTGATCTGACCGGTTTGAAGGCGACACCGCAGGGCGCGGCGTTGAAGATCACCCACATCGCCACAGGCGGGCCGGCCGCGGCCGCGGGCCTGAAGATCGGCGACATCATCCAGACCATGAACGGCGAGCCGGCGGTGACCGCCAACCAGCGCCTGATCGATGCCCCGGCGGGAACCGTGCTGGCCCTGGGGCTGCGCAGCCGCCGCGCCGTCAACCTGAACCTCGCACGCTACTATTGAGGCGCACCGCCCTGACGCTCTAGGCTGGCGTCCATGTCCCTGACACGACGCGATTGGCTGGCGGCAGGCGCGGCGGCGATGACCGCGCCGGCGGCGTGGGCGCAAGGCTCGAACGCCGGCACGCGGTTTTCCTCCACCCGGTTCGGGATCGTAGTGCGGGCGACCATAAACGGCTTTTCCGCCCAGGCCCTGCTGGATTCCGGCGCCACCGCCCACACCATAGACACAGGCCTTGCCCAGCGCATCGGCCTGGCCGCCACCAGCCGGCCGGTCACCTCGCTGGGGGTCGGCGGCCTGGCGCGCGGGTTCTTCAGCAAGCCGGCCGAACTGGCCTTTGCCGGGCGGCAGTTCCCCTACACGAGCCTGGCGATGCTGGACCTGTCGCGCCTGACCGAGCGCAACGGTCAGCCGGTGGAGCTCTTGCTGGGACGGCCGCTGTTCGATGCTTTGGTGGTCGACATCAATTTCGCAGCAGGCTCGGTGTCGTTGCACGATCGATCGGCCTATGCCCCGCCGCGTGAGGCGACGAAGATCGACCTGAGCCCCCTGAACGGCCTGCTGACGGTGCCGGTCACCCTGCCCGGCGGGGTTATCTATGCCTCGATCGACACCGGCTCGATGGCGCCCCTGGTGGTTTCGTCGCGGGCGGCGCGGCGGATCGACCTGCTGGGCGACGGCCGCATCTCGACGACCCTGATGGGGGGGCTGAGCGGCGTCAGCGAGGCGCGGATCACCAGCGTGCCCAATCTGACCTTTGGCGGGACCGAATTTCACGATGCGCCGATCCGGGTGCCGCCCCGGCCGATCGGCACCGACGGCATCGTCGGGATCGAGCTGCTGTCACGCTTCAACGTCGCGCTGGATTTCCGCACCCAGAAGATGTGGGCCACGCCCAACGGGCCCGAGCGTCCCTTCAACCGCGATCTGCTGGGCCTGCTGGGCGAGCCGGGACCCGAGGGTCTGCGCATCACCCATGTCGCGGCCGGCAGTCCGGTCGATGTGGCGGGCCTGAAGGCCGGCGATGTCATCACCCGGATCAATGGCCAGCCGGCCCGATCGGTGACGGTGCGCATCGTTCGCGCCCAGCCGGGGTTCCGGGTGACCTTTGATCTGGCCGACGGCTCGCGCAAACAGGCCGTACTGGCCCGGTATTACTGAGTAGGGCTAGGCGCGGACGAAGTCGTAGAACACCGGCGCGCAATCGCCGAGTTTCTTGGTCTCGTAGCGGGTGGTGATGTGATCTGCCGGGGGCCCTCCCCAGTCTGCGGCGTCCTTTGCCGGCCACAGGTAGTCGGGTGAGGCCCTGAACCGCTCGGCCGTCCAGTCGGCGTATTCCGCCCAGTCGGTCGCATAGCGAAGGCCGCCGCCGGGTTTCAGAACCCGGGCCAGCTCGATCAGGAAATCGCTCTGGATAATCCGCCGCTTGTGATGGCGAGCCTTGGGCCAGGGGTCGGGGAACAGGATCATCACCCGGTCGATACAGGCGTCCGGCAAGGCGGCGACCAGAGCGCGGGCATCGCCCTGCAGCAGGCGCACATTGGAAAGACCCGCCTCTTCGACATGACGAAGGGCGCTGGCCACGCCATTCACGAAGGGCTCGGCGCCGATCATCAGGGCGTCAGGATGGCGGGCGGCCTGGGCGGCCAGATGCTCGCCGCCGCCAAATCCGATTTCCAGCCATACCGCGTTCGCGCCGGGCATCAGGGCTGTGACATCGATGGGGCCGGCCGCCGGATCGGGCATGGCGATTTTCGGCAGCAGGGTGGTGAACAGCGCCTCCTGCCGCGGCTTGATGGGGCGCGACTTGAGGCGTCCGTAAGAGCGCAACGGGCCGTGGGCGGACTGGGGCATGGCGCCTCTTAGCGGCAGGCGGCGATCAAGGCTATTGACCTTGAGCCCGCACGCTGGCCGGATCGACGGTGAGATGAATCTGTTCCGCCCCGTTCCAGGCTACGCGCACGGCGACCGCTTTCAGCTGGATGGCGCGACCATCCGCCTGCGGGTCGATGCCCGCGCCCGGCGGGTATCCTTGCGAATCGACCAGGGGGCCGGTGAGGTGATCGCCACCGCGCCCAACGCGCGCCAGCTGGCCGAAGCGGTCGCCTTTGCGCAAAGCCGCGCAGTGTGGATCGCCGGCCAGATGGTCCGGCTGCCCGCGCGCTCAACGCTTGCGCCCGGCCAGACGATCGAGGTGCTTGGCGGGCCTTGCCTGCTGGAGGCGGCCCGCACCCGGGGCAAGCTGGTTCCGGCATCGGGAGATGGGCCCATGCGGATCATTGCGCCCGAGGGCGAGCGGTTCGGGCCGGCCATATTGCGCCTGCTGAAAGCCGAGGCCCGCCGGGTGCTGACCGATCGGACGGCGGTTCACGCCGCGGCCCTGGGTCAGCCAGAGCCGGCGGTGATGATCAATGACCCGAAGGGGCGCTGGGGGTCCTGCACGCCCGCGCGCCGGGCAGGCTTTGCCGGCGCAGCGAGGGTTGGCCGCATCCGTTATTCCTGGCGGCTTATCCTGGCTCCGTACGAGGTGATGGACTATGTCGCCGCCCACGAATGCGCCCACCTGATCGAGGCGAACCACGGCCCGGATTTCTGGACCCTGGTCGAGGGCCTGGTTCCGGATGTGAAGGCCCGCCGCAGGTGGCTGAGGACCCGGGGCGCCGAGCTGCACGGGTTCGGGCAGGGGTAGGTTTCAGTACGGAATATTCGTCATTTCCGCCTGGGTCTGGGCCCTTGGCGGCGGGCCCTTGGCGGGCGGGGCCGGATTTGGCAGGGGCGCCGCGGGCGGGGCCTGCGGAACCGGCGCGGGCGGCGGCGCCTCGGCCGGTTTTCCGATACCGGTAAAGTTGGACAGCGCCTCGCCGATGGCGTCGATCGGACTCTTCTTGTCGGGACCCGGGGCCGGGCCGCCAGGGATTTCGGCGACCGCCAGACGCGGCAGGGCCTGGGACATGAACGACTTCCAGGCGGGCACGGAATAGGTCGCGCCCTGCACGTTCCGCATGGGCGTGTTGTCGTCGCGCCCGACCCAGATCACCGCCACGAAGCCGCCGGTGTAGCCGGCGAACCAGGCGTCGCGGGAATCGGTGGTGGTGCCGGTCTTGCCGGCCAGGTCATAGCCGGGGATCTTGGCCGCGGCGCCGGTGCCCGAGACGACCACCTCGCGCAGCATCTGGTTCATGTACTGCAGGGCGGGCGTGTCGATGACCTTGTCGCGCTGTGGCTTTTGCCGGCTGGCGTCATAGAGCACCCGGCCCGTCGCGGTGCTGATTTTCTCGATGCCGTAGGGGCGGGACGAATAGCCGCCGTTGGCGAAGGCTGAATAGGCTGTGGCCAGCTGGAGCGGAGTCACCGACATGGTGCCCAGGGCCATGGCCGGGTCGAGGGAAATCGGCTGGGTGAGGCCCAGCCTGCGGGCCGTGGCGGCCACATTGGCCGTGCCGACGTCCTGGGCAAGGCGCGCGGCCACGGTGTTGACCGAGTGGGCGAGCGCGTTCTGCAGGGTCATCTGGCCTGCGTAGGTTCCCTCGAAATTGCGCGGCGACCAGTTGCCGATCTTCAGGGGCTCGTCGACCATCATCTCGTAAGGCGTGTGGTTCTGTTCCATGGCGGTCAGATAGACGAACGGCTTGAAGGCCGAGCCGGGCTGGCGGTTGGCCAGGGAGGCGCGGTCATACTGGCTGTCCAGATAGTTGGCGCCGCCGACGTAGGCGCGGATGCGACCCTCGCCGTCGAGCGCGACCAGCGCGCCCTGTTCGACGCCGCGGGGCTTGCCGGTGTCCACGGCCCAGCGCACGGCCCCCTCGCCGGCCATCTGGATGGGCAGGTCCAGGGTGGTTTGCACGACCAGGTCCTCGGTGGGCTTGCCGACGATCTGCTGCACCTGGGGGTCGATCCAGTCGACGAAGTACTGGGCGTTCTGGTTGGCCAGACTGCGCGAGACCCGCACGTGCTGGGACAGGGCCGCGTCACGTTCGGCGGCGGTGATCTTGTGGGTCTTGACCATGACGTCGAGCACGACGGCGGCGCGGCGGCCGGCCCGCTCGCCGTTGGCGATGGGCGAATAGCGCGAGGGGCCCTTCAGCATGCCGGCCAGGAGCGCCGCCTGACCCAGGCTGAGACGGTCGGCCGAGGTGTTGAAATAGCGCTGGGATGCCGCCTCGATGCCGTAGGCGCCGCTGCCGAAATCCATGCGGTTCAGATACAGGCCGAGGATCTGTTTCTTGGAGTATTTGATCTCCAGAATGATCGCCAGTTCCAGCTCCTGGATCTTGCGGGCGTAGGTCTGCTTGTTGGTCAGGAACAGGTAACGGGCCAGCTGCTGGGTGATGGTCGAGCCGCCACGCAAGGGCACGCCCTGGCCGGCATGGCGCACGTTGTAGATCTGCGAGCGCAGGATGCCCCAGGGGTTGAACCCGAAGTGGTGATAGAAGTGCTGGTCCTCGATGGCGACAAAGGCGTCGGGGACATATTTCGGCAGCTTGTCGATATCGACCGGCGGCGCGTATCGACTGCCGCGCACGGCCAGAAGGGCGCCCGAGCGATCCAGATAGGACACCGACGGCTGGTGTTCGATATCGTAAAGCTTCGAGGTGTCGGGCAGGCCGATGGCGAAGACAAACAGCAGGGTGATGACGAAAATGCCGGCCCACACGCCGCCGACCAGGGTCCAGTAGACGAAGCGCTGAAACGGCGTGCGCGAAGCCCCTGCGGCGCGCCCGACCGGCCGCTTGCCTGATGGGCCCTTGCCGCCCTGGCCCCTGTCGTTGGTCATGATCCTCTACTGACTCAGATAGGCTTAACGCCTCTTTAACCAAAGGGGCGGCCGGCGGTGTCCCATTTCGCCGCGAAATAGCGGCGGGATGACGGCATTATCATGCGTATTGGGTCATGACTCAGCGTCGATGACACTCTAAACCTGAGCCATGAAGTTTCGTATCGTCGTTCTTTGCGCCGCCCTGTCCGCCTGCGCCAGCACGCCGGCCCCGTCGCGCGATCCAGTATGGCTCGCCCGCACCGACGCGAATCTCGCCGCGGATCTGGCCGCCTGCACGCGTGAGTCCAACAACGTCGACCTCAATTCCATCACCAGCTACAGCGACGGGCGTTACGGGCCGGCCGCCGCCATGGCGCGCCAGGTGCAGGACGGCGATGTCAACGGCATCACCATGAAGGACGTCTACGCCGCGGTGCGCGATTCGTGCATGACCTCCAAGGGCTGGAAAAAAGCCGGGTGATCGACGGCCCGGGCCTGGAGGCCGCCCGCGAGGTTCTCCAGCGCATCTTCGGCCACGCGGACTTTCGCGGCCTGCAGGATCAGGTTGTCAGCGAGGTGCTGGCCGGACGCTCGGCCATCGCCGTTCTGCCCACCGGCGGCGGCAAGAGCCTGTGCTACCAGATTCCCTCCATCGTGCGGCCAGGTCTTGGTCTGGTCATCTCGCCGCTGATCGCCCTGATGAGCGATCAGGTCGCCGCTCTGCAGCAGTCGGGCGTGGCGGCCGAGCGGCTGGATTCCACCGCTTCGATGGCCGAGCGCGACCAGATCCTGCGAAGGCTGGCGGACGGTGAGTTGGACCTGCTCTACCTGTCGCCCGAGGGGCTGATGCAGCCGGCGATGCTGGAGCGGCTGTCGCGGATGAGCCTTTCGCTGATCGCCATTGATGAAGCGCACTGCGTCAGCCAGTGGGGTCACGATTTCCGGCCTGACTACCGCCTGCTGGGACGCCTGGCCGAGATCTTTCCTGACGTTCCCCGCCTGGCCGTCACCGCCACGGCCGACGCCCGCACCCGGCTCGACATCCGCCAGGAGCTGAGGCTGGGCGAGGCCGCCGAGTTCGTCGACAGCTTCGCGCGCCCCGAACTGATCCTCTCGGCCGAGCGCAAGACCGGCCGCGGCCGCGCGCGGGTGATCGAACTGGTCAAGGCGCGGATGGGAACCTCGGGCGTGGTCTATTCCGGCTCGCGCGACGGGGCCGATGAACTGGCCGAGGCCTTGCGCGCCGAGGGCGTGCCGGCCCTGAGCTATCACGCCGGACTGGACAAGGCCGTGCGCGCCGAGCGCCTGGAAAAGTTCCTTGAAGCCGACGCCGCCGTCATGGTGGCGACCATCGCCTTCGGCATGGGCATCGACAAGCCGGACGTACGCTTTGTTATCCACGCCGATCCGCCCGCCGCCATCGAGGCCTACTGGCAGGAGATCGGCCGGGCCGGCCGGGACGGTCAGCCCGCCGACGGCATCACGCTCTATTCGTCTGCCGACCTGGCCTGGGCCCTGCGCCGCATCGACAGCCGCGAGATGGGGCCGGAGGTCAAACAGGTCCAGGTGCGCAAGGCGCGCCAGCTCTACGCCATGCTGGACGGGGCGGTCTGCCGGGCGGCTTCGGTCCGCCGCTATTTTGGAGAAGAGGGCGTCGAGGTCTGCGGCGTCTGTGACATCTGCATCAGCCCGCCGCAAAGCGTCGATGCGACCGAGTCGGCGCAAAAAGCCCTGGCCGCGGTGCATCGACTGGGCGGCCGGTTCGGGAGGGCGCGGATCGTCGATCACCTGATGGGCAAGACCAAGGAGCCGTCGGACTGGGAGACGGGCCTGTCAACCTGGGGCATCGGCGCTGCGTTCAGTCCCAAAGGCTGGCGTGATCTGATCGACGGCCTGTTGCTGGAAGGGCTGCTGGTTGAGGACCCCAATGATGGCCGGCCGGTGATCGGGCTGGGCGACGCCGAGGCTGTGCGATCGGTTTATCGCGGCGAGCGGCGGGTGGCCCTGCGCGAGCATCTGGAGGCCCACGACGCTTCAACCCGGTCCGGCCGCCCACGCAAGCGAACCCGCGAGGCGATGTCGGCTCTGTCGCCTGAAAACACGGTGCTGTTCGAGGCCTTGCGCGCCTGGCGCAAGAGCGAGGCGGTGGGCCAGAGCGTGCCGCCCTATGTGATCTTTCACGACAAGACCCTGGCCGAAATCGCCCTGCTGCGACCGACGGACGCGGCCATGCTGGCCCTGGCCGGCGGCGTCGGGACCGGCAAGCTGGAACGCTATGGCGCAGCGGTGCTGAAGGTGGTGCGGGAGAATTGACCGCGGAGGCTTACCGCAACAGCCCGCCCAGAATGCCGCGCACCAGTTGACGGGTGATCTGGGTTCCGGCGGTGCGGGCCATGGACTTGATGGTGGCCTCCAGCACGGTCTCCCGGTTTGAGCGGCGGGGAGCGGCGGCGCGGGCGGCGCGATCAGCTTCGGCCTGGGCCTTTGCCGCATCCTTCTGGGCCTGCTGGGCGGCCCTGGCCTGTTCCTGAGCCTGGGCGGCCTGGGCCGCTGCAGCGGCATTGGCCTCGGCCCGACCATTGAGCAGTTCGTAGGCGCTCTCGCGATTGACCGCCGTGCCGTAAGTCATGGCCACCGGGCTCTGGACGAGGATCGAAGCCCGCTCCTCCGGCGTCATGGCGCCCATGCGGCCATAGGGCGGACGGATCTTGGTTTTGGCGACCATGGTCGGCGCGCCCTTCTCGTCCAGGGTCGAGACCAGCGCCTCGCCGACGCCCAGGTTCTGGATCGCATCGGCCGTATCGAAGGCCGGATTGGCGCGGAACGAGCGGGAGGCCAGCTGCAGGGCCTGTTGCTCGTTGGGCGTATAGGCGCGCAGGGCGTGCTGGATGCGCGTGCCCAGCTGCGCCAGCACGGTCTCGGGCACATCGGCGGGGCTTTGGGTGATGAACCAGATCGACACACCCTTGGAGCGGATCAGGCGGACGACCTGTTCGATCTTCTGAAGCAGGGGCTTGGGCGCGTCGGTGAACAGCAGGTGGGCCTCATCGAAGAAGAACACCATGCGCGGCTTGGGCTGGTCGCCCACCTCGGGCAGGGATTCAAACAGCTCGGACATCAGCCACAACAGGAACGTTGCGTAGACCCCCGGCGAGTTGATCAGCTTGTCGGCGGCCAGGACATTGACATAACCGCGCCCGTCCAGCCCGATGCGCATCAGGTCTTCCAGACGCAGGGCGGGCTCGCCGAACAGATGGGCTCCACCTTGCGTGCGCAGCGACAGGATGGACCGTTGCACGGCGCCGACCGTGGCGGCGGCGACATTGCCGTACTTGAGGCTGATGTCCCTGGCGTTCTGGCCGACGTTGAGCAGCATGGCCTGCAGATCATCGAGATCGAGCAGCAGCAGTTTCTGATCGTCCGCCACCTGGAAGACGATGTCGATCAGGCCCGCCTGGGCGTCCTCGAGGCCCAGCAGGCGTGAGACCAGGGTCGGGCCCATCTCGCTGACCGTGGCGCGAACAGGGCAACCCTTTTCGCCGAACAGGTCCCAGAAAATGGTGGGCGTAGCCTTGGGCTGCCAGTCCAGGCCCATGGACTGGGCGCGCGCCAGCAGCTTGTCGTTGGCGACGCCCGGCATGGCGATGCCGGAAAGGTCGCCCTTTACGTCGGCGGCGAAGACCGGAACCCCGGCGGCCGAAAAGCTTTCGGCCAGGCCTTGCAGGGTGACGGTCTTGCCGGTGCCGGTCGCCCCGGTGATCAGCCCGTGACGGTTGGCCCGGTCCAGCCGCAGGGTCTGGATCCCGTCCCGCTCACCAGACTCAATGCCAAGGCCTACAAGGATTTCGCCGTCGGTCATGGGAGTGCTCCGTCAGAATGCCGTCCGGATTTGTCTGAACATTGTTCCTGGCCCTGTCAAAGCTGGAACGGATTCAGGCGTCGACTTCCGCGTCCAGGGCGTTTTCCTGGATGAATTCGCGGCGGGGTTCAACGAGTTCGCCCATCAGGCGGGAGAACATGTCGTCGGCGTCGTCGGCGTGCTTGACCTTGACCTGCAAGAGGGTGCGGGCCTGGGCATCGAGGGTAGTCTCCCACAGCTGGTCCGGATTCATTTCGCCCAGACCTTTGTAGCGCTGGATGGACAGTCCCTTGCGGCCGGCGTCGAGCACGGCGTTGACCAGATCAAGCGGGCCGCGGACTGTGGTGGTCTTGTCCTTGCGGGTGAAGGTGGCCAGGCCGGCAAAGGTGGTGGCCAGGGTCTTGGCCCGCTCGGCCAGGCGCCGGGCGTCGGCGGCGGCGATCAGGGCGTCTTCCAGCACCACCTGTTCCTGCACGCCGCGGCGGGTGCGCACGAAAAGCCAGCCATGCTGGCCGCGCTCACCGGTCCAGGGCAGGTCGCCTTCTTCGTTGTACAGGGTCATGCGCCGGGCAGCGGCGGCGGGATCGGGGTTTTCGCCGAACAGGCCAGCGATGGCCGCCTGTTCCACGGCAAAGGCAGGTGCGCGGGCGACCAGCCGGTCGATATTGGCCCGGGCGCCGCGCGCGGCGATGACCAGCGCGCGAAGATCGGCGCCGATCAGGCGCTCGCCGGTGGAAAGATCAAGCTGGGCGCCATCGACGCCCTCATCGACCAGAAAGGCTTCCATCTCGGGGTCGTCCTTGAGGTAGCGCGAGGACTTGCCCTTGGAGGCCTTATAGAGCGGTGGCTGGGCGATATAGAGATAGCCGCGCTCGATCACCTCGGGCATCTGGCGATAGAAGAAGGTCAGCAAGAGCGTGCGGATGTGGGCGCCGTCGACGTCGGCGTCGGTCATCAGCACGATCTTGTGGTAGCGGATCTTGTCGATGTTGAAGTCGTCACGGCCGATGCCGGCGCCCAGCGCCGTGATCAGGGTGCCGACCTGGTCCGAGCCCAGCATCTTGTCAAAGCGGGCGCGCTCGACATTCAGGATCTTGCCGCGCAGGGGCAGGATCGCCTGGTTCTCGCGGTTGCGCGCCTGTTTGGCCGAGCCGCCGGCCGAATCGCCCTCGACGATGAAGATTTCCGACAGGGCCGGATCCTTCTCCGAACAGTCGGCCAGCTTGCCGGGCAGGCTACTGATATCCAGCGCCGACTTGCGGCGGGTCAGTTCCCGGGCCTTGCGGGCGGCCTCACGGGCGGCGGCAGCTTCGGTAATCTTCTGGACGATCAGCTTGGCTTCGGCCGGATGTTCTTCGAACCACGAGCCTATGCCTTCCTGGACCAGCCCCTCGACGGCCGGGCGCACTTCGGATGAGACCAGCTTGTCCTTGGTCTGGGACGAGAACTTCGGGTCCGGCACCTTGACCGACAACACGCAGGTCAGGCCTTCGCGGGCGTCCTCACCGGTAACGGTGACCTTCTCGCGCTTGGCGGCGCCGGACGTCTCGGCATAGTTGGTGATGATCCGGGTCAGGGCCGCGCGGAAGGCTGACAGGTGGGTGCCGCCATCCCGCTGGGGGATGTTGTTGGTGAAGCACAGCATGGTCTCGTGGTAGCTGTCGTTCCACTGCAGGCTCAGGTCGATCTCGACCTTTTCGCGCACGCCGCGGATGACGATCGGGCGCGGAATGATCGGCTTCTTCGCCTTGTCCAGATGCTGGACGAAGGCCTCGACGCCGCCCTCATAGGACAGGATTTCCTCGAACGGCTCGGCGCCGCGCAGGTCCTTGAAGACGATCTTCACGCCCGAGTTCAGGAAGGCCAGTTCGCGCAGGCGGTGCTCGATGGTCTTCAGATCGAAGTCGATGTGGGCGAAGGTGGCCAGCGACGGCATGAAGGTAATTTCACTGCCGGTGGTGGGCTCGCCCGCCTTGGGGCCCGTCGTGCGGATCGGCGCATCGCCGGTGACTTTCAGCGGAACGACGGCGTCGCCGTTTTCGAACCGCATCTCGTGGGCCTTGCCGTCGCGATAGATCTTGAGCTGCAGCCAGTCGGACAGGGCGTTGACCACCGAGACGCCGACGCCGTGCAGGCCGCCGGAGACCTTGTAGCTATTCTGGTCAAACTTACCGCCGGCGTGCAGCTGGGTCATGATGACCTCGGCCGCCGAGACGCCCTCGTCGTGCATGTCGGTGGGAATGCCGCGCCCGTCATCGGTGATGGTCGCCGAGCCGTCGGGGTTGAGGATCACCTGCACAAGCGTCGCGTGGCCGGCCAAAGCTTCGTCGATGGCGTTGTCGACCACCTCATAGACCATGTGATGCAGGCCCGAGCCGTCATCGGTGTCGCCGATGTACATGCCCGGCCGCTTGCGCACAGCATCCAGGCCCTTGAGCACCTTGATGGAGTCCGCGCCGTAGTCCCCCTGGCCATCTTCGGAGGGGATTTCTTCGGGCAATTGGTCTTCAGCCATTCAGTCTTCCAGAGGGGTCAGTTGGCCCTCTTCGACGCGGACGCCGAGGGCCCTGCCCTTCAATTCCTCAAACAGCGACTGGTCGGTTCCCGTCAGGAAGGCCTGCAGGCCCAGCGCCTCGATTTCATCGAACAATGCCGCCCTTCGGGACTGGTCCAGATGGGCGGCGACTTCATCCAGAAGTATTACAGGATTCGGCTCGGAAATGACACGGGAAAGTCGCGACGCCTGCGCCAAAACGAGATTTAGAATCAAGGCCTTCTGCTCGCCGGTCGAACATTCGGCGGCGGGACGGTCGCGCACCTGGTGAACCACCTCCAGATCACCCCGGTGAGGGCCTGAAAGCGTGCGCCCGGCGGCCGCGTCCCGGCCCCGCGCCTGGGCGAAAAGGCGAGTCAATTCGAGGGGTTCGAACCCTGCCCCGAAATCGCCGGACAGGGACAACCGCCCCCTTGGGAACGGCCGGTCATGGCGCGCGTCGATCTCGGCCTGCAGCGCCTCAAGGGTGAGGGCGCGGGCCTGCGCCATGGCGACGCCGCTTTGCGCCATGCGCGCCTCCAGGGCGTCCAGCCAGACCGGATCGGGCGCTTCGGCCGCCAGCACGGCGTTACGCTCGCGCATGGCCTTGTCGTAGGCGGCGACGTGGGTGGCGTGGACGGGTTCGGCGGCGAACACCAGACGGTCGAAGAACCGGCGCCGGTCGGCGGCGCCGTCGAGGAACAGGCGGTCCTGCTGGGGCGTCAGCCAGACCAGGCGGATAATGTCGGACAGCCGCCCGGGCGGTACGGCCTCGCCTTCGATCCGCACACTGCGTCGCAGCGCGTCAGGGGCCTCCAGACCGGTTCCGACCTGGGCCTCGCCCTCATCCCCGCCGATGGCCGCCGAGACGGCCCAGGCGCGGCCCCTGGTCTCGCCGGGCAGCCTGCGGCCCACCTCGGGCGCCGGCGCGCCACGAAGACCCCGACCGGGAGTCAGGAAGCTGATGGCTTCGAGGAGGTTGGTCTTGCCCGCACCATTGGGGCCGAAGAGGTAGGTGGTGCGGCCATGGGTGGTAAGGCTCGCGCGGTCGTACGAGCGGAAATCGGTGAGGATGAGAGATGTGAGGACTGCGCGCACGGGTCACTAATACCCGCTCATCCCCGCGACGGGAAATGAGCGGCAAGTTTAGACCCGCAGCGGCATCAGCACGTACTGGACGCCGGAATCGTCGGGGTCGAGAACCAGGGTCGGGGACGCCGGATCGGCGAATCGGAACTCGGCCTCGGAGCCATGGATTTGCCCCGCCACATCCAGCAGGTAGCGCGCATTGAAGCCGATCTCGAACGGCTCGCCGTCGTAGTCGATTTCCAGCTCCTCGACGCCCTGGCCAGCTTCCATGTTGCGCACGGTCAGCACCATCTTGCCGGACTCGACTGCCATCTTCACCGAACGGGATTTTTCCGCCGAGATGGTCGCCACGCGATCGACCGCGGCGGCAAAGAGGGCGTTGTCGACGCGCAGGACCTTCTGGTTGTCCTTGGGGATGACCCGCACATAGTCGGGGAAGGAGCCGTCGATGACCTTTGAGGTCAGGGCGGCCAGGCCGAACTGGAATTTCACCTTCTGGGGACTGACCTGCATCTCGATGGTCTCGCCCGCGTCATCCAGCAGGCGGCGCACTTCCTGGATGGTCTTGCGCGGAATGATCACACCGGGTGATCCAGCCGAGCCTTCAGGGGCCGGCATTTCGGCCAGGGCCAGACGGTGGCCGTCGGTGGCCACAGCGCGCAGGCGCGGCTCGCCGTCCTCGACCACAACGTGGAGATACAAGCCGTTCAGGTAATAGCGGGTCTCTTCGGTCGAAATGGCGAAACGGGTCTTGTCGATCAGCCGGATCAGTTCGGCGGCGCCGATGGTGATGCGGCTGCCCAGGCCGTCGGACGACATGATCGGAAAGTCGCCGGCCGGCAGGACCGGAAGGTTAAAGCGCGAGCGGCCAGCCTGGACGGTCAGGCGCGGATCCTCGCCCGTGTAGGTCAGGGCCACATCCGCGCCTTCGGGCAGCTTGCGGACGATCTCATAGAGGGTGTGGGCCGGCGCGGTGATCTGGCCGGTGCCTTCGACATTGGCGGGCGTCTCGTCGACGATCTCCATGTCGAGGTCGGTGGCGGAAAAGCCGACATACTCGCGCTCGGCCGAGAGCAGCACATTGGACAGGATCGGCACGGTATTGCGCCGCTCGACCACGCTTTGCACATGCCCAAGCGCCTTCAACAGCGCCGCGCGCTCGATGGTCAACTTCATGAAGTCCGTCCGGTCTCGATCAAAGGGCCAAGCTCATTGGGGCGGTGAGCTTATCCAAATCCGGCGGCGGGGGAAGCCCTGAGACGGGCTTTATCCACGCAGTTTCCGGACCAGGGTTTCCAGGTCGCGGGCCAGCACCGGATCGCCCGCCTTCAGCTCCTCGATCCGGCGCACGGCGTGCAGCACCGTGGTGTGATCGCGGCCGCCGAACCGGCGTCCGATGTCGGGCAGGGAGCGGGTGGTGATCTGTTTGGCGATCCACATCGCCGCCTGGCGCGGCCGGGCGATGGCCCGCTGGCGGCGCTCGGAAATCAGATCGGCCTGTTTGAGGCCATAGTATTCGGCGGTGGCCTTCTGTATCTCGTCAACCGTGACCCGCCGCTCGCCGCCGCGCAGGTTGGGACGAAGAATGGCCTGGGCGTCGTCGAGGGACAGACTGGCGACCCCGGCGCCAAGACGCGCCATCAGGGTGTTCAAGGCGCCTTCCATTTCGCGAACGCTGTCGGTGAACCGGTCGGCCAGGAACTGAAGGACTTCGGGGCGAACGGTCATGCCGGTCAGACCGACAGAGCGGCCCAGGGCTTCAAGTTTCTTTTCCAGGATTCCAAGGCGCAAGGGACGGTCGGCCGCCTCAATGCCGCAAACCAGACCCGCCTGCAGGTGACTGCGCAGGCGCGGCTCCATCTCGGTCAGATCAACGGGTGCGCGGTCCGAGGTGAACACCACCCGGCGGCCATCTTCCATCAGGGCGGTGAGGGTGTGAAACAGCTCTTCCTGGGTCGATTGCTTGCCGGCGATGAAGTGCACATCGTCGATGAGCAGAAGGTCTGCATCGCGCAGAGTGTCCTTGAACGAGGCGGTGCGGCGATCCTGGATGGCGCGCACAAAGGTCGACAGGAACCGCTCGGCGGTCAGATAGACTACCTTGCGCTCAGGCGCCGCGCGCGTCGCTTCATGGGCGATGGCGTTCAAAAGGTGGGTTTTGCCAAAACCGTAAGGCCCATGGAACAGCACCGGATTAAAGTGCCCGTCCGACCAGGAGGCCACCCGGCGGGCCACGGCATAGGCGAACTCGTTGGGCGCGCCGGGTACAAAGGTCGAAAAGGTCAGGCGATCCTGCAGACCCGGGACCGGCGCGGTCGAGGCGCCGCCTGCGCGGGCCGGCGCCAGATGCGGAACGTCGGACGACACCGGATCGGCGGTTTCCAGATAGGCCTCGGAATGGCCGGTCCGGGCGACAGAATCGAACTCGATCCGTGACTTGAGGCTCAGATCGCGACCTTCCGGATCGTTCTGGCTCCACAACTCCTGGATGCGGCGCCAAGCGTTGCGGCGAATCCAGTCGCGTGCAATTCCCGTCGGCGTCACCAGGATGACCGCGCCGTCACGGTCCTGGCGCAAAGCCGCCTGTCCCAGCCATGAGCCGAACGCATCAGCGCCCAGTTCGCCCCTCAGGGTGACGCAAGCCGTGGTCCAGATGCTTACCGGCGACACCTGTCCGCTCCCCGTTCTTTCCGCGATAGCCATTTCAATGCCCCGCCCGTCGCCCAGCCCATAGAGGCTGGACGTCAAACCCTCGTTGTATCCAATTTTTTTACAACATATACAGTAGCTTACCCGACGCCCGCCTTGGCCCTTGGGCCATGTATTCCAACCGGGGAAGCTCGTCTCTGGTCTTTACGATAGCCGTCCGATGGGCACGGTCAATGGGAGAATCCGAGATGATTCGCGAACATCGATGTTGACTCTGGACAGGCCCTTCAACCGCTTAAGAAAACTGTCACGAAAAAAAAATTCAGGGTGGCAAATGGTCACAACCATTTGCTGTGACGACAAGAAAAACGCGCCAGGCGTGTCAGGCCGGGCGCGTCATAAATTGTTCAAGAATCTAGGGGCGTTAGATTGGACTCAACCCTGGCGGGTTGCTAGGCGGCGCCTAGCTTTTTCAATTGGGCGGCCAGCCGCGACACTTTGCGCGAACCGGTGTTCTTGTGAACCACGCCCTTGGAAACCGCGCGCATCAGCTCGGACTGGGCCTGGACGAAGGCGGTCCTGGCCACGGCGGCGTCGCCGCCGGTCAGGGCTTCCTCGAACTTGCGCAGGTAGGTCCGCACGCGACTGCGGCGCGCCTTGTTGACCTCAGTGCGGCGAGCGATCTTGCGGATCGCCTTCTTGGAGCCGGGCGTATTAGCCATTCGTAGAACCTCTGCTGCGCGGGCGCTTATAGCCCACGCCTAAAATCAAGAAGGCGCGCCTATAGCGAAAGGGCCCGCCTGCGTCAACGCGAACTCTTGGTCTTTAAGGGCCATCGACCCTGATGCCCCGCGCTCGAAGAATCGCAGGCACACTGTCGGGGCCGACCAGATGGCCGACGCCGACCACCATTACCGTATCGCCACTGCCCGCCAGCCGGTCACGGATAATCGGAACCCAGGCCGCGTTACGCGCCCTGATCAGGCGCTCATACATCCCGGGCGCCGTCTTCTGGAGCGGGTCCAGCGCCTCGTGGATCAGGCCGGCGGTGTCGCCCCGCATCCATTGGCCGACAATGGCGTCAAAATCGCCGGGCTCCTCTTCGATGGACCGCAGGGTCTCGGCGAGGCTGGCCAGCTGGTCAGCGCGGGGCGCGTCCGCCAGGGTGGAAATCTGCTGGTCGGCAGTTTCGAAGGCACGGCGACGGGCGCCGGGCGGCGCCTGGTGGTTCAGCACCTCCTCGACGCCGGCCTGCAGGTCGCCGCCATGCGCACTGACATAAAGTTGCGAGATGAAGACGTCGGCGAGCCAGGGCGCCATCCGGTCGAAATAGGCGACGGGTTGGCCCAGACCCGGCGCGATCCGTCTCAGGCGCTCGACATCGGCCGGCGCCATGATCGCCGTCAGGCTCTGGCCTTCCAGCAACATGCCGCGCCGGACCAGGGTCTCGCCACTGGCCTGGCGTGAGGCGTCGTCAAATGGCACCTCGAACCACAGATCGTCGGCCCCGGCGATGGCCCGCTTCAGCGCCTCCGGCTGCCAGTCCTGACCCTTCGGCAGGATGTGGACCGAGCCGAACAGGGTGATGGTCGAGTCTGCGTCGCGAATGACCCAAACGGGCGGCTCGGCGTGGGCCGAACAGGCGGCCAGCAGCGCGACGGCCGCGGCAATCAGGGCAGGAAGGCGCATGGGCGCGTTCATCGCTGGCAAACGCGGCAGAAAAAGGTTGAGCGGCCGGCCTGGACCTGGCGCTCGATCACGCCGTCACAGCCCGGCGTCGGGCAGGCCTGACCCTCGCGGCCATAGACGCGGAAGCAGTGCTGGAAATAACCCAGCGCCCCGTCGGCGGCGGCGTAATCGCGCAGGGTCGAGCCGCCCGCCTCGATGGCCTCGGCGAGCACCTGTCGGATGGCGGTGGCGAGGTGCGCAAGCCGGGACGTCTTGATCGAGCCAGCGGGCTTCAACGGGGATATTCCGGCCCGGTGCAGGGCCTCGCACACATAGATGTTGCCCAGACCCGCTACCACGCGCTGGTCGAGCAGCAGGGTCTTGGGCCCCTGTTTGCGGCCCACGAACGCGCGCTTCAACAGGCCTTCGTCAAAGTCGGGACCCAGCGGCTCAGGGCCCATGCCGGCGAACCAGGGATGGGCGGCAAGCTGGTCCGTGGCGATCAGGTCCATGAAGCCGAACCGGCGCGGGTCGTAATAGGTCACCCTGTCGCCCGCCTCGGTCTCGAACAGCACATGGGCGTGTTTAGGATCTGGCGCACTGGCGTAGTGGAATTCACCCGGCCGCGCACCGCCCTCGATCTCGAAGCGGCCCGTCATGCCAAGGTGCATCACCAGGGTGTCGCCCCGATCCAGAGGCGCGAGCAGATATTTCGCGCGCCGCTCCAGCCGCTGGATGCGGGCGCCCGACAGGCGCTGGACGAAGCCTTCCGGGAAGGGGAAGCGCAGGTCGGGCCGGCGGGCCTCGACGCGCGCCAGACGAGCGCCGGCCAGCACAGGCTCCAGGCCCCGCCGCACCGTTTCGACCTCGGGCAATTCAGGCATGAATGGCTCATCCCGGATGACGGGCGCGTGCGCAAGGTCTAAAGGCAAGCCCCATGAGCACCGCCGCCCCTGACAGCAAGGCCACCTTCGGCTTCCAAGACGTCGATGCGCGCGACAAGGCCGGCCTGGTGCGCGGCGTCTTCGATTCCGTGGCCTCAAGCTATGACGTCATGAACGATGTCATGAGCGCCGGCGTCCACCGGGTGTGGAAAGACATGGCCGCAGCCCGTCTCAACCCTCAGCCCGGCGAGTTCATCGTCGACTGCGCCGGGGGCACCGGCGACATGGCGCGGCGGTTCGCCAGGCTGGCCGACAGGGCGCGCAAGCGGCGGGGCGGCGGGGCCGCGAAGATCATGGTCATCGACTACAACGCCGAAATGGTCGCAGCGGGACGGACGAAGCCGTTTGACCCGGCCATCGTCTGGGGCGTCGGCGATGCTCAACGGCTGCCGTTGCCGGACGCCTGCGCAGACGCCTATGTGATCTCGTTCGGCATCCGCAATGTCACCGATATCGCCGGCGCCCTGGCTGAAGCGCGCAGGGTGCTGAAGCCCGGTGGGCGATTCCTGTGCCTGGAGTTCTCGCGGCCGGTTACCGAAGCCCTGCAGAAGGCCTACGACGCCTATTCGTTCAAGGTCATTCCGGCCATGGGCGAGCTGGTGGCGAAAGACCGGGCCTCCTACCAGTATCTGGTCGAGAGCATTCGCCGCTTTCCCGCGCAGGCGGCGTTCGCCGCCATGATGCGCGACGCCGGCTTTTCAAACGTCGGCTGGACCAATTACACCGGCGGCGTCGCCGCCCTGCACCACGGCTGGGCGGTTTGAGCGATCCGGCGTCGTTCGTACGGCTGATCGGAGCCGGCTGGCGGCTGGTGCGCGCTGACGCACTATTGCCCCGTGAGATCGATGCCTTTCTGCCCGGCGGGGTGCTGGTAGTAGCCCGGACCCTGCGGCTGTTCTCCGGGCGTGCAAGCCGCGCGGGTCGCCCCGGCGAGCGTCTGGCGCACGTGCTGGAGGGCCTGGGACCGGCGGCGATCAAGCTGGGGCAGTTGCTCTCAACCCGGGCTGATATTTTCGGGGATGTGTTTTCGGACGATCTGTCTCACCTGAAGGACAAGCTGGAGCCCTTCCCCCTGGCTGTGGCGCGGGCGGAGATTGAGCGCGCTCTGGGCAAACCGCCCGAGGCCCTGTTCGCCTCCATCGATCCGCCGATTGCGGCGGCGTCGGTCGCCCAGGCCCACCCGGCCGTCCTGCTGAACGGCCGAAAGGTGGCGGTCAAGGTGCTGCGGCCCGGCATTGAGGCGCGGATCGCCCGCGATGCGCGGGTCCTGGCCCTGGCCGCCCGTCTGGCCGACCGCCACGTCCCTGTCGCCCACCGACTGGAGCCCATTGCCCTAGCGCAGACCGTTATCCGTTCTCTGGAGCTTGAGACAGACCTTCGTCTTGAAGCCGGAGGGGCCGACGAGCTCAAGGCGGTGATGGCCAAGGACGGGTTCATCAGTGCACCGGGCGTGATCTGGGAGGGTGTCGGTCGCCGGGTCATGACCCTGGAGTGGGTGGAAAGTACGCCGCTTTCGGATCCAGCGGCCCTCACCCTGCCGGGCCTGGATCGTCATTCAGCCGCTATCAAGCTGATCCGAGCCTTTCTGGCCCAGGCCCTGGACCACGGCGTTTTTCATGCTGACCTGCATGAGGGCAATCTGTTCATCGAGGCGCCGGACCGGCTGATCGCCGTCGATTTCGGGATCATCGGCCGTATCGGGCCGAACGAGCGGCGCTACCTGGCCGAGATTTTGTGGGGCTTTATCACCCGCGACTATATCCGGGTCGCGCGGGCGCACTTCGAGGCCGGTTATGTGCCGAAATCCCAGTCGCTGGAGCTGTTCGCCCAGGCGCTGCGCTCGGTCGGCGAGCCGGTCATTGGACGGGCAGCTGAAAGCGTCTCCATGGGCCGGCTGCTGACCCAGCTGTTCGAGATTACCGCCCTGTTCGACATGCACCTGCGTCCCGAACTGGTGCTGCTGCAAAAGACCATGGTCGCCGTCGAGGGCGTCGCCCGCCGGCTCCACCCGGACCTGGATCTGTGGGCCGCAGCCAGCCCGATCGTCGAGCGCTATATCCGCCGCGAGCTGTCGCCGGTCGCCCGCGTCAAGGGTTACGCCGAAGAGATCGTCGCCGCCGCCCGCGCCATCGTCCGCCTCGCGGAGCGCGAACCGCAACCGGTGGTGGTGGTGAAATCCCGGCCGGCCAGTGACGCGATCGTCTGGTTCCTGGCCGGCTCGGCCTTCGCCCTCAGCCTTGGGACGATCGTGCTTTTGTGGATTTTCCGGACGCGCTGACGCCGCCGCCGGCCGCGTCTTCCTTTTGCTGGGCCCAATAGGCGGGACCATTGTCGGGCTTGAACAGGGTGCGCGGCGCTCCGTCCTTCGAGACCACCGCGAAGATATTGGACCTGGCGTCATAGATCAGGGTGTCGCCATTGGCCCAGGTGATGCGGTCGGCCTAGGCCGGCGGATGACCCGTGAAGTCGTGGGCCTTGGCCACATAAGCTGCAACATTGGCCGCGCCGAACTCTGTGCCATGATGGTCGAACTGGTACTGGGCGTTTTCCTCGGCGGTATGGGTCTTGTTGGCCGCCCACATCGGCTTGCCGGCGACCTGCGGTATCGGCAGATCGCGCGGATCAGTCTTCGCCGCCGTCGTGCTGGACGGCAGGCTGACAGGCGTGACCAGCCCATCCTGCGAATGATTGCGAGCCGGAAGATCGGCGACATTTTGTTTGCAGCCAGCGGCCGCAAGCAGCAGTGCGAGCGCCGCATCGCTCAACGTTGGTCTGATTTTCATATCAGCCCCTCCACAGGTTGAATAACAGAACATAAGAAGAACATTTTTGCGGGGCTGTCGAGTCTGAATCTCAAAAAGTTTTCTGGCCTGCTTGCGGCACGGCCTTCCAATCGGACCGCGGCAATCTGTCTGGGCGGTTGGTCCCTGTCATATTTTCGGGCTATTGTGAGCCATGGACAAACGCGTACTTCTCATCGTTGGCGGCGGGGTGGCGGCCTACAAGGCGCTGGAGCTGGTGCGCCTGCTGCGCAAGGCCGGTATCGCCGTGCGGCCAATCCTGACCGCTTCGGGCGCGAAGTTCGTGACGCCTCTGTCGCTGTCAGCCCTGGCAGAGGACAAGGTCTATTCTGACCTGTTCGACCTGACCGACGAGGCCGAGATGGGGCACATTGAGCTGTCGCGCGCGGCTGACCTGATCGTTGTTACCCCCGCGACCGCCAACCTGATAGCCCGGGCCGCGAACGGCCTGGCCGATGATCTGGCCACCACCACCCTTCTGGCCACCGACAAGCCGGTGTTGATGGCCCCTGCCATGAACGTGCGCATGTGGAACCATCCGGCCACGCAGCGGAATCTCGCCACTCTGAAGGCTGATGGCGTGCGTTTCGTCGGCCCCGACGAAGGGGCCATGGCCTGTGGCGAGTTCGGACCCGGACGCCTGGCCGAGCCTGCCGATATCTTTGAGGCCGTCATGGCGGCCCTCAGCGGCGCGCCGAACGCCCCCCTGGCTGGCAAGCGGGCCCTGGTGACCGCAGGACCCACCGAAGAGCCGCTCGACCCCGTGCGGGTCATCACCAACCGCTCCAGCGGCCGGCAGGGCTATGGCATCGCAGGGGCGCTGGCCCTGCTGGGCGCGGATGTGACCCTGGTGAGCGGCCCGACCGCCTTGCCGACGCCGGCCGGTGTCAAGCGCATCGACGTGGTCACGGCTGAAGAGATGTACGCAGCCTCGATGGACGTCGCCAAAGCCGGCGAGCCGCTGGATATCGGCGTGTTCGTGGCCGCCGTCGCTGACTGGCGGCCGGACGAGGCCTTCGGCGTAAAGCTGAAGAAGAGCCGGGGCGGCCCGCCGACCATTACGCTGGTCGAGAACAAAGACATCCTGGCCAGCATCGCCGGCCTGAAGAAGCGCCGCCCGAGGCTGGTGGTCGGCTTCGCCGCCGAGACCAACGATGTCGAGGCCCATGCCCGCGCCAAGCTGTCGCGCAAGGGCTGCGACTGGATCATCGCCAATGACGTGACGCAGGCCGGCGTCATGGGTGGGACCGAAAACGCAGTTCTGCTGGTCACCGCCAAATCCGTTGAACGCTGGGACCGCGCCGACAAGAGCCGGGTCTCGGCCCAGATCGCAGACCGTATCGCCGAGGCACTGAAATGACCCCGACCATCCCCATCAAGCGCCTGCTCCACGGAGAAGGCCTGCCTTTGCCGTCCTATGAAACCACCGGCGCCGCCGGCATGGACCTGCGGGCGGGCGTAGCGGAAGACGAGCCGATGATCATCCGTCCCGGCGCCCGGGCCATGGTCCCCACAGGCCTGGCCTTCGCCGTGCCGCCCGGCTTCGAGGCCCAGGTGCGGCCAAGGTCCGGACTTGCGGCCAAGGCGGGCGTCACCTGCCTGAATACGCCGGGGACGATCGATTCCGATTATCGCGGCGAGGTGAAGGTCATCCTGATCAACCTCGGGGCCGAGGACTTCACCATCCGCAGGGGCGACCGCATCGCCCAGCTGGTCATCGCCCCGGTGACCAGGGCTGAATGGCTGGAGACCAGCGAACTGGACGAGACAGCGCGGGGCGCGGACGGGTTCGGGTCTACCGGGCAGGGTTAGGCTTCAGCCCTTGAACCCCAGCACGTCCAGCATGTCGTAGAGGCCCGCGGGCTTGCCGGATGACCACAGGGCGGCCTGGACCGCGCCTTGCGCGAACAGGGCCCGGTCGCGCGACGAATGGCCCAGGGTCAGGATTTCGTTCTGGCCGGCGAAGATCACCTGGTGCTCGCCGATGATGTCGCCGCCGCGCATGACGGAAAAACCGATGTCGCCGGTCTTGCGGGGGCCGGTGATGCCGTCGCGGCCCCGGTCGCTGACGTCCGACAGCTTCACACCCCGCCCTTCGGCGGCGGCCTCGCCCAGCATCAGGGCCGTGCCCGAGGGCGCATCAACCTTGCGGTTGTGGTGGGCCTCAAAGACCTCGATGTCCCAGGCCTCGGGACCCAGGCGCTCTGCGGCCTGACGCACAAGACCCAGCAGGGTGTTGACGCCCAGCGAAAAACTGCGTGAGCGGACCACCGGAACCCGCGCCGCCGCCTGGGCGATCACCGCCTCCTGTGCGTCGCTGAGACCGGTCGAGCCGATGATCAGGGCCGGCCCGCCCTTGTCGGCCACAAGATGGGCTAGGGCCGCGGAAGCCGCCGGAATGGTGAAATCGATGATGGCGTCGCAAGCCTCAACGGCCTGGGCGCGGGTGACCAGCACACGTCCGCCGGCCGCCTCGACGATCTGGCCTTCCGAGCCGGGCGCGTCATACAGGGCCGCAATGGTCAGATCCGACCGGGCTTCAACCATGGTCGTGACCGCCCGGCCCATGCGCCCGAGCGCGCCGGCGATCCCGATTCGAACTGGGGTTTCTGTGGCCATAATGCGTCGATAAGGCTCCATTGGGCCCCATGCAAGGTGACGCGGTTGTGATAACCGCCCGGCGCCGCTAGGTTGCGCGCCCACATCCCGTTGACCCGTAAAGACTTATGACCACCGAAAAGCGCACCTTTACCGACGAGGAAGCCCTCGCGTTCCACAAGTACCCGACCCCGGGCAAGATCGCCGTGGTGGCGACCAAGCCCATGGCGACCCAACGCGACCTGAGCCTGGCCTATTCGCCGGGCGTGGCCGCGCCGGTGCACGCGATCGCCGCTGACCCTGACCTGGCCTACGATTACACATCCAAGGGCAACCTGGTGGCGGTGATCTCGAACGGCACGGCGATCCTTGGACTGGGCAATCTGGGCGCCCTGGCTTCCAAGCCGGTGATGGAAGGCAAGAGCGTGCTGTTCAAGCGCTTCGCCGACGTCGATTCCATCGACATCGAGGTCTCCACACAGGACCCGGATGAACTGATCACCGTGGTCAAGAATATTGGCGTCACCTTCGGCGGCATCAATCTGGAAGACATCAAGAGCCCCGAGTGCTTCCGCATCGAGACCGCGCTGCAGGAATTGCTCGACATTCCGGTGTTCCACGACGACCAGCACGGAACGGCAATCATCTCGGCCGCCGGCATGATAAATGCCTGTCACATCACCGGCCGCAAGTTTGAAGACATCAAGGTCGTCATGAACGGCGCGGGCGCGGCAGGCGTCTCGACCATGAACCTGATCCAGGCCATGGGCGTCAAACGCGACAATTGCATCAGCGTCGACACCAAGGGCGTCATCTATCGCGGCCGCATCGAGGGCATGACCCAGGAAAAGTCGGCCCTGGCCGTCGACACCAAGGCCCGCACCCTGAAGGAAGCCCTCAAGGGCGCCGACGTCTTCATCGGCCTGTCAGTCAAGGGCGCGGTGACCCGCGAAGACATCAAGCTGATGGCTGACAAGCCGATCATCTTCGCCATGGCCAATCCGGACCCCGAGATCACGCCCGAAGAAGTCCGATCGGTCCGCTCGGACGCCATCATCGCCACCGGGCGCAGCGACTACGCCAACCAGGTCAACAATGTGCTGGGCTTTCCCTACATCTTCCGGGGCGCCCTGGATGTTCGCGCCCGGCGGGTGAACCTGGAGATGAAGATCGCCTGCGCCAAGGCGCTCGCCCAGTTGGCCCGCGAGGACGTGCCCGACGAGGTCTCGGCCGCCTATCACGGCCGCCAGCTGAAGTTCGGGCCGGACTACATCATCCCGTCGCCCTTTGACCCGCGCCTGATCTGGTACATCCCGCCCTTCGTCGCCCAGGCAGCAATGGACACCGGCGTGGCCCGCAAGCCGATCGAGGACATGGACGAGTACCGCGCCCGTCTGGCGCAGCGTCTGGATCCGACCGCGGCCTTCCTGCAGTCGATCACCAGCACCGTCCAGGACGCGCCGCAAAAGCGCATCGTCTTCGCCGAGGGCGAAGAGCCGGCCGTCATCCGCGCCGCTCACGCCTTCCAGAGCCAGGGTCTGGGCCAGGCCGTCCTGCTGGGCCGCGAAGAAGAGGTGCGCGAAAATGCCCGGGTCGCCGGTCTCAACCCGGCCGAGCTGGATATGGAGATCATCAACGCGCGCCTGTCCGAGCGCGGCGAGACCTATACTGATTTCCTCTACGGCAGGCTGCAACGCTCGGGTTATCTGCGCCGCGATTGCCAGCGTCTGGTCAACCAGGACCGCAACGTCTTTGCCGCTACCATGGTCGCTTGCGGAGAGGCCGACGGCATGGTCACCGGCGTCACCCGCTCGTTCGACGTGGCCCTTGAGGGCGTTCTGCACGCCATCGATCCCTCGCCCGACGGCCGGATGATCGGCATGTCGGTAGTACTGGCCAAGGGCCACACCCTGTTCGTCGCCGACACCAACATCACCGAACTGCCCACCGGCGAAGAACTGGTCGAGATCGCCATCGAAGCGGCCCAGGCGGTCAAGCGCCTCGGCCACACGCCTCGCGTCGCCTTCCTGTCCTATTCGGCCTTTGGCAATCCGTCGGGTGAACGCGCCGACAAGGTGCGTGACGCCGTCGCCATGCTGGACGATATGGCCGTCGACTTCGAATACGAAGGCGACATGCCCCCAGATCTGGCGCTGGATCCCTCGCGCTGGGGCAATTTCCCGTTCATGCGCCTGACCGGTCCGGCCAATGTGCTGATCATGCCGGCCATCCACTCGGCCTCAATCTCGACCAAGCTGTTGCACTCCCTCGGCGAGGCGACGGTGATCCCGCCGCTGCTGATGGGCATGTCACGGCCGGTGCAGATCTGCCCTCTGGCGGCCTCGGTTTCGACCATCCTCAATATGGCGACCTTTGCAGCCTACGAGGCGGCCGAAAACCTCTAGGGTTTCGCAGCCTCGGCGGCGGCGTTCTGTTCCAGCAGGCGCTTGTGCCGGGGGGCGATCCAGAAGGCCAGGACGATGGCGAAGATGCCGATCGCCGTGGAATAGAGGAAGAAGGTCACATAGCCTGCGCCGAGCGCTGCTGGCGTTACGTTCAGCCCGGCCGCACCCTTGGCGAACGAGACCGGCGGCAGGCCGGAAAACCAGGGCATGAACGCCGACAGCGGACTTCCCGCCTCGGCGCTGTGGGCCCAGGACTCCACGAGCCGTCCCGATTGAGACGCGATCAGCTTGCCGGGCAAGGCATAGAGAGATGAAAACAGGGCGTATTGGGTGGCGGTGAACCCTGCGCTCGTCAGGCTGGACATATAGGCGATCAGGGCTGTTCCGGCGTAGCCGGTGGCGACGTTGTCCAGGCTGATTGCAACATAGAGCGCCGAGGTATGGGGCCCCTGCGTCGCCAGCCAGGCGAAGACCAGGTTCGAGACGGGACTGGCGAAGGCGCCGATGACCATGGTGCGGATGATCCCTAACCGCACCACCGACAGACCACCGATGAACACCCCGGCCATGGAGGCGACGACACCGAACAGCTTTCGCACCTCGGCGATCTGATCCAGCGTGAACCCCAGGTCGATGTAGAAGGGGTTCATGATGTTCAGCACAAAGTCGGCCAGTCGGTAGAGGCAGATCAGGGCCAGGATCGGTCCGGCCAGGCCGGCGAATCGATCGAAGAAATCCTTGAGAGGCTCGCCGAATGAGGTGGCCAGATAGATGCCTGGCCGCGTCTTGACGCGAGGAATGGGCCAGCAGGCCAGGACAAGGCCGCCCAGGCCCAGCGCGACGGCCGCAAGCTGCAGATAGACCCCGCCCGGCTTGGCGGTCCATGCGGCCTTTAGTGCGGCGGCCTGGTCGGCGGATCCGCCGAACGCGGTCTGGATATTGGCGAGGATTTCAGCCGATCCCGACAGGCCCGATCCGATGATCAACGCGACCAGTGCGATCAGCGCCAGCCGGACGATCCATTCGATAATCTCAAGGGCAGGCCGCGAGGGCGCATCGCCCACCGGCACCGGTCGCAGGGCGTGCTGGGCCTCGCGGGGGGCGAACAGTACGGCGGCGACGCCAAGTCCCATCAAGACGGCCATGGCCGCGTAGGACAGGTTCCAGCCGAAGCGGTCGGCCATGAACAGGGGCGCTGCGCCCGCCACGATGATGGCGATGCGATAGCCCCACTGGTAGGCCGTCGCCATAGGGCCCTGCTTGTCGCCGGGCGCCGCCTCGATGCGCCAGGCGTCGATGACAATGTCCTGGGTGGCGCCGGCAAAGCCGACCAGCACCGCGAACAGGGCAACGCGCCAAAGATTGGTTCCGGGGTCGGACCCCGAGATCAGCCACAGGCCCAAGATGATGGCGCCTTGCGTTACCAGCATCCACGAGCGCCGATGGCCGAAAAATTTCGTCAGAAACGGGATGGTTGTCCGGTCGACCAGCGGCGCCCAAATGAATTTCAGCGAATAGGACAGGGTCGCCAGGGCGAAGAATCCGATCACCGACAGCGATATGCCGTCTGATCGCAACCAGGCCGAAAGCGTGTCGAAAATCAATAGGTTGGGCAGACCAGAAGCAAAGCCCAGGCCCAGCATGCACAGGGTTCGACGCTCGCCGAACACGGCCAGAGCGCTCACCAGGTTTCGTTTGGGCGCAGCGCTGTCGGCCATGAAATCCTCCCCGCGAGTCAGGAGGCGAGATTGGCGTTCCCTTGGGCGTTCGTCCAGCGATCAGACAGCACCCGGCCCAGAAGGGCGCGCAGAGCATGGGGATCCAGAGGTTTGGTCAGGAAATCATCCATGCCGGCGGCAAGGCACGCGCGGCGATCCTCTTCAAAGGCGTCAGCGGTCAGGGCGACGATGGGCGCCGTCACCCCGGCGGCGCGCAACCGGCGGGTCGCCGCGACTCCGTCCAGTCCGGGCAGGCGGCGGTCCATCAGCACCAGATCGTAGTCCGTGGCGGCCACGGCCAGCATGGCCGCCTCAGCGGTGGACGCCAGCTCCACGGCGCAGCCTTCACGCTCCAGAAGTTTTCGGGCCAGCAGGGCGTTGATCGGATTGTCCTCGACCAGCAGGACATGGGCGCCCCTGGCGACCTGGGCATCCGCCCGCTCGTCCGCAGTGCCGGCGCCTTGCCGACCCAGCGCAGCGAGTACGCGCTCGCTCAGCGAGGTCCGGCGCAAGGGTTTGATCAGGTAGCCGGCAAAGCCTGCGGCGCGGCTGGGTGCGATGCGGCGGCGGGCTTCGGGTTGCAGCAGGATCAGGCTGGGGTGTCCGGGAACAGGGCGCAGGCCCCGGCCCTTGGCCCCCGCCAGACCCTGGTCAACCAGCACCACAGCGCCCTGCGGCGCACGGCGCACGGCCTCCTCGCGGGTCAGACAAAACATGGGCCTGCCACCAGCCGCCGCGATGTGGTGACAAGCGCTCTCACGCAACACCGAGGACGACGAGGCGATGACAACACACAGACCGGCCAGGGGCCTTGCCTGCTCGGCCGGTCCGGCGGCCTCGAACCGCGCCTCAAACCAGAAGCAGGCGCCCTCGCCCGGCGAAGACTCGACCCCGACCCGACCGCCGTGGGCGCCGGCCAGGCGGCTGACGATCGCCAGGCCAAGGCCGCTGGAATCGGTGCGGGCTCGATCGCGGTCATCTGCGTGAGAGAAGGGCTCGAAGATCGTGGCCTGTCGGTTGGCCGGCACGCCTGGGCCTGTGTCGGTAACGGTCAGGCGCAGATCGACGCCGCAGTCCGACTCCGCAAAGGCACAACTGAGCAGCACGCCGCCCCGTTCAGTGAACTTCACCGCGTTGCCGGCGAGATTGAACAGCACCTGCTTCAGGCGCCCTTCGTCGGCGAGGATCGGCGGCAGACCAGCCGGGGCGGCCCAGGCGATTTCGAGGCCTTTCTCGTGGGCCCGGGGACTGAGCAGTTCGGTTACCGACTGCAGCAGACCTTCGACCTGCATGGGCGCGGGATTCAGAGTCAAGGCGCCGGCGTCGAGCCGGGCCAGATCAAGCACGTCGCCAACCAGCGACAACAGGTGATCGCCACTCTGTTTTAGCGCCGCCACATAGGCTTTCTGTTCAGCGGTCAGCCGGGTGCCTTCCAGCAGGCGCGCCATGCCGAGCACGGCGTTCAACGGCGTGCGAAACTCGTGGCTCAGGGCCGCAAGAGGCGTGGGTGCGGAAGTTGGACCGGCTTTCATTGGCCGGCAGACTAGCGCGGCGCATCTTAACGGGCGGTCAAACCGGTTATAGCCGACGCGAGGATGGACTGCTCGGCGGCCAGGCCCTCATCCTACAAGGCGACGGCGTGACCTGCCGCATCGGTAAACTTCCGGCCGTCCCAGCTCAGCGGTTGACCCGCCGCATCGGTCCATTTGACCACGTCCTTCAGATCGCCACGATCAACCTTGAGCGCCGCCTTGTCCTTGGCCATGGTCAACTTGGAGCCGATCAGGAAGACATTCGACCGCGCGACCACATCGCCAGCAGCATTCTTCACGGTCACCAGCAAACCAAAATCCTCAACGGTGTAGCCTGACAACAGCGCCATCGTGGCGTCCAGATCATCGCGCGGGATGAACATCTTGACCGCACCCTTGGGGTCAGCGGTCATCTGGGCCCGGCTGGCGACAGTGTGATAAGCGATATTCAACAGCGGAATCTGTTGCGGCGACATGGTGGAGACCACCAGGGCCGGCACCCGAAGATCGATGGATTCCCTCGCTTGCGAGGCGGCAAAGGGCGTTGCTCCGGCCTGCGCCGTCCGCGCATAGCATTGCTGGACCACCTGATCCTCTTCCGGTGTCATCGGTTTGACCTTGGGCGAGACCATCACCATCAGAGACTACACCTGGGCCCCGGCCGGCAGGTCATCGATATCGACCTCGGTGCAGGAACTGCCAGCTGGCCGCTGGGGCAGTCTGACGCCTGGAACGCCGCCTGGAGCCCCGCCGGGCGCGCCGCCGCGGGCGCCGCCGCTAAAGCCCCCGCCACCACCGCCAAAGCCGCCGCCGCCACCGCCACCGCCCGGTCCCTGGGCATTGACGTCAAAAGCCATAAGAGTCGTGACCGCCATCGCGGTGACCGCCAGAACTCGGACGATCCGCCGCGATTTGCTGTGTGGGGCCTTGTCCATAATCGCGCTCCTCCTACTTTTCATCAAGCTGTTCACGGCGGGCTTTAACGGTCAACCGGTCAGCTTGCGGCACGCACCAAGTATGCGCTTTTGCGGCATTAGGTAGCAAACACACCTAAAACGATGAGTTCACCGCCTAATGCCATGGTGAACATCATCGAATTTAGGAGGTTTTACCTAATGCCGCACTTGTCCACAGGGATGACCATGGCTTTAAGAGCGGATCAAGAACAAATGGGGAGCTATATGAGAAGATAAGGCGAAACAGTCACCTAACCGTCATGGCTCAGCTTCCGGTCTAAACAGGCGCCCGAAGCGTCTCAATGCGATCCCAAAGCAGGACCGCCGCATCCGCCCCGCCGAACCGTTTCAGCTGTTGCGCGCCGGTCGGTGAGGTAACGTTGATCTCGGTCATGTAGTCGCCGATCACGTCGATACCGACAAACAGCAGACCCCGCGCCTTCAGTTGCGGACCGATGATGGCGCACAGCTCCAGATCCCGCTTCGTCAGCTCAACCGCCTCGGCCCGCCCGCCGCGCGCCAGGTTCGAGCGGACCTGGTCCTTGGCCGGAATACGGTTGATAGCGCCCACCGGCTCGCCGTCGATCAGGAGGATACGCTTGTCGCCGGCCGAGACTGCGGGGATGAACTTCTGACAGACCACCGGCTCGCGGCTGATCATGGCGTGAAGTTCAAGAAGTGCATCCAGATTGGGGTCGTCCGGTTTCAGCCGCACCACACCTGAGCCGCCGCCGCCGTAGAGGGGCTTGAGCACCATGTCGCCGTGCCGGCTGCGAAAGTCGTAGATGGCGTCCACATCGCTGGTCACCAGGGTCGGCGGCTGAACGCCGGCGAATTCGGTGACAAACAGCTTTTCCGGCGCGTTGCGCACCTGGGCCGGGTCATTGACCACCAGGGTCTTGGGGTGGATGCGCTCCAGGAAGTGGGTGGCGGTGATATAGGCCATGTCGAACGGTGGGTCCTGGCGCATTAGCACCACGTCGAACTCGCTCATGTCACGGACTTCCATGACGCCCGTCGCGTGGTGATCGTCCTTGACCGCCCGCAGGTTCAACGCCCGCCCCCGACCCATCACCCGCCCGTCCTCCAGCGAGAGCTGGTCAGGCGTATAGACCCACAGGCCATGGCCGCGTGTCTGGGCCTCCAGCATCAGGAAGAAGGTGGTGTCGGTGTCGATGTTGATCCCCTCGACGGGGTCCATCTGGATGGCGACGGATAGGGTCATGGTAACCGATTATCCCAGCACGATCGCTTGCGCTAGTTCAGCTTCAAACGCATACGCTCCCGCGCCGCCCGGGCGGCGATTGCGGCGGCGCCGTCAAGGGTCTGGGCCATGGCCAGGGCCTGCAAGGCGCCAGCAAGGGCGCCCTGGCCTTCACGCGCCGCAGCAACATCGATCCATGGGCGGTGATCACCTGGATCGATCAGGGCCCGGCGCAGGGCCGAGCGTTCGGCTCGCGGAAAGTCGCCACGGCCTACTGCCCGAGCGAAGATGTTGTTTTCCAGCCGGATGGCCACGCCCCTGTCGCGCACGGGAGTCATCAGGGCCTCCAGCCGGTCGCCCACGCCGGGCGTCAGGCCAGCCTGCAGGGCCCGTGCGGTCAGTTCCGACGGCAGGACAATCCGGCCCTGACTGAACGGGTCTATGGCGACCGGGCCGTCAGCCGCCTCGACCCGCAGCAGGAAGTGGCCAGGAAAATCCACGCCGAACACCTGGAGACCACAGCGGCGGGCGGCGGCTATGTAGAAAATGCCAAGAGCCACAGGCAGGCCCTTTCGGCGTTGGGCGACGCTGATAAGGTCAGCGTTGGCGGGATGCTCGTAGTTGATCAGGTCGCCATCCAGCCCCAGGTCACCCGCTAGGGACTCAGCCAGCGCCTCTGCAATCCGGCCGCCGGCCAGATGAGCCTGCAGCCGTTCGGCCGCCTCTTGCGCCAGGGCGCGGGCTGGGGCCAGATCCCGCGACGGATCCTCATGCAGGGCGCAGATCAAGGCGATCTCGAACAGATCGAAGTTTTCGTCGGCAGTTTGCCCTAGGCCCCGCAGGACGATTTCGGTCTCTTCGCGGTTCACGTGCCTGCGGCCTCGTTTTTCCAGGCGTCAAGGATGTGGCGCGAACGGCGGCGCGGTGCAAGCGCGACCAGATCAAGACGGCCGGCCAGGGGCCGTCCAGCCCGGTGCAACCGATCACGCTGGTCAGCGGTGACGCATTCCAGCGCCGCCTCCAGCGTCGCACGGCTTTTGACCTCGGCCACGGCCAGGACCTGGCCCTTCAGGGCCAGCAAATCGACCTCGCCCTGCCGGGTCTTGAGGCGGAAACCCAGGATGCGATAGCCCTTGAGCATCAGCCATAGGGCCGCCGTCCACTCAGCCCGGCGGCCGGACAGACGCGCAGCTGCGCCCCGATCCCGGCGCGCCTGGCTCATTGCTTTTCCTTCAGGGCCAAAGCCCGGCGGTAAAGATCGCGCCGGGGCAGACCCAGCGCCTTGGCGACCTCGGACACAGCCTCGCCGGGCGCCAGCCGAGTCATGGCCTCGGTCAGGGCCAGGTCCGCGTCGGCCGCAGTCGAGACCGTCTGCTCGCCGGGTCCCACCACGATAACGAGCTCGCCCTTCGGATCGGCGAAGACCGGATTGGCGGCCAGTACATCGAGCGGCCCGCGTGTCACGGTCTCATAAAGCTTGGTCAGTTCGCGGCAGACGGCGGCGGGACGCGGGCCGAACACCGCGGCCATGTCGGCCAGGCTGGCAGCCAGACGCGACCCACCCTCATAAAAGATCAAGGTGGCGCGGACGGCGGACAGATCCTCAAGGAAGGTCTTGCGCGCCGCCGACTTCGGCGGTGGAAATCCGGCAAACAGAAACCGGTCGGCGGGAAGCCCCGCCACGGTCAGGGCGGCCAGGGCGGCCGAGGCGCCGGGGATTGGCCAGACCTCGTGGCCCGCCTCTATGGCGTCCATCGCGATGCGATAGCCGGGGTCTGACACCAGGGGCGTGCCGGCGTCTGAAACCAGGGCGATGCGTTCGCCCAACGCCAGCCGCGCCATGATCTTCGGCGAGGCCCTTGCCGCCGCGTGATCGTCACACCGCTCGAGCCTGTTTTTCAGGCCGAAAGCGGCGAGCAGCTTTCCGGTCACCCGGGTGTCTTCTGCCAGAATGAGGTCACAGGCCGCCAGCACGTCCAGCGCCCTCAAGGTGATGTCGCGCAGGTTCCCGATGGGGGTAGCCACCAGGTACAGCCCCGGCTCCAGCGGCGCGGGGTTCAGGGCAGGTGGGGCAAGGGGCGGTCTGGCCATTGGCCTATCGGATCAGGTCATGGGTCAGTCGGTCAAGCACCGCGCGTCCCTTCGCTGTAGCAACCAGCCTGCCGCCACCCGGCAATAGCAGACCGTCGGCCACAAAGCCTTCGATCTGGCGCGCGTCGAGTTCAAGGGCCTCAAGTTCAGTCAGGGGCACGCCCTCATGCACCCGCAGGCCCAGCAGCAGTCGCTCTACGGCCTGTTCTCGGGCGTCCAGCGTCTCGGGCGCCCGTACGCCAAGGCCAGTCTGGTCGACGAGGCTGACATAATCGGCCACCCGCCGCTCGGTCGCGATAGCGGTGCGGCCGGTCACCATAGTGAGGCGCCCATGGGCCCCGGGGCCAGCGCCGGCATAATCCCAGCCGCGCCAGTAGGCGAGATTGTGGACCGACTGGGCGGCGGCGCCCCGGGCGTGGTTGGAGACCTCATAGGCGCCGAACCCGGCGGCTTCGAGCACCGTTTGGGTTGTCTCGAACAGGTCAGCGGCTGCGTCGGGCCCAGGTGGGGCGAAGGTCTTGCGGCGCACCGCGCGGTCAAAAGCCGTGCCGGCCTCGATGGTCAGCTGGTAGGGCGAGATGTGTTCGGCGCCAAGTGCGATGACTTCCTCCAGCGCCTTGCGCCACCCCCCCACCGTCTGGTCCGGCAAGGCATAGATCAGATCGATGGACAGGCGCGGAAAGACCGAGCCCGCCACCAGCGCCGCCCGGCGGGCCTCGGCGGCCGAATGGTTGCGGCCCAAAAAGGCCAGCTGCGCATCGTCCAGAGACTGGACACCCAGCGACAGACGTTGAACCCCGGCAGCGGCGAAGGCGGCGAACCGGCCGGCCTCGGCGTCGGTCGGATTGGCCTCCAGCGAAATCTCGACCGGCCCGTCTGTCGGCCAAAGACGCCGGGCGGCCTCGATGATGCGGCCGGCCCAGTCCGGGTCCATCAAAGACGGGGTCCCGCCGCCAAAGAAGACCGAGACCAGTCTCCGGGGCCCCGTCAGAGCAGCTTGACCTTGCAGATCGCGGATGATCGCCGCCGCCAGCGCCGCCTGTTCGGGCTGCCGGCGATCGCGCACGACATTGAAGTCGCAGTAGGGACAGATCCGGCTGCAGTAGGGCCAGTGGATGTAGACCGCGATCGGGGCGGGATCAGTCAAACAGCGCCGCCTTCAACTGGGCGAACGCGCGCGCGCGATGGCTCATGGCGTCTTTTTGTGGCGGCTCCATCTCGCTAAATGTCTGGCTCTGCCCCAGCGGCGTGAAGATCGGATCGTAACCAAAACCGTTCATGCCCCGTCCCGGAAACGTCAGCACGCCATTGAGGCGGCCCTCGAACACCACCGCCGGGCCATTTGGCCAGGCGACGGCCAGGGCGCAGGTGAACCATGCGCTGCGATCCTCGGAGTCGGCCTCGGTCAACCGCTCCCCAACCCGTTGCATGGCCAGTCCGAAGTCCTTGTCGGGGCCGGCCCAGCGGGCCGAATAGATCCCCGGCGCGCCGTCTAGGGCCGTAATGCTCAGGCCGGAGTCATCGGCGATGGCGACCAGTCCTGAATGCTCTGCCGCGTGGCGGGCCTTCAGAATGGCGTTGCCGGCAAAGGTGGTCTCGGTTTCGTCCGGCTCAGGGATTGAAAGCGCACCCGCCGACACCAGGTTAAAGCGCGCTTCCAGCAGGGCCGCGAGCTCCACGGCCTTGCCGGGATTGTGGGTGGCGGCCACCAGTTTAAGTCCCCTGGGTAGCGTCAACGCCATGCCTTGTCCTGCCTGTGTCCCGATTGCAGCCGACTTCCTCCGGGTTTGCGACCCGGGTTGCAAGAGCGGTCGCATTTGCGCCATCAAGTCCATTGTGCGTTGCAATAAAGAAACAACAAAAAACTTGATTGTTTTTCGATAATGACGTATTGAATATCGTCATGGGGTTGCCTATTTCAGCCCTGTCGAAGCCGGATAGGCCGGTTTTTATGGTGCAACGCACAAATTGGAGTAACTGTTATGACCTTTGAAAATGTCAGCCTTCTGGATCGGGCCGCCAACATCACCAGCGCCCTGACCTTGCTCGCCGGCGTCCTGCTCGGCGCAGCCATGTTCGTGGTCCAGTCCCTGTAATGTGTCCCGCTTCCAAGTGCGGCCATAACAGGGCATTCTCGCCGACTGTCTGATGCGCTTTTGCCGTCGGACAGTCCGGCGGGAATGTGTTAATCCGGCCGTAGAACCGGAAACAAAGAAAACAAGGGAAAGGCCCCCATTCCTATGCGCACCCTGGGCCCGCGCTCGATTTCGAGCTTTCTGAAAGTCTTTCTCGATATTTCCTTCGGCTTCATAGCCCTGCTCCTGCTGAGCCTGGGCGCAATTGCGCTTTGGAGCGCGTTGCACATGGCCAATCCGGCCTTGCCGACCCCCACCTGGCATTGGGGACCCAACGGCCCGCCGATGTTCGTTGCCAGCCCTCGCGGCGCCTCGGGCCTGCTGCTGTTTGCGCTCTACATGCTTGGCCTGCTCGGCATCGTCGGGCGCCTGCGCAAGATTTTCATCACCCTGGTCGCCGGCCAGCCGTTCCAGGCCGAGAACGCCCGACGGCTGCGCATCATCGGCCTGATCCTCGCCGCCCTTGAAGTCTCGCGCTACGCGGTCTGGGCGATCCTACTGCTGTGCGCGCCTGACAGCCCCGTACGCGACTACCGTCCCAACATCGACGTGGTTGGCTTGTTCGCCATCGGCGTGATGTTCGTGCTTGCCGAAGTGTTCGATGAAGGCGTGAAGATGCGCAAGGACCTCGACCTGACGATTTGACGCAACGTAAAGATCGTTGATCGATTTACGATATCTAGCTAACCCTGATGATAAGTCCGCCCAAGAAGACGGACAAACAATAAGGAACCACCGCTCTCCATGCCGATCCGGGTCCATCTCGACCGAGTCCTGCTGGAGCGGCGCATGTCGCTGACCGAGCTGGCTGATCGCGTGGGCGTGACCATTGCCAATCTGTCGATTCTGAAGACCGGCAAGGCGCGCGCGGTGCGGTTCTCCACCCTCGACGCCCTGTGCCGCGAGCTCCAATGCCAGCCGGGCGACATCCTGATGTTTAACGAAGGCCCGCCCGAACCGGACGACGGCGAGTCGGCCGACTAACGCGCGATCGCGACCTTCTGCATCGCGCCCAGTTCGCTGATGCCTTTTTCGGCCAACGAGAACAGGGTTTCGAACTCGGCACGGGTAAAACCGCGTTTTTCACCGGTAGCCTGGATTTCGACGATGTCGCCATTGCCGGTCAGCACAAAATTGGCGTCGGCCTCGGCATTGGAATCTTCGTCATAGTCCAGATCCAGAACCGGGGTGTTCCTGAACACGCCGCAGGACACCGCCGCCACTGAATCCAGGATCGGATCCTTGGTCAGCACGCCTTCGTCCAGCAGGTACTGGGTCGCCATCCGCAGGGCCACCCAGGCGCCTGTAATCGAGGCGGTGCGGGTGCCGCCGTCAGCCTGCAGCACATCGCAGTCGATGGAGATCTGACGTTCGCCCAGGGCCTTCATGTCGATGATGGCGCGCATCGAGCGGCCGATCAGCCGTTGGATTTCCTGCGTACGGCCCGATTGCTTGCCCTGAGCCGCCTCACGGCGACCCCGGGTGTGAGTGGCCCTGGGCAGCATGCCGTATTCTGCCGTTACCCAGCCCTGGCCCTTGCCGCGCAGAAAGGGCGGCACGCCCTCCTCGATGCTGGCGGTGACGTGGACGCGGGTGTGGCCGGCGTTGATGATGCACGAGCCCTCGGCATAGCGGCTGACCTTGGTTTCGATGGTGACGTCACGAAGCTGATCGGCGGCGCGGTTGGACGGACGCATGGGACATTCTCTGGGGCTTGCGAAGGGACCGGCGGGGCTTATCCTAGAAGCGAGCCCATGACGAGCCTCTTCCACCCCACAACCCCGATCACGCCCGCGCCGACCATCGGCGAGCTGGACGCGCGCGCGCGCGACATTTTCCGGCGCGTCGTTGAAAACTATCTGACCACAGGCGAGCCAGTCGGCTCGCGCACCATGTCCCGGGCCGGCCTGTCGCTATCGCCTGCCTCGATCCGCAACACCATGCAGGACCTGACCCAGATGGGCCTGCTGGACGCCCCTCACATCAGCGCCGGGCGAATCCCCACCCATGCGGGCCTGCGCCTGTTCGTCGACGGCTTGCTGGAGGTCGGCGATCTGTCGGCTGACGACAGGGCCGCCATCGACGCGCGCCTGACGTCCAAGGGCCGATCCTTCGAGGCGGTGATGGATCAGGCTTCGGGCCTGCTCTCGGGTCTAGCCGGGGGCGCGGGCGTTGTCGTCACACCCTCACACGACGCCGGTGTCAAACATGTCGAGTTCGTCGCCATGGGCGATCAGGCCCTGGCGGTCATGGTCTTCGAGGACGGCCAGGTGGAAAACCGGCTAATGCCGCTGGCGCCGGGCATCACGCCGGCCGCGCTGTCCGAAGCCTCCAACTTTCTCGCCGCCCATCTCAAGGGCCGCACCCTGGCCGAGGCCAACCTCGAAATGAAGGCCGAGATTGAAACCGCGCGCCGCGAATTGAACGAAACGGCCGCCCGGCTCGTTGAAGATGGTCTGGCGGCCTGGTCCGGCGGCGAATCTGTCGACCGCAGTCTGATCGTCCGTGGCCGCGCCAATCTGCTGGACGACAGATCGGCCGCCGCCGATCTGGAACGCGTGCGCATGCTGTTTGATGATCTGGAACAGAAGGAACAACTGATCGGCTTGCTTGAAGGTGTGGGCCGGGCGCCGGGCGTGCGCATTTTCATTGGCGCCGAAACACGACTTTTTTCACTTTCGGGTTCCGCCGTCATTGCGGCGCCCTATATGACGGGCCAACAGAAAGTTCTGGGCGCGATTGGCGTGATCGGTCCGGCCAGATTGAACTACGCCCGGGTCATCCCGCTGGTCGACTATACGGCCAAGGTGTTGGGGCGGCTGATTGATGGATAGGTGTTTGACATGACCGGCGACGACTTCCCGGAAGACGAGTTTGACGATGTGGCCGCCGAGCCGGCGTTCAATCCCAGCGAGGCCCTCGACGCCGCGCAGGACGAGATCGACAAGCTAAAGGAACAGATTCTGCGCATCGCTGCAGAAGCCGAGAACACCAAGCGCCGGGCCGAGCGCGAAGCCAATGACGCACGGGCCTATGCGATCCAGAAGTTCGCCCGCGACCTGCTGGGCGTGGCCGACAATCTCGAGCGCGCCCTGCAGCACGCCCCGCGCGAGGACGCCGATCCGGCGGTCAAGAACCTGGTGGTCGGCCTAGACATGACGGCGAAAGAGCTTCAGGGCGCTTTCGAGCGCAATGGCCTCAAGCGCGTCGATCCCGAGCGCGGCGCGAAATTCGACCCCAACTATCATCAGGCGATGATGGAACAGTCGGCCGGTGACGTGGCGCCCGGCAGCGTCCTGCAGGTCATGCAGGCCGGCTATGAACTCATGGGACGCATCGTCCGGCCCGCCATGGTCATTGTGGCGGACAAGGCTTCAGGCGCCGGTCAGGCCACAAATGCCTATTCTGCTCACAACGATGACGCGGGCGGCGCGGTGGATACCAAGGCCTAGCGGCTGAAGTCGATCTGCACTTTCTGGTCGACGCATTTCTTGCCCCGCACTGTCGAGTGCTCAATGCGCTGGAACAGGCGAATTTTGGGCTCGCCCTGGGCAGTGAACTCGACGCCCTGCATCGAAACAGCCGAGCCCGGTGTTGCAAATCCCTCGGCCATGCGGTTTGGCAGACAGGCAAGGATCAGGCCGGGGCCCTGACGGCCAAGGTCGCGGTTGGTGGTCGAGTAGGCGTCCTTGACCTCTTGCGGCGGCTCCGAGCCCTCGCAAACCGAGATGGTCAGCAGGTCACAGGTGACCGTCCCGCCCCGGTTTGTCATCTCGCAGGTCTTGGTCCCCTCTTCCCAGGTAAAGGTCTTGGGCGCGGTCTGGGCAGTCCAACCCCTCGCGCCGGCTGACGCCAGCACGGCGCGGGTCGAGGCGCACAGGGTGCCTGTCGCCGCCTCCGCGGGCGCCGGCGTCTGGGTCATGGCGGGGGATGCCAAAAGCAACGGCGCCGTCAGTGCGATTAGGATCAACCTGCCGGCGCGTTGCATGTCGCGCTACTTCAGGGACGGGTCGATGGTCTTGCAGGCCGCGATCAGGCCTTGCACGGACTCGACGGACTTGGCGAACATCTTGCGCTCGGCGCCATTGGTTTCGAACTCGATGATCCGCTCGACGCCGCCGGCGCCGATCACGGCCGGCACGCCGACATAGAGATCCTTCAGGCCATATTCGCCATTCAGGAACGCAGCGATCGGCAGAACGCGCTTCTTGTCCTTCAGATAGCTGGTGGCCATGGCGATGGCGCTTTCGGCCGGCGCATAGAAAGCCGATCCGGTCTTCAGCAGAGCAACGATCTCGCCGCCGCCACCGCGCGTGCGCTTGACGATTCCATCCAGCTCGTCCTGGGTCATCCAGCCTTGCTTGACCAGATCCGGCAGGGGCACGCCGCCGACGGTGGAATGGCGCACCATCGGCACCATGTCGTCGCCGTGACCACCCAGCGTCCAGGCATGGATATCTTCCACCGACACGCCGGTCTTTTCGGCCAGGAAGTAGGCAAAGCGCGCGCTGTCCAACACGCCGGCCATACCGACGACCTTGTTCTTGGGCAGGCCCGAGAACTGCTGCAGGGCCCAGACCATGGCGTCCAGCGGATTCGTGATGCAGATCACAAAGGCTTTGGGCGCATGCTTTTTGATGCCCTTGCCGACCGCCTTCATGACTTTCAGGTTGATGCCCAGAAGATCATCACGGCTCATACCGGGCTTGCGGGGCACGCCCGCTGTGACAATGCACACATCGGCGCCGGCGATATCGGCATAGTCGTTGGCGCCGCGCAGCTTGACGTCCTTGCCGAACACGGCGCTCGCCTCTGCGATATCCAGCGACTTGCCCTGGGGCGTGCCTTCCATGATGTCGAACAGAATGATGTCGCCCAGCTCTTCGCGGGCCGCGATATGGGCCAGGGTGCCGCCGATCATGCCGGCGCCGATAAGGGCGATCTTCGCGCGAGCCATAGGTGTCTCCGGGTCGTGATGTTGAAGGTTTGGCGCGGTCTAGACCCTGCCGCGACGGTGGGCAAGGCGGGGCGCGCTTCACGCCTTATTATGAGGCCTGAAAGTACGCGAACCAGGCCCGGAGCGGTCTGCTGGCGACCGCTCCGGGCACAGTGGCGTCCTATCCCATATAAAACGCGTTGAGCTTGTGACCCTCACGGTCACGGAAATAGGCGGCATAGAAGCCGTCCATACGATTGCCGGGAGGTCCTTCGCAAACGCCGCCGTTTTCCAGAGCAACGGCATGAAGGCGGTCGACCTGTTCTTTGCTCGTGGCGGCCAGCGCCACCATGACGCCATTGCCAACGCTGGCGGGCTTGCCGTCGAAAGGCTTGATCAGACTGATCATCGGGCCGCCGCCGCCCCAGGCGATGAAGCTGCCCGGAAACTCCATCTGGCGCGCGCCGCCCAATTCCTTGGCAAGCGCGTCATAGAACGGCGCGGCGGCTTCCATATCGTTGGTTCCCAGTGTCACATAGCCAATCATGCGTAATCCTCCCTGTCTGTTGCGCGGCAGCATTGCCCCAATATTCGGGCGAGGCCAATCCGGATTTGTCGCCATCCTGCGGCGGCGCTAGAAGCGGGCGCAGCAACAAGAGGCGCCGCCGATGACCAAGACCAATCCGGGCAACTACTTCGAAGATTTCAGGCTCGGCCAGGTTCTGCGCCACGCAACGCCGCGCACCATTACCGAAGGCGACGTTGCCCTCTATGTGGCTTTTACCGGCGCACGATTCGCCGTGACCTCGTCTGACGAGGTGGCGCGTGCGGCCGGCCTGCCGCGCAGTCCCGTCGATCCCCTGCTGGTCTTCCACATGGTGTTCGGAAAGTCGGTGCCCGACATCTCGCTGAACGCAGTGGCCAATCTCGGCTACGCCGACGGCAGGTTCCTGGCGGCTGTCTATCCGGGCGACACTGTCACTTCGACCTCCGAAGTCATCGGCCTGAAGGAGAACTCCAATCGCAAGACCGGCGTGGTGTATGTGCGCACGACTGGCGTCAACCAGCGCGGCGAGCCGGTTCTGAGCTATGCGCGCTGGGTTATGGTGCGCAAGGCCGACGAGGCCGCCGAGGTCGCGAACCAGACCATCCCGGTGCTGCCGGACGCGGTATCGGCGGCGGACCTGGTTCTGCCGGCCGGGCTGAATTTCAAGGGTTACGACTTCACTCTGGGCGGGTCTGCGCACGCCTTTGAGGACTACCAGGTCGGCGAGAAGATCGATCACATCGACGGCATGGCGATCGAAGAGGCCGAGCACGCCATGGCCACGCGCCTCTACCAAAACACCGCCAAGGTCCATTTCAACGCCTTTGAGCGGGCGAAAGACCCGTCGGGCCGGCGGCTGGTCTATGGCGGGGTGGTGATCTCCACCGCACGCGGCCTGGCCTTCAATGGCCTGGAGAACGCCGGCCTGATGCTGGGCGTCAACGGCGGGCGGCACGTCAATCCCTACTTCGCTGGGGCCACGATTTTCGCCTGGTCCGAGGTGCTGGACAAGGTTGACCTGGGGCCTTGCGGTGCCCTGCGCCTGCGACTTGTGGCGACAAAGGACCGCCCTTGCGCGGATTTCCCCGACAAGGACGCCGACGGCAAGTATCCGGCGGAAATCGTCCTCGACTTCGACTACTGGGTCGCGGTTCCCAAGCGCGGATGACCTACGTCCTGCCAGCCGATATCGCCGCTGTCAGCACGCCCTTGCCCGGCCTGGCCCTTTGCGATGCGCGGCTGATGAACGATGCGCGCTGGCTCTGGATCGTGCTGGTTCCGCAAAGGGTGGCCGCTATCGAGATTGAAGACCTGCTGCCCGGCGAGCGTGACCTGCTGATGCAGGAGGCTGTCGAGGCCGGACGGCGGGTGCGGGCCATGGGCGCGGCGATCGGACGGCCGGTCGAGAAACTGAATATTGGCGCTCTGGGCAATGTCACCCGGGCCCTCCATGTCCATATCATCGGCCGCCGGGTCGACGACGCCGCCTGGCCTCGACCGGTCTGGGGTGTGGGGGATGCGACAGACTGGAGCCCCGGGAATCTGTCCCTGGCGCGCGAGGCCTGGGTCGCCGGGTAACCGGCTTACTTGCGCCGGGTCGGCGCCTTGGCCTTGGCCTTGCTCTTGGATTTTGAACTCGAACGAGATTTTGATTTTGACCTGGATTTCGCCCTGGGCTTGGGCGTGGCCAGGTTCGGCGGTTCGGCAACTACAGGCGCCTGTGCGGCGGCTGTTTCAAGCCCGCCGTCCCGCATCATCGTGATGGCTGTCGACAGATTTCCGATGGTGGACTGACCCGTCCAGGCGCCGGATCCGTTTGGCCGCAGTTTGACCTGACGAGACGATCCGCCCTCGTGGAACGCCAGGATAACCTCCGCGCCGTCGACAGTTATCTGATCGATGAATCCGGTCGCAGTTTCCCCGGTCGCGTTGGGATCACGCCAGGCGCCCTCGACACGATCAGGACCCGACCCGGGGTCCGAGAACTGGAGGGCGTAGATAAGTCCGCCACCTGTATTCCGGACCAGCCAGCGCCCGTCCAGCGAGCCCTGCCGGTCCTGGGCGTTGCGAAAGGCGCTCAGCACCCGGTTGTCGTAGTCACGGTCCGAGGCAGTCAATGTGCCTTCAGGCTGAACTGTGGGGCTGGCGATATTGACCCCGCCCGAAGCGGGCACAGGCGCGGCGGCCGGTGGCAGCGCAAACAGGTCATCAATCGTCGCCGGCCGGTTCTGCGCGTCGGCGCTGGCCACGGCGAGGGCAGAGACAAGGACGATCATCAAGGCTACGGCGGCTTTCACCCTTCCTTGAATACGCGGGAATGACCGCCGATCAAGCCGCTGCGGCGGCGGTAATCGCTTCGTGAACAGCAACCAATCGCTCGGCCTGGGCCAAGTGAAGCCGCTCGGCCATGCGGCCTTCAACGCGGATCGCGCCCTTGCCGGCGTTTTCGGACTGGGCGAAAGCCGCGATCACAGCATGCGCGAAGGCCACGTCTGCGGCCGAAGGCGAAAAGACCCGGTTGCAGATCTCGACCTGGCGTGGATGGATCAGGGTCTTGCCGTCAAAGCCGAAGTCGACGCCCTGCTCGCAAATCGCCTCGAGTCCAGCATCGTTGTCGATGTCGTTATAGACCCCGTCCAGAATGGTCAGGCCATAGGCCCGGGCCGCCGCGACAGCCAGTCCCAAGGCGGCCAGGAACGGCTCGCGCCCCGGCGTCTGGCGCGCGCGCATTTCCTTGGCCAGGTCATTGGTGCCCATGACCCAGACAGACAGGCGGCTGTTCGCGCCTGAGGCGGCGATTTCATCAAGGCGAAAGAGCGAGCGGCCAGTCTCGATCATGGCCCACAGCTGTGTTTTCGCCGGAGCCGAAGCGATGGCGGCGTCGTATCGGGCGACGTCGGCTGCATCATTTACCTTGGGCACCAGAATGCCGTCAGGGCCTGCCTTGGCCGCCGCAGCCAGGTCATCAGCGCCCCAGGGGGTGTCCAGGCCGTTGGCCCGTATGATCACTTCGCGGCCGCCAAAGCCGCCGGCCATTACCGCCTCGATCGCCTGAGCGCGGGCCATTTCCTTGGCTTCCGGCGCCACGGCGTCCTCAAGATCGAGGATCACCGCGTCACACGGCAGGCCGCGCGCCTTCTCGATCGCCTTGGCGTTCGAGGCGGGCATGTAGAGGACGCTGCGGCGGGGTCGATTTGCGGACATGGGTTCGTGTCTCCTTGCCCGCCTCATAGCGGGCGAGCCGTTTGCGGCCAAGCCGCAGAATCAAGGGATCAGCCTGCGGGGCGCGAACCGGTCAGGGTGCCGTAGAGGTCCGGCCGGCGATCGCGGAAAAATCCCCAAGCCGCCCGGTGGGTTTCCAGAAAATCCAGATCAAAGGTCGCCGCGCAATAACCATGGTCATCCCGGCCCATGTCGCCAACCAGGTCACCGCGATGATTGGCGATGAAGCTGGAGCCGTAAAATCGCTGGCCGCCGCCGGGATAATTCTCCCAGGGCTCAAGGCCCGTGCGGTTGGCGCCGACGACCGGTATGACATTCGAGACGGCATGCCCCTGCATGGCGCGCCGCCACGGTAGGGCCGTATCCAGGCTGGGATCGTGCGGTTCGGATCCGATGGCGGTGGGGTAAAGCAGGGCCTCAGCCCCCATCAAGGTCATGATGCGGGCGGCTTCCGGGTACCATTGATCCCAGCAGATCCCGACGCCCAGCCGGCCAAAGCGGGTGTCCCACACCCGAAAGCCGGTATCGCCCGGGCGAAAGTAGTATTTCTCCTGATAACCTGGGCCGTCCGGTATGTGGCTTTTCCGGTAGACGCCCAGAGCCTGGCCATCGGCGTCAATCATCACCAGGCTGTTGAAATAGTGGGGCCCTTCCCGCTCGAAAATTGAAGTCGGAATGGCGACGCCCAGCTCACTGGCCAGATCGCTCATGGCCCGGACACAGGGGTGTTGACGCCAGGGGAAAGCCTCGGCGAACCAGCGTTCCTCCTGAGCTACGCAGAAATAGGGTCCCTGGAATAGTTCCGGCGGCAGGATGACTTGCGCGCCATCAGCCGCCGCCTGACGCACGAGATTGCTCGTCGTGGCGATATTGGTGGCCAGGTTAGGTCCAAAGCTCGCCTGCAACGCGGCCAGTTTCAGCAGTCTGGGCATGTCACTCAGGCTCCTGCTGTGTGATGCAGTGGAAGGAACCACCTCCGGTGAGAATGGCGCCGGATGGCAGCCTTATCATCTCCCGCCCCGGGAACAGAGGGCGTAAAGCGTCGAGCGCCTCGGCGGCGGACGGCGTTCCGTAGTCGGGAATGATGACGGCGCCATTGGCGATGATGAAGTTCATGTGGCTGGCTGGAATGGCTTTACCGTCCTCATCCGGAATCAGGCCCGGCGAGGGGACCCGCACCACCCTTAGGGGCCGGCCTTCTGCGTCCGTCATGCGCGCCAGGGACCGGGCAGCTGCGTCGTAGACCCCGCCGTTGACGTCGCCCTCACCCCAGGCGATGGGGCAGACGACGACGCCTGGAGCGACGAAACGCGCCAGATTATCGACATGCCCATCGGTGTGATCGTTGGCCAGACCGTCGTCCAGCCAAAGCACTTTTCGCGCGCCAAGCGCCGACGCAAGGGCAGCCTCGGCTGCCGCTTCTGTCCATCCCGGATTGCGATTGGGATGAAGTAGGCACTGGCGCGTGGTCAGGACCGTTCCCGCGCCGTCGTGGTCCAGGGCTCCACCTTCAAGGACGAACGCATTGTTCCGAAACGGTTTTTCGGCGTGGAGCGCCAGGCGCTCGGCAAGCGTATCATCTCCCGGCAGAACGTATTTTCCGCCCCAGCCGTTGAACAGAAATCCCGCAGCCTGGTCTTTCAGAAAGATCGGTCCAGTGTCGCGAAGCCAAATATCACCGAATGCGCCTGCGATCAGCTCAACGCCCTGGACCGCGCCAAGACGCGCCTGAGCGGCCCTCAGCGCTTCATCGCCTGACGCCATCAGCAAGACATGCTCGCGGCCTGGGCCGGCCAGGGCCCGAGCCAGGTCGGCTACTTCATCCCGGGCCGGCGCAAGGTCGTCACACCACAAGTCCGCATCGCTCGGAAAGCCAAGCCAGATCGCCCTGTGCGGGCCCCATTCTGCGGGAACGAAAGTACTCATGGCCGCGCTCGTACATCAGACCGGTTCGGGCCGCCACAAGCAGGGCCCAAAAGAAAGAGCCCGGCCTTTCGGCCGGGCTCAAACTTTGTTGGCTAAATCTCGGGTCTAGAAGTTGACCGAGACGGTCGCACGACGGTTCAGAGGCTCTTTCACACCGTCGCCGGTGGGAACGGCCAGTTGGCCTTCGCCCTTCCAGTCGACCTGGACCTTGGACTGAGCCACTCCGGCGGTGACCAGACCGTCGGCGACGGCCTTGGCGCGCTTCTCAGAGAGCTTCTGGTTATAGGCGGTGCTGCCCGAGCTGTCGGTGTGACCGACAACCACGACCCGCGAAGCGCCTTGACCCGACTTGGAGTAATCGGCCGCTTGCTTGACGACGCTCTGTGCTTCGGTGGTCAGCACAAACTGGTCAAACGGGAAGTACACGATGAACTCACGGGCCACCGGAGCCGGCGACGGGGCCGGACGGGCCACCGGAGGCGGAGGCGGGGGGGGGGGCGGAGGAGGCGGCGCCGGCCGCGGAGGAGGCGGGGGCGGCGGCGGGGGGGGAGGAGGCGGCGGCGGCGGGGGGGGAGGCGGCGGCGGCGGCGGCGGTGAAGCAAACGCGTAACGCAGACCCAGCGTGATTGACTGGTCGTTCATGGCGCCGAGGAAAGCGCCCGGACCTTGCTGAGCAGCCAAGCCCTGCGAGTTGTAGGGGATCTTGGTCATGTTGCCGGTGCCGTCAGCGTTGGGCGTGTAATAGACGCCTGGCGCCAGCATTTCCGCGCGGCTGTTCTGAGCGTAGCGATAGGTAAGGTCGATGTTCATGCGATCGTTGACCGCCATCGAAACGCCGGCCAGCAGTTGCCACTGGATCACGACATCCTTGCTGTCCATGTAGAACCCGGTCAGGTTCGGACCGAACTGGACGCTGGGCGTGGGCCCAACAACGCAGGTCGGGGACGGGCACGTGTTGGTGACCGTGGTATTCACGACCGGAAGGACCTGAACGCTCAGAGCGGAGCCTGCGGCGGCCGGGATCATCACCGACGCGTGGTAAGAACCGGAAGCCTGAATGTCCATCCAGGCCAGGCCGAGGCCAGCGCCAACAAACGGGTCAAAGCGCGAGTTGGGCGCGAAGTCATAGAGAACGTTGCCCAGCAGGGAAACGGTGCTCCAATCGCCCTTGACGTTGTCGAGGGTGCGGTAGTCGTAAACTTCACCAGCGGCGATATCACGACCGCAGGGCGGCGCAGAGCAGCCCGAGTTGGCGATGACGCTGCGAGGCGAAAGAACCGCGGCGTTGACCTGCGGGTTCTTCAGACCGATCACCGAGCCGAGGTCGTTGTGGCGGTTGCCGAGCTCAACTTCGGTCCGGAAGTGCGGCGAGACCCGGAGGCCAAGGCGCGCATATCCGACCCAGTCATTGTCGAGATTAAAATGGTAGACCAGACGCGTGCCAGTGAGGAAGGCCGGCACGTTGGTGCACTGGGCCTGGGCCTGGGCGGTGGTGACGACGGCACCATCCGCGTTCGGAGTGGCCGGGTTCGAGCCCGAGACCGTCGCGCCATTCGCCGCGACTGCCGCACGGGTACCCAGCGCGGTTTGCACCGCGGTTCCGCTAATTGCTGAAGTGTTGCAGTCGATGATACCGCCGGACTGATTGTTGTCCTTAATGATAATATTGGCCAGCGAGGTGGTGGAGTTGTCCCGCACGACCGTACCGGCCAAACGGGTTTCCCGGCCCTTCCAGGGGCCCGGATTGTCACTACCGAGATCGAAGGCAGCGTACCAGCCATCCGCCGCATGAGCGGCCGTTGCGGCCATGAACGCCGCGGCGGCAGCCCCCGCCATGAGTTTGAATTTCATATCAAGAGCCCTCTCTTGCCCTCTACACGACCAGGTCGGCCGAGCAGTGTTATATCAACACTGGAATATCCCGAAAGTGTCAGCAACGCCACACTCTGTCTTTTTTTCCAGCCACAGACCGGCTCAAGCTAACGAAAGACAGGCTGGGCTTCAACCGTATTTCCACGGAACAATAGAACCGTGGCAAATTTGCCGAATTCCCGCCTTTATCCGCCCTTGGGGCCGCTCACCTAGGTTAAACGTCGCACATCTGCGCGGCGCTCCGCAACTGAAACAAATTGTGGCGGGCACGGGCAAACATGCCTTGCCCGTGCCCGCAAAGTCAGGGGCAATGCCGGACCATGACCGGCGCCCCCAAAACAGCCAGCGTTTTTGGGCTGACTGCCAGGCCTGCCCGGCGTTGAATGGCTGGAGATCGCTCGAGCGTCGTTCACGCCCGGCCAGCCGTGACCTACAGCCCCAGGCCGTTGAACAGATATCTGCATGCCGGAAGGGTTGTGACCCTCGGCGATTCGGCGAGCAACGTGGGCTCCCTGCGGTCCGCGCCGTGCGGCTCCAAGAGCTTTGCGACGGTCGAATCGAAATCACATGTGCAGGAGGGCCGAGCCGTCATCTGCGCAGCCCGACTGGAACATGGCGGCCGGACAACCCACGTCCCGGACGCCCGGATTGCCAATGAAATTTCGCAAGGGGCGGCCGTGCTCTTTCGCTCCACCCAGCTTGTGCTTTATCCCAGGGCATGAATTCACCGATCGAACCGATGATGCTGGCCTGGCTGCGCACCGGCGAGTTTGTCAGTCGCACGCCGCACTCGCGCCTGCTGGGCATGGAAGTCGTATCAGTTGAACCCGGCAGGGGCGTAATCCGCCTGCCGTGGCGCGAGGACCTGGAAGGCGACAGCGACACCCGGGTCATTTCCGGCGGCGCGGTCACCGCCCTGCTGGATCACGTGTGCGGCCTTGCGGTCATGGCCGCGATGAGCAAACCCGCGTCCTGCGCCACCCTCGATCTGCGAATCGACTATCAGAGGCCGGCCGAACCCGGTCGCGCCGTCACCGGCGAAGCCCATTGCTATAAAGTTACCCGTCAGATCGCATTTGTGCGCGCCAGCGCCTGGGACGAGGCGCCAGATCATCCCGTGGCGACAGCCCAGGCGACCTTTGTTCTTACGCCGCTGCGGACTGCCGGCCGATGAGTGGGGCGCATGACAGACTGACCGCGGCGCTGGCGGCCATGCCTTACGCCGGGCTGCTGGGCGTTGCGGGAGATCTTGCGGGCGATGAGTTGATCACGCGCATGCCGTTCCGCGAAGAGTTGGTGGGCAATACCAAACTGCCCGCATTACACGGCGGCGCGATAGGGGCCTTTCTCGAAATCACAGCCCTGATTAGCCTGCGCCTGCGCGCCGTGGACGGGCACGCGCCCCTGACCATCGGGGTGACCGTCGAGTATTTGCGGCCGGGCCGGCCAAAGGAAATCTTTGCCCGAGCTGATTTCAAGCGACTTGGCCGCAACATCGCCAATGTGCATGTCGAGGCCTGGCAGGACGAAAGCCGCACGCCGATCGCCCTGCTGCAGGGCCGATTCCTCGTTGGCGACGCGCCCTAGGAAAAGCCGTCAAGATTGACCCCGGGCCCGGCGCCGGTTACCGCCTCGCCCATGTTTCAAGGTCTTTCCCCCCTCGCCCGCGACGCCAGAGCCTGGCCGTTCGAACAGGCGCGCGGCCTGCTGGCCCGCGTCCTTCGTCTTCGCCTGACTGATTCAGAGCGCGATCTGGCCCTCACCCTGATCGATTCAGGCAAGGCTGACGAAGCCGTCAGAACCTTCGAAGCCCTTTCACGACCGGTCGTCTTTCAATGCGGATACGGCGCCTCGGGCCTGCCGCACATGGGCACTTTTGGCGAAGTCGCGCGGCCGACCATGGTGCGCAGCGCTTTCCGCGCCCTGACCAACGATGCAATCCCTACCCGGCTGATCGTGTTTTCCGACGACATGGACGGACTTCGCAAGATTCCCACCAATGTGCCCAACCAGCACATCCTGGAGGAAGACCGCGACAAGCCGGTCACTTCGGTGCGCGATCCGTTCGGCGAGTACGACAGCTTCGGCGCTCACAACAACGCCCGGCTGCGCACCTTTCTCGATGGGTTCGGTTTTGACTACGAGTTCATGTCGTCAACCGATTGCTATCGATCCGGACGCTTCGACGCCGTCCTGCTGCGCGCCCTGGAACGTTTCGACGCCATCCAGAAGGTGATGCTGCCGTCGCTCGGCCCCGAACGCCGGGCCACCTACTCGCCGTTCCTGCCGATCAGCCCCAAAACCGGCCGTGTGCTGCAGGTCCCAACGCTTGAGCGCCACCTTGACCGGGGGACCATCATCTTCACCGACGAGGACGGGGCCTTGACCGAGGTCCCGGTGACGGGCGGCGCCATCAAGATGCAATGGCGTCCGGACTGGGCAACCCGCTGGACCGCGTTAAATGTCGACTACGAGATGTCCGGAAAGGATCTGATTGATTCCGTCCACCTGTCCAACCAGGTCTGCAAGGTGCTGGGCGGAACGCCGCCCGAGGCCTTCCACTACGAACTGTTCATGGACGAGAACAACCAGAAGATTTCCAAGTCCAAGGGCAACGGCCTGACCATGGAAGACTGGCTGCGCTACGGCGCGCCGGAGAGCCTAGCTTACTACATGTTCACGTCGCCCAAGTCGGCCAAGAAGCTGTATTTCGACGTCATCCCGAAGGCGACGGACGAGTATCTTCAGCACCTGGACGGCTATCAGGGTCAGGAACCGCCGAAGCGGCTGGACAATCCCGTCTGGCATGTACACGCCGGTCAGCCGCCTCAGGCCGGCTCTCCGGTGTCATTCTCACTGATGCTGAATCTGGTCTCGGCGGCCAATGCGTCGGACAAGACGATCCTGTGGGGGTTCCTGTCGCAGTACATCCCGGGCGCGACGGCAAGGGACTACCCCCTGCTCGACCGGCTGGCCGACTACGCTATCCACTATTACGAGGACTTCGTGAAACCGGCCAAGGCGTTCCGGGTGCCCAGCGACGTCGAGCGAGCCGCGATGAACGATCTGCTGTCACGCCTGAAAGCTCTGCCGGCGGACTGCCGCGACGCCGAGATGATCCAGAACGAGGTCTATGCGGCGGGCAAGGACGCCGGCTTTGAGCCGTTGCGCGCCTGGTTCACCGCCCTTTATGAAGTTCTGCTGGGTCAATCGACCGGACCTCGGTTCGGATCCTTCGCCGCCATATTCGGTCTGGCGCAAACGATCGCCCTGATCGAAGAAAAAATCGGATGAACAGGAGATGACGAATTTCCTCCTCATGCGTTCAGCATGGCGAAGCTAGGGTTCGAACCTCAGACTTCGAAGGAGAATTTTCCATGCACAAGTTCATTTCGACCGCCAGCGCGGGCCTGCTGATCGCCGCCGCCCTGAGCGCCGCCCCCGCCTTTGCCGGCCAGACCGGTTCCGGTCCCGGCTCAATCGTCAACTGCGACGCTTCCGGCAATCGTCAGGCCACCGGCGCCGTCATCGGCGGCATCGCCGGCGCAATCGTCGGCAACAATGTCTCCAAGGGCAAGAATGCGCCCGTGGTGGGAGCCCTGGCCGGCGCCGCCGCGGGCTCGTATGTCGGTTGCAAGCAGCAACGCGATGCTGCCGCCCGTCACGCGCTCGGACAGTACGTCACCACCGCCAGCGTGAATGTCCGCTCGGCGCCCGGCAGCAACGCTGCACGCGTCAGCCGTCTGGCGCCGGGGGAACGGGTGCAGGTCACCAGCTATTCCGGAAGCTGGGCTCGAGTCCGCTACGCCGGCGGTCAGACCGGCTATGTCAGCGCTTCGTTCCTGCGGCCCACCGGCCGTTAGGCTGGTCTGAATTCCGTCATCGGGACGGGGGTCGCGATGCCTCCGTCCCGATTGACGTTTACGTAAAGGGAATGTAAATCGGCACATCTCCGTTGATCGACTCGCGGACCCCGAATGAATTCCGATCGAACCTTCACGATTCGCCAGTTGTGCCGCGAGTTTGCCGTCACGCCGAGAGCCTTGCGCTTCTATGAAGACAAGGGCCTTCTGAATCCCGGTCGCAATGGCATGAACCGGGTCTATTCGCCGCGCGACCGGGCGCGGCTGCTGCTCATTCAGCGTGGCAAGCGGGTCGGGTTCAGCCTCGCTGAAATTCGCGACATGCTCGACCTCTATGACGAGGACGACATCCACGCCACGCAGATGGCCGCTTCCGTCACCAAATTTCGCAAGCGCATCGTCGAGCTGGAGGCGCAAAGGCTCGACATCCAGTTGGCCATCGATGGCCTTCGCACCGCCCTGTCCGCCATCGAGACACGCCTTGGCGAACTTCGACCCGACCTGTTGAAGAGCGCCATCGGCGCTGTTTCGTCCAAACCCTCCGGAGATACCACCGATGGCTTACAAGGCCCCGACAACTGATCAGCTGTTTGTCCTCAAGGACGTGTTGGGGATCGAAGCCTACGCCAATCTGCCCGGATTTGCGGATGCACCTTTCGATGTGATCGAACAGATCGTCGAGGAGGGCGCCAAGTTCTGCGAAGGTGTGCTCGCCCCTCTGAACAAGGTCGGCGACAAGCAGGGCTGCACCTGGCGTCAGGACAATACGGTCACAACGCCGGACGGCTTCCAGGACGCCTATCTCCAGATGGTCGAAAGCGGATTTCCGGCGCTGGCGGCAGACCCGGAATTTGGCGGTCAGGGCCTGCCGGCGGTGGTCAATGTCGCCTATTCCGAAGCTTCATCGTCGGCGAACATGGCCTTTTCCATGTACCCCGGCCTGACCCACGGCAACTATTCAGCCATTCACGCCCGGGGTAGCAACGAACAGAAAAAGATCTATTGCGCGAAGCTGGCCAGCGGCCAGTGGACCGGCACCATGAACCTGACCGAACCGCATTGCGGAACGGACCTGGGCCTGCTGCGCACCAAGGCAGCTCCTCAAGCCGACGGGACTTACAGGATTACCGGCCAGAAAATCTGGATCTCCGGCGGCGAGCATGACCTGACCGAAAATATCGTCCACCTAGTGCTGGCCCGGATCGAGGGGGCGCCCGCCGGTGTCAAAGGCATCAGCCTGTTCATCGTGCCGAAATTCCTGCCCACCGCTGACGGCGAGGTCGGACCGCGCAACGAGGGCGTCAAATGCGCCGGCCTCGAAGAGAAAATGGGCATCCACGGCAACGCGACCTGCGTCATGGCCTATGACGACGCGGTCGGCTACCTGATCGGTGAAGAACATAGCGGCCTGAAAATCATGTTCATCATGATGAATGAAGCCCGGCTCTATGTCGGCCTGCAGGGACTGTCCCAGGCCGAAGCCGCCTATCAAGCCGCCGTCGCCTTCGCCAAAGACCGTCTGCAGGGTCGCTCGCTGACCGGCCCCAAAAACCCCGATGGACCCGCCGATCCAATCATCGTCCACCCTGACGTGCGGCGCATGCTGATGGACGCCAAGGCGACCACCGAGGGTATGCGCGGCCTGCTCTACTGGACGATCCTGCAAAGCGACCTGGAGCGGGTTCATCCAGACGAGGCCGTTCGGCAGAAGGCCGAGGATCTGGTCGGACTGTTGACGCCTGTCACCAAAGCCTACCTGACCGACAAGGGTTTCGAAGTCGCCTCCCTGGGCATGCAGGTGCATGGAGGATCCGGTTTTACAGAACACTTCCCGGCCAGCCAGTACCTGCGCGATTCACGCATCGCCATGATCTATGAGGGCACAAACGGCATCCAGGCTCTTGACCTTGTGGGCCGCAAACTGCCGGCCAAAGGCGGGCGCGCCGCCATGGCTTTCCTCGCCGAACTCAACGCCTGCGCCGCCGAAAACGATGGCGATGACGCGATGAAACCCTATGTCGAGGCGCTGAATACAGCTCGGGACCGTCTACAGGAAGCCACGGGCTGGCTGATGCAGAACGCCATGGCCAACCCCGATAACGCCGGCGCAGTCAGCACGGACTATCTTCGCCTTGTCGCGCTGGCCGCCCTGACCTTCATCTGGACCAGGTCCGTGAAGGCCGCCCACGCCCGGATCGCAGCCGGTGAAACCACCCCATTCCTTGAAGGCAAAATAACGACGGGTCGCTATTTCCTTGAGCGGATTGCGCCTGAAGGCGCCATGCATCTGGCCAAGCTCAAGACCGGCGCGGCGGCGATGATGGCGCTTCCGGCCGAGTCGTTCTGATGAGCGCGTACGGCGCCGTCATCCGCTGGCGCAGGGACGGGGATTTCGCGAAGGGCCACTACTCAAGGCTTCACGAGATCGAATTCGACGGCGCGACCGTTCGCGGCTCGGCCTCGCTGGGCGTGGCGCCGGCTCCATATGCTGTTTCAGACGCCATCGACCCGGAGGAAATGTTCGTCGCCTCGCTGTCGACCTGCCACCTGTTGTGGTTTCTCGACGTGGCCCGGCGCGCCGGCGTCATCGTGGAGGCCTATGAAGATCAGGCCGAAGGGACGCTTGCGAAGAATGCTGAAGGCCAGATGGTCATGACTCGGGTGATTCTGCGCCCCAGGGTCGAAAGTACGGCTGATCCCGAAACCCTGGATCAGCTGCACCACAAGGCTCACGGCCTGTGTTTCATTGCCAATTCGGTGAAGTCCGAAGTGCTGGTCGAGCCGCGTTAATGCGTCTGAATGGCGTTGTAGGGGTAGGTGTTCATGATGCGCTCACCGAGGCGCTGGCCAAGGCTGGGCGCCTCGCAAAGCGCGCAATGGACTGAGGCGGGGACGCCGACGAAAATTAACTCCTCGCCGTTTTGGAACCGGATCCATAGTTTGGCCCGGCCCTCGTCATAGTCTATGGAGGCAATGAGCCTTTCTACAGACGACATGTCCGGCTCCTCTGGCGAAGTCCTGATCAACTGGCCTGCTCGAGAATTGTTCCCACACGCGCCTGCATGAAGCAGGATGTTCAAAATCATCGGGGAGAATCACAAAGTCATGCAAGCTCACAATCTGGTGTCGATCGTCACCGTCGCCGCGCTGTTGCTGTTTGCCGCCACCGGCGTCCGGGTCGGCATGGCCCGCGTCAAGCATGGGGTCAAAGCGCCAGCCATGACGGGCCACGAAATTTTTGAGCGCCATTCGCGTGTCCAGGGAAACACCCTCGAGCAACTAGTGATCTTCCTGCCGGCCATGTGGCTGTTCGCGTCTTACTGGAACGATCCCATCGCGGCGGGCCTTGGGGTCGTGTGGCTGGTTGGACGGGTGATCTACATGCGCGCCTATGTCAGCGACCCGGCCAAGCGCAGCTTTGGATTCCTGATTGGCATGATCGTGAACACGGTTTTCATGATCGGCGCCGTGATCGGCGCGGTGAAATCCATCGTGGCGACCGGCGCGTTATAGTCGCAACGATTCAGCCTGGGCCTGCGTTCTGGAAACTGGCGCCGGTCGACACTACCTTTGGGGGGCCAGAGGAGCGCCTGAAATGAAACGGCTCGACTTGAGACTGATCGGCGCGCTGATTGCCGTAGCGCTGATCTCCGCCTGTGAGACAGCGACCCCCTATCAGCCGCTGCAGGCCGGCAACGCGACTTCGGGCGGATACGCGGAACAAAAGATCGGCAGCGACAGGTTCAGGGTCAGCTTTCAGGGTAATTCCCTCACCCAGCGCGAGACGGTTGAGCGGTATCTGCTGTTCCGTTCAGCCGAACTGACGATCCAGGAAGGCTATGACTGGTTCGAACTGGTCGACCGCAACACCGAGCGCCAGACGCGGGGATATGATGTTCCGATCACCGAGACCTACATGGCCTGGACGCCGACCTGGTATTATCTGGGCAATAATCGCTGGACCGTGATCAATACCTGGGAGCCGCTGTGGGTCGAGCGCTACGAACACCAGGAACTCACCCGCTATCAGGCCAGTGCGGAGATTTTTCTAGGCCACGGCGCCAAGCCTGCCGCCGAGTCCAGGGCATTTGACGCCCACGAGGTGGTCGCCAATCTCGGGCCCGCGATCCAGCGGCCCGAGGTCAAGGGATAGAATCCATGATCCCGTCTGTGTCGATCAAACCGGGCCCGAATGACGAGGCGGTCGTTCGGGTAGGCTTTCACCACAAACTGATCCGGGTGGCTGCGAAAATCCCGTTCGCCGCCGATGCCCTGGCGCTCTATTTCGCGGCCCGCGACCCGGCTACGCCGCGCAAGGTCAAGGCCATGATGATCGCGGCCTTGGCCTATTTTGTCATGCCGGCCGATGCGATCCCGGACGTCTTTGCCGGGATCGGATTTACAGATGACGCCGCCGTTATCGCCGCGGTGATTGCCCTGGCCGGAGCCTCCATCCGGTCGCGACATCGCGATCTGGCCAGGGCCATGATCACCCACCTGCGCAGCAAGGCCTAGCTCAGCGGAGGAGCAGGTTCCCGCCGGGCGACAACATGTTCGCGCCAGGTGATGATCAGTGTCGAGGCCACGACGATCCCGGCGCCAACGAGTGTGAGAACGCCCGGAATTTCATGAAAAACCAGAAAGCCCAGAGCTGTGGCGAACACCAGACGGGTATAGTCGATCGGCGCCATGGCGGCGGCGTCGCCGACCTCCATCCCCTTGATGTAGCAGGCCTGGGTCACGGTGCCGATTGCGCCCATGGCGCACAACAGGACAAAGTCCACCGGCGTCGGCCAGCGCCAGACAAACAGGGCGGGCGGCAGGATAAAGGCGAACCCCAGCACAGCAGCCCAGGCCAGCAGGGTGAAGGGTGAATGGTCGCGGGTCAGGCTTTTTAGGCCGGTGATGGTGGTTGCAAACATGGCCGCTGACGCCAGCGCAGCCAGCTGAGGCAGGCCGAAGACAGCATGTCCCTGATCGGCCAGGGACTTGAGCATCAGCAGGACGCCGGCAAATCCAACAACGGCGGCGGCGATCCGGGCGGGGCCGATTTTTTCCCGCAGGGCGAAGGCGGCGAGAGGCACAATCCACAGCGAGCGCGTGAAGGACAGGGCGTTGGCATCAGCAAGGGGTAGCTTCTGTACGGCGTAGAAGCCAAGGATCATGGCAACAGAGCCGACCCCCGACCGGTAGATCACAATCCAGGGGCGGCTGGTGCGAAAGCTGCCGCGCCAGTCGCTAGCGATCCAGGGAAGAATCACCACAACGCCTGCCGCCTGTCGATAGAAAGCCTGCAGCGCCGGGGGATAATCGGCGCCCAAAAACTTGATCAGCATGGTCATGACCGTGAAGCCCAGCGCCGACGCGAGCATCCACACAGCGCCCCGGACATTGGGCGCCAAACCCTTGAACGTCATGGAGCGTAGGCGCGGACGAACCGTGTGGCCACCGTGTGGGCCAGGCTGTCGAGCCGGGCCGGATCCATCTCGGAGGGCAGGCCGATCAGAGCGGCCAACTGCTTGTGGCCCATGGCCATGCCAGAAAAGAGCTCGGCGGCCTCGGCAGGGTCGTCGCACGCCAGGCGGCCGGCCTTGGTCTCGGCCGCCAGGAAACGGGCCAGGCGGGCGCGGGTGGCGCGCGGTCCGGTCTCGTACACATCACGCGCCAGGTCGGGCATTTCGCCGGAGCTCTGGATCACCAGTCTCATCAGTCCAAAACTGCCAGGCGCCGAGACGATTTCGAGCAGGACCCGTGCAAAGGCCTCGAGGGTCTCAAGCGGGTGATCCAGAGCGCCGGGCGCATCGAGCGTTGCGGTGACTATGCCGACCCGGCGCGCGACCAGGGCGCGGACCAGATCGATCTTGGTGCCGAAGTGATTGTAGATGGTCTGTTTCGAGACGCCGGCAGCCCGAGCAATAGCGGACATGGGCGCGGAAAAGCCCTGCTCGGCGAGGATTATGCCCGCGGCGTTGAGGATGGACTCACTTTTGGCGCGATCAATCTGGCCTACGGCGCGGGGCATGTCAGTGAGCTCCTAGTGCTGAATGGGGGCTGCCTGGCGGACAGGATTGGCGAACAGGGCGACGATGCCCGCCACCGCCGCCGACAGGGCAAGCCAGTAATAGGTGTCGGCAAACGCCAGGACCGAGGCGTTGCGCTGGATCAAACCCGAGATCGCCTTGGTAGCGACCACCCCGGAATCGTTCAGACCCTGGCCCGAGAAAAACTCTGACATGCCCGACAGCATCCCGCGCGCTGTGGCCGAGTGACCCATGGCCTCGGTGATTTCTGCATAGTGCACCCGGGTGCGAACAATCAGGGTGGTGGTGATCAAGGCCAGTCCCAGGGCGCCGCCTACGTTGCGGGTCAGGTTCAGGATTGCCGAGCCATCCTTCATCTGGTCCGGCCGCAGAGTAGAGACCGTCAGCTGCTGGGCCGAGATCATCGCCACCATGATCCCGAAGGCGCGCAGGATCTGCATGGCCAGGAACTGGGAAAAACCCCAGTCGCCGGTCACCCGCACACCCAGACCGACACCAACGGCGATGATCATGAATCCGCCAAAGATCGTCAGACGGGCCGGAATTCGGGCCAGGAACAGACGGCACAAGGGCCCGGAGAAGAACATGGTCACCCCGGACACCAGCATGGTCATGCCCACCTGGGAGGCCGAGTAGCCACGGATCTGGCCGAGGTAGAGGGGGAGGATGAAGGTGCCGCCGAACAGGCTGATGCCCGACACCAGTGAGACAAAAATTCCAAGCGAAAAATTGCGGTTGGCGAACGGGCGCAGGTTCAGGATCGGCTGGCGATAGGTCAGCTCGCGCCAGATGAAAAACAGGCCACTGACGGCGCTGAGCACCGCCAGCCACAGGATCACATCATCTTCGAACCAGTTGTTCTTGGCTCCTTCCTCAAGGACGAACTGCATAGACAACAGGGCGACCGACATGGACAGCAAGCCCCACCAGTCGATCCCCTTGGCCAATGATGGATCGCCCTTGTCGAAATTGCCCCAACGGCCGACGAGGAACAGAACCAGCAGGCCCGGCGGTATGTTGATGAAGAACAGCCAGCGCCAGGACAGGGCCTCCGTCAGGTGCCCCCCCAGTGTAGGGCCCACGGTGGGAGCTACAGTGACGATCATGCCAATGATGACACTGGCGGTGACCCGCCGCTCAGGCGGAAATGCGGTAAAGGCGGTGGCGAAGACAGACGGGATCATCGCGCCCGCCGCCAGGCCCTGCAGGGCGCGCGAGAAGATCATCATGTCGATGCTACTCGACAGGCCGGCGGCCATGCTGGTGACCATGAAGGCCGCGCAGCAGGTCATGAACATCCGCTGGGTGCCCCACAGTTTCGACATATAGGCCGACAGGGGCATTATCATCACTTCGGCCAGCAGATAGACCGTCTGGATCCAGGCGATTTCGTCGGCTGTGGCCCCGACGCCAGCCTGAATCTGGGCGATCGAGGCGGCAACGATCTGAATGTCGAGAATGGCCATGAACTGGCCGACCACCATCCCGGAAAAGCCAAGATAAAGCTTGACGAGATCGCGCTCGACAGGGGGCGCGGAATAGGTCGCGGCGATCGCCGTCATGGGCCTAAGGCCCCGCCGGCTTGGCGCCCGCAGCGACCTGCGCGCCGCTCGCTGAGTCGGCAAAGCTCGCGCCGCCCTGGCCCTTTACGGTGACTTTCACAGTAACGGAAAGGCCCGGCCGCAGGGCGCCGGCCAGGGACGAGGTCCTGTCCAACGCGATCCGCACCGGCAGACGCTGGGCGATCTTGGTGAAGTTGCCAACCGCATTCTCAACGGGGATCAAGGCAAACTCCGATCCCGTGGCCGGCGCAAAACTTTCGACATGACCCGTTATGGCCGAGCCTCCAAAGGCGTCAGCCTTGATGCTGACAGACTGACCTATCCGCAGGCGGGCGACCTGAGTTTCCTTGAAGTTGGCGACCACAAAGGTCTGACCCAGAGGCACGATGGCCAGAATCTGGGCGCCAGGCCTGACGTATTGTCCAGGGCGGACGGAGCGGGCCCCGATCACCCCTCCGACCGGCGCCCTGATGACCGTACGGTCCAGATCGATGCGCGCTTTTTCAGCCGCGGCGAGCGCGACCTGCACCTGGGCCTGGCCTTGCGAACGCGAGGACGACATCGAGGCATCCGTGCGCTTTTCGGTCTCCAGCGCTGCCCGTGATTCGGAGACGGCCGCGGCCGTGCGGGCGGCAGTCGCGGCGGCCTGTTGAAGTTGCTGCTGGGTGGCGAATCCCCGCCCGGCCAGCGAGCGGTAACGCTCAAGATCAAGACGGGCCTGTTCGGCCGCTGCTTCGGCGCTGGCGATACCGGCCTGGCGCTGGTCAATCATGGCCTGCTCCACGCTGGAGCGGGCATCGACATTATGCACAGCCGCCTCGGCCGCCTGGACACCGGCCTGGGCCTGATTGAGCCTGTTGCGGGCGTCGGCGGGATCGAGTCGCACTAGGATCTGGCCGGGGATCACCGTTTCATTGTCGCGCACCAGAATCTCGGAAACGTAGCCCTCGATCTGCGGCGCGACCGAAACCGTCTCGGCTTCAACATAGGCGTTGTCGGTCTTTTCGAAAGTCTGCCGGTCCTGCCACCATATCAGCCCGCCCGCGCCGATAGCCGTCAGCACAAGGCCGGCCACCAGAATTCGAACAAGTACTTTTCTGAGCATGGAAAGCAGATCCCGAGCCGGACTCGCGGGAAAAATGGACGAATGGGTCTAAAAAAACTGACCGGTTAAAGCAAGGGGGAAAACGCCCTCAGCTGGATCAGGCGACGGCGCGGCTCGGCCGCCGATATGAGAGTCTGAACCAGCAGTTCCGGATCGATCGGCTTGGTCAGGAACGCGGCGACGCCAACAGGGCGCCAGGCCTCGCGATGATGGCCGAGCGCATTTGCGGTCAACGCGATGATGGGCGTCGCCGCATTCGGGCCACCACCATCACGAATTGCAAGACCGGCCTCACCCCCCATCACCGGCATTTGCATGTCCATCAAGATGGCGTCGAAGGCCTGCCGACGCGCGCCCGCTTCGGCGCCGTTGGCCGCCATGGTCAGGCGCCAGCCCAGCGGTTCGAGAAACAGCTGCAGGATTCGGCGATTAACGTCGTGGTCTTCGGCGACCAGGATCGAGAGCATGGGCGTTTCACCATCGGCGGTGGCCTGATCGCCCATTCTCTGAACCGGAGCTTCCGCCTCGAAAAGCGGTATGGTCAGGCGGAAGGTCGAGCCTTCGCCAAGGCGGCTCTAGCACGTCAGATCACCGCCCATCAAATTGGCCAGACGACGGGAAATCGCCAGGCCCAGGCCCGTGCCGCCGTGGCTGCGCGCCGTGGCGGCCTTGGCCTGTTCGAAGCTGCTGAACAGGCGGCGCATGCCGTCGACATCTATACCGCAGCCCGTGTCCTGGATATCGACCGTCAGCCATTCCGCACCGTCGGCGACCTTGCGGCCAACCCGCAGCGTGACGGAGCCGTTGTCCGTGAACTTCACGGCATTGGACAACAGGTTGAACGGCACCTGTCGCAGGCGGAGCGGATCGGTGCGGATCGGTGCGGATCAGGGCTGGCAGATTGCTTGCCTTGTCGAGCACGAGGCGGACGCCATTGGCCTGGGCGCGCGGGCCGTAAAGCGAGACCAGCGCTTCAAGCGCCTCGCTCAGATTGAAGACGGCCTCCTCGATCTCCATCTTGCCGGCCTCGATCTTGGAGATATCGAGCACGTCGTTCAGCAGGGCCACCAGCACCTCGCCGCCGTTGTTGAGCATGGCGACATGGCTCTTTTGCTCTTCTGTGAGGCTGGTGCGCTTGAGCAGATGGGCTGCCTCGCCCCCCAGGAACCAAAGATAGGGCGTGATTGCGGTGTAGACGATCGAGGATCCGAAAGTGCTGACAATATAGGCCACCTTCAGGCGGCCAGGCAGGGCAGCGTCCGCTTAGGCCTCAAGCCTTCGCGTGATGATCCGGTCGACGAGTTGATAGGCGCAGACTGCGCAAAGCCAGGTGATCGGCCAGATCGATGGGGCCGGGACCAGAGACGAGGCCGCAATGAAGATCGCGATGAACACCCGGACGGGCATTTCCTTTTCGCGAGCATGGGCTACGGCGGCGTAGGTTCCGGCTGGCTCCATTGCCGTCCCCCATGTTTAGACTAGGTAACAAGGTTGTCTAACGCCGCGCGCCTTAAGGAGGCATTTCCAGTGAACAACGTTCAGAGACCGCGACGAGCGCGGATCGGCGAAACACAACTCTAGTGGGTGTTCTTAACGATAGCGCAGGCGCCCCAGCGCGGCGGTGAGTTCGCCAATGGCCTGCGTGGGTTTCACTCCCGCCTTCCATTTCTCGAACGCCATGACGTTGTCGATTCGCGCGGTCAGTTCGGCTGACGCCGACGCCGGTCCGCCGGTCAGGCGCGCCGCCAGGGTTGAAATCAGGATTCCCGACAAGATGGCGCGCTTGGAATAATGGTTCTCGTCGGTTGCGGTATCACCCGCCCAGCGCCACAGATGGTCGGCGCTCTCCCATACAAGGCGCATGGCCAGCGGCAGGTTGGCCGGCAGGGCCAGAAACCCTGCCCATCGGCGCAGGGCCTGCTCGTCCTGGAAGGCGGCCTCCAGACGGGCCTCCACGCCGCAGGAAATGCGTTCGCGGATCTTCATCTTCGCCGGGTCCAGCGCCGACAGCGTCTCAAGGGCGAGGGCGTCGTGACGGCGCGACAGCAGGGCGGCCAGATCCCGCGCGCCCAGGGGCAGCAGAAGCTCGCGCTCGCCCGCGCTCAGGCCCACGCGGCGGGCGGCGCGATCGGTCATAGCCGCGCTCCAGCCCATTTCCCCGGCGAGGGACAGCGCCGCATCCAGCACCTTGCCCTCGGTCTCGTCCGCCCAGTCGGTCATCCGGTCACCTTACCCCCGGGAAAATGCATCGCCCACCCTTAACCGAGCCATGGACAGACAAACCCTGCTCTGCTATCAGCCCCGCCAATTCCGCCGGGTTGCCCGTGCGGTTCAGGAATTTCTGTTTCCCGGACATCTGGCCTGGGCGACTTCGGAGGATAGGGTCATCGTTCAGATTTTCGTCCGCGACAACAACGTCGATCAGGCGCTCAAGGCCCTGAAAAAGAAGATGCAGCGCGAAGGCAGCTTCCGCGAAATGAAGCGCCACGTGCACTACGAAAAGCCTTCGGAAAAGCGCGCCCGTCAAAAGGCAGAGGCTGTCCGCCGCGCCCGCAAGCTGGCCCGCAAGCGCATGCAGCGCGAAGGCCTGCTGCCCCCGACCAAGAAGCCGGTCGGCGCGCGCTAGAGCGTCGCAACACCGAGATTCGAAGAGGCCGCCCGGGAAACCCGGCGGCCTTTTTATTTGCCTTCAGGCCTGGGCCGGATGGCGGTCCAGCGCCCAGTCTATGGCCTGCTCCAGGTGATCATCGCCCCAGAACAGCTCTTCGCCGACCATGAACGTCGGCGCGCCAAAGATGTGGCGGGCGATGGCGCTCTCGGTCTGTTCCTTCAGCCTGGACTTGATCTCGGGTGAAGCGGCGCGGACGAAGGCCGCATCCGGATCGGCGCCGGCCTTGATCAAAATCCCGTCGAGAACATTTTCGCGGCTGATGTTGAGCCCGTGGGCGAACTCGGCCTCATAGACGCCGCGCGCGAAAGTCTCACCCCAGCCCTCTTCAAGGCCCGCCACCGTCAACCGCCCGGCCAGCAGGCTGTGCTGGGGGAAGGGGTCAGGCTGGACGAAGGCCAGGCCATGGGCGGCGGCCCGGCGCTCCATATCGCGCCACATGTTGCGGCCCTTGTCGGGATAGATGTTGAACGGCGAGGTCTGCCAGCCCTGACCGGCAAAGATCGGCCCCAGCAGGAACGGCTTCCAGGTCACGGTCACGCCGGCCTTGCCCGCCACCTCGTCGATGCGCATGGCCGAGAGGTACGAATAGGTGCTGGCGAACTCAAACCAGAACTCGATCTCAGGCTGGGTCATGATCCCAACCTGTCACGAACCCGAGGCAAGGGCGAAGGCAGGATTTCTGGCCGCGCCTCGAACAGGACTTAATCCGTCTACTCGCGCCGCCGTCTGGCCGCCGCGCCGCCGCCCCACACCGACAGGCCGATCAGAAATCCGAAGTCGTACCAGCGCCCGACATAGATGCGCACGTCCTTGTCAAACAGGCTGACGATAAAGGCGAAGGGGGCGATGAAGCCGTGCAGTAGCCCCTTGAAGAAGGCCGGGTCGCCCTGATGGCCATCGGCCTGACTGGCGCAGGGGGTGACAAACAGGGACAGGCCGATGACGGCGGCCAGACCAAGCGGTCGTTTTCAGGTCGGCGCCATGCTGTCCTCGGCGATCCGGGCTATAGCCCCTTCAAAATCCCCTCGACCATTTTCTTGGCGTCGCCGAACAGCATCATGGTGTTGTCGCGGAAGAAAAGTTCGTTCTCGACACCGGCATAGCCCGAAGACATGCCGCGCTTGACGAACAGCACAGTGCCGGCCTTTTCGACGTCCAGGATCGGCATGCCGTAGATCGGGCTCTTGGGGTCGGTCTTGGCGGCCGGGTTGGTCACGTCGTTGGCGCCGATGACGAAAGCGACGTCGCACGAGGCGAACTCGGAGTTGATGTCCTCCAGCTCAAAGACCTCGTCGTAGGAGACATTGGCCTCTGCCAGCAGGACGTTCATGTGGCCGGGCATGCGGCCCGCCACCGGGTGGATGGCGTACTTCACCTCAACGCCCTCTTCCTTCAGCTTGTCGCCCATTTCGCGCAGGGCGTGCTGGGCCTGGCTGACGGCCATGCCGTAGCCGGGGACGATGATCACCTTGGAGGCGTTCTTCATGATGAAGGCCGCATCGTCGGCCGAGCCTTGCTTGACGGGCCGGGTTTCGACCACGCCGCCGCCGGCGGCTGCATCCTCGCCGCCGAAGCCGCCCAGGATCACCGAAATGAAGGACCGGTTCATGGCCTTGCACATGATGTAGCTGAGGATCGCGCCGGACGAGCCCACCAGGGCGCCGGTGATGATCAGGGTGGTGTTTTCCAGGGTGAAACCAAGCGCCGCCGCCGCCCAGCCGGAATAGCTGTTCAGCATCGAGACCACGACCGGCATGTCGGCGCCGCCGATGGGAATGATCAGGGTCACGCCGATGATCATCGACAGGGCCGCTATGCCCCAGAAGGCCCACAGGGCCGCGCCGCCGCTCATCACCAGGATGACCACCAGGGCGACGATGATCGCCGCCAGCAACAGGTTGATCAGGTGGCGGGCGGGTAAAAGGATTGGCGCGCCGGACATGTTGCCATTCAACTTGGCGGCCGCGATCACTGAGCCCGACAGCGTGATCGCGCCGATGGCCAGGCCCAGCGACAGCTCGATCAGGGACTCCAGATGCACAGCGCCGGGATCACCGATGCCATAGGCCGACGGGGTATAGATCGCCGCGACTGCCACCATGCAGGCCGCAGCGCCGACCAGGCTGTGGAAGGTGGCCACCAGCTGCGGCATCTGGGTCATGGCCACTTTACGCGCAATCACCGCGCCGACGCCGCCGCCAACGGCGATGCCGGCGACGATCAGGCCCAGGGTGATGGTATCGAGCTTGCCCTCGGTGAACAGGGTGGCCAGGGTGGTCAGCACGGCGATGGTCATGCCGATCATGCCAAAGGTGTTGCCCCGCCGGCTGGTCACCGGGCTGGACAGACCTCGCAGCGCCAAGATGAACAGGACCCCAGAGACGAGATAGAGCACAGCGGCGAGATTGGCGTTCATGGTTCCGTTCCCCGGACAGCGTCCGCCCGGCTGGATTTGGTCATGTGAAAATAGATGATCGCGCACAGCAGGATCGCGCCGGCGCCCGACAGCCAGGCGAGCCGTTGCTGACCATGGAGCAGAGCCGAGACGAACGCAGAGCCGTCCCAGCCGAGCATGGTGGCGTAAGCAAGGAGGATGAGGGTCCTGATCACTTGGCCTTGTCCTTCTTCTTGTACATGGCCAGCATCCGCTGGGTGACCAAAAAGCCGCCGAAGATATTGACGGCGGCGAAGGTCGCGGCGATGGCGCCGGCGCTCTTGGAGACCCAGACCGACCCTGAGGCCGCGCCGTCTCCGCCGCCCGCCGCGGCGGCCAGCAGGGCGCCGACGATGATCACCGAAGAGATGGCGTTGGTCACGCTCATCAGGGGCGTGTGCAGGGCGGGCGTGACGCTCCAGACCACATAGTAGCCGACGAAGATCGCCAGCACGAAGATGGCCAGGCGGAATACGGTCGGGTCAACGGCTTCCATGGCGGGTCCTACTTCTTCTTCGGCGCGGGTTTCTTGGGCGCTGGTTTGGCGAGGGCAGGCTTTTTTGCAGCAGACTTTTTGGCCGTCGGCGCCGGCTCTGCAGCGGCCTTGGCCGGTGCGGCTTTGGCCGGTGCGGCTTTGGCCGGTGCGGCTTTGGCGGCAGTCGCACTGGCGGCGGACTTCTTCGCGGGCGCAGCCCTGGCCGGGGCCGGCGCGGGGCCGGTAAAATTCGGATGGACCACCTTGCCGCCGCTGGTCAGCAGGGCGGCCTTCAGGATCTCGTCCTCCAGATCAACCGCCAGCTTGCCGTCCTTGACCAGCAGGCCGACGAAGGCAAACAGGTTGCGGCCGTAGAGGTTCGAGGCGTCGGCGGCGATGCGGCCCGGCAGGTTGGGCGCGCCCAGGATCATCACCCCGTTTTTGGTCAAGGCCGTCTTGCCCAGCACCGCGCCCTCGACATTGCCGCCCTGTTCGACGGCCAGGTCGACGATAACGCTGCCCGGCTTCATCGAGGCCGCCTGAGTCGCACTGACCAGGATCGGCGCCTTGCGGCCCGGGATCAGGGCCGTGGTGATGACGATGTCCTGCTTCTTGATGTGTTCGGAGACCAGCGCCGCCTGTTTGGCCTGGTATTCCTTGCTCATTTCCTTGGCGTAGCCGCCGGCCGCCTGGGCGTTCTTGAACTCCTCGTCCTCCACGGCCGTGAACTTGGCGCCGAGGCTTTCGACCTGTTCCTTGGTGGCGGGGCGAACGTCCGTGGCGGTGACCACAGCGCCGAGGCGCCGGGCCGTGGCGATGGCCTGCAGGCCGGCGACACCCACGCCCATGACGAACACCTTGGCGGCGGCGACCGTGCCGGCCGCGGTCATCATCATCGGCATGGCCTTGCCGAAGGCGGCCGCCCCTTCAATGACGGCGCGGTAGCCAGCGAGGTTGGCCTGGCTGGACAGGGCGTCCATCACCTGGGCTCGGGTGATCCGCGGCACGAACTCCATAGCGAACCCGGTGGCGCCCTGTTTGGCCAAGGCGGCCAGAACGGGGCGGTTGTTGTAGGCGTCCATCAGGGCGACAACGACGGTGCCCTTCTTCAGGGCGGCGGTTTCCTTTGCGTCGGGGCCGCGCACCTTCAGTACGATGTCGGCGGCCTTAAGCGCCTCAGCGGCGGTCTTCGCCACCTTCGCCCCGGCGGCGGCAAACTCCGAATCAGGAATCGACGAGCCTTCGCCCGCGCCGGACTCAACCACCACGGCCAGGCCCAAAGCTGCGTATTTCTTCACGGTTTCCGGCGTGGTGGCCACACGGGTCTCACCCGCCAGGCGCTCCTTGAGTACGGCGATCGTAACAGCCATGCGGTCCCCCTCTGCTGGACACTAGTGCGCAACATGCACAAGTGGAAGCCGGTTCGCGCGAACCGGCAGCAGCGAGTCTAGAACAGGATTGGTCAGCTCAGAAGAGGCGGTCTAATGGGCCGCGTTGCGCTTCTCGCGAAGCAAAACGACGCCGAGAACCGCCAGCGCCAAAGCCGAGACCGCCGAGGCCACAAAGCCTGCCCGGACAGCGAACATCATCGAGAAGAACAGCAAGCCAACCATGAGAGCCAGCGAGCCCCATTTCGTCAGCACCAGGAACGAATGGTAGGTGCGGGTCTGTTCGTGAATGTCCATCTCACCGCGATGGTATTCGGAGGGCTTGGCGGCCATGGTCGTATCGCCTCGTCGCAATTCAAAGGATGTCAGCCCGCGACTATACGGTTTTGACGGGCGGCTCAAGACGGCGCTGTGGCGCAGCTGAGCCGTTACCGTTAGAACCGAACATAAGGGGCAATTCGGAGACTCCGTTGAGGGTGTGCATTCCGCTCGTCAGGGACTGCCCATGAAGCCCGCTTCGGCCGGCGACTATCGGGATCTTGCGCGCCGCCGGCTACCCCATTTCCTCTTCGAGTATATCGACGGCGGCGCCCATGACGAGATCACCATGCGGCGCAACCGCTCCGATCTTGAGGCGGTCGCCCTTCGCCAAAGGGTTATGCGCGATGTATCGGCCATCGACCTTTCCACCGATTTGTTCGGCGAACATCTCACCATGCCCGTGGCCCTGGGCCCCATCGGCCTCGCCGGCCTGACCGCGCGGCGCGGGGAGGTGCAGGCGGCCCGGGCAGCGGAGGCGGCGGGCGTGCCCTTCTGCCTTTCCACGGTCTCGGCCTGTTCGCTGGGTGAAGTGACCGGCGCCCTCGCCGCTCCTTGCTGGTTCCAGCTCTACATGCTGCGCGACCGCGCCTTCATGAGTGACTTGTTGGTCCAGGCCAAAGCGCGGGGCGTCACACGGCTGATCTTCACCGTGGACATGCCTGTGCCCGGAACCCGCTACCGCGACTACCGATCCGGCCTTGCCGGCGCACCTGGCATCACAGGCGATGTGCGCCGGGTGTGGCAGGCGCTGGCGCGGCCGCGATGGGCCTGGGACGTCGGCCTGCGCGGCCGCCCGCACGGTCTGGGCAATGTCGCGCCGGTGCTGGGCGGCAAGACCGGACTGGACGATTTCTTCGCTTGGATGCGCGACAATTTCGATCCCACTGCGACCTGGGCCGATCTGGAATGGCTGCGGGCTGAATGGCCGGGACCCTTGATGCTAAAAGGCGTGCTGGACCCTGCCGACGCCATAAAGGCCGCCGACGTCGGCGCTGACGCCGTGATCGTCTCCAACCACGGTGGCCGCCAGTTGGACGGCGCCCAGTCAACCGCCAGCGTCCTGCCCCGCATCGCCGCCGCGGTGGGCGGCCGCATCAAGGTGCTGGCCGATGGCGGGGTGCGCTCGGGCGCGGACGTGGTGAGGATGCTGGCGCTGGGGGCCGACGTCGTGCTGCTCGGTCGCGCGTGGGCCTTTGCCCTGGCCGGTGGAGGCGAGCGCGGGGTGGCCCACATGCTGGACCTGATCAGGTCCGAAATGAAGGTGACCATGGCCCTGACCGGGACGGTCCGCTGCGCCGACATCTCGGGAGAGAGTCTCCACCGTCCGGGCTAAGTCGAGAACAGGAAATCTGCGCAGTCAGCTGACAGGATGGCCTTGGCGACCTGAAGGCTGCCGCCGTACCGATCACTTTCCGAAAGCGATAGGAGCCTTGCCCCTTCCTCAGAGAGGGGTGTTTGGCCAGTGCGCCAAAGTCGCGCGGATCGCGGCGACCAGGGCCAGGGGCTGGTCGACCATGATGTGGTGCGCGCTGTCAGGGATGGCGATGTTCTTGACCGACGGGTCCAGCACACTGGGCCGCCCGCCGGCGTGCTTCATTACCGCCGAGCGGTCACCGTGGATGTGAAAGGTCGGGCCGGGTTTGCGGCCGATCAGGCCGGCCAGGCTGGAGCGATCAAGGTGCGGAAACAGGTCCGGATCGAATCGCCAGGTCCAGCCCTGCCCCGAGCCGTCCGGCATGGGCGCGCGCTTGAGCGAGCGGCGGGCGATAAAGTCGGTGATGTAGAGATTGCCTGGAACCTGGGGCGGCAGGAACCGGAACCGCGCCAGGGCCGCTTCGAGCGTCGGGTAAACTCTGCCCATGGTCACGCGAGGCACGTCTGAACGGGCCGCGTCGGCGGCGCTTTCTTTGGGCGGCGGGCGGCCAAACCCGGTGTCGACGATGATGGTTCCGGCCATGCGTTCCGGATGCGCCAGGGCGCAGACATAAACCACGGCTCCGCCAAAGGAGTGGCCGATATAGATCGGCAGCGCATCCGAGTCATACAGGCCCGCAGCGCGTGCGCAGGCATCCACCTCGTCGGCGAAGACCTCGAAGGCGTAGGTTTCGCGCCAGCCCGATCCACCCATGCCCGACAGCGACAAGGCGGCGACGCGGTAGTCCTGGGCAAAGAAGGGGGCGATGAAGCTCCACCAGTCTGCGTGAGCCGATGCGCCATGTACGAAGATAATGCCAGGCTTGCCGCGCTCACCCCAGGCCAGGCATTCAATATCCGCGCCCTGGCAGGGAACGAAAAACCGCTCCGGCTCTACGGCGATGGCGGCCTTGAACCAGTCGGGCGCCGGCGGCTCGGCCCCGGCAAACGGGGCCAGCGGCGCGGCGATCTCGGGCGGCAAAGTCTTTTCGGTGGTCATAGGCGTGGTCGGTCCTGAAGTTCGGCCTCAAGTCGCTCCCTCTACGCGAAGGCGCCGGCAATTGAAAACCTCCCGGCGCGCCAATTGGTCGCCACCCAATGTCGGGTTCAGGCTGGACAGGTTACAACCGGAACCCTAGCCAATACGGCCCGTTGACCAATACAGGTATTGCGGCGGCCTGGAGGGGCATTGGAAATCCTGAACCACCCCTGCGGCGTCAAAGGCCCGACCGGCGCATGATCTGGCGGCGCGTGAGTTCATTCCACCGCAGCCTGTTGGCGATCGGTCTGGCGCTCGCCTTGCCGACCGCCCTGGTCATCGCCCTGCAGATTTCGTTCGCGTTCAAGCAGCAGCAGCACGACACCGAAATGGCGGCCCTGGCGCGCGCTGAGCAGGTGTCGATGCTCAACGATGCAAGGATTGAGACAGATCTCGCCGCCATGCGCGTCCTGGCCGGGTCTCCCAATCTGCTCATCGAAAACTGGGAGCCCATCGTAAGGCGTGTGCGCCAGGTGATGCCGCTTAATCCGGGCTGGAAGGACGTCATCGTCACTGACCGCGACACCGGCCTGACCCTGTTCGACCTGAGCGGCGCGCCCGGCGCCGTATCAAGGACGGCAAGCATCCAATTCAACAATCGTGGCGTCGGCGGCGTGGAGCGCACCGGCCCAGGCTGTCCTTGTGTCTATCTGCGTACGCCGGTGATCGGCGAGACCAGGCGTCCGATGATTTTGACCGTCGTGGTCGATCCCGCTATGTATCAAGGCATTATCGCACCCCGCGCACCCGCCGGATCCATTTCTGCGACCGTCGATCGCGACGGCGATTTTGTCGCTCGCTCGCAGATGTTCACCGAGCGCGTGGGCATGCCGGCCACCCGCTATGTGCAGGATGCTCTGCACAAGGGTGGCGCAGGCCTCTACGAGGGGGTCACCTACGAAGGCCTGAAAAACGTGACGGCCTATTACACCTCGCCCTTTTCAGGCTGGTCCGTGCATATCGCGGTCAAGGCCTCCCTGCTCAAGAGCCCGCGTGTCTGGTCCAACTGGGCCCTGGTGATCGGCGGCTTGATCGGCATCATGGTTGCTGGGGTCAGTATCAATCTGATCCTGTCGAACCTGGCGGAGAGCCGCCGCGAGGATGAACGTCGTCGTCAGGCTCAGAAACTCGAAGCCCTTGGGCGGCTTACCGGCGGGGTGGCGCATGACTTCAACAATCTTCTGACGGTGATCATCGGCGGTCTCGGGATGCTGATGATCAAGGTCGAAGATCCGCGGGCGCGTCGCTGGGCGGAAAGCTCACTGGAGGCTGCCAATCGTGCGGCCAAACTCACCCGCCAGCTGCTGGCCTTTTCCAAAGGCCAGGGCGTCGAGATCCGCCCGGTCAATCTGGTCGCCCTTCTAGACACGATGCGCGATCTGTTGCGCCAGTCGCTCGGACCCGACACGGTGCTGGAATACGATCTGGACCCGGTAAGCTATTGGGTGCTCAGCGACGAAAGCCAGCTTGAAACAGCGATCCTGAACCTGTGCATCAACGCCCGCGACGCCATGCCCGAAGGAGGAACTCTTTCGATCACGGCTACGCCTACCGCCAAGGACAACATGATCGACATTATCGTCGCCGACACCGGCGTCGGCATGACACCGGATGTTCTTGAGCGGGCGATGGAGCCGTTCTTCACCACCAAGACCGCCGGCTCGGGCACGGGACTTGGTCTGGCCCAGGTGTTCGGCGCCGTACAGCAATCAGGGGGCGCTGTTCGTATCGACAGCCAGCCAGGCCGGGGCACACAGGTGCGAATGACCTTGCCGGCCGCCGAGCCGCCGCCGGAACCCGAAGCGGCTCCGGTGAGGACTCTTCACGCCGCGCCGAGCCCCAGCCGAAGCCGTGTGCTGGTGGTCGATGACGAGCCGGGCGTTCGGGACATCATCGCCGAGACCCTGCGCTCGGCAGGCTATGGCGTCAGCGAGGCGCCGGATCCGGCAACGGCGCTGCGGCTGGTCGGCGCAGATTCCATCAACCTTCTGCTGACCGATTTCGCCATGCCCGGGATGAACGGCACAGAACTGGCCCGGCGGGCTCTGGACCTTGATCCCGACCTTAGGGTGCTGATCGTATCCGGCCACGCCGACATCGAAGCGGTTGCAGCGATCAAGGCGGACGCGCCACTGCTTCAGAAGCCATTTTCCGCCGACGAGCTTCTGGCCGCGGTTGAAAAAGCGCTTGCTTCGCCTGCGCACGAGGCGGCTGATAGTTGACACGTCATGCGGGCGGCGCTGGTCAGACGTGATCCCCGATCCGGCTCCCTGACGCAAGGAGGCTCAGGCGATGGCCGTTAGCGACCATGTTGATCTCGAAGGTTTCATGGCCGGTGTCGAGCGCCGCAATCCCGGACAGATCGAGTTTGTCCAGGCGGTGCGGGAAGTCGCCCAGGACATCTTTGAGTTCATCGCCGACAAGGAAGACTACCACCGCTACCAGATCCTGCGCCGCATTGCCGAACCGGACCGGGTAATCAGCTTTCGGGTCTGCTGGCAGGACGATGCCGGCGCGGTCCGGGTCCAGCGCGGCTGGCGGGTGCAGAACAACAACTCCATCGGCCCCTACAAGGGCGGCATGCGATTTCACCCCTCCGTCAACGAAAGCATCCTGAAATTCCTGGCCTTTGAGCAGACCTTCAAGAACAGCCTGACCGGTCTGCCCATGGGCGGCGGCAAGGGCGGCTCCAACTTCAATCCCAAGGGAAAGTCCGACAACGAGGTCATGCGCTTTTGCCAAAGCTTCATGACCGAGCTCTATCGTCATGTCGGCGCGGACGTGGACGTACCCGCCGGCGACATCGGCGTTGGCGGCCGTGAGATCGGCTACATGTTCGGCCAATACAAGCGCATCACCGGCCAGTTCACCGGCGTGCTGACCGGCAAGGGCCTTGAGTTCGGCGGCAGTCTGGTGCGCACAGAGGCCACCGGTTATGGCACCGTGTGCTTCCTGCAGAGCACGCTCAAGACCCGCGGCCAGTCCATCGAGGGCAAACAGATCGTGATTTCCGGTTCGGGAAATGTCGCCACCCACGCCGCCGAGATGGCCGCCAGGCTGGGCGGCAAGGTGCTGACCCTGTCCGACTCCGAAGGCTTCATCCACGATCCCGACGGCATCGACCAGGCGAAAATCGACTGGGTCAAGGCTCACAAGACCAAACGCCGAGGCCGCATATCCGACTATGCCTTGGAATTCCCGGGCGCGACCTTTACCGGTGGCGGCGCGCGGCCCTGGGGCGTGCCGTGCGACGTAGCCCTGCCCTGCGCCACCCAGAACGAACTGAACGGCGCCGAGGCTGCCATGCTGGTCAACAACGGCTGCATCGCCGTCGCTGAAGGAGCCAACATGCCCACCGACCTTGAGGGCGTTGGCGTCTTCAGGGCCGCCCGCATTCTCTATGCGCCCGGCAAGGCGGCAAACGCCGGCGGCGTGGCGGTCTCGGGCCTGGAGATGAGCCAGAATTCGTTGCGCATCTCGTGGTCCCAGGAAGAGCTGACCAAGCGTCTGTTCGAGATCATGGACGGTATCCATGACCGCTGCCTGGAGTTCGGCGCCGAGCCCGACGGCCACATCGACTATGTGCGCGGCGCCAACATTGCCGGCTTCAAGAAGGTCGCCGACGCCATGCTGGCCTTCGGGGTGGTCTGACTATTCCGCCGCCCCCCGGGCCGATGCGCCGATCTTTGGATCGAGGCTGCCGGCGGCGTAGGCCTTGGCCATGACCGAGGTGTGCACGGCGCGGATTTTCGAGGCCTGGCCGGCGGCGCCGAATTCGACGAAGCGCTGCTTGCAGACACCGCGCATGGCTTCCTTGGCGGGCTTGAGATAGCTGCGCGGGTCGAACTCGCCGGGCTTTTCGACGAACACCTTGCGGATGGCGGCGGTGATGGCCATCCGGTTGTCGGTGTCGATATTGATCTTGCGCACGCCGTTCTTGATGCCTCGCTGGATCTCGGCGACCGGCACGCCCCAGGTCTGGGGCATCTTGCCGCCATACTGGTTGATCAGGTCCTGCAGCTCCTGGGGCACGGACGACGAGCCGTGCATCACCAGGTGGGTATTGGGCAGGCGGCGGTGGATTTCCTCGATGACGTGCATGGCCAGAACATCACCGTCGGGCTTGCGCGAAAACTTGTAGGCGCCGTGGCTGGTGCCCATGGCGATGGCCAGGGCGTCAACCTTGGTGCGCTCGACAAAATCGACCGCCTGATCCGGGTCGGTCAGCAGCTGGGAATGATCCAGCTTGCCCTCGAAGCCGTGGCCGTCTTCCTTTTCGCCCATGCCGGTTTCAAGGCTGCCCAGCACGCCCAGTTCGCCCTCGACCGAGACGCCGCAGGCATGGGCCATTTCGGTGACGCGGCGGGTCACATCGACGTTGTAGTCGTAAGAGGCCGGGCTCTTGCCATCTTCCATCAGCGAGCCGTCCATCATCACCGAGGTAAAGCCGTACTGGATGGCCGTCGCGCAGGTGGCGGGGGAATTGCCGTGGTCCTGGTGCATGCAGACCGGGATGTGGGGGTAGATCTCGACCAGGGCGTCGATGAGCCGGGCCAGCATGATGTCGTTGGCGTAACTGCGGGCGCCGCGGCTGGCCTGAATGATCACCGGCGCGTCCAGCTCGTCGGCCGCCTCGAGGATGGCCAGGCCCTGCTCCATGTTGTTGATGTTGAACGCCGGCAGGCCGTAGTCGTTTTCGGCGGCGTGATCGAGCAGTTGGCGAAGCGTAATCCGGGCCATCAGACTTTCCCTAGTTCGTTATCGGACCTTCAGCGCCGAGACGCCGGGAAGGTCCTTGCCTTCCATCCATTCAAGAAACGCGCCGCCCGCCGTCGAGATGAAGGTGAACTGCGATGTGACGCCGGCGTGGTTCAGGGCGGCCACTGTATCACCACCGCCGGCCACCGCCACAAGCTTGCCCTCGCCGCAAAGTTTGCCGGCCGCCTGGGCCGCGGCGTTGGTGCCGGTATCGAAGGGCGGGGTCTCGAACACGCCCAGCGGGCCGTTCCAGACCAGGGTCTTTGATTTTTCCATGGCGCGGATAAGGCGCGCGACGGTCTCGGGGCCGGCATCGAGGATGCGCTCGTCGTCGTCCACTTCGCCCAGGCCCCGGATGCGCGAGGCGACACCGGGTCCCAGCCGGTCGGCGACGACGATGTCCAGCGGCAGGAACAGCTTGCACTTGTTGCGCCCGGCCAGACCGATGATCTCGCGGGCGGTGCCGGCCAGATCCTTTTCGCAGTAGGAGGCGCCGACGTCGTGGCCCTGGGCGTAGAGGAAGGTGTTGGCCATGCCGCCGCCGATGGCCAGCTTGTCGAGCCTGGTGACCAGGTTCTTGAGCAGATCAAGCTTGGTCGAGACCTTGGAGCCGCCGACGATGCCCATAACCGGGCGGTCGGGATGGCCCAGCGCCCTGTCGAGGGCGTCCAGCTCGTGGCGCATGGCCAGGCCCGGGAAGGCCGGCAGACGGCGGGCCAGACCCTCGGTGGAGGCGTGGGCGCGGTGGGCGGCCGAGAAGGCGTCGTTGACGAAGATGTCGCCGTTGGCGGCCAGGGCGTCGATGAAGGCCGGATCGTTGGCTTCCTCGCCGGCGTGGAAGCGCAGGTTTTCCAGCAGAGCGACGCCGCCGGGCTGAAGACCGTTCACAACCTTGCGGGCGTCCGGGCCGATGCAGTCATCCGAAAAGGCGACGGGCTCGCCCAGCAGGGCGGCCAGGGGCTCTACGATGGGTGCAAGGCTCATCTCGGCGACCCGCTTGCCTTTGGGCCGGTCGAAGTGGGCGATGAGGACGACTTTCGCGCCCTTGCCGCTGAGGTAGTGGATGGTCGGCAGGGCCGAACGCAGGCGGGTGTCGTCGGCGACCTGGCCGTTCTCCATCGGCACATTGAAGTCGACGCGCACGAGGGCGCGCTTGCCGGCCAGGTCGATGTCTTCGAAGCTACGAAAATGCATTTTCACTCCGACTGTCCCCGCGAAGGCGGGGACCCAACCGGTCTGTCCGCATCATCGCATGGATCCCCGCCCGCGCGGGGATGAGCGGTTAAAGGGTTACAGGAACTTCGCCATCACCAGGGCCGTGTCGCTCATGCGGGTCGCGAAGCCCCATTCGTTGTCGTACCAGCTCAGCACCCGGCCCAGCTTGCCTTCGATGACCTGGGTCTGGGGCAGGGCGACGGTGGACGAGGCGGCGATGTGGTTGAGGTCGATGGAGACCACCGGATCGTTGGTCACCGCCAGCACGCCCTTGAGCGCGCCTTCGGAGGCCGCGACCAGGGCCGCGTTCAGTTCGGCGGCGGTGGTGTCGCGGCCGGGCACGAAGGCCAGGTCGACCACCGAGACGTTCGGCGTCGGCACGCGGATCGAAGAGCCGTCGAGCTTGCCCATCAGGGACGGGATCACCAGGCCCAGCGCCTTGGCGGCGCCCGTCGAGGTCGGGATCATGGACAGGGCCGCCGCGCGGGCGCGGTAGAGGTCCTTGTGCATGGTATCCAGCGTCGGCTGGTCGCCCGTATAGGCGTGGATGGTGGTCATGTAGCCGCGCTCGATGCCGACCAGATCGTGGATCACCTTGGCGACCGGGGCCAGGCAGTTGGTGGTGCACGAGGCGTTGGAGACGACGAGGTCGGCAGCCGAGATGGTGTCGTGGTTGACCCCATAGACGATGGTTTTGTCGGCGGAATCGCAGGGGGCGCTGACCAGCACGCGTTTGGCGCCGGCGACCAGGTGGGCGCTGGCCTTTTCGTGGCTGGTGAACAGGCCGGTGCATTCCATGGCGATATCGACGCCGAGATCCTTGTGCGGCAGGTCCTTGGGGTCGCGGATGGCGGTGACCTTGATCTTGCCCAGGCCGACATCGATCCAGTCCTCGCCGGTCGTGACCGTGCCGGGGAAGCGGCCGTGCACGCTGTCATAGCGCAGCAGGTGGGCGTTGGTCTCAACCGGGCCCAGATCGTTGATCGCCACAACCTCGATGTCACGGCGCGCATGCTCGGCGATCGAGCGAAGAACCAGACGGCCGATCCGGCCAAATCCGTTGATGGCGACGCGTACGGTCATGGGGCGGGGGCTCCTTTGCAATGGTGGCGCGGTTTAGGGCGCGGGGGGCGCAAGTTCAACCCCAAGCCGCCCCCGGAATGTGGGGGCCGGGACGGCCGATTCGGCGGGTTGTCAGCATTTTCAGCTTTTTGCGCGATTTGATGCAGGGCGTTTCCTTGCAGGGCAAGGGATTGGACGGCGCAGGGCGGCAAATGCCGTGCGGATTTCGTCAGCTTTCGACAGGTCGCCGGCAGCCTTTGACAGACCACCGGCAGACGGCCGGCAGTGCGCGGCCGCCGGGCCGTGATGTTGCGGCAGGAATTGGCATGGCGCGGAGTCATGGCGCGCAGACTCCGCCACGGCGCGGCCTCGCGCAACGAAAGGCGTGTCATACGGCCGGGTTTGCGTCCTTCGAGACGCCGCTGCGCGGCTCCTCAGGATGACGAAGAGGGGTGCGCCCCGAAAGACACCGCCCCTACGCCCGCCAGAAGCCCACGAGTTTGCGGGTCTCGGCCAGCACCGGGGCGGCGACGGCGCGGGCGCGGAAGGCGCCTTTCATCAGCAGGGCGTCCAGTTCGCCCGGATCGTCCAGGTAGCCGCGCATCTGGGTGCTGATCGGGCCCATGACCGAGACCGTCAGGTCGGCCAGGGCCGGCTTGAAGACGCCAAAGCCCTTGCCGCCGTATTCGGCGATGACTTCGGCCTTGGTCTTGCCGGCCAGGGCCGCATAGATGCCGACGAGGTTGTCGGCTTCGGGCCGGCCGGCCAAACCCTCGATGTCGTCGGGCAGGGGCTCGGGGTCGGTCTTGGCCCGGCGGATCTTGGCGGCGATGGCGTCGGGATCGTCCAGCAGATTGATCCGGCTGGCGTCCGACGGATCGGACTTGCTCATCTTGGCCGCGCCGTCGCGCAGGCTCATGACCCGGGCGCCGGGGCCCTGGATCAGGGGCTCGGGCAAGGGGAAGAAGCCGGGAGCGGAGAAGTCGTTGTTGAACTTCTGGGCAATGTCCCGCGTCAGTTCCAGGTGCTGCTTCTGGTCCTCGCCCACGGGGACGTGGGTGGCCTTGTAGGCCAGGATGTCGGCGGCCTGGAGCACCGGGTAGGTGTAGAGGCCGATGGACGAGCGTTCCTTGTGCTTGCCGGATTTTTCCTTGAACTGGGTCATGCGGTCGAGCCAGCCGAGGCGGGCGACGCAGTTGAAGATCCAGGCCAGCTCGGCGTGCTCGTGCACGGCCGACTGCGGGAAGACCACGGCCCTGGCCGGATCAAGACCCGAGGCCAGGTAGGCGGCGGCGATTTCGCGGGTCTGGGCGGCCAGTAGGGCCGGATCCTGCCACACGGTGATGGCGTGCAGGTCGGCGACGAAGATGAAGGTCTCCATCTCGTGCTGCAGGCGGGCGAACTTCACCAGGGCGCCGAGATAGTTTCCCAGATGCAGGGCGCCGGAGCACTGGACGCCGGAGACCACGCGTTTGGGGCCGGCATAGGCGGGCGGAGGGGTGTCGGTCATGGACGGGGCTTTCGGAAAAAGGACATGGGGAACCCGGGCGGAGAAATCGCTATCCGCGCCATCGCACCGGCTGCTGTCCTTCAAAAACCATGAGCCGCAATAGGCCGGGACGCGCTTCAGGGCAAGTCCGCATGCCCTTCCGACGGTCCGTCCGCCGGTTTGCGACGCAGGGCGGCGCGGACCTCGGCGGGGGTGATTCCGCCAGTGGCGAACAGCAGGAAGGGATAGGCCGCCGCCGCCGACAGCGAGACCAGGACGACCAGAACTTCCTTGGGGCCGATCTTGCCAAGATGGGCCCAGCCCAGGGCCGCTTCCAGGGGGGTGCGGAAATGGACGGCCAGCGCCAGCAGCCCGCCCATAATGGCGCTGGCCGCCAGGCTGCGGGCCATGCGGGAAAAGGCCAGGGCGCTGGGCCGGTAATGGTCGCGCCGGGCCAGGGTGGTGGCCATCATGATCACGTTCAGCCAGGACGCCAGGCTGGTGGCCGCAGCGATGCCGCCCACGCCCAGGAGGCGGAACAGGGCGATGCCGAAGACGATGTTGGCCGCCACCGAGACCAGGGAATAGATCATCGGCGTGCGGGTGTCCTGACGGGCGAAGAAGGCCCGGGCCATGAGCTGCTGCAGGACAAAGGCCGGCACGCCCCAGCCGTATTGCAGCAGGGCCGCCGCGGTCTCGCGCGCATCGACGGCCAGAAACTCGCCCCGGGTATAGAGGGCGTCAATCAGGAAGCTGGGGATGGAGACCATGGCGGCGGCGGCCGGCAGGGTGAGCGCCATGGAAAAGACCATGGCCTGGTCCATGGCGACCTGGGCGACGCCGCGATCTTTCGCATGCACGGCGCGCGACAGTTGGGGCAGCAGGGCCACGCCCACCGCGACGCCTACCAGGCCCAGCGGCAGCTGATAGAGCCGGTCGGCGACGGCCAGCCACGAGGCCGCGCCATTGACGCTGCTGGCCAGGAACTGGGAGACGAAAATGTTGATCTGGGTGGCGCTGGCGGCCAGGGCCCCCGGAATGGCCAGCATGATCAGGGCCTTGATCTGCGGCGTCATGCGCGGCCAGCGGATCGTCACCTTGGCGCCCGACTTGTTGACCCCCCACCACAGCAGGGCGGCCTGGCTGATCCCCGCCGCGACGATGCCCCAGGAGGCCAGTTCGGCGGCCTGAACCGCGTTGTGGGCCGGCAGCACCACCGCCAGGGTCCACAGGTTCAGAAGGATAGGGGCTGCCCCCGACAGGATGAAGCGGTTGCGGGCGTTCAGCACGCCCGACAGGTGGGCGTAGATGGCCATGCAGGGCAGGTAGGGCATGGTGATCTGGGTGAGGATCACGGCCAGATGCATCTTGCCCGGCACGGCGGCGAAACCCGGGCGCATGATCAGCATCAGCCAGGGCATGGTCAGTTCGGCGATGATGGTGATGGCCAAGGTCGCGGCGGCGAGCACAGCCATGGCGTCGGCGGCCAGCACGTCGGCGACCTCTTCGCCGTCCTGTTCCAGCGATTTCGAATAGGCCGGCACGAAGGCCGCCGCAAAGGCGCCCTCGGCGAAGATGCGCCGGAAAAGGTTGGGAAAGGCGAAGGCGGTGTTGAAGGCGTCGGCGGCGATGCTGGCGCTGGCGCCCATATAGTAGGTCACCGCCAGGTCCCGGAAAAAGCCGAAGAAGCGGCTGATCAGGGTGAAGCTGGAATAGACCATCGACGAGCGGATCAGGCTCGGGGGTCTGGACGCTTTGCTCGGGGCCTTGCTCACACTGTCCGCGCTAATCCGATCCGCCAGCGTGCGCAATGTGGCTTGCCTCCGGGATGAACGATGCGCGCCGGCGTGACGCGCCGGCCATGCTGGCATTCCCGCATCGAGAGCGAATGCAGAGCCTGTGAGATTACCGCGCGACGCTGGCGCGGGCGCGTTGCAGCCGGGGCCGCTGGCCGGTCGAGACCTCTTCCTTTTCGAGGACGTCGGTCAGGGCCTTGCGCACGGCGCGGACATGTTTGGGGTCGATGATTTTCGCCTCGGCCCCGTCGTGCACATAAAAGGCGTCGACGGCGCGTTCGCCATAGTTGTCGATGTGCGCCGAGGCGATGGACAGGTCGCTGTCCGACAGGGCGCGGGCCAGTTCGCCCAGCAGACCGGGGCGGTCCCGGCCCGAGACCTCGATGATGGTGGCGTCCGGCGAGGCGTCATTGTCGATCAGGATGGCGGGCGTCACCGCAAAGGCGGCGGCGCGGCCCATTTCATAGGACCGTCGGGCCTCGGGCGCGACAAAGCCTTCGCGGGCGGCGTTTTCCAGGGTGCGGATCAGGCGGTGCAGGGGCGAGGCCTCGCGGCTGCCGAACGGCGCGCCCGACGCGTCCTGGACATAGAAGACGTCAAGGGCCTGGCCGCCGGGCGAGGTATAGACCCGGGCGCCGACGATATCGCCGCCCATGGCCGAGATGGCCGAGGCCAGGTCCGCGAACAGGCCCTTGCGGTCGCGGGCGGCAATGGTGATTTCGGCGGCGTTGTGCTGGGCCAGGATGCGGGCGCTGGCGGCGGCCCCGCCGCTGGTCTCGGCGCGGCGGCCCAGGGCGGCGTGGACGGCGATCTCCCCGGCGTTCCAGCCGGTGAAATAGGCATCCTCCATGGCGTTGGCCCAGCCGGAGGCATGCGGATCAGCGCCCAGCAGCAGGGCGCGGGCCTCGGCAGCCTCGATCGCCTGGTGACGGCGAAAGCTGGCGGTGGGATCAGCACCCCGGCCGCCGCGGAACACCGCCTCGGTGGCGCCGACCAGTTCGCGGATCAGCTGGCCCTTCCAGCCATTCCACACGCCGGGGCCCACGGCGCGGATATCGGCGACGGTAAGGATCAGCAGCAGGCGCAGGCGCGACGGATCGCCGATGATCTCGGCGAAGGCGGCGACCGTGGCGGGATCGGAGACGTCGCGCTTCTGGGCGAAATCGCTGAGCACTAGGTGATGCTCGACCAGCCAGGCGATCAGGGCCACGCGCTCGGGATCCAGGCCCATGCGGGTGCAGGCCGAGCGGGCGGCCCGGGCGCCGCCCAGCTCCTGGCCGGCCTCGTCGCCTTTGCCGGTGTCGTGCAGCAGCATGGCCAGGAACAGGACTTCCTTGTCCTCGATCATCGGCCAGGTGGCGACGGCCAGGGGGTGCTCGTCGGCGAGTTTTCCCTGGGCGATGTCGGCGATGACGCCAACGGCGTGCAGGGTGTGCTCGTCTACCGTGTACGAGTGGTACATGTTGAACTGCATCTGGGCGACGATGTGCCCCCACTCGGGAATAAAGCGGCCGAGCACGCCGGCGTCATTCATCAGGGTCAGGGTGCGGAAGGTGCGCTTGCCCCGGGCCAGGATGTCGAGGAACACCTTGACCGCCTCGGGGTCCCGGCGGACCGAATTGTCGATCAGGCGCAGCGATCGGGTGGCGGCGGTGAAGGCGTCGGGGTGCAGATCAAGGTTGCGCCGGTCAGAGATAAGAAACAGGCGCAACAGATTGACCGGATCGCTCTCGAAGGTCTCGGGCCCCTCGATGGACAGGCGGCCCGAATCCAGCACAAAGCCCGGCGCATCCAGCGGCTTTGGCGCGGCCTGGCGGCGGCGGCGGCCGGGCATGAATCGGGACAGGCCGGTGGGATTCTTTTGCCGCTCCTCGGTCTCCAGCTTGGCGCAGAAGGTACGGGTCAGGGCGCCGACTTCCTTGGCCACCAGGAAATAGCGCTTCATGAACCGCTCGACGGCGGGCGCATCGCCCCGGTCGCCATAGCCCATGCGCCGCGCGATTTCGGGCTGGAGATCGAAGGTCAGGCGCTCTTCCGGCCGGCCGGTGGTGAAATGCAGGTGGCAGCGCACGGCCCACAAAAAGTCGAAGGCGCGGTTGAAGAGCACGATCTCGCGGTTGTCGAGAAAGCCCAGCTGCATCAGCAGGCTGCCGGGCGTGTCGGGGTTCAGGTACTGGGCGATCCAGAACAGGGTGTTGAGGTCGCGGAGGGCGCCCTTGCCCTCCTTCACATTGGGCTCGACCAGGTAGCGGCTGGCGCCGGCCCGGGCGTGGCGCTCGTCCCGCTCGGCCAGCTTGGCGGCGACGAAGGCCGCGCCGGTGCCGCGCACAACCTCGGCCTTGAAGCGGCGCCCCAGATCGTCGAACAGGTCCTCATCGCCGGTCAGCCGCCTGGCCTCGAGGATCGAGGTGCGGATGGTCATGTCTTCCTGCGACAGCTTGATGCACTCATTGACCGTGCGCGAGGCGTGGCCGACCTTGAAGCCCAGATCCCACAGGGCATAGAGCATGTATTCGATCACGCTCTCGGTGTGGGGCGTCTCCTTGTAGGGGCGAAGGAACAGCAGATCGATGTCAGAGAACGGGGCCAGCGTGCCCCGGCCGTAGCCGCCTACCGCCACAATGGACATCCGTTCACCCTCGGTGGGGTTGCGGGCGCGAAAGACATGGACGGTGGTGAAATCGTAGAGGGCGCGGATCACCTCGTCGGTGACGCCGGAGATCAGGCTGACGGTGTCGACGCCCGAGGCGCCGTTTTCCAGCCGCTCCTTGGCGATCATCCGGCCGCGGAACAGGGCCTGGCGCAGAACCTCGATGGCCTGTTTGCGCTGGGCCGGGTCATCGCCGGCGAAGGTGCGGGCCGCGGCGGTGAGCTGCGAGCGCAGCTTGACGCCGTCGACGACGAATTCCAGGCGCGTGGGTTTCAGGCGAGGCGGCATGCGGGGCTTGATATAGGGGTTTCGGGCGGTTGTCTTAGGCCTTTGAGGCGCCCCAGCCGCGATCTGCCGTTCTTGACAGGACCGGGCGGCGGAAACCAGGCTCAAGCACAGGCGAAGGACAAGCGGCGATGAGGACCAAAAAACGCAAACAAGGATGGGCCAGACTTGTGCTGGCGAGCCTGGTTCTGTCGGCCGGCGGCGCAACGGCACAGACGCAGCTGGAGATGAACGACGCCGCAAACAACGACTTCCAGAAGGCCGATAAGGCTCTGAATGCCGTCTACAATCGACTCTCGCGAAGCCTAAGCCCCAAGGGGCGCCAAGCTCTCCAGAAAGCGGAACGAAGCTGGCTGCAGTACCGGAACGACGAATGCCGTTTCGAGACCATGTCGAACGAAGGGGGTTCGGTTCTTCCAATGATCTATTCAATGTGCCTGACCGGCCAGACTGAACGCAGGACCGCAGAACTGCAGGCGCAAATCGACTGCGAGGAAGGCGACCTTAGCTGCGGTGGACAGTAACGCCCGCCCTCAAAGCAATCCCTTGAGCCGGTAAAGCGCCTCCTGCGCCTCGCGGGGGCTCATGCCGTCGAGATCAAGGTCGGACAAGGCGATCTCCACGGGGCTGGCCTCAAACACTGCGGCGGCCTCAGCCGCCTCGGCGAACAGGGGTAGATCATCCAGTCTGGCCGGACTGGAGGCCTGGGATTCCAGACGCTCGAGCACCTGACGGGCGCGGGCGACCACGGCGGGGGGCACCCCGGCCAGCTTGGCGACCTGGACGCCGTAGGAGCGGTCGGCGGGGCCGGGCACAGCTTCGTGCAGGAAGATCAGGTCTCCGTTCCACTCCCGCGCCCGGAGCGACAGGTTGCAGACGTGGGCCAGTTTCGTCTCAAGCTTGGCCAGCTCGTGATAGTGGGTGGCGAACAGGGCCCGGCAGCGATTGGCGTCATGCAGGGCCTCGGCGCAGGCCCAGGCGATGGCCAGGCCGTCATAGGTTGCCGTGCCCCGGCCGATCTCGTCGAGGATGACAAGGCTGCGTGGCGTGGCCTGGGTCAGGATGGCGGCGGTCTCGACCATCTCGGCCATGAAGGTCGAGCGGCCGCGCGAGAGGTCATCGGCCGCGCCCACCCGGCTGAACAGGCGGTCGACGACACCCAGGCGCAGGAAGCTGGCGGGCACGAAACTGCCCGCCTGGGCCAGCACCGCCAGAATGGCGTTCTGGCGCAGGAAGGTCGACTTGCCGGCCATGTTCGGCCCGGTGACGATGGCCAGCCGCGCGAAGGCCTTGCCCGATCCGTCGAGGCGGCAGTCGTTGGGCGTGAAGGGATCGCCGCTGCGGGTAACCGCGGCCTCGACCACCGGGTGGCGGGCGGCGACGGCCTCGAAACAGGCGGACTCGTCGAGCAGGGGGCGAACGGCGTTCGCCTCGCCCGCCCATTCGGCCAGACCGGCGGCGACATCGAGGCGGGCCAGACCCTCGGCTGCGGCCTGGATCGCGGCGGCGGCGGCCTGCGCCATCGCCCGCCAGGCCTCGAAGGTCTCGATCTCGATGGCCAGGGCCCGGTCGGCGGCGGCGGCGATCTTCACATCGAGATCGGCCAGCTCGACGGTGGTGAAGCGCACCTGGCTGGCCAGGGTCTGGCGGTGGATGAAGGTCGCATTGAGCGGCGGCTTCATCAGGGGCTCGGCGCGGGCGGCGCCGGTTTCCAGGAAATAGCCGAGGACGGCGTTGTGTTTGATCTTCAGCGGTACGCCGGTTTCGGCGACCAGTTGCGATTCCAGGGCGGCGATCACCCGGCGGCTGTCGTCGCGCAAGGCGCGGGCCTGATCCAGTTCGGACCGCACGCCGGCGGCGACAAAGCCGCCGTCGCGGGCCTGCAGCGGCAGGTCGGCGGACAGGCCTGACTGTAGCTCGGACAGCAGGTCCGACAGGCCAGGCGAGAGCGCCGGATCGATGGCGGCGAGGGCCTGGGCCAGTTCGGCGGGCGGCGCATCGAGGGGCTTGCCCACGCGGGCCATCCCGGCCGCGATGGCGCTTCCGGTCTCAAGGCCGCTCTTCAGGGCGCCCAGATCGCGCGGCCCGCCCCGGCCGAGCGCCAGACGCGACAGGGCCCGGGCCATGTCGCCGGCGCCTTTCAGCGCGCTGCGCAGATCGCGCCGCACGGCGCTGCGCTGGGCCAGCCACTCGACGGCGTCGAGCCGGGCGTTGATGGCGGCGGGGGACAACAGGGGCCGGGCCAGACGCGCGGCCAGAAGCCTCGCGCCGGCCGAGGTGACCGTGCGGTCAATGGCGCCGAGCAGGGAACCGTCGCGCCCCCCCGACTGGCTGCGCTCCAGCTCGAGCGAGGCGCGCGTGGCCGGATCGATGGCCATGACGTCGGCCTCGCCGGCCCGCCTCGGCGCCGACAGGGCCGGAAGGCGGCCGCCTTGCGTCGCCTCCAGATGGGCGGCGATGAGGCCCAGAGCCGAGATTTCGGCGCCGGAAAAATCGCCGAACCCGTCAAGGGTTCCGACGCCGTAGAGGCGCTTGAGGCGGGCCTCCGAGGCCGAGGGCTCGGCCAGGGCCTGGGCCATGGGCTGGATGACGCCGCCCACCGATTTCAGCGCCGCGGCCAGGGCCTCGTCGGCGAACAGGCGGTCGGGCACGAGGATTTCAGAGGGCGACAGCGAGGCCAGGATGGCGGCCAGGCCCTCCTTGCTGACGCTGATGGCCTCGACCTCGCCGGTGGACAGCTCCAGGCTGGCCACCGCCGCCTGCCCGGCCCGCCAGCCGACGGCGGCCAGGCGATTGGCGCCGCGCGCATCCAGCAAACCATCCTCGGTCAGGGTGCCGGGGGTGACGACGCGGACGATATCGCGCCGGACGATGGACTTGGAGCCGCGCTTGCGGGCCTCGGCCGGGTCTTCCATCTGCTCGCAGACGGCGACCTTGAACCCGGCGCGGATCAGTTTGGCCAGGTAGGCTTCGGCGGCGTGGGCCGGGACCCCGGCCATGGGAATCGGCTCGCCCCCGTGATTGCCGCGCTGGGTCAGGGTGATGCCGAGCGCCGCCGAGGCCTTGACCGCGTCGTCGAAGAACAGCTCGTAGAAATCGCCCATGCGGAAGAAGACCAGCGCATCGGGCTGGCGCGCCTTGGCGTCAAAGAACTGGGCCATCACCGGGCTGGCGCCCTCGGCGGGGTCAGGACTCAAGGGCGGGGTGGGCGCGTTCATCGGCGGGCAGGCTACCGGGGCGCGCGAGACCGCGCCAGCCGGTTGACGGGTTTCATCAACAGGCTTAGCGCCTGCGGTCATGTCGTGCCGCCTCTACCTCATCACCCCGCCGGTCATCGACGACCTGGCCGCCTTTGGACACATCCTGGCCCAGGCGCTGGACGCCGGCGATGTGGCGGCGCTGCAGATCCGGCTGAAGGATGCGCCGGAAGGCGTTGTCGCCGCGGCCATCGATGCGATCGCTCCCATCTGCCATGCCCGCGACGCGGCGGTGATCCTCAACGACCGGCCCGACTGGGCGGCGAAGTACGGCTGCGACGGGGTTCACATCGGGCTGGAAGACGGCACGGTCGCCGAAGCGCGCAAAATCATGGGACCCAAAGCGATGATCGGCGTGACCTGCGCCGATTCCCGTCACCGGGCCATGGAGGCGGCCGAGGCCGGCGCCGACTATGTGGCCTTCGGCGCCTTCTATCCGACCAACACCCACGCAACGCCCTTCCGGCCCGATCCGGATATCCTGACCATCTGGCAGGAGACCATGCAGATCCCTTGCGTGGCCATCGGCGGGATCAAGGTCGACAACTGTGCCCCCCTGGTCAAAGCCGGCGCCGACTTCATCGCCGTGGTCACCGGGGTGTGGGACTATCCGGCCGGTCCGGCGGCGGCGGTGCGCGACTTCAACGCGCAGATGGCTCGCGCCTTGCCTTGAGGCCCCCTCGCCGCTAGGTTCCGCCGCCCTTTCGAACGCGGACCTCGCTTCATGCCCAAGATCATCGCCAACCTCATCAAACCCGGAAATGTGCTGCAGCACGACGGCGGCCTGTGGGTCGCGGTCAAGACCAGCCACGTCAAGCCGGGCAAGGGCGGCGCCTTTGCGCAGGTCGAGCTGAAGAACCTGATCGACGGGCGCAAGCTGAACGAACGCTTCCGCTCGTCCGACACCGTCGAGCGCGTGACGCTGGAGCAGAAGACCTATCAGTACCTCTATGAGGACGGCGACATGCTGGTGTTCATGGATTCGGGCACCTACGAGCAGATCTCGCTGCACAAGGATTTCGTCGGCGAGGATCGCGCCCGGTTCCTGACCGACAATATGCCGGTTGAAGTCGAATTCCACGAAGAACGTCCGATCGGCATCGCCCTGCCGCCCAGCGTCGCCCTAGAAATCATCGAGGCCGACGGCGTGGTCAAGGGCCAGACGGCGTCCGGCAGCTACAAGCCCGCCAAGGCCTCGAACGGCATGCGCATCATGATCCCGGCCTATATGGAAGCCGGCGAACGGGTCCTGGTTGATACGGAGACCGGCGAGTACATGCGCCGCGCGGACTAGCCGCGTGACCCAGTCAGCCCTGTTGAAAGTCATGACCGACGCGGCCCGCAAGGCCGCCAAGGGTCTGTCGCGCGATTTCGGCGAGCTTGAGAACCTGCAGGTCTCCCGCAAGGGTCTGGCCGATTTCGTGACCTCGGCCGACACCAAGGCCGAAAAGGTCGTGCGCGAAGAGCTGGAGCGGGTGCGTCCCGGCTACGGTTTCCTCGGCGAGGAATGCGGCATGATCGAGGGCTCGGACAAGACCCACCGCTGGATCGTCGATCCCCTCGACGGCACCACCAACTTCATGCACGCCATCCCCCACTTTGCGGTCAATATCGCGCTCGAGCGCGACGGCGCCATCGTGGCGGCGGTGACCTATAACCCCGTGACCAGCGACCTTTACTGGGCGGAAAAGAACAAGGGCGCCTACCACAACGACCGCCGCCTGCGCGTCTCGGCCCGCAAGAGCCTGGACGATGCCCTGCTGGCCACCGGCATTCCGTTCATGGGCCATGGCCAGCACGGCCGGTTCCTGAAGGAACTGCACCAGATGACCCAGAAGGTCGCCGGCGTGCGCCGGTTTGGCGCGGCCTCGCTGGACCTGGCCTTTGTGGCGGCGGGGCGTTTCGACGGCTTCTGGGAGCGCGATCTGTCGCCCTGGGACATGGCCGCCGGCCTTTTGCTGGTGTCGGAAGCCGGCGGGACCTGGTCCAACGCCGACGGCGGCGAGGACGTTCTGGGCACCGGCGGCATAGTCGCCGGCAACCCGGACATCCAGCCCCTGATCCTGGAGCGGCTCAAGGCCGCGGCCTGACACCCGACTGATGGACGCCCTTACCGCCTTTGGCGTCGGCTCCCTGGCCGCGATGCTGGTCTGTTACGTGCTGGAATCGCGGGGGCACGGGTGGACACTGGGCTTTGCCTTCACCTGTCTGCTGAGCTCGATCTACGGGTTTGCCCAGGGCGCCTGGCCGTTCGGCGTGGTCGAACTGTTCTGGGTGGTTGCGGCCCTGCGCCGGTGGTGGGGCATCCGCAAAATCGCCTGACGTTTCCAGCCGGCGATTCTTCTGTCATGAAAATGCTCTAGGGAGCTTGTCCATGACCATCACACGCCGCGCAGCCTCCGGCCTGCTTTTCGCCGCCGCCATGACCCCGACCCTGGTGAGGGCGCAACCCGCCAAGCCTCTGGTCATCGCCCATCGCGGCGCCAGCGGTCTTCGGCCCGAGCACACCCTGCTGGGCTACCGGCTGGCCATTGCCCAGGGCGGCGATGTCATCGAGCCCGATCTGGTGGTGACGAAGGACGGCGTGCTGGTCGCCCGTCACGAGTCGGAAATCTCAACCACCACCAATGTCTCCACCCACCCCGAGTTCGCGGCGCGCGGCAAGGACGGCAAGTGGTACGTCGAGGACTTCACCCTGGCCGAGTACCAGACCCTGCGGGCCAAGGAGCGGATCCCGAACATCCGCCCGGACAATGCGAAATACGACGGCCAGGAAATCCCGCCGACCCTGCAGCAGGTTATCGACCTGGCCAAATCGGAATCGGCGCGGCTGGGCCGGCCGATCGGCATCTATCCCGAGCTGAAACAGTGGGCCGAACTGAAGGCCAAGGGCTTTGAGACCGACAAGCTGCTGCTGGCCATGCTGGCCGCCAACGGCCTGCCCAGTCCGATGACCCCGGTGTTCCTGCAAAGCTTTGAACCCGACGCCCTGAAGGCGGTGAAGGGCAGGACCGCCTCGACCATCGTCCAGACCACCTCGGACCGGGCCCTGCTGACCGACGAGGGCCTGGCCCGTGTCGCCGAATATGCCACCGGCCTTGGCCCCGACATCTCGCTGGTCACGCCGCATCTGGTCGAAACCGCCCACAAGCTGGGCATCAAGGTGCATCCCTACACCTTCCGCGCGGAGAACAGCTTCCTGCCGGCCGAGTTCAAGATCGGGACCGATCCCAACGCCCACGGCAACATCGTCGGCTATATGCGCAAGTACCTGGCTATGGGCATCGACGGCTTCTTCACCGACTTTCCGGCCATCGGCGTCGAGGCCCGCGGGGGCTAGGCCGCTTCGCCGGCGAACTGCAGCCGGGCCAGTTTGGCATAGAGGCCGCCCTTGGCCGACAGTTCGTGGTGGGTGCCCTGCTCGACCACGCGGCCTTCGTCCATCACCACGATGCGGTCGGCCTTGAGCACTGTGGCCAGCCTGTGAGCGATGACTAGGGTCGTGCGGCCGGTCATGGCGCGGGCGAGCGCGTTCTGCACCAGGCGCTCGTTTTCAGCGTCCAGGGCGCTGGTGGCTTCATCGAGCAGCAGGATGGGCGCATTGCGAACCAGGGCGCGTGCGATGGCCAGGCGCTGACGCTGGCCGCCGGACAAGGTCTTGGCCCGCTCGCCGATTTTTGTGTTGAAGCCTTCCGGCAGGGCGTTGAGGAAGCCTTCGGCCTCAGCGGCGTTGGCTGCTTCACGGACCTCGGCGTCCGTCGCATCCTCGCGGCCGAAACGGATGTTGTCGGCGGCCGGGCCGGAGAACAGCGAAGCGTCCTGGGCCACCAGGGCGCATCGGGCGCGAACCTCTTTCGGGTCGGCATCCTTCAGATCGACGCCGTCGATGCGCACGGCGCCCGCCTGGGGATCGTAAAAGCGCAGCAACAGACGCAGCACCGTGCTCTTGCCGGCGCCTGAAGGGCCGACCAGGGCGACGGTCTCGCCGGGGCGCACATGCAGGGAAAAGCCGCGCAGGGCAGGAGCTTCGTCCCGGCCCGGATAGGCGAAGGTGACAGACTCAAAGGCGATCTCGCCGTGGGCCGGGCTGGGCAGGGTGACGGGGTTGGCCGGCGCGGCGATGGTGGGCTTGGCCTCCATCAGTTCGGAGATGCGGGCCATGGCACCGGAGGCCTTTTGAACCTCGCCCCACACTTCGCCCAGGGCGCCGACCGCGCCGGCCGCCATGACCGACAGCATGGCGAACTGGAACAGGTCGCCCACCGACATGACGCCATCCTTGACCGCATGGGCGCCGAGCCACAGCACGGTGGCGACACCGCTGGTGACCAGGGCCATGACCAGGGCAGTCATCAGGCCGCGCGCCTGGATGCGCTTGACCGAGGTCTTGAAGGCCAGCTCCACGGCGCCGATGAACCGGTCCGAGGCGTTTTTCTCGCGGCCAAAGGCCTGGACAGTGTCGAGCGCATCGAGGCTCTCGCCGGCGAAGCCAACCGCCTCAGCGAAACGATCCTGGGCGGCGATCGAGCGTTTGCGCACCAACCGACCGACCACGAACATCGGCACGACGATCACCGGCGCCAGCAGCAGCACATAAAGGGTCAGCCGGGGTGAGAAGATCATCAGGACGCTGACGGCGCCGATCATCATCAGGGTGTTGCGAAGCGCGATCGAGGCCGACGAGGCCAGCAGATTTTCGACAATGGTGATGTCGGTGGTCAGGCGCGAGAGCACCTCGCCGGTGCGGGTATGGATGAAATAGGCCGGATCCAGCGTCAGGATGTGGGTGTAGAGCGCCTCGCGCAGGTCGGCGACCACGCGCTCGCCCAGTTTGGTGACGAAGAAATACCGCAGGGCCGAGGCCAGGGCGAGCATCACGGCCACCCCCGCCAGCAGCATGAACATCTGATCCAGCTTGGATCCGGTGCCCTTGATGAAGCCGTCGTCGATCAGCAGCCGTACAGCAAAGGTCAGGCTGAGGCTGGAGGCCGTGGACAGCAACAGGAAGAACAGGGCCGGCAGGGCGTCGGCCTTGTGGGCGGCGACAAAGGGGAACAGGCGGGTCAGGGGCCGGACGTCGCGCGAGCGGGGGCGCTTGGCCGCCGCATCCTGCATGCCGCTCGCCAGGGTGGCTCCGGCGCCGGGGCGTCCGTCAGCGGCTGCGTCAGCGGCCATATCGTCACTCATCGGTCTGCTCTCCAGCCTCTTGCCGCGCGGTCTTGCTTCGAAGGCCCGCTTTCGCTATAGCCGCCCATCCATTTTCGGGGCGCACCTAATCTGCGCCTGAAAATATTGCCTTAGCCGCCAGGACCGAACGATGAAACCCGAAGGCCACCCCGACTACCACATGATCACCGTGGTGATGACCGATGGGACGACCTATCAGACCCGTTCCACCTACGGCAAGGAAGGCGCGACCCTGAACCTCGATATCGATCCGAAGACCCACCCGGCCTGGACCGGCGGCGGCTCGGCGATGCTCGATCGTGGCGGCCGCGTCTCGCGCTTCAACGCCAAGTTCGCCGGCTTCACCGCCAAGAAGTAGGCTGCGCTCACGCCCGCGCCGCAAGGCGCGCGTTCGCCCGACACTAAATGCTCCCTGCGCCCTACCGCCCCGCCGGCCGTGGGGCCAGGCCGTTGCGCGCAAAGTGGGCCAGCATCTTGTTCCAGCCGTCCTTCGCCGCCGCCTCGTTGTAGGTGGCGCGGTAGTCGGCGTGGAAGCCGTGCTGGGCGTCGGGGTAGACAATGATCTGGCTGCCTGTGCGGTTCATCCGCTGCAGCAGCCCGTTCATCTCGTCGACGTCAGACTTGGGGATGCCCTGATCGCGGCCGCCGTAGAGGCCCAGAATCGGCGAGCGGACCTGGGTGGCGATATCCAGCGGCCATGGCCGGGCCTCATCGCCGAGGAACTGCCCGGCAGGCGGTTTGCGCAGCCGCCCGTACCAGGCGACGCCGGCTTTCAGGCCACTGAAGCGAGCCAGCGCCATCCAGACCACCGCACCGCCCCAGCAGAAACCCGTGATTCCAAAGGCGTTCTGGGCAAAGGGCTGACGCTCGATCCATTTGCCGATCGAGTTCAGGTCATCCATCACCTGGGCGTTGGTGGCCTTGGCGACGACCTCCTGGATCTTGGCCAGGTCGGTCAGGGGTGCCGGGTCCCCGGCCCGGAAGAACGTATCGGGCGCCAGGGCCACATAGCCCAGCTTGGCCAGGCGGCGGCAGGTGTCGCGGATGTATTCGTGCAGGCCGAACACCTCGGGGATGACGATGATGGTCGGAAACCGGCCTCGCGCATTGGGCCGTGCAACATAGGCCGGGATCGGCGCATTGCCGCCAGGGATGCGGATGGCCTCGCAGATCAGGCCCTCTTCATCCGTATGAATGGTCTTTTCCTGGGCGTCGGCGGCGACGGCCGCGGCGGCGTATCCGGCAAAGAACATCGGCGCAATGGCGCGCCGGGTGGTGTGGAAGTCCTCGGGCTGCCAGCCTTCCGGGCGGGTGAGCTTGACCATGGTGCGTCTCCTTGACGCGGCATACTAACCCAGAGCCGCCGCCCGGCGCATCGTCAAATTGATGCGTCCGCCCCCGGAAATCAGCCGGGACGACCCGGGGATGATCCGGTCGACGCCGTGATAGGCGCGCCGGGCCTGCCCGCCCAGTACGACAACATCGCCGGAAGCCAGGCGGAACGAGACGGTGGGGTCGCTCCGGCTCAGACCGCCGAGGCGAAAAATGGCCGTGTCGCCAAGGGATACCGACAGGACGGGCACGGAAAAGTCGGCCTCGTCCAGGTCGGCGTGCAGCGACATCCGCGCCGCCGCATCATAGAAATTGACCAGACAGGCATCGGGCGCGGCGTCAGAACCGGAATGTCGGCGCCAAAGTTCGAGCAGGGCGGGCGGAATATCGGGCCAGGGCCCGCCGGTTTGGGGATGGCGGTCGACATAGCGGTAGCTGGCCCGGTCGGTGAACCAGCCCAGGGGCCCGAAATTGGTCATGGCCACGCTCATGGCCTTTCCGCCCGGTGTGACCGGCCGATAGAAGGGCGCCGGCGGCACGCGGTCCATGATTTCGCCCAGCAGGGCGGCCTGATCTTGCGGTCCAAGGGCACCCAGGATCAGCTGAAAGCCGGCGAGATGGGTGGGCGGCATGGTCAATCGGTCCACAAGCTGAATCTATTCAAAGTGTAACATCCCCTTGCGTCATCCCCATCCGATCCCATATGCGCCTCATCAAACAGAGTACGGGGACACGGGTTCCAAAGGGTGCTTTATCGACAAGGCCCAGACGCCTATGTCCGCCACGACAGGAGACTTTTGATACATGGCCAAAATCATCGGCATCGACCTTGGAACGACCAATTCCTGCGTCGCCATCATGGACGGCAAGGCCCCCCGGATCATCGAGAACGCCGAGGGCGCGCGTACAACGCCTTCGATCATCGCCCTGCAGGATGACGGCGAACGGGTCGTCGGCCAGCCGGCCAAACGTCAGGCGGTCACTAACCCCACCAATACCTTCTTCGCCATCAAGCGCCTGATCGGCCGCAAGTTCGACGACCCCGTCGTGGCGAAAGACAAGAACATGGTGGCCTATGAAATCGTAAAGGGGCCCAACGGCGATGCGTGGGTTCGCGCCCACGGCAAGGATTACTCGCCTCAGCAGATTTCGGCCTTCATCCTGCAAAAGCTGAAGGAAGACGCCGAGGCCAGCCTGGGCGAAAAGATCGAAAAGGCCGTCATCACGGTCCCGGCCTACTTCAATGATGCCCAGCGCCAGGCGACCAAGGACGCGGGCAAGATCGCGGGCCTGGAAGTCCTGCGCATTATCAACGAGCCCACCGCCGCGGCCCTAGCCTACGGCCTGGACAAGAACGACGGCAAGAAGATCGCCGTCTACGATCTGGGCGGCGGCACCTTCGACGTCTCGATCCTCGAGATCGGCGATGGCGTGTTCGAGGTGAAGTCGACCAACGGCGACACCTTCCTGGGCGGCGAGGACTTCGACCTTCGCGTCGTGAATTTCCTGGCCGACGAATTCAAGAAGGAAACCTCCGTCGACCTGCGCAAGGACAAGCTGGCCCTGCAGCGCCTGAAGGAAGAGGCCGAAAAGGCCAAGAAGGAACTGTCGACCGTTCCCCAGTACGAAGTGAACCTGCCCTTCATATCGATGAACGCGTCGGGCCCCCTCCACCTGAACGTCAAGATGACCCGCGCCAAGCTGGAAAGCCTGGTCGACGACCTGATCGCCAAGACCATCAAGCCCTGCGAGCAGGCGCTGAAGGATGCCGGTCTGAAAAAGAACGAGATCGACGAGGTCGTTCTGGTCGGGGGCATGACCCGCATGCCCAAGGTCGTCGAGGCAGTGAAGGAATTCTTCGGCCGCGAGCCCCACAAGGGCGTAAATCCGGACGAAGTCGTGGCCCTGGGCGCCGCCATCCAGGCCGGCGTTCTGCAGGGCGATGTAAAAGACGTTCTGCTGCTGGACGTCACGCCGCTGACGCTGGGCATCGAGACTCTGGGCGGGGTGTTCACCCCCCTGATCGAGCGCAATACGACGATCCCGACGAAAAAGAGCCAGACCTTTTCCACGGCCGATGACAACCAGTCGGCCGTGACCATCAAGGTCTTCCAGGGCGAGCGCCCCATGGCCGGCGACAACAAGCTGCTGGGTCAGTTCGATCTGGTCGGCATTCCGCCGGCCCCGCGCGGTATTCCGCAGGTCGAGGTCACCTTCGACATCGACGCCAACGGCATCGTCAATGTCGGCGCCAAGGACAAGGCGACCAACAAGGAACAGTCGATCCGCATCCAGGCTAACGGCGGCCTGTCGGACGCCGACATCGAGCAGATGGTCAAGGACGCCGAAGCCCACAAGGGCGAGGACGACAAGCGCAAGGCGGTCATCGAAGCCCGCAACCGCGCTGACGGCCTGGTCCACTCGACGGAAAAGGCGCTGAAGGACCACGGCGACAAGGTCGATGCCGCAACCAAGACCGAGATCGAGACCGCCCTGGCCGACGTCAAGACCGCGCTGGAAGGCGAGGACGCCGACGACATCACCGCCAAGGCCGCAACGCTGGCCCAGGTCTCGATGAAGCTGGGCGAGGCCATGTACAAGGCCGGCGAGGGCGGCGACGACGCCGACGTCTCGCCTGACGCGAACGCCTCGGCTCCCGACGACGAAGACGTGGTCGACGCCGAATTCGAAGAAGTCGACGACGACAAGAAGTGATGCAGGGCGATCCGTCCTGCGTGCTTCGAGACGCGCTCTGCGAGCGCTCCTCAGCATGACGAGTATTTTTGCAATCCAAACAGCTCGTCATCCTGAGGAGCCCGCGGTGGCGGGCGTCTCGAAGGACGCAACGGCGGCCTTGCAAGCCGCCGCCGCCCACCTTACCTCCCCTTTACGGTTAAGCGTTAAGGCTGTCCGCGATGCGTGATTATTACGAAGTTCTCGGAGTCGGCCGCGGGTGCGATGAAGCGTCTCTGAAGACGGCGTTCCGCAAGGCCGCCATGGAGCATCACCCCGACCGAAACGGCGGTTGCGAGGATGCTGAAGGCCGCTTCAAGGAAATAAACGAAGCCTATTCGGTGCTGTCGGACCCGCAAAAACGCGCGGCCTATGACCGGTTCGGTCATGCCGGCGTCAACGGCTCGGCCGGGATGGGCGGCGGCGCGGGCCCCGACATCAACGACATCTTTGGCGACGTGTTCGGCCAGGCCTTTGGCGACATCTTCGGCGGCGGCCGTGGGCGCCAGAACCAGGGGCCCCAGCGGGGCGGCGACCTGCGCTATGACCTGGAGATCGACCTGGCCCAGGCCTATGCCGGCGCCGACGTCGAGATCAAGTTCCCGGTCACCTTCACCTGCGAGACCTGCGAGGGCTCGGGCGCCAAGCCGGGCACCAGCCCCACCACCTGCGGCGGCTGTAACGGCCAGGGCCGCGTGCGGGCCCAGCAGGGCTTTTTCGCGGTCGAACGGGCCTGTCCCCGCTGTAACGGCACCGGCCGTCTGGTGCTCGATCCCTGTCGCGACTGCCGCGGCCACGGCATGGTGCGCCGCGAGCGCACCCTGAATGTCGCCATTCCGGCCGGCGTCGACGACGGCTCGCGCATCCGCCTGTCGGGCGAGGGCGACGCCGGCGCGCGCGGCGGGCCCAAGGGTGATCTCTACATCTTCCTGTCGGTCAGGCCGCACGAACTGTTCGAGCGGGACGGCCTGGACCTGCTGGTCACCGTACCGGTGCCGATGTGCAAGGCGGCGCTGGGCGGCGACGTTGAAGCCCCCTGCCTCAAGGCCGACGCCGAAGATGCCTGCCGCGCCACAGTAAAAATCCCCGAAGGCGCCCAGACCGGCCGCACCGTGCGCATCAAGGGCAAGGGCATGCCGTCCCTGCGCGGCCCGCAGCGCGGCGACCTAGTGGTCGAGATCTTTGTCGAGACGCCCACCCGCCTGACCGCGCGCCAGAAGGACCTGATGCGCGAATTCTCCGAAGGCTGCACCGACCACCAGCACCCGGAGAGCAGCGGCTTCGTCGGCAAGGCCAAGGCGTTCTGGAGCGACATTACCGGCAACGCCTGACATGCCTTCAACCAGGCCGGGCGCGTCCCGGCGTGCGCCGGGATGAGTGGTTGGGGAGCGGGATCATTTTACGTTGCGCTATCTCTCGCCTCGCGGCTCGCGGCTTGGGCACCGTTAACCCCCGACTCACCTCTCCGAAACCTCGCCTTTACGCCTCGTCTGTAGAACAGGCTGCTTAAGAGCCGTCTCCGGGCAATGAGAGACGGTGATGGTTGGGTGTTTAGGTCATGAGCAAGACGGTCCTCATCGTTGACGATGATCCGACCCAGCGGCGCCTGGTTCAGGGCGTGCTGGAGCGCGAGGGCTTTGCCGTCGCTCACGCCGAGACCGGCGAGGCGGCCATCGACCGGCTGATGGCCGGCGATGTGGCCGACGTTATCCTGCTGGACCTGACCATGCCGGGCCTTGGCGGCATGGCGACCCTGGTTGAAATGCGCCAGCGCGGCTTTACCCAGCCCGTCATCGTTGTCACCGCCGCCGCCGGCGTCGAGACCGTGGTCAAGGCCATGCAGGCCGGCGCGGGCGATTTCTTCGTCAAACCCGCATCGCCCGAACGCATCATCGTCGGCGTCCGCAACGCCCTGGCCATGGGCGACCTGAAGGGCGAGGTCGCCCGGCTGACCAAGCGGGCTGGCGGCAAGGCGACCTTTGACGATCTGATTGGAACCAGCGCGCCGATGATGGCGGTCAAACGCATGGGCGAACGGGCGGCCAAATCGACGATCCCGGTGCTGATCCTGGGCGAAAGCGGCGTCGGCAAAGAAATGATCGCCCGCGCCGTGCACGGCTGTTCCGACCGCTCGGGCAAGCCCTTCGTGGCGGTCAACTGCGGCGCCCTGCCCGCCAACCTGATCGAGTCCATCCTGTTCGGCCACGAGAAGGGCAGCTTTACCGGCGCCACCGACAAACACCTGGGCAAGTTCCAGGAAGCCAATGGCGGCACCCTGTTCCTCGACGAGATCGGCGAGCTGCCGCTGGATATGCAGGTGAAGCTGCTGCGGGCCCTGCAGGAAAGCGAGATCGACCCGGTCGGCTCCAAGCGCAGTGTGCGCGTCGATGTGCGCATCGTCTCGGCCACCAATCGCGATCTGGCCGAGCGCGTCGCCGCCGGCCTGTTTCGCGAGGACCTCTATTACCGGCTGAACGTCTTTCCGATCGAGGCGCCGGCCCTGCGCGAGCGTCGGGGCGACATCCCCGCCCTGGTCGAGGCCTTCATCCGCCGGTTCAATGTCGAGGAAGGCCGCCGCATCCAGGGCGCCAGCCCTGAAACCCTGGCCATGCTGTCGTCCCATGACTGGCCGGGCAATGTCCGCCAGCTGGAAAACGCCATCTACCGGGCCATCGTGCTGGCCGACGCGCCCTTCCTGCAGCCCCACGACTTCCCGGCCGTCTCGGGCCTTGCCCCGCCGATGAGCGACGAGGCGCCCACCCAGGCCTATGCGAGCGTGCCGACGAGCGCCGAACTGATCGCCGACATGCCGGGGGTCGCGCCCGTGCGGTTCCTCGACGAGCGCGGCCATCTGCGCAAACTGGAAGACATCGAAAAAGACCTGATCGAGCTGGCGATCGAGATCTACGCCGGCCACATGAGCGAGGTGGCCCGCCGCCTCGGCATCGGCCGCTCGACACTTTACCGGAAAGTCCGCGAACAGGGCATCGACGTCGAGATCGACGAGGCGGTTTAAACCCGCGCCGCCGCCGTTATAGTCTGCCCCAACCATAACAAGCGGGGCGGCCATGGAAGATACAGTGCTTTACGAGGTGCGGGGGCCGCTGGCGCTCGTCACCCTGAACCGGCCCGACCGGCTGAACGCCCTGACCACGCCGATGATCGCCCAGGCCCTGGCCGCCCTGCGCCGGGGCGAGGCCGATCCAGCGGTGTTCGCCATTGCCGTGACCGGCGCGGGCCGGGGCTTTTGCGCTGGCATCGACGCCGAACAGCTTATGGTCGCGACCAGCGAGGGCATCGCTGAAGTGTCCGACGAGGACAAGGTTCCCGGGCTGTTTGTCGAACTGCCCTCAATCTCCAAGCCGATCATCGCCGCTGTAAACGGTCCGGCCGCCGGGGCGGGCTTTATCCTGGCCATGATGTGCGACCTGCGGTTCATGGCCGAGGAAGCGGTGATGACCACAGTGTTTTCAAAGCGCGGTCTGATCGCCGAGCACCAGTCGAGCTGGGTGCTGCCGCGGCTGGTCGGCCTGTCGCGGGCGCTTGATTTGCTGTGGAGTTCGCGCCGCATCGATGGGGCCGAAGCCTACCGGATCGGCCTGGCCGACCGGCTGGTTCCGGCCGCCGGACTGCTGGATGCGATCCAGACCTATGTCGAGGAGATGGCCAGGACGGTCGCGCCCCGCGCCGTGGCCATCGCCAAGGCTCAGGTCTATCGTCACCTGGCGACCGACCTGCCCACCGCAGCCCGCGAGACCTATGCCCTGGTGCGCGAGAGCCTGTCCCATCCCGACGCCCGCGAAGGGGCCGTCTCGTTCGTCGAGCGCCGGGCGCCGAACTTTGTCGCCTGGACCGGAGCCGACGGATGACCCCGCCCTTCGAGACGGCTTATGAAACGATTGTCTGCGACGTCCCACGGCCCGGGATCGCCTGGATCACCCTGAACCGTCCGTCCGCGATGAACGCCTACACTTTTTGCATGTGCCAGGAGTTGACAGCCGCCATCGCCACCTACCGCGAGGACGACGCCCTGAAGGTTCTGGTCCTGACCGGGGCGGGTAAGCGGGCGTTCTGCACCGGCGGGGATATCTCGGGCTCAGACCCCGAACACCGCGAACAGGTTGCGACCCAGCCCATGGGTCACGGCCGTGAGATGCGCGAGGGCATGCAGGCCGTCGTGCTGGCCCTGCGCAGGCTCGACAAGCCCTCTGTGGCCATGATCCGGGGCTATGCCGTGGCAGGCGGCCTGGCGCTGGCCACGGGCTGTGACCTGCGCCTGGCGGGTGCCTCGGCGAAGCTGGGCGACACCAGCGGCAAGGCGGGCCTGTTGCCCGACGAGGGCGGCGCCTGGCTGTTCCCGCGCGCCATGGGCCTGGACCGGGCGTTAAAGATGACCTGGCTGCACGAGATCTATGACGCGGCGACCGCCGCCAGTCTTGGCCTGGTCACCGAGGTTGTGGCTGATGAAGCGCTGGAAGCGCGGACCCTGGCGCTGTGCCAGGACCTTGCAAGCCGTGCGCCGCTGGCGTTGCGGCTGGTCAAGATGATGATGACGGGCGCCGCCGGGAGCAGTCTGGAATCGTCCATGAACGACGCCCAGATGGCGGTGATGATCGCCAACCCCAGCGCCGATGTGCGCGAGGGTCTGACGGCCTTCCGCGAAAAGCGATCGCCCCGGTTCACGGGGCGATAGTCGCCTAGTCTTCGTCTTCTTCCATCTCGAGGACGGCGTCTTCAGCAATATCCTCGACGGTCTCGTCCTCGACGATTTCCGGCGCCGTGGTTTCTGACGCGGGCCTGAGGGTCTCGCCCGCGGGCGCGATACCCTTCTTTTTGTCGTCGCGGGCCTTCTTGTCGGCGGCCTTGCGGACAAGGGCGTCGAGTTCGAGCTGGGTGCCGAGGCCCAGTGTCACCGGGTCGATCGGCTTGATCTGCGACTTGTTCCAGTGCTCGCCCTGGCGGACGGTCTCGATGGTCGCCTTGGTAGTGCCGAGGAACTTGGAGATCTGGGCGTCAGTGACTTCCGGGTGATGCTTGATGAACCAGGCGATGGCGTCCGGGCGGTCCTGGCGGCGCGAGACCGGCGTATAGCGCGGGCCCTTCTTGTTGACCTTGAGCAGTTCGGCGTGACGGCCCTGGCTGGCGCGCATGCGGTACTTGGGGTCAGCGCCGGCGCGGTCGAGTTCCTCGCGGGTCAGCTGGCCGTTGCCGATGGGATCGGCGCCGCGGATATCGCGCGCCACTTCGCCGTCGGCGATGCCTTTGACCTCAAGGTGGTGCAGGCCGCAGAAGTCGGCGATCTGTTCAAAGGTCAGCGAGGTATTGTCCACCAGCCAGACGGCGGTCGCCTTGGGATAGAGGATCTGGTCGGCCATGGTTTTATTCTTCTCTTCAGCGGATCCGATTTTCAGGGCCCGGAAATGACGGCGCCCGGCCTTGCGGCCGGGCGGGTAATGATTTTGGTATAGGCCATAGCGCGTGGAAAGGAAACGCAAAATCAGTCAGGGAGAGCCCCCGCGCAAGCGCTCATCCAGGGTGTGTAGATTGGCCAGGCGCAGGGCTTCGCCTGCCTCGTCGTAGAGGAATGGCACGAATACAAACCGCTGACCCCGTGTCACCGGCCGTGCCTCATGCATCAGCGAACAGGAAAAGATCGCAGCGCCGCCCGTCGGCGGGCGATAGGTCTGCATGCCAAATTCGGGGAACACCAGATCGCCGCCATGATAGTCCTCGGCGTTCAGATTGATCGAGACGGCGAACCGGCGGTGGGCAGTGCCGGTCGAGGTATTGTCACGATGGGCCCGGAAGTGGCCGCCGTCCTCGGCATCATAGCAAGACACCAAATAACGCTCGATGCGCGTCAACCGAAACTGGAAGGCGCGTTCGATTTCAGGTCTCAGCCGCGTGCGCATTATGGCGCGAATCCGGTCCTGGGTGGGCACATCTTCAATAAAGACATCACGGCGGCGCTTTTGCGCATAGTCTTTGACCAGCAGAGTCTTCTCGCCAACCTGGCGCATGAAGCCGGATTCGAACGAATTGCCCGCCTTGAAGATGTCGATGAGCTCCCGGCAGAATTCCGGCTCAAACACCCTGGGCAGGATAAGAACGGGCGCCGCAACCGGGCAGCCGGCATGCAGGCCAGGCGGCGGCAGTTGATGCAAGGCGGTGAGCAGTTGGTCGGTCTGGGCCATCGGCAGAACCATCAGGATCCGCAGCTGCGGATCCACCACGAACCACATTGGTTGGTGCTGCGCCGGACCAGCTGCGTCCGCCGCGCCCCAAAGCTGTGAGACCGACGCGTCGAAGTCCCAGAAAACCCTAACCCCCGGCAGGGCGTCGCCAACGCGGCCATTGGCGCGATCATCCGGATCGATCGTAACCCAGAACAGCGAGAAGTTGGCGTCGTCGAACAGCTGCCGGTTCGCAGCCATGGCGGCCAGTGGCGCCATGGCGTGACCCGCCCCGGCTGAGCCTAAAAACCCCATCACAATGTACCGGCCCACCACCATTTCGAAGGAGAACCTGGGATTGGTGTCTGACAGCGCCTCGAACCGCGGCGCGGGTTCGCCTACTCCCGGAACGGTCCGGATCGGGCTGGGCGGGGCGGCCATGGCTAGGGATTCACCAGCATGATCTTGCCGACATGGGCGCCGCTTTCAAGGTGCGCGTGGGCGGCTGCGGCTTCCGCAAGCGGGAAGGTGGCGTCGACTACGGCCTTGACCAGACCCTTCTCAATCCACGGCCAGACGATGCGTTCGACTTCCGCGGTGATGCGGGCTTTTTCATCCGCGGCGCGAGGGCGCAGGGTTGAACCGGTAATCACCGCCTGCTTGGCCATCAGGCGGAACACCGGAACCTCGATGTTCCCGCCGCCTTGCGCGGCGATATAGACGATGCGGCCCCGGTAGTTCAGCGCCGTCAGATTGGCCTCGAAATAGGGGCCGCCCACCATGTCGAGAATGACGTCGGCCCCGCCGGCCTCGGCGACCACAGCGCCGAAGTCCTGGGACGAGGCGTCGATGGCCAGGTCAGCGCCCATATCGCGCGCCGTCTTGGCCTTGTCGGCGCCGCGGGCTGTAGCGATGACGCGGGCGCCGGCCGCCTTGGCCATCTGGATGGCGGCCACACCAATGCCCGAGGTCGCGCCGTGGACCAGCAGGGTTTCGCCGGCTTTCAGGCCGCCATGCTCAAAGACATTGACGAAGACGGTGAACACCGTCTCGGGCAGGGCGGCGGCCTGGACGTAGTCGAGCCCGGCTGGAATCGGCAGGGCCTGGCGGGCGTCGACCGCGGCGTATTCAGCGTAGCCGCCGCCGCCCAGCAAGGCGGTGACCCGGTCGCCGACCTTCCAGCGGCCAGCGGCGACAACCACATCGCCCGCCACTTCCAGGCCAAGGGTCGCCGGCGCGCCTGGCGGGGGCGGATAGGCGCCCAGTCTCTGGAGCACATCGGGACGGTTTACGCCCGCCGCGCGAACGGCGATCAGGATCTCTCCCGCTTTCGGGGAAGGCGCCTCGATTTGCACCGGATGAAGGGCCGAAGCCGGACCCTTGCCACCCTCGATGGCGATGGCGGTCATTGTCTTGGGCGTCATGTTATCTCCGGACCTTGCGTAAAGGCTGCTGTGAGCGTCAGATACGCCTGCTTTTCACCCGAACCAAGACGTTGCGAACAAGGGGGCGAAGACATGATCGAAGAACCCGCCGAGCCAAGGCAGGCAAGGGGCGCAGCCCTGGTGCTGGTCGAGCGTGAAGACCTTGAGCTGTTCGGGGTTTCCGAGCTTTCGGAACGAATCGAACGGCTGGAGGCCGAAGCGGCCCGCACCCGCCGGGCATTGGACAAGAAACAGTCCGGAAAGTCGGCCGCCGATGCGCTGTTCAAATTTTAGGACTTTGCGTGGCATAGGGGTTGCAACCTGGGAGGCCAGTTGCGTGCATGCGCCTTTGGAAGCGGGGACGAACGGTAGCTTATGAACGAACCTGAGCCGATTTTGGCGTCTCCCTGGCGTGCGGGCGTGGTGATGGATTTCACCCGCTCGGAACTGTTCGACCGGATTTTTGACGAAGGCATGGAGCTGGTCGAGGAGACCGCCGCCTATCTAGATGGCGCAGGCCGTCAGGAATCACGCCGTCTGACCAGAGGCGGCGCCCTGGCTTACGCCTCGGAAAGCATGCGCCTGACCACCCGGCTGATGCAGGTGGCCTCGTGGCTGCTGGTCCAGCGCGCGGTCAAGGAAGGCAATATGACCGCCCTGGCGGCCTGCGAGGATCGCTATCGCCTGCGCGAGCGCCCCGAGGACGGCTCGCAGGAGGGCATCGAAGAGCTGCCGCCGGCCATGGTCATGCTGATCGAACGTTCCCAGCGCCTGCATGACCGGATCATGCATCTGGACCGGCGCATGTATGTCGACCAGACCGATGAGGAAAAACCCCACCCGGTTCTGTCGCAGCACAGCAAGTTGCTGGCCGCTTTCGGCGGCTGAAGCGCTTGCGCGAGCGCATCGCCCGGGCTTAACGCTTGGGCATGAGCACCTACGAAGATCTGAAAAAGACCCTGACCCTCGATCCGATCGAGGTGAACCTGTTTCGCGGCCATAGTCCGGATTCGGCGCGCGGACGGATTTTTGGCGGCCAGGTGATCGGCCAGGCGCTGGCTGCGGCCTACCAGACGGTCAAGGGACTGACCTGCCACTCGCTGCACTGCTATTTCATCCGGCCGGGCGATCCCAAGGCGCCGGTGCTGTATCAGGTCGAGCGGGCCCGGGACGGCAAGTCCTTCGCAACCCGCCGGGTCGCGGCCATCCAGCACGGCGAACAGATCTTCAACCTGGCGGCCAGTTTCCAGATTACCGAGGACGGGTTTGAGCACCAGTTCGCCATGCCGGACGTTCCCTCGCCCGAGGCGCTGGAGGACGATTTCAAGGAACGCTATTCCCAGCGAACGCCCGAACAGCAGTTGTGGTTTGCCGCCCGTCCGATGGAAATCCGCCCGGCCGGAACCTTCAATCCCGGCGGCGGGCCGGAAAAATCCGGCCGCTATTCCTGGATCCGGACCAAGTCCGATCTGGGCGGCGATGAAGGCTTCAATCAGGCGGTCCTGGCCTATGTCTCGGACGCCGGGATCCTCGAGGCCGCCATGCGGCCGCATAATCTGATGTTCCAGACACCCGGCCTGCAGAGCGCCAGCCTGGACCACGCCATGTGGTTCCATCGTCCGGTCAAGATGAACGACTGGCATCTCTATGTGCAAGAAAGCCCGTCAGCGTCCGGCGCGCGTGGGTTCACGCGGGGAATGATCTATTCCAAGGCCGGCGCCCTGGTGGCGTCGGTCGCCCAGGAAGGCCTGATGCGCTTCCGCGACCCGATGATCGAGGGCTAGGGGTCTCGCTCGGAGACTTCAGCCGGGCGATTGACGACGATTTCGCCGGCGGCGATGCGAACGGTCGGCACATTGCCCACGGTGAAGGCCACCTGCCAACTGGCGCCCGAGGGCGGCTGGATTTCCAGAATGTCGCCGGCGCCGAAGTCGCGGACCGCCTTGACCTGGCCCAGGGCCTCACCGTCCGGCGAGATGACCCGCAGGCCGATCAGGTCGGCCAGATAGAACTCATCCTCATCCGGCTCCGGAAAGGCCTGACGGGGCACATAGAGCGCCAGTCCCCGCAGGGCGTCAGCTTCTTCCTTGGTGGCGACTTCCTTTACGAAGGCCACGATGGCGCCCTTCTGGGCCCGGCCCGAGACGATGGTCAGACCGGTCGTTCCGTCCTCGCGCAGCAGCTTGCCGTATTCGAGCAGGGCCGCCGACTTTTCGGTGAAGGCGGTAATCCGCACCTCGCCCTTCACGCCAAACGAGCCGGCGACGCGGCCGACCCGGATCAGGCTGGAGGGCGATGGACTGGTCATGATGGATCGCCTCCCGCCCCTGTGCGGGGCGGGAGACAAAGACACTATCCTTCGGTGGTTTCTTCGGCCGGTGCAGCTTCGGCGGCGGGCGCTTCTTCTGCGGCAGGGGCTTCTTCAGCAGCAGCTTCGGCGGCGGGAGCCTCTTCAGCCGCGACCTCGGCGGGAGCAGCTTCCTCGGCGGCGGGGGCTTCTTCAGCGACCACTTCGGGTTCCGGTTCCGGCGCTGGGGGCGGCGGGGGGGCGGCGGCAGCGGCGGCGAGAGCTTCGGCGCGGTCGGTTTCGCGCTGGGCGCGTTCGGCGGCGCGTTCCACGGCCTTGGTTCCCGGCTTGGCCTTGTTGGGGTTGTTGCCGTGTTCCCACTTCACCACGCCCTGTTGCGACAGGAAGCGCGCGACGCGGTCGGACGGCTGGGCGCCCTTTTTCAGCCAGGCTTCGATGGATTCCATCTTCAGGGTGATCCGGGCCGGATCGTCCTTCTTGAGCAGCGGGTTATAGGTGCCAACCTTTTCGATGAAGCGGCCGTCGCGGGGCGAGTGACTGTCGGCGACAACGATGGAGTAGTAGGGGCGCTTCTTGGCGCCGCCACGGGCGAGACGAATTCTGAGCATATCAAGTTCCTGTTTTTGCTAGTTCTTTTTGAAGGGATTGAGTCCGGGCGGCAGACTTCCAAGACCAGGAAGGCCGCCCGAGCCTCCGGTCAGTTTCGCAAGCTCTTCCATCGACGGCATCTTGCCGCCGGTCAGGGCTTTCAATTGCTCCATGTCAGGCATGCCGCCCGCGGCGCCCGCGCCGCCGCCGCCCATGCCGCCGGGCATTCCCGGCATGCCGCCGCCCATCATCTGGGCGATCCTGGCCATCGACTTGCCACCGTCGCGGCTCATGGTCTTGAAGGTGTCGGACATCTGGCGGTGCTGCTTGATCAGCCGGTTCAGTTCGGCGACGTCGACACCGGCCCCGGCCGCAATGCGCCGGCGGCGCTTGGCGTCCAGCAGGTCAGGCTTGCGCCGCTCGGCCTTGGTCATGGAATTGATAATCGCCCGCTGGCGGTCGAGCATCTTGTCGCCGACCCCCATGTCGGCCATCTGGTTCTTCAGCTTGGCGACACCCGGCAGCAGGCCCATCAGGCCCGACAGCCCGCCCAGCTTTTTCATCTGATCCAGCTGGTTGGCCAGATCGTCGAAGTCGAACTTGCCCCTGGCCATGCGGCGCGCCATGCGCTCGGCCTTGGCCTGGTCCATCTCGGCGGCGGCTTTTTCAACCAGGCCAACGATGTCGCCCATGCCGAGGATGCGGCCGGCAACGCGCTGGGCGTCGAAGGCGTCGAGGCCGTCGACCTTTTCGGATGTGCCCAGGAACTTGATCGGCAGGCCGGTGACGTGGCGCATCGAAAGCGCCGCCCCGCCCCGTCCGTCGCCGTCGGCGCGGGTCAGGATCAGCCCGGTCAGCGGCAGGCGTTCATGGAAGGCCTTGGCCGTGCGCACCGCGTCCTGGCCGGTCAGGGCGTCGGCGACCAGCAGGGTCTCGGTCGGGTTCGAGATTTTCGCGATCTCGGCGGCCTCGGCCATCATGGCCTCGTCCAGGGTGGTGCGGCCGGCGGTATCGAGGATCAGGACGTCATAACCGCCCAGTTTGGCCACAGACAGGGCGCGCTTTGCGATGTCGGGCGCCGCCTGGCCGGCGACGATAGGAAGGGTCTCGACCTCGATCTGGCTTCCCAGCTGGGCCAGCTGTTCCATGGCGGCCGGACGCCGGGTGTCCAGCGAGGCCATCAGGACCTTCTTGCGGTCCGTGCGGGTCAGGCGCAGGGCCAGCTTGGCCGAGGTGGTGGTCTTGCCCGAGCCCTGCAGGCCGGCCATCAGGATCACGACCGGCGGATTGGCGGCCAGGTTCAGCCCGACCGGCGGGCCGTCCCCACCGAGCATCTCGACCAGGCCGTCATGGACGATCTTGACCACCTGGTCGGCGGGACGGATCGACTTGACCACGTCGCCGCCCACCGCGCGTTCACGGGCCACGGCGATGAAGTCGCGCACCACCGGCAGGGCGACGTCGGCGTCGAGCAGGGCCTCGCGGACCGAGGTCATGGCCTCGTCGACATCCTTGGCCGACAGCACCCCGCGACCAGAAAGCCGGTCGAAGACGTCTGTCAGTTTATCGGTCAGATTGTCGAACATAGAAGCCTCTAGCGATGGCCCAAACGCCGTTCGCTCCAGTGCGCGATCACGCGGACTGGAGGCCTCGCCGCGCTCGTCCAGGATGGGTCCCCGGGGTCGTCACGGTAGAGGGCGCGAACGGAAGTTGCGCCGGAAGGGGCGGCTTATGCGCGCCAGGGGGCGGAAGGTCAAGGATTTCAGGGTGCGGGGTGGCCGCGAATGGGCCCTACGGCCGCACATAGACCGGGTTGGACAGCAGCATCAGTTTGCCGGATGCGTCGCGGACGTTGAGGCGGACCCAGTAGGGGGTAGCCGATCCGGGCAGGGCCAGGTCGCGGACATCGGTGTCGGCGGCGAGACCCGGCGCGGTCAGCGACAGGGCCGGGGCGCCGTTTCCGGTCACCAGTTGCAGGGTCATGCCGGCAAGCCCTTGCGTTTCGATCCTCAGGCGGCCGCTCTGGCCGGCGGCAAGGCGCAGGGTCCCGCCCATGCGGGCCTCGCCTGACGGGCCGGTGGCGGCAAGGTCGATGATGCGGCGGCCTGGGCCGGCGACGTCGATGAACACGCGGCCTGAGCGGACGCCGTCGAGGATGCCGGCGGTGGACAGGTTGGTTGCGTAAACTACCGTTGTGGGCATGCCGACCGGCGACTGTTTGGAGGTCATGCGGGCGTCGTGGTTGTCGCTGCCGCCGATGGCGGTGGGGTGGAGACCCTGGTTCAACAGGCGCTCCCAGAACACCACGCCCCAGTTGGGGCTTTCGGCCAGGCCGGTGGAGGCCATGCTGCCGCCGTTGATCACCTCGACCGCCTCGATGCGTTCGGGATGCGCGTCGGGAGCGTTCCAGCCGCAGCCGAGGCAGGCCTCGCCGGTGGGCTGGCCGGGGTGGTTGACCGAGAGCATGCCGCCGTGGGCGGCTACGCGGTCGCGCAGGGGCTCAAGGTTTGGCAGGTAGGGCGTGCCGAGGCGAAACTCCATCGGCTCGGTAATGCCAAGCGCATTGGCGTGGCCGAACAGGGTGGTGACTTCCTGGCCGGGCACGATCAGCAGGGTGTCGTAGTAGCCCTGAAGTTCGCGCAGGCTGTTGTTCTGCGCGCCGGTGTTGTGGTCGGTGACCGAGACGAAATCGAGCCCTGTGGCGCGGGCGGCGTCCAGGGTCAGGAAGGCCGGGCATGGGGTGCGCTTGCCTGAGAGGCTGTCGCAACTGCCATCGCTGTGGGCGGTGTGGGCGTGGAAGTCGCCGCGGTACCAGCCGGCAGTCGTCCGGATCGGGGCGGCGGCGAATTCCACCGGCCGGGCCTGGACGCCGGCCAGGGTGACGCGCGCCTCAAAGCGGGTGGTGACGCCCTCACGGATGGCCGGCACGCCGATCAGCAGGGCCCAGCGGCCGGGCTCAACGCGGCCCGGCGAGAACGAAGGCGTGGCGTCTGTGGCCGACAGCGTGAAGCCGGTCTTGTTCGACCCGCTCCAGCCGCGAAAACCGTTCGGGCCGACGAGGCCAAGATCCAGGGTGGTATGGGCCTCGCGGCCATCGTGGGAGACGGCGATGGTCAGCCGCTCGATCCCGGCGGGAACGTCGAAGGTGATCTCCTTGTAGGTCTGCCAGTCGGCGCGGGTGACCTGGCCGGTGAGGACAAGGTCGCGGCTCCCGGCGAAGGCTGTAGGCGCGCGGGGCGTTGCGGTGGCGCAGGCGGCGAGGATCAGGGCGGCGCAGAGCATCAGATGGCGCGCGGCCCGCAGAAACGGTCGATGGCTGGTCATTAGATTTCCTCCGCCTGACCGCAGGCTTAGGGGCAATAGGCGCCGGGCTCAATTGTTGTAGCCTTTGAGATGGACGCGAAGGGAAAAGAGGATGGCGGGATCAAGAGGCGCATGCCTGATCATCGGAGCGGGCGACGGGTTGGGCGGAGCCATAGCGCGGGCTTTCGCCGCTGAGGGATTGGCGGTGTGCCTGACACGGCGGCCGCGCAATCTGGATCAGCTGGAGGCCCTGGCCGCAGAGATCACGGCCGGCGGCGGGACGGCCCATGCCTTTGGCGTCGATGCGCGGTCCGAAGATGAGATGATTGCGCTGGTCGACCGGATCGAGCGCGAAGTCGGGCCGCTGGAGGTGGTGGTGTTCAACATCGGCGCGAATGTGCGCTTTCCCATCCGCGAAACCACGACGCGGGTGTTCACCAAGGTCTGGGAGATGGCCTGTTTCGCCGGCTTTTTGACAGGACGCGAGGCGGCGCGGGTGATGGTTCCGCGCGGGCGGGGCACGATCCTGTTTACCGGGGCGACGGCCAGCGTGCGCGGCCGCGACGGGTTTGCAGCCTTTGCCGCGGCCAAGGCTGGCTTGAGGGCCGTGGCGCAGGCCATGGCCCGCGAGCTGGGGCCGCAGGGCGTCCATGTCGCCCATGTGGTGGTCGACGGCGCCATCGATGGGGTGTTCACCCGCGAGCGGCTGCCGGGCGCGGTCGAGGGCCTGCTGGCGCGGGACGAGATTTTGAAACCGGCCGATATCGCGACCAGTTTCGTGGCCCTGCACCGCCAGGCGAAATCGGCCTGGACCCACGAGATGGACCTGCGGCCCTGGACGGAAACCTGGTGAGGGCGTCATGACCAAGACCATCGAGTTCATCTTCGATTTCGGCAGCCCCAACGCCTATCTGTCGTGGAAGGCGCTGCCCGGCATCGCCGCGCGGACGGGCGCGAGCGTGCATCTGATCCCCTGTCTGCTGGGCGGGATTTTCAAGGCGACCAACAACCGCTCGCCCATGGAGGCGTTCGGCGAGGTCAAGGGCAAGCTGGCCTATGAGCAGCTGGAGACCCGGCGGTTCGTTGAGCGGCACGGATTGTCCGCCTTCCGGTTCAATCCGCATTTTCCGGTCAACACCCTGCTGATCATGCGCGGCCTCATCGCAGCGCAGAGGACCGGCGTGGAGGCGCCTTACGTCGCCGCCGTACTGGCCGCCATGTGGGAGGCGGGCGAGAAGATGGACGATCCGCAGGTGGTGGTTCGGGTGCTGGACGCCGCCGGGCTGGATGGCGCGGGGCTGATCGCCGCCACGGCGGATCCTGAGGTGAAGGGCGCCCTGGTCGCCAACACCGAGGCGGCCGTGGCGCGCGGGGTGTTCGGCATTCCGACCTTCTTCGTCGGTGGCGAGATGTTCTTCGGCAAGGACCGGCTGGATCAGGTGGAAGAGGCTGTGGGGGCCTAGCGGCCCTGCATCAGGATCTGGGCGTCGCTGTTTCCGGCGGCCGCGGCCTTGCGGTACCACGCCAGGGACTCGGCGGGGCTTTTGGCGACGCCTTCGCCCGCCGCATAGTAGCGGCCCATGGCCAGCATCGACGGCGCGTAGCCCAGGTCGGCGGCCTTGCGCTGCCAGCGCGCGGCCTCGGCCAGATCGCGGGTGACACCCTCGCCGCCGTGATACTTGCTGGCCAGCTCGACCATGGCGCCCATTTCGCCGGCCTCGGCGGCCTTGCGGTACCAGCCCAGCGCCTGGGCGGGGTCCTTGGGGACGTCCTCACCGGTCTCATAGATGTAGGCCAGATTGAACATGGCCGGGCCATTGCCCTTGTCGGCGGCCATGCGCAGCCAGCGGATGGCCTGTTCGATGTCTTTCGGCACGCCCTGGCCGTCGAGGTAAGAGGTGCCCAGGCTGTACATGCCCGCGGCGCTGCCCTTTTCGGCCGCCATGCGGAACCAGCGGGTCGCCTCGACGAAGGACGGCACGGCGGACTGGTTATCATCGTCGCTGCGCGAGCGCTCGGCCGAGCCGCCGCCGCGGCGGGCTGCGGCGGCCAGACCCAGGGCCTGCATGGCCTCGACGGCGCCGGCGTTGGCGCGGGCGGTGAGGGCCGCTGTCGCGTTCGGCGTCTGGGCGGCGGCGGGCAGTCCGGCGGCGAGACACGCGGCCAGCACCATCGCAGCTGTGCCCTTGCTCCAGATCGACATCGCCAACTCCTTGAGGGTCCGCGCAAGCGCGGCATCAGGGTGATGCGATAGGCCAAAGCCCGGTGACGGGCAATGATGCCGGCTAGCTGACGAACCCACGCTTGCGCATCAGCGCCGCCGGATCGGGATCGCGGCCGCGGAAGGCGCGGTACTGGATGGCCGGGTCGATGGTGTTGCCCTTCGACAGAATTTCGGTGCGCAGACGGCTGGCGGTCGACTTGTCGTAATAGCCGCCCGGTGAGGCCTCGAAGGCCTCGGCGCAGTCGGCGGTCAGGGTGTCGGCCCACAGATAGCTGTAATAGCCGGCCGAATAGCCGTCGGACGAAAAAACGTGGCCGAACTGCGGGGTCCTGTGACGCATCACGATTTCCTTCGGCATGCCCAGTTTGGCCAGCTCTGTGCGCTCAAAGGCGTCGGGGTCGATATCGGCATCGCCGGCCAGGTGCAGCTTCATGTCGATCAGGGCGCTGGCCAGATATTCGACGGTGTCGAAGCCCTGGTTGAACGTGTCGGCCTTCTTGATGCGCTCAACCAGGGCCGCGGGGATCGGCTCGCCGGTGCGGTAGTGCAGGGCAAAGCGGCTGAGCACCTCCTTGGTCGGCAACCAGTGTTCGTTCAGCTGGCTGGGGAACTCGACATAGTCGCGCGGCACGGCGGTGCCCGACAGGGACGGGTAGTTCACCGCCGAGAGCAGGCCGTGCACGGCGTGGCCGAACTCGTGGAACAGGGTGGTGGCGTCATCCCATGAGATGAGGACCGGCTCGCCCGGCGCGCCCTTGACGAAGTTGCAGTTGTTGGAGACCACGGCGATGACCGGGCCGTCGAAGCGCTCCTGCGAGCGGTACTGGTTCATCCAGGCGCCCGAGCGTTTGCCGGCGCGGGCGAAGGGGTCGAAGTACCAGACGCCCTGCAGCGCGCCCGACGCATTGGTAACCTTCCAGGTGCGGACATCGGGATGGTGGACGGGGATGTCCGTGACCTGGGTGAAGACCAGGCCGTGCAGCTGGCCGGCGGTCCAGAACATCGCCTCGCGCAGCTTTTCCAGCTGCATGTAGGGCCGGGCCTGATTCAGATCGAGGTCGTATTTCGCGGCCCGGACCTTCTCGGCGTAGAAGCGATAGTCCCAGGGCTCGATGGTGATCCTGGCGCCCTCGGCAGTGGCGATCGCCTGCATGTCGGCGACCTCTTCGTGAACGCGCTGGACGGCGGGGCCCCAGACCTTTTCCAGCAGCGCCATGGCGTTCTCGGGCGTCTTGGCCATGGCGTTTTCCAACCGCCAGTGGGCGTGGGTGGCAAAGCCGAGCAACTTCGCCCGCTCGACCCTCAGCTTGAGGATGTCCTTGATAATGGCGTTGTTGTCGTGGGCGTCGCCATTGTCGCCGCGGTCGATGAACTTGCGCCAGATACGCTCGCGCATGGCCCGGTCGGTCGCGTAGGCCAGGTACGGCTCGACCGACGAGCGGGTGTTGACGATGGCGCCGGCGCCGCCGAGCTTTCGATCCCTCGCTTCAGCGCGGGCGGCGTCAGCAACCGAGGCGGGCAGGCTGGCCATCTGGGACTCGGTGACTTCGGTAAAGGTCTCTTCGTCGGCCAGCAGGTTTTCGTTGAAGCGGTTGAACAGGCTGGCCAGCTGCTGGTTGATCGCCGCGATACGGGTCTTGGCCGGACCCGCAAGTTTGGCGCCCGAGCGCACGTACGAGTTCCAATAGAGCCAGGACAGGCGCTGTTGCTCGGGCGTCAGGCCGGCGGCCTCGCGCGTATTGTAGACCGCCTCTATGCGGGCAAAGAGCGCGGCGTTCTGGGTGGTCTCGTCGCGGTGGGCCGAAAGTTTCGGGTCGATCAGCTTTTCGATGTCGCGGAATTCCGGCGTCGAATGGGTGCCCGAGATGACGCCATAGATGCACTGGGCGCGGTCGAGGGATCGTCCCGACTTTTCCATCGGGACCAGGGTATTGGCGAAGCTGGGCGGCGCGGTCTGGGCCGCGATGGCGTCGACGTCGGCCTTGTCGGCGGCGATCGCGGTCTCGAAGGCCGGAAGGAAATCGGCCGTGCGGACGCGGTCAAAAGCGGGAAGCCCGCCATAGGGGCCGGTCCATTTGGCGAGAACAGGATTTTCCATCTGGGCCTTCGATATCCCCGGCAAGGTGGTGGCGGCCAGTCCAGCCGCCAGAAAGGTGCGTCGCTTCATGGCGAGGGCCCTGTCGCCGGCGAGGGGTCGCCGCGCGGCTATCTGAGCCTATATAGGGGGCTGACCGCAACAGGCAGCGAGGCTATTATGACCAGACCTGAAGGTGAGCGGCTGGCCTTGCAGATCGCGGTGGCGGTCGCCGCCATCGTGCCGGTGACCGCCGGTTTCTGGGGTGTGCTCAGCGGCTTTGGCGCGCCGGGCGAATTTGCGGACAGCCATTACCGCTATCTGTCGGGAATCCTGTTCGGCATGGGGCTGATGTTCTGGATCATGATTCCGCGCATCGAGGCCCAGCGCTGGCCGTTCCGGATGCTGTGCGCCCTGGTGGTGATCGGCGGCATGGCCAGGGCCGGAACGATCCTGGGCCGCGGCGGCGGCAAGGAGGCCGAGCTGGCGCTGGTCATGGAGCTGATAGTCACGCCCGCCCTGTTCCTGTGGCGAGAGCGAATCGACGCGGCGGCCCAACGCAAGGGACCGTGGGAAGAATAGGTTGAAACTTCGAGGCCGCCCGGTAAGCCTGGGGCATGTCGATCGGCGTCTTTGATTCCGGCGTAGGCGGGCTTTCTGTCCACCGCGCCCTGGTGAACCGGCTGCCGTCAGCCGACTTCATCTATCTGGGCGATCAGGCCAATGCGCCCTACGGCGGCAAGTCGGGCGAGGAGATCGTCGATCTGACCCGGGCCGGCTGCATCCGCCTGTTCGATGAAGGCGCCAGCCTGATCGTGCTGGCCTGCAACACCGCGTCCGCCATCGCCCTTCGCCGCCTGCAGCAGACCTGGCTTCCGGCCTATCGCAAACAACTGGGCCGTCCGGTCAATGTGCTGGGCATCATTGTGCCGACCATCGAGGCGGCGACGGGCTTGCCGTGGGAACATGAGGCCGAGCGGCGCGGCGACAAGGTCGAAAAGGTCGACATCCTGGCCGTGTTCGCCACGCGGGCCACCGTCGCCTCACGCGTCTACGAGATCGAAATCGACAAGCGCCGCCAGGACGTGGCGGTTTTCTCGGAGGCCTGTCCCGGCCTGGCCCAGATGATCGAAGATGGCGCGGGCGCGGTGGAGCTGGCCACCACCATCGAAGGCCATGTGCGGGCCCTGACCACGCGGATCGGCCGGGGGCCGGACCGGGCGATCCTGGGCTGCACCCACTATGAACTGGTGGCCGACATCTTCCGCGCCGCCCTGCCGACGGGCACGCCGATCATCCACCAGCCTGTGGCGACGGCGGACGCGATCGAGCGCTATCTGGCGCGGCATCCGGAATATGAGCCTGGAAACCGTGGGCTACGGCGGTTTCTGACGACCGGCGAGCCCGGCGCCCAGAACGCCCTGGTCGAGGCCTTCTGGGGCGGACCGTTGAGTTTCGAAGCCGCCTAGAGCGTCGCTGCGGCCACGCCAGTAGCGGTGATCGCGAGCGCTAGCAGGAGGCAAAGGATGATTTCCTTCCAGAGCGTCTGACGCATTGCGAGATCCCCAAATCAGGTGCGGCGGGCAGGGGTTACGCATAACAAGGTAGTGAGTGATGCAAGGTTCTTTTTAACCACACCCTGTGCCAAGGTAGTGGCCGCCGGATGCGCCCGGCGGTCCGATATTTTCGTAAAGCTTAAGTGGGGCGAATTTGGGCAGATACAATCCGCAGGCCATGAAGATTCAGCCAATCTGTTTTGCAGTTTTGATAGAGCGCCCCTATATCGAGACATGCTCCCGACCCTGCGCCAGCTTCAGTATCTCAAATTGCTCGCCGAACATGGCTCGTTCTCCAGAGCCGCCGAGGCCGCGCACGTCACCCAGCCGACCCTGTCGGCCGGTATCGCCGAGCTGGAAAAGATTCTTGGCGCTTCGCTGATCGACCGGGCGCGGTCAGGCCTGATCCTGACCTCGGCCGGCGAGGAGGTGGCGGCCCGAGGCGGCGCCATTCTGGCGCAGGCCGGCGATCTGGTCGAAGCGGCGCGCGGCGCGGCAGATCCTCTGTCCGGGCGGTTCCGCCTGGGGGTCATCCCGACCATTGCGCCGTTCCTGCTGCCCCGCGCCCTGCCGGTGTTGCGGGCGCAGTATCCGAAACTGCGCCTCTATCTGCGCGAGGATTTGACCCACCGGCTGACCACGGCGCTGCGGGCCGGCGCCCTGGATGCGGCCCTGATCGCCCTGCCCTACGACATGACGGGGCTCGACCACGCCCACGTCGTCGATGACGAACTGCTGGCCGCCCTGCCGGATGGCCACCCGCTGTCGGCCCTGGCCCAGGTGACGCCGGAGACGATGGACCGCGAAGAGCTGATCCTGCTGGAGGACGGCCACTGCTTGCGCGACCACGCCCTGGCCGCCTGCGGCCTGGCGCCGCCGGCCCGCTATGGCGAGGAGACCATCGCCGCCACCTCGCTGCCGACGCTTGTGCAGATGGTCGGCTCAGGGCTGGGGGTCTCGTTCCTGCCGGCCATGGGCGCAGGCCTGGCCCAGGCAGCCGGCGTCTGTGTTCGGCCGATCGGCTCAAACCACCCGAGCCGCGAGATCGTCATCGCCTGGCGCGAAGGCTCGTCCCGCGCCGCCGAAGGCCGGCTGCTCGCCGGGGTGATCAAGGCCGCATGATGGTCTATAGAGCCCGCCCATGAGCCGACCATTTCTCAAGATGAACGGTCTGGGCAACGACTTCGTCGTCGTCCAGACCGGCGCCGAGGCCTTTGATCCCACGGCGGATCAGGTGCGCGCCTGGGCTGACCGCAAGTCCGGGGTCGGCTTTGACCAGCTGATCAGCATAGCGCCCGGCCGGACCGAGCCCCTGGTGCGGTTCTGGAACGCGGACGGCGAGGAAATCGGCGCCTGCGGCAACGGCTCGCGATGTGCCGGCTGGCTGTTGATGCGCGCTTCGGGGCTGGACGCGGCCAGTTTCCGCACCGAAGAGCGGCGCCTGTCGGCAACCCGGGCTGGCGAGAACAGCGTCTCGGTGGACATGGGCGAGCCGCGCCTGGACTGGAATGAAATCCCCCTGGCCGAAGACATGGACACGCGCGGCATCGAGCTGCAGGTCGGACCCATTGACAATCCGCGCCTGCACACGCCCGGCTGTGTCTCCATGGGCAATCCGCACGTTGTGTTCTTTGTGGACGATATCGACGCCGTCGATGTGACCCGCGACGGCAGCCTGCTGGAGCACCACCCGCTGTTCCCCGAGGCGGTCAATGTCGGGTTCGCCCAGATCAAGGGACGCGACCGCATTCGCTTGCGGGTCTGGGAACGGGGCGCGGGCCTGACCAAGGCCTGCGGCACCGGCGCCTGCGCAGCCCTGGTGGCGGCCCACCGGCGGGGGCTGACAGGTCGCAAGGCGACGCTGGAACTGGACGGCGGCGAGCTGGTCATCGAATGGCGCGAGGCCGACAACCACGTGATCATGACCGGGCCGGTGGCGCTGGAATATTCGGGGACGCTGCCGGACTGAGCCCGGCATGGTCGCCTTTTGGCCCCCAAACTGCTAGAGCGCCGCCCATGGCCGATGGCTCCAACCCTATTGCGCAAGCGGGCTCCCTTGAGGTGGTAACCTTTGGCTGCCGGCTGAACGCCTATGAGTCCGAGCAGATCCGGGCCCGCGCCGAGGCCGATGGCCTGACCAACGCCGTGGTGTTCAACACCTGCGCCGTGACCGGCGAGGCCGTGCGTCAGGCGCGGCAGGCGATCCGCAAGGCGCGGCGCGAGCGGCCCGATGCGCGCATCGTGGTCACCGGCTGCGCGGCCCAGATTGATCCCGCCGCCTTCGCCGCCATGCCGGAAATCGACCTGGTGCTGGGCAATGCGGAAAAGTCGGCGCAGGGCGCCTATCTGCCCGATGAGGCCCGGGTTCGGGTCAATGACATCATGAGCGTCAAGCAGACGGCCGGTCATCTGGTCGATGGCCTGCGCGACCGGGCGCGGGCCTATGTCGAGGTCCAGAACGGCTGTGATCACCGCTGCACCTTTTGCATCATCCCGTTCGGGCGGGGCAATTCGCGCTCGGTCCCGGCCGGCGAGGTGGTCGAGCAGGTTCGCCGGCTGGCCGCATCCGGCGTGCGCGAAGTGGTGCTGACCGGCGTTGACCTGACCAGCTGGGGCGCCGATCTGCCGGGCGCGCCGCAGCTGGGAAACCTTGTGGCGCGGATTCTGAAGCTGGTCCCCGACCTTGCCCGCCTTCGCCTCTCGTCCATCGACGCCGCCGAAATCGACGACGAGCTGATGCGCTGCCTGGCGCAGGAGTCGCGGCTTTGCCCCTATCTGCACCTGTCGCTGCAGGCCGGCGACGACATGATCCTGAAGCGGATGAAGCGCCGCCATAGCCGCGCCCAGTCCCTGGACCTGATCGCCCGCGTCCGGGCGGTGCGGCCCGACATTGCCTTCGGCGCCGACCTGATCGCCGGGTTTCCCACCGAGGACGAGGCGATGTTCGCCAATACCCTGGCCCTGGTTGATGAGGCGGGCCTGTCGTTCCTGCATGTCTTCCCGTTCAGCGCCCGGCCCGGAACGCCCGCCGCGCGGATGCCGGCCGTCAAGGGCCCTGTGGTCAAGGCCCGCGCCGCCCGGCTGCGGGCCGGCGGCGATGCAGGACTGGTGCGCCATCTGGACGCCCAGATCGGCCGCACCCTGAACGGGCTGGTCGAAAAGGCCGGGATCGCCCGAGCGGCGGACTTCACCGAGATCGCCTTTGAGGGCGTGGCCCCGGTGGGCGAGATCGTCGCCATGACGGTCACCGGTCATGACGGCCGGCGCGCTCTGGCCAAAGTGGCTCAAGACAGCCCCGGCGGACCGCGCTAGAGACCGCCCATGACTGAAGAGCCGAAAAAGAAGGGCTGGTTTGCCCGCCTCACCCAGGGTCTGTCGCGCTCGGCCGGCCAGATGGCCGAGAGCGTGGTGGCGGTGGTGGCGAAAAAGCCGCTGGATCAGGCCGCGCTCGACGATCTGGAAGAGATGCTGATCGAGGCTGATCTTGGACCGCGCACCGCCGCCAAGATCGCCAGGGCGTTTGGCGAGAACCGGTTCGGCAAGAGCAGTTCCGAAGATGAGGTCAAGGCCGCCCTGGCCGAGCTGGTGGCCGCCGAACTCGCGCCCCGGCAGGGCCGGTTTGATCCCCTGGGTTCAACGTCGCGGCCCTATGTCGTGTTGTTCGTGGGCGTCAACGGTTCGGGCAAGACCACAACGCTTGGCAAGATCGCCGCCAATCTGACCGGGCGCGGTGCCAAGGTGATGGTGGTGGCGGGCGATACTTTCCGCGCCGCAGCTGTCGAACAGCTGAAGGTCTGGGCGGATCGGGCCGGGGCGGCGTTCATGTCGCGGCCGATCAATTCCGACGCCGCCGGGCTGGCCTTCGAGGCTTGCGAGCGGGCCCAGGCGGAAGCCTTTGACGTGGTGCTGATCGACACGGCCGGCCGGCTGCAGAACAAGCAGGGCCTGATGGACGAACTGCTCAAGATTGTCCGGGTGCTGAAAAAATTTGACGCCGAGGCGCCTCATGAAACCTTGCTGGTGCTGGACGCCACGGTGGGCCGCAACGCCCTGGCCCAGGAGAACATCTTCGGCAACACGGCCGGCGTGACCGGCATCGTGATGACCAAGCTTGATGGCACCGCCCGCGGCGGTGTTCTGGTGCCGGTGGCCCAGGCGTCCGACGCCCCGATCAAGTTGATCGGCGTGGGCGAAGGCATTGAGGATCTGCAGGATTTTGACGCGGTCGCCTTTTCGCGATCCCTAGTTGGGCTGGAGGCCTGAATCTGATGGCTGACAAGACACCGCCGAAATGGGTCCAGCCCCTAGTCGACTATCTGGGCCTCATCGCCTTTGCCGGCGCCTATCTGATCTCTCGGATGTCGGGCAAGGGCGACCTGATGTTCGCAAGCTGGGGCTTGGCCATCGGCTCGGCCGCCGGCCTGGCGATCGGCCTGATCGTTCTGAAAAAGCTGCCGATCCTGCCCCTGTTCACCGGCGTATCGGCCATCGTGTTCGCCGGCCTGGCCCTGGTGTTCCACGACTCCATTTTCATCAAGATCAAGCTGACGATCATCGACGGCATTCTGGCCTGCGCCCTGCTGGCCGGTCAGGCCATGGGCAAGGCGCCGCTGAAGGCCCTGCTGGGCGAGGCGCTGAAACTGCAGGACGCCACCTGGAAGCGGCTGACGCTGCGCTATGCGCTGTTCTTTGCCTTCATCGCCGTCAGCAATGAAATCATCTGGCGCAACGCCGCCGCCCACCACCTGTTCACCGAGGGAAACTGGGTGTTCTTCCGCTTTCCGGGCGTGCCTATACTGGCAGTGATTTTCTCGTTCACCCAGGTGCCGTTGATGATGAAGGACATGGCCGCGCAGGAGCTGGAAGAGTCCCCACCGGTGCCGCCGGCCGACTAGGACAATCTCATCCGATCGTCCCCGCGAAGGCGGGGACCCATACACTGTCAATCCCACGAACAGCGGCGTTAGTCCGGAACATCCGTTGGGTCCCCGCCTTCGCGGGGACAGCAGGTGAATTAGACGTCTCGTTCCCGAGATGGACGTGTCTAGTCCAGGGGCGCGCCGCGCATTTCCTTGAGGAAGAACAGCATCACCACCGCGCTGATGGCGGTGAAGATGAACGGGTACCACAACCCTGAATAGATATTGCCGGTGGCCGTGACGATGGCCAGGGCGCTGGCCGGCAGGAAGCCGCCGACCCATCCGGTACCGATATGGTATGGAAGGGACAGGGCCGTATAGCGCACCCGCGCGGGGAACATCTCGACCAGGGCCGCGGCCTGGGGCCCGTAAAGAGCCGTTGCGCCGATCACCATAACCAGGATGATCACGAACAACCCCGCAGATGAGGTCTCGGAGGGCGCTGCATCCTTCGGGTAGCCGGCGGCCCGCAAGGCGGCCGTAATGCGCCCCGCGATGGCGGTCTTGCTGGCGGTCAGGGCCTTGGGGTCGGCGCCTTCGGCATGGGCCGAATCGACCACGGTCTGGCCGATGCGCACCTTGGCGATCGATCCGGCCGGCGCCTTTTCAATGGCGTAGGAAATCCCCGAGGCCGACACCGTGCTCTTGGCGATATCGCACGAGGTGACGAACTGCGTCTTGCCCACCGGATCGAACTGGACGTTGCAGTCGGCCGGATCGACGATGACCGTCACCGGCGAGGCGCTCTGGGCGGCGCTGAGCGCCGGATTGCCGAACTTCTCGATCATGTGGAAGGCCGGGAAATAGGCGATCAGCATGACCACCAGACCAAACAGCATCACCGGCTTGCGACCGATCCGGTCGGACAGTTTGCCGAATACCAGATAGAGCGGCACGCTGCAGGCCGTCAGGGCTAGGACGACGAACTGCGATATGTTGGCGTCGACGTGGACGGTCTTTTCCATGAAGGTCTGGGCATAGAAGAAGACGCAGTACCAGACCGCGCCCTGGGCCAGCATGATGCCGAACAGGGCGAGCAGGACCCGTTTCAGGTTCGGCCAGTTCAGGAAGGATTCGGCCAGCGGCTTTTCCGAACGGCGGCCTTCATCACGCATCTTGGCGAAGATCGGGCTTTCGTGCAGGCGCAGGCGGATCCACATCGAGATCGCCAGCAGCACGGCCGAGAACATGAAGGGGATGCGCCAGCCCCAGCCGTTGTTGAAAAACTCCTTGCCCACAACATTGCGGGTGATCAGTACGACCAGAAGCGCGGCGCCCAGGCCAAAGGCAGCCGAACAGCCAAGCCAGCTGGACATGGCGCCGCGCTTGTCGGCCTCGACGTGCTCGACGATGTAGATCGCCGCCCCGCCCCATTCGCCACCCAGCGCCAGACCCTGGAGGATGCGCAGGCCGACGAAGATGAGGGGCGCGGCAATGCCGATCTGGGCGTAGCTGGGCACAAAGCCGATGGCGAAGGTTGCCGCCCCCATCAGTCCCATGGTCACCAGGAACGTCGCCTTGCGCCCGATCCGGTCGCCGATACGGCCAAAGATCAGTGCGCCGACGGGGCGAAAGGCAAAGCCGACGGCAAAGCTGAGCAGGGCCAGGATATAGCCGCTGGTCGGATCAAGGGCCGAGAAGAACACCCGGGTCATGATCCCGGCCATCGGCACATATAGGAAGAAATCGTACCACTCGAAAGCGGTGCCGGCGGTCGATGCCGTGACCACCGTCTTGATGCCTGCTGTCTTGTTCGCCATTGCCCCGCCCCCGCTTAAGGCGGTTGTTTAGCACTGGCCATCCCGGTGGGCAAAGCGCCTAGGCGGCATGTTCCGCGGAGGCGGTCTGGGTCGCGCCCGCACCGGCCAGCCGGGCGATTTCCGACAGCAGGACGTTGGGGTTGATCGGCTTGCCGACCACGCCGTTCATGCCGGCGTTCAGATAGTCTTGGCGCTGATGGGCCATGACATTGGCGGTCAGGGCAATGATCGGCAGATCGCGCGCCGGACCCTCCATGGCGCGGATTCGGCGGGTGGCCTCGACGCCATCGATCCCGGGCATCTGGATGTCCATAAGAACCAGATCAAAGGCGCCGCGGGCGGCGGCCTCGACGCCATGTTCGCCGTCGACGGCGGTCTCAACGGCGGCGCCCAGATTCTCCAGCATCTTGCTGGCGATCATCCGGTTCACCGCATTGTCCTCGACCACCAGGATGGACAGACCGTCCAGATAACCGGCTTCGGCCACCACCTCGAGTCTGGTCTGCTCGGCCTGCGGCGCGGCAATCTCGATCCAGAAGGTCGAGCCTTCACCCAGCACGGAGTGAACGCCCACATCGCCGTCCATCATCTCGGCAAGTCTCTGGGTGATGGCCAGGCCAAGACCGGTGCCGCCGAACCGGCGGGTGGTTGAGCTGTCAGCCTGGGAAAAGCGCTGGAACAGGCTGGTCTGAGCCTCTTTCGAAATGCCCACGCCAGTGTCCTGGATCTCGATGCGCAGACGCTGGCCCTGTGGGCTCTGGAGAATCCGGGCGCGAATGGTGACCTCGCCAAACAGGGTGAACTTCACCGCATTGCCGACCAGATTGAACAGGGCCTGTCGCAGGCGCACCGGATCGATTGAAATCCAGCCGCGCGCTTCAGTCCGATCAACGATCAGTTTCAGACCCTTGCCTTCAGCTTGAGGGCGAATGAGGCTGGCGACGCCTTCGACCAGGTGCCCTGGATTGACGGGCTCCGGATTCATTTCAAGCTTGCCCGCTTCGATCTTGGAGAAATCCAGAACGTCGTTCAGCAGTTCGGCCAGCATCTCGCCGCAGCCGACCGCCTGGTGCAGCATCTTGCGGCCCTCGACGCTTAGAGGCTCATCATTCAACAGACGCAGAACACCCATGACGCCGTTCATCGGCGTGCGGATCTCATGGCTCATGTTGGCCAGGAAGTTGGCCTTGGCTTCACTGGCCGCCTCAGCTGCTTCCAGCGCCTCGGCCAGGGGCGTGACGTCTTGGGAGATCCCCTTCAGAACAAATTGTCCCGTCGCCGTGGGCACTGTCCGGAAGGTCGCCCGAATGTGAATCCAGCGCCCGTCCTTGCTCTTCAGTCGATGCTGAAATGAGCCTTCGCCGCCTTCCATGATCGCCTTGCCGGTGATCTCGTTCATTCCGGCCAGATCGTCGGGATGAACCAGGAGCCGGAACTGCTCTCCTGTTTCCATCTCCTCCTGGGACCAGCCGGCCATGGCGCAGAAGTCGGGCGACCACTTGCGACTGTTGGCGACGGGATCGAACGACCATGTGCCGATACCGGCAGCTTCGGCCAGGAGGCGGCTGTTGTGCCGCGCCTCTTCCAGCTCCATACTGCGGTCGCGCTCTCCGGTGACGTCGTTCAGAACCCCGATGAAAGAGCCGTTTTCCAGCAGCTTGTGATAGCCGGAATACCAGCGATAGGTCCCGTCCTTGTGGAGGACGCGGACCGTGTGTTCAGCGTCGCGTCCGGCCCTAAGCTCAGCTGCCGTATAGGCGACCACCGGAATGTCCTCGGGGTGAATGACCTCGACGCACGGCCGTTTGATGAGCTCTGCTTCCATCCAGCCGGTAGCGAGTGTCCAGGCAGGATTGACGGCCTGGAAATCGTTTTCCGCGCCGACCACCGCCATCAGTTCGCGGCTGTTTTCAAACAGCCAGCGGATGGGATCGTTCTGGTCCATGCGCGCCTGGGTCCCCCGGGAATTCACGCAAGGGTAGCGGCGAGCCGTAAACAGTCCGTTGCAACTTTCCGCGGCGCCAAACGCGCTGGTCTAGAACGCGTTCAGTCCGGTGATCGCGCGGCCCAGGATCAGGGCGTGGACGTCGTGGGCGCCTTCGTAGGTATTGACCGTTTCGAGGTTCGAGGCGTGGCGCATGACGTGATACTCGCCGGAAATGCCGTTGCCGCCGTGAATATCGCGGGCCACACGGGCGATATCCAGCGCCTTGCCGCAGTTGTTGCGCTTCATCAGGCTGATGGCCTCCGGCACCCAGGCACCGGTGTCGATCAGTCGGCCCAGCGCGTAGGCGCCTTCAAGGCCAAGGGCGATCTCGGTCTGCATGTCAGCCAGCTTTTTCTGCACCAGCTGGCGCTGGGCGAGCGGCCGGTTGAACAACATGCGACTCATTGTGTACTCGCGGCTGGCGTGCAGGCAGAATTCGGCGGCGCCCATGGCGCCCCACGAGATGCCGTAACGGGCCTTGTTGAGGCAGGAGAACGGACCCTTGAGGCCCTCGACGCCCGGCATCAGCTGATTTTCCGGCACGAACACGTCAGTCAGCGAAATCTCGCCGGTCACCGAGGCGCGCAGGGAAAGCTTGTTCTGAATCTTCGGCGTGGACAGGCCTTCCGAGCCGCGATCGACCAGGAAGCCCCGGATCCGGCCATCGAGCTTGGCCCAGACCAGGCAGACATCCGAGATTGGTGAATTGGTGATCCACATCTTGGCGCCGTTGAGGATGTAGCCGCCATCGACTTCACGGGCCACGGTTCGCATGGAGCCGGGATCGGAACCGCCATCGGGCTCGGTCAGGCCAAAGCAACCGACGATCTCGCCGCGGGCCATGCCGGGCAGATACTTCATCTTCTGCTCTTCAGAGCCAAAAGCGTAGATCGGATACATGACCAGCGAGGACTGCACGCTCATGGCTGAGCGGTATCCGGAATCGACGCTTTCGACGGCGCGGGCGATCAGACCGTAGGCCACGTGGGAGACGCCAGAGCCGCCGTATTTCTCCGGCAGGGTCGCACCGAGGAAGCCTTGCGCGCCCATCTCGGTCATGATTTCGCGATCGAAGCGCTCATCGGCATAGGCCGAAACCACACGCGGCAGGAGCTTTTCCCGCGCATAGGTCTGGGCCGCGTCCGAGATCATCCGCTCGTCCTCGGTCAGGCGGCTCGTCAGATCGAGGGGATCTTCCCACTGGAAGGTCTTGAGGGCTTCGCCTGAATCGTGGGCCATGAGAGGTGTCCTTGCGAGTTATTTTCCGGGTCCGCTTAGGCCGCGCTCAGCCAAAGGTCAAACCCCGGGGGGGGCAGATCGGGCCGATCGCGGACAGCCTACGGGCGGCCTTGTACAGAGCGTCTTATATCCGCCAGGGCCGCCGCCACCTGCGTGACAGCATAGGGTTTGCGGATGATCGGCGCGTCAAAACCCTGTGGAGCCATATCATTGTCGCCGTACCCGGTGGCGAACACAAATGGAATGCCGCGCGCCACGAGGGCCGCCGCAACAGGCGTGACCGCCACGCCGTTCAGATCCACATCCAGCACCGCGGCCTGGACGTCAGGTCCTACGAGGCCCATCGCTTCGTCGACGTTGGCCGCTTGGCCGACAATCACGGCGCCGGCTTCCGAAAGACCGCTTTCAAGCTCCAGGGCGAGCAGGAGCGAGTCCTCAACGATCAGCACCTTCAGTCCCGCCAGACCCGTGGCCGGCAGGCGCGCGGCTGGCGCTTGCGGCACCGCCGGCCTGGGCGGTTCTTCGACCTGGACTTCAGGCGCCTTGTCCGTCGAAGCCGGAAGCACGAGCGCCTCAGGCCCGGACGAAATCCGCGCCCAGACGCCAGTGGTCCGAAACTGGAGCCGGACTTCGCCGTCCAGCTCGCGGCCGGTTACGTTCTCAAGAAGAATGCTGCCAAAGCCCTGGCGGGCCGGCGGAACAACTGACGGCCCACCGGATTCAATCCAGTCCAGGTCAAGGCCGCCCCGCCCATTGCGGGTCCACTGAACGTCCACCCGGCCGGCCTCGTTGGATAGTGCTCCGAACTTGAGGGCGTTGGAGGCCAGCTCGTGCAGCGCCAGAGCCAGGGCGTTCGTCGCGCGCGGCGTTAGCGCGGTTTCAGGTCCCTCAAGATGAGTCTGGCGCGGCGCAAGGCCACTCAGTTCAGCATTGACGATGTGCCGCACCTCTGCGCCCCGCCACCGGGCGGCGGTCAGCAGCGTGTGCGCCGAGGCCATGGCCTTGAGGCGGCCGGAAAACGTCTTCAGAAAGCCTTCCAGCGAGAGGGCCCGGCGCGCGGACTGCAGGGCCATGGACTGGACCGACGCCAGGACGTTCTTTACCCGGTGATCAAGTTCGGCGACCAGCATCTCGCGGCGCGCCTCGTTCGCCTTGCGCTCGGTGATGTCTTTCACAACGCTGAGCAGGCGGACCACCTGGCCATTCTCGTCACGGACGGGCGTTCCGGCGCTGAGCACCCAGATTACGGCGTCGCCGCCGCCTCGGTGCACCCGATGTTCAATCTTGTAGGGAGCGCCGGTGCGCACCGCGCCCAGAACAACCTTGCGCACCCAGGCAAGGTCGTCCGGATGGGTGTAGCGAAACATCCTCCCGCCGCCCCGGGCGGCCCTGGCTCCTGGCCGGGCGCCGAGAATGGCGGCGGCCCGGTCACTCAGAAAGTGACGGTCAGCGGGTATGTCCCAGTAGCTCGCACCCATGTCCGCCGCGCGCATGGCCAGCTCAAGCCACGCCTCGTCAGACCTGATCGCTGGCGCGGCGTCTGGAGCGTTCGGGATGATGAGTGTCGACAGGTTCACGGACGCGACATAATAGCGCAGCAATCCAGGATCGCGATAGGAATTCGACGTGACAAGGGGAACCTCAGCTGTAATTGTTCGTTCCGTCGGCGTCCCCCACCCCCACGCCGGAGATTTCCATGACCATCGAATCCGCATCCGCTACCCCCAAGGCCAGCAAGATCGACAAGGCCGCGAACGGACTTGCCGAACAGGCGGACCGCAAGATCAGTGACCTGGCGCATCGCGCCGAGCATGCCGCAAAGCGCGCCGAAGGCGCGCTTCATGACGGTGTCGAAGCGCTGCGAAGCCATACCAGGACCTATGTCGATACCGCCGCACGATCGCTTGATGGCGCCCGCAACGAGGTCGCCGACAAGGTGCGGGAACGGCCGATGACCGGCCTTCTCGCCGCTGCCGGCATCGGTCTTCTGCTCGGCATGTTGATCGGTCGCCGCCGCTGATGCTGAAAAAATCGCTGGCAGCCCTCATTGCGATCGTGGCCCTGTCCACGGGCGTCGTCATTGCCGTGACGGCGGTGGCGATCGCCCTGTTCGCAGCGCTCGCGCCTGCACTGGGAACTGCCGGGGCGGCGGCGATTGTCGCCGTGGCGTTCATCATTGTCATCCTGCTTGGCTTCATCCTGGCGGGAATGCGTCCCAAGGCGCAGCCGCGTGATGATGACGCGGGCCTGATCGCGCGGTTGCTCGAGATCGCCCGTGAGAAGCCCTTGCTGGCGGTGGGCGCAGCCGTCGCGGCCGGCATTCTGGCCATTCGCAATCCCGCCCTTGTCGCAACCATCGTCGCGGCCTTTGTTGATCGACCGCGAGACCCTTGACGATATCCGGCAGAGAATCGCCGCCATCGCCCTGATTTACCGCACCCTCTACCAGGGCCCCAACCTTCGGCAGGAAGGACCTCAAGTCCTTCCTGGAAGACCTGACAGCGCAACTGGTGATGTCCGAGTCTTTACGGGGCCATGCCGTGGATACAAATCTGACGGCCGACCATTTGTCGGTGGACCCTGATCGTCTGGCCCCCTGGCCTTGTTTGCCGTCGAGGCGATCACCAACGCCCAGAAGCACGCCTTCCATGGTCGCGGCGGCAAGCTGTTCATCCGGTTTTCAGCCGACAGCCAACAGGCCCGCCTTGAAATCGAAGACTCTGGCGACGGCGATCCGGACGGCGCGCTTGCGCGGGTTCGCAAGGGCGTCGGCGGGGTATTGATGGCAGCCTTTGCTCGACAACTGGGCGGAACGGTCGTGTTCAGCGCCAGCGATACGGGTGGCCTTACGGCCCTTTTGACGTTCCCGGTTGCTGATCCACTGGCGGCCAAAGGGAACCTTGAGTCGAGCTGAGCATTGTCAGGACACACATTCAAAGAGGACAGTCATGCGCAAGATTATCATTTTCGCCGCCGCTATCGCCGTTCTGGCTACCGCCGCCTGCAACACTGTTGAAGGCGGCGGGAAGGACGTGAAAGTCGCTGGCGCAGCGGTCGAGGACGCTGCTCAGGACGCAAAATAATCCGGTCGGCCCGAACCATCTGCCTAGAACCCTGCCGCCCCCCGGCAGGGTTTTTTGTTGGCGCGAGCCAGACAGGCGGTTTAACGCAGGGCCGTCTTGCCCGGAGCCTTTAATGCCGACCTTTGCCGATGGCGCCCTTTGTCTGGATTTTGCCGGGGATCGCGCAACGCTCACGCTTGATCGTCCGGCCCGTCGCAACGCCCTGAACCAGGCCATGTGGCTGGCCCTGGCTGAGGTTGCGGCGGCGGTGGACGCTGAGTCTGGGGTCAAGGTTCTGATTGTGCGCGGATCGGGCGGACACTTCGCCGCGGGCGCCGACATCGCCGAGTTCGAGGCCGTGTTCGCCACCCGCGAAGGTATCGGCCGTTACGCCGCCGCCGTACACGATGGACTTGCAGCATTATCGACCATGGCCAAGCCGAGCATCGCCGCCATCGAAGGGTTTTGTATCGGCGGCGGCATGGCCATGGCGCTGGCCTGCGACATCAGGTTGGCAGCCGACGACGCGCAGCTGGGCATCACGCCCGCCAAGCTGGGGATCACCTACAACATGTTCGATACCCGGCTGCTGGTCGATGCCGTCGGGGCCTCCGCCGCCCGGGATCTTTTGTTCACCGGCCGGATCGCGCCCGCTGCCGAAGCCCTGGTTCTCGGTCTGGTCGACAGGCTTTTCGCACCGGCGGAGTTGGCTGACGCCGTGAACGCAAAAGCGGGGGTTCTTTGCGCCAACTCCCAGTGGTCCATTCGCCAGGCCAAACGCATGATCCGGCGCGCCCTGGATGGTCAGGCCTTTGACGACGCCACGACCCGCGCGATTTCAATCGAGTCATTTTCAGGCCCCGATTTCGCGGAGGGCCGCGCTGCTTTTCTGGAAAAACGCCCGCCCGCCTTTGGCTGGGATGGTGACCTTTAGCCTTTAGGCAGCCTCGACCTGGCGATCAGGTGTTCGGGTATAGACGCCAGGCAGACCGGCGGCAGGATAGAAACCTTCGATATCGTCGGCGCCCTCGTCCAGGCCGAGAAACAGATAGCCGTCTTCGACCAGCAATCCCCGGAACTGTTCCAGCACACGCCGGCGCGAGCTCCTGTCAAAGGCGTTGACCGTGTTACGGCAGAAGATGACATCCATGGTGCCAAGCGGCGTCAGGTCCGACAACAGGTTGATCCGTCGCCAGCGCAATGCGCCGGCCAGATCGGACCGCGCCTTCCACATTTCATCCTGCTTCTCGAAATAACGCAGCAACATGCGGATCGGCAGGCCGCGCTGGGCTTCGAACGGGTTGTACAGACCAGACTGGGCCTTGTGGATGCAGGCTTCCGAAATGTCCGATCCGAACAGCTCGATCCGCGCATCGCCCAGCGACGGGCGCTCCTCGGCGACCGCCATGGCCAGGGAATACGCTTCCTGACCGCCCGCGCACGAGGCCGACCAAATCCGTATGGGCCGCGATCGTGCCGCGGCAAGTCGCGGCAGGATATCCTTGCGCAACCGGTCAAACGGCTCGGAGTCGCGGAAGAACCAGGACTCGGTGTTAACCATGGCTTCGGTGACGGCCCACATCAGCCGCTCGTCGCGGTTCGAGCGGATGGCGGCAATCAGCTCATCGACCGAGGCCTTGCCTTCACGGCGCGCGATTGGCCCAAGTCGGCTTTCGATCTGATAGGTGTTGTCCGCGTTGACCAGTACGCCCGAGCGCGACTGGACCATCATCTTGAGGGCTTCGGCATCGTCCGGCGTCATCGGGCGGCCCCGACCATCGACAGCTTGGACAGGATGATTTCGCCGTCGAAGGGTTTCATGATGTACTCGTCAGCGCCTGCGTCCAGCGCCTCGGCAATGCGAGCCGGGTCGTTTTCCACCGAACAGAAGACCACATTGGGGGTCTTGCCCTCGGGCTCGGCCCGCAGGGCCTTGAGAAATTCGATGCCGTTCATCACCGGCATGTTCCAGTCCAGCAGGATAGCGTCGGGCATAGCGGCGCGGCACCAGGCAAGCGCCTCCATGCCGTCGCCAGCCTCGGCGACTTCATAGCCCATGTCTTCGATAATACGGCCGGCGACCTTGCGGATCACCCGGCTGTCATCGACCACAAGACAGGTCCTTATCAAGAGGCGCACTCCTCAATCCAGAGGCGCCTCTATGACCCCCTCAGGGTTAAGGGAGGGTGAGAATACGCGGATATTTTCTGCGTCAGGCCGGCAATGTCACCGCGATGACAACCCGCTCGTCGCCGGCCTCGTGACTGATCGTTCCGCCGGCATCCGCCACGATCAGTGACAGGTAGTAGGCCTGGACCCAGTGGCCAGCGAGACCTTCGCCCATGGCCTGACCGTCCAGGCCTTGAATGATCTCGGGTCGCAGAGTGGCGCGCAGGCCGGTCGAGATGACCGACAGACGCAGGTTGTGGCCTTCTTCTTCGACTTCAAGACGGGCGTTCCCGCCACGCGGAAGGGCGCCGGCCGCCAGTTGAACAAGATTTAGCATGGTCCGCGCCGCCGGCTTGCTGGCGCTTTCCGGCGTCACCGCCCAGTCGAGTTCGGCCTTCTGCGTCTCATACAGGCCCTCGGACAGTTTTTTCAGATCGCGAACGTCAAAGGTGTCGGCCGAAGCCGAGGCGCCAAATGCCACGCGGCAGAACTGCAGCAGGGCGCCGAGTTTGCGCGAGGATGAAACGATCAGGCCCATGGCGTCTTCGCGCATGTCCTGGCTTTCCGGGTCCTCGATCAGATCAACGCCGGAGACGATGGCGCTGGTTGGGCTGATCAGGTCGTGACACAGCTTGGCGGCCAGCAGGGCGGCCAGTTCGGCGGGGCGTGGCAAGGCGGGCGCGGTCTCGGTCATGGACCTGAATTGGCCTGATTTGCCGCTTTGGGAAAGGCGCGGGGCATGTCAGGAAACGGCTCATGACAAGCAGCGCCGACACTGGCCGGATCCTCGCCGACATCGTCGAAGAAGCCGCAGCCCTGATCCTGCCCCTGTGGCGAACCGTCCTGACCGTCGACTCCAAGGCCGACATGAGTCCGGTCACCGAAGCCGACCGGCAAGGGGAAGTCCTGATCCTGAAACGCCTGGCCGAACGCTTTCCCGGCGTTCCGGTGATTTCCGAGGAAGACGCCAGCGAGTTCGGCACCCCCGATGCGATCGGCCCGCGGTTCTTCCTGGTGGACCCGGTGGACGGCACCAAGGCCTTTGTCCGCGGCGATCCGCATTTCACGGTCAACATCGGCCTGATCGAGAACAATCGCCCGGTCGCGGGCGCCGTTAATGCACCAGCCCTGGGCCAGACCTGGTTCACAACCAGTGCGGGCGCCATGCGCCGGGGCCCGACAGCTCCCGAAGCGCCGGTCCGGGTGCGGCGCTGGCCCATGGGCGAGGCCATGGCCCTGATCAGTCACACCATGAGGGTCGAAACCGCCGACGCCCTGGCCAAGCAGTACGAATTCCATCAGCGCCAGCCGATGGATTCGTCGATCAAGCTTTGCATTATCGCCCAGGGCGACGCCGACATCTATCCGCGCCACGGCCCGACGATGGAATGGGACATCGCCGCCGGACACGCGGTGCTGGAGGCCGCCGGCGGCACCGTCCGCTCGCCTGACGGGCAGACCGTCGCATATGGCAAGGCCAACGAAGGCTTTCGCAATGGCTGGTTTGTGGCGCGCGGCGACGGCTAGTTCGGGCCGAGGGTCGCGCCGAAAATCAGGAAACCGGCAAAGCCGGCGACAAAGGACGCGACAGCGACCCAGACCATTGACCCAAGAAATGCAAACGGATTTTGGCGGCGGGCGGCACTGCGCATGGCGAAGGTCCTTAAGGATCGGGCCCGTCAGGGCCCTTTTTACGTCGACGCTTGGAAACGATCCAGGCGCCAAAGAAGTTCCAAGTCCGACTCAATAAACCAACGGTCGTACCTGCGCGCCATCGGGGCAATACCTAAGGTGGCTTTCGTCCACAGTTTTCCTTTAGCGGCGCCCAGGACCTGATTTTGGCGCGGCTCCGATTTCCTCTCGGCGGAAAAGCGCATTATGACGGCGGCCATGAGCCTTGACGCCCTCGCCCTTGCCCGCGACCTGATCCGCCGCCCCTCGGTGACCCCGGCGGACGCAGGGGCCATGGAGGTGCTGGAAAACGCCCTGACATCCCTTGGGTTTGCCTGCCGGCGCATGAGGTTCGGCGAAATCGAGAACCTTTATGCGCGCCTGGGCACGGCCGCGCCAAACCTGTGTTTCGCCGGTCATACCGACGTCGTGCCAGTGGGGGATGCGGCCGGCTGGCGGCATGACCCGTTCGCGGCTGTGGTCGAGGATGGCTGGCTGATCGGGCGCGGCGCCGCCGACATGAAGAGCGCCATCGCCGCCTTCGCCGCCGCGGCGGCGCGGGCCAGCGCGCGGGGCGCCGTAAAGGGCTCGCTGTCGTTCCTGATCACCGGCGATGAAGAAGGCGTGGCCATCGATGGCACCGGACCGGTGGTCGAGGCCCTGATGGCGGAAGGCGAGGCCGTCGATCACTGTGTTCTGGGCGAGCCGACCTCGGCGGCGCGTCTGGGCGACCAGCTGAAGATCGGCCGGCGCGGCAGCCTGAACGCCGTGATCACCGTCGAGGGCAAACAGGGGCATGTGGCCTATCCACACCTGGCCCTCAATCCGTTGCCGGTGATGATCCGCCTGCTGGACGTGCTGCAAAGCCGGGTGCTGGACGATGGTTATCCGCGTTTTCCAGTCTCGAACCTGGAAGTGACCACCATCGACGTTGGCAATCCGACCACCAACGTCATCCCGGCGCGCGTGACCGCGCGGCTCAACATCCGCTTCAATCCCGCCCACGACGGTGAAAGCCTGATCGCCTGGCTGGAGGAGGAATGCCGTCTGGCGGGCGTAGGCTTCGACGGTCACATCTCTCTGGTCCCCGCCCTGACCGGCAACGCCTTCATCACCGAGCCGGGTGATTTTGTGGATGTCTGCGCGGGCGCCATCGCCGATGTGACCGGAACAGCGCCGGAGCTGTCCACCACCGGCGGCATTTCCGACGCGCGCTTCATCCGCAAGCTCTGCCCGGTTGTCGAACTGGGCCTGGTGGGCGCGACCATGCACATGGTTGATGAGGCCGTGCCGGTCGCTGATATCGAGGCGCTGTCGATGATCTATGAGCGGCTGATCGAGCGCTATTTCGCGGCGTTCCCGGGGTAGTTCACCTCGACCAGGTAGAGTCCCGCCGCCGGCGCCACGGGCCCGCAGGCCTTGCGGTCCTTCGCCTCGAGCGCCGCCTTCAGATCATCTGCCGTCCACCGCCCGGCCCCCACCTCGACGAGGCTGCCGGTCATGGAGCGGACCTGCCGGTGAAGGAATGACCGTGCGGCGAACTCCAGCCGGATTTCTTCGCCGTCGCGCCAGATCCGCACAGTATCGAGCGTCTTTTCCGGCGATTTGGCCTGGCACCGGACGTCGCGGAAGGTCGTGAAGTCGTGAAAGCCCAGCAGCACCTGTCCGGCCGCCTGCATGGCCTTGGCGTTCAGCGGCTTTTTCACCAGCCAGACATGACCCTGTTCGACGGCGGGCGGGCTGCGGCGGTTGAGAATGCGATAGAGATAGCGGCGACCGATGGCGTCGAAGCGGGCGTGGAATTCGGCCTCGGCCCGCTGGGAAGACAGCACCGCGATGGGTTCGGGAACCAGATGGGCGTTGAGCGCATCGCGCACCACGTCGGGCCGCCAGTCCCTGGTCAAATCAAGATGCACGACCTGGCCGGTCGCATGCACGCCGGTGTCCGTGCGGCCAGCGCAATGGACCCGCACCGTCTCACCGCTGAAGGCCAGCACGGCCCGCTCCAGCGAGGCCTGCACTGTCGGCAGGGCCTCCTGAATCTGGAACCCGACATAGGGACCGCCATCATATTCAATGGTGAGCCGGTAGCGCGGCATCAGAGCACCCGGGCCCCGGAGACAAGCGGAAAGCCGCGCTCGAAATCAGCCGCATCCTGGGCTCCCTTGCCCTCGCGCTGGGCCCTGAGCAGGCGCACGGCGCCGGATCCGCAGGCGATCAGGAGATTATTGTCGAGCACCTGGCCGGGTGCGCCGCTCGCCTGTTCGGCGCGTGACAGCAGCGCCTTGATACGCACTGGACCCTTGTCGGACGCCGCCTCGAACCAGGCGCCCGGAAAGGGCGACAGGCCCCGGATGAGCCGGTCGATCTCGACGGCGGGCCGCGTCCAGTCGATGCGCGCCTCGGCAGGGCTGATCTTTTTGGCATAGGTGACGCCCTCGCTCGCCTGTGGTGTCTCAGAGGCCATCGCCGCCGCGATGTTTGGCAGGGTCTCGACCAGCAGGGCGGCGCCAGCGTTGGCGGCTCGTTCGAACAGGCTGCCGGCCGTTTCAGCAGCGTCGATGCGCAAGCTTATTGTGGCGATGATCGGTCCCTCATCGAGTCCTTCGGTCATGCGCATGACCTGCACGCCGGTAACCGGATCACCCGCCATGATCGCCCGCTGAATGGGCGCGGCGCCGCGCCAGCGCGGCAACAGGGACGCGTGCAGATTGAAGCTGCCCAGTCGGGGCGCATCCAGCACAGCGCGCGGCAGGATCTGGCCGAAGGCGACGACCACGGCGGCGTCGATGTTGAGGGCGGCAAAGGCCGCGATTTCTTCCGGTGCGCGCATTGAGGCCGGCGTTCGGACCGGCAGACCCAGGGTTTCAGCCAGGGCTTGCACAGGCGAAGGCTTCAATATCTGACCCCGGCCGCGCGGCCTGGACGGCTGGGAATAGACACAGGCGATCTCGTGTCCGGCCTGCGCCAGGGCGGCCAGACAGTCGGCGGCGATTTGCGGGGTTCCCAGGAAAGCGATACGCATAGGGCGTCTTTAGCCCCCCGCGCGCCCGGGCGGAACCCGACGCGAGCCGGGCTGTTGTTAGCAACAGACCAGGAGACGCTGAAATGAACCGGGTAATCAGCACCGTAGCGGCGCTGGGCCTCGTTGCGGCCACCGCCTGTGAGAAAACTGATCAGGACCAGGTGGCCGGAAAGACAGCCGAGGCGGTCGCCGACGTCAGGCAGGACGCCAGCGCCCTGGCCAAGGATGCCGGCGCAACCGTGAAGGCCGGCGCGGCCGATGTTAAGGCGGTCGCTGTTCCCCTCGTCCGGGACGCCGGCGCTACGCTCAAAAAGGGCGCGACTCAGGTCAAGGAAGGGGCGAAGGAGATGGGATCGGGCCCGCGGGAAACCGGGGCAAGCCTGAAGGCGAGTGTCACGCCGGTCGAGAAGGACAAGAGGCCCTAGGCTACCCGAACCAGTTTCTTGACCTTGCTGACGGCCCGGTCGCGCTTGAGGCGCGAGAGGTGGTCGATGAACACGATCCCCTCCAGGTGATCCATCTCGTGCTGGATGCAGACCGCATAGAGGCCTTCAGCTTCTTCCTCGACCGCCTCGCCGTCACGATTGAGGTAGCGAATGCGCACCTTCGCGGGCCGTTCGACCTCGTCGAAGATTTCCGGGATAGACAGACAACCTTCCTCGCAAACGACCATTTCTTCGTCGCGCCAGAGGATTTCCGGATTCACGAAGAACCGGGGCTGGGGCTCTTCGTCCTCGCGCGCCAGATCCATGACGATGACCCGCCGGGCCACGCCGATCTGCACGGCGGCAAGGCCGATGCCAGGCGCAGCGTACATGGTCTCCAGCATGTCGTCCATCAGGGCGCGCAGCTCATCGTCCACCGCCTCCACAGGGGTTGAGACCTGTTTCAGCACAGGGTGGGGAACCACGAGGATGTCGCGTACGGCCATGAGCGTCAGGTAGGTTAGGGCTTGGCGACCGTCAAGGCGGGACGGCCTTTTGGCGCACCCTCAGCCTCGGTCTCATCCAGCTTGGTCAGGGCGCGCGGGGCGATTTCGACCTGGGTCAATTCAGGCAATTCGCGGCCCTCATGGTCGACCTGGAGGTCCTCGAAACGCCGGGCCTGGGTCATGACCTGGGATTCCAGCGAGCCGACAAACTGGTTGTAGCGCGACACCGCCGCCTCAAGCGCCTTGCCCACCGATGCGGCGTGGGCTCCCATGACCGACAGGCGCTTGTACAGCTCCTTGCCCAGTTCAGCGATCTGGGCCGCGCCCCTGGCCTGGTCTTCCAGCCGCCAGCCGTAGGAGACCGCCTTGCACAGGGCGAACAGGGTCGAGGGCGTCGTCAGGATGATGTTGCGGTCCATGGCCTCGGTCATCAGATCGGGGGCCCGCTCCTGGGCGGCGACCAGAAAACCATCGCCAGGAACGAACATGACCACGAAACTGGGCGAGGCCTCGGTCTTGAACTGGTCCCAATAGGCCTTGGCCGACAGCGAGGTCATGTGAGCGCGTACGCTCTGGGCGTGGCGGGTCAGGGCTGCCTCACGGGCCGGATCGTCCGACGCCTCCTGGGCGTCGAGGAAGGCGTTCAACGAGCATTTGGCGTCGATGACGAACACCCCGCCGCCCGGCAGGCGCACCTTGACGTCGGGCCTGCGGCGGCCCTCGTCGGTGTCGAGGCTGACCTGTTCTTCAAAGTCGAAACGGTTGGTTAGCCCGGCGGCCTCCAGCACGTTGCGCAGGGTCTGCTCGCCCCACCGGCCCTGCACGCCCGCGCCCCGGCGCAAGGTCGCCGACAGTTTGCGGGTTTCGTCCTGGGTCGAGGCGGTGGCGCGCATCAGGCCGGCGATCTGTTCCTTCAGGCCGCCACTTTCCTCGGCGCGGGCCTTTTCGGCGGCGGTCACCTGGGCCTCAAACCGCGCCAGGGTCTCGGCCACAGGCTTGAGCTGGGCCTCGAGCTTTTCGCGGGCCATTTCCTCGCGGGCGCGGAAGGTCTCGTCCGTACGGTCGATCAGGGCCTTGGCGACGGCGTTGGCCTGTTCGCTCGCCTGGGCTTTGAGGAACGCCAGCTGGCCCGGATCGGTCCCGGCCTGGGCGGCTTCCCAGGCGCGAACCTCGGCCCGGTTAGCGCGCGCCCGCTCCATCAGCGCCCAGGCCAGAAAGGCGACGGCGGCAAGGCTGGTGACCAGCAGGGCAACGAGGGAAGGGTTCATGGTCCGTTCCCTAACAGAGTCGCGTCCCGCCGCCTAGGCCGGCCGCCTCGCCCGCATGGCCTGGGCTATGGTGCCGTCGTCGAGCCAGTCGATGTCGCCGCCGACCGGCAAGCCTCGGGCCAGCATGGTGACGGGCGTGGCCCCCAGGCGGTCGGCGAGGTAGTGGGCCGTGGTCTGGCCATCGACCGTGGCCGGGAGGGCCAGGATGACTTCGCGGACGCTTGCGGCGCGGGCGACCAGGCCTTCGACGCGCAGCGCCTCAGGGCCCCGGCCGTCCAGGGCCGACAGCAGACCGCCCAGCACGTGATAGCGGCCAGCGTAGGCGCCGGCGCGCTCCAGCGCCCAAAGCGCGCCGACCTCTTCGACCACGCAGATCAGGCCTGAATCGCGGTTCGGGTCCGAACAGATGGCGCAGGGGTTGCGGGTATCGAGCGAGCCGCAAGTTGTGCAGGTGACGACTTTTTCCGAAGCCTCCGCCAGGGCCTGGGCCAGAGGCGTCAAAAGCTGGTCCTTGCGTTTGAGCAGGGTCAGGGCCGCCCGGCGGGCCGAGCGGGGACCCAGCCCCGGCAGCTTGGCCAGCAGGGCGATCAGGCGTTCAATTTCGGGTCCGGCGGAAGCGGCCATGTCTTGTCTTGCGGGGCTTTGGCGCTGTGGGCAAGGCCTGCGTCAGTCGCCGGAGACCGCCAGCACCTGCCCGCCGCCGGCCTTCTGCACAATGACCACGCTGGTCAGGCCGTCGCGTTTGGCGGCTGGCAGGGGATAGGTCGCCCGGCGGCCGTTCCACTGGCCGACGTTGATCAGTTCGCGGACCACATTGCGATAGGTCAGGGTGCGGCCGGCGTTCTCACCGCGCTTGACCTCGACGTCCTGGGGGGCCGGGTCATAGCGGATCAGCCAGATGTCGGCCGAGTGGGCCAGCGGTGTCGTGGCAGCCTCAACCGTCACCCGGCCGGGCCGCAGCCGGATGGCGGGACCGGCGCCGTCCGGAACGCGGGCCCGCCGCACGATACGTTCAATTTCAGGCGTCTTGTCGGCCCGGGTCTGGCCGCGGCCGCCCACAACCACCTGGGGCGTGAAGATCGCCTGCCTGGGCCACTGGGCCGCATAGCTGCGCTGGCGCTCGGCGAACTCGGGACGGGCGAAGGTGTCGCTCCAGCCAAGATAGTCCCAGTAGTCGACTGAAAAGGTCAGGGCCAACAGGTCATCGCGGGCGGCCAGCTGGTCGATCACCTTGCCCGCCTCGGCGCAGGCGCCGCAGCCCTGGCTTGTATAGAGTTCGACGATCACAGGGCTGCGAGCCTGAGCCGGCAGGGCCCAGGCGAGGATGCCTATCAGTGTCAGGTATGCCAGACGCATGGCGCCGGATTAGGGGAACTGAAGCCACAGCGCCCCTCAACTTGACGTGAGCGAAGCGCCCCTTTCCGCATGGAGTGCGGGAAGGGGCGGGTATCGTCTAGGCGACCGCGTCGCGAGCCAGGTTGCGAAGCACATAGTTGAGCACGCCGCCGTTGCGGAAATACTCAAGTTCGGTGGGCGTATCGATGCGGCAGATGACCGGGAAGCGGGCCACGCGGCCGTCGGACGGGCGGTAAAGCTCGATCGTCAGGGTGCGGCGTGGCGACAGGTCGGTCAGACCACGGATCGAGACGATCTCCTCGCCGGTGAGGCCCAGCTTGTGCCAGCCGTCGATCTTGAACTGCAGGGGCAGGACGCCCATGCCGACAAGGTTCGAGCGGTGGATGCGCTCAAACGTCTCGGCGATCACGGCGCGAACGCCCAGCAGCTTGGCGCCCTTGGCCGCCCAGTCGCGCGAGCTGCCGGTGCCGTATTCCTTGCCGGCGAACACGACGGTCGAGCGACCCTCGGTCTGGTACTTCATGGCAGCATCGTAGATCGGCATGACTTCTCCCGACGGATAGTGCCGCGTCACGCCGCCTTCTACTTCCGGTGTCATGCGGTTGCGGATGCGGATGTTGGCGAAGGTGCCGCGCATCATGACTTCGTGGTTGCCGCGGCGAGCGCCGTAGCTGTTGAAGTCCAGCGCATCGACGCCGTGCTCGATCAGGAAGGCGCCGGCGGGCGAGGCCTTCTTGATGTTGCCGGCCGGGCTGATGTGGTCGGTGGTGATGGAATCGCCGAAGATCGCCAGAACGCGCGCCTCAAGGATGTCCTTCACCGGCGCCGGGGTCATCGACATGCCTTCGAAGTAGGGCGGATTGGCGACATAGGTGCTGCCGGCTTCCCAGGCATAGGTCTGGCCACCGGAAATGCCGATGCCCTGCCAGTGGGCGTCGCCGGCGAAGACGTCGCCGTAACGCTTGGCGAACATCGCGCTGGTGACGACCTTGCGCTGGATGTCGGCGATTTCCTGGGTGGTCGGCCAGATGTCCTTCAGGAAGACAGGCTTGCCCTTCTTGTCATTGCCTAGCGGCTCGGTGGTCAGGTCGATCTTCATCGATCCGGCTAGGGCGTAGGCGACAACCAGCGGAGGCGAGGCCAGATAGTTGGCCCGCACGTCCGGATTGACCCGGCCTTCGAAGTTGCGGTTGCCGGACAGGACGCTGACCGCGACCAGATCACCGTCCTGAACCGCCTTGGAGACGGCCGGCGGCAGGGGACCGGAGTTGCCGATGCAGGTGGTGCAGCCATAGCCCACCAGATTGAAGCCCAGGGCGTCCAGCGGCTTGGTCAGGCCGGCTTTGGTCAGATAGTCGGTGACGACTTGCGAGCCGGGGGCCAGCGAGGTCTTGACCCACGGTTTGACTTTGAGACCCAGGGCCACGGCCTTTTGAGCCACAAGTCCGGCGGCGATCAGGACGCTGGGATTGGACGTGTTGGTGCACGAGGTGATGGCGGCAATGACCACGTCGCCGTGGCCGACATCAAACTTTTCACCCTCGACCGGGGTGCGGGGTTGTTCGTCAGGCTTGCCGAACTCGCCGGCCAGGGACTCGGCGAATTTGGCGGCCGCTTCGCTGAGCAGCACGCGGTCCTGGGGACGCTTGGGTCCCGCCAAAGACGGCTGGACTTCCGACAGGTCCAGCTCAAGCGAGTCGGTGAACTCGGGATAGGAAATCCCATCCTCGGCCCACATGCCTTGTTCCTTGGCATAGGCCTCAACGAGGGCGACGCGGTCCTTGTCGCGACCGGTGGCGGCCAGATAGTCGATGGTCGCCCGCGAAATCGGGAAGAAGCCGCAGGTCGCGCCATACTCAGGAGCCATGTTTGCGATGGTCGCCTGGTCCTCGATGGTCAGGTTGTGGATGCCGGGGCCGAAAAATTCGACGAACTTGCCGACCACGCCCTTCTTGCGCAGCATCTGGGTGACGGTCAGCACCAGGTCGGTGGCGGTGGCGCCTTCCGGCATGGCGCCGGTCAGCTTGAAGCCGATAACTTCGGGGATCAGCATGGGGATCGGCTGTCCGAGCATGGCCGCCTCGGCCTCGATGCCGCCGACGCCCCAGCCCAGGACCGACAGGCCGTTGACCATGGTGGTGTGGGAATCGGTGCCGACGACCGTGTCGGGATAGGCCAGGGTGTCGCCCAACTCGTCGGCGGTCCACACGGTCTGGGCCAGGTATTCCAGGTTCACCTGGTGGCAAATGCCCGTGCCGGGGGGTACGACGCGGAAGTTGTTGAAGGCTTTCGAGCCCCAGCGCAGGAAGCGGTAGCGCTCAAGATTGCGCTCGTATTCCTTGTCCACGTTCTGCTCGAACGCCTTGGCGGTGCCGAAGTTGTCGACCATCACCGAGTGGTCGATGACCAGATCGACAGGGTTCAGGGGATTGATCTTTTCCGGATCGGCGCCGAGGGCGGCCATGGCGTTGCGCATGGCCGCCAGGTCCACCACGGCGGGAACGCCGGTGAAGTCCTGCATCAGAACCCGCGCCGGGCGGAAGCTGATTTCGTGGTTGATCGAGCCCTTGTTTTCCAGCCAGGCGGCGATCGCCTTGAAGTCCGCACCGGAGGTGCCGGCACCGTCTTCGTTACGCAGCAGATTTTCCAAAAGCACCTTCAGGGAGACCGGAAGGTTACGGATGCCCGAAAGGCCCGCTTCCTCCGCGGCCCGCAGGCTGTAATAAGCGTATTTCTTGCGGCCGATTTTGAGGGTTGCGCGAGCGCCGAGACTGTTGATGGAAGCCATTTTTGAGAGTCCTTTTCTCATCCTTCGGGCCGCCCGGAGATCGGAAGCGGATTCGCGCGCTTTTCAGGAGGGACACACAGCGTCGTCTCCCGCGCGGCGCGAGGCCCGCACGGCCGCGCTTCTCATAGCCGCGACCGGGCGAACCGTCCATGCGCGCAGGCCGCTGCAGAGCGAATTTGCATGATCAATCGGCTCTCGATCGACAACCTTGCCCTGACGCGAGGCGACCGGCTGCTGTTTGAAGGCTTCAGCGCCCAGGTCCATGCGGGTGAGGCCGTAGCCCTGACCGGCGCCAACGGGGCCGGAAAGACCTCGATCCTGCGTTGCGTGGCCGGCTTTATCCGGCCGCAGGAGGGCACCATTTCGTTCGACGGTCTCGACGCCGATGAAGCGCGCAACCGGGGCCTGCACTTTCTGGGGCACCAGGACGGGCTGAAGGGCGGGCGCACCGCCAGAGACGAACTGAACTTCCAGGCCCGCTGGACCGGCGGAACGTCGGCCAGTATCGCGGCGGCCATCGAAACCCTTGGCATTGGCCCTCTACTTGATCTGGAAGTGCGCAAGCTTTCAGCCGGACAGCGTCGCCGGCTGGCGCTCGCCCGCCTGGTCGCCGCGCCGCGTAGTCTGTGGCTGCTGGACGAGCCCATGGCGCCGCTGGATACGGCGCGGCGGGAGATGTTCGGTCGTTTGATGGCCGGCCACATCGCCAAGGGCGGCCTGATCCTGGCGGCGGTGCACGACCCCTTGCCCATCCCGGCCCGTATCGTCGAGGTGCGCGGATGAGCGGTCTGGGCGTCCTCTTCCGCCGTGAACTGGCCCTAGCCTGGGGCCGTGGGGGTGGGCCGATGCTGGCCCTGCCCTTCTATGCCTGCGTGGCGACCTTGCTGCCCCTGGCCATCGGCGCCGACACCGGCCCCCTGAAGGCTATCGCCACAGGATCGTCCTGGCTGGCGCTGGCCCTGACTTCGCTGTTGTCCCTTGAGCGTCTGTTCGAGCGCGATTTCGAGGATGGCGCTCTGGATTTGCTGGCGCTGGGCGACGAGCCCCTCGAAGCGGTCTGTTTTATCAAATGCCTGGTTCAGTGGCTGGCGACCGGCGCGCCGCTCGCGCTCGCGGCGCCCATTGCGGCCATGGCCCTGGGCGCATCGCCCGGCCTGACGCCTCTGATCATCGCCACCGCCCTGCTGGGCGGCCTGGGCTTTTCGTTCACCGGCGGCATTGGCGCGGCTCTGTCGATCGGCAGTCGCCGGGGCGGGGTTCTGATTGCGGTGATCGTCCTGCCGCTGTTCGCCCCGCCGGTGATCTTCGGGGCCGGCGCCATCAGCCAGGCCGCCGCAGGCCTGGACTGGCGGGCGGGATTCGCCCTGCTCGGCGGCTACAGCCTTTTCTTCACGGCCCTGGGTCCGTTTTTCATGGCCGCCGCCTGTCGTAACGCCCTGTCGTAAAAACATCGGCCGGCTGCGACGGATTCCCCAATCCGGGCCGTTTGACTTGATGTTCAACCCGAACGGGGGCGTTCGAGACTGGAGCACGATACTCATGTCCAAGACCAGCTATATCCTGATCGGCCTGGCCGGCGGAGCAATTCTCATCGCCAGCGCGGCCTCGAGCCTCGCCCAACCGCCGCAAGGCCAGCGCCCCAGCGTCCAGCAAGGCGGACCAGGCCCGCAGGGCGGACGTGGCGGCCCGGGCGGGCGCGCCGGCGGCCGTGGCGGTGATCCCGCCATGCGCCAGCAGATGCTTCACAACCGCCTGGCCATCACGCCGGCCCAGGACTCGGCGTTCACCGCCTGGGTGGCCGCGACCCGTCCACCGGAAGGCTCGCCTCCCCAGGACATGACCACGCCGCAACGCCTGGATAGCCAGCTCGCCGAGCTGACCGCCCGGGTCACCGCAACCAAGCGCTTCTATGCGGCCCTCTCGGCCGAACAGAAGCAGACCTTCGACGCCCTGCCGCCCCAGATGACCATGGGCCAACCCGGCCGCGGTGGTCAGGGCGGCCCTGGCGGTCCCGGTGGCGGTCGTAGAGGCGGCCGCGGCGGCCCCGATGGAGCCGGCGGCCCGCCACAGAACGGCGGCTATAACCCGCAGTAAGCGCGTCCGCGCAGACACAAGGGCGGCCTCGGGGCTTCTTGCCACCGGGGCCGCCTGCCTTTAAGCCGCAGGAATGATCCAGCTTCTCGCCAACCCTCAGCGGTTCATGGACTTTTCAAAGTGGGCGGCGCCCATTTTCGGCATTCTGGCGGTCGCACTGCTGGGGACGGGTTTCACACTCGCCTTCGCCGTCCCTGAAGGCGTCGAAGGCAGCGGCGGATCGGGCGACGCCATCCGGTTCCTGTTCTTCCATCCTCAACTGGCGACCATGTCGATGGCCATTTATGCGGCCATGGCGGCGAGCGCGTTTTTCGGCTTTGTCTTCCGCCACCTGCTGGCTGATGCCGGCGCCCGGGCCGCAGCGCCGCTGGGCGCCGGTTTTACATTTCTGGCCCTGGCGACAGGATCGCTCTGGGGCGTCAAGACCTGGGGCACATGGTGGATCTGGGACGCCAAGTTGACCGCTGAGCTGGTCTTGTTCCTGCTCTATCTTGGCTACATGGCGTTGCTGGCGGCCATCGACGATGAAACCAAGGCGACGCGGGCGGCCAACATCCTGGCCATGGTCGGGGTGATCAATCTGCCGATCATCTATTTTTCGGTCTACTGGTGGAACTCGATCCACCAGGGCTCCTCCATGGGAGGCAACCATCTGGGGCCCGATTACGTCGCGCCGTTCATCCTCAACATGCTCGGATTCGCCGCCCTGTTCTGCGCCCTGTGGATCGTTCGCGTTCGCGCCGAGGTCTGGCGCCGCAAGGCCGGGGCCCTGGCTGTGCAGGCGGCGGGGAAGAGCTGATGACCTTCGATTTCGATTTCGGGAAATACGCGCCCTATCTGTGGGCCTCCATCGTCCTGATGATCCTGGTTCTGGGCGCACTTTCCGCTGACACGCTTATGCGCGCCCGCAAGTGGCGCAAGAAAGCCGAGGCGCTTCAGGCCGAAAAACAGTCGCGGACCGGCCAACCATGAAGCGCTGGTTGATCGCCCTGCTGCCGCTCGCCGCCATGGTCGCCCTGGCCTGCCTGTTCGGCTTTTACGCCCTGCGCAAATCCAGCACCCGCATCGAGCCCGACTTCACGGTCGGCAAACCGGCGCCCGAGCTGATGCTGCCCTATCTGGAAGGCGGCCCGCCGGTATCGCTGCTGGCCGAGATCAAGGGCCCCGCCCTGGTCAATGTCTTTGCCTCATGGTGCCCGCCCTGCGCCCAGGAAAGCCCGCAGCTGATGGCGCTGCAGCGTCAGGGCGTCCGCATCATCGGCATCGACGAGGGCAAGGCCGGCGTGAAGGACAAGCCTCAGGATGTCGCCGATTTCCTGACCCGGTGGGGCAATCCCTTCACCGTCATCCTGACCGACGAAAAGGCCCAGGCGACCATCGACTTCGGCGCCACCGGCCTGCCGGAGACCTTTGTGGTCGATTCGCGCGGCATGATCGTCGGCAAGCACACTGGACCCCTGCTGAATGAGGCCGATGTCACGGCCATGATGACCATGCTCAAGGCGGCGCGTTAACCCTTCATTCACCACGATTGGCCAAGGCTTTGACCATGGCCGCCATCCCGCCCGTAACGACCCAGCCAACGCCCGCTGTCGCCGGGCCGGCGCGTCTGGCCGACGCGCGGGCGGCGTTTTTTCGTCAGGCCCTGGCTGCGACCCAGGCGGGGCCCACGGCGCCGGCAGCAAGGGCGCAAACCCCGGCCGCGCCAGCCGCCGCCCCCTTCCAGACGGCACAGGCGGCGAGCGATTCTTTCCCCGAGCGTTATGCGCGCCCTGGCTCGATCATCAACATCAGGGTCTGAACAGGCTGCTTAGGGGCAGCTCGGCGTTTGGCACTGGCGCCCCGCCGACTTTCGGGCAAAATGGGGGAAAGGGGCCGGGATAACTTCGGCCTGCACCCTGGGGGGAAGTTTCCATGATCCGTCGCCGTATCCTGTCCGCCGCCGTTTTGTCGCTGGCCATCGGCCTGCCGGCCGCTCTGGACCTGCACGCCGCAGAGAACGCCTCGCCGCCGTCCGGCCCCATCCCTTATGGCCAGCTTGACGCCTATCTGAAGGCCTCGCCGAAAGAGCGCGCCGCCCAGCGCTGGGTCTACACGCCCGCGGTGCCTCCGATCCCCGCCAACATTGCCGCCGCAATCGCATCGCCTGACCGCACACCGGCCATGAAGGCCCGAGATTTCGGCCGCAAGCCAGCCGAGGTCTTCGCCTACGCCGGCCTGAAGTCCGGCGACAAGGTTATCGAAATCGGCTCTTTCGGCCAGTACGACACCACCATCATCTCGGCAGCCGTTGGTCCCTCGGGACACGTGTACATGTATGACCTGCCCTACATGCAGGCTCGCGCCGAGACGCCCAGCAAGGCCTTCGTCGCGGCACACCCCAACGCCGAATACAAGATCGGCAAGTTCGACGAGATCGGCTTTCCGTCAGGCGTCGATATGGTGGTTATCGACATGTACTATCACGACCTTTCGATCAACAACGTCAACCTGACTACCTTCAACAAGAAGATGTTCGATGCGCTGCGTCCGGGCGGCCGTCTGCTGATCGTCGATCACAACGCCGAAGCCGGTTCAGGCCGTCGCGACACCAACACCATCCACCGCATCGACCGCACCCTGATCCTCAATGAACTGAAGGCGGCCGGCTTCACCCTGGCGGTGGACTCAAACATGTTCGCCAACACCACCGACGACCACAAGAAGATGGTCTTCGATCCGGGCGAGCGCGGCTCGACCGACCGCTCGCTTTTCGTGTTCGAAAAGCCGCGGCGCTAGCTGTCATAGACGGCGTCGGCGGCGGCCATGGCCGCGCCGGCGTCGATCGTGACGCCCTGACGAACCAAGGCTGCCTCAAGCGCGGCCAGGCACAGGCGTACATTGGACGGATTTGAGCCGTAACCCATCAGGCCGATACGCCAGCACTTGCCGGCCAGGTCGCCCAGACCCGCGCCAATTTCAAGGCCATGGCGTTCAAGCAGTTCGCCGCGCACCCGCGCATCATCGACGCCGTCCGGGATCGAAACCAGATTGAGCTGCGGCAGGCGCACCGAGGCCTCAACCGGCAAAGTCAGGCCCATGGCCTCAAGGCCGGCCTTCAGAGCCAGATGATTTTTGCGATGGCGCGCCCAGCTCGCCTCCAACCCCTCTTCGTGCAGGATCACCAGGGACTCGTGCAGGCCGTAGATGGCGTTGATCGGTGCGGTGTGATGGTAGGCGCGTTTGGCCTGTCCACCCCAGTAGGCCATCACCAGGTTCATATCGAGGAACCAGCTCTGCACAGGCCTCTTGCGAGAGGCGATGGTTGTCGCTGCGGTGGGGCTGAAGGTGATGGGCGACAGGCCGGGCGTGCAGGAAAGGCACTTTTGCGTGCCGGAATAGACCGCGTCGGCGCCCCAGGCGTCGACCGCGACCTCGACGCCGCCGACGCTGGTGACCGCATCGACGATCGACAGCATGCCTGCCTCTCGCGCCATGCGGCACAGGGCTGCGGCATCGCTGAGCACGCCGGTAGAGGTCTCTGCATGGACAAAGGCCAGGGCCTTGGCGTCCGGATTGGCCTTGATGGCGTCGGCGACCTTGGCAAGGTCGATGGCCTTGCCGAAGTGGTCCTGGACCATGACGGCGGTGGCGCCCGAGCGGACGACATTCTCGCGCATGCGCCCGCCGAACACGCCGTTCTGGCAGACGATGACCGTATCGCCCAGCTCGATCAGATTGACGAAGGCCGCTTCCATCCCGGCCGAGCCGGGCGCCGAGATCGGCAGGGTCAGTTCATTGCGGGTCTGGAAGGCGAACTGCAGCAGCGCCTTTACATCGTCCATCAGGCCGACAAAGGCGGGATCCAGGTGACCGATGGTCGGCTGACCCATGGCCGACAGGATGCGGGGATTCACATCCGAGGGACCAGGACCCATCAGGACGCGGCGCGGCGGGTGAAAGCTCTGGTGGGTGTTGGTGGGCAAGATCGCGTCCTCCGCAAATGCAGAGACGGTGTTACCGCAGGATGGTCAGGCGAAGGAAGGGCTCAGCCGTTCCAGCGGCGAACACGGCCGACATCGACGTGGACGAAATCAGAGCCCGGATAGAATCCGACGCCGCCGATCTGCATTCCCAGCGCCGCATCTCGCAGTTGAGTCAGGGAAACGCCTTCAAGCCGGATATCGACGGCCTGGCCCTGCATGTGAAGGCTGTGGGTGGCCACGCCATTGCTTTTGGCGTGAAGGCTGGCGTTGGAGGCGGGTGAGCGATAGCCTGAAATGATCTGGAACGGCTTGGTGGACTCCACGCGCCGCGACAGGGTCGTCATCAGATCAAGCAGGTGGGGCTCGATCGCGTGGACATCGCCGGTGCGGTGATCGCGCAGCACGTGATTTACCGCCTGCAGGGCGTCGGGCACGTAAGAGCCGGCCTCCCAGTAGGCGGCTTTGAGCGACTCGCCGGTGTGCAGATTGTGCACCGCCAGCTGCCGGACGTCATCGCCGGCGATCCCGCTGGCGAAGGCCCGTCCGGCTCCGGTTAGGGCGCCGGCTCCAAGGGCCAGGCCAAACTTGATGAGATCACGGCGTTGAAAAGACATGCGCGCCCTTCGGCTGTTCGGGGAAGATCGTGCATAGGCTGCATGAACAGGGCGGAAAAGCGTCCGCATTTCCGGGGGTTAAAAAACTTTTCGTGATGACGGACCCCCAGGCTCAGGGCGTGCGGGTCAGGGCTGCAGCCAGTTTGGCGTCCCAGCCATAGACATCTTCCAGCAGATTGAGCGCTCCGTCCGTCCCGAGGGACACGGTGCTGTAGGTCACCTGCAGCGGCAGCGGACTGTTCACCGTAATGGCCCGGGTGCCGCCCGCGGCGATGGCCTGGTTGATGGCCTGGGGCGTCATGCCCTGATCGGCCAGAAGGTATTCAGCCAGCTGGTGCGGCTTTTCCACCCGCATGCAGCCATGGCTGAACGTGCGCTTGTCCCGGGCAAACAGCGAGCGGGACGGGGTATCGTGCAGATAGACGCCGAAGGGGCTGGGGAAGTCGAACTTGATCTCGCCCAGAGCGCTGTCAGGACCCGGCGCCTGCACCAGCCGCCCGCCCGTAAGGCTGTAGTGGTTCTTGGCCAGATAGGTCGGATCCCTGAGGACCTTTGGCATGATCTCATTGGCGGCGATGGCGGACGGCACATTCCACGGCGGATTGAGCACGACAGTGCGCACACTGGAGGCGAACAGCGGAGTCTGGCGCGAAGCGGCGGGGGCGCCGACAATGATCCGCATGGTCAGCACCGGCTGATCAGCTTCATAGACCACCGCCATGGCCTGGCCGACGTCCACCTCGATCCGGCGGGACGGTGGCGTGCGAGGCAGCCAGCGCAGACGCTCAAGGTTCACGTCAATCTGGGTCAGTCGCGTCTGGGCGGAAACATTCAGCGCCGCCCGGGTTGCTGCGCCAAGCTTGCCATCGGCCGTCAGGCCATGGTGGGACTGGAAGGCGGCCAGGGCTGCGGCGATCAAGGGATCGGGCTCAGAGACCGCACCGGGCGACGGCGCGGAGGTTGTGGGCGCGGCGGGCAGGGATGAAGCCACCGGCATCGCTACAGGAGACAGATAGCCCTCGGCTTCCAGACGGACGCGGACCTCTGCGGGCGACGCCTTCGCGGCCAGGGTTTTCCAGCCGCCCTGAGCGACCCGCTGAAGATAGAAGCGGCGCATGACCAGCAGACCGCGATAAACCGGGGTCTGCGGCGGCAGCCCGGCCAGCCACTGCGCCAGCATCCCCATCGACCGTGCAGCCTCAAAACCCGCGGCGGCGTCAACCGGTTGAGGCCTGACGGTCCAGCGCCGGTCGACCTTGATGGGATCAATCCGGCCAGATCGGGCCTCGGCGGCGTAGAGGATCATGCGCTGGCGCAACGCCTCGCGGGTGGCAGGCGGCGGTGCGGCCAGCTGATCCAGCAGGGCCGCGTCGCCCGGCCGGGCCAGGCCCTGTTCTTCGGCTTGTCGAAGTACGGGAGCCAGCTGGCGGACCTCAAGATCCGTCAGGGGGGGCGCAGTCTGGACGACCAGCGCCGGCGGCTGGGCCACCGCGTTGCAGACAATTCCCGTGGATAGGGCGCAGACCGCCGCGAGCAGAGCCGGAAAGAGCTTCATGCGCGTCCCATACAGATGATCTGCGCCTGCTCCTTGACCTTGGTCAAAGCGCAATCGGAGCCCAGTGCAGATTGGCGCCCGATACGATTTGGGCATTCTGCAGCGGACGGACGGTCGCGAACCTGGGAGTTCACGTTCGGGATCATGTCACTCGTCCAAATTGAATGGGCCGTCGATGAACCGAATCGGGCAGGCCTGCCAGCGACCATGGCCTGCCCCTTGAATTCCGTCTGTCCCGTCTGTGCCCGTGTCGGTCGCCGACACCATGTCGGGGCTCGGACCTTCGGTGACTGAGGCGCACCCCGACTCCACGAGTGGTGAGGGCGATCGCGCCTGCCATGGCGATACAGAATTTCAGGGAAGAGCCTTTGATATCCACGCTCGCCCTTCGCTGATCTTGAGCAGGTGCGCCGTGATCTCGATCAAAAGGGGTCGATTGAGATCGGCGCCGCTAGAAGTCCTAAGGACGCTCGGCGAGGGCCTGCGCCAGCAGCGGTACGACCGACATTCCGTTGGACGCATGGACGATCGAATCGGTGGTCACCACGGCCTGAAAAGCCGACTTGAGCCTGGCGTAGGATCCCTCTGCGAACAGTCCGTGCACGGCAAGGCAGGCCTGGGTTTGAAAGCCGGCCCGGGCCAGCTGCCCTGCGGCCTCGAGCAGGGTGTGGCCGGTGGAGACGATATCATCGACCAGGATCAGTCGGCGGCCCGAGGCAAGGGTCAGGTCGGGCAGCACAATACTGACTTCGTGGTCACCGTGGCGGGTCTTGCTCAGGACCGCGAACGGGACGCCGGCAGCGCGGGCGATGGCTTCCACCCACTGCCGGCTCTCGCTGTCAGGGCCGATCACGACCGCGTCCGGAGCATTTCGCGATATCCAGTCCGCCAGCAGGGGCGCAGCATGTAACGCGCGCGCCGGGATGGAAAAGATCTCGGACAGGTCTCTAATCCGGTGCAAGTGCGGATCGATGGTCAGCAGGCTGTCGAAGACGGTCGAGATCAAGACAGCGAAGGCCCTGGCGCTGGTCGCCTCACCCTCCGAAAACCGGCGGTCCTGCCGCATGTAGGCGAGATAGGGCGCGACCAGATCGACTCCGGTTGCGCCCGCTTCGCGGGCCGCAGCCGCTACAAAAGCAAGGCCCATAAAGTGCTGGTCGGGCCGGTCCAGGGTGCAGACGACACAGACCTGTTCGCCTGACACAGGCTCCATCAACCGAACATAACTTTCGCCGTCGGGAAAATGTCGCAACTCAAGAGGGCATTGTCTCGCGCCGACGGCCGCCGCCAGGCGTGCTGCCAGATCTTCGTTTCCAGGCATGGCGATCAGGCGCATCAGGCCTCAATCCCGATCATGTCCAGATTGGCAGCGGCAAAGTCCAGGGCGTAATCGAGCTCGCCTGCCGCGTCGCTGTGAACCGTGAACAGAGGCTGACCGGCGACAATCTCCCGGCCCAACTGGACGTGCATTTCCAGGCCCGCAGTCTTGACGTCCGGCGCGCCTGCCAGCTTGGCCAGCTTGGCGACCTTGCGATTGTTGATATGCACGACGCACCCTGAGTGCGATGCGGGCCAGACCCGTTGCAGCGCCGCCCGGCCAGGGGTGCGCATTCCGCCCTGGGCTTCGCAAATTCTCTGGAACTGGGTCCAGGCCCGGCCGTCCGCGAGAACAGATTCCGCCGCCGATTCGCCCCTGCCCGCCGCTACAGCGCCGCCGAGCTCCAGGGCTCCGCCGGCGATCAGGATCGCCCGCTGACGAAGATCGACCGGAGCGCCTTGATCGCCCCGAAGAACGGCCAGCACGTCATGGGCTTCCAGCGCGGGGCCTATTCCCCGTCCGACGGGTTGCAGGCCTTCCGTCACCATGCAGCTCACCTGCAGGCCAAACCCAGTCGCTACCAGCTGAAGTTTCTCGATCAGGCTTTCAGCCGCCTCAGGCGTCCGGATCTTGGCGGTTGGCCCCACCGGGATGTCGATGACGACGTGAGTTGATCCCGCCGCGATCTTTTTGGACAAAATGGATGAGACCATCTGGCCCTCGGCGTCCATATCGAGCAGACGGCCGATCCGCACCAAAACGTCGTCGGCCGGGCTCAAGGACATGGCCCCACCCCAGGCGATGCAACCGCCCACCGTCTCTACCACCCGCCGCACCGATGCCGCGTCCAGGTTCACCGGCGCCAGCGTCTCCATGGTATCGGCGGTGCCGGCTGGCGAGGTGATCGCCCGCGATGAGGTCTTGGGCATGATCATGCCCAGCGCCGCGCAGATGGCCACAACAATAGGGGTCGTCCGATTGCCTGGAAGGCCGCCGACGCAGTGCTTGTCCATAATGACCGACTGGGGCCACGAAAGCCGCTGGCCCACATCAACCATCGCCCGGGTGAGTTCGGTGATCTCGGCGCCGTCCAGCGGAAAGGCCGAACAGGCGGCGACAAAAGCGGCCAGCTAGGCGTCGGCGTAGCGTCCGGCGGCGATGTCGCGGATGATCCGGTGAAATCCAGCCTCGCCCAGACGCTCGCCATAGATACGGCGGCGTACATCGGCGAGTGACTCCAGGTTTGGCGGGTGGCGGACTGTGACTTTCTGGCCTTCCCGCACGCCCAGGCGGGTCCAGGCTACTTCGGACAGGCCCACCTCAAAGGCGCGCAGCACTTCAGGGCCTACCTGGTAAAGCGTCGCAACGATCTGGCGATCACCTGCACAGATCAAAACCCGGGATCGAGGCGACAACCCTTCGGATCGCGCGACGTGGGAATCGGCGCGGATCAGGGCGATCGCCTCATCCTGGCTGATCAGTCCGAGGCGACGCGCCTTCAGGGTCTTGGACGGGCCTGCGGGCGATGAGGGCGGGCGCTTCGCCATCAGGTCAGCCGATAGCGAATCTCTGGCTCGGCAACGGTGCAGTCCCAACCGAGTTCACGTCCGATCCGATCGCGAAGCGCCTCTGAGGCCGCCGGCTCACCGTGGACGATGTAGGTGTGACGGGGCGGGGCTTTGAAGCCGCCCAGCCAGCGCATGATCTCACCCGCGTCAGCATGGGCCGACAGCATTGACAGGTTGGCGACTTCCGCCCGGATCGGAATCCACTCGCCAAAGATCTTGGTCTCCGTTGCGCCCGCGACAAGCTTGGCCCCGCGCGTTCCCACGGCCTGAAATCCCGAAAACAGAATGGTGTTGCGATGATCCTGTCCGAACGCTTTTAGGTGGTGCAGAACTCGGCCACCCGTCGCCATGCCGCTGGCCGAGACGATGATCTTGGGCATGGGATTGGCGCTGAGGGCTTTGGACGCCTCCACGTCATGAACATATTCCGCCACATGACTGGCAGCGCTGGCCACCTCTTTCGATAACCTGTGGTCCCGCAAGTGATGCGCCAGCAAGTCCGTGGCCGCGATCGACATCGGACCGTCCAGGTAGACGGGAACCATCCCCAGCCGGCCGGACTGTTGCAGGCGCCACAGATGGTAGAGCAGCAGTTGGGCCCGCCCGACCGCAAAGGCCGGGATCACCACGGTGCCGCCACGGGCCACCGTCCGGCCAACGACGTCGGCCAGAGCATTGGCCGGGTCGACAGGGTTATGAAAGCGGTCGCCATAGGTGGACTCAACAATCAGATAGTCCGCTTCCTGAACAGGATCCGGATCGACCATCACCGCGTCGTCGTAGCGGCCAAGATCTCCGGAAAAGATCACCGTCCGGCCCCGCCAGCGAATCTGCGCGGTGGCCGCGCCAAGGATATGGCCCGCCCGCCGGAACAAGAGGTGCGCGCCGCCCGGCAACTTCCGGTCCACGTCGAAGGGAAGCGATGAAAAATGCTTCAACGCCCGCTCGGCGTCATGAACAGTGTACAGCGGCTTTGCCGGCCTGTGCCTCGAGTAGCCGTAGCGATTGGCCTGATCGGCTTCACGCTCCTGAAGATGACCGGAGTCCCTCAAGATAATTCCGCTAAGGTCCTCGGTCGACGGTGTGGCGATGATGTCGCCGCCGAAACCCTGATCCACCAGCCTGGGCAGATAGCCACTGTGATCCAGGTGAGCGTGGGTCAGAACCACCGCGTCTATGGACGATGGTTCAATGGGGAAGTCGCGCCAGTTGCGTTCTCGCAAAGCCTTGAGGCCCTGGAAAAGGCCGCAGTCCACCAGCAGTCGCCGACCTTCAGACTCCAGCAGATGCCGCGATCCGGTGACCGTTCCGGCGCCGCCAAGACATTCGAGGAACAGGCTCATGTCAGTCTCCACGCTCCTGCCCGGAAAAAAAACTCCGGGCCGAAACCGCTGGCAGCCTAGGCCACGGCAATCTCCCCGCGTTTGATCGACGTCAACGCGAGCGTGCGAGCCGGTCTCGAGGGCTATTTCCCGTCGACCGAAAAGGCCAGCAGAACATTGACCGCATTGCCGCCCGATGTCGCCGGCCCGACATAGCCGCTCATGGTGTAGACCATGCTGCCAGCGATGACAGGTCCGCCCACGTCGATATTGCCGCCGGGCTGGTTCTTCACGCCATTGACGGTGTTGTAGGTCTGGCCTGTGGTGTCGAAATCCCAGACGATTTTGCCGTCCCGGGCCTGGTAGGCGCGGATCCGGCCATCGGTCGTCCCGGCGAAAACAAAGCCCGGCATGGCCGACGGCGCCGCCGACTGGATGTTGCGGCAGGTCTGGCTGGTCAGGAAGTGGCAGGAAACCTTGGGCGGCGGCACGCGCCAGATCGTCTCGCCATTGGCGGGGTTGAGCGCGATGAGGCCCGAGTCGCCGCGCGTTCCGGCTAGCTGGTCGGAGTTGGCGACGAACAGGAAGCGGCCGTCGCTGGCCATACCCCATTCCACACCGCCCAACGGGCTGCCGGCGCCCATAGCCTTTTTCCAGATCATGCGGCCGGTGTCGGGATCGACTGCATACACAAAGCTCGATTTTTGGCCGATGGTAACGATGTCATGGCCGTCCGGCAGGGTGACCAACACCGGCGAGGCGCCGAAGTCAAAGTCGGGTCCGGCCGCGCCCAGGGGGCAGCTGACAGCGCGGGGACAGCCGCTCATGTAGTTGTCGCCCGCCGTGACCTGGGTCGCCCACTTGATCTGGCCGGTCGCCAGGTCAAAGGCCTCGATGGCGTCGGCGCGTCCGGATTCGATCTCGGAATAGGAATCGCCAGTGCCGACGTAGAGGGCGTTGCGTTTGGCATCGATGGTCGGGCTCATCCAGATCGCGCCGCCCGCCGGGCCATACATCTGGCCGCCCTGGGCGTTCTTGCGGGTGGGGTGAGGAGTCTCCATCACCCGGGACTTCCAGACGATGGTGTGGGTTTTCAGGTCAACCGCCGCAATGGCCCCGGTGAAGGTGCAGCAACCGCTGGCCGTTGAGCCGCCGCCTTCTTCAAGAGAAGAGATCGGGATGTAGAGGCGGTCCCTGAAGATCACCGGCGAGCCCGTGAACCGAAGATAGGGGTGGCGGTCAATTTCCAGGCTCCACACCTGGGCGCCGGTCATGGCATCCAGCGCGTAGTAGTGGCCAACGCCCTGGGCGCCGATACCGCGCAGGTCACCGTAATAGGCAACCCAGCCTGAGGGGGAGGCGCCGGGACGGTGCTCGACGATCAGGGTGGTGCGGGCGCCGACAGGGGCATCATGGCGCCAGTGAACGCAGCCGGTTTTGGCGTCGAGGGAATAGATGGCCCCGCCGCTGGACGAAATGAACAGGTGGTCGCCGATCACCGTCGGCTGGCCATAGGCGCTGCCGGGATAGGCGAAGGCCCATTTGACTTTCAGTTTCGGAATGCTGGTCGCCGTCAGGCCCGGATTGGGCTGGAAGCGGTGGCCGGCCAGACCGTTGGCCCAGCCGCTCCATGACGAGGCCGTCGGGCGGATGACCGGATTGGTCCTGCACATGTTGTCGGCGAGGCGGGTGTTGGGCAGGGAGAAGGTCTTGTTGGCGACAAAGACGGCAAGGCTGCGAATCTGTTGCGGCGTTAACCCCTCAGCCTGGGCGCGCATGACGCCGTCGGTCAGGGCGTCGAGCACCGCCTCGGGCGGGCGGGCCCGCAGTTGCTCGCGGTCGGGCGCCCGGCCGCTGGCCGGTTCGTGGCAGCCGGCGCATTTCGACGCGAACAGCGGTGCGGCCACAGGTCCCGCCGCCGCCAAGGTCGGACCTGGGGCCACGGGTGTGAAGACCGTGGCGGCCGCGGCTTCGCCGGCGTTGTCCGGCTGGGCGGAGACCGAGCCGAACATCAGGGCGCTTAGCAACAGGGGTGCGGCGATGGTCTTCACAAGCCTTAGAGCCATCGTCCGCCTCCCCCGTTCAGATCATCACTTGCCGTCGACCGAGAAGGCCAGCAGCACGTTCAGCGGGTTGCCGTAGGCTCCCGTCGCGCCATTGTAGCCCGAGACGGCGTACATCATGCCGCCGGCCACCACGAAGCCGGTGTGATCGAATGAGCCGCCCTTCTGCTGGGCGACGCCATTGGTCGTCTGATAGGTGCGGGCGGCCGAATCGAACATCCACAGGGTTCGCCCGGTAGACGCCGCATAGGCCCGCAGCCAGCCATCATGGCCACCGGCGAAGACGACGCCGGGGATCACGGTCGGCGGTGCCGACTGGGCATTGTTGCAACGGGTCGAGGGCCAGCTGCAGGGCACTTTCGGCGCAGGATTCTGCCAGAGAATACGGCCCGTCGCCGGATCGACGGCGGTGAGGCCGGGCTTGGCCACGTCACGCGCCGCCGCCGCGTCCGAAACCGTCGCATAAAGCGCGTGGCCGTCGGCCGCCATGCCCCATTCAACGCCGCCCAGGGCGCTGCCGTGACCAACCTGGGTCTGCCACAGCTTGCGGCCCGTGTCGGGATCCATACCGTAGACGATGCCGGACTTCTGACCGGACAGAACGACCTGGCGGCCGTTCGGCAGGCTCTGCAGGATCGGTGAGGCGCCGTAATCATAATCGGGACCTGTATCGCCGAGCGGGCAATTGACGCCCCGGCGCGCGCCGCAGGCAATCAGGAAGTTGTCGGCCTTGGTCACCTGGGTCGCCCAGCGGATGCGACCGGACTGCAGATCGATGGCGACGACGGCGTCAGAGGTCGGCGCATCGACTTCGGTATAGGAATCGCCGGTGGCGACATAGAGCTGGCCTCGTTTGGCGTCGATGGCCGGCTGGGACCAGACCGCCGCGCCCGCGGGGCCGTAAAGCTGGGTGCCGGACGCGTTCTTTCGCGACGGCTTGGGCTCGAGCAGCGCGGTTTTCCAGAGCAGGCGGCCCGTCTTCAGGTCGATGGCCGCAACCGAACCGGCAAAGGTGCAGCAGGAGTAGCTGGCCTGGGTGCCCATGTTTTCCTCGGACGAGGAGACCGGGACATAGATCCTGTCGCCGTGAATGACCGGCGAACCGGTCAGCATCGACAGAGGATGACGATCAAGATTGACCTTCCACAGTTCGGCGCCGGTCATGGCGTCCATGGCGTGGAAGTCGCGGTTGTTGTCGCCGACATAAACCACCCAGCCGGAGGGCGCGGCGCCGGAGCGGCGCTCAACGATCGGCGACTGGCGGGCCGGCGCGCCCAGGGCCTTGCGCCAGTAGACGCAGCCGGTTTTGGCATCGAGCGAGAAAGCGTCGCCTGCGAAGGTGACGAAGAACAGATGGTCGCCGATGACGGTCGGCTGGCCGACGCGGCCGCCTGCGACCGAGAAGGCCCACTTGACCTTGAGGCGGTCGACATTGCCGGCGTTGATCGAGGTGGTGCGCTGGAAGCGGCTGGCGGCAGGATCCTTGCCAAAGCCGTTCCAGTCGGTGGGCCGGGCGCTGATCGCCGGACTGGTGGCGCACTTCACATCCGCCGGCTGGGTTCCAGCTGCGACGCTGCTGGCGCCTTCGCCAACAGGCGCTGCGAGCGGCTTGCCGGTGACATAGACGGCGACCTGCCGGATCATGTCGGGAGTCAGGCCGGCGGCCATGGCCGACATCGAGCCAGTTGTCAGGGTGGTGACGACACTTTCTGTCGTCCGCTGGGCCAGAGCCTCGCGCGACGGGGCCCGGTCAATGGCCGGCTCGTGACAGGTCTTGCACTTGGCGTCGAACAGGCCGGCCGCCACCGACGCCGGAGCGCGGTCGCCTTGCTGATAGAGCGCATAGGCGCTGGTGAATCCGAATCCGGCAAGGACGGCGACGGCGCCCGAAAGGACGATGTGTCTGATCTTCACGGTAACTCCCCGTATGCCCGGGCCTGGCGCCCGGTGGTTTTTTCAAATCTACGCCATATGTGGCCGATGTCGACTACCGCCGTAAGCAACTATCGCGGCGTCTTTACCGGATACTGGGCTGCGGCGTTCTCGAAGTGGAAGGCCTCGACGTCTGGCACGACGCTCACTTCGCTGGTTACCTTTAGCGGATACTTGGCGCCGATGTCGTAGACGAGCTCGACGAAGAAGGCGGTGTAGCCGGTCGCCGGCTTGGAGATCTGGGCGACGTATGATCCGTCGGGCTGCGGCGCCATGGGGCTGCTGGTGTAGGCTTTGCCGATGATATCGACGCGGAAATCCCGTGCATTGGGGTTGGTCGCCTGCCAAAGATTGGCCGCGACCGGCTTGTCCCGGGGGCGCACCGTCAGGGTTCCGTCCGCCGACTTGACCCAGCTGTACCGGGGCGCATGTTTGCCGGCCAGGATCATCTGATAGTAGGCGACCATGCTGTCGCCGACATCCGTTCCGGCCATGTCGTGCTTGGCGTTGGGCACGTAGCGCATGGCCTTCGAGCCCGGCAGGTCCTTGTAATAGAACTGGGAATTGTCCGGCAGGAAATACTGGTCGCCCGCGGCGTTGAGAATGTACTTCGGCACATCCCGCATGCGGGCGCGATTGCGGTAGCTGTAGGGATCCTCGATCGCCTGCACCTTGCGCAGCTCGGGCGTGCCGATCAGGTGCGGGAAGATGTTGTGGTTCACATAGTCCCCCAGGGCCGGAGAGAAGAAGCCGAGCACCTGATAATGGTGACGGACCATCGCCTCGTTGTTCAGCATATCGATGACAATCGGAATGACGCCCGAGACCCGCTTGTCCATCAGGGCCACCATCCACGCCGTCCAGCCGCGCTTTGAGCCGCCGGAGACGACGAACTTGTCGACCTTGCGGTGACCGCCGGCCTCGCTCTTCATGAATTCCTGGGTAGCGTCCATGGCTGCGACGCCGGCTTTGGTCATGGCGAAGCGGACCATCCAGTCCTCGTCGCCGGTGGCGATCTGGCGGGTCATGGCATAGGCGATCAAGTCATCCTCGCTGCGGGCCCGGGTCGGGTTGTCGCTGAATTTCAGAGGTTCGTTGGGCACCCCCCGCAGTTCCACAGCGATTGTGTTGGTGTCGGTGGCGATCTTGATGTTGCGGTCCGAGACTTTCGTCGGAGCCGGATCGGTGATGCTGCCGCCATCGATATAGAGGAAGGCTGTCTTTGTGGTGACCACATGGTCGGGCACGGTGATGATCACCCAGTGGGTCCAGATCGGATGATCCACCTCGGAGGCGCTGCGCCAGGCCTGGGAGGTCATCTTCAGGACGTAGCCGGTGTAGCCGGCTCCATGGATCGTGCTGTTGAGACTCCAGCCGTAGTTCGGATCCTTGCGCGCGATGTAGCGATCGAAAGCGTTGTTGGCCGCGGCGAGGGGCGCGGTCGGCGCCTGGGCGGCCGACAGGGGCGCCGCAAACAGCAGGACAAGCGCGGCAAGTGCGCCAATACGGGTCCAGGCTTTGGTCATGGTGGAGCATCTTCCCTGATATTTTGCGGCACAGTATCTGAGCCCGCCATCCGCGCAATGACTGACCGCTGCTCAGGCATAGGCTGCGATGGCCCGATCGATGAACCAGAACATGGCGCAGCTGCCGATCGCGTAGGCCGGCAGGGCGCGGGCCAGCGCCGACGTGTCAAAGGGCAGTTTTGACCGCAACCGGCGCAGACCCAGGATCACCAGGACTGCTACGGCGATAAACATCAGCTGGCCGATCTCGACCCCGACATTGAACAGTAACAGGGCCTGAGGCGCGGCCCGCGGCGGCAGGCCGATGGCGGACAGGGCGCCGGCGAAGGCCATGCCGTGCAGCAGACCGAAGACAAAGGCGATTATCCATGGAAACCGGTGTGTCAGGCCGAGGGGCGCGTCAGGGCGAGGGACCATTTCATAGGCGACAAATACGATGCTCAACGCCACCAGGGCCTCGATAACCGCGGACGGAAAATGAATGTAGCCCAAGGCGGCCAGGGCGAGCGTCAGGCTGTGGGCGAGCGTGAAGGCTGAGACCACCTTGACGATGCGCCAGCCAATCCCCGTGAGGATCAACAGGCCCAGTACGAACATCAGGTGGTCGATCCCGGTCAGGATGTGCTTGACGCCCAGGGTTAGATAGGCCGGCAGGGCGGCGCCTTTCGGCGCGCTAAGGGCAAGTTTCAGGACAGGCCTGGACGGAGTCACCACTGCGTCGATGGCGTGGCCGTCCCGCGCGGCCACTCGCACAATGACATCCGTCACCGTCTGGGGCAGGCCCTCGATCCGGATCTTCTGACCATCCAGGGCCGGGCCGCCCTGCAGAACCCAGGTGCGGACCAGAAACCCCGGCGTGATGGTTTCAGTTGCAGGTTTGACGTCGAGGCCGCCGCCGGACAGATGCGGAATGAGGCGCACACCCATTTCGCCGACCAGGGGCTGCTTCCAGGTGACGTCAAACCGACCTGGCGCGGACTCGTTGATCTGCAGAAGCGCAGGCCGGACTTCGTGCGCCACGGCGGGGGCGGCCAGCAACCCGGCCGCGATCACAAGCAGCAAGCCCCGGATTAGGCGATGAAATTTCAAGATTACGCCCCCTGGGTCGCCCTGCGGTTTTTTGACATCCCCCTCCCGCCATGACAATCCATTAAGCGTAGCCTTCGGGCGGGACCGCGGCGAAGACCGCGACCGGCCGGCGCCCAGCTAGGGTAGACGGGGAAACGAACATGATACGGCTGATGCAACGCAGAACCATCGTCTCGAGCGGGCTTTGTCTGGCCCTGATCGCCGGTTCACTGGTCTTCAACAGCGACAGCGCCCTGGGCGAGACCGTCCGCCCAAAGGCCGCAACACCCACGGCTCCCGCTGTCGCCCGGCCCGCGAACGCCGCAGCGACCGTCTCGGACCCGCGCCTGCCCGGATACAATTCCGACCGCAACGCCTACTTCGGCGACCTGCACGTTCATACCAAACTGTCCTACGACGCCTACATCTTCAATGTTCGCGGCTCACCTGACGACGCCTACCGGTTCGCCCGCGGCGAGACGATCGGCCATGCCGGCGGTTTCGACATCCGGCTGGCGGGCGGCCCGCTGGACTTCGTGGCGGTGACCGACCACTCCGAATATCTTGGCGCCATGGAAGAGGCGGCCCGGCCGGAGAGCCCGCTGTCGCGACTGCCGATCATGGCGGGCATGTTCAGCCCCGACCCGAAACAGATCAACGCAGCTTTCAACCGTTTCGTCGCCGCCAGCCGGTCAAACGAGGTCCCGGCCGAGATGCGCGATCCAAAGATCGCCGGCCGCGCCTGGCAGGAAATCCAGGACGCGGCCGCCCGTCACAACCAGCCCGGCCGCTTCACCACCCTCGTGGGCTATGAATATACCTCGGCGCCGGACGGCAAGAACCTGCACCGCAACGTCATCTTCCGCACGGCCAGGGTCCCCGGCCTGCCGTTCACCCGTCTCAATTCTCCGGACCCAGAGAATCTGTGGCGCGAGATGGACAAGTGGCGCGCCCAGGGCATCGAGTCCCTCGCCATTCCGCACAATAGCAATGGCAGCGACGGACTGATGTTCCAGACCGCCCGTCTGAACGGAACCCCCATGGATCAGGTCTATGCCGACCTGCGCCGCCGCAACGAACCCCTCGCCGAGATCACCCAGGTCAAGGGGACGTCCGAGACCCACCCTTCGCTGTCGTCCAATGACGAGTGGGCCAACTTCGAGATTATGGAAAGCTACATCGGCAGCGCCACGCGGGTGACCAAGTTCGCCGGCGGCTATGTGCGCGATGCGCTGAAGGAAGGCATCCTGATGCAGGAACAGAAGGGCTTCAATCCCTTCAAGTTCGGATTCATCGGCTCCAGCGACACCCACAACGCCGCCCCCGGCTCGGTCGAGGAGCCCAACTTCTTCAGCAAGGTCGGCCGCAGCGATTCCACCCCCGAGCTTCGCGGCTCGGTGCCGCCCGGCGGGGCCCGCAGCTGGGACGGGCTGACCATCGATCCGGCGCTGGGGACCGCCCGCTACCAGTACTGGGGCGCGGCCGGCCTGGCCGGCGTCTGGGCCGAACAGAACACCCGCGAGGCCATCTATGCGGCCCTGCGCCGCAAGGAGACCTTCGCGACCTCCGGCCCCCGCATCCGCGTCCGCTTCTTCGCCAGCTATGACTATCCGGCCAACCTGGCCAGCCGGAACGATGTCGTCTCCCAGGCCTATGCCCGCGGTGTGACCATGGGCGGGGATCTGCTGCCCTCCCGCGGCAAGGCGCCGAGTTTTCTGGTCTGGGGCGTCCGCGATCCCCGGTCGGGCTATCTGCAGCGCGCCCAGATCATCAAGGGCTGGGTCGAGAACGGCGTGGCCCGAGAGCGAGTCTTCGACGTCGCCTGCTCGGACCATCTGACCCTCAACACCACTACCTGGCGCTGCCCCGACAACGGCGCGAGCGTCAACACCGCCACCTGCGAGGTTTCAAAGACCCGGGGTGACGTCGAACTGCGCACCCTTTGGACCGACCCCACCTTCGATCCGAAGCAGAGGGCGTTCTATTATGTTCGCGTTCTCGAAAACCCGTCCTGCCGCTGGTCCACCTGGGACGCTATCCGCAACGGCGCCCCGCCCAGCCCCCGGCTTCCGCAAACGATAACCGAGCGCGCCTGGTCGACGCCGATCTGGTATGAACCCAGACGCTGACACCGCAAGGCCTACCCGCCCCGGATCCGGGCGGATAGGCCAACTCGCGGGCCGGATTCTTCGCGAGCCCCTCACCCACTTCGCCGTTATCGGGCTGGTGCTTTTCCTCGGCGTGAGTGTGGTGAAGGCGGTCAGGCAGCCCGTCATCCGGATCGATTCCGAAGAACTGTCTCAACTGATCATCTACTGGGAACTGCAGATGCAGCGCCCGCCGTCGAAGGACGAAATCCGGGGCATCGTCCGCGAACGCGTCGATGAAGAGATCCTGTCGCGCGAGGCCTTGAGGCTGGGTCTCGACCGCAACGACATGATCATCCGGCGGCGCCTCGCCCAGAAGATGTCCTTCGCCACCGAAGATCTGGCCGAGGCGGTCGAGCCCACGGACGCCGAACTGCGGACCCTCTACAATGCCCATCCCGGCGACTATGCCGCCCCGCCACGCATGACCCTGCGCCACATCTTTTTCAGCGACGACCGCGCCGCGGGCGATGCGCGCGGCGCCGCGACGCGCGCCCTGGTCCAGCTTCAGCAGGGCCGGACGGACATCGCTGGCGATCCCTTCGTCCTGGCCCTGACCTATGCCGACATCAGCCCCGAAGCCCTCGACAAGGACTTTGGTCCGGACTTCGCCCGCGCCGCGGCCGCCGCCCGCCTTGGCGACTGGACGGGTCCGGTCCGCTCGGCCTACGGCTGGCACGTCCTGCAGGTCGAGGCCCGCAACCCCGCCCAGGTCGCGCCCTTCGCCGAGGTCCGCACCCGTGTGCGGGAGGCCTGGCTGGCCCAGCGCCGCGAGTCGATGAATGCCGCCAGCCTCGAGAAACTGCGCAAGCGCTATCGCATCGAAATCACCGAGGCCGAGGCCCAGGGCTAAGCCCGGCCTGCGCCGCAAACAAGGATCGCTCCATGACCCATGACGCCCCCTACCGCATTCTCGGCGGCCTCGGCTCGCCCTATTCGATGAAGATGCGGGCCATCCTGCGCTATCGCCGCCTGCCCCACATCTGGATCCAGATCACGCCGGCTCATGACGCCGAACGGGCGGCCGTGAAGGCGCCGGTCATCCCGGTAATCCAGTATCCGGACGGGACCTATCACAACGATTCCACGCCGATGATCTATGCGCTCGAAGCTTTGCATCCGGGCCAGCGCTCGATCGTTCCGCCCGATCCGGCCAACGCCTTTCTCGCGCTCCTGCTCGAGGACCTGGCTGACGAGTGGGCGACCAAGGTGATGTTCCATTACCGCTGGCGGCGCGAGCGCGATCAGGTGCGGATGAGCGAATGGCTGTCCTACGACCGGGCCATGGGCGGCGGGTATCCCGCGATCAAGGCCTACGCCGACGCATTCAGGGCGCGCCAGACCGGACGCATGCCGCTGGTCGGCTGCACCGAGGCCAATGCGCCGCTGATCGAGGAGACCGCACGCAGGCTCTGCGCGATCATCGAGGCCCACGTGCTGGATCAGCCGTTCTTCTTTGGCGGCCGGCCGTCCCTTGCCGAGTTCGGCTGGTACGGCCAGTTCTCCCAGCTGATCGTCGATCCGACGCCCAACGACCTGCTTCGCGAGATCGCGCCCTTCACCGTGCGCTGGCTGATGCAGGTCGAGGATCTGTCGGGCTGGGAAGGCGAGTGGGCGCCTGCGGATGCGCCTTTGTCTCCCATTGTGGACCAGCTGCTGGCCTTCGCCGCCGAGGTCTATTTCCCGTTCCTGGAGGCCAACGCCCGCGCGATCGCCGCCGGCGAGGAGACCTTTACCGTCACCCTGCTCGGCCGGCCCTACAGTCAGGGGGCTTTCAAGTATCAGGTCCGATGCCTGCAGACCCTGCGCAAAGCCTTTTCGGACCTGCCGGAGGCCGCGCGGCGCAGCCTTGAATCGCGCCTCGAAGCTGCCGGACTGCTGGCCAGCCTGTCGGTTCCGCCCGCCTAGAGCTTGCCGAAGGTGATCGCCGGGGCGCCCACCGGCAGATCAATGGTCATGCCGTCGGCGGCCAGGCGCCAGTCCAGCGGCCCGCCGGCGTCAATGCCGCGGGTAAAGGCTTGAGGCGAAAAGCCCGGCATGCCCGCCTGGGTCAGGTGGGTCAGGACCAGGGCCTTGACCCCGGCCGCGCGGGCGATCTCAGCGGCCTCGACGGGTGTCGTATGATAGCTGAGCGTGTCGTTCATGATCGAGGCCATCCTTCCCCGGCCCTGGGCGGTCAGACCCTGGACCATGGTGCGGTTCATCTCGGCGCTCTGGGCCTCGTGGATCAGGACGTCGGCCCCCTTGGCGGCCTCGGCCAGCGGCGGCCATTTCTTCGTATCGCCGCTGACCACAACGGACCGGCCCTTGTAGTCAAAACGGTAGCCATAGGCCGGCGTCGCCGGTTCATGGGAGACGACAACGGCCGTGACCGTCAAGGCGCCGTCGGTCCACACGACCGCCGTTCCCGACCGGGGCGGCTGAACAACCCTGGCCTTCAGGAGCCCTGCGGCGATGGGCAGCCTGATCCCGTCATGCTCATGGTGGGCGTTGCGGAACCGGTGGTCGGGCCCATAGGCCTCATTCAGGCCTGCAGCCAGGCGGTCGACGCCCGGCGGGCCCACCACCATCAGGGGCGAGGGCCGGCCGGCGACCCAGCTTTGCATGTTGAATTCGCCCAGATCGCCGATGTGGTCCGAATGCAGGTGACTTATGAACACCGCCCTGGCCGTCTCGATCGGCAGGCGCCAGGTCATGATGTTCTCGGTCGCCTCGGGACCAATATCGACCAGATACATCGTCCCGCCCGCCTGGATCACCAGGCTGGACTTGGCCCGGTCGCGCACCGGCAGCGGCCCCGAGGTGCCGGCGAAAGTGATTTTCAGGGAATCGGCGGCGGGGGCCTGAGCTTTCGCGGCGCCCGAGGCGGCGGTGAGCATCGCGCCCAACAACAGTGTTCGCCTGTCCATTCCATCCCCCACGACCTGATTCGGCTGGCTAGGTCTAGGCTCATCCCGACGAAAGACCAGCGACTTGCGACAAACGGTCTCGCCGGGGAGGGGCGCGCATCGGTCCCGCGCCCCCTCAAACGAGGCTGGAACGACAGGCGCCCCTCGGGGGCTGGCCAAGATGGCCCGAGTTACCAAGCGTAGCTTATTGTTGCACGCGCACCATGATCGCTGTTTTTGCTGCCGATCACGCCGTTGTAGCCGGCGGAAAGTGTGGCGTTCGGGGACAGGTGGAAGCTGGCCTGCGCCTCGAGTGCGACAGCGCTTTTGTCAAGCGCGGCGCTGCGCACCTCATAGGGCGTGTTAACCACTGTCATCTCTAGGGCCGTGGGTGCCGAACGATCGCCACCGGTGGACTGCCATCCAACGGAGCTGCTCAGGGCCGCCTTGTCGTTTATATAGACCCCGCGCAGGCCAAGGGTCGTCATCGTCAGATTATTGCTCTGCTTGACCCCACTCAGCGCTGCCACCCCGCCAGTCTCGGCAAACGCTTTGCTGTCGATCTTGACACCGGCAAGGCGTGCAAATGGTTCAATCCGGACATTTTCAGCACTGGCTAAGTCATAAGATGCTTCGCCAAAGATCTGGGCGCTAGTACCATTCACCTTGCCCTTCAGGGTCTGTGACAGACCCGTCAGAGTGATCGAGCGACTGTCAGTGGCTGTCGTGCCGGCGATGGCGCCGCCCATGCCAACAGCAAAGCCGGCGCCATCCTGACGATAGCCCGCATAAATCGCGCCGCCCGTGCTTTTTACGTTCGACTGGCCAAGGCTCGCAAAACTAAGGTCTGCGCTCGTGTAACTGAACATTCCGCCAAACTTGAAGCCGTTGCTGGCAAAGTCCACTCCAGTCAGAACCCCGGCCTGCTCCGTCTTGAACTTGGCGCCTGTCCCGTCAGCCTTGGCTGTCCCCCATGAATCTGCAGCCCTAATCCAGATGCTAGTTGACTTGCCGACATGCTCACTCGCTAGCGAACGGGTTCCAGCCTCCGTCACCAGGCCATCACTCAGGCGATCAAGTGCAGCATCGCGAACAACGCGGGAGCCTTGTAGCTCGGTCCGGCGCTCGGCGCTGTGGATTTCGCCAGAGAACTGCCCAAGTGCGGCGCTGAGGTTCGCGCCCTGAGTATACAGCTCGAAGAACGACTGCGGATTATAGCCACCCTGCGCCGCCTCATCAAAGGACGTCGCAACAGCAAGCGCATTACCGGTCAGTTCGCCGCTCTGGGTAACCAGAGAAGCCGGTGCCAGGCGCAGGATAACCGAAGTGCCATTATAAATCAGGTCTGGCGCAAAGGCGGCGCCGTAGTTGCCGAGCGCGCTCGAGGCGAAGGTGCCCGTGCGCGCACTCGATGAGATCAGGGTGAAGCTCTGGTTAAACGTGGTGTAGGCGCCAAATCCCGGCGTCACGACCAAATTACCGGAAATGGAGGCCGCCCCCGTGGCCGAGATCCGGTCCGCTCCGGTCGGCGAGACTTCGATCGCCAAAGTCGAGCCCGCGGCTAATGTCAGGCCGCCGTTCACTGCAAGTTCCCCGATCGAACTGCCCGGATTCACCGTCGAGCCAGACATCGCCGTCAGCGCGCCAACCGTGCCGGTGCCGCCAAGCGAGGCTCCACTCAGGACCGTTACCGCTGAACTAGCCAGAGAGCCTGTTACATTCAGGCGGCCCGCTGAGACAGTGGCGCCGCCTGAGTAGGTGCTGGCCCCCGATAGGGTCAGGGTTCCCGCGCCGGATTTTAATAGTGAGCCAATACCCGAAATGGAGCCTGAATAGGTACCGTTGCTGGCTTGCGCGAACTCTAGGGCTGCATTGTTGTTAATCGCGCCTTGCAGCGAGATGCTATCACCCGTTAGCGTCCCAACCGAGACAGTGGTGCCGCCTGAGTAGGTGTTGGCCCCCGACAGGGTCAGGGTTCCCGCGCCGGATTTTAATAGTGAGCCAATACCCGAAACGGCACTGGAAAGCATTGCCGCATCGGAGCGATTTGAGACCAGCGCCCCGTTATTGATAATCGCCCCAATCACCGATCCCACTGTTCCGCCAGCGCCAATTTGGAGCGTAGACCCAGAATCGATCGTTGTGCCGCCCGAGTAGGTGTTGGCGCCGGTCAGCACCAAGGTGCCCGCGCCCCTGACGACAACGTCACCCGCTTGGGCGCCGTCAGCTAGGACGCCTGAAAGGGTATTAGTTGCGCCGAGTTCGGTGATGAAGATTGGGTCGCCGGATAGGGCGAAGTCATTAGCGATTGAAATGCCGCCGCTGCCGCCGCCGCTGTGAAAGCCGAGGGCGCTACCTTCTTCCATATTAACGATGCCAGTTCCAAGTGCGGTGTCAGAGCCTACAAGTACGGTTGCGCCCCCCTGAATCGTTGTGCCTCCCGAGTAGGTGTTGGCGCCACTTAAGGTGACCGAGCCGCCAGCGCCTCCGTTAGCAAACAAGATCTTTCCGCCAAGGGTGGCGTCGGAAATCACGCCGGCCAAAACTGCGGAATTGCCGTTTTGATTGATGGTATTCGTACTGGACCCGTCGAGGGAAAAATTCTGCGTATAAGTTTGCGCGTTGGAATCGATGACCAGGGTTCCCCCGGCAAAAACAGGCGTGACGCTGGAGCCGAGGTTGCTGATCGCATAGCTCGCCTGCCCCATCCCGATGTTGGAACTGCGGGGGCTGATCAACAGGTTCCAGGCGGAAGCGGCGGAGGCGTTTGCCACTAGTGAATAGGTATATTCACCATAGATGCCCGTTGCGCCACTAACGTCACCAAGCGAGTTAAACCCCTGGAGAACGTTGTAATATGTCCCCGGCGATACGTTAGACCCGCTGTAGATACTGAAAGACATTGGGCCCGAGGCCGTAGATAATACAATCTGCCCGTATGAAAGTCCCGATACGGAGAGCTGCCCATATTCAAAGATGCTGCGAATTATAATGGCGTAATTCAGAGGAAGAATGCCGGCGTAAGTTAAGGGGCCGCTTAAGTTTCCCTCGCCCTGAAGATTGTTGAGCGTATTGATTGAACCCAGATTAACAATCCCCATCGATCCAGCGCCGATCGCTGATATCGTGCCTGTATTGGTAATCTCGCCAATGTTTCCATGAAGCGATGGCGTCGAAATGCTGTTGCTGTTTACAAGGCCCCAGCGGTTTGCTCCGCTAATATTTATTGACCCGCCATTGTTAATAAAGCCGATTTCCCCGCCAAGGTTAAGTATTCCAGCCGCAATGTTGACTCCCGATCCATCAATAGGGGCTGTCGATGTTATATTGATTTTTCCGTAGTTATTAATAGTTCCAATGGCGCTTCTCGAAGTGGGGTCCCCGTAGCAGCCGACTCCGGAGCTACAGTAAGACGTATTTGAAATGCCAAACCTATCTGACGTTATTATTCCGTCCTGTTCATTTATAAGTAGACCTATGTTACCACCATAATATTGACCGTCATTATAAATGCCTACCGCGTTATATGAGCCGTAATATCCCGCCTGCGCAGAGCCAATTGCACTTATTGTTCCGGAGTTTCTTAAAAGGTATATTGTTCCGCCAAATCCGTTGTTTATTCCCCGCGCAGTTCCCATGCCGTTGCTGCGTGAATATATAGCATTGCTATTGTACAGCAGTCCTGATGCGGTGCTGATGCATGAAGCCAAATTGGCAATTGAGGAACATGAAGATGAACCAATAATTCCCCCCTCATTGCTGATGCCATATGAATTTCCGTTAGCAAATACGGACACATTATCTACAGTAATGGTTCCGGAGCTAATTAGAGTTTGAACTCTAGCATTCGAGTGCGCGTAAATCGCCGCGGCGAAAGGGGCGCTGTTCTGTTGCCCCGTATTGGCGTTGTTTATTATGAGCAGCGTCCCGTCATTCAATATTTTGTCTACTGATGAGCCAGCGTTTAGCTCTATGCCAATAACTGGCACTGTAGAGGTTTTATTGTTTGTAAGCGTCACCGTTCCGGCATTTCGCAATTGTCCAGAAATAGTTACAGAATCACCTAAAATTATGCCGGACCCATTGGGTGGCGATGCATTTATAAAGCGCGAAATTACGGAGCCTAAAACATTTGTGTAATTTGTAACGGGGATTGTAATATTTACGGGCCCAGAACATTCGGTGACGGTGTCGGCATTGGCTGTGCAAGGAGCGAGAGCAGGAGCAGCAGTAGCCGACGTCGGAAAAATAAAAATTGAGAGCGGAATTATCGCGCAGGCCGGAATTATTTTGTAAAATGCACTTGGGAGAGAGTATTTCAGATAATTTTTCAATGTAAGGGCCCCGTTTTGTTTTTCAGATCATAACTCGTGGTCTGGTTTTAGTGTTACCGTGCTGCGGTCGCCAACGCTAGAGGTGAGCTGGGCGCAGGAATGGCAGGCGGGCCGAGCTCTAGGCCATGACCAGCCCGGCGGCATGTCAGGCCATGTCGCGGTGCTTCCCATGCGCTTCCCAAGTCGAAGTTCTGGGAAGCAGGCGACCTAAGGGCTGTCGATAACCCATTGAAAGGAATGGCGCACCGGCAAGAATGAGGCCGGAAGCATCTATATAGTTGAAATAATTATGTAATTAGGCCGCCTGGGCCACTCACTGGATCGCCTCTCGAGAGCCGGCGCCCCAAACGACGTGGCCTCGAGTGGCATTAGGCTATGCCCAGGAAGTCCTTCTTGCCGATTTCCACGCCATTGTGGCGCAATATCGCGAAGGCTGTAGTCAGGTGGAAATAGAAGTTCGGCATGGCTTGTTCCAGCAGATAGGCTTGACCTTTGACGACGCTGGTTTCGCCGCGGCGTATCAGGGTGATGTCCCGGTCCTCCGAGCCATCCACTTGCGGGGCCGTGAAGCCCCCCACCGCCGCAATGGTTTTCTCTACGCGGGCGATTAACTCGGGAAAGGTGGTTTCCACGTCTTGGAAGGACGGCGGTTCCGAGCCGGCCAACCTGGCCACGGCCCCCTTGGCGAAATCGGTGCATAGATGGATCTGCCGGGTGAAGGGCAGCATGTCGGGATAGAGCCGCGCTTGCAGCAGTGCTGCAGGCTCGATCCCCCTCGCCACTGCATGCGCATCCGCCTTCTTGAGGATTCCCAGAAGAGCCCGCAGGCCCTTTGAAAAAACCGGCGCAGACGCCTGGTACATTGAAAGTTGCATGATGGGCTCCTCAGCGAGGCATTGCGACCCGCCCGGGAGTTCTAGCGACTTAATCAGGGCGCGTCGCCCTCGCCCCTCATCCGCCCCGACGACACCACCACCACGGTCAGTCTCTAGTGGAACATCGGGGGGATCCATGCCCGATCGGGCGACTTCTACCAATACACGGTCGGACAAAACCCTAAACGGTCAAAAACCGCCTTCATGCCTGCGGGCGTTTGTAAAAAGTCGCCAGGTAAATTGGTTAAATTATGGTCCGCCTCTAAGGGAATGGGCATTCTTGCCGCCAAGTAATGTGCCGCGTATCGGGACAGGTAACAGACTGTTCGTTGATCGGAGAAGGCAATTGTGTAGCCGTTATTTTGAACATTTTGAAAAAATAATCTGTCACATATTGAACTAATTTCTTTTGGCATGAACCATGCCCTAAATGATCCAAACGCCTCTCGAAAAATAAGCCAGCAACTCGTATCAACGTGAAGTTTTTGCTCTTCGAGATGTTCTATTATAGGCAGACATTCTCCAGAAAGACTGAAGAATTGTCTTTTACAGGCAATAAGAGATGCTCCTGATTGCCGTCGAATATTTAGAAGCTCTGCAATGTGATCGGGCTCATACCAATTGTCGGCATCGAGGAATGCAACCGCGTCAAATCCTTGCGCCTCAGCAAACATCGCTCCCAAACCACGAGGTGTGTTGCCATAATCTGCATTGCAACGGGGAAGTGTAAGGTGGAGAACATCTTGACGTCCATCGAAAATCTTGAGCGGCCTGCCGTCTGCAACGAGAATATGAACGCAGTCTACACCTTGGGCGCGCACGCTTTGAACGCACCGCTCAATCATGTCGGCGGGCTCTTCATAGTAGGGCGTCACAATTGCTATCTTGTAGTTCATGGCAGCCTCTCGTTTAGGCGACCGCGTTATAAAGCGGCCTCGCGGAAGGATAAGTTGCAGGGTTGGAAAGGCCGCAGGTTTACAGCCGCGCCTTGTTGACCAGCACCAGACCAGTATTTTCTATGTATTTGGCCTTGTCGTTGGCCGCCAGCGCCCGGACCTGGGAGGTGTCCTCCTCTAACACCTCGCAACTGCGGCGCTTGAGGTGGTCTATCCAGTACTCGGTGGACTGTTCGTTCACGTTGTACGTCGTCAGAACATTTGAGACAGGTGGGGCCCGGATTTAGCGGAGAGTTGGCTTCATCTGGGATTGATATTTAGGCTGCGAATTTTCGGTGTTGCAAGCGCCGATGCTCGATGGTCTGGCGTTTAATTCTGGCCCGCCGGCGCAGGATGTCGGCGGCTCGGCCGAAGTAGGCGTCCGCCGGCGCCGCGTTGTCCAGGCTCGCGTGGTAGCGGGTATCCTTCGCCACCCGTTCACCGGGCGTCGTCCCATGGGGCAAGGGTTTTGGTCTCATCTTCGTTCCTTCGTCACTGCGATGAGACCAAAATCCTCCGTTAGCGGAAACCCTCAATCTTACTCATTGGTGCTGACGGCGAACAGCCAAGCCTTTCTGGGAATGGGCCTTAGGGCAGACCGAGCGCCTCATCCACGAACGGCTGAAGATAGTCGCAAAACGCAAGCCTGAACTCTTCGGCCTGCTGTTCGTATTGTGTCCGTGCGTGTCCGCCGTCAGGACCCATGAGACAGATTGAAGGTTCCCGCTAACGGAGGGTTTTGGTCTCATCGCAGTGACGCAGGAACGAAGATGAGAGCAAAACCCTCAAGAACCCCGACTTTGACACTGCCCAATTTTCAGCGTGGATGGCTGCGGCTAAATCTAACGCCACGTTCCGGAATGAGCCGCCGGTCACTCGAATTTGGCTAGAAGGCTTGTCCCCTCCATTGCCCTGCTCGCCCGCCGGGCATAGGCCTCTCGTCTCGCCTGAGGACGCTCCACTAGGACGAGAGCTACTTCCCCGTCCGCTGGGCTTCCTCGTAGCGCGCTCCGGCCAAGATGTTGGTCAGGCCGTAATTCCCCTCGTGGCAGGCGTATTCGAAGGTGGGCTCGGTGGTCACAGTCAGGGGCAGTTCGCCCTTCCACACCTGGGTGAAGGCATCGGGGTCGTCGACTGTGAACTCGTACTTGATCTGGGTCGGCGAGATGCGAGTGAAGCGCTCGGTCACCTTGGCGTTCGGCGACATGACCAGCCGGGTGGTCGAGGCGCGGCGCTCGTTCTGGGAGGGGGTGAAGCCCGTGGTTTCAACGACCAGGGTCGCGCCTTCCCAGTGGCCGATGGAATCGCCGAACCACTGGCGGTTAGGGCCGTGGGTATTAGTATTCAGGCGGATAATGCGGACTTCGTGGTTCGCCTCCTGGTTAATGGCGATGGCGTCACGGGTCTGCACGAACTGCATGTTGTTATTGTAGGCGGAATTGATCATCGGCGGGCCACTCAGCGGGGTAGTCAGGCAACGCTCGTAGTTGCTGCGGGCCTCGGGGTTGTCCCGACTGCCGCTGCCCCGGGGGGCGCCCAGCCGGATCCCGGCCTCGCTGAAGGGGATGCGACCGTCGGCGGGCTCGATGATCCAGGACGAGCGGTACTCGTCGCCGAGCTTCGCCCAGCCGGCCTGGAAGCTGTCGGTCGGGTCGCTTTCATAGGTGCCGACACTGTCGCTGGGCAGTATCTGGGCGGGCGGGGTCTTCAGCTGCTCGGGCGTGAGGACGAGGTTGGGAATGTTGCGCGGCCGCTCCAGCCGGGTCATCGAGTTCATCGACCACGTGCCATCGAAGTCAGGCTGGCCCAGCCAGTTGCGCGGCGCATTGTAGGGCGGCGCGGCGTAGGCGGTGGCGGTGGCGGTGGCGGCCAAGGCGGTGATCAGAAGTCCCGCCAATAGGCGCATGGTCAAGCTCTCCATTACCCGGTTTAATCGGAGGGGAGGCGTTGGGTCAACCGCTAGCGGAGCGCGTTGGAGGCGCATCGATCTGCTTGAATCAGAGCGGTCTGCACCACTTGAAGTGATCCACCCGCAATGTTGGTCTTAGGGCCAGGGGGACGGCCGGACGGACCGACGGCATCCCGCGGCTTCATTGTGGACGCCTCCATCGCCAGCAAGCAGACCTTCCCAACGGCTCAGATGAGTCAGAAGCGGCCTATGGCTGCGCGTCTGCCTGGCGGGCCAAAAATGCCAAAAAATTTGTGCGGGGCTTATGTGCCAGGACTGTACCCCCCAACCGGGATCGAAGGCTGGGTGGGGGTCGGGGCAATTTGGGTCCCAACGAGCCACTCTTTCCGTCAATCCGTGCCCCCTATGTGCCCCATTAGTTAGAATGGCGGTGCGCCGCCCATGGGGGATTGAAAAATACCCCAATGATTTCAATGGGAAAAAATGGCGCACCCGACACGATTCGAACGTGTGACCTTTGCCTTCGGAGGGCAACGCTCTATCCAGCTGAGCTACGGGTGCCTTTGAGGCCAGTGGCGGGCTTCTAGCGGAAAGCAGAGCGGCCCGCTACCCGGGGAATCAGGCCGGGGCCTGAGCGCCGTCCGCTCCGTAGGTCAGGGACAGGAATACATCTTCCAGGTCCGGGTCTTCAGTGGCCAGGTCCCGGATGGTGACGCCGGAGGCGCGGACGGCGGCCAGGACCGCTTCGACACTGCTCTCGCCGGTGCGGTACGAGATCGCCAGGTGGCCATCCTTGCGCAGTTTGGCGGGGAAGCCTGGGATCGCCGGCGCGGCGACGAGCGGGTCCTGGGGCGTGATCACCACCGTGCGGGTGTCAATGCGCTTGAGTAGCTGGCTGGTCGGCTCACAGGCGACCACGGCGCCGTTGTTGATTATGGCGATCTGGTCGCAGAGCTGCTCGGCCTCTTCCAGATAGTGGGTGGTCAGCACCACGGTGACACCCTGTTCGTTGAGCCCGACGACGTATTCCCACAGCTGGCGGCGAAGCTCGACATCGACGCCGGCGGTGGGTTCATCCAGGATCAAGACCGGCGGAGCGTGGACCATGGCCTTGGCCACCATCATCCGCCGCTTCATGCCGCCGGAAAGCTGGCGCACATAGGCGTTGGCCTTGTCGGTCAGGCCCAGAGCGGCGAGCAGCTCATCGGTGCGCCGCTCCTTCTTCGGAACCCCATAGAGACCCGCCTGGACCTCGAGAGACTCGCGCGGGGTGAAGAAGACATCCGCCGCGATTTCCTGAGGCACCACGCCGATGGCGGCGCGGGCGTTTCGGGGCTCAAGGTCGATGTCGCGGCCCCACAGGAAGACCTTGCCTTCGGTCTTGTTCACGATGCCGGCCAGGATGTTGATGAAGGTCGACTTGCCGGCGCCATTGGGGCCGAGCAGGCCGAAGATCGAACCACGCGGGATGGCCAGATCGATGCCTTTCAGGGCCTGTTTGGGCGGCGTCTTCTTGTTGCCCGCGTAGGTCTTGAACAGGCCTTTGGCCTCGATGGCGTAGTCAGGAAGGCTCATGGAGCGCCTTGCGATGGAAGAGCGAATTGACGCGTGGGCGCGTGGGCGCATAGGTAAGGCTTCGTCGCCCTGTTTGCCAAGGCGGCGCGCAAGAATCCTCCGGGGCCAAAGACATGTCTGTGATTGACGACGAACGCGCCGCCCGCCGCACCGAAGTGACCGGCGGGACCGCCAACCCCGGCCGCGCCGCCGAAGAGGTGGTTGTCACCACTCACCGGGTGGCCTGCGACGGCATAGGCGGAGCGCTGGGCCATCCGCGCGTCTATATCGAGCTGGGCGTCGATGGCGTCGGCGAGTGCGGCTACTGCGACCGGCGGTTTGTTCTGGCCGGCTCTAAGAAGGCAAAACACGGCGCGCCGGGCGTTTACGAAGGCTCCGGCGGGCACTAGCTCGTTCGTTTGGCGCTGAGCAGCATGTCCATGGCATGCTGCATCGATCCGGCTTCGGTCAGGGCCCCGCCGCCGACGAAGAAAATGCTGTCGGCGTTGCGGATGGTGTTGAGCCGGTGGGCGATGATCACCTTGGTTGTGGCCTTGGGCAGGCGATCGAGCACCTCTTCCAGCAGCTGTTCCGTGACCGTATCGATATTGGCGGTCGCCTCGTCGAGAATCAGGATCTCCGGCTGGCGCAGCACCGCGCGCAGGAAGGCGACCAGCTGTTTTTGCCCCAGGGACAAGGTGTCCTGGCCGGCGTTGACCGGCGTCGCCAGGCCCTCGCTGAAGCGGTCGAGGAAGTCGGCCAGGCCGCTGGCTTTCAGACGCTTGGTCAGTTCCTCGTCCGTCAGGGCCGCCATGTCGGCCTGGCCGTAGGCAATGTTGTCGCGCACCGTGCCTGAGAAAAGGAACGGCTCCTGCAGGATGAAACCGATCTTGACGGCCCGCTCGGCCGGTGTGAAGGCGCGGATGTCGCGCCCATCGAGATAGACCGCGCCCGAGCCCGGGTCATAAAGGCGGGCCATTAGCATGGCCGTGGTGGTCTTGCCGCCACCCGTGGGCCCCACCAGGGCGTAGGTCTTGCCGCGCTCAAGGATCAGACTGACATTTTCCAGAACGTTCTTGCCGCCCGGATAGTTAAAGCTGACGCCGTCGAAGGCCAGCAGCGCGCCCGGCGCGCCGGCCGGCGCATCGGGCACGGCGACCAGATCGGTTTCCAGACCCAGGACCTCATGCACCCGATCGAGCGCCGCCATGGCCATCTGCAAGCTGGACCACACCGCCGCCAGCTGGCGCAGGGGATTATAGAAGGCGGTGACATAGAGCAGGTAACCGATCAGCACCCCGATGGTCAGGGCCCCGCCGCCGATCAGCTTGACCCCGTAGGCCAGCACCAGGATCGAGGCGGCTGCGCCGGCAAGGGTGTAGAGCGGCATGAAGACGCCGGACGAGATGCCGGCGGCGATGGAGGCGCGATAGTTGCGCTGGTTGGCCAGGTCGAACTTCTCGCGGAAATAGTCAACGCGGTTGAAGGCGACGATGACCTTGAAGTTGGACAGGCTCTCGGAGATGTCGCCTGACAGGGCGCCAAGGCTTTCAAGGCCCTTGCGGTTAGTCCGCTTGACCCAGGGCGAGATGGCCCGGGTGATGCCCAGTATGGCCAGGGCCGGGATCAGGGCTGCGATGCCCAGGCGCCAGTTCAGGGTCAAAAGCAGAATGCCGGCGCCCAGGATCAGAAACCCGTTGCCGAAAAACTGCATCAGGGCCTGGGCGAAGAACTGGTTGATCTTGTCGGTGTCGCTGTTGACCCGGCTTATCAGATCGCCGGCCCGGTTCTGGGCGAAGAAGGCGATCGGCAGGTTCGACAGGCGGGTAAACAGCTGGTTTCGCAGCCGGAACAGCAGGTTTCGGCCCGCCGTGCCCATGCGGATGGTCTGGGTGTAGCTGGAGCCCAGGGCGATGACATAGACCACGGCCAGCAGGCCGGCATAGCGCAGCAGCAGGCCGTAGTCGCCGCGCGCGATGGCCGTGTCGATCACCCGGGCGATCAGCGCCGGGCCCAGCAGGCTGGCGGCCGAGCTGATGATCACGCAGACCACCGCAATGGCGATATTGCTGCGCTCTTCCCTGAGCAGGGGCGCAAGGGTACGGGCGGCCGAGAGGAGGGTGCGGCCCTTGCCGGCCGGCGCAGCGGTGCTGAGTTTGTAATCCATCGCGCTCACGCCGCCTCGTAGTGGTCGGTGCTCTGCTGCGATTGCAGGATCTGCACATATTCAGGACAGGTGCGAACCAGTTCAGCGTGGGTTCCGGCGGCCAGGACTTCGCCTTCCATCAGCAGAATGATCTGGTCGTAGTCTTCGACGGGCGCGATCTTCTGGGTGATCGAGATCAGGGTCAGGCCCGGATAGTTGGCCTTCACATTGGCCAGGATCTTGGCCTCGGTGGCGTTGTCGACGCGGGCGGTGAAGTCGTCGAGGAACAGGATATGCGGTGCGATAGCCAGAGCCCGGGCCAGCATGACTCTCTGCTTCTGGCCGCCCGACAGCGAGGCGCCGCGCTCGGAGACCACAGTATCCAGACCCTGGGGCAGGGCGGCGATAAAGTCGGTCAGTTCGGCGGTTTCAATCGCCAGGGCCAGCCGGGCCTCGTCGACCGTGGCGTTGAAGGCGATGTTTTCGCGCAGGGTCAGATTGAACAGGGCGCTGTCCTGGAAAACGAAGCCGATCTGGGCGTGCAGGCTACTGCGCGCATAGTCGGTAATCGGCCGGCCATCGTAGAGAATCTCGCCTGATGTCGGCGCCAGCAGGCCGGTCATCAGGTACACCAGCTGAGTCTTGCCCGCCGCCGTCGGGCCGATGATCGCCGTACGGCTGGCGGCTCCGATCGTGAACGATACGTGATCGAGGGTTTTGGCCGTGCCGTGGGTGAGGGTCACGTCCCGCACCTCAATGGCGCCGGTCAGCGCCCCGGCCTGTTCGCCGCGGGCGGCCGGCGGCGGCGCGTTCAGCACCCGGCTGATGCGGAAATACGAGGCCTGGGCCTGGCCGATGGCCGTGGACATGAAACCGATGATGATGATCGGGAAAATCAGGATGGTCAGATAGCTGTTAAAGGCGGTGAACTCGCCCAGGCTCATCTGGTGGGTGATGACGAAATGACCACCCAGGGTCAGGATGGTCAGGATCGCGATGTTGGTCAGGAAGGTGATGATCGGGATCATCGCCGCGAACTGGCGAAGGATCTGCATGCTGATCGCGCGGGACTTTTCGCTGACCACCAGGAACTTGCGGTACTCGTGCTGCTGGGCGTCGAGCAGCCTCACCAGAGCCGCGCCGACGATGTTTTCGTTCAGCACCTTGTTGAGCGCATCGACCATGCCCTGGATCTGGCCGAACAGTTTTCGCACCCGGCCGAGCACCACATAAAAGGTGCCACCGATCAGCGGCAGCACCAGCAGCACCGCCAGCGCCAGGCGCCAGTTGAGCCACAGAAGCAGCGCCGCCGCGCCGAAGATCAGGAACACCGACGAGATCAGCGAGGCGACGGCCTGCGAAACGAAGGTTTTGATGGCGTCGACGTCCGACGTCAGATTGGTCAGCAGGCTGGCGGGCGTCAGGGCGTCCACCGTGGCGTAGGTCTGTTGCGAGATTGCCCCGGCAAGACGGGTGCGCAGATCGCGCGCCACCCGCTCGGAGGCCACCGTCTGAACCAGCACCTGCAAATTGCCGATGATGAAGGCCACCACCGTGATGGCGGCAAGAGCCAGGATCAGGGTCTCAAGATCGCCGGTCTGGCCGGTAAAAGTGTCGATGGCGCTGGCCAGGATGCGCGGCACGGCAAGACCCAGGGCGCTGGCGCCCACAGTCATGACGATCAACAGGACGATCCAGCCGCGATAGGGCTTGAGCAGTCCGAACAGGCTGGGCGGCCTGGGCCGCTTCATGGCGGCTGGATTGGCAGGTGGCTTGGCCAAGACGATCGATCCCCTGAAGCGGGCGCAAACTGCCGGTCTCAGCCGTCACTTGCAATTCTTGAATTGAATTATCTTTTCATAATCTCGGTTGGGGCAAGGCCGCCCCACCGCCAGCAAAGCGGGTGACGCGGGCGCGGCCGCACCTTATCGTGGCGCCATGACCGACGCGCCTGAAGCCCTCGCCCACATCCCCCGCGAACACACCCAGGACGGGCCCAATGTGCGGCTGTATCTGGTGGACGGCTCGGGCTTCATCTTTCGCGCCTACCACGCCCTGCCGCCCCTGACCCGCAAGTCGGACGGCCTGCCGGTCGGCGCGGTTTCGGGTTTCTGCAACATGCTGTGGAAGCTGCTGGTCGACATGAAGTCGTCCGAGGATGCGCCGACCCACCTGGCGGTCATCTTCGACCACTCGGAAAAGACCTTCCGCAACGCTCTCTACGATCAGTACAAGGCCCATCGCCCGCCGGCCCCCGAGGACCTGGTTCCCCAGTTCCCGCTGGTGCGCGAGGCGACCCTGGCCTTTGGCGTGCCGTCGATTGAACTGGCCGGCTACGAGGCCGACGATGTCATCGCCTCCTACGCCTGCCATGTGCGCGACATGGGCGGCGAGGTGGTCATCGTCTCCTCCGACAAGGACCTGATGCAGCTGGTCGGCGACCGGGTCTCGATGCTCGACACCATGAAACAGGTGCGCATCGGGCGCGATCAGGTGTTCGAAAAGTTCGGCGTGCCGCCGGAAAAGGTCGTCGATGTGCAGGCCTTGTGCGGAGATAGTGTCGACAATGTCCCCGGCGCGCCGGGCATCGGCATCAAGACCGCGGCTCTGCTGATCAACGAATACGGCGACCTGGACACCCTTTTGGCCCGGGCCGGCGAGATCAAGCAGGACAAGCGCCGCCAGACCCTGATCGATTTCGCCGACCAGGTGCGGCTGTCGCGCGAGCTGGTCAGGCTGACCTGTGATGCGCCCCTGCCCCAGCCGCTGGACGAGCTGGTTGTCGACGAATTCGATGCGCCCAAGCTGGCGGCGTTTCTGGCCCAGATGGAGTTCACCACCCTGTCGCGCCGGGTGGCCGGCGGCGAACGGCCCGAGGCGCGGCCCGCGGTCATGCCGCCCAGGCCGTTCAATGCGGTGGAAACCCAGGCCGTCGAAGCCGAAGTCGTCGACACTGCCGCCTACGCCTGCGTAACCACCGAGGCGGCGCTGGACCTGTGGATCGCCCGGGCCTTCGAGGCCGGCGTCGTCGCCTTCGACACCGAGACCGATGCGCTGTCGTCCGCCGACGCCAATCTGGTTGGCGTGTCCCTGGCCGTGGCGCCGGGACAGGCCTGTTATATCCCCGTGGGCCACGAAACCGAGCAGGACGGCTTTGCATTCGAGGCCAGCGAACGCCCCGGCCAGTTGCCGCTCGATCTGGTGATCAGCAGGCTGATGCCCCTGCTTGAGGACCCCACGGTTCTCAAGATCGCCCAGAACGCCAAGTACGATATCGCCGTGCTGTCGCGCTACGGGATCAATGTCACCCCGGTCGATGACACCATGCTGATCTCCTACGTGCTGGAAGCGGGCCTGCACGGACACGGCATGGACGAGCTGTCAAAGCTGTGGCTGGGCCACGAGCCGATCAGTTTCAAAACCGTCACGGGGACCGGCAAGGCCCAGAAAAGCTTCAAACACATCGAGCTGCCGCCGGCGACTTGCTATGCCGCCGAGGACGCCGACGTCACCTTCCGCCTTTGGAAAAAGCTGCGCCCCCGCCTGGCGCGCGAAGGCCTGTTGACCGTTTACGAGACGCTGGAGCGGGGCATGCCCGACGTTCTGGCCCGGATGGAGTGCACCGGCGTGCGCATCGACCCCGACCGCCTGCGCCACCTGTCCCACGACTTTGCCATGCGCATGACCGAGTATGAGGCCAAGGCCCAGGAGGTGGCTGGCCGCCCGTTCAATCTGGGCAGCCCCAAACAGATCGGCGACATCCTGTTCGGCGAGCTCAATCTGCCCGGCGGCAAGAAGACCGCCACCGGCGCCTGGGGCACCGATGCCTCCATCCTTGAAGAATTGGCCGCCCAGGGCCATGAATTGCCGCAGATCCTGCTGGACTGGCGCCAGCTGTCGAAGCTGCGCGGCACCTACACGGAAAACCTGATCGCCGCGGTCAGCCCGCGCACCGGCCGGGTTCACACCTCCTACGCCCTGGCCGCCACCACGACGGGCCGGCTGTCCTCGTCCGACCCCAATCTGCAGAACATCCCCGTCCGCACCGAGGAAGGCCGCAAGATCAGGACGGCGTTCGTCGCGCCCCCCGGTCATGTGCTGATCAGCGCCGACTACAGCCAGATCGAGCTGCGCCTGCTGGCCCACATCGGCGACATACCCCAGCTCAAGCGCGCCTTTGCAGACGGCCTCGATATCCACGCCATGACGGCCTCCGAGATGTTCGGAGTGCCGGTCGAGGGCATGCCGTCAGATGTACGGCGCCGCGCCAAGGCGATCAATTTCGGCATCGTCTACGGCATCTCGGCCTTCGGCCTGGCCAACCAGCTGGGCATCGGCCAGAGCGAGGCCGGCCAGTACATCAAGACCTATTTCGAGCGCTTCCCGGGCATCAAGGCCTATATGGATTCCGCCCGCGCCATGGTCCGTGAGAACGCCTGCGTGACCACCATCTTCGGGCGAAAGATCAATATCCCCGACATCAACGCCAAGGCTGTCGGCCAGCGCCAGTTCGCCGAGCGCGCGGCGATCAATGCGCCGATCCAGGGCGCGGCCGCCGACATCATCCGCCGGGCGATGATCCGCATGCCCCAGGCCCTGATCGACGCGGGCCTCAACGCCAGGATGTTGATGCAGGTGCACGACGAACTGGTGTTCGAGGCGCCGGAAGGCGAGGCCGAGGCGACCATCGCCGTGGTTCGCCGGATCATGGAAAAGGCCGCTGAGCCGGCGGTCGCGCTTTCCGTGCCGCTGGTGGTCGACGCCCGCGCCGCCGCCAACTGGGACGAAGCCCACTGAGCAGGCTCGATATCCGCTACGGCCGCAATGAAGATGCCGACGAGGCCGCCGCCATCCTGCGCGATGTGGTGGACTATCGCGTCCAGAAAAAGCAGTTCCGCTGGGACAAAGCCAGTTTCACGCCCGGCTTGATGCAAGACTGGGTCAAAGCCGGCGAGCTGGTGGTCGCCCATCAGGCCGAGGAAATGGTCGGCCTGATGCTGCTGCAGCCCACAGATCGCCTGTTCTGGCCCGACCGGCCTGACGGCGAGGCGCTGCACGTTCACCGGTTGGCCCGCAAACGAAGCGCGACGATTAAGGGCGGTCTTGCCGCGCCGATGCTGGACTGGGCCATGGACGAAGTGCGCAAGGCGGGCCGGCTTTTCCTGCGTCTGGACTGCGCACCCGACGAGGACCTGTGCGCGGTTTACGAACGTTGCGGGTTCATACGGCTGGACCTGAGACAGATCAAACCGGACTTCTGGAGCGTACGCTGGGAAAAGAGGGCGACCTGACACCCACGGCCTTTCCTCCCTTCGAGATCCGGGTGATCATCCAGTCAAACCGGACTGCAAGACCGGGCTCAAGAAGGGGCCGCCATGGCCAGCACGATCATTCGTTCGCGTCGTGACATGTTGAAATTAGCGGGCGTCTTGCCGGCCGCCGGGGCGCTCACCGGGCTTTCCGTCCTGCCGGCGCTGGCCCAGAGCGGCCGCGCGATCAAGGGTCACGATCCTGCGGTCGTGCCCACAGCCGATACCCTCGGCCGCTGGCTGCGGCAGCTGCACAATTTCGGCCCCATCCGGGCCACCGGCACGCCGCAGTGCCGGGCCTTCGAGGAATTCCTGTCGACCGAGATGGGCAAGCTCGGCTGCACCGTCGAGCGCGACCAGTTCAAGCTGACCAGCTGGGAGTGTGACATCAAGGACTGCTCGATCAGCGTGCGTGAGGACTCCGGACGCACCCGCAAACTCGAGGTCATCGCCTACTTCCCTTTCGGTGGCTCGACCCTGGGCAAGGACGCAGTCACCGGCAAGGTGCTGTTCGCCGAAGCCGAGGGCGAGGAGGCGGGGGCGGCGATCCTGGCCAAATATTCGGCCGCCGAGCTGGCCGACTCTATCGTCGTCATCAACATGCCCCTGCAGGGCGGGGGCATCCGTGGGCAGGTTACTTTCTATCCCGGGACCTTCCCCGATCCCCTGCCGCCGATCTCGCCGGCCCCGCGGATCGCATCTCAGGGCGGCGGCAAGCCCATGGCGGCGCTTGAGACCAAATGCAAAGGCCTGATCCTTTGCTATAACGACGTCTCGGACGAGGCGGCCCGCTACAACTACCTGCCGTTCAGCCAGCCGCATCGCAAGATTCCCGGCGTCTGGGTCGGCAAGTCCGGCAGCGACTATCTGAAGAGCGTCTCCGGCAAGGCTGTGGCCACCGTGCGCTGCGACGCCAGGCTGACGCCCAATGCCCGCGCTGATTCCCTGATGGCGACCATGAAAGGGCCGTCCGACCAGGTTGTGTTCATGACGACCCACACCGACGGGCCCAACGAGGTGAACGATAACGGCGGCCTGGGTTTGCTGGCTTGCGCCACCTATTTCTCGAAGATTCGCGACCGGCGGCGCACCTTCGCCTTCAGCCTGCCAACCGGCCACTATGCCTCCGGCGCGATCCGCGATGCGGTGACCGGTTCGGGCCGGGCGTCCGGCACCGGCGGCAACATGGCCAAATGGCCGGACCTTGTGAACCGGTCCGTCGCACAGATGGCGCTGGAGCAGATGGGGGCCATGGAATGGGCGGACGAAAACCTGCACTGGGGGTCGACGCACCGTCCCGCGCCCGAGCACTGGATCCCGACGCCCAACATGCAAGGACAGATCGGCAGGATGCTGCTGGCCTCGACTTCCGGCCTTGATCCGAAACTGTCACGCACAGGCCTCGTGATCAGCGGCCAGGCGCCGGGCGAAGGCGGCAGCCTGCGCACGCGCGGCATTCCGGGGATCGGCCTGATGGGCTCGCCGCACTATTTCTTCCGGTGCGACCCCAGGGGCGTGATCGACAAGCTGAATCCTCAGGTCATGCACAATCAGATCATGATGGCCACGCGCATGCTGACCATGATGGACCGGCTGACTCCGGAACAGCTGAAGGGAACGGCGCCGATCGCCGACAGCGACATCTTCGCTTAGGCTGCGAGGCCGGCTGACTGAAGGAGTCCCCGGACGGCATCAAGCTGTTCGGGCGCCTTGGCCAACTCGGCGCGTACTTCCGGAGCCCGCGTCATTTTGAGCACCTCGGCTTTGGCCCGGTCGGCGACCGGCCCGAGCGGGGCCGTCTCGCCCGCCGCCATCTTGAGTAGCGCCGTCAGACGGTTTGCGGTCGACATCTTTGACCGGACGATCAGGGCGACCAGCTTGGTATCAGCTTCGATAAGGCCCCCGATCTCACCGATCTTGTTTTGCAAAGGCGCCAGTTCCTCCGGCACGAAGCCCACCCGGGCCACCGACTTCTGGATCCCCGCCAGCGCCGCCAGTCGGGTCGCCGGTGAATCTGTTGCCGCCCGCAGGTCGCGTTCGAATTTGAGGCCAGTGATGCGCGACGAAATCCAGTGACTGGCGCCGCGCTTGTTGGCCGCGCCGGTGACGTTTTCCGCCAGCCAGGTGAGGGCCTGAACCTCTTCGAGCGGCGCGCGACCCTCACCCAGATAGGACTCTACAAAGTCGGCCCGGATCAACATCTTGGAGCGCTCGGTAAAGGCGTGCTGGACCTGTTCGAGCGGCAGGTGCTTTCCCGCCGCGGCCGTCAGGCACATGGCCAGGGCCCGCAGAATTTCGATTTCACCTTCCGGGTCGTCCGGCCGCAGGCGTCGTGGAATGGCCAGTTCGTGCAGGACACGCTGCGACAGGGCCGAGCGCACGGAAGGAAACTTGTCGCCCTCAAGCCAGTTGGCCAGGCGCGCTGCGGCGCCGTCCAGCGTGGGCATCAGGCGCGCCACCGTTGGCTCAATAGCGGCGAGCGCGTCAACGGTGTCGGCCGCGGCCAGCCGGGTCATGGCCGCCAGATTGCCGCCCAGATCCAGGCCCTGTCCCAGAAGCGCAGCCATGCCGACCTTGGAGCCGAGGATTTCGGCGAGCGGGATTTCAAGAATCTGGAAGGCCAGGGCCCGCGCCTTCGGCTCGCGAGGCGCGGCGTCGGCCAGGTCGAGAAGGCGGTTGACCTTGTCGCCCCAGGTCACGGCGCGACCAATGATCTTGGCGACGGCGCCGCCCAGCACATAGCCCGGCTCGCCGTGGTCAACGATCCGCTCACAGGCCCTGGCAAAGGTCTCGCTTTCGAGGTCAGGGAAAAATCCCTTTCGATCGTCCCGCAGCACACGGTCGATCGACGCCTGGGTCAGGCTTTGAAAGTGACGGATGATCTCGTGAACCGAGGTTCCACGGTCCTGGGCCTCTGGGATGGCGACCTTCTGGATCGCGTGCTGCAGGTCCATGCCCGCGGCATCCAGTTTTTCGATCAGGTCGGCGCGGTGCAGCAGCTCGAAGGGGGTGGCCCTTTCCCGCGCCAGCCAGGCTTCCAGCAGCCGGCCGATCACATCCCGGGCATGGATGGTGTAGAGGTCCTGCGGCGAAACGCAGAGCGGGGCGAGGTCCCGTTCCTTCTTCTTCTTGTCTGCCTTGCCGACGTCGCCCTTTGTCAGGATGTTGACCGACTTGAAGGCGTTTGTGTCCTCTTCGAGGACTTCCTTGGTAACGCGAAAGGCGCTGACCTTGCCGGTGGCCAGCAGCTCTTCGGCCGTTTCCATGGCCCGCGAACGATCCTCGCTGGCAAGCTCCAGCGTCCAGCTGGGCGAGCCTGGTTTGCGGACATAGACCTCGTAGTGAACCTGACTCATGGGCGCGGCAGAAAATCCCCGAATTACGGACCGGGATTTACCTTGGCCGATGAGGCTTAAGAGGCGGTTAGCCGACAGAAAGTCGGCCGCGTCCTAATAGCGATAGTGATCCGGCTTGAACGGGCCTTCGAGGGGCACATTGATATAGGCCGCCTGTTCGCCGGACAGCACCGTCAGCTTGGCGCCCAGCTTGCCCAGGTGCAGCATGGCGACCTTTTCATCCAGGTGCTTGGGCAGGGTGTAGACCTGGTTGTCGTAGGATTTGCGGTTGGTCCACAGTTCCAGCTGGGCCAGGGTCTGGTTGGTGAAGCTGGCGCTCATCACGAAGCTGGGGTGGCCGGTGGCGTTGCCCAGATTCACAAGGCGGCCCTCCGACAGCAGGATGATCTTCTTGCCGTCCGGGAATTCCACATGGTGGACCTGGGGCTTGATCTCGTCCCACTTGAAATTCTTCAGGCCCGCGACCTGGATCTCGGAATCAAAGTGGCCGATGTTGCAGACGATGGCGTTATTGCGCATCCGGCGCATGTGATCGACGGTGATGACGTCCTTGTTGCCGGTGGCGGTGACATAGATGTCGGCCTTGTCGGCCACGTCGTCCAGCGTCTGGACGTCATAGCCTTCCATCGCCGCCTGCAGGGCGCAGATCGGATCGATTTCGGTGACGATCACCCGGGCGCCACCCTGGCGCAGGCTGGCGGCCGAGCCCTTGCCGACATCGCCATAGCCGCAGACCACGGCGACCTTGCCGGCCAGCATGACGTCGGTGCCGCGGCGGATGGCGTCGACCAGGCTCTCGCGGCAACCATAGAGGTTGTCGAACTTGGACTTGGTGACGCTGTCGTTGACGTTGATGCCGGGGAACGGCAGCTCGCCCTTTTCGGCCATCTGGTAGAGACGGTGAACGCCGGTGGTGGTTTCTTCCGACACGCCGGTGATGGCGGCGGCGATGGCCGAATAGAAGCCGGGCTTTTCCTTCAGGTAACGGCCCATGACCGCGAACAGGGCTTCTTCTTCCTCGTTCTGCGGGTTGGAGATCACCGACGGGTCCTTTTCGGCCTTGGGGCCGAGGACGCAAAGCAGGGTGGCGTCGCCGCCGTCATCGAGAATGAGGTTCGGATAGCCGCCGTCACCCCACTGGAAGATCCTGTGGGTGTATTCCCAGTACTCGACCAGGTTCTCGCCCTTGAAGGCGAACACCGGTGTGCCGGCCGCGGCGATAGCGGCGGCGGCATGGTCCTGGGTCGAGAAGATGTTGCACGAGGCCCAGCGCACGTCGGCGCCAAGGGCTTTCAGGGTTTCGATCAGCACCGCCGTCTGGATGGTCATGTGCAGCGAGCCGGCGATCCGCGCGCCCTTGAGCGGCTGATCCTTGCCGAACTCTTCGCGCAGGGCCATCAGGCCGGGCATTTCGGTCTCGGCGATGGCGATTTCCTTGCGGCCCCAGCCGGAGAGGGTGATGTCCTTGACGATGTAATCGTTCACGGTCGGGCGTCCTGATGCTGTCCAAAGATGGGGCTCTATAGCGGCGGAACATCGCCGCCGCAACCCGGACATAAGGATATCTTTATATGGCTGCCAAAGGCTGGGCTAAGGCCACAGCGCGTAAAGCTCGGCGGCCGCATCCAGCATGGCGGCGCGATCTTCCTCCAGCAGGAAGCCTTCCCCGACCAGCCGGTCGATGGCCGCGTCATAACGGCCAAGATAGCGCTCACGCGAACCATAGCGGGCGTCCAGTTCGGCGCGGCCGAATGGCTGAAATCCGCCGGAATTGCCGCAGGTCTCGCTGATCGAGGTGGTGACGGCGGGCGGCAGCGACGGTGGAACCGGCCGGCCCAGCGGCAAGCGCGATTCCGGGAACCGCACGCCGCCCATGGGCATGTCGTTGACATCGACCACCGGCACGGGGGTGAAGACCCCCGGCATGGGGTTGAAGCCGGGCGAGGCTGGCGGCTGGGTCTTGGCCAGGCGGAAAGACACGCTGTCGGGCAGTGATCTTGCCTTGCGCGCCGCCTTGACCCCGATCTGTTTTTCCATGCCCAGCACCAGGGCGCGCATGTAGGGCGCATAGCCAAGCGGGTTCTGCTGCATCGGAACCCCGCCGTTGCAGCGCGCGGCGGACATGCCGCGCGAGGCGGCGTGCATCGCCGGGAAATCATAGCGGCGAAAGCCGCTGCTGCGCCTGGGCGAGGCGGTCAGGCCGGCGCGCAGGCGGTAATAGTCGGTGTAGTTGGCGATATCGACGTAGAGCGGGTCGGTGCGCGGACGCTTGAGCAGCTCATCGCGCATCAGCGGCCGCCCGTTGGGGTCGACATAAGGCGTCTGGGCCGTCAGGCCTCGCGCTGCGGCGATGTTGTTGATGGCCAGCCAGTTGCCGATCCCGTCAACAGCAATGGCGGCGTCGAACACGCCCTGATGGGTCACCGGATCAACGTTGAAGCCCTCGGCGATGAAGGTGTTTACAAACCAGGCGCTCTGGGAAATCCCGCCGAGGATGAGTTTTTCATGAAGGGTGTCTGGACAACCTATCGGCAAGGGGCCCGCGACTGCGCAGGCCGCATCCGGGAGCATCAGACCGCTTTTCGCGCTCAGCAGGCGCGCAAAATCACGCATGATGACCAAGCCGACTCCTTGGGCGGAATCTGGCACGCCAGCGGATATTCCGGTTTGCCACTGGACGCGTGCGTAGTTGACATCGTGCGCCTTTAAAAATGCTCCGAGCGCTCCTTTGCTAATGGCGGAGCCACGATTCTCCGAGTCGATGTAGATTACGCGAGTTCGCTGGGGGTCTCCGCGAAAGTAAACAGGAATGAGTTCCCTCGGTCCTTCTCGAGTTTGTACAGCGTACGGGATCGGGCCCATTGGATCGCCGCGACGTATAATCTCAAAGTTGGATGCGTACTCATACTGCCCCGCCGTATTCTTGGGCAGTGAGGCCAGTCCGACGACCGCCTCGCGCGGGTCGATCACGCCATGTACGACGCCCGTGATAGTCTGGTAGCCATCGCTATCCGGCGTGGACTTCGTCACCTCGATCCGAGTGATGCGCGAGGTGTTAGGCGCGGTCGCGCCACTGCTCGCGCCCGCCGCCATAATCACTGCCAGCGCCGCGAAAATCTTGAGCATCCGGTCAAATCCCCTCCCCCGCAGGCGCCGCCGCTTGCGCCCATCCTAGCCAAGGCGCGCGCCCGCTGGTAGAGGCGAGGGCCTCAACGCCTGCATAGGGAATGGCTTATGGCCTTCGACAACCCCGCCGCCGATCCGGCAACGCCCCGTCACGACTGGACGGTCGATGAGATCGAGGCCCTGTTCGATATCCCCTTCACCGAACTGGTGTTCCGCGCGGCCACGGTTCACCGCCGCTGGTTCAATCCGGCCGAGGTGCAGATCTCGCAGTTGCTGTCGGTCAAGACCGGCGGTTGCCCGGAAAACTGCGGCTATTGCAGCCAGTCCCAGTCGTTCGACACCGGCGTGGACGCCTCCAAGCTGATGGAAGTCCAGGCCGTGCTGGCCGAAGCGGCGCGGGCCAAGGCCGGCGGCGCACAGCGCTTCTGCATGGGCGCGGCCTGGCGCGATCTGAAGGACCGCGACCTGCCGAAGGTCTCGGCCATGATCTCGGGCGTCAAGGCGATGGGCCTTGAGACCTGCGTTACACTGGGCATGCTCCAGCCGCACCAGGCGACGGCGCTCAAGGACGCGGGCCTGGACTACTACAACCACAACCTGGACACCGGCCCCGAGTATTACGGCAAGGTGGTCACCACCCGCACCTACCAGGACCGCATCGACACCCTGGGCCATGTCCACGCCGCCGGCCTGAAGACCTGCTGCGGCGGCATCGTCTCCATGGGTGAGACACGTCGTGACCGGGCGAGCCTGCTGCACGCCCTGGCCACCCTGCCCCATCACCCCGACAGCCTGCCGATCAACGATCTGATGCCGGTGCCGGGAACGCCCCTGGGCGGCTCCAAGTCGGTGGGTGGCATTGAGTTTGTCCGCATGATCGCCGTGGCGCGCCTGGTCTGCCCGCAAGCGGTCGTTCGTCTGTCGGCCGGCCGCGATCACATGAGCCGTGAGTTGCAGGCCCTGTGCTTCATGGCCGGCGCCAACTCGATCTTCGTCGGCAATGTACTGCTGACCACACCCAATCCCGAACAGAGCGAAGATGCGGCCCTGTTCGCCGACCTGGGACTCAAGCCCATGACCATGGGCGAAGCTGAAACCGTAAGCGCCTAGCGCTCTTCCTCGAACCGAGCCTCGATCAGCGCCGTCAGGGCGTCCAGCGCCTCTTCGGCCTGGGGGCCTTCGGCTTCGATCTCGACGGTGCTGCCGACGCCGGCCGCCAGCATCATCAGACCCATGATCGAGCGGGCGTCGACCATCTGGCCGTCGCGCCCGACCCGCACCTCGGCGTCGTAGCCTGACGCCAGCTTGACGAACTTGGCGCTGGCGCGGGCGTGCAGGCCCCGCTCGTTGCAGATATCGACGGTGCGACGGAGCGTCACTTGTCGCTCGTCAGCAGGTAGGAGGCGACGGAAATATATTTCCGGCCGGCCTCCTGGGCGCAAGCCACCGCCGATTGCAGGTCCATGCGGCCCCGCACGCTGGCCAGTTTGATCAGCATGGGCAGGTTCAGGCCGGCGATTACCTCGGCGTGGGTCTGTTCCATCACCGAAATAGCCAGGTTCGAAGGGGTGCCGCCGAACATGTCGGTCAGCAGGACGACGCCCTGGCCCTCATCGACATCGGCGCAGGCTTTCAGGATGTCGCGCCGGCGGCGCTCCATGTCGTCTTCCGGTCCGATACAGATGGCGCGCACGCCGCTCTGCGGACCGACGACATGCTCCATCGCCAGAACAAATTCTTCGGCGAGACGCCCGTGAGTGACGACGACCAGACCGATCATGCAACTGGTCCCAAGGGACAAATCTCCGGCCGCGGCCGTCAGGGCCCAACGCGAAAGGAAGGCTAGATACGCCCGTTAAACAGCTTATCCAAGCGCCATCAGCGCGTGACGCAATTTCGCGGTCGCGGAGGCTTCGAATCCCGCGAGGCGCACAACCGGAACGGAAATCCCCCGGTATGAGTCGCTCTCAGGTTCAGGCATTCGCTCAATTTCGGCCCGCGGGTGCAGGGCCGCCACCAGGTCGATCGCCGTAAAGGCGGTGGCCGTATGGGGCCGGATGCCGATGCCCCGCACCTCGATCAGGCCGAACAGCGGGTCCGGCGCCCGGCCAAAAAGTCGCCCGCCAGACGTCCAGAGCAGCACCTGATCGTCGGCGACGAACAGGAACCCTTCGTCGATCAGCCGCTCGGCCAGATCGCTCTTGCCTGAGCCGGACGGGCCGGTGATCAGCACGCCGCGGCGGCGTCCGCCCGCTTCCTGGGCGACCAGGACACCGTGGACAATCATGCGCTTCTCCGGGTGGGCAGGGCGATGATGAAGCGCGCGCCGAGGATTTCCCCGTCCCGTCCCATCCGGTTCTCGGCCCACAGGCGGCCGTTGTGCGCCAGGGCGATCTGCCGCGCAATGGACAGGCCAAGGCCTGAGTTGCCGGCCCCGCCCACGACCCGTGAGGCCCGGGGCCGCGAGGTATAGAACCGCTCGAAGACCATTTCGAGATTTTCCGCCGGAATGCCGGGGCCGTCGTCGTCTATGGTCGTCACGATCTCCGTGTCCTTGCGCTGCATGGTGACTCGTACAGCAGCGTCCTTGCGGTCGGCCAGGATGGTGAACGAGCGGGCATTGTCGATCAGGTTGCGGAACACCTGGCCGAGCGGGCCTTCGCGGCCGGCGATGGGCATGGCGGCGGCGGGCGCGTCAAAGATCACCGGCGGGTCGGTCTTGCGGGCCGAGGCCTGATAGATTGAGACGATATCGCCCATCAGTTTCGCCGCATCGATCGACCGGGGCTCTTCGCGCGACAGTTCGGCGTCCAGCCGTGAGGCGTTCGAGATGTCGGTGATCAGCCGGTCCATCCGGCCGACGTCCTGCTTGAGGATGTTCATCAGCTTCAGGCGAGCCGCCTCGTCCTTGACCAGGTCGAGCGTTTCGACCGCCGAACGGATCGAGGTCAGGGGATTTCTGATTTCGTGGGCGACATCGGCGGCGAAGCGCTCGATGGCGTCCATGCGCTCGGACAGGGAATTGGTCATGGTCTCAAGACTGCGCGACAGATCGCCCAGCTCATCGTCGCGCCGCGAGATTTCCGGCAGCGAGATCGAACGGGCGCGGGACAATCGCACCAGATCAGCGGCCCGCGACAGCCGCCGCACGGGCCGGGCGATGATGATATTGAGCAACAAAGACGAAGCGATCGTGCCCAGGAACGCGACCAGAATGAACGGGATCAACGCCGCCCGCTGACGGGCGATGATGGCGTCGACATCGCCGCCCTCGATGGTCAGCACCCCCAGAATGGCCCCTACGTGCTTGATGGGCAGGGACACCGACACCACCCGCCCGCCCGAGGCCGTTCGGCGCGCGCCCGCCGCGATGTCCTTGATCATCGCCTCACGCGCTTCGGCTTCCAGTTCGCCGCGCGCCCGCTGGGCGTTGCGCGATTCCATCTCCAGCTCGGAAGGGGCGGGCCGGATGGTGAAGGTCCCGCCGGGCTTTCGCAGATTAGGCAGGGACCGCCGGTCGATGCGGTCGTTGATCATGTGGCTGTCGGCAATCTGCACACCCTGGGCGTCAAAGATCAGGATCCGCTGGGTGTCCTGAACATGCAGCTGCAGGACGACATCGCGGGCCACCTCGACGTCAAGCAGGGGGTCGGGCACGCCCTGGGTGGCGCCGGCCGCCGACAGCACCTGGGCGATCAGCTCGCCTTCGGTGCGCAGGGTGTCGATCTGGGCGTCCATAAGGGCGCGGCGTGTTTCGTTGAGAATCAGGGCCCCACCGATCAGCACGATCAGACCCGCCACATTCAGGGCAATAATCGTCCGTCCGAGGCGCGAGCCTCGCCAGATCGGCCCGATGCGGCCGAATCCGGGCCGCCGGCTAGATCTCGCGATAGCGGTAGCCGACGCCATAGAGGGTTTCGATCGCATCGAACTCCGGATCAACCTGGCGGAACTTCTTGCGCATCCGCTTGATGTGGCTGTCGATGGTGCGGTCATCGACATAGACCTGATCGTCGTAGGCCGCATCCATCAGGTTGTCCCGGCTTTTCACAAACCCCGGGCGCTGGGCCAGGGACTGCAGCAGCAGGAACTCGGTGACGGTAAGTTTCACCGGCTTTCCGTCCCACAGACAGTCGTGGCGGGCGGGATCGAGAGTCAGGCGCCCGCGCTTGATGGCCTTGGCGCCGGCGTCGGTCTCGCTGACGATGCCGCTGGCGGCCTCTTCGTTGGCGCGGCCCCGGCGCAACACCGCCTTGACCCGCTCGATCAGCAGCCGCTGCGAGAACGGCTTGTGCATGTAATCGTCGGCGCCGAGGTTGAAGCCGAGGATTTCATCGATCTCGTCGTCCTTGGAAGTCAGGATAATGACCGGCGTCTCATGGGTCTGGCGGAAGCGCTTGAGCACCTCCATTCCGTCCATGCGGGGCATCTTCACATCCAGGATCGCCAGGTCCGGCGGATCGTTCTCCAGGCCCTCGAGCCCGGACACCCCATCATAGTAAGCCTTGACCTGATGGCCGTGGCTTTCCAGAGCCAGGGATATCGAGGCCACGATGTTCTCATCGTCGTCTACCAGGGTGATCTTGGCCATGCTGTTCCGGGTCGCTCTGGTTCAAATGAATTGTGGCAAGCTATGCCGCGCCGCCCCTTGGAGCAATCTGCCGCGGCGAAACTTGGGCGGTATGATAGAGGGAAGCGAAATGTGGCGGCCATGGTTCCGTCCCGGGGCCTGAAGGCATGAGCGAAACAGACATCCGTGGTTTGTGCCCGCCCCGGTTCCAGCCGGTGCGGAACGCCTTCGCCGCCAATTTCGCGGCCGGCGAGGAACTGGGCGCGCGATTCTGCCTGGCCATCGAAGGCGAGGTGGTTGTCGATCTGCTCGGCGGCTGGGCCGACCGGGATCGCTCGGTTCCCTTTGCTGAAAACACCCTTGCCCCGGTGTTTTCCTCGACCAAGGCGGTCACGGCCTTCATGGTCGCCCGTCTGGTGGCGGCGGGAAAGCTCGATTATCGGCAGACCGTCGCCTCGATCTGGCCGGCGTTTGCGCAGGGCGGCAAGCAAGGCGTCACCGTCGAGATGGCCCTGTCGCACCAGGCGGGCCTTTCCGGGTTTCCCGAGCCCATGGACCCGGCCCTGTGGTTCGACACCGAGGCTATTTGCGCGAAGCTGGCCGCCATGACGCCCCTTTGGCCGCCGGGCACGGCCAGCGGCTATCATCCGGTGACCTACGGTTTTCTGGCCGGCGAGATCTTCCGCCGGATCGATGGGCGCAGTCTGGGACGGGCGCTGGCCGAGGATATCGCCGGGCCGATGAACCTGGACGTCTGGATAGGCCTGCCGACCGCCGAACACGCTCGCTGCGCCGAGATCATGAAGCCGCGCGAGTTGCCGAAATTTGGCGCCCCGACCCCGGCCCTGAAAGCCGCCTTCCAGGTCCCCTGGGCGGCGCCCGGCGGGCGATCAACGGCTGACTGGCGCCGTGCCGAGTTTCCGGCCGCCAATGGTCACGCCACCGCCGAGGGCCTGGCTCGACTGATGGCCATTCTGGCGACCGACACCTCCGGTCTGGCGGCATCAGCGTCCGCCGAGCGCATCTTCGGCCAGGACCTGGTTCTGCCGTTCGGGATTTCGTGGGGCGCAGGCTTCATGCGCAATCCGCCGAACCAGTTCTACGGACCGGGCGCCCTGACCTTTGGGCATTCCGGCCGCGGCGGCTCTTGCGCCTTCGCCGATCCGGAGCGCGGGATATCTGGCGCCTATGTGATGAACCGCGAATCTGCCCACCTGATGGGTGATCCGCGTTCGCGCCGGTTAATTCAAGCTGCCTACGCCAGCCTGTAGGCGCTCACGGCTGGGGGGCCAGCTCTCCGCGGCGCAGGTCCCGCGCCGAGCGCACCGCCGACAACACGAACAGGGCCGCGCCGATCCAGATGAGAACAAAGGCGACGCCATTTAGGGCGCGGAACGGCTCGCCCTGGGCGACGCCGATGAAGAAACTGACCGTCGGGCTGAAGAACTGCAAAAACCCGATGACCGACAGGGGCAGCCGGCGCGCAGCCCAGGAGAACATGGCCAGGGGCGTTGCGGTCAGTACGCCGGCGGCGATCAGGGCGCTGGCCGGCATCGGTCCGGCGGTGAAATGGCCAAGGCCTGCGTGCTGAAGCCAGCCTATGTAGATCAGGCAGGGCGCCATCAGGGTCAGGCACTCTATGAACAGCCCGGACTGGGCGTCGGCCTTGACCTGCTTGCGCACGATGCCATAGCCGCCGAACGAGACCGCCAGGGCCAGCGACACCCAGGGCAGCCGTCCTACGGCCAGGGTCTGGACCGCGACCCCGAGGGCGGCCAGGGCAATGGCGGCAATGGCGATCCGCGACAACTTCTCGCGGAACACCAGGGCGCCCACCGCCATGTTGAGCAGGGGGATGATGTAATAGCCCAGCGAGGATTCCAGCACCCGCCCCGTTGTCACCGCCCAGATGAACACCACCCAGTTCACGGCGATCAGAGCCGAGGACAGGGCGAGCAGCGCCAGGGTTTTCGGCTCGCGAACAATGCGAAGAACCTGGCCGCCCTGCCGGGCGAGCAACACAAAGACGCCGGCCGCCACCGCGCCCCACACGACCCGCTGGGCGAGGATTTCCCACGGGCCGGGCCCCGTGCGGGCGATGGCCTGCATGGCCAGGGGCAAAAAGCCCCAGATCAGGTTTGAGCCTATGCCCGCTGCCAATGCGGCGCGCTTTTCGCCCGCCGCACTGGTTTGCATCACGGGCTGTCCCTAGGCGATCTGCTTGGCGATCAGGTCGCGTTCATGCAGCAGCTGGGCGATCTGCACGGCGTTCAGGGCGGCGCCCTTGCGCAGGTTGTCGGCCACGACCCAAAGGTTCAGACCATTGGGCACGGTCGGATCGTTGCGGATGCGGCTGACGTAAACCGGGAACTCGCCTTGCGCTTCCTTGGGCGTGATGTAGCCGGTCTCGTCCCGGCGATCGATGACCACCAGGCCCGGCGCATCGCGCAGGATTTCGCGGGCTTCGTCCTCATCCAGAGGCTCGTGGAACTCGATGTTCACGGACTCCGAATGGCCGACCATGACCGGCACGCGGACACAGGTGACGGTCAGCGCGATGTCGGGATCGAGCATCTTGTGCGTCTCGCGCCACATCTTGGTTTCTTCGTCGGTGTAGCCGTCGTCCATAAAGGCGCCGATGAAGGGAATGACGTTGAAGGCGATCTGCTTGGGGAACTTGTGCGGCTCGGACGGTCCCAGCACGAAGATGGCCTTGGTCTGATCCCAAAGCTCGTCCATGCCTTCCTTGCCCGCGCCGGATACCGACTGGTAGGTCGAGACCACCACGCGCTTGATGCGCGCCCGATCATGCAGGGGCTTCAGCGCCACCACCAGCTGGGCGGTCGAGCAGTTCGGGTTGGCGATGATGTTCTTGCGGCGCGCGAAAGACACGTCGTCCGGGTTCACTTCCGGCACGATCAGGGGCACGTCCGGGTCCATCCGCCAGGCCGAAGAATTGTCGATGACGATGGGCCCGGCGGCGCCGATCTTCGGGCTCCACTCCTTCGAGAAGGTCCCCGAAACGCTCATCAGCACGATGTCGACGGTGGAGAAATCGAATTTCTCAACGTCTTCGCAGGCGATCACGCGATCGCCGAACGAGACCTGCACGCCAATGGATTTTCGTGAAGCCAACGCATGAATCTTGTCCACGGGGAAGTTCACTTCCTCGAGGATGTTCAGCATTTCACGGCCCACGTTGCCCGTGGCGCCCACAACGGCGACCCGGTAACCCATCGGAATTCTCCATTTCTAAGGGAGCGGGTGGATACGCCTTTCAAGGGTGCAGCGCAACAGCAGCCGGACATCTTGCATCGGGCCTCAATCTGTCGCCAAGTCCGGTCCGGGGAGAAACGCCATGAACAAACTCTGGGCAAGCGCCCTTGCGTCGGCCTGCCTGATCGCGGGCACGACCGCGCAGGCAAAGGTCACACGCATCGAGGTCGCCGCGCGCGCGCCGATCGCCGGGACCTTCGGCGCGGCCGGCGCCTATGAGCTGGTCAGCGGCCGGTTCTTTGGCGAACTGGATCCACGCGATCCGAAGAACGCCATCATCAACGACATCCAGCTCGCGCCGAAAAACGCCCGGGGCAAGGTTGAGTATTCGGCGACCTTCGAGCTGGCCAAGCCGGTCGACATGGCGAAAGCCTCGGGGTTCCTGTTCTACAACGTCCCCAATCGCGGAAACGGGCGGGCGGCGGGCGATGCCGACGGTCACATCCGCCTGGTCAGTGGCTGGCAGGGCGACATCGTCCCGGCCGCCGGGCGCCAGACGGCCACCGTTCCCGTCGCCCATAATCGCGACGGCTCGCCCCTCACAGGCAAGGTGCTGGTCCGGTTCGTCGACACGGCCAAAGGCGCGCCCAGCCTGCCGCTGCTGGCCGGCTACGGCGCCCAGGTTCCCCAGCCCCATCCTGCGCAGATGAGCACAGCGACCGCGCGCCTGGTGCGCAAAACGTCCGATCGCGATGCGGGCACGCTCATCCCGACCAGCGACTACGCCTTCGCTGACTGTTCGAAATCACCGTTCCCGGGAACGCCGGATCCGGCGCGCCTGTGCCTCAAGGGCGGATTTGATCCGGCCTATGCGTACGAGCTGACCTATGTGGCCAAGGACCCGCCAGTGCTGGGCATCGGATTTGCAGCCACGCGCGACCTGACCGACTTCATCCGCTATGGCGCCGATAAGCCCGCCACGCCCAATCCCGTCGCCGGCAAGATCAAATGGTCGATCGGCGTAGGCGTCTCGCAGGCGGGCAACTACCTGCGCAGCTTTACAAACCTGGGCTTCAACCAGGGCGAGGACGGCAGGATCATCTTCGACGGCATCAACCCGCAGATCGCCGGCCGCCATGTGCCGCTGAACCTGCGCTGGGCCGTTCCCGGCGGCGCATCCCAGCTCTACGAGCCCGGCAGCGAAGGGCCGCTCTGGTGGGCGCGCTACAACGATGCCGCCCGCGGCCAGGGAACCCACTCCCTGCTCGACCGCTGCACCGCCACGCGCACCTGCCCCAAGGTGTTCGAAACCTTTGGCTCGAGCGAGTTCTGGGGCCTGCGAATGAGCCCCAACCTGGTGGGCACGGACGCAAAGGCAGACATCCCCTTGCCCGCCAATGTGCGGCGCTATTACTTCCCGGGCGTGACCCACGGAGGCGGCAATGGCGGGTTCTCGGTCCTGCCCCGCAACGCCGCCGGAACCGGATCCTGCGCCCTGCCGGCCAATTCCAACCCGACGAGCGAGTACCTGCGCGCCCTGACCCGGGCCCTGACCGCCTGGGTGGCCAAAGGCGTTGCGCCGCCGCCGAGTGTCTATCCGACCCTGGCGCACGGCGACCTTGTCCTGCCCACCGCCCAGCACCTGGGCTTTCCGGTCATCCCGGGCGCGCCCTCGCCGGACGGCAAGTTCCTGGCCTTCTATCGCTATGACTATGGCCGCACTTACCGGCAGGCGGACGTCTCGGGCGTGATGAGCAACATCCCGCCGCCGATCACCGGCATCGTCCCCTCGCTCGCCCCGCGCGTCGACGCCGATGGTAACGAGACCAGCGGCCTGAAATCGGTGCAGGCCCGTGTGCCCCTCGGCACATACCTCGGCTGGAACGTCCAGGCCCGCGGCTATTACGCCGGCGAGCAGTGCGGCTTCACCGGCGGGTTCATCCCGTTTGCGGCCACCAGCGCCGAGCGGCTGGCGGCGGGTGATCCCCGCCCGTCACTGGAAGAGCGCTACGGGACCCACGCAAACTTTGTCAGCCTGGTGCGCAAGGCCGCGGACGAACTGGTGGCCGGGCGCTATCTGCTCAAGGAAGACGCCGACCGCATCGTCCGCGAGGCCGAGGCGAGCACGGTGCTGGCGGGACGTTAACCCCCCACCGACCGTCCCCGCGAAGGCGGGTATCCAACGGGTGATCACGACACCTCAGGCCGTCGGAGGTATTTCCCCCGAATGGGTCCCCGCCTTCGCGGGGACAATCGGATCTAAATATTGGGGCGATCAGTCCCCCGCCCATCCATCGCTTGGCGGCCCGGTGTGGGCGATTCAGCCTTCTGGCAACGCTGCCAGGAGTTGTTCGCATGCTTGTTGAATCAGCGGACGCGCCCACTCCTGAGCACGATCATGCTTGTCGGACTCAGCATCTCGAACGTCGGCGCGCCAAAGCTGTCGTCCAGCAGGATGTCGTCCGTCTCGGAGACTACGCCCGTCACGATTTGCCAGGCCTCTTCCAAGGGGCAATCATCAGTAATCAAAGCACGCACGGTTAGAGCGCTTTCAAGCGGCAAGGACTCGCCAGCCAGAAACGCCGTCGCAATTTTGCGGATTTCATTTCGTGACGAGGCGAATGCCGCGTTCACGAGTCCCGCCCCCTACCTTGTCGGAACCGGCGTCTCGCCCCGGTAGTCGTAGAACCCGCGCCCGGACTTCTTGCCCAGCCAGCCAGCCTCGACGTACTTCACCAAGAGCGGGCACGGCCGGTACTTCGAGTCCGCCAGGCCTTCGTGCAACACGTTCATGATCGACAGGATGGTATCCAGCCCGATGAAGTCGCCCAGTTCCAGCGGGCCCATCGGATGGTTGGCGCCCAGCTTCAGGGCGGTGTCGATGGCGTCCACCGTGCCGACGCCTTCGTACAGCGTATAGATCGCCTCATTGATCATCGGCACCAGAACGCGGTTGACGATGAAGGCGGGGAAATCCTCGGCGTTGGCCGTGGTCTTGCCCAGGCTCTGGGCGAAGGCGACGGCGGTCTCGTAAGTGGGCGCGTCCGTGGCGATGCCGCGGATGATCTCCACCAGCTTCATCACCGGCACCGGGTTCATGAAGTGCAGGCCGATGAAGCGTTCCGGCCGGTCGGTGGTCGAGGCCAGGCGGGTGATCGAGATCGACGAAGTGTTGGAGGCCAGCAGGGCCTGATCGTTGATGTGCGGGGCCAGCTGCTTGAAGATCTGCTTCTTGATGACCTCGTCTTCGGTGGCCGCCTCGATCAGCAGGTCCGCGGTCTTGAAGGCGCTCATGTCCTCAGCCGGCGCGATGCGGGCCAGGCCGATGTTCATCTCGTCCTGGGTGATGTAGCCGCGGCTGACCTGGCGGGTCATGTTGGCGCGGGTGGCGCGGATGCCGGCCTCGATCCGCTCGGCGGACAGGTCGTTGAGCAACACATCGTATCCCGCCAGGGCACAGACGTGGGCGATGCCCATGCCCATCTGACCGGCGCCGATGATGCCTACGGTTCTGATCTCAGCCATGGACCTCACGCGCTCTGCTGGGGCGACAAGGGACCATGTCTAGCACGAACATGGTCCCCGTTGGAAAGCCCATTTGCTGCATTGCGGCGTTACTTGTGTTGCGGCGCCGCAATAACGGGAGGGGCGGCCGGTGCGGGCGCGGGCGCCGGCGCGGTCGGAAAGCCGGTCGGGAAGCGCAGGCCGACCGGAGGCCGTTTTGCCGCCTGAATCTCGGCCAGGATCTCGTTGCGATAATCCTGGTCCATCGACTGGCCGGCCAGATACTGCAGGCGCATGTTCCTGTCGTGGTTGATCTGGGCGTCGCTCAGCCAGGCAGCCAGGCCCGGCTTGTCGGCGGTGTAGGTGTCGAGCAGCGACTGGGCGGTCGGGAAGCCCACCTCGGCCAGCGAGGCGCGCATAAGGGCGTGGTCGGGCTGCAGCAGGCGCGCGTCGGCGCCGGCGACGTCCAGGGTCATGGGCTCCTTGTGACCGATCAGGGTCAGGTCATAGCCGCCGCCGTCGACGACATTGGCGAACACCTCGGCGTAGGGGAAGGCGGCCATGAAGCTGGCGATCTCGCTCTTCACCGTAGGGAAGTCGCTTTCGTAGATCGGGATCCACTGGGTGACCATGCCGCCCGGATTCAGGTGGTCGCGCAGCATCTCGAAATATTCCTGGGAATACAGGCTGGCCAGACCCTTGACGAAGGGGTGGATCGGGTCGGTCGAGATGATGTCGAACTTTTCCTTGGTGGTCAGGACGTAGTGGCGCGCATCGTCATAGACGATGTGGGTGCGCGGATCGTTCTTCACGCCATGGTTCTCGTGCACGAACCAGCGGGTCGAGGCCGGCGGGATCTTGGGCTCGATGTCGCAGATGGTGATCTTTTCGATCGACGGATAGGTGACAAAATCGCCCGCCGTAATGCCGGCGCCAAAGCCGACGATCAGCACGGACTTGGGGTTGGCCATGGTCAGAATCGGCACATAGCCCAGCTGGCGCTCCAGGCTCATGTCCTGGGCCAGGTTCGAGGCCTCGACCTTGCCGGCGACGTGGAACTGGACGCTGCCGGGCTCGGAAAGCCAGGTGGTGTAGGCGATCGAGCTGTTCATGCCCTCGTCGTATTCCAACACCCTGAACTGGCCGAGCCAGGCGGCGGTGCGCCGGCCATAGGCGATCAGCTCGGGCGGAACCGGCTTCAGCGTCGGGATGAAGATCGCCGACACGGCCACGGCCGTGACCAGTCCGGCCCAGCTTTTCACGGTCGGTGTGGCGGCCATGACTGACGGGGTGAAGGCGGCGAAAGCGGCGAAGATCGAGGTGACGACCAGCAGGCGCTCGCCCAGATGGCTGCCCAGCACGGGAATGACGAACAGCGAGACGATAAGGGCGCCGAAGATAGCCCCCAGGGTATTGGCGGCATAGACCCCGCCCACCGTCTTGCCCGCGTCATCGGCGGTCGAGCGCATGGCGGCGAAGGCCAGCGGCACGGCGGCGCCCCAACACAGCGTGGCCGGCAGGATGCCCCACATCACGCGCACAAAGTCGCTCTGCAGGGTGACCATGAAGGTGGTGTTGGGCAGCGGGTTCATCGGCCAGTAGGGCAGGGCCGACGAGAACTGATAGGCGGTCCAGGCCAGGCCGATGGCGGCGAGGATCTGCGACCAGCCCAGCGCCAGACGCCCGTTGAAGCGGCGGCCCAGCGACGAGCCGGCTGCGGCGCCAAAACCGAGGCCGATCAGGAACACCGCCAGGATGATCGAGAACACATAGACCGTGCCGCCCAGCATGGGCCCGAAGATGCGGGCCCAGATGACCTGGGCGCCCATGGAGGCCGCGCCGGACAGGGCGATGGAAATCAGCACTCCCCAGCGGGCGGCCAGAACGGGGGCCGGATCGGGGGCGATGGGTTTTTCGTTGGCGGCTTCTGCCTCGGTCTCGGCATTGACCCGGGCCGGCACGCGCAGCGACAGCCAGTAGCTCAGGCCGGCCACCACGACATTGATCAGGGCCGCGGCGCCCGTGCCGTAGTAGATGTCGTACTTGCGCAGCAGCCAGAAGCCGACCAGCAGGGTGCCGACCACGGCGCCGGCGATGTTGATGCCGTAGAACAGGCCCCACCAGGACGCGCCCCGGCGGCTGGATTCGGCCCAGCGGGCGATGGCCGGCAGCGAGGCGCCCATCAGCATGGTCGGCGGCAACAGCACGATGGCGCAGAACACGGCGCGCAGCACCATGCCGGCGAAACCCGAATTGGGTCCGGCGACATAGGCCTTGTCGATCAGCGGAATGAGCACCAGCAACAGGACGCCCAGCGCCCCGATGCCGATCTCGATATAGGCGTAGGCCTTCAAGGGGTGCAGGTCCTTGAACCGGCCGGCCAGCAGGCGCGGCAACAACCACGAGCCCAGCGACAGCCCGCCCATGTAAGTGGCGAGCAGCACGCCGAGCGAAATGGCCGTCGAGCCGATCGTCAGCTGCATCATCTGATACCAGACGATTTCGTAGATCAGGGCCGAGGCGCCCGATCCGGCGAACAGCAGCAAAAGCCAGGGCAGGACGCGCGACGGGTCGCCGGCCGCGTTAGGGGTTGCGGGCGAATCCGTCATTTGTCCTATTTCCCTGCCTTTTTTAGCGCCGCCATCAGGTCCGGCACGGCTGTTTTATAGTCGGACACCAGGCCGTAGTCGGCGACCGCAAAGATCGGCGCGTCCGGGTCCTTGTTGATCGCCACGATGACCTTGGAGTCCTTCATGCCGGCCAGGTGCTGGATGGCGCCCGAGATGCCGATGGCGATGTACAGGTCCGGGGCCACGACCTTGCCGGTCTGGCCGACCTGGTAGTCGTTGGGCGCATAACCGGCGTCGACCGCCGCACGCGAGGCGCCCACCGCGCCGCCCAGAAGGTCGGCGAGGGGTTCGATCACCCTGGTGAACTCTTCGGCCGAACCCATGGCCCGACCGCCTGAGACAACGATCTTGGCCGCGCCCAGTTCGGGGCGATCGGACTTGACGATCTCTTCGGAGATGAACTTTGCGCCGCCCGCGCCCGCGCCCGCGCCCGCATCGATCTTGGAGATCGCGCCAGAGCCGCCTTCGCCCGCGGGCTTGAAGGCGGTGGGACGTACGGTGATGACCTTTTTCGCGTCCGACGACTTGACCGTCTCCAGCGCGTTGCCGGCGTAGATCGGCCGCACGAAGGTGCTGGCGTCGACGATCTGGATCACGTCGGTGATCGGCGCCACGTCCAGTTTCGCCGCGATGCGCGGGGCAATGTTCTTGCCCTGGCTGGTCGAGGGGATGAGGACGGCGTCGTAGCCGGCGGCCAGGGGAACAACCAGGGCCTCAAAGGCCTCGGCCATGCCGTGGCCCAGGGCGTCGGATTCAGCCACCAGGACCTTCTTGACGCCCGTGATCTTGGCGGCGGCGGCAGCGGCGCCATCGACGCCCTTGCCCGCGACCAGGATGTCGACATCGCCCAGCTGGGCGGCGGCGGTCACGGTTTTCAGGGTGTCTTCACGGATGGATTTGCCGTCGTGATCGGCGATGACGAGGACGGTCATTTAGAGAACCCCCGCTTCTGTCTTGAGTTTGGCGACCATATCGTCGGCGGTTTCAACCTTGATGCCCCCGGCGCGTTTCGGCGGCTCGGCGACCTTCAGGACGGTGAGGCGAGGCGCGATATCGACGCCGTAGTCGCCGACGGCCTTGACCGCCAGGTCCTTTTTCTTGGCCTTCATGATGTTGGGCAGCGAGGCATAGCGCGGCTCATTGAGGCGCAGGTCGGCAGTGATCACCGCCGGCAGGGCCACGTCCAGTGTCTGCAGACCGCCATCGACTTCGCGGGTGACCTTGGCGGACGAACCCGAAATTTCGATCTTCGAGGCGAAGGTGGCCTGGGGCCAGCCCAGCAGGGCTGACAGCATCTGGCCGACGGCGTTGTTGTCGCCGTCGATGGCCTGTTTGCCCATCAGGATCAGGCCGGGCTGTTCCTCGTCGGCCACCGCCTTGAGCACCTTGGCGACCGCCAGGGGTTCCAGATCGACGTCCGACTGGACCAGAAGGCCGCGGTCGCCGCCCATGGCCAGGGCCGTGCGGATCGTCTCCTGGGCCTGGGCCGGTCCGATCGAGACCACGACGATTTCCGAAACAATGCCCTTTTCCTTGAGACGCACGGCTTCTTCCACCGCGATCTCGCAGAACGGGTTCATGGCCATTTTGACATTGGCCAGGTCAACGCCGGACTGGTCGGGCTTGACCCGCGCCTTGACGTTGGAATCGATCACCCGTTTGACCGGGACAAGCACCTTCATGTGCGCACCGTATCCTTAAGCTTGAGAATCCGAATTTCGAGGGTGTAACACCGGCCCCGCGAAAAAGCGCGGCAAACTGGCAAGCTCGTCCACCGATGTCAACGCAAGGGGCGGCGCCGTCGTGTCGCAGCCGCCTTGCTCCCGCCGGAAAGCGACGTAAAAGGGCCGCCATGGCGCGCTTTCTTCTCAACCGCATCACCCTGCTGTTTGCGATTATCCTGGTGCTCGGCCTGGCCAGCGGCCTTGCCTATCAGGTGATGTACGTCCAGCCGGAAAAAGCCTGCGAGGCCGCCGGCAAATGGTGGGCCAAGGAATGGCGCGCCTGCGCCACACCCATGGACCTCAAGCGCATGCCCCTGCCCGCCCTGCCGCCGGCCGCGCCTGCGCCCGCGCCGAAACAGCCTTGAGCGGAGCCGTCCGCATCACGCCGCCCGGGCGCCCGCTGACCGGCGCCCTGACCCTGCCCGGCTCGAAATCGATCACCAACCGGGCCCTGCTGATGGTGGCGCTCGCCAAAGGAACCAGCCGCCTGACCGGGGCCTTGAAGAGCGATGACACCGCTTACATGGCCGCCGCGCTGCGCCAGATGGGCGTTTCCGTCAACGAGCCGGACGAGACGAGCTTTGTCGTCACCGGAACCGGCGCCCTGGCCCATCCGGACCGAGAACTGTTTCTCGGCAACGCCGGCACCGCCACCCGGTTTCTGACCGCCGCCGCCACCCTGGTCCCGGGCGCCGTGGTCATCGACGGCGATGAGCACATGCGCAAGCGACCCATCGGCCCGCTGATCGCCGCCCTCAACGCGCTCGGCGTCGAGGCCTCGTCCCCGACGGGGTGTCCGCCGGTGATCGTGGTCGGCACAGGCGGCCTGCCGGGCGGACGGGTCGAGATCGATGCCAGCCTGTCGAGCCAGTACGTCTCGGCCCTGCTTATGGCGGCCGCCTGCGCAAAGGCGCCGGTGGAGATCGCACTCAAGGGCGAGGACATCGGGGCGCGCGGCTATGTCGACCTGACCCTGGCCGGCATGACCGCCTTCGGAGCCCAGGTTGAGCCTCTCGGCAACCGCAGCGCCTGGCGGATCATCCCCACCGGCTATCGACCCTTCGACCTGCGCATTGAGCCCGACGCCTCGGCGGCGACCTATCCCTGGGCCTGGGAAGCCATCACCGGCGGGACGATCGACCTGGGCCTGGCGCCCGGCGCCTTCACCCAGCCCGACGCCGCCGCCCACGCCTTCATCGCCGCCTTCCCCGCCATGCCAGGCATGATCGAGGGCTCGCAGATGCAGGACGCCGTCCCCACCCTGGCGGTGCTGGCGGCCTATAACGCCTCGCCCGTCCGCTTCACCGGCATCGCCGGCCTGAGGGTCAAGGAATGCGATCGCATCAGCGCCCTCGCCGAAGGCCTGAACCGCATCAAACCCGGCCTGGCCCACGAAGAGGGCGATGACCTGATCGTCACCGGCGATCCGTCGCTGCGCGGTACGACAGTCTCAGCCCGTATCGACCCCCGCGCCGACCACCGCATGGCCATGAGCTTCGCCATCGCCGGTCTGGTGACTGCGGGCATTGAAATCGAGGACCCGGAGTGCGTGGCGAAAACCTGGCCGGGATATTGGGATGCGCTGAAGGGCTTGGGTGTGGCGCTGGCTTTTGAATAGTCCGCTCACCCCGGCGAATGCCGGGGCCCAGATCGTATGGCGCGGTGTTGGGAATAGATGGCAATGCTGCGAGGCAGAATCTGGGTCCCGGCATTCGCCGGGATGAGCGGTTTTAGTGAGTGGCGGAACGTTAATGCCTACCCCACCGAAACGATCTCCACCTCGGCCCCGCCAACGGTTACAACGTCCCCCGCCCGTTTGCCCATCATCGCGCCGGCCAGCGGCGAGACCCAGCTGATCGCGCCCTTGGCGGGATCGGCCTCGTCCTCGCCGACGATGCGGAAAGTCTGTTTGCGGCCGTCTTCGCGCTCGATGCTGACGGTGGAGGCGAAGGCCACAGTCTCGTCGGTAGGCGCGGCCTCGACCAGCTGGGCGCTGCCCCGGCGCGCCGACCAGTAGCGCAAATCGCGCGTCGCCCGGGCCATGGCCGTGCGATCGGCCGCCACCCCGCCGCCGCTCTGGGCCGCCGTATAGGCCGCCCGCGCCTCGGCCAGCGCCGCCTCGATCAGGGCCAGGCCTTGAGGGGTCACGAAATTGGGCGCGGTTGAGACCGGACGGTCCGGCAGGTTGGCGGCCTGGGACTCGGCGTCTTCTTCGCGGGTAAAAGCTACGGCCATGGGCCCATAAGGCGCAGGTCGCTTGCGGGGTGGCAAGCGGCGCAACAGGCGCTAGAACGGCGGCAAGGGAGAAACACCGCATGAAAACCCGCGCCGCTGTCGCCTTCGAGGCCAAACGCCCGCTCGAGATCGTCGAGCTCGACCTGGAGGGACCTAAAGCCTTCGAGGTGCTGGTCGAGATCAAGGCCACGGGCATTTGCCACACCGACGCCTACACCTTGGACGGTCTGGATTCGGAGGGCCTGTTCCCCTCGATCCTCGGCCACGAGGGCGCCGGCGTGGTGGTCGAGGTCGGCCCCGGCGTCACCTCCGTGGCCGTCGGCGATCACGTCATCCCGCTCTACACGCCCGAATGCCGTCAGTGCAAAAGCTGCCTTAGCCGCAAGACCAACCTGTGCACCGCCATTCGCGGCACCCAGGGCAAGGGCCAGATGCCCGACGGGACCAGCCGGTTTTCGTATCGTGGCGCGGCCATCCACCACTACATGGGTTGCTCGACATTCTCGAACTTCACCGTCCTGCCCGAGATCGCGGTGGCCAAGATCCGGCCCGACGCGCCCTTCGACAAGGCCTGCTACATCGGCTGCGGCGTCACCACCGGGGTCGGCGCCGTGGTCAATACGGCCGCCGTCGAGCCCGGAAGCAACTGCATCGTCTTTGGCCTGGGCGGCATCGGCCTGAACGTCATCCAGGGCCTTAAGATGGTCGGGGCAAACCAGATCATCGGCGTCGACATCAACCCGGCGCGCGAGGCCTGGGGCCAAAAGTTCGGCATGACCGATTTCGTCAATCCCAACGTCATCAATGGCGATCTGGTCGCCCACCTGGTGACCCTGACCAACGGCGGCGCCGACTACACCTTCGACTGCACGGGCAATACCACCGTCATGCGCCAGGCGCTGGAGGCCTGCCACCGCGGCTGGGGCCAAAGCATCATCATCGGCGTGGCCGAAGCCGGCAAGGAAATCGCCACCCGGCCGTTCCAGCTGGTCACGGGCCGCGTCTGGAAAGGCTCGGCCTTCGGCGGCGCCCGCGGCCGCACCGATGTGCCGACCATCGTCGACTGGTACATGGACGGAAAAATCCAGATCGACCCGATGATCACCCACACCCTGACCCTGGACGAGATCAACAAGGGCTTCGACCTGATGCACGCAGGCGAGAGCATCCGCAGCGTGGTGGTCTATTGAGATGAAAGCGCGCGCAGAATCTCTAGGGTTGGCTAAGGGCTTGATGAGGACCATCTAAGAGCCATGTTCATCCAGACAGAAGCCACCCCGAACCCGCAGGTGCTGAAGTTCATCCCCGGCCGCGACGTCACCGGGGCCGGCACGCGCGAATACCGCGACGCCCGCGAAGCCGCCGCCTCGCCCCTGGCCGCCGCCCTGTTCGAGATCGAGGGCGTGACCCGCGTTTTCTTCGGCGCCGATTTCGTCACCATCACCAAGGGCGACGGCGATCTGGAATGGAAGCATCTCAAGCCTCACGTTCTGGCCGCCATCATGGACCACTATGTCTCGGGCCAGGCGCTGGAAGGCGGCGCCAATCAGGACGCGGCCCACGGCGAGGGCGACTACACGGGCGACGCCGTCCAGATCGTCGCCGAGATCAAGGACCTGCTGGATTCCCGCATCCGCCCCTCGGTGGCCCAGGATGGCGGCGATATCCTGTTCGACCGCTATGAACCCGACACCGGGGTCGTCTGGCTGCAGATGCGCGGCGCCTGTTCGGGCTGTCCGTCGTCCACCGCCACCCTGAAGTCCGGCGTCGAGAACATGCTCAAGCATTATGTTCCCGAGGTCACCCGCGTGGAGCAGACGCTCTGAGCCGCAAGCTCGTCATTACCGGCGGCGCCGGGATTTTGGGGTCGGCCGTAGCGGCCGCCGCCTGCGCTCTGGGCCATCGGGTGGCCGTGATCGATCATGCCGCAACGCCTGCCCACGCCCCGCCGCAAGCCATCGTCGTGGCCGGTGTCGACTTAAGCGATCCGGCCGCCGCCGACGCCGCCATGCACAAGGCCCATGACGCACTGGGCGGGCTGGACGCCCTGCTGAACATCGCCGGCGGTTTTGCCTGGGAAAAGGTCGAGAACGGAGGTTCCGAAACCTGGGCTGCCCTCCACCGGCTGAATGTACAGACGGCGCTCAACGCCTCGCGCGCCGCGATCCCCTATCTCAAGGCCAGTCCGGCAGGGCGGATCGTCAATGTCGGTTCGGCCGCGGCGCTGAAAGCCGGTGTGGGCATGGGCGCCTATGCGGCCTCGAAGGCGGGCGTTCATGCGCTGACCCAGGCGCTGGCCGAAGAGCTGAAAGAGGCCGGCGTCACCGTCAACGCTGTTTTGCCCTCGATCATCGACACGCCCCAGAACCGCGCCGACATGCCCAAGGCTGATCCCGCGAAATGGGTCAGCCCCCATGATCTGGCGGCAGTGATCCTGTTTCTGGCGAGCGAAGAGGCGCGGGCCATCACCGGCGCCCTGATCCCGGTGACCGGCAAGGTCTAAGGGTTATCGCCCCGCCGCCCGTATTCAGGTTATAGACAGGCCCGGTCGCAGTCTCTTGGGGGGACTCATGCACGGCTTCATCATCTGGCTGCAGAACTCGGCCATCGGGACCTGGACGCGCGAGGCGTTCCTGCCGTTTCCGATCATCCTTTCCATCCACGTCCTCGGCATGGCCCTGCTGGCCGGCGCCGCCTTTGCCTCCGGCCTTCGCCTGTCCGGTTTTGGCGCCGGCATCCCGCTCGCCCAGATCAGGCGTCTGCGCCCGATCTGCATCGCCGGGCTCATCCTGATCGTCCCGTCAGGCCTGTTGCTGTTCATCAGCTATCCGGCCAAGGCGGTCACCAACCCGCTGTTCTACGTCAAGCTGATCGCCATCGGCATCGGCATCTGGCTGACCTGGTTTGCGACGCCAAAGGCGGTCGACGATCCGGCCCTGCAGTCCGGCCCCGTGACGGGCCGGCTCAAACTCTACGGCGCCGGCCTGATCGCCATCTGGGCCTTCGTCATCATCGCCGGGCGCTTGCTTGCCTACACCTACAGCTTCAACAACATCCTGTGGTGAGCGCCATGGACCCGATGGACCGCATCATCGCCTTCGCCCACCGCACCCACATCTGGGAGCTCATGAATACCGACTGGGGATGGCCGATCGCCGAGATCACCCACTACATCGGCCTGTCCGTGCTCTTCGGGACCGTCGGCCTCTACGACCTGCGCGTGCTGGGCGTCGCCAAGGGCTTGCCGGTCGCGCCTCTGGGCAAGCTGATCCCCTTCGGCGTGCTGGGCTTTTGCATAAACCTGGTCACCGGCCTGATGTTCTTCGTATCGGCCCCGGCCAACTACACCTACAGCCCGGCCTTCCACATCAAGGTCATCTGCATGTTCATCGCCGGGGTGAATGTGATCGTTTTCTACAGCTTCCTTGCCCGGCGGACCAATGCCGTTGGCGCCGGCGAGGATGCGCCGCTTGCCTCAAAGGTCGTCGCCGCGATCTCATTCCTCGCCTGGACAGGCGTGCTGGCGGGAGGGCGGTTCCTGGGCTTCTTCAAGCCGCCTCAGCACTGGTGCGAATGGTGCGGCCTGTTCTCGTAAGGCTTGCCCGACCTACTCCAGCGGCGGATGATCAGTCCGGTCCTCGAGAAGTTCTATCGCCATATGATCGGGGCCTTCGATCCAGGCGGTGCGCAGCTTTGAGTTCACCCGCCGGACGCCTTCAGTGACCCTGGTCCCCTGACCGCGCAACAGACGCAGGGCCAGATCCAGATCTGGCACCGAAACCCCGATGTGGTCAAAGGCCTTGCCCCGGGTGGTCTGCATCGTCTTCACATTGGTCCAGTCGCCGGCGTAGCTCTTGGTGGCGTACTGCACCGGGTAGATGATCATGTTGACGTTGTCGAAATTGATGCTCGACGAGGGCCCGACCTGCACATGTTCGGGCCCGATGCTGAAGCGCGGCTCGCGATTGGTCTGGGGCGTCGACAACCGGCCGCGCACGCCAAAGGTCTTCATGTACCAGTCGCCGGCCGCCACCGGATCAAGGCTGAACATGTGGATGTGGCCAAAGTTGTCGTGGTTGGCGGTGTTGAGCTCGACCATGGTGTGCTCAGGGGTCGCCACGTACATGTAGTAGAACTGGTCGGGCCGGAAACCGGACAGGCCGGTGGAGATATCGGTCAGCGGCTGGGCGAAGGTCGTGCCGATCGACAGCTGGTGGGCGTAGGCCGCCTTGGGGTCCGGCGCGCCCCAGCCGATGTGCCAGATCGCCGTATTGAAGGCCGGCGAGGCGGGTTTGCTGACCTTGTTGAACAGCAGCCACGATTTCTGGGTCCAGACCGCCGGCCGACCGTTCCAGGTCGCAGCCCTAGCCTTGAAGTGCTTCGCATAGAAATCAACGGCCCCCTGGGGGTCGACCGTATTGATGGTCACATCGTGCCAGTGCGCGTCCTTGATCAGGGCGTCGATCGGCGGCGGCGCAGGCTGGACGGGCCGTGGCGTGGGCGCCGCGCCCCCGCCGGCCGGCGTCTGGGCCCAGGCCGAGAGCGTCAAAGTCGCGCCGATGGCGGCCGAGGCCGCGAACGCAAGCATGGATTTCAGGGGCCGGCTGGCCATCATGACATGTTCCCCCGCAAGCTTTGATCCCGGTCCGGATCCCGCCGCACGTTTCCCTTGGGGGAAGCATGATTTCGGCAGGCGAGATGTGTCAAGCATCGCCCGCGCCGTCCAAACCGTTTGAGCCCGGCGGCCGTCTGGTCTAGCCACGCAGCATGATCACCCTGGCTGTCGATACCTGTCTGGGCGCCTGCACCGCGGTCGTGGGGCGGGACGGCGCCGTTCTGGCCAGCCTCAGCGAGACGATGATGCGCGGCCATCAGGAGCGCCTGGCGCCGATGGTCGAGCAGGTCATGCAGGCCGCTGGTGTCGCGTTCGCCGACCTGGACCTGATCGGCGCCACTGTCGGGCCCGGCTCGTTCACCGGCCTGCGGGTCGGCCTGGCCTTCGCCAGATCCATGGCCCTGGCTCTGGATATTCCCTGCGCCGGTATCGGCGTTCTCGAGGCCCTGGCGACGGGGCGCGAAGGCCTGGTGCTGGCCATCATCGATGCGCGGCGCGATCAGGCTTACTGGCAGGCCTTCGAGAATGGATCAGCGGTCTGCCCGCCCGCCGCTTCGAAGGTCGCCGATGTCGTGGATTTCTTCAGTGGACGCGGCCGTGAAATCATCGCTGTCGGCCCCGGCGCCGCGATGGTCGAAGGCTGCCTGCCGAACGCGCGCATCGCGCCCGTCGAGGCCCCGGCCCCCGAGGCCCTGCTCGCCCTGGCGGCCCGGCGGGACCCCGGCACGCCACTCTATCTGCGTACGCCGGACGCAAAGCTGCCCGGCGGCAAGGTTTTGGGAGAATGACAATCCGGCGTGCAGCAGCGGCAGACGCGGCGCTGCTGGCCGGTCTGCACGCGACGGCGTTTGACCGGCCATGGAGCGCCATGGAGATCCATCAGCTTTTGTCCTCCGGCGCCTCGGGCGCGGTCATCGAGGACGCCGGCTTCATCCTGTGGCGCACCGCCGGCGACGAGGCCGAGATCCTCACCCTGGCGGTCGATCCGGCCCGGCGGCGCGCGGGACTGGGCGGCGCCCTTGTCGAGGCTGCGCTGTCTGGCACCAGAGGTGAAGGCGCGGCCTCAATGTTCCTGGAGGTCGCCGAGGACAACGCCGCCGCTATTGCCCTCTATGCCGCCACAGGATTTGAAGCGGCCGGTCGCCGCAAGGGCTATTACGCCCGTCCAGGGGCCGCGGCGGTTGACGCCCTGGTTCTGCGGCGCGGCGCTTAACAGTGTGGGCGCTTTCAGCCTATGATGCCCAACCTGGAACGCGCCGGAAGCTGAACGACTTGGACCGCATCGAAAAACTCTGCATCGAAAAGAACATGCGCATGACCGACCAGCGCCGCGTCATCGCGCGCGTGCTGTCGACCGCGCACGACCACCCGGATGTGGAAGAGCTCTACCGCCGCGCCCACGAGGTCGATCATCACATCTCGATCGCCACGGTATACCGCACGGTGCGCCTGTTCGAGGAAGCCGGCATCATCGAGCGCCACGACTTTCGCGACGGCCGTTCGCGATACGAGGAAATGACCGAACAGCACCACGACCACCTGATCGACATGAAGACCGGCAAGGTCATCGAATTCGTCGACGAGGAGATCGAGCGTCTGCAACAGGCCATCGCCCAGCGGCTCGGCTACCGCTTGGTCGACCACCGCCTGGAACTCTACGGCGTGCCGGTTGAGAAATAGGCCCCGAGCGCTCATAAGGCCCCGATGACCGCGACCCCGCCGGAAAAGCGCCTCTATATCAAGACCTGGGGCTGCCAGATGAATGTCTATGACAGTGAGCGCATGGCCGATGTCCTGCGCCCGCTGGGATATGGCATGACCGATACGCCGGACAATGCCGACCTGATGGTGCTCAACACCTGCCACATCCGCGAAAAGGCCGCCGAAAAGGTCTATTCGGATCTGGGCCGCCTGCGCGAGATCAAGGAAGACCGGGCCGCAAGCGGGCTTTCGACCACCATTGCGGTGGCCGGTTGCGTCGCCCAGGCCGAGGGCGCCGAGATCATGCGCCGCCAACCCGCCGTCGATCTGGTGGTCGGCCCGCAGGCCTATCACCAACTGCCCGAGTTGATCGCCCGGGCGCACCGCGCCTCTGGAGAGCGATTGAGCGCGGCCTTCGAGCCGGAAGAAAAGTTCGATGCCCTGCCGAAAGATCGTCAGGCCAATGGTTTTACCGCCTTCCTGACCGTCCAGGAAGGTTGCGACAAGTTCTGCACCTTCTGCGTGGTGCCCTATACCCGCGGCGGGGAGTTTTCGCGGCCCATCGAGGCCGTGCTGGCCGAGGCCCGCAGCCTCGCCTCGCAAGGGGTGCGCGAGGTCACCCTGCTGGGCCAGAACGTCAACGCCTATGCAGGCGGCCTGGCCGCTCTGGTCCGCCGACTGGCCGAAATCCCGGGTCTGGACCGCATCCGATACACGACCAGCCACCCGCGCGACATGGATGACGACCTGATCGCGGCCCATGCGGACCTGCCACAGCTGGCGCCCTATCTGCATCTGCCAGTGCAGTCAGGCTCGGACAGGATCTTGCGCGCCATGAACCGCAAGCATACGGCCGCCGAATACGTCGCGATGATCGAGCGCGTCCGCGCTAGCCGCCCCGACATCGCCCTGTCCGGCGACTTCATCGTCGGCTTCCCGGGCGAGGCCGACAAGGATTTCGAGGCGACTCTCGATCTGATCCGCGCCGTCAGCTACGCCAGCGCCTTTTCGTTCAAGTATTCCCGCCGCCCCGGCACGCCGGCCTCGGCCATGCCGGGCCAGGTCGCCGAGCCCGTCAAGGAGGCTCGCCTTGCCACGCTGAACGCCCTGCTCGACGAACAACAGCGGGCGTTCAATACGACCCAGGTCGGGCGCACCCTGGACGTACTGTTCGAGCGTCCGGGCCGCCATCTGGGGCAGATCCTTGGCCGCAGCCCCTATCTGCAGGCGGTTCACGCCGACGGCCCGCAAAGCCTGATCGGCCAGATCGTGCCGGTGCGCATCGAATCTGCCGCCAAGATGAGCCTAGCGGGCTCGCTCGCTGTGGCCCAACCACTGGAACTGGCGTGACCAGGGGCGCGCCTCGCTCTGAATCCGAATTCGTCGCCTTGCCCGACAAGGCGCTGCGCGCCGTCTGCGGTCCGAACAGCCGCCATACGGCCCTGATCGAGGATGCCTTCTCTGTGCTGATCGAGGCGCCCGGCGGCGGGATCTCCATCGCCGGCCACGCCCGCGATCGGGCCCGGGTCAAGGAAGTCATCGCTGCCCTGGCCGACACCGCGACCGCCGGAGAGGCCGTGGCCGAGGCCCAGGTGCGCGTCGCTATCGCCAATGCGCGCTCGGGACACTTTCCCGGCGGTCCCGCTTCGAAAACGCCCGCCGCTCGCCGCACCGGCGGGGTCGGTCCCAAGACTGCCGCCCAGGCGGCCTACATCGAGCTGCTCGGCAAGTATGATCTGGTGTTCGGGGTCGGTCCCGCTGGCGTCGGCAAGACCTTTCTGGCTGTGGCCCATGGCGCGGGTCTGCTGATGCGCGGCGAGGTCGACCGGCTGATCGTCACCCGGCCGGCCGTCGAAGCCGGCGAAAAGCTCGGGTTCCTGCCTGGAGACCTGACTGAAAAGGTCGATCCCTATATGGCTCCCGTCTGGGAGGCGTTGAACGACATCATGGGCCCCGAACAGCTGCGGCGGCGGCGCGACAAGGGCGAGATCGAGGTTGCGCCCATCGCCTTCATGCGCGGCCGCACCCTGAACCACGCCTATGTCATCGTCGATGAGGCCCAGAACGCCTCGCGCCTGCAGATGAAGATGGTGCTGACCCGGCTGGGCGAAGGTGCGCGCATGGTGGTGACCGGCGATCCGACCCAGATCGACCTGCTGAACCCCCGCGATTCGGGCCTGGCCCATGCGCTTGGCCTGCTGGACGGCGTCGAGGGCGTGGCCATTGCTCGATTCACCGCCGCCGACGTGGTTCGCCATCCGCTGGTCGAGCGTATCGTGCGCGCCTACGACGCCGAAGCCAAATGATCGACGTGGAAGTTGAGGTCGAGGCCTGGCGGGGCGCGGTCCCGGACTGCGAGGCGGTTGTGGAGCGCGCGGCGACCGCTGTTCTTGGGCGTCTTGCCTCCGGAACCGACGCCGACATCGTCGTGTTGCTGACCGGTGATGAGGCGGTGCGTGAGCTCAATGGCCGGTTTCTGGGCAAGGACAAGCCGACCAATGTCCTGTCCTTTCCGGCCGGCGCCGACATGGCCCCCCATCTGGGCGACATCGCCCTGGCCTTCGGCGTCTGTGCGTCCGAGGCCGCCGAACAGGGCAAACCGCTCAGCCATCACCTGTCGCACCTTGTAGCCCATGGCGTCCTGCATCTTCTCGGCTATGATCACCTCAACGACGCGGACGCCGAGGCGATGGAAAGCCTTGAACGCGACATCCTGGCCGGTCTGGGCGTTCCAGACCCCTATTCCTGGACGGACACGCCCGGCTGAACATGGCGAGTGACGAATCTCCTTCCCGCCCACGCGGCCTGATTGGTCGCCTGCTTGGCCGCGGCGCCCGATCCATCGACAGCGGCGAGTCTGATGAGGTCGACGACCTTGTCGATTCCGCCGAGGCCTTCAAGTCCCTGCGCGTGGCCGATGTGATGACGCCGCGCGCCGACATCGTCGCCGTCGAGGTCTCGATCCCGTTTTCAGAACTGCTGGCAGAGTTTGTCGAATCCGAACATTCGCGCATGCCGGTCTATCGCGAGACGCTCGATGATCCGGTGGGCGTGGTTCACGTCAAGGACGTGTTCAAGCTGATCGCCGGCGAAACCGGCCGGCCGGCAGCGGGTGAGGCGGTTCTGGCCCGCCTGAAACGCGATCTGCTCTATGTGCCACCCTCCATGCCGGCCAGCGCGCTTCTGGCCACCATGCAGACCTTTCGCCTGCATATGGCGGTGGTGATCGATGAATTCGGCGGCGCCGACGGCCTGGTGACCATGGAAGATCTGGTCGAGGCTGTTGTCGGCGAGATCGATGACGAGCACGACGAGACCAGCCGCGTCCGGGTCCTGGTGCGCGGCGGCGGTCTTTATGAAGCGGATGGACGGGTTTCGCTGGAAGACCTGCACGAGGTTATTGGTCTGGATCTGACGCCGCCCGATCTCGAGGAAGAAATCGACACAGTTGGCGGCCTGGTCAGCGCCCTGGCCGGCCGGGTGCCCCAGCGCGGCGAGATCATCAGCCATCCGCTGGGTTTTGAGTTCGAGGTGATTGAGGCTGATCCCAGACGGGTGGGCCGCGTCCGGCTGCGCGACGCCCGGCCCGTAGCGGATAGCGGCGAGTCTTGAACCAAGTCTTTCAGGCCTTGCGCCGCGCACCGGTTTGGGCCGTCGCGCCGCTGTGCGGCCTGGCCGCCGGCCTGGCTCATCCGCCGACCGGATTTTTGCCCGGGCTGCTGGGCCATGCCGGGCTCCTGCTCTTATGCCAGTCTGCGCCGTCGCTGCGCGACGCGTTCTGGCGGGCATGGCTGGCGGGAACGGCCTATTTCGCCGTCAGCTGCTGGTGGGTGTTCGAGGCCTTTCAGGTCGATGCCGCCACCTTCGGCTGGATGGCGCCCTTCGCGGTCGCGCTGCTGGCCGGGGGTCTGGCCCTGTTCTGGGGGCTGGCGGGCCTGGTCTTCCGCGCCGGCCGTCGCGACAATCCCCTGACGGTTGTATGGTTTGCGGGAGCATTCGCCTCGCTGGAGTGGTTGCGCGGGCACCTCCTGACCGGCTTTCCGTGGAATCTTCCAGGCGAGACCTGGCGGGCGGGCGGCATGATGTCGCAGTCCGCATCGATTGTCGGTGTCTATGGCCTGACCTGGATGACCCTGGCGATCGCAGTCACACCGGCTCTTCTGGTGGTTAATCCAAAGCGGCGTTCGAGCTGGATCGCGACGGGGCTGGCCGCCCTGACCCTGGCCAGCATGGCCGGGTTCGGGGCCGCCTATCTTCGCTCCGCGCCGGACCATCCCGGCCGTCCGGTCACCTTGCGAATCGTGCAGGCCAATTTCCCCGAAGTGGATCGCTACCCCGACCCGCTCTACCGCACCATGCTGGACCGCTATGCGGCTCTCACAGCCCAGCCCTCCAGCGGCGGCGCGCCGCCGCAACTTGTCTTCTGGCCGGAAGGCGCACTACCCCGGTCGATCGGTGAAATCCTGACCGACGGCGGGCCGGCCCGGTCGGCGATCACTGAGGCGCTCAGTCCGGGCCAGACCCTGGTATTCGGCGGGTACGATGTCCGCGGGAGCACGGAAAAGCCAATATTTTACAATTCCTTGATCGCCGTTCGCCGAACAGTCGACAGCCTGGCGCCAGTGGGCCTCTATGACAAGCACCGGCTGGTGCCGTTCGGTGAATACATGCCGCCCTTTCTCAAGGCTTTGGGCATCGAGCACCTTGTGCCGGCGCCCGGCGATTTTGATATCGGGCCGCCGCCCGCCCCGCTCGGGATCGGGCCCGTCACGATTCAGCCCCTGATCTGCTACGAGAGCCTGTTTCCGGGCTTCACCCGCCACGGCGAAAGGCTGTCCGGTCGCCGCGCCGATTTGATCGTCAACCTGTCGAACGACAGCTGGTTTGGCGCGACCTCGGGTCCGCTGCAGAACTTCAATCTGTCGAGCTACCGGGCCATCGAGGAGGGGTTAATGATGGTGCGCTCAACCCCCAATGGCGTCAGCGCCGTAATCGACGCCCATGGCCGCCCGGCAGACGGCCGATCGCTCGGCCTGGGCGCGATGGGGGTTGTTGACGTTGCGATAAACACTGTTCAGTTTGATACGGCCTACCGGCGTTACGGCGATGGGGCGTTCGCAGGCATGTTGCTGATTTCCCTGCTCGCCTTGGGCGCGATCGCGCTGGGCAGACGAGTGCGGGCGTGACAATTTGGCCTTTCGGGCCGACAATGCCCCAAGGTGTTGAAACGATAACAGATAGACCGGTGTGATGGCAAAAGACGACGCTGAAAAAACTCCCAACCCCGTAGACCTCTATGTTGGTGGCAGGATTCGTATGCGCCGCCGCAGCCTTGGCGTGAGTCAGGAAAAGCTGGCCGATGATCTTGGGCTCACCTTCCAGCAAGTCCAGAAGTACGAGCGCGGGGCCAATCGGGTCAGCGCGTCCAAGCTCTATGAAATCGCCCGTTCGCTGCAGACGCCTGTCGCCTTCTTTTTCGAGGGCCTGAACGATCCGACCTCGGCAAGCGCCTATGACTCCGCCCCGGACGCCTTTGTTCACGACTTCCTGATGACCAACGAGGGCCTCGAACTGGCCGCTGTTTTCCCCAAGGTGAAGAAGTCACGCCTGCGTCGCCGGATACTCGATCTGGTCCGCACCATGGCCGAGGAAGACGATCTGGAAATCGCCTGATCGGCCCAGATCACTGAATTTCGGCTCTCCGCTTGCGGATATAAACATATCTTTATATGGTGCGGAAACATGGTTTTTGCCGCCCGCGACCTGTGCAGGCGGCTCTTTTTTGAGGAGTCCGCCGGTGATCCGTCCGTCCTATGTCTTTACCAGCGAAAGCGTTTCGGAAGGCCACCCGGACAAGGTTGCGGATCGCATCTCCGACACCGTCGTTGACGCATTTCTGTCCAAGGACCCAGAGGCTCGCGTAGCTTGCGAGACTCTGGTCACAACCAATCGCGTCGTCCTGGCCGGCGAAGTGCGGGCGGGCCAGAAAGGAAACTCGGCGGCGCAGAACAAGGCCTTCACCAAGGAAATCCTGTCCAGCCTGGAGCCCAAGGTTCGCGCCGCCGTCAAGGACATCGGCTACGAGCAAAAGGGCTTCCACTGGAACAAAGCCAAGTTCGCCAACTACTTGCACGGCCAATCGGCCCATATCGCCCAGGGCGTGGACGCCTCTGAGAAAAAAGATGAGGGCGCCGGCGACCAGGGCATCATGTTCGGCTACGCCACCAACGAAACGCCCCAGCTGATGCCGGCCACCCTGCAGTGGAGCCATGACATCCTCAGCGTTCTGGCTAAAAAGCGCCATTCCGGCGAGCTTTCGCACCTTCAGCCCGACGCCAAGAGCCAGGTCACCGTGCTCTATGAAAATGGCAAACCGGTCCGCGTCCTCACCGTTCTGGTCAGTCACCAGCACGACAAGCGAATCGACGGCAAGATGGCTACATCCAAGCGCGTGCTGGACTATATCAAGCCGCACATTCTGGATGTCTTCCCCGAAGGCATGATCACCAAAAAGACCCAGTGGATCTGCAACCCGACCGGCCGTTTTGAAATCGGCGGACCGGACGGCGACGCGGGCGTCACCGGCCGCAAGATCATTGTCGATACTTACGGCGGCGCGGCGCCCCACGGCGGCGGCGCCTTTTCAGGCAAGGATCCAACCAAGGTCGACCGCTCGGCCGCCTATATCTGCCGCTACCTGGCCAAAAACGTCGTGGCGGCTGGCCTTGCCGACAAATGCACCATCCAGATCGCCTATGCGATCGGCCTGGCCAAGCCGCTCAGCTTCTATGTCGATCTGCACGACACCGGCCGGGTCGACGCTGCCCTGCTGGAAAAGGTTCTGCCCGAACTGGTCGGCGGCTGCACGCCGCAAGCCATCCGCGAGACGCTCGGCCTCAACAAGCCGATCTACGCCCGCGCGGCGGCCTACGGTCACTTTGGCCGTACGCCCGACAACGATGGCGGCTTCTCATGGGAGCGCACCAACCTGACCAGCGAACTGAAGGGTCTGGCCTAGGTTATTCATCCCTCCCCTTCCCGGGAAGGGATGGTCCTGCCGCTACCCCTTGCCGCCGCCGACCACTGTCAGCGCGGGACGGGCCTGGGGCTGCATCGGCGGATCCCAGCGATAGGTGAAATCTTTCACGCGAGGATAGATCTCGCTCTTGAACCGGCGGCCGTTGAATACGCCATAGTGACCGACTCCGGGCTGGATATAGTCGACCTTCATTTCGTCCGGCAGGCCCGAGCATAGTTTGTGCGCCGCCTGGGTCTGACCAATGCCAGAGATATCGTCGTGTTCACCCTCGACCGTCAGCAAGGCGATGTCGGTGATCTTGGAGCAATCCACCAGCCGGCCGCGATGATACAGCTCCCCCTTGGGCAGGGCGTGCTTCTGGAACACGATGTCGATGGTCTGAAGATAGAATTCTTCCGGCAGGTCGAGCACGGACAGATACTCGTCGTAGAACTCTCGGTGCTTGTCGGCGGAATCGCCGTCGCCTTTCACCAGGTCCTCGAAATAGCGCTTATGGGCTTCCTTGTGCTTGTCGGCGTTCATCGACATGAAGCTGTAGAGCTGGACAAAGCCCGGATAGACCTTGCGCCCGGCGCCAACATAGGGCGGCGGGACGGTGTAGATCATCTGCTTCTGGAACCAGGTGAACGGCCGCTCCTCGGCCAGCTTGTTGGTCACCGTCGGCGACAGCCGCGCATCGATGGGCGAGCCCATGATGGTCATGCTGGCCGGGCGGGACGGATCGTTGTCCTCGCTCATCAGGGCCGCAGCGGTCAGAACCGCCGGGCCTGGCTGACAAACGGCCAGGACGTGGGGGCGCGGACCCAGGGCCCGAAGCATTTCCCGCACGTGATCGACATAGTCGTGGAAATCGAACCCGCCTTCCAGGACCGATACCTCGCGGGCGTTGGTCCAGTCGGTGATGAATACCGCGTGGTCGGGCAGGAAGGCCTCGACCGTGCCGCGCAGCAAGGTCGCATAGTGGCCGGACAGGGGCGCGACGATCAGGATGGCCGGATCCAGCTCGCGGTGGCCGGCCCGGCGCATATCGGCCATGTCTCGGTCGAACTGCACCAGTTTGCACCAGGGGCTTTCCCAGACCGTGGTCGGCCGCACCCGCACCGGGTGGCCGTTGACCTCGATCGAATTGATATTCCAGTCCGGCTTGCCGTACCGGCGGGTCACGCTGGAAAACAGATCCGCTCCGGCCGATATGGTCCGGCCCAGATGGCTGTCGGCCGCCGGATTGACCGGCGAGGACCAGAAATCGCGCGCGGCGCGTGCCAGCGTCCGCCAGGGACCAGAGGCGTAATAGGCCGCTTCGTGCATTGCGTAGAGCATGCGCACTCCTTTTGTTGCGTCGCAGCATAGCACGCGCACACAAAAAAGAGTCTAGCGGCAAATGGTTGCAAGTGCCTTTTCGGCCCGATCAGCTCGCCTGACGCATGGCATCGCCTATTTGCGCGGCAATCTCGCTCGGCGACTGCTCGCCGGTGAGCGGCCGGGCCAGACGGCCCTGGGGGTCCATCAGGAAAATGATCGACTGGTGCTGCACCAGACCGTCAGGCCCTTTCTCGTAAAACACCTTGTAGGCCTTGGCCGCCGCCTTGATCTGGTCAACGGAGCCGGTGAACCCCTTCAGGCCGGCCGGAAAGCCAGGATTGTCGACATAGGCCTTCATGACCGCTGGCGTGTCGTGGTCGGGGTCGACACTGATCAGAATGGACTGAACGTCCTTGCCGCGGGCGCCCAGCTTTTCGAGCCCCTCCTTCAAGGCCTGCAGCGTGGTCGGGCAGACGTCCGGGCAATAGGTGTACCCGAAATAGACAGCTGTCCATTTGCCCTTAAGCACGGCCTCCGTGACGGGATGGCCGTCGGCGTCGACCAGCTGGAAGGGCCCGCCCACGGCGGATGGGCCGTCAATCGCCACACTTGTCGTACGGCTCCGGGGCCGACAGGCCGAAAGGCCCAAAACGGCGACCGGGAGCCAGACGGCGCGACGCGTGAGCATATTGGGCGGCCTCTTGCTGGCGGACAGGTGACAGGGCGGTCAGGACGGGCGAAGCTTACGCCCCCATGTCGTCCTCAACCGCCCGCCCCGATAGCCCTTCGCCGCCTGGCCCGCAAGACTACGCCGCCGAGGCCTTTGCTCCCTGGGCGTTCGCCGCGGGCCGTGGTCGGCTGCGTCTGCACACCCTTGTTGCCCTGCGCTGGAGGGGAATTGTAGGCCAGGCGATTTTGCTGGGCTTTGCAGCACTGGCGCTCGGCGTAAGATTTCCCTGGCTTTGGTGCGCACCTGTTGTGCTTCTCAGCGCGGCGCTCAATCTGGTCCTTTATGGCCTCGACAGGCGGCAGCGCCAGCCGGCCGACTGGGAAAACGTCGCCATTCTGGCCTTCGATACCGTCCAGCTTTCGAGCCTGGTATTCTTTACGGGCGGCGTCGCCAATCCGTTCGCCTTTCTTCTCGTGGCCCCCATCACCCTGGCCGCGACGGCGACCCGATCGATCTATGTACTGGCCATGGTGATGCTGGGATTTGTCTGCGTGGCCGCCCTGTCCCTCTGGGCCTGGCCGCTACCGGCGCCCCTGGACGAGCTGATCAAGCTCCCGACCCTCTATCGCACCGGTATCTCGGTCGCCCTGGCGTCCACGATCGGCTTTACGGCCAGTTATGCCTGGCGCGCTTCGCAGGAAGCGGAGCGCATGGAAATCGCGCTGAACGTGGCGCAGCAGGTTCTGGCCCGAGAGCAGCGCCTTTCGGCGCTCGGGGCCCTGGCCGCAGCGGCGGCCCACGAGCTGGGCGCCCCCCTGGCCACCATCCAGATCGTGTCCAGGGAACTGGCGCGCGAGTCCGCACCCGGCACCCTGCGCGACGACGCAGAACTGCTGGTACAGCAGGCCGAACGCTGCCGGGAAATCCTCAGACGATTGACCGAGGCGCCTGAGGCCCGTGACACCATGCACGAGCGGCTTACCCTCGCCCAGTTTCTCAACGAGGTAATCGAACCGCACATCGGCGGTGACATTCGCATCGAGGGCGTTTTATCGGGCCCGCCCGGGAAGGCGCCTCCGGAAATTCGGCGGCTTCCTGATATGCTCCACGCCATGACCACCCTGATCGACAACGCCGTCGATTTCGCCAAGCTCGAAGTGCTTGTCCGGGCCCGCTACGATGAGCGGGCCGTGATCCTCGAGGTCCAGGATGACGGGCAGGGTTTCGCGCCCGAGGTCATGTCGAGGCTCGGACAGCCCTATGTCACCACCCGGCCGTCGGGCGAGGGGTCGCGCTCGGGACATGAGGGAATGGGGCTGGGCGTGTTTATCGCCAAGACCCTTCTTGAGAAGTCAGGCGCCAGTGTGACCTTTGAAAATGTCCGGCGTGGCGGCGCTGTCGTGTCAGCACGCTGGCCGCGCAGCGACATCGAGGCGCCCGTTCTGCGAGATTATTCGTCGCTTGGCGCTTGAAGCGCGACGAAAACAGGTTCCAAGATAGATCAATGAATGGAGCGCTCGCTTCATCCACAGCGAAAGAGATGATGGCTGACCTGACGCAGATTATTGCGGCCCTGCCAGACAAGAGCCTGCTGCTGCTGGATGATGACGCGCCCTTACGCACCCGCCTGGGCCGGGCGCTGGAGGTTCGCGGCTTCGAACCCGTGCTGGCCGAGTCTGTCACCGAAGCGATCAACCAGGTTCGCGCGCGGGCGCCGGCCTACGCGGTGCTGGACATGCGGCTGGAGGACGGCAACGGCCTGCAGGTGGTGCGGGCGCTGCAGGCGGCCCGGCCGGACGCGAAAATCGTCATGCTGACCGGTTATGGCAATATCGCCACCGCCGTCGCGGCGGTTAAGGCAGGCGCCATCGACTATCTGGCCAAGCCCGCTGACGCCGACGATGTGGCCCGCGCCCTGCTTGCAGTCGGAGGCGAGAGTCCGCCTCCGCCCGAAAATCCGATGTCGGCCGATCGCGTTCGTTGGGAGCATATCCAACGAATCTATGAAATGTGCGGCAAGAATGTTTCCGAGACCGCTCGCCGGCTCAACATGCACCGACGCACCCTGCAGCGCATTCTGAGCAAGCGGGCCCCAAAGTAGGCGCTCAGGCAGCGAGGCTGAACGTTGGCGCCTCGTAAATGGCCTTCAGAACGTAGCCCTAAACGCCGCCAGGCGGGCGAAGGCCAACAGCAGGGCTTTGCGCCGGGCAGGAACCAGGGTCGTGTGCGGCGCCTCGCCCACCACCGCACCGCCGAACCCGTCGGCGATGATCAGGCCCGGGCCGTCTGGCAGGATGTCGCGCGGGAACTCGGGCGCCACCGCAAAATAGAAGGCGTCGCAATAAGGCAGATAGTCGGGCCACTTCAGATCGACCCGAAAATCTTCCAGGCTCGATTTGACTTCGGCTATGGCGATCTGGCCGCGAGGGCCCAGCGCCATGATGTCGGCCCGCCGGCCGTTTGGCAGGCCCACCTCCAGCAACGGCGCATAGCCAAGCGCCTCAAACAACCGCGCCGGTGACCTCTGGGCGCGTAAGGGTAATAAAGGTGACTTCGGCGTCCATGCTGACGAACTATGTTCCGGCTACGTTCCCCGGGTCAATCGGTGGCGCGTCTAGGCCTGGCGGGGCAGCACGATCTTGTTCATGTCGTAGCCCATGCCGCGAATGTCATTCAACAGGCGGGTTCTGGTAGGCGAATCAAGCGCCGGCCTGCGCGCCAGCAACCAGACATAACCCCCACCCGGCGTGGCCAGGATCGACCAGGAATTGTCGTCGGCGATGTCCAGCACCCAGTAATCGGTCGATAACAGCCCGCCCATGGCGGAGACCCGGAACTTGTTGCGCGCCTGGTCCTGGGGCACCCGGATAGTCACCCTGATCGCCTCAGGTGGTCCGGCCGGCGAGCCCTTTCGGCAGGTCAGGGTGAAGGTGGCGGTGGTCGCCTTCAGGGGTTCGAACTGATAGGTCGGCGCCTCGCAGTCCTTCTGGCGCCAGTTGTCGGTCCGGGCGATCTCGTACCACTCGCCGGTAAAGAAGGTTGGCGCGACGGGCTTGCGCGGCTGGGGCGCTGACGTCAGTGCGAAGGCCAGGGTCGGAGCCATGGCCAGCAAAACAAGGACTTTGAGCGCGCGTTTCATGCCTGCTTCACCTCACGGCGGCGTCACTTCGTACCTTAGACGCCAATTAGGCCCCTATTGTGAATGATACGCAAATCGGGCCCTTGCGGATCATTCGGCCTCGACCCGGTCAATATCGTCGTCCGACAGACCGAAGTGATGGCCGATCTCGTGGACCAGAACATGGTTGATCAGTTCGGCCAGGGTCAGGTCGCCGCGCTCTGCCCATTCATCGAGGATCGGCCGCCGATAGAGGAAGATGCGCGAGACAGCCGGTTCAGGATCGAGCACCGAACGGCGACCCAGATCGACGCCGCTGTAGAGCCCGGTCAGCTCAAACGGATCCTCAACGCCCAGCTCAGCCAGAACATCCTCACCCGGAAAATCGTCGACCCTGATAAGCACGTCGCCGGCCAGACTGCGGAATGGTTCGGGCAGGTCGCGAAACGCCGCCTCACCAAGCTGGGCGAAGTCTTCCAGCGACGGGGCGGGCCGAACGGCCCAGACAGGCAGCTCACTCATCGGGCACAATGATGTGCGGCGCCTCGGGCAGGCGGTATTCGAACAAGCCTATGTCCAGCGGCTGTTGCGGCCGCACGGGCAACAAGGGCTGACGAGCCAGGGCTCGCAGGGTAGCGGCATCAACTTCGGAGGCGGCTTTGCGGCGCACCTTGCGAGCCTGTTCCAGCGCAGCTCGCTCCTCGGCGTCCGCAACCCGCCAATAGCTCACCGACAGGCGCCAGGCCGTAGGCGGCAAGGCAGGCGGCGCGCTCCAGCGTTTGCCGTCCCTGTACACCGGCCGGGCAACCTTCATCCGGGCCCGTCGGCCACCCTCGTGAACAATCACTTCGCGCAGGGCGCAAAATCGATCCTCTGGCGCAAGCTGCCGGCCATCATCAATACGATCTTTCCAGGCCGAAAGCGCCGCTTGATAGGTCTCGAACGCAGGCCCTGCCGGCTCGCTGACAAAGGTAACGGCGCCGCCGGCAAGAATCACCGCCTCACTCTCGCGCGCGGCCCGGCCGACGGGCGAGGCCAGGGCGCGCTCTGCGTTCTGGGCGACGGGATAGAGGATGGCGCTCATGGACGCCTATTGTGGCTCAAAATGCTGCTGTCGCGATAGGCCTGCGGGTTTTGTCTTCGCCGGATTGCTCATCCGCCCTATGATTCGCTCGACGGGCGAATCTTGCGTCCGGGGCAAGCGGCAATTCGATGGTCGTTTCAGACTATGTCCTGACCGCCGCGGTCGGCGCGGTCGCGCTGGCTGTTGCCGCAACGGCGTGGGCCGTCGCCGCGCGCCGGCGCGAAGAAGCGCGCGCCGCGTCCGGCGATCAGCGGCTTGAGGTCCTGGAACTGGAAGCCGGCACGGCAACAGCGGCCCTCGAGGCGGCCGGGTCAGCCCTTATCTGTCTGAACGGGGATGACGCCATTCTGACCGCAGGCGCGGACGCGCTGGCGCGCTGTGCCGTGATCGCGGGTTGCCCACCGCTGGCCACGCGACTGGTCGACGCCCTGATGCAGAACGATCCGGCCTATGCGGCTGTGGTCCAGGCCCTGATTGGCCAGGGCGAGCCATGCGCCTTCACCGCCCGGATCGGGGGCGCCTCGATCGGTGTTCTGGGCGGAACGGCCGGCGGGTCAGCCTGGTTGCGACTGACACCCGGAGGTCCGGCATCGGCGATCGAAGGTGGTGATCGCCGGCCGCTGGCGGTGCTGGAAGCGCTCGGCGACATCGTCTGGATCATCAGTCAAGAAGGCGAGCTCGCCTGGGCTAACGCCGGTTGGCTAGCGGCGGTCGACGCGAGCAGTCTGGAAGATGCGCGGGAGCGAGGCCTGTCTTTTGACAAGGCCACTGAAGCCCTGGCCCGCGACGCCAGGAACGCAGGCGGCCCCCGAGAAACACTGCGCTGGATTGCCGCTGGCGGCCAACGCCGCGCCTACCGGATTGTCGCCGCGCCAAGTGTGGGAGACGAGATCGTCCTTCGCGCCACCGATGTGACCGAAACCGAAGACCTGCGCGAGGCCGTAAAACGCCACGCCACCGCCCACGACGATACCCTCAATCACATTGCGGACGGCGTGGCGGTGTTCACTGCCGCCAAGCGCCTGGCCTTCCACAATACCGCGTTCGCCAATCTGTGGGGTCTGGAGCCAGCCTGGCTTGCTGAAGCGCCGACCCACGGCGAGCTACTCGATCGCCTGCGCCAGCGCCGCCGATTGCCCGAAACCGCCGACTACGCCGCCTGGAAAGCCCACGAGCTCGGCCACTACGCCGAACTGGAGCAGGGGCCAGACGAACTGTGGAGCTTGCCTGACGGACGCACCCTGCGGGTCGTGCGCCAGGCCCATCCCATGGGCGGCCTGCTGTTGCTGTATTCCGATATCACCGGCGAGCTGCGGCTGAAGGCCCAGTACAACGCGCTGATCCAGGTCCACCAGGCGACCCTCGACAAGCTGAATGACGCCATAGCGGTCTTTGCGTCCGACGGACGGCTGCGCCTGCACAACGACGCCTTCGAACAGTTCTGGAATATATCAAAGGCTCAAGTCGAGGACGCCGGAGACTTCAACGGCGTGGTCGATCTGTGCACCCCGCGCCTGCACGACGTCGGGTTCTGGCGTGACCTGAAAGGCAGGGTCACTGATCCTGATCCGGTCAGTCGCGTCGTAACCGGCGGCGAGGCGCGCACCAGCAATGACCGAATCGTCGCTTGGCAATCGCGGCCCCTGCCCGATGGCGCGACATTGATCGCGTTTTCGGACGTCACTGAAAAGCGCGGCCTGGAAAAGGCTTATCAGGATCGCTCGGCCGCCCTGGCCGAGGCCGAACGACTCAAGCGCGATTTCGTCGGCAATGTCTCCTATGAACTCAGAACGCCGCTGACCACCATCATCGGCTATTCAGAGCTGCTGGACTTTTCGGGCGACGCCCTGCCCGCCCAGGCGCGCGGCTATATCGGCTCGGTCCGTTTGGCGGCGACACAGTTGGCGCGGTCCATCGACGATGTGCTGGACATGGCCCAGATCGACGCGGGCGAGATGGCGCTGGATCTCAGCGACGTCACCATTGCCGGCATGCTGGACGCGGCGAAGGATAGGTTCGTCCGGGACTGCGTGGAATTGGGTGTTGCGATCGAGATCGACTGTGGCTCGCAGATCGGCCTGATCCGGGCCGACCCGCACCGTCTGGGGCAAGCCCTGGACCACCTGCTTGAGAACGCGCTTCGCCAGAGTCCGCGGGGCGCCATTGTCACGGTCACGGCGGGCCGGGCGGGCAGCGAGATTACCCTCAGGGTCAACGACCGCGGGCGGGGTATTCCGTTCCACGTGCAGGCCCACATCTTTGATCGCTTCATAGGCCGCGAACAGGGCGGTCCGGGGCTGGCCCTGGCCCTGGTCAAGGCCATTGTCGAGCTGCACGGCGGCTGGGTGGCACTGGAAAGCGAGCCGGGCTCAGGCTCGACCTTCACTCTGCACCTGCCGGAAGAGGCCATCGTCGACGGCCCCGGCCAGGCGGAGATGTTCTAGCTTTTCCACCGCAAGGTCCCCGGCTGGACCGGATTGACGAAGGCGCGGCCCTCAGCCCGCGAGGTGGTCCATTCGCGTTTGAGCTGCTGGTACCACTTGGCCTGTTTGTCAGCGTCGTCGATCCACAACAGGGTCGGATCGTACTTCAGGCCCTCATTCTGCAGGTTCACCATGCCGGCGTCCTGGCGCAGGAAGGCCTTGGCCCCGGCCTTGATGAAGGGCTTGAGGAATACAAAGGCCGGGTGGTCGGACCAGATGATCTGGGTAATCCGGGTGGCCTTGTCGGTCAGGGGCGTCAGACAGGTCAGGGACAGCACCTGGCGCGCGCCGACCGTGATGTGCTCCCAGCGAAGCCCCGGAATACGGAAGGTTATCTCGGTCAGGGGCTCGCCGCCCAGGATGGCGTAGGCGCGACTGTTTTTCGACGGCTCGTGCCGGAGCATGGAAAAACCCTGCTCGGCGGGCGCGAATTTCTTGGCCTTGGCGTGCTGCGAGCCGCTGGTGCGCCACCACCACTGGCGGTGCACATAAGGTCCGTGGGCCGGATCCATGAGGCCGACCACGGCATGGTCGATGTGGGCGTCGAAGACCATGGAATCGACGATCTTGGGCGCGCCGCCGACGACGCCCGGGAAGAGCGGCGGCGGCTCGGTCGGCTCGCCGGCGCCTCTGGCGTCGCCGGCCACCCAGACGAACACCAGGCCCTGGCTTTCGGCTACGGGATAGCGCCGCACGCGGATCTTTTCGGGATCGAGGTCCTGGCCATCGACCAGCGAGGGAATGGCCGCGCAGACCCCGTCGGGCCGGAATCGCCAGCCATGATAGGGGCACTCGACGCTTTCGCCGCCACCGGCCTCGCTGACGATTCGCCCGGCCGACAGGGGCGAGGCGCGGTGAGGGCAGATATCGCGCAGGGCAAAGATTTCACCCGAGGCCCCGCGCCCCAGCATCACTGGCTCACCCAGGATTTCGTAGCGTTTGAGCTCGCCGGCCCTGAGGTCCGACGACAGGGCCGCGAAGTACCAGATGTCGGTCAGGAAGCCCTGGCCGAACTTCTGCTTTCCCACCCCTGCCTTGCCCGCATCATCGGCCATGGCTTTGTCTAGCCTCCCCTGTGGAACGCGTCGAGACATGGGAAATTTCCTTGCGGACTTTCCCTATCCCGCCGGCTTGCGTTTCAGCGCGACGTAAAGCGCGCCTTCACCGCCGTGCTTTTGGTGGGACTCGGAAAACCCGGCGATGATGTGCCTCAAATCTGCGGCCGCCAGCCATTCCGGCGTGCGGCGGCGCAGGACGCCCGAGCCCTGAACGCCCCGACCGGTGATCACCAGAGCCGCGCGCAGGCCCTGGTCGTAGGCGCGCAGGAGAAATCCTCGCAGCACGACCTCCGCGGCGTCCTGGCCATAACCGTGCAGATCGAGGGTGGCTTCAAGCGCGCTGCGGCCCCGCGCGATCTTGCGCCGCCGGCCGGGCTCTATGGCCGTGGGCGGCGATGTCCGGCCGGCAGCGACCGGTTTCGGCGGCGCAGGGGCGGGCAGGCGGGCGGCCGGAGCACCAGGATCGAGAGGCCCGTGAGGATGCAGCGTCGGGCGGCCCGGCAGGGGCCGCACCGTCGCGGCGACCACCGACCACAGTCTTGTTTCATCGGGCGAGGGCCGGTGGCTCATGGCGTCAACGTTCGAGCGGAATGAACCGGTACATGCGCAGGTCGTGGCGAACCCGTCCAGCCTCGCGCCCGGCGTCTTCGCCCCGGCCCAGATAGAGATCAGCGCGGATATCGCCCTTGATGGCGCCGCCGCCATCGAGGGCGATAACCATCCGTTGATAGGTCGCAAAGGCGCCCGCCAGGGTCGGGGCGGCGGCGTCGATCCAGATCACGTCACCCATCTCGTGGTAGGCCGGATCGACGGCGACGGCATGGCCCGACGGCAGCGGCAGACCCGCAGCGCCCTTGGGCTCGACCCCGTCGTCGGGTTCGAGATTGAAGAACACATATCGCGGATTGAGCTGCATGATCTCGGCGGCGCGCGGGCCACGGTGATCGGCCAGCCACTGTCGAATGGCATCGCCCGAGGTGTTGTTGGCGGCCAGCAGGCCCCGGTCGCGCATCGGATTGGCGATGCCGACAAAGCCCCGTGAATTGTGAGCGGCGAAAACCACCTTCATGCGGTGGCCGTCGGGATAGACCAGGGTTCCCGATCCCTGGATCTGCAGGAAGAACAGATCCTCGGCCTTCATCCAGGCCAGGGCCCCGTTCGGCGGGCGGGCCTCGATGGTCTTGCGGTCGGCATAGGGCTGGCCGGCGTGAAAATCGGCGGGCACGGGACGCACCGGCATGTTGAAGACGCCGCCGGGCCGCTCGCGCGCCTCGTACTGCGGGGCGAAATAGGCGGTCAGCAGGCCCGTTCCGGACAGGGGCTCGACGCGGAAGGCAGTTTCCAGAAACCGCCGCGCGGTGGGCTCGTCGGCCTGCCCCAACAGGCGCGCGGCGTTGCAGGTCTCCTGGGAGGGCCAGTCGCGCGGCAGGGCGCAGGCGGCCTGATAGGCGGCAAGGGCCGCCTGGTGATCTTCCGCCGTCCAACCCGGCAGATCGCTGGGGCGCAGATAGAATTCGCCGCTGCCCCTTGTGGTGGCGGGCGGCGCTGAAGGGGCCGGCGTGGCCGGAGACGGCGTTGGCGGTGCGGGCGCGGTTTGCGGCGCGGCAGGCCGCGAAGGCGCGGCGGGCGCCACAGGTTGCGGCTTTGGCGCGCTGGCGCACCCATGCAGAAAGACCGCGGCTGCAAGAGCGGCCGCCAGACTCGCACGCCTCATGGATTCCTTAAGCCTCTGCTGCGTCTACCCGAACGAGCAGCCAGTTAGGGTCACGGCTCTTAAGGTTGCGTTCAAATGTCCAAGCTTCCGCGGTACGGCGGTCATCAACGGCCTCGCCCTCGCTGGTCCGGGTGCGGACGCGCTGTTCGGCCAGGAAGCGGACCTTGATGCCGGCCTTGTCGCCTTCAACCTTTATGGTTTCCAGATCGCCGCGCGGCGGCTGGATGAATTCCACCGATTGCGTCTCGCCGGCCGCTTCGCGCGCGGCTATGACCTTTTCGAAGGCCGCAAGCACGCCGGGCGCGAGCAGGTTCTGCAGCGCCTCACGGTCGCCTTCAGCGAAATCCTTGACGATCATTTCATAGGCCGACCGGGCGCCGTTCAGGAAACGGCCGGCGTCAAACGAGGGATCGCGGGCCCGAAGCGCCGCCAGGCCTGTGAGGGCCGCAGCGTCTTCCTCTGAGCGTGCGTCCAGCTCTTCGCGAACCGGCGGCGTCACGGGCGGGTTGGCGGCGTCTTCGGGTTGCCGCCCGACCCGCCGGCCGAGCACGGCGTAAAGCTGATAGAGAACCACCACAGCCGCAACGGCGAAGATGATCATGGTGATGAGCTGTGACACCGGGCCGCTTTCCATCCTGTACCAAAGACGCCGGCATAAATCGCCGGTCCGTCAGCATATCATATAGGCGCCGGCGCGGCGTTGCGCCTGCCTATAGTGCGTGATAGCAGCGCGGGCTTCACGCACCTAGTCCAGACGGAACATTTAGAGCCATGGCCGAAGACCAGACGCCGCAGGCGGGCGAGGCGCCCCAAGCTGACGCTCCGCCCCCGGGAATCCGCATTCTCGCCCAGTACGTGCGCGACGCCAGCTTTGAAAACCCCAAGGCTCCGCAATCACTGCTCGGCGACATCTCGGCGCTCAAGATCGAGCGTCAGGTCGAGATCAATGTCCGTGGTCGCGAAGATGGCCTGTTCGAGGTTGACCTGAAGCTGGCCGCCACGGCGAGCCGCGAGCTGGAAACGGCCTTTCATGCCGAAGTGGTGTACGGCGGCCTGTTCGGCATCGCCGGCGTGCCGCCCGAAGAGCTGGAAGCGGTTCTGGCGGTCGACTGCCCGCGTTTCCTGTTCCCCTTTGCGCGTCGATTGATTTCGGACCTGACGGCCGAAGGCGGCTTCCCGCCCCTGCGCATCGACCCTATCGATTTCGGCGGCATCTACATGCAGCGCCGCGCCGAGGCCGAGGCCCTGGCCGCCAGCGAAAACGCCTAGAGCGCTTTCATCCAGAACGCCCCGTCCTTGAGGGCGCTGGCGACAAAGGCTTCGTGGGCGGCCTGTTCGTCCGCCGTCAGGCGCGGCGTCAACGCCCGTGGTCTTGCACCATAGTCGGCCGTTCCGCTTGCTGCCCGAGTCTGTGCCTTGTTTTGGGCCGGCGACAGGTCCAGAGCCCGCTCCTTGCCGCCCGACAGTTCCAGATAGACCTGGGCCAGAAGGCGGCAGTCGATCAGGGCGCCGTGCTTTTCGCGGTCCGCCAGGGAAATCCTGAAGCGCTTGCACAGGGCATCCAGCGAGTTGTAGGCGCCCGGAAATCGCCGGCGCGCCATGGGCAGGGTGTCAATCCAGCGCGTTTCGGGGATTTCGCGGTTACCGGTCAGGCCCAGTTCCCAGTTGATAAAGCCACGGTCGAAAGGCGCATTGTGAGCGATCAGGCTGGCCTCGCCGACAAACGCCAGAAAAGCGTCCACCACCTGGGGCTCACCAAATCGAGGCTTGCCTTCCAGCTGGGCCAGAGAAATGCCGTGCACGCGCTCGGCGTCGGGATCGATATCCCGTTCGGGGTGGATCAGCTGATGGAAATGGGCGCCGGTCGGCATGAAATCGACCAGTTCGACACAGGCCAGCTCGATGACCCGATGGCCCGAACGTGGGTCAAGGCCGGTGGTCTCGACATCGAGTATGATTTCGCGGGCCATGGCGCTGGTTTGACCGGGTTTGGCGGGGCCTTCAAGGGGTCGGTTGACGCAAGGCTGTGATCACTTTCCGCACCTGGTCGCGCGCCGCCTCCAGCCCCCGGCCTGTATCGATGACAAAGTCAGCGCGGCGGCGCTTTTCAGCGTCCGGTGTCTGCCGGGCAAGGATGGCGTCGAATTTTTCGGCGGTCATGCCGTCGCGGGCCAGAACGCGCACGCGCTGGTCCTGGGGCGGGGCTGAGACCACCACCACCGCATCGACCCGGGTCTCACCGCCGGTTTCGTAGAGCAGGGGCACATCCAGCAGGACGATGTCCTTGCCCGCCTTGCGCGCCGCATCGAAGAATGCCGCCCGGCTCTCGCCGATCAAGGGATGGACGATGCTCTCCAGTTGCTTCAGGGCGGCGGTGTCGCCGACCACCTTGTGGCTGAGCGCGGCCCGGTCGACCTTGCCATCGCGGACCACGCCGGGAAATGCCGCCTCGATCCGGGCCACCGCCGCACCACCCACGTCATAAAGCGAATGCACTTCGGCGTCGGCATCATGCACAGGCACGCCTTCTTCGGCGAACATGACCGCCGTCGTCGACTTGCCCATGCCGATGGAGCCTGTCAGGGCGACGATCTTCACCCCCGGCGCTCCAGTTCGGCCAGCGCCAGGCCGCGGACGTCGACATCAGCAGGCGGCTGTTGGGCGAACAGAGCCTCAAACGACGGAATCGCCTGGCCTATGAGCATTTCGAGGCCATCAACCGTACGCAGGCCGCGGGCGATGGCTTTTGTCAGCAGAGGCGTGGTCAGGGGCGAATAGACCATGTCCATCACCACCAGATCGGGTGATGCGCCGGACAGATCCAGGCGCCGGTCATCATGGCCGCCCAAGCCCGCCGTCGCCGCATTGATCAGCAGTCCAGCGCCTTCCAGCGCGCCGTCAAAATCCCAGCGCATGACATCGGTTTCAAAGTCGAGCATCAGCTCGACCGCCAGCTGATCGGCCCGCGCGCCGGTGCGGTTCACGATGCGGATCTCCATGGCGCCGGCATTGGCCAGGGCCGCCGCAGCGCCCTTGGCGGCGCCCCCAGCCCCGAGCAAAACCACCGGCTTGCGGATGAAATCGACGCCCGGCGCCTGGCGGGCCAGGGCATAGAGCAAGCCTTCGCCGTCGGTGTTCTGGGCCCTTATGCCGCCGCCCTCGAAGATCAGCAGATTGGCGGCGCCGGCCAGCTGGGCTGCTTCGCTGGCCTCATCGGCCGCCATCAGGGCCTGCTCCTTGAAGGGCAGGGTGACATTGACGCCGCGCAGGCCGTCGTCCAGCGCACCTTGCAGAAAGCCGGCAAAGCCGTCAGCAGCGATGTCATAAAGCCGATAGACGCCGTCGATGCCAGCTGCCTTCAGCCAGGCCGAATGGATCAGCGGGCTTAGGGAGTGTCTGGCGGGCGAGCCCACCACGCCGGCGCGAACGGTCATTGCGGCAACGCCCCCTCATGCCTCAACGCCTCCAGCAGTCCCACAAGCGGCAGGCCCAGGATGGCGAAATAGTCTCCGTCGATTCGGCTGAACAGTTGAACCCCTTCGCCTTCGAGCTGATAGCAGCCCACCGAGCTTAGAACCTGGGGATTGCGCGCCAGATAGCCGTCCAGCCAGGCGTCCGAAAAATCACGCATGGTCAGACTGACGGTGACAGTTTCGCGCCACAGAACAACGCCCTGGCGGGCCAGGCTTACGGCCGCATGCAGATTGTGCGTGCGACCGCGCAACAGCCACAGCCGGGCGCGGGCGTCTTCCAGGCTCTCGGCTTTGTCGAACAGCCGGCCCTCGTATTCCAGGGTCTGGTCGGCGCCGATCACCAGGCCGTCGCTCGCGCCATACTGCGTCAGAGCCAGGGCCTTGCGGTCAGCCAGATCGCCGGCAATCTCACGCGGCGAGACGTGGGCCAGCTCGGTTTTGGCCGCGTCTTCGTCGACGCCGGGAGAGGCGGTGTCAAACACAACGCCGGCGCTGCGCAGCAGGCTGGCGCGCACCTCGCTCTTCGAGGCCAGGATCAATCGCTTCACGTGAGGACTTCAACCTTGCCGCGGCCGGCGGTGAGCAGGTTGAGGATCGCCGCGGCGGTCTCCTCGACCGATCTGCGGGTCACGTCGATCACCGGCCAGCCCTGGCGCTCATACAGCCGGCGGGCGGCGATAACTTCGTCGCGCACGGCGTCGGCGTCGATATAGGCGCTCTCGCGGTCTTCCTTGAGGGACAAAAGGCGATTGCGCCGAATCTGCACCAGCCTGTCGGGGGAGGCGGTAAGCCCCACCACCATGGCACGCTTGAGGCCCAGCAAACCTTCCGGCAGGGCTGCCCCCGGCACCAGCGGCACATTGGCCGCCTTGACCCCACGATGGGCGAGATAGATGCAGGTCGGCGTCTTGGAAGTGCGGCTGATTCCGACCAGCACCACGTCGGCATTGTCCAGATCATTGGTCGCCTGGCCGTCGTCATGGGAAATCGCATAGGTCAGGGCGCCCATGCGGTTGAAGTAGTCGTTGTCGAGATTGTGCTGGGCGCCGACCCGGCTGGAAACCGCAGCGCCCAGATAGCGGCCCATGGCCGAGATCAGGGGATCAAGCGCGGCCAGACATGATACCTGCAGATCCGCGCAGGCCTTTTCCAGGCGCTCCCGCAGGCCGGGATCAACAATGGTGTGCAGCACGATGCCCGGTGCGTTGGCGATCTCTTCAATCACCCGCGCCATCTGCTTTTCCGAACGGACAAGGGGATAGATGTGCTCGATAGGCAAAACGTCCTCAAACCGCGCGCAAACCGCCCGCGCCATGGCGTTGAGGGTCTCGCCGGTGGAGTCCGACACCAGGTGGACATGAAAATAGGTGGCCAGGCGATTTGAGGTCATGAGGCGTCTATTTCGGACCTTGCGGCCAAGTTGTCCACGCTGACCTGTGTCTGGAGGGTTAACGAAGTCTTAACGAAGCGGGAACTTGTGCCCACCTCTCCACGCCGGAAGCGATCGCGCCGGGCCCACCCTGTATGGCCAGGCGGTTTGTTGTGCCCGTTTTCCCGGGCTTCAGCTCGACCTGAACAAACCCCCCAAAGGGTTTTCCAGTCCGGTTAATCCACCGTTTGGTCCACCGGAAGCAAATCCGGATATAGTGTTGAATCAGGGGCTTGGCAGGCTAATCCCGCACTTCACAGACCCGCATGGATCTGTGGACGCACGCCCTGCAAACCGGGTTCTGTAAAGCTTATCCACGGTATGCCCTGGCCATACTGCCTCTTCCGAACTTTTATTAAGACTTCTTTAAGGAAGACAGGATGGGGCCCCGGTCCCCCGGCTTGTGTGTCACCCCTCTTGAGAGCGGAGAGCGCAAAGGCTTTAAGGGCGTCATGACATCGCCTGACCATAAGCCCGCCCTGCTCCGCGCCCTTGCCGGCGAGACCCTTGCCCGTCCGCCGGTGTGGTTCATGCGCCAGGCCGGGCGGACCTTGCCTGAGTACAGGGCCCTTCGTGAAAAGGCGCCTGACTTCATTTCGTTTTGCCTCAATCCGGAAATGGCGGCCGAGGCGACGATGCAGCCCATGCGCCGGTTTCCGCTCAGCGCGGCCATCGTGTTTGCCGATATCCTGTTGCTGCCACGGGCCCTGGGCCAGGACGTCTGGTTTGAAGCTGGTGAAGGGCCAAAGCTGGCGCCGCTGCCGCCGATCGAAAAACTGGCCGCCGAGGTCGCCGCCTCAACCGGTCGGTTGTCCGCCGTGGGTGAGACGCTCAAACGGGTTCGGGCTCAGCTAGAGCCGCACCGCGCCCTGATCGGGTTTGCCGGAGCGCCGTGGACAGTGGCGACCTATATGCTGGAAGGTGGCTCATCGGATCGCGAGCGGGCGCGCACCTATGCCTATACCAACCCGGCCGAGCTGGACGCCCTGATCGATGTGCTGGTCGATGGCACGATCGCCTATCTGGCCATGCAGGCGCGCAGCGGCGCCCAGGCGCTGAAGATCTTTGAAAGCTGGGCCGAGAACCTGCCGGAAGATCTGTTCGAGCGTCTGGTGATCCGCCCGCACGCGCGGATCGTAAAGGGCTTGAGAGATCTGTGCGTGACCGCCCCGATCATAGGATTTCCGAGGGGAGCCTCCAGTCTCGCCGAAGTTTATGCAGACCGGGCCGGCGTTGATTGTGTGGCGCTGGACGTCGGCGCCGCCGCCGCGGCCGGGCTGCGTATCCAGAAGACCAGAACCATCCAGGGGGCGCTTGATCCCCTGCTGCTGCGGGCGGGAGGGCCGGCGATGGACGCGCGGATCGACCAGCTGATCGAACAATGGGGAAGCGGGCCCTATATCTTCAATCTGGGCCATGGCCTGCTGCCTGACACCCCGATCGCCCACATCGAACGGGCGCTGGCCCGGGTCACAGGGTCCTGATGCCCGCGCGCAAGGTCGCTGTCGTTCTGTTCAATCTGGGCGGGCCTGACAGTCTGGCGGCGGTGCAGCCGTTTCTGAAGAACCTGTTCTCTGACCCGGCGATCATCACCTTGCCCACGCCGTTGCGGCAGATCCTGGCCCAGGTCATCTCGTCCACCCGCGCCAAACCGTCCGGCGCCAACTATGCGATGATGGGCGGCGCCTCGCCGCTGCTCGCCGAGACCCGGGCCCAGGCCGTGGCCCTGACCACTGCCCTCCAGGGCCGGCTGATAACCCGGCAGGCCCGTATCTTCCTGGCCATGCGCTACTGGCATCCGTTCACCGAAGAAGCCGCCCGGGACGTCGCCGACTATGCGCCGGACGAGGTGATCCTGCTGCCGCTCTATCCGCAGTATTCGACCACCACCACGCGCTCGTCGGTCAAGGCCTGGAAAGCGGCCTACAAAGGCCCCGGCCGCGTGCGCGAGATCTGTTGCTATCCGGTCCAGCCCAATTTCATCGCCGCACACGCCGCTGGCGTGGCCACAGCCCTGAAGGCCGCCAAGGGGCCCGTGCGGGTGTTGTTCTCGGCCCACGGCCTGCCGCAAAAGACCATCGACGGCGGTGATCCCTATCAAAAGCAGGTCGAGGCGACAGCCGCCGCCGTGGTTGCGGCGCTGGGCGGCGGATTTGATCACGCCGTCTGCTATCAAAGCCGGGTCGGGCGCCTGGTCTGGACCGGGCCTTCGACGGTCGAGGCGATTGATGCAGCGGTCAAAGCCGGGCGCGGGGTTATCGTCTGCCCGATCGCCTTTGTCTCCGAGCATGTCGAGACCCTGATCGAGCTGGATCACGAGTATCGCGAGCAGGCCATCGCCCTGGGTTGCGGCGAATATATTCGTGTCCCCACCCTCAGCTGCGATCCGCTGTTCATCGGCGCCCTGGCCGATCTGGTGGAGGCAGCCCTGGCGTCCGAGGCTGTGGTGGCGCCCGGCGAGGGCTGGACCTTCGAGGCCTGCGGCCCGATATGTCCCTGCAGGGAGGCGGCATGAGCGGGTTTCTGATCGAGCACTATGACCTGTGGCGTGGGCTGCACATCCTGTCGGTGATCGCCTGGATGGCTGGCCTGCTCTATTTGCCGCGGCTGTTTGCCTATCACACCCGAGCCGGGCAGGGATCGGCGGTCGCCACCGACTATTTCGAACAGATGGAGCGCAAGCTTTTCCACATCATCATGAACCCAGCCATGGTCGCCGCCTGGCTGTTCGGAGGCATCCTGATCTATGTCGACGGGGCCGGGAGGATGGGATGGGCCTTTTTGCTGTTGCCGGCCATGATCGCCAAGCTGACGGGCGTGGCCTTCCTGACCTTCTGGCACCACTATCTGGGCCGGGCCCGCAAGGCGCTGCTGGCCGGGACCAGCACCCGCTCGGAAAAATACTGGCGCGCCACCAACGAATTGCCGTTCCTGGCGGCGGTGATCATGGTCCTGTGCGTGACCATGGGGGTCAAGTAGGCCGGGGCCGGAAACGCCGTCCTTCACGGAAATCCTTGACGCCTCCCGCCCATCCGTGTTTCCGCTAGTTCCAGACGTGCGGCGCAAGCTTCGCGTTCCCGCCTCTTACCGGCCCCGATGCGTGATCGCGACGGACCCGCCGGCTTCCCCTCAGCGCTCCGGCGCAGACCCATTTCCGATCTGACCCCTCGCCTGCGCATCGCTGGCGAGGTCCTGATCTGTTTGTTTATCCAAAGAGAACCGACCCATGTCTGAAGACGACATCATTCCTTCCGAAGATCCCGATATCGACACCATTGGCGAGGCCAGCGCCGAGACCGAGGCCGCCGAGAATGGCGAAGGCCAGGACGGGCCCGAAGAGCCCACCCAGGCCAGCCTGTTCATCGCGGCCCAGGGACTGAAGTCGATGTCGCTTCAGGAGCTGAAGGAAAAGCCGACCACCGACCTGCAGGCGTTCGCCGAGAACCTGGAGATCGAAAACGCCAACACCATGCGCAAGCAGGATATGCTCTATGCGATCCTGAAGTCGCTGGCCGACGAGGGCGTGGCGATCTCGGGCTCGGGCACCCTGGAAGTGCTGCCGGACGGATTCGGTTTCCTGCGCTCCCCGGAAGCCAACTATCTGCCGGGCCCGGACGACATCTATGTCTCTCCCTCGCAGATCCGCAAATTCGGCCTGAAGACCGGCGATACGGTCGACGGGGCGGTCCGCTCACCGCGCGAAGGCGAGCGCTATTTCGCCCTGACCGGCGTCAGCGTCGTCAATTTCGAGCCGGCCGACAACGTTCGCCACAAGGTCCACTTCGATAACCTGACGCCGCTTTATCCGGACGAGCGCTTCACCATGGAGCTGCCCGATCCGACGGTTAAGGACCGCTCGGGACGGGTGATCGACATCGTCGCCCCGCTGGGCAAGGGCCAGCGCTGCCTGATCGTCGCCCCGCCGCGGGTCGGCAAGACGGTGATGCTGCAGAACATCGCCAAGTCGATCGAGACCAACCACCCCGAATGCTATCTGATGGTGTTGCTGATCGACGAGCGACCTGAAGAAGTCACCGACATGCAGCGCACGGTCAAAGGCGAGGTCATCGCCTCGACCTTCGACGAGCCGGCCACCCGCCACGTCCAGGTCGCTGAAATGGTCATCGAAAAGGCCAAGCGCCTGGTGGAGACCAAGCGCGATGTGGTCATCCTGCTGGATTCCGTCACGCGCCTGGGCCGCGCCTACAACACGGTCGTGCCGTCATCGGGCAAGGTGCTGACCGGCGGCGTTGACGCCAACGCCCTGCAGCGGCCCAAACGCTTCTTCGGCGCGGCGCGGAATATCGAGGAAGGCGGGTCCCTGACCATCATCGCCACGGCTCTGATCGACACCGGCAGCCGCATGGACGAGGTGATCTTCGAAGAGTTCAAGGGCACCGGCAACTCGGAAATCGTGCTGGACCGCAAGGTGGCCGACAAGCGCATCTTCCCGGCCATGGACATCCTGAAGTCCGGCACCCGCAAGGAAGAGCTGATCACGCCGCGCGACGAACTGCAGAAGACCTATGTGCTGCGCCGCATCCTCAACCCGATGGGCCCGCAGGACGCCATCGAATTCCTGCTGGAAAAACTGCGCCAGACCAAGACCAATGGCGAATTCTTCCAGTCGATGAATACCTGATAAGTATCAAGGGGTTATTCCATGATCAAGCTTTATCACGCCCCCCGCGCGCGATCGAACCGGCCTGTCTGGCTGCTGGAGGAAATGGGCGTTCCCTACGCGGTCGAAATCCTCACCCTGGGCGCGCCCAAGCCGCCGGAGTTCAAGCTTCATAACCCGGCCGACACCATTCCGCTGATGATCGACGGGGATGTGGTGCTGTTCGAATCCATCACCATCCTGGAGTATATCGCCGCAACCTACGGCCCTACTCCGCTGGCGCTGGAGCCTGGCCACCGGGACTACTGGACCTACCGCGAGATGCTGGTGTTCGGCGAAGCAACTCTGGCCGGCCCGCTCAATGCGATCGTCGCCACCGCCTTCCGGGCGCCCGACGACCAGAAGCAGAACTACACCATGGACGTCATCCGCGCGTCCTTCGCCAAGCGGCTCGGCGTCATCAGCCAGCGGCTGGCCAAGGGTTCCTATATGGCCGGCGATGACTTCACCCTCGCCGACATCTCGGTGGGCTATGGCGTCGGTCTGGCGCTGGCGGCGCCCGCTTTCGAACTTGCGCCCCTGATCCCCGATGACATCGGCGACTATGTGAAGCGCCTGACGGACCGGCCGGCCTACCAGCGTATGACCCAGGTAAAGTAGGGCCTAGGGGATCAGCAGGGTCGAGCCCGTGGTGCGCCGGCCTTCCAGCGCCTCGTGGGCGGCGCGGACCTGGGCCAGGGGGAAGGTCTGGCTGATGGCGATCTTGACGACGCCAGAGGCGATCACCTCGAACAGGGCTGCGGCGCAGGCGTCGAGGTCTTCGGTGGTCGCTACGTAATCCACCAGCGTCGGGCGGGTGAAGAACAGTGAGCCGGCCTGCTGGAGCCGCAGCGGCGCGAAGGGCGCGACCGGACCCGATGCATTTCCGAAACTGACGAAAGTTCCGCGCCGGGCGAGGGAGGCGATAGTGCCCTCAAAGGTCGCCGGGCCCACCGAATCATAGGCCACCGCCACGCCCTTGCCGCCGGTGATGTCGCGCACCCGTTTGGCGACGTCTTCGGTCCGGTAATCGATGGCGTGGTCTGCGCCCAGAGACCGGGCCAGGACGAGTTTTTCCTCACCTCCGGCGGTGGCGATCACGATGGCGCCCAGGTGTTTGGCCCACTGCACCAGGATCTGGCCGGTTCCTCCCGCTGCGGCGTGGATCAGGATGGCCTGGCCGGGCTGGACGGGAAAACAGCGGCGCAGCAAATATTCGGCGGTCATGCCCTTGAGCATGCTGGCGGCGGCAACCTCGAGGGAAACGGCGGCCGGAACGTGGACCGCGCGGCCTTCCGGGACGCAGTGCGCTTCGGCGTAGGCGCCGATCGGGCCATTGGCGTAGGCGGCACGGTCGCCGACCGCAAAGCGCGTTACGCCCGCACCTATGGCCTCAACGACGCCGGCGGCCTCAAGCCCCAGCACCGCGGGAAAGGCGACGGGGTAAAGACCACTGCGCTGATAGGTGTCGATGAAGTTCAGGCCGACCGCCGCGTGGCGGACCAGGATCTGTCCGGGGCCCGGGGCCGGAACCGGCCGCTCGACCACTTTCAGAACCTCAGGCCCGCCGGCCCTTTCCGCCTCGATAGCCAGCATTGCCCTAACTCAGGGTCTTGTTGAAGAAATTCAGGGTGCGCTGGGCCGCCAGCGCCGCATCCCCGGCATCGTAGTGCTCGCCGCCGGGCCGGGCGAAGGCATGGTCGCGGCCCTCATAGACGTGGATGGCGACGTTGGAATTGTTCGCCAGGCCTGCTTCGACCTGGGCCTGGGCGGGTCTCGACGAGAAGGAGTCCTCGGCGGCGATGTGGAGCATCGTCGGCTTGCGGATCGCCCCGGCCTCACCCAGCAGGTTTTCGAGCCCGACGCCGTAGTAGGAAACGGCGGCGTCGATATCCGTGCGGGCCGCCGTCAGGAAGGCGAGCTTGCCGCCAAGACAAAAGCCCACCGCGCCGACTTTTCCGTTGCAGGCCGGATCAGCGCGCACATGGTTGATGGTGGCGGCGATGTCGCCAACGCCGGCGTCGACGTCAAAGCGATTCATCAAATCCAGGGCGGTCTTCCATTCGCCGGGGGTCTGGTCGGTGATGTCGACGCCGGGCTCCAGCCGCCAGAACAGGTCCGGGCAGATGGCGATAAATCCCTTGGCGGCCAGCTCGTCGGTCATGGCGCGCATCACGGCGTTGACGCCGAAGATCTCCTGCAGGACCACAACCGCCGGCGCAGGGCCCGGGCCGGCAGGGCGCGCCACATAGGCGCTGAAGGATCCACCCTTGGCCTGGATCGTCACGTATTCGCCGCTCATCTTGTCGTCCCCTTTGTCAAACGCCTCGAACTAGCGTTATCCAGAGACTGACGAGATCGGCAAGCCCCGGAGCGCGCACGTGAAAGTGACCATCGACATCGACTGCACCCCGCAAGAAGCCCGCGCCTTCATGGGCCTGCCGGATGTTGCCCCGCTGAACGACCACATCGTCGCCGAGATGCAAAAGCGCATGGACGAGAATATGAGCGCCCTGAAGCCCGACGAGCTGATGAAGAACTGGTTTGCGCTCGGCGGTCAGGCGCAGGAGCAGTTCATGCGGCTCATGTCGGCGGCCGCCAGCAAGGCCTGATCTAGGCCGTGGCCCAGGACACCATCTTCGCTCTGGCGAGCGCGGCCGGCCGTGCGGCGGTGGCGGCGGTCCGGATTTCGGGGCCAGGCTCGGGTGAGGCGTTGCGGGCGCTGGGCGGCCGGTTGCCGGCGGCGCGGCGGGCCAGTCTGCGGCGGTTGCGGGATGCGGCCGGTGATATCGATGAGGCCCTTGTCCTGTGGTTTCCGGGGCCCGGCAGCTACACGGGTGAGGACAGCGCCGAGTTCCATATTCATGGCGGGCGGGCGGTGATCGAGCGGCTGCAGGGTTCCCTGCTGGCGCTGGGGTTGCGGCCGGCCGATCCGGGTGAATTCACGCGGCGCGCCTTCGAGAACGGCAAGCTGGACCTGGCTCAGGCCGAAGGCGTTGCCGACCTGATCGACGCGGAGACGAAAGGTCAGGCGGATCAGGCTTTGGCGCAGCTGGGCGGGGCGTTGTCGCGGCGGCATGAGGTGTGGCGGGAAAGACTGATCGAGAGCCTGGCGCTGCTGGAGGCGGGAGTGGACTTTCCGGACGAGGAGGTGCCGGGGGATGTTGCGGACGCGGCGAAGGAGAGCCTCAGGGGGTTGCTGGGGCAACTGGATGAGGCGATCGCCGACCAGGCGCGGGGACAGAGGGTAAGGGACGGCTACCGGATTGCGGTGATCGGCGCGCCCAACGCCGGAAAATCGAGCCTGTTCAATGCCTTGATCGCCCGCGAGGCGGCGATCGTCACCGCGACGCCCGGCACGACGCGGGATGTTATCGAGGCGCCGTTCGACCTGGCCGGCTACAAGGTGATCCTGGCCGACACGGCGGGGGTGCGCGAAACCGGCGAGGCCATCGAGGCCGAGGGCGTGCGGCGCGCGCAAGCCTGGGCCCGGAACGCGGACCTTCGGCTGTGGGTGGTGGACCGCGCAGGCAGCGCCGGCGACTGGCGTTTTGCCGCCGATCTGGCGCAGGCCGGCGACCTTTGCCTGCTGAACAAGGCCGATCTGCCGGCCGGAACCGATGAGGCGGCGTGTAGATTCAGTGCCGAAAAGGCCGGCGTCACTGCACATCTGGTGTCGACGCGAGGCGCCGGTCTTGCCGATTTGCTGGCGGCGATTACAGAGCGCGTGGTCACCGCCCTGGCGGCGCGGGAATTCCCGGCCACCACGCGGATGCGCCATGCGGAAAGTCTGAGGGTGGCGCGGGACCGGCTGGCCGCCGCTCTGGAGGCGCCGCAGGTCGAACTGGCGGCGGAAGACGTGCGACTGGCGGCGCGGGCGCTGGGACGCATCACCGGCCGGATCGACGCTGAAGAAATCCTCGGCGCGGTGTTCGGCAAGTTCTGCATCGGCAAGTGATGTTTCACGTGAAACATCCCGCGCCCGGATATGCGGCGCCGGCCCATCATTGTTCCACGTGAAACAATCACCAGCCTCGACTCTCGCCGCCCCCCAACCCTATAAGCCGCCCTATGACCCAGTGGGATGTCATCGTCATTGGCGGCGGACACGCCGGATGTGAGGCCGCGGCCGCCGCGGCCCGTTTCGGCGCGCGCACCCTGCTGCTCACCCACAAGATCGAGACCCTCGGCGAGATGTCCTGCAACCCGGCCATCGGCGGCCTGGGCAAGGGCCACCTGGTGCGCGAGATCGACGCCCTCGACGGCCTGATGGGCCGCATGGCCGACAAAGCCGGCATCCAGTTCCGCATGCTCAACCGCTCGCGCGGCCCGGCGGTGCGCGGCCCCCGCGCCCAGATCGACCGCAAGCTTTACCGCCAGGCCATGCAGGCCGAACTGGCGAACTACCCGAACCTCGAGATCATCGCCGACGGGGTCGAAGACCTTGTGGTGCAAGGCGCAGCAGTGGCCGGGGCCATCGGCGCCAGCGGTCGCACCTACGCCGCGCCCAAGGTCGTGCTGACCACCGGCACCTTCCTGAAGGGCGTCATCCACCGGGGCGAAGAACGGATTTCCGCCGGCCGGGTGGGCGATGAGCCCTCCATCGGCCTCGCCGACCGGCTCTATGATCTGGGCCTGTCGATGGGGCGCCTGAAGACCGGCACGCCGGCGCGGCTGGTCGGCTCGTCCATCGACTGGAGCCTGCTCGAGCGGCAGGAAGCCGATGCCGATCCGGTCCCGTTTTCCTTCCTGACAGTGTCGATAAGCACGCCGCAGGTTGCGTGCGGCGTCACCTACACGACCGAGGCCACCCACAGGATCATCGCCGAACGCCTGTCGGAGTCGGCGGTCTATGGCGGCAAGCTCACGGGGCGGGGGCCGCGCTATTGCCCGTCCATCGAGGACAAGGTCGTCCGCTTCGCCGACAAGACCAGCCACCAGATCTTTCTCGAGCCGGAAGGTCTGGACGACGACACGGTCTATCCCAACGGCATCTCGACCTCGGTGTCGGAAGAAACCCAGGACCTGTTCCTGCGCACCATCCCGGGACTCGAGAACGTTCAGGTCCGCCGCTACGGCTATGCGATCGAATACGACTATGTCGACCCGCGCGAGCTGACCCCCGCCCTGGAGGTCAAGCGGCTGACGGGCCTTTATCTGGCCGGCCAGATCAACGGCACCACAGGCTATGAAGAGGCCGGCGCGCAAGGCCTGGTCGCCGGGCTGAACGCCGCCCGCGCGGCCGCGTGCGCCGAGCCCGCCACCTTCACCCGCGACCAGGCCTATATCGGCGTGATGATCGACGATCTGGTCACCCGGGGCGTCACCGAACCCTACCGGATGTTCACCAGCCGGGCCGAATTTCGCCTGATCCTGCGGGCCGACAATGCCGACCAAAGGCTGACGCCGCTTGGCGTTGCGCTGGGCTGCGTCGGCGAGGCGCGGGCCCGCGCCTATGCCGCCAAGGCCAGCCTGCTGGACGATGCCCGCGCTGAAGCCAAAGCCCTCACCCTGTCGCCCGCCCAGGCCCAGGGCCACGGCTTCAAGGTCAATGCCGACGGCCAGCGCCGCAGCCTGACCCAGCTGCTGGCCTATCCGGAGATCACCTTCGACCAGCTGGCCGGGGTCTGGCCGCAGATCGCCGCCTGGCCGCCCGTCATCCGCGAACAGGTCGAGATCGACGCCACCTACGCCGGCTATCTGGATCGTCAGGCCGCCGATGTCGCCGCCTTCCGGCGCGACGAGGACCTGCGCCTGCCCGCCGATATCGACTATGCCGCCATCGGCGGACTTTCCAACGAGGCCCGCACCAAGCTGGCCGCCATTCGCCCCACGACGCTCGGCCAGGCCGGGCGGATCGAGGGGATCACCCCCGGAGCCCTTACCGCCTTGCTGGTTCATGTCCGTCGTCCTCGCGCAGCCTGAGGCCGCGCGCGCGGTCACCGATGCGGCGAGCTTTCAGGCCGCCACAGGCGCCACGCCGGCGCAGATGGCGGATCTGCACGCCTATCTGGCCCTGCTGGCCGAGTGGAACGAGAAAATGAACCTGGTCGGGCCCTCGGCCCTGGCCGAGTTCTGGTCACGCCACGCCTGGGACAGCGCCCAGCTGTTGAAACTCGCGCCGGACGCCGAGGTCTGGGCCGATCTGGGCGCAGGCGCGGGGTTTCCGGGTATCGTGCTGGCCATTTTCCTGAAGGGCCGCGAAGGCGCGCAGGTCCACCTGATCGAGAGCATGACCAAGCGCTGCACGTTTTTGCGGGCCGTGGTCGAGGCCCTGGCCCTGCCGGCGGCGGTGCATAACGCGCGGGCCGAAGAGCTGAAGATTGTCGTGGATATTGTCACCGCCCGCGCATGCGCACCGATGGTCCGCCTGCTAGGGTATGCCCGGCCCTACCTGCGTACCGGGGCCACAGCTTTGTTCCTCAAGGGGCGTGATGTGGTGAGCGAGATAGCCGAAGCCGAAACCGCCTGGAAGTTCAGCTACGCCCTGCGGCCCAGCCAGAGCGACCCGTCCGGCCAGATCGTTGTCATTTCGGGGGACGTGCGTGAGCGCTAGGAAACCCCAGGCCCTGCGCGTGCTGTCGGTGTCGAACCAGAAGGGCGGCGTCGGCAAGACCACCACGGCAATCAATCTGGGCACGGCCCTGGCCGCAGTGGGCGAGCGCGTGCTGATCATCGACCTTGATCCGCAGGGTAACGCCACCACCGGCCTGGGCGTGGCGCGGCACGAGCGCAAGGTAACCAGCTATGATGTCCTGCTGGGCGAGGGGACCCTCAACGAAGCGGCGATCAGGACCAGTGTTCCGGGTCTCTATATCGCCCCGTCCGATCAGGATCTGTCGGGGGTCGAGCTGGAACTGGCCACCGATTCGCGCCGCTCGTTCAGGCTGAAGGATGCGCTGGCGCCCCTGCGCCATCAGGAAGGGCCCGAGCGGTTCACCTATGTGCTGATCGACTGTCCGCCGTCGCTGAACGTGCTGACGGTCAACGCCATGGCCGCGGCCGACGCCGTGCTGGTGCCGCTGCAGTGCGAGTTCTTCGCGCTGGAAGGCCTCAGCCAGCTGGTCCGCACCGTCGAGCTGGTGCGCTCCAGCCTCAATCCGCAGATCGAGATCCAGGGCATTGTCCTGACCATGTACGACACCCGCAGCCGCCTGTCGGGACAGGTGGAATCGGACGTGCGCGCCCACTTCGGCGACAAGGTCTATCATACGCGAATTCCAAGAAACGTCAGGGTTTCCGAGGCGCCGTCGTTCGGCAAGCCGGCCCTGATCTACGACCTGGCCTGCGCGGGCAGCCAGGCCTATCTGAAACTGGCCCGCGAACTGGTCACTCAGGAGCGGGCCCGTCAGGCGCGCGCCGCTTAAGGGGTCTTGGGGAACAACGATGGCGGATCAGAAACGTGGACTGGGCCGGGGCCTGTCGGCCCTGCTGGGTGAGACCCAGGAGGCCGCGCCGGCCCCGGTGGGCGATGGCCGCCGCCTGGCGCCGATCGAGCTGATCCGGCGCAACCCTGATCAGCCGCGCCGCGTCTTTGCCGAGACCGAGATCGAGGAACTGGCCGAGTCCATCCGCCAGCGCGGCCTGCTGCAGCCGATCCTGGTGCGGCCCGTGGCCGGCGCGCCCGGCGAATTCCAGATCGTGGCCGGCGAGCGCCGCTGGCGCGCGGCCCAGCGGGCCGGCGAGCGGGAAATCCCGATCATTGTGCGCGACCTCAACGACGCCGAGGCCCTGGAGATCGCCATTCTGGAAAACGTCCAGCGGGCGGACCTCAATGCCATGGAAGAGGCGCAGGGCTATCGCAACCTGATCGACAGCTTTGGCCGCACCCAGGAAGACGTCGCCGCCGCCATCGGCAAGAGCCGCAGCCACGTGGCCAATACGGTGCGCCTGCTGGCCCTGCCGCAAGGGGTGCAGGACATGGTGCTGGCCGGGCATTTGAGCGCCGGTCACGCGCGGGCGATCCTCGGCGCCGCCAATCCCGAGGCCCTGGCCCGGCGGATCGTTGACGGCGGCATGACGGTGCGCGACGCCGAGGCTCTGGCGCGGGGCGATGAGCCTGCCGCGCGGGAGAGCGGCGGCAAGGCCCGGTCGGGCAAGGACATCGACACCCTGGCGCTGGAAAAGCGCCTGTCGGACGCTCTGGGGCTGAAGGTGGATATCCGCGACAAGGGCGGCAAGGGCAGTCTGGGGATTACCTATTCGACCCTGGAACAGCTGGAAGACATCTGCCGCAGACTGGCGCCGGGGGCGTAGGCGGCGGGCTTCTGTCTATTTCGACGACGGCCATATGGTTCCGGGTGTGAAGGCAGGATCCCAAGACTGCTCTGCAATCCACAGCATTCACAGACCTGGATAAATCGTATCTACCTCGGACCGCAGGTATTTTTCGTTTTCGTCAAAATACAAATAAATGACTATCTCTTTTGGCTCGACAATTTCGACAACAATTTTCCGCTGGTCGCCCGCTTCCCAGTGATAATTTAGCCAGCCCTTCCTCTTTAAAAAGTCTTCTACTTGTCCACGGCCGGAACCGACCTGCAATTGACCTAAAATATCGGCCCGGATTACTCGAGCCGTCGACTCCAAATTCGACGCACAGGATGAAAGCAGCAAAGCGCAGCCAAGGGCGCACGCCGACAGTGTTTTCAGACCAGCGCGCCTTCCTGGTCGCATTTCGCTAGCTCCCTCTGGTCTGAAACGCCGACAATTTGTCGGCTTGGTGAATTTGGGGACCTATTAACTGTTGTCAAACAACCAACCCACCCCAGTGAACGCGCGTTGTTCCCCCTACAGCCCCAGCCGCCGCGCCTTGTAGGCGACGGTCAGGGCCAGGCGTTCGGCGATCAGTTCATCCGGACTGCCGGTCTGTTTGCAGGCGCGGTCGGCGTTGAGGATCTCGGTGTTGAGGCCGTCCAGGGCGGCCAGCGGCCAGGCGCGGGCCTGGCGGAGGAACTCGCGCTCGTTTTTCCAGAACACGCCGGAGGACTTGGCGGCTTCGGCAAGACCGGCGCCGGCCTGGTGCAGGGTCAGGGCCTTGCGAAGCTTGGCCAGATGGCTGCCGAAGGCGCGCACGGCGGCGGGGCCGGCTTCGCCTTCGAGGGCGGCGCGGCGCAGGGCGGCCTGGGCCGGTTTGAGGCGCCCGCCAAAGGCGTCCTGGGCGGCTTCGGCCAGGGAGGCGTCGGGCTCGACCCCGAGGAAGGGCTCCAGATCGGCCGGCGTGGCGACGATGCCGCTGCCCGGGCCCAGGTAGAGGATCAGCCGCTCGATCTCCTGGCGGGCGACGCCGCGCTCGGCGGGCAGGCGGGCGGCGAACAGCTCCAGCGCCTCGCCGTTCAGGGAAACACCGTCGCGGGCCAGGGCCTCGCGGGTCATGCGGGCCACATCGCCGGCCTCGTCGTCGTAGCAGGGGATGGCCAGGGCGCCGGTCTTGGCCTTTTCGGCGGCGGCGCGCAGGGCGCTCTCGCGGCCAAGGGCCCCGGCCTCAATGAGGAAGACGGCGTCGCGGTTGTAGGCGCCCTCGGCGTGGGCCTTGAGGGCCTCGGCGGCGGCGCGGTCGGGGGCGGCCTTTTCCTCGAACATGCGCAGCCGGATCAGGCGGCGGCCGCCCATCAGCGACAGGGACGACAGCTCGCTTTCAAGGCGCGCGGCGTCGGCGGTGATATCGCTGTCGGTCAGCAGGGCGACGTCGAAGGGATCGTCGGGGCGTTCGGTGACCTTGACGGCGATGGCGTTGGCCCGCTCACGCACGCCGCCCCGGTCCTTGCCGTAGATCAGAATGGCCCGCACGTCCGGCGCGGGATCCTTGATGAAGCGTTCGACCTCGGCCCGTTTGCTGAGGATCATTTCCGTTTAAGTCTTTGATTTCAGGAAATATTGTGACAGGTCGAGGCGGATGCGGCGGGCCGCTTCGGCCGCGGCGCGCTGCTGGCCGTCCTGCTGGGCGACGACGCCGGCATAAGGCGGGGTGACGGCCGGGTAGGAGATCAGCACCTTCTGGTCGCCGGTGCGCAGCTCCTTGCCGCCGGTGATCTCGGTCAGGACATAGTGGACGTCGAGCGACAGCTCATAGCGGCTGGCGGTGTTGCTGGGGCCAAGGCCGCGCGGATCGCGCTGTTCGGTCAGGGTGAGCGCCAGCCGGTAGGCGGCCGGATGGCTGCGGTCGCGGGCCAGAGCATCGTCGAGCTGCTCGCGCAGCAGATAGGCGGTGCGGCCTTCGGGGGCCTCGACGCTGATCAGGGCCATCTGACCGGTCAGGCCGCCGGTCGCATAGAGAGGCGTAAAACCGCAGCCGGCCAGACCGGCCAGCAGCGGCAGGCTCAAAAGGGCGCCAAGGATGCCACGCCGGTCCATCAGCCCACCACGATGTTGACGATACGGTCTTTCACCACGATCACCTTGCGAACGGTCAGGCCCTCAAGGTGACGCAAGGTGGCCGCGTCCGCCAGCACGATCTTTTCAACTTCGCTTTCGGCCAGGCCGGCGGGCACGCGGATTTCGCCGCGGCGCTTGCCGTTGATCTGGATCGGCAGGACCTTTTCGTCCTCGGCCGCCAGATGTTCCGACCAGGTGGGCCAGGGCGCGGCCGAGACCATGCCGTCGCCGCCGACCCGGGCCCAGCATTCCTCGGCCAGGTGGGGGGTGAAGGGGGCGATCAGGCGGGCGAAGGCCGACAGGGCGGCGTGGCGCGCGGCCAGCAGATCGGGGCCCGCGCCGACCGGCGAGGCCTGTTTCAGCAGGTTGAGGAACTCGTAGAGGCGGGCGATGCCGGTGTTGAAGCGGAACTGTTCGATGGACTCGCCCACGGCCTTGATCAGCTTGTGGGTGGCCTTGGTCAGGGCGTTGGCGGCCGCGTCGTCGGCGTCCTCGACGTCCCAGTCCTCGATCTCGTGGGCGTCGAACTCGGCCCAGACGCGGTTGATGAAGCGCCAGGCGCCTTCGACGCCGCCGGTGCTCCACTGAACGTCGCGTTCGGGCGGCGAGTCCGACATGACGAACAGGCGGGCGGCGTCGACGCCGTACTGGTCGAAGATGTCTTCGGGGGCGACGACGTTTTTCTTGGACTTCGACATCTTTTCGACGCCGACCATCTCGACCGGCTGGCCAAGTTCGCGGTCGAACCAGCCGTCGCCGCGCTTTTCCACCGAGTCCGGCGTCAGCCAGTCGCCGTTGCGCGAGCGGAAGGCTTCGTGGGTGACCATGCCTTGCGTGAACAGGCCATCGAAGGGCTCGGCGACGGACAACAGGCCCTCGTCCTTGAGGGCGCGGGTGACGAAGCGGGCGTAGAGCAGGTGCAGGACGGCGTGCTCGACCCCGCCGATGTAGTTGTCGACCGGCAGCCAGTAGTCGGCGGCGGCCTTGTCGATGGGCTCGGCGGCGTCCGGATCGGTGAAGCGGGCGAAATACCAGGACGAATCGACAAAGGTGTCGAGGGTGTCGGTCTCGCGCAGGGCCTCGCCCCCGCAGGACGGGCAGGCGGTGTGTTTCCAGGTCGGATGACGGGCCAGCGGATTGCCGGGGACATCGAAGGTGACATCGTCGGGCAGCAGAACCGGCAGCTGGTCTTCGGGAACCGGGACCACGCCGCATTTGCCGCAATGGACGATGGGGATGGGGCAGCCCCAGTAGCGCTGGCGAGAGACCCCCCAGTCGCGCAGGCGGTAGACGATGGCGCCTTCGCCTTGACCCTTTGCCTCGATGCGCGAAATCGCCTGCGCCTTGGCCGTTTCGATGTCCAGGCCGTCGAGGAAGGCGGAATTGATCAGGGCGCCGGGGCCGGTAAAGGCCTCCTTGCCGACGGTGAAGCTGGCCGCGTCCTCGCCGGCGGGCAGGACCACAGGCTTGACCGGCAGATGGTACTTGCGGGCGAAATCCAGGTCGCGCTGGTCGTGGGCCGGGCAGCCGAAGATGGCGCCGGTTCCGTAGTCCATCAGCACGAAATTGGCGATCCAGACCGGCAGGCTGGCGCCCTCGACGAAGGGATGGGCGACCTTCAGGCCGGTGTCGTAGCCCTGTTTCTCGGCCGTTTCGATGTCGGCGGCGGAGACCCCGCCGGTCTTGCAGGCGGCGATGAAGGCGGCGGCCGCCCCGTCTTTCGCGGCCACGGCCTGGGCCAGGGGATGGTCGGCGGCGATGGCGATGAAACTGGCCCCGAACAGGGTGTCGGGGCGGGTGGTGTAGACCGAAACGCCGTCCTCGAACCCGGCGGGAGCGGCGCCGGCAAAGGCAAAGCTCATCCGCAGGCCGCGCGAGCGTCCGATCCAGTTTTCCTGCATCAGCCGCACCTTGTCCGGCCAGCGGTCCAGGGTCTCCAGGCCCTTGAGCAGGTCATCGGCATAGCGGGTGATCTGCAGGAACCACTGGGTCAGCTTGCGCCGCTCGACCAGCGCGCCCGAGCGCCAGCCGCGGCCCTCGATGACCTGTTCGTTGGCCAGCACGGTGTGGTCGACCGGATCCCAGTTGACCTGCGATTCCTTGCGATAGACCAGGCCCGACTTCAGCAGGCGCAGGAACCAGGCCTGCTGCTTGCCGTAATATTCCGGATCACAGGTGGCGAACTCGCGGTCCCAGTCGATGGCCAGGCCCAGCGTCTTGAGCTGCTCGCGCATGTTGGCGATCTGGTTGTAGGTGGCGACTTTCGGATGGATGCCGCTTTCCATGGCCGCGTTCTCGGCCGGCATGCCAAAGGCGTCCCAGCCCATGGGGTGCAGGACGTTGAAGCCCTGGGCGCGCTTGTAGCGGGCCACGACATCGCCCATGGCGTAGTTGCGCACATGGCCCATGTGCAGTTTCCCCGACGGATAGGGGAACATCTCCAGCACGTACCATTTGGGGCGGCCGTGGGCTTCGTGGGGCGAGCCGGCGTGGAAAAGCTTCGCCCGTTCCCAGGCGGCCCGCCACCTGGGCTCGGTTTCCTTTGGATTGTAGCGCGTCATGGGGTGCGCCGATCAGGTCTCAAAAAGCGGCTAGCGGCCGTTGATACGCATCTGGCGGGCGCGCACGAGAATGGCCCGCTCGATGGACTCGGACGTGTTGGCCGAGGTCGCCGCATCCTGCCATTCGCCGGTGGCGCTCTTGGCCTGGCGGTGAACCGCCACGTTCAGGCCGTCGGCGCGCAGGCGCGTGTCGAGGATATAGACCGTCGCCTTGAAGCGCTCGGACGGCTGGGCCGGGTCTGAATACCAGTCGGTGATGATGATGCCGCCGTAGGGGTCGGCCGAGGCCAGGGGCATGAAGGCCAGGGTATCCAGCGAGGCGCGCCACAGATAGGCGTTGACGCCAATCGCCGTATCCGAGCCGCCAGAGGCGGTCCCGCTCTGGGCGCTGCGCTTGAACGGATTAACCGACGCGCAGCCGCTGACCGAAATGGCCGCCGCCGACACAGCCACCAGGGCTGCGATCGCAAAGGTTCGCCGCACCCGCGAACGTTGAAACGCCATGCTCAAGCTCTCCTACCGGACACCCCGCCCGAACCGTACGGAAGCGTCTATAACATCGTGCGCGCCGTGCAAAACCCCGAATCGCGCGCGTGACCTACAAGCAACAGCCTGCGCGGCAAATCGCCCAACCCTCGTTTGAGGGGGGCGAACGCGTTGACCGAAGGTACAATCATTCTTAAGTCTGCCGGGTGATAGTGGATGACGGCGGGATCCCCGCCCAATTCAAGTCTGTTGAAGGCGCGTAGAGTGATGGCGGATATCAAACTGCCTGTGGCTGTTCTGGCGGCGGTGATCCTCTCGGGATCGGCCAGCCTTGCCCATGCCCAGAGCGCGCCGCGCGCCGCCGCCGCCTTTTCCGACGCCGCCAGCACCGCGCGCGAGGCCTATACCCTCAACAACAGCCAGCAGCCCAAGGTTCTCGAACTGGACGGCAAGTCGCACTGGGGCCTGAAGCTCGAGCTGCAACAGCCGGTCACCCGCGAAATGAACATCAAGGACGTCGAGGCCGGGGCCTTCTACAAGGTCACCCCGTCGATCCGCGTCGGCGGCGCCGTCGGCCTGACCGACGCCAAGCCGGCCGCGCCCGAAGCGACAAGCCCGGTCACGCCCCGCGTGCGCCTCGGCGCCAGCTACAAGTTCTAGGGCCGCCCCAGGGCCCGTCCGGCCAGGCCCTTGACCCAGACTTCACCCTCCCGACGCCAGATTATTCTTGACCGCATGGCCGCGGCTGCGCGCGCCTGTGGCCGCGATCCGGCCGGCATCACCCTGACGGCGGTGTCCAAGACCCAGGACTGGAGCGCGATTGCGCCGGTGCTGGCGCAGGGACAGACGGTGTTCGGGGAAAACCGCGTGCAGGAGGCGATCGGCCGCTGGAGCGGGCGGCGGGACGGGATCGAGCTTCGCCTGATCGGGCCGCTGCAGAGCAACAAGGCAGCGGAGGCGGCCGCGTTCTTTGACGTCATCGAGACCCTGGACCGGGAAAAGCTGGCCCGGGCCCTGGCCGTCCAGCCGAAGATCCCCCGGCTTTATGTCCAGGTGAATATCGGCCGCGAGGCGCAAAAGGCCGGGGTTGCGCCCGATCAGGCCGACGGGTTCATCGCCCTTTGCCGCGATCTGGGCCTGACCCTCGAGGGGCTGATGTGCATTCCGCCGGCCGGTGAGCCCGCCGGACCCTATTTCGCCCAGCTGGCCGCCATCGCCGCGCGCAACGGCCTGGACAAGCTGTCGATGGGCATGAGCGATGACTTCGAGACCGCCATCGCCGAGGGCGCGACCAGCGTTCGGGTCGGATCGGCGCTGTTCGGCACCAGGTCCTTGTTTTAGCGCGCCTTCGGAATGGGCTCTAGGCGCTGATTTCGAGGACATCGCCCGGCCGGGCGGCGGAGAGAAACGCCTCCATGTCCGCGCGGTTCAGGGCCACGCAGCCCTCGGTGGGCTCATAGCCGGGGCGGGCCAGGTGCAGGAAGATCGCCGAGCCGCGGCCCGAAACGGGCGCATCGTCGTTGTAGCCCAGCACGACCACCACATCGTAGACGCCGTCCTCACGCCACATCGCCTCGCTGCTGGCGCGGTAGGGGCGCGTCACCGGCTGGTTGTAGGCGGCATCGCCCGGCGCATCGCACCAGCCGTCTTCGGGCGCGATGGGGCTCATGGGTAGGGCCGTCCGCGGCAGGGCCGGGCGGTCAGGGCGGTACAGCACACGGCGGATCGGCCAGGTCCCGGCGGGCGTTGCGCCATCGCCTTCGCGTTTGTCGGCGGCGGAGACGACGCCGGAGCGGCCAAGGGCGCAACGGGCCGAAATGCCGGGGCCGGTGAATTTTCCGTCCGGCCAAGCTCGAAAGATCATCGATTCCCCTCTTGGCCTATGGCCCCGGACCGGTGCATGTTCACAGCATGGCGCAGAAGAAAACCATACTCATCATCGACGACGACGACGATTTGCGCGCCGCCCTGATGGAACAGATCGAGCTGCATCAGGAGTTCACGGCGATCCAGGCCGCCACCGCCACCGACGGCGTGCGCATGGCCAAGGACGGGCGGGTCGACCTGATCCTGTTGGATGTTGACCTGCCCGACATGGACGGCCGCGAAGCCTGCCGGCTGATGCGCAAGGCCGGGGCCAGCGCCCCGATCATCATGCTGACCGGCGCCACGGGCGATTCCGACACCATCCTGGGGCTGGACGCCGGCGCCAACGACTATGTCACCAAGCCGTTCAAGTTCGCCGTGCTGCTGGCCCGCATCCGCGCCCAGCTGCGCAGCCACGAGGCCTCGGAGGACGCGGTCTATCACATCGGCCCCTACGAGTTCCGGCCCGCCGCCAAGGCGCTGTTCGACCAGGTCGGCAAGAAGGTGAGGCTGACGGAAAAGGAAACGGCGATCCTGAAATACCTCTACCGGGCCGGGGAAATTCCGGTCTCCCGCGAAGAGCTGCTAACCGAGGTGTGGGGCTATAACGCCGGCGTCACTACCCACACCCTGGAAACCCACGTCTATCGCCTGAGGCAAAAGATCGAGCCGCCCCCGGGGGCGGCCAAGCTGTTGCTGACCGAGGCGGGCGGCTATCGACTGCAGCCCTAGATCATTGTTTTAACGCGCATTTATTCCGAAAACCGGTTCCCACTTTTCGGAATGCGCTCTAGAGGCCGAAATCGGCGCTGACCGGCGCGTGGTCGCTGGGCCGCTCCCATTCGCGCACGTCGTCGTGGACGCGGGCTTCGGCCTTGCCGGTGCGCAGGGCGGCGTCTCGCAGGCCGGGCGAGATGAGGATGTGGTCCAGCCTCAGGCCGCGGTTGGACTGGCGGAAGTCGGCGGCGCGGTAGCTCCACCAGGAAAACAGCTTTTCGGGGTCGGGAATGGCCTGGCGCACCAGATCGGTGAACTGGCCGGCCGCCATCAGGGCGGCGAAGGCCTCAAGCTCGGCCGGGGTGTGGCTGACCACCTTGAGCATGTACTTGTGGTTCCAGACATCGTGCTCGCCGGGCGCGATGTTGAGGTCGCCGGTGACGACCAGCGGCGCCTTCGGATCGCGGCGGGCCACTTCAGCCGTCAGGCGCTCGTAGAAATCGAGCTTGTGGTCGAACTTGGGATTGGCGGCGCGGTCCGGCTCGTCGCCGCCGGCGGGGATGTAGAAGTTTTGCACCTCGACGCCCACTATGATCCCGCCGACGCAGCGGGCATGGCCCTCGCGGCAGATGTCCAGGGCGGGCGCATCCTCGATCGGGTAGCGCGAGGCGATGGCCACGCCGTGCCAGCCCTTTTGCCCGGCGATCTTCAGGTAAGGCAGGCCGGCGTCCTCAAAGGCCGCGCGGGGGAATTCCGCCGCCTGGCACTTGATCTCCTGCATGCAGATGACGTCGGTGCCGCTTTGCTCCGCAAAGCGGGCCGCCTGTTCGGCGCGAAGCCTGACGGAGTTGACGTTCCAGGTCGCAAGCCTAAGGCGCATAAGGGATACCGTAAAAGGATGCGCCCGGCGCAGTGGGGCTGCGCCGGGCGACTTTCGAGAGGGGTCTATCTCTGTTTATCAGCGCCGCGCCCGGGAGGGGATAGGGGTCCGGTCCGGCGTGGCGGGGCCGGGCGTCTACTCCGATCCCGCAAGTGACATGATGGCCACGGGATGAAAAAAAGTCAAGAATATTTCCGCTTGTTCTTGCCTGTCTCAAAAAAGTCACGCGCCGCTCCACGCGGAGGTGGCGAATCGTCCCTCAGGGACCTTTGCCGGTCGTGCGCGGAATGGCGAACTTGAACAGCTCCGGGTCCAGCGAGGCCACAGGGTTCAGGCTGTTGAGCTGAATCCGCGTACGCTGGCGCTGGGCGTCGATAATGGTCCATTCCATCAGGCCGACCGGCTCGTCGGAGAAGGTGATGATGATCGAGCCGGCGGTATCCTTGCCGCCATCGCGGGCGGTGATGGTGAACTTGCCCGGCGCACGGTCGACCTGGGTGACGACCACGCCGCGATCCAGGCGAATCTGCTTGGCCAGGAACAGCGACAGGGGGGTTGAGCGCAGGGGATAGCGGTCGGTGGTCTTCAGCTTGCTGTCGGCGACCGAGACTTGGTTGCCGTCAGAGATGACTAGGATGTTGTTGTTCGGGGCGTCATATTCGAAACGGATCTTGCCGGGGCGCTGCAGATAGACATCGCCAATCGCCGTCTTGCCGCGCGAGTCTGTCTGGGTGAAGCGGCCGCGGGCGCGGCTCAGACCCTGCAGATAGGCCACAGCCTTGTCGACCGTGGTCTTGTCCTCGTCCGACAGGACCGGGGCGGCGGCCAGGCCGACGCCCGGCGCCAGCAACAGGCCGGCGGTGAAAAGGCGGCGGGAAATCGAATGGGTCATCAAGCGTTCCTAATCCGGCAGCGTGACCACTTTTGGGCAGCCTCTACAGCCGCGGCGGCGGGCCGGCGAGGATGTCGCGTTTGCCGGCGTGATTGGCCGCGCCGACAACGCCTTCCTTTTCCATCCGTTCCATCAGCGAGGCGGCGCGGTTGTAGCCGATCTGCAGGCGGCGCTGGATATAGCTGGTCGAGGCCTTGCGGTCGCGGGTGACAACGGCGACGGCCTGGTCGTAAAGCTCGTTACCGCCGCCCTCGCCGCCAAAGCCACTGTCGCCGCCGCCTTCGTCCTCGTCATCGCCGCCGGCGGTGACGTCTTCTAGGTACTGCGGCTCGCCCTGGTCGCGCAGGAAGCTGGTCACCGCCTCGACCTCGCCGTCCGAGACGAAGGGGCCGTGCAGGCGGGTGACCTTGCCGCCGCCGGCCATGTACAGCATGTCGCCCTGGCCCAGCAGCTGCTCGGCCCCGGAATCGCCCAGGATGGTGCGCGCATCGATCTTGGAGGTGACCTGGAAGCTGATCCGGGTCGGGAAATTGGCCTTGATGGTGCCGGTGATGACGTCCACCGACGGGCGCTGGGTGGCCATGATCAGGTGAATGCCGGCCGCGCGGGCCATCTGGGCCAGCCGCTGGACGGCGCCTTCGATATCCTTGCCGGCCACCATCATCAGGTCGGCGACCTCGTCGATGACCACCACCAGGAACGGCATGGGCTCGGGGCGGATCTTTTCGCTCTCGAAGATGGCGCGGCCGGCCTCGTCGAAGCCGGTCTGCACGGTGCGCTCGAAGTGCTCGCCCTTGGCGGCGGCCTCGGCCACGCGCTCGTTATAGCCGGCGACATTGCGCACGCCGATCTTGGACATGCGGCGATAGCGGTCTTCCATCTCGCGCACCGTCCACTTGAGCGCGACTATGGCCTTCTTGGGATCGGTGACGACCGGGGCCAGCAGGTGCGGAATGCCATCGTAGACCGACAGCTCCAGCATCTTGGGGTCGATCATGATGAACCGGCACTTGTCGGGCGGCAGCCGGTACAGGATCGACAGGATCATGGCGTTGACGCCCACCGACTTGCCCGAGCCGGTGGTGCCGGCGATCAGCAGGTGAGGCATCTTGGCCAGATCGGCGACATAGGGCTCGCCGCCGATGCTTTCGCCCAGGGCCAGGGGCAGGGTCAGACCGGCGCGCTCGAACTCGGCTGAGGACAACAGGTCTCGCAGATAGACGGTTTCGCGCTTGGAATTGGGCAGCTCGATGCCGATGGCGTTGCGGCCGGTGGCCACGGCGACTCGACAGGAGGCCACGCTCATCGAGCGGGCGATGTCGTCGGCCAGGGCCACGACGCGGGCGGTTTTCACGCCCGGCGCGGGGACCAGTTCATAGAGGGTGACCACGGGGCCGGGGCGGATCTGGTCGATCTGGCCGCGCACGCCAAACTCGGCCAGCACGCCTTCCAGCAGGCGGGCGTTCTGGCGAAGGCTGGCCTCATCGACGGTGTTCTGGCGCGGGCGCGGCTTGGCCAGCATGGCCAGCTCGGGCATGCGGAAGCCGTCGCTCTGGACGAAATCGAACGCCTTTTGGCCTTCGCGGCCTTCGCGCTTCGAGGCTTTGAGCCGCTGGGTGCCGGCCACCAGGGGCTCGGGCGCGGGGGGTACGTCATCCAGAGGGGGGGCTGCGGGCGTCTCGCGCCGGGCGACGGCGGTGCGCCGCACCGGCTTGTCGGCGACCCTGCGCCGGGTTCCGAACATCAGGCCCGACAGCCGGGCGCCGGACGCCAGGTACTGGCGCGCGCCGATCCCGAGCGCCAGATTGAGCAGCAAAAATCCGCCGACGCCCAGCAGGGCGCTGGCGGCGATGTCCGCGCCCGGCACGCGGGCGAAGGCAAACAGGCTGAACAGGGCGCCGAACACCAGATCGCCCAGCATGCCGCCCAGGCCGCCGGCCAGGGGCCAGATTTCAAGGTGAGGCACCGCCGAGGCCGCGCCGGCCAGCAGCAGGACCGCGCCGACCGCTGCCAGGCCGCGCAGCCGCAAATGGCGGCGTGAGGCGTCGGGATCACGATCCGCCGCACGCCAAAGACCGGTCAGCACCATGAACAGGGCGCCGCCCCAGATGGCGATCCCGAAGGTTTGCATGCCAAAGTCGGCGGCATTGGCGCCGGCCGGACCCAGCAGGTTGCGCACCGGCGCGCCCGAGGCGACGTTCCAGCTAGGATCGTCAGCGTGATAGCCGGCCAGGGCGATGAGAAAGGCAAATCCGACAGCCGCGACCACGCCGCCCCGCAACCGTGCCATGACATGGTGCGCCCACGCCCGCCGGAAGAGGTCGGCAATCAAGTCCCGATAGGTCGCCTGCGCCGCGCGCGCCATGCCGTCTGCCTGTTGTGGTTCGTTGAACGCGCAGCATCGGGCAGGAGGGTTAAGGCGGGTTTACCTTGGGCGGGTTTGAATGCGCTCTATCTTCCGAAGGCAGGTCATGGCTCTGGCTGTGAGAGGGCGGCGCCCGCGGTTAGAAAACTGTAGACGGCTTCGGATCTCGACGGCGAAGTCTCAGACGCCCGCGTAAGGAGCCCACCGACTATGCGTCCTTCGAGACGCCGCTGCGCGGCTCCTCAGGATGACGGGCGGGCGTGGGTTTCACAGGGCCATGCCGGGCAGCCCGGAAGGAAAACGCTTTTTGGTGGCGCTAACGCTCGGCTGCGCCTCGCTGCTTGAGCGCGGGCGCTAGGCCGCCACCGTCTCCGCCGCCCGTTCCGCCACCTTGACGATGTCAGCCATGATGGCAGTCAGGTCGTAGTCTTTCGGGGTGTAGACCGCCGCCACGCCCATGGCTTTCAGGCGGGCCTCGTCTTCGGGGGGGATGATGCCGCCGACGATGACCGGGATGTCGCCGATGCCCGCCGCCTTCATGCCGGCCAGCACGTCCTCGACCAGGGCCAGGTGCGAGCCGGACAGGATCGACAGGCCGACCACGTGGACGCCTTCTTCGAGGGCGGCGTTGACGATCTGGGCGGGTGTCAGGCGGATGCCCTCGTAGAGCACCTCGAAGCCGCAATCGCGGGCGCGGACGGCGATCTGTTCGGCGCCGTTGGAGTGGCCGTCGAGACCCGGCTTGCCGACCAGCAGTTTCAGGCGACGGCGCAGTTTTGCCGAGACCCGGTCAACCTCGGCGCGGACGCCGGCGATCTCGCCCTGCATGCTCATGCGGTTTCCTTCTCCGACGCCGGTGGGGGCGCGATATTCGCCGAACACCTCGCGCAGGGTCTGGGCCCATTCGCCGGTGGTGACGCCGGCCTTGGCGCAGGCGATGGACGGCGGCATGATGTTGGCGGACCCTTGCGCGGCGGCTTTCAGCGCGGCCAGGGCTGTGGCGACGGCGGCCGGATCGCGGGCCGCGCGCCAGGCGGTGATGCCGGCGACGGCCAGGGCCTCGACGGCCGGGTCGACCACCAGGATTGAGCCTTCGCCGGCGGTAAGCGGTGAGATTTCGGTCGAATTGTACCGGTTGACGCCGACGACGGTCATCTCGCCGGCTTCGATTTTCTGCAGCCGGCCGGTGTTGGATTCAACCAGGCGGGCCTTCATGTAGCCGCTCTCGACCGCGGCCACGGCACCGCCCATCTCGTCGATGGCGGCCAGTTCGGCGCGGGCGCTTTCCTTCAGCTGGGCGACCTTGGCGGCGACGACGTGCGAGCCGTCGAACAGGTCTTCAAACTCCAGAAGGTCGGTCTCGAAAGCCAGGATCTGTTGCAGGCGAAGCGACCACTGCTGGTCCCAGGGCCGGGGCAGACCGAGCGCCTCGTTCCAGGCCGGCAGCTGCACGGCGCGGGCCCGGGCATCCTTGGACAGGGTGACCGCAAGCGTCTCGAGCAGGATGCGGTAGACGTTGTTTTCCGGCTGCTGTTCGGTCAGGCCCAGGGAGTTGACCTGGACGCCATAGCGGAAGCGGCGGGCCTTGGGGTCCTGGACGCCGTAACGTTCCAGCAGGATCTCGTCCCACAACTCGGTGAACGCGCGCATCTTGCACAGCTCGGTGACGAAACGGATCCCGGCGTTGACGAAGAAGCTGATGCGCTGGGCGACAATGGGGAACTCGGCGTCGGGCGCCTGGTCGGAGGCCTTGACCGCGTCGAGCACGGACAGGGCGGTGGCCAGTGCAAAGGCCAGCTCCTGTTCCGGCGTCGCGCCGGCTTCCTGCAGGTGATAGCTGCAGACGTTCATCGGGTTGAACTTAGGCGTTTCCTTGTAGCACCAGACGATCATGTCGCTGATCAGCCGCAGACTCGGGGCCGGCGGATAGATGTAGGTGCCGCGCGACAGATATTCCTTGATCAGGTCGTTCTGGGTGGTGCCTTGCAGGGTGCCGGCTGGCGCGCCCTGCTCTTCGGCCAGGGCCACATAAAGCGCCAGCAGCCAGGCGGCCGGGGCATTGATGGTCATGGAGGTGTTCATCTGCTCGACCGGGATCTGGTCGAACAGGGCGCGCATGTCGCCCAGATGGCTGACCGGCACCCCGACCTTGCCGACTTCGCCGCGGGCCAGGACGTGATCGGGATCATAGCCGGTCTGGGTCGGCAGATCGAAGGCGATCGACAGGCCCGTCTGACCCTTGGCCAGATTGCCGCGGTAAAGCTCGTTCGATTTGGCCGCGGTGGAGTGGCCCGCGTAGGTGCGGAACAGCCAGGGTTTGTCGGCGGGGTGCTGGAAAGGCGTATCGGTCATGGCTCGATAATCGCCCAGCACGTGCTGCAGCGCAATATCGGAAACCCGCCGGACGAAAGGTCTAGAGCGGGTTGCGATCTGATGGAATCAGATCGCCGCTCCAAGTTTTTATTTTAGCGCGCATTTATTCCGAAAACCGGTTCCCACTTTTCGGAATGCGATCTAGTTGCCGCGTTTCAGGAACGGAATCCGCAATCCGCCGCCGCCGCCAGAGCCTGCGCTGTCGCGGGCCGGCTCATCCGGGGTGGATTTGCACAGCACGTTGGACAGATAGGCCTTGCCGTCGACCAGTTCGGTTTCGCGATAGGCCGATTCCTTCAGGCCCACCGAGACGCAGAACCCGTCAGCCGACGCCTGGACGCACCGCGCCGCCGGCTTGGGCCCGGCCTGGCCGGCGCAGGCCAGAACCCGCAGGCCGTTCTGGGCCGGAGCGGCGAAGAACTTGGTCTCGGACACCCCCGCCAGGGACGGGTTGTCGCCGGCCTTGCCGCCCTCTTCGACCTTGGGCGCAACGACAGGCGCGGGGGTCGGGCGGGCCTCGACGATCCGGTTTTCGTGCTGCATCGGAATATCCGGGCCGGCGCGCGCCACCGGCGCTTCGGTAAAGGTCGGACCGGCGTCGCCCACCAGGTGGGCCGAGCGCACGACGATGGCGATGGGGATGTCCATCATGGTCGAGGAGACCCGGATGCACTTGCCGTAGTAATATTTCTCCGAGCACAGGTCCCAGACGCCGCGAACCACGACAATGCTCTCGGCTGAAGCGATGGGCATTGTGGGGTCTGATGCGGTCAGAACCGCCGGCGTGCCGCGGAAGCGGGTGATGGGATAGAGGAAAATCCGCGCATCCGGCGGGATGCTGGCGTTGGGCGGCGGCTGAAAGGGCGGCTGAGCGAGGGCCAGGGTCGTGAAGACCAGACCAAAGACCGCCGTTAGTACGATAGCCGATCTACGCAGCACGCAGGTCACTCCTCATAAGCGCGCCATTTGCAGTCAGGCCGGGGGATGCGTCAAGCCGCTTGCGCGGCGCCTTTTTGTTGCGCTGCAAAAGGAATCCATTTTCAGGCGCGAAAAAATCTGCAACAGGTGGCCTTCGAACCCGAAAGGCCCGCGTATGCCCGGCCACGGCGCGGCGTTTGAATTTCGGGGTCGCCACATAATGAGTCGGACCAGAACGGGGCCCTAAAGCCCGGTTCAAGGTTCGCGAGACGTCGGCCGACCTGAAGCATCATTGAGTTGGACCATGACCGCCGCGACCCTGACCGAACCCCTGACCGGGCCCCTCACTGAGGCCCCCATCAAGGACCTCTATGAGATCGGCGAAGTGCCGCCAGCCTATCATGTGCCCGCGACCATGTATGCCTGGGCGATCCGCAAGGAACGCCACGGGCGCCCCGCCAAGGCCATGCAGGTCGAGATCGTCCCCACCTGGGAGATCGGCGAGGACGAGGTCCTCGTTCTGGTGATGGCAGCCGGGGTCAATTACAACGGCGTGTGGGCCGCGCTTGGCGAGCCGATCTCGCCGCTGGATGGCCACAAGCAGCCTTTCCACATCGCCGGATCCGATGCTTCGGGCATAGTCTGGAAGGTCGGCGCCAAGGTCAAACGCTGGAAGTGCGGCGACGAGGTGGTCATCCACTGCAACCAGGATGACGGCGACGACGAAGAGTGCAACGGCGGTGATCCGATGTTCTCGCCGTCCCAGCGCATCTGGGGCTATGAGACCCCGGACGGCTCGTTCGCCCAGTTCTGCCGCGCCCAGGCCCGTCAGCTGATGCCGCGCCCCAAGCACCTGGCCTGGGAAGAGGCGGCCTGCTACACCCTGACCCTCGCTACCGCCTACCGCATGCTGTTCGGCCACAAGCCGCACGAGCTGAAGCCCGGCCAGAACGTTCTGGTCTGGGGTGCCTCTGGCGGTCTGGGTTGTTTCGCGATCCAGCTGGCGGCGGTCACCGGGGCCAGCGCCATCGGCGTGGTCTCGGACGAGTCCAAGCGCGAATTCGTCATGTCGATGGGCGCCAAGGCGGTGCTGAACCGCAAGGACTTTAACTGCTGGGGCCAGCTGCCGACGGTCAACGGCCCTGAGTTCACCGACTACATGAAAGAGAGCCGCAAGTTCGGCAAGGCGATCTGGCAGATCACCGGCAACAAGGACCTGGACCTGGTGTTCGAACACCCGGGCGAGCAGACCTTCCCGGTCTCGGTGTTCCTGGTCAAGCGCGGCGGCATGGTGGTCATCTGCGCCGGCACCTCGGGCTTCAATCTTACCATGGACGCCCGGTTCCTGTGGATGCGCCAAAAGCGCGTCCAGGGCAGCCACTTCGCCAACCTGATGCAGGCCAGCCAGGCCAACCAGCTGGTCATCGACCGGCGCATCGATCCCTGCCTGTCGGAAGTGTTCACCTGGGACCAGATCCCGGCCGCCCACGAAAAGATGCTGGATAACCAGCATCTGCCGGGGAACATGGCCGTGCTCGTCTGCGCCCAGCGCCCGGGTCTGCGGACGTTCGAGGAAGTGCAGGAAATCGCGGCGGGGAACGGCTAGGCGGGCTGCCTACTGGTACGAGTCCGGATTGAATTCCTTCGGGCGGCCCGCTTTTTCGGCGACGCCTGACAGGCCTTCGCGGTCTTCGAGGCGGGCGGCGACGTCGTCCAGACTGACGCCGCGCGCTTCCAGCAGCACCAGCCAGTGGTAAATCAGGTCGGCGCTCTCGGCGATCGTCTCGAGCGCGTTCTCGGCCAGGGCGGTTTCGATCGCCTCTTCACCCAGTTTCTTGGCGGCCAGTTTCGGGTTGGCCAGCAGGCGGGCCGTCCAGGAGACGGCCTGGTCGGCACCCTTGCGCTCGGCGATGGTGGCGGCAAGGCGCTCGAGGACTTCGGAAAAACGGCTCATGGCCCCTTTTCCTACCCGTTGAGGACAAGCGCAATGGGCAAGGGCGGCTAGCGCGTCATCCGCATCGGCAGGCCGGCGGCGGCCATGGCGGCCTTGGCGTCGTGTACGGAGATTTCGCCGAAGTGGAAGATCGAGGCGGCCAGCACGGCGTCGGCGCCGCCGTCGCGCACGGCTTCGATCAGGTGATCGACGGTTCCGGCGCCGCCCGAGGCGATCACCGGCACGCCGATCGCGGCGCTGACGGCCTTCAGCAGGGGAATGTCATAACCCGTTTTGGCCCCGTCGCGGTCCATGGAGGTGAGCAGGATCTCGCCCGCGCCCTTGGCGACCGCGTGGACGGCGTACTCGACCGCGTCGATGCCGGTGTCCTTGCGCCCGCCATAGGTGAAGATGTTCCAGCCCGAACCGTCCTCGCGCTGTTTGGCGTCGATGGCGGCGACCACGGCCTGGGCGCCGAAGGCGTCGGAGCAGGCGCTCAGAAGATCGGGGTTTTCGACGGCGGCGGTGTTGACCGAGACCTTGTCGGCGCCGGCGCGTAAGAGGCGGCGAGCGTCTTCCACCGTGCGGATGCCGCCGCCGACGCCGACCGGCATGAAACAGACCTCGGCGGTGCGGGCAATGACGTCGAGGATCGCGCCGCGGCCTTCGTGGCTGGCGGTGATGTCGAGAAACATCAGCTCATCCGCGCCGGCCGCGTCATAGGCGGCGGCCTGTTCGACCGGATCACCGGCGTCGCGCAGGCTGACGAAATTGACGCCCTTGACCACGCGCCCGTCCTTGACGTCGAGACAGGGGATGGCGCGGATCTTCAGCATGCGGCCAATTCCGCTGCTTTCAGGGCTTCGGCCGGTTTGACGGCGCCGGAATAGAGCGAGCGGCCGAGGATGGCGCCGGATATGGGCGCGCCTTTACGGGCCTTCAGATCGACGATGTCCTGAACCGAGGCCACGCCCCCCGAAGCGATGATCGGGATCGTGACCGCATCGGCCAGGGTGCCGGTGGCCTCGACATTGACGCCGGTCAGGGCGCCGTCGCGGGCGATGTCGGTGAAGATGATGGCCGATACCCCGGCGTCCTCGAACCGGCGGGCCAGATCGATGGCCGACAGGGTGGAGGTCTCGACCCAGCCTTCGACCGCTACCATGCCATCGCGCGCATCGATGCCGACGGCGACCTTGCCCGGGAAGCGGCGGGCGGCGTCCTTGACAAGTTGCGGATCGCGCACGGCGATGGTGCCCAGAATGACGCGGGATATCCCGGCCTCGAGCCAGGTCTCGATATTGGCGATCGAGCGGATGCCGCCGCCCAGCTGGACGGGATTGCTGGTCGCCGAAAGGATGGCGCGCACGGCCGGGCCGTTGACTGCCCGGCCCTCGATGGCGCCGTTCAGGTCAACCACGTGCAGCCAGGAAAAGCCGTCAGCCTGGAACCGCGCGGCCTGGTCGGCCGGGGAATTGTTGAACACCGTGGCCTTGTCCATGTCGCCGTGCAGCAGGCGCACGCACTGGCCGTCCTTCAGGTCTATGGCGGGATAGAGGATCATGGGCGCCACTCGATGAAGTTCTGCAACAGGCGAAGGCCGGAGGTCTGGCTCTTTTCCGGGTGAAACTGGACCCCGGCGATATTGCCCCTGGTCACCGCTGCGGCGAACAGGCCGCCGTGGTCGACGCTGGCGGCGATGGCCGCCGTATCGGCCGGATAGAGGGCGAAGGAGTGGGTGAAGTACATGTGGGTCCCGTCCCCCAGGCCCTCGAACAGCGGATGAGGCGCAACGCCGGTCAGGGCGTTCCAGCCCATGTGGGGAATCTTGAATTCGTGACCGGCCGGCGTCAGGCGGCGGACATCGCCGGCGATCCAGCCCAGGCCCGCCCGCTCGCCGAATTCCAGGCCTCGGGAGGCCAGCAATTGCATGCCGACACAGATGCCCAGGAACGGCTTGCCGTTGTCGAGGACGGCCTTTGCGATGGCGGGCGCCAGACCCGGCCGCTCTTCGAGGGCGTCCATGCAGGCGGCGAAAGCGCCGACGCCGGGAAGGACAATGCGGTCGGCGGCCAAAACCTCATCCGGCCGATCGGTGACATTGACGCGCAGCTTGTCGCCCGCGGCCTTGGCGGCGGCGACAAGCGCCTTTTCGGCCGAGGCCAGATTGCCCGAGCCGTAATCGATCAGGGCGACGGTGGACATGAGCCTTAAAGAACGCCCTTGGTCGAAGGGGCCATTCCGCCCGTTCGCGGGTCGATCTCCACCGCCTGGCGCAGGGCCCGGGCCAGGGCCTTGAAGCCGCTTTCGGCGATGTGGTGGCTGTTGGCGCCGTAAAGGGTTTCCAGGTGCAGGCAGGCGCCGGAATTCATGGCGAAGGCCTGGTGGAATTCCTTGAACAGTTCGGTGTCGACGTCGCCGACCTTGGGCTTCAGATAGTCGACCTTGTAGATGAGGTAGGCGCGGTTGGAGAGATCCAGCGCGCAGCGCGTCAGGGTCTCGTCCATGGGGATGTAGGCGCACCCGAACCGGCGGATGCCCTTGAAGCCGTCCAGCGCTTTCGCCACCGCCTGGCCCAGCACGATGCCGGTGTCCTCGATGGTGTGGTGCATGTCGATGTGCAGGTCGCCCTTGGTCTCGATGTCGAGATCGATGGCACCGTGACGGCCGAAACTCTCCAGCATGTGGTCGAAGAATCCGATCCCTGTCGAAATCTTCGTGACGCCGGTCCCGTCGAGATTCAGGGTGACGCGGATCTGCGTCTCCTTGGTCTCGCGAACCACTTGTGCTGTGCGGCCCTTTTCCATGGGGCGCTCCCTATCAGAGACCGGCGGCGCTTGCCAGTGCGGCCAGGCTGACCTGGGGGCGAGGCCCGTAGTGGGAAATCACCTCGGCGGCGGCGATGGAGCCCAGCCGGCCGCAGACAGCCATGGGCCGGCCCTGCGCCAGACCCAGGCAAAAGCCTGCGGCGTACTGGTCGCCCGCGCCGGTAGTGTCGACCAGGGTGGCGACCGGTTCGGCGGCAATGGTGTGAACTTCGGCGCCCTCGGCGACCACCGAGCCCTTTTCACTGCGGGTTACCGCGGCGATGCGGGCGATGGAGCGCACTGCGCCCAGAGCCTGATCGAAATCGGTCTGGAATAGGGCGCAAAGCTCGCTCTCGTTGGCGAACAGCACATCGACCTGGTCCTCGATAAAGCCCAGAAGGGCCTCGCGATGACGCTCGACGACGAAAGAGTCCGACAGGGTGAGCGCCATCAGACGGCCAGCGCCGCGGGCCAGGGCCGCAGCCTTGGCGAAGGCGCGCCGGGCCTCGTGCGGGTCAAACAGATAGCCTTCCAGATAGACAATGCGCGCGGCTTCGATAACGGCCGGATCGATGTCGTCGGGCGAGACAAGGCCGGCGGCGCCCAGGAAGGTTGCCATGGTGCGCTGGGCGTCAGGGGTGACATTGATCAGGCAGCAGCCGGTGGCCGGGCCGCCGGTAACGGGGCCCGCGCTGTGAAAATCGGCGCCTAGCTCGCGGCGGAACACCTCGCCCAGCCGGTCGTCGGCGACCTTGCCCACGAAGGCGCCGCGCCCGCCGAAACTGGTAACCCCGGCGATAGTGTTTGCCGCCGAGCCGCCGGAGGTCTCGACCCCCTTGCCCATCGCCGCCAGCAGGGCGGTCGAGCGGTTCTGGTCGATCAGGGTCATGCCACCCTTGGCGAGGGACTGGCTGGCGAGGAACGCGTCGTCGGACGAGGCGATCACATCAACGATTGCATTGCCGATAGCGGCGACATCATAGCGGTCGGTCATGGGCCGAGCCGTACAGAATATCGCCTCAGATGAACAGGTCCCGCGAGGGGCAAAGATCGGCGATCGGGCAGATCTCGCATTTCGGCCGGCGGGCGAGGCAGGTGTAGCGGCCGTGCAGGATCAGCCAGTGGTGGGCCTTGATCAGATAGTCTTTCGGCACGACGACCATCAGGTCGGCCTCAACCTGGTCGGGGGCCTTGCCGTCCGAAAACTTCAGGCGGTGGGCGACTCGAAAGACGTGGGTGTCGACGGCGATGGCCGGCTCTATGTCCAGTTCGTTCAGCACCACGCTGGCCGTCTTGCGCCCGACGCCGGGCAAAGACTGGAGCGCTGTGCGGCTCAAAGGGACCTGGCCGCCGTATTGCTCGACCAGGATCTGCGCTGTGGCGATGACGTTCCTGGCCTTGGTCCGGTAAAGGCCGATCGACTGGATGAAGGGGATCAGGCCCTCGACGCCGAGGTCCAGCATGGCTTGGGGGGTGTTTGCGGCGGCAAACAGTTTTTCGGTGGCCTTGTTGACCGACTTGTCGGTCGCCTGGGCCGACAGGGCGACGGCGACCACCAGGGTATAGGGGCTGTCGAAATCCAGTTCGGTCTTCGGCTCGGGCATGAAGGCGGCGAGGCGGGCGAAGATTTCGGCAATCCGCGCGGCCTCTTTCGCGGGCAGGCGTTTTCTGGGAGCGCGTGTCATGGCCCGCAAGATGCCGTGCGCCGCGGCGCGCGCCAAGCTAGGATGGCCCGCCATGACGCTCGCCTATTACATGGACCCCGAAATCACGCCGGCCCGCTCGCTGTCGCCGCGGGGGCTGAAGGTTGTGATGGGGATCACCCTGGCGCTGGCGGCCATTCCGATGACCACCTTCATGCTGCTGGGCGCGCACCTGGTGTTGCCCTTCGTCGGGCTGGGCCGTCTGGTCCCCGTCGACCGCTTTCACCCGCCCGGAGCCCGGCGAGACGGCGGTGCGGCTGGCGATGTCCGGCCGCCGGATCAGCGTAGCCCGCGCCCTGAGCCCCGGCCAGCGGCGCGATTTTTCAAGGGCGCTGGACGAGGCGATCCGCCGGGCGCGCAATGAGCGATACGCCGGCAGCTGAACCGCAAGGTTCCGCTTTGCCCGATCGGCCATCGGACCTAGAACACACCGGTGAGCACTTACGACGCGGATGTGATTATCGCGGGCGCGGGCATGGCCGGCGCGACCCTGGCCCTTGCCCTGAACAGCGCCGGGGTAAAGACCATCCTGATCGACCCCCAGGTGTTCGAGATCCAGACAGCGCCCGAATTCGACGGCCGCGCCTCGGCCATCGCCTGGTCGACCTTTCGCCAGTGGATGGAGATCGGCGTCGGCGAGGCGCTGGTTCCGCACGCCCAGCGCATCGAGCAGATCCTGGTCACTGATGATCCGACCCCGGGCGCGGCGGCAGGGCCCGGGATGGGCCTGTTCCTGCGCTTTGACGCGGCCGAGATTTCCGACGCCTCTGGCGGCGAGCCTCTGGGCTACATGATTGAGAACCGTCACGCCCGCGCCGCCCTGGCCCAGGCGGTTACCGCCGCCGGGATCGAGGTGCTGGCGCCGGCCCGGGTGGTTTGCGTGAACGTCGAAGGCCCGGCGGCCGTGGTCACCCTGGAAGACGGGCGCACCCTGCGCGCGCCGCTGGCGGTCGGCGCCGAAGGGCGCAACTCCACGGTTCGCCAGGCTGCGGGCATCGGCGTCATCGGCTGGAATTACAAACAGACCGGCTTTGTCGCCACCGTGGCCATGGACGAAGCCCACGACGGCGTCGCCCATGAATATTTCCTGCCTTCCGGCCCCTTCGCCATCCTGCCCCTGACCGGCAAGCGCGCCAGCCTGGTGTGGACCGAGAGCCCGGCCCGCGCCGTGGCCCTGAAAGCCGCGCGGATCGAGGTGGTGGAAGCCCATCTGTCGCGCCGGTTCGGCGCGTTTCTGGGCGAGGTGCATCTGGCCGGGCCGCGCTTTACCTATCCGCTGTCCCTGCAGATGGCCGAGCGGATGTACGCCCCGCGCATGGCGCTGCTGGGCGACGCCGCTCACGCGGTCCACCCCATCGCCGGGCAGGGCCTGAATCTGGGCCTCAAGGATGTCGCTGCCCTGGCCCAGGTGCTGGTCGAGGCCCTGCGGCTGGGCGAGGACATCGGGTCGGAAGCGGTGCTTGAGCGCTATGTGGCCTGGCGGCGGTTCGACAATGTATCCCTGGCGGCGGCCACAGACGTCTTTGTGCGGCTGTTTTCCAACGACCATCCGCTGCTGCGCGTGGCGCGGGGCATCGGCATGGCGGCGGTCGGCAAGATCGGTCCGGCCCGGCGGTTCTTCATGGAAGAGGCCGGCGGCGCGGTGGGTGACCTGCCCCGGCTGCTGCGGGGCCAGCCGCTCTAGGCGTCAGGTCAGCGATCTGACCATTTCAACCGATTGTCCCCGCGAAGGCGGGGACCCATGACCAGCCTGCCGCATCAGCCGCGCAGGGCGGCTTGAGCGCCGGTTGGGTCCCCGCCTTCGCGGGGACGAACGGTTTAATAAAAGATCGAGCGTGGAAGCCGATCCGCCTCACCCATCCAGCCGGCGGGCCTCTTCCGGCAGCAGCAGCGGGACGCCATCGCGGACGGGGTAGGCCAGGCCGGCCTGGACGCTGACCAGTTCGCGCGCCGCCCGGTCATAGGTCAGGGGGCCGTGGGTCACAGGGCAGACCAGAACCTCAAGCAGACGAGGGTCGATCTCGGGTTCGGGCGCGGCGGTCCTGGAGGTGCTCATGGGCCCCTGCTTACTGCAACGGCCGGGGGCCGTCATCGTCGTTGTCGGCGGCGTCGATGCGCAACAGGGCGATCAATGCGTCACGGCGCTCCAGAATGGTCGCCGCTTCCAGCAGGGCCTGCTTTTCAGCCGGCTCGAAAGGCAGGGCCATGGACAGGGAATTGACCAGGGCCTCGCCCGGCGCATCGCGCGCGCCGTCCCATTCGATATCCAGGCCCCGGTGATCGAGGTAGGCCTTCAGGGCGGCCAGAAACACCATCCGGTCAAAGCCGTCGTCGTCGCCGGCCGGCGCCAGGTCAGCCGCGAAGCTGGAAAAGTCCGCCTCGACCTGACGATAGGGCGTTGTCACCTGAAGTTCGCGCCCGACGCGGAACCGGGCGACGCCCGTCAGGGTGATCATGTAGCGGCCATCGCCGGTTTCGGAAAATGAGGTGATGCGACCAACGCACCCCACATCGCACAGGGCCGGATGCTGGCGCGAGCCGCCGGCCCGGGTCTGGATCATGCCGATCACCCGGTCGCTCGCCAAGGCATCGTCGATCATGTTCAGATAGCGCGGCTCAAAGATGTTGAGCGGCAGGGCCGCGTGGGGCAGCAGCACCGCGCCATCCAGCGGGAACACCGGGATGACGGTGGGCAGGTCAGCGATTTTCCGCACCGGAGCCGGCATGACGGGTCCTTAGGAATAAAGAATGGCCGACAGCCTGCGCCGTCCGGCCCGGGTGAATTCCGAAGACAGGCCCACGGCCTCGAACAGTTCCAGCAGGGCGGCGCGGGCCGCCTTGTCGTTCCATTCGGCGTCTTTTTCGATGATCGCGAACAGCTGGTCGGCGGCCTCGCCGAACCGTCCATGGCCAGCCAGACCTTTGGCGTAGGCCATGCGCGCCGGAAAATCGCCGGGCGCGGCGTCCACCGCGGCCTTGAGGGGCGAGATGTCTTGCGGCGCATCGCCCCGCACGCGCAGGGCGGCGCGCACGCTATCCAGGTCGGCGTCCTTTGCATCGTCCGGAGCCATGGCCAGAACTTCTTCGGCCCGCTCGATATCCCCGCCTTCGAGATGGCAGCGCGCCAGACCGGCGACGGCCCTTGGGTTTTCCGGATCGACCTGGAGAACCTGGGCGAAAGCCCGGGCCGCGCCGCTGGTGTCACCCAGTTTCAGGGCTTCGGCGGCCAGGGCCAGCAGATCGCCGGTGACATCGACGGGCTTGGCCCCGGCGGTCAGCTTGGCGATGAAGGCCTTGATCTGGCTTTCGGGCAGGGCGCCCAGGAAGCTGTCTACCGGCTTGCCGTCCTTGAAGGCGAACACCGCCGGGATCGACTGCACCCGCAGCTGTCCGGCATAGGCGGGGTTCTGGTCGATATCGATCTTGACCAGTTTGACCGCGCCCTTGGCCTCATTGACCAGACGCTCGATCACCGGGCCGAGTTGCCGGCAGGGCCCGCACCAGGGGGCCCAGAAATCGACAATCACCGGCGTGGTCATGGAGGCGTCGACCACATCGTCCATGAAGGTGGCGTCCGAGCCGTCCTTCACCAGGTCCTTTGCCGCGGGTTTGGTTTCGCCGATGATCATGGGTCCTCGCTGGGCTTTCGCCCGTCTAAACGGTTCAAGCCCAAAATGGTCGCAAGGCGCCGCGCGCGCAATGGTGCCTCAGGCGGCAAAATCAACGATCAGCGGCTCAACGCCCAGCGCAGCCAGGAAGCGGCTGAAATTCGCCTGGCTGATGGCGGTGGTGGCGTCGTTGGACAGGGGATGGAAATTCACCGGATCGGCGGCCATCAGGGCGGCGTCGGCGACAAAGCGGACCCTGTGTTCCGGATCATTGATCAGCGCGAACGCGGTCACCGAACCGGGGCGAACGCCCAGCGCATCGAAGAGTCGCGCCTCCGATCCGAACGACAATCGCGCCGCGCCGATCCTGGCCGGCAGGGATTTCAGGTCGATCTTCGTCTCGCCCAGCGCCGAGATCAGCCAAAGCTGGCCCTTTGCGTCTTTCAGGAACAGGTTCTTGGTGTGCCCGCCGGGAAGGGCCGCCTTGATTTCTTCGCCCTCACCAACCCGAAAGACCGGCGTGTGCTCAAGGGTGTGATGGGCGATTCTCCGGGCGTCGAAAAAAGCAAACAGATCGGCGCGGGTTGCGGGCATGGACAAGGGTATCAAGAATTGAACGGGGCTCAACCCGCCTCCCATCTGGACGCCGTGCGTCCTGACCAGCTACGAAGCTAGCCACCCTTCCGTCCCGGCGACAGTGAGCCAAGATGAAACTCGAGTGCTATCCCACCCATTCGCGCCCGCCCGAGATCATTCCGGGCCGCGCCCAGCGCAACTGGATGGAGACCTTCGCCTATCGCCATCCCTATCGCTGCCTGCCTCTGACCATGGCCAACACGACGGGATGGGAAGTCCTGTGTCCCGTCAGCTTCACCGCCACCTGGAACGGCGGCATGAACGCCTCGGACATCACCTTTCAGTCGGAATACCCGTTTCCGGGCTTTGAGGATTTCGTCAAATCCCACTTCACCCATGGCGTGGTGACCTTTCACACCGGCTATCTGTTCAAGACCCCGCCCGGCTGGTCGACCTGGACCATGGGCCCGCCCAACCACATCAAGGACGGCATCCAGCCCTTATCAGGCCTGGTCGAGACCGACTGGCTGCCCTTCCCCTTCACCATGAACTGGCTGTTTACCCGGCCGGGCTCGGTGCACTTCACCAAGGGTGAGCCGTTCTGCTTCATCACCCTGGTCCAGGACAAGCCGCTGGAAGAGTTCGACATCGTCCGCCGCAATCTGGACGACAACGTCGACCTGCGCGGTCAGTACGACGCCTGGTTCAAGCTGCGCGAGGAATTCAACCGCCGGCTCCACTTCAAGGACCCCGAAGCGGTCAAGGAGGCCTGGCAGCGTCTCTACTTCAAGGGCGAGATGCCTGACGACAGCGGCCCGGCCCCCACCGCCCACGTCAACAAGCGGCGCTTGAAGCCCATTCGGCAGGGCTGATGCGGCTGGCCGCTTGCCAAGCCCGGGGCCCTCTGCCATAAGCCGCCTCTCGAAATTTCGGGTGGTTCCTCCTTGGGCCGCCCACGGAGTGCGGGCGTAGCTCAGGGGTAGAGCACAACCTTGCCAAGGTTGGGGTCGGGCGTTCGAATCGCCTCGCCCGCTCCAAAATTTCGGGTCGACAATACAGCAGATCAGGCTTGCGCCCTGGCCGAAAGGCCGGGGCGGCTTGACGCTTGCGTCCCGGGCGATCGTTCAGCAAGCTGGGCTGTCCGCACTGGACCCCTCAACAGCTGGATGACCCCATGGAAACGCCCCCGGAAGACCCCAAACTCGACGCGACCCGCCGCAATCTGCTGGGCACGGCCACCCTGGGCGCCGTGATGATGGCCGCCTTCTCGGGCAAGGCCCAGGCGCAAGGCGCGGGATGGAGCGCTGCCGAACAGGCCAATGTCAAGGTGGTCAACGATTTCCTCGAAGCCATCAAGCCCAAGGACATGAGCGGCCAGCTGGCCTATCTGGCGCCCGACTGCGTCTACCGGATGACCGAGACCAGCCCGCCGGACAAGGGCTTTGAGGCGATCACCAACCGCCTGAAGGGCTATGTCGACAACGCCTCGGCCATCGAGCTGAAGGTGCTGTCGACCTTTTGCTCCGGGCCGATCGTGATCAATCACCGGATCGACAAGTTCACCTCGACGACCCAGCCGCTGCTGTTCGAAGGCGTTGGGGTGTTCTTCGTCAAGAACGGCAAGATCAAGGAATGGACCGACTACACCATCAAGGTCGGCTGACGGCCCGCCCAAGGCCGGTTGTCGGTTGCGTCCCCGGGCGCTAAGTCTTTCCCAAAGGTGGCCGGCTCGGGGGCCGGACCGCCGATATGCGCCAGCAAGGCGCAAGGGGTGGGACACATGAAACTGCATCGCGGACTCGTCAGGGCGCTGATCACGGCGACGGTCATGATCACGGCCGCCGCCTGTGCGTCGACCAATGTCGCCTCGAGCCGGGCCACCTCGACCCTCAAGGTCTACGATCCCACCAAGTGGAAATACTGGGGCGGCGACGCTGGCCAGACCCGCTATGCGCCGCTGGACCAGATCAACCTGTCCAATGTCAGCCGCCTGAAGATCGCCTGGCGCTGGACGGCCGAAGCCTCGGGCGGGGCGGCCTCGAACAACTACAAGGCAACGCCCCTGCTGGACGACGGCGTGCTTTACGTGCCCTGGCTGAACCATGGCGCGGCCGCCATCGACGCGGGCACCGGCAAGACGATCTGGACCTATGAGCCCCAGCCCGCCGACATCGGCGGCGGCGCGGCCTCACTGGGCCCCCGCAGCCTGGCCTACTGGACGGACGGCAAGGACAAGCGCCTGTTCCACAACTCGCTGGATGGCCGCCTGATCGCCATCGATGCCAAGACCGGCCGCGCCGCGGCCAACTTCGGCCAGAACGGAACCGTGAACCTGCGCGACAACCTGGCGCCGGAGCGCGCGGTGCGCAGCGATGTGCGCTCGGTCTCGCCGGCCCTGGTGGTCGGAGACATCGTCATCGCCCAGATCATCCCCTCGCCGGGCCGCAACAAGGAAGTTTTGCCGGGCGACATCCGCGGCTACGACGTGCGCACCGGCCGGCTGGTCTGGACCTTCCACGTCGTGCCCCGCAAGGGCGAGTTCGGCTACGAGACCTGGGAAAACGGCGCCGCTGACTTTGTCGGACAGGCCGGGGTCTGGACGATGATGAGCGCCGATCCGGAGCTGGGTTACGTTTATCTGCCCACCGAGACGCCCTCGAACGATTTTGCCGGCGTCGAGCGTCCGGGCAACGGCCTGTTCGCCGAAAGCATCGTCTGCCTGGACGCCAAGACCGGCCGCCGCATCTGGCACTTCCAGACCGTGCACCACGGCATCTTTGACTACGACAACCCGACCGCGCCCATCCTGCACGACGTGGTGGTCGGCGGCCGGCGCATCCAGGCCGTCAGTCAGCTGACCAAGCAGGGCTTCATTTTCACCTTCGACCGCCGCACCGGACATCCGATCTGGCCGATCGAGGAGCGGCCGGTGCCGCAAAGCCGGGTTCCCGGCGAAAAGACCTCGCCCACCCAGCCCTTCCCCACCCGTCCGGTTCCCTTCGCGCCCCAGGGTTATGACGAAAACAATCTGATCGATTTCACGCCCCAGCTGCGCGCCGAGGCGATCGAGATCATGAAGTCCTATGACAAGGGCCCGCTGTTCACCCCGCCGGCTTTGGTCACCCCGCAGATCAAGGGCTCGCTGGTCTTTCCAGGCTTCGGCGGCGGCGCCAACTGGAACGGCGGCGCCTTCGATCCGGACACCAATGTGCTCTATATTCCCACGCGCAACCGGCCCAGCGCCGTTGGCGTGGCCAAGGGCGATCCGGCCCGCACCAACCTGGCCTATGTTCAGGCCAACAACACCACGCTCATGGGACCGCGCGGCCTGCCGCTGTTCAAGCCGCCGTACAGCGAACTGGTGGCCATGGACATGAACAAGGGCGACATGCTCTGGCACGTGGCGGACGGCGGCGCGCCCGACTCGGTTCGCAACAGCCCGGCGCTGCAGGGCCTGGGTCTGGACTTTGACCACATGGGCCAGTTCGACATCCGCCCCGGTCCGCTGCTCACGAAACAGCTCCTGTTCATGGGCGAGTCCGGCACGATTTCAGCCAGCCGCGGCGGGCCCCTGCTGCGCGTCTATGACAAGCGCGACGGCAAGGTCGTCCATTCGACCGAACTGCCCACCCTGTCGACCGGCGCGCCCATGACCTACATGCACAACGGCCGGCAATATATCGTCGTCGCCGTCTCCGCGCCGGGCAAGCCGGCCGAGATCGTTGCGCTCACCCTCGACGGCGCCAGCGAAAACGGCCCGGCTCCGGCCGGCGGCGTGCCGCTTGCCCCGGCGCCGCCCTCGGTGGCCGCGGCCAGCGCCCAGATCACCGCCACGCCGGCCGAACGGGCCGCCGGTCAGGCCGCCTTCACCCGAACCTGCGCCGGCTGCCACGCCGCCGACGGCTCGGGCGGCACCGGACCGCGCATTACCGGCCGCACCGACTTTGCCAACATCACCCGGGTGATCGCCCAGGGTCAGGGCGAAATGCCGGCCCTGTCCAACAGCCTGTCGCCGTCGGATGTCGACGCGATCGGCAAGTACGTCGTCAAGTCGCTGGGGCCGCAGCCGGCGCGGGGCGGCGGCGCGGGACGCGGTGGTGCGGGCGCAGGCGGACGCGGCGGCCCGCCGCCGGAGGACTAGAGCGGGTTGCGATCAGATGGACTCAGATCGCCGCTCCAGATCTTTGATATTTATTCCGGAAACCGGTTTCCGCTTTTCGGAATGCGCTCTAGGTCCGGCGCATGGCGTCCCGGGCGCGGCGCACGCGTCCGCCCAGAGCATCGGGCCGGTTCAGAATCTTGCGGAACTCGTCTCGACGCTCGTGGATCGAGGCGATGACCAGGCCCATGGGGATGCCGATGTCGACCAGCACGGCTTCGGACAACTGCAGCGAGGCCTCGATGGTCTCGGGCACCGCATCGGTGGCGCCCAGCTCGTATAGCCGCTGGGCATGGCGCGCGTCGCGGGCGCGGGCGACAATTGTCAGGTCGGGGCGAAGCTCGCGCGCGACCGCCACCACCGCCTCGACACCCTCAGGGCTGTCCATGGTCACCACCAGGGCGGGCGCGGTTTCCAGGCCGCAGCGCTTCAGGAATTCCGGTTTCGACGCATCGCCGAAATAGAGGCTCTTGCCCGCCCGGCGCGCGGCCTCGACGCCGCGGGTGTCGCGGTCGGCCCCGACCCAGGCGATCTCATGGGCGTCCAGCATCTCGCCGACCAGCCGTCCGACGCGGCCGTAGCCGACCACCAGAACCTTGGGGCCCGAGCCCGGATCGCCTGGAGCCTCTGCCGGCGCGGCGTCGGCCGCGGGTCTCCCTGAACCCAGCCGGGCGGCCAGGCCGGCCAGCACAGGCACGGTGAACATCGACAGGGTGGCGGCGACCAGCACCGTCTGGCCGACCGACTTGCGGACCAGATCGCCGTCGATGGCGTTGCCGATGATGACAAAGGCGAACTCGCCGCCCGCCGCCAGCAGCAAGGCCGCCTCGGCCGCCTGGCGCCACGTCAGGCCAAAGGCGCGCGACAGGACCAGCACGACCATACCGGTCAGGGCGAACAGGCCGGCGGCGATGCCGACGATGCGCACCGGATGGTGGGCCAGCAGGGACAGATCAAGGCCGATGCCCACCGAGACGAAGAACAGGCCGAGCAGCAGGCCCTTGAAGGGTTCTATAGTCACCTCGATCTCGTGGCGGAACTCGGTCTCGGCCAGCAGCAGGCCGGCGATGAAGGCGCCCAGCGCCATGGACAGGCCGCTGAGCGCACTGAGCAGGCCCGCACCGATGACCACCAGCAGGCAGGCGGCCATGAACAGCTCTTCGCTCTTGGCGCGCGCCACCGACTTCATCATCGGCCGCAGGACGAGCCGCCCGGCGACGACCAGGACGACAAGGCCGATGGCGGCGGGAGCGAAGGCGAGCAGCAGTTTGGGCGACGGCGCCTCGCCGGCGTGGCCGGCCGCCACGGCCAGGGTGATCAGGATCGGGGCCACCGCCAGATCCTGGAACAGCAGCACCGAAAAAATGGCCCGGCCGGCCGGCGAGTGCTGGCGCTTGCGCTCGGCCAGCAGGGGCATGACGATCGCTGTGGACGACAGGGCCAGAGCCGCGCCGATAGCCAGGGCCGCCGGCCAGGGCTGGCCCAGGGCGTGGGCCGCCGCCGCGATGACGCCCAGGCAGACGGCGACCTGCAGGCCGCCCAGACCAAACACCATCCGCCGCATGAGGCGCAGGCGCTCCCAGGACAGCTCCAGTCCGATCATGAACAGCAGGAAGACGACGCCCAGCTCGGCCAGCTGGGCGACCTGTTCGGGATCGCTGATCGTAAAGGTCGCCAGCCAGGGCGCGGTCTTGCCCAGCGCGCCCAGCCCGAACGGGCCCAGCACTACCCCCGCCAGCAGGAAGCCCAGGATCGGGCTGATTTTCCAGCGGCGGAACAGGGGCGCCACCACGCCCGCCGTAACCAGGAACAGCACGATGTCCTTGTATCCGGCGGTAGCGGCCTGGGCGTCCAAGGTCCGGGGCGTCTCCTGTGACTCGAGGCGGTCACTATGGCGTGCAGGACCGCCCGGTGAAATAGGGCTTGCAGGATTTGCGGGCCGCCGCCTAAGCGATAGCCATGAAGCATGCTGGAAACACAGGCCCCGCCCGATTTGCGATCGGACTGGCAATCCTGGCCCTCAGCGCTGCAGCCGCTCCGGCCCGCGACTATGACTTTCCGTCATCCGGCCTAGTCGTTCATAGTCCCTGGAGTCGCCCGGCCCCGGCAGGCGGAACGGGCGCTGGTTTCGCTGTCATCGCCAATACGGGCGCATGGCCGATTGCCTTGGTATCGATATCGACACCTCGAGCGGCCCGCGTTGAACTTCACCAGACCGTGGAGGCGAACGGGGTCTATTCCATGAAGTCGTTCCCTAACGGCGTGGTCATTGCGCCTCGCGGGACGCTTGAACTGGCGCCTGGCGGCTACCATGCCATGATGGTCGGATTGAAAACGTCCACCAGTGAGGGCCAGACAATTCCCGCGACCTTGACCTTTCGCCGACTGAACCGAGTTGAAACCGTGCGGGTTGCCTTCACGGTGCAGATTGCGCCACCTGAGCCGGTGACAAAGGCCAAAGTTCCCTAGGCTAAGCCGCTGCGTCCAAATATGGTCGCAGTCCTTGTGCACGACTGGAAGCGTGCATGGACGGACGGGGAGGCTTCACATGGCTTGGGTTCACAAGGTTCAATTGACGGCGGTGCTGGGCGCTACCCTGCTGGCCTTCGGCTGCAGGCCGGCCGGCGACCAGACCAATCTGGCGGCGCCGCGTTACGGAACCTGGGGCATGAGCCTGCCCGGAATGGACAAGAGCGCCGGGCCCGGCGACGACTTCTTCCGGTATTCGGCCGGCAAGGCGTTTGACGATCTCAAGATCCCCGCCGACCGCGCCAGCTGGGGCCCGGCCGAACAGCTGACCGAGCTTTCGGATGCGCGGCTTCGGGCGATCATCGAAGACGCCTCACACGCCTGGATGCCCAAGGGCGAACAGGCCCAGGTCGGCGCGGTGTACAACAGCTTCATGGACGAAAAGCGCGTCGAAGACCTGGACGCCAAACCACTGGCCGGCGACCTGGCCAAGGTCCGCGCGGCCGACACCCGGCCAAAGCTCGCCGCCGTCATGGGAGAGGGCCTGGGCAGCTATTACGGCATGCTGTTCGCCCCCTTTGTCGGCATCGACCAGCGCGCCCCGGACCACTATGTCACCTACATAAACTCCGACGGTCTGGATCTGCCTGACAGGGACTACTACCTCGACCCCAAGCATGCCGATGATCTCAAGGCCTATCGCGCCTACATCGTGCGGACCCTGACGATGGTCGGCTGGGCCGAGCCCGAAAAGAACGCCGACAACATCATCGCCTATGAGACAAGGATCGCCCAGGCGACCTGGCCGCGCGAACAGCGCCGCGATGACATCAAGATGTACAACGCCAGCACGCCCCAGGATCTCAACACCCTGACGGCGGACTTCCCGTGGGCCGACTTCCTCAGGGCCGCCAGGCTCGACGGTCAGCAAAAGGTCGTGCTGGGCGAGCTGTCGTCGTTCCCAGCCATCGCCAAGGCCTTCGCCGAGACGGACATCCCCACCTTGCAGGCCTGGCAGGCCTTCACCATGACCGATCAGGCCTCGCCCTATCTGTCCAAGCGGTTTGTCGATTCGCGGTTCGAGTTCCGCAACAAGACCCTTAACGGCATCCAGGAGCTGCGGCCGCGCTACAAGCGCGGCGTGGCGGCCGTGAACATGACTCTCGGCGAAGCGGTCGGCCGGCTCTATGTGGCCAAGTACTTCCCGCCGGAGTCCAAGGCCAAGATGGTGACCCTGGTGAACAATCTGAAATCAGCGCTCAAGACCCGTCTGCAGAACGCCTCGTGGATGGCCCCCGAGACCCGCATCGAAGCCCAGCGCAAGCTGGAGGCCATCAATGTGAAGATCGGCTATCCGGACAAGTGGCGGGACTATTCGGCCTTGCGCATCGACGCCAGGGACCTCTACGGCAATGTCCGCCGCTCGCTCGCCTTTGAGTGGGACTATCAGCGGAACAAGCTGGGCAAGCCCATCGACCGGCTGGAATGGGGCATGACCCCCCAGACGGTGAACGCCTATTACGACTCGACCCTCAATGAAGTGGTCTTCCCGGCGGCCATCCTGCAGCCGCCCTATTTCGATCCGGATGCGGACCTGGCGGTCAACTACGGCTCGATCGGCGCGGTCATCGGCCACGAGATCACCCACGGCTTCGACGACCAGGGCCGCCATTCCGACGCCACAGGCCTGTTGCGCGACTGGTGGACGCCGGAAGATTCCAAACGCTACGACGCCCAGGCCAGCATCCTCGGCGCCCAGTTCAACGCCTATGAGCCGGTGCCGGGTCACAAGATCAATGGCGGCCTGACCATGGGCGAGAACATCGCCGACCTGGGCGGCATCCTGATCGCGCTGGACGCCTATCATGCGGCCCTTGGCGGCAAGCCGGCGCCGGTGATCGACGGACTGACCGGCGACCAGCGGTTCTTCCTGGCCTATGGCCAGTCGTGGCTCGACAAGAAACGCGACGCCGCCATCATCCAGCAGCTGGCCTCTGACCCTCATTCGCCGGACGCCTATCGCGTTAACGGCACCCTGCCCAATGTCGACGCCTGGTACACGGCCTTCAACATTCAGCCGGGCGGCAAGATGTTTATCGCGCCGGAGAAGCGGGCCCACATCTGGTGAGGTCCAGACATGACAAACCCGCCGCGGGGGATACTCGCGGCGGGTCTGAAGAAGTAGAGGCGTTTCCTCCCCGAAACGCCGATGATCCCATGCTCTGTCGGCCGGGTCTCTCTCGCGGGGCCAAGGAACCCTCGAACGGGGGGTGAGTCAATCGGTTGATCTTCACAAGGGCCTTATAGGCGGGGGAAATCCGCGATTTTGGCCTTAGTTTGGACGCCGCCGTCCAAGCTTACCTATCCAATTGCGCGACCAGTCCGGCCTGTTCGTCTTTTGAGAGAATCGCCGCGGCGCCTGATTTCTGGGCAGAGCTCCAGATCGCCGTCAGGCTGGCAGCCAGATTCGCCTGGCTCTTCAGGATGATACCATCCTTCAGGATCTTCAGATTGTTGGCGGTCAGGGTCGTGCCGGTGGTGGTGATGTCGACAATCAACTCCGCCGATCCTGCCGCCGGCGCGCCTTCGGTGGCGCCCGCCGAGGGCACGATCCGGTAATCGACGACGCCGTGGGCGGCGAAGAAGGTCCGGGTCAGGATAGTGTACTTGGTGGCCACGCGCAGGCGCCCGCCGGTGCGGGCCAGATAGTCGTGCGCCACCTCGTCGACGTCGGCCATGGTGTCGACGTCGATCCAGGCTTCGGGCGCGGCGACCACCACATCCGCAGAGCCGAACCCCAGGGGGCGCAGCAGCATGACACGCGCGTCGATGTCCTCGCTGCGTTCGCGCAACAGGTCCTCGCCGGTCACGCCCAGATGAACATCGCCGGCGTCCAGGGCGGCGGCGATGCTGCCCGCCGACAGCAACTGGACGGTGATCCCCGGCGCGCCCTTCAGCACAGCGGTGTAGCCCCGGCCCGAGCCTGAGGTCTCCAGGCGATAGCCGGCCGATTCCAGCCAGGCTTCGCACTGTTCTTTCAGGCGCCCCTTGGACGGCAGGGCCAGGATCAGGGGGTCGCTCATCGACCGGTCTCCATCCAGACCCGCGCCGGCCGGACCATGCAGCCTACCGCGCTCGAGGTCATTCCGCCGAGGCGCTCGGTCAGACCATCGTATCGTCCGCCGGCGGCCAGGGGCGCGTCGGCCGGCAGTGACGCGGACAGCACTTCAAAGAGGAAGCCGTCGTAATAGCCAAAGGCGCGGGAAAAACGGGTGTTCAGGGTGGCGCGGGTCAGGTCGACACCGGCCTGCCTGAAACCCGCCAGACGCCCGGCCCAGGACTCAAGCGCCGCCTGGGCCGCCGCGCCGCCCGTCAGGGTCTTTACGTCCGACAGAACGTCTTGCGGCGCGCCGCTCAGGGCAAGATACCGGTCAATGGTCTTCAGCTGCGCCGCCGTCAGCCGGGGCGAGCGGGCGGCAAACGCCTTGGCCGCCAGACGTTCGGCGATTTCGGCCGCGCCCCGCCCGCCGATCGGCTCAAGGTCCTTCTGGGCCCAGATCGCCTCGATAGCGGCCATGGCGGCGTCGCGGGGCAGGCCGGCGATCCGCGCCTCCTGCGCATCGAGCGCGGCATCGCGGCCCGCGCGCTGCAGCAGGACCGACAGCTGTCGCGGCCGGCCAAGGGCGCGGACCAGACGGCCGGCGACCTCTGGAGCCACGTCCAGAGACGACAGAACGGCTCCGAACAGCGCAACATCGCCCAGGCGCAGGGACAGATCACCCCGTCCGCCCGCGCAGGCGGCGCGCCAGGCGGCACCGAGAATTTCGGCGTCGGCCCCCGGGCTGGCCGGCTCGCCGAAGACTTCAACGCCCACCTGCAGAAATTCTTCCGGGTGGCTGTCCAAGGCCCCGGCCGGGGCGACACGGAAGGCCCGGCCTTCATAGCGATATCGGCCGGAGGCGCCGCCGCTGCGAAAGTGCTCGCGGGCGATGGCGACGGTGAAGTCCGGACGCAGACAGGCCTCGCGGCCGCCCTCGTCCTGCACGACGAACAGGCGCGCGCGCATGGCCTCGCCCGCCAGGTCCAGCATCAGATTAAGCGGCTGAATGACCGGCGGATCGGACAGGGTCGCGTTCAGGGCCGCCAGGGGCGCGCGAATGGCGTCCAGCGCCGGGGCGGGAACGGGATCTTCGCAACGCATCAGGCCTGATCCACGATGGCCCGCACGGCGCCGACCAGATCGGCCCGCGCCACGGTCTGCTGGCCGGGCCGGCCCTGGGCCCAGGCGCCGTGATCGGTCAGGCCCTCGGCCAGTTTGCGGCCCAGATCCAGATCCTTGATGGTCACGGTCCCTGCCGCCAGTTCGTCGCCGCCGAGGATCACCGCAGCGGGGGAATTGCGCCGGTCGGCGTATTTCATCTGGGCCTTCATGCCGGAGCTGCCGAGATAGACCTCGGCGGCGATGCCCGCGGCGCGAAGCTGGGCGCAGGCGGCGAAATATTCGCCCATGCCGGCCTGATCGAAGGCGATGATGACCACCGGCCCGCGCGAGGCCAGGCTTGGCCGTCCCGCCGCCGCCAGGGCCGCGGCCAGCCGCGAGACACCGAACGAAAAGCCCGTGGCGGGAGTGCGCTCGCCGGTAAAGCGGGCGATCAGATCGTCATAGCGTCCGCCCCCGCCGATCGAGCCAAAGCGCATCGGCTTGCCGGCCTCGTCCAGGGTCTCGAGCAGCAGCTCGGCCTCGAACACCGCGCCGGTGTAATATTCCAGGCCCCGCACGATGGAGGGCTCAAAGGTCGCCTCGTCCTCGCCGACTCCCAGACTGTTCAGGGCCGCGGCGATCAACGACAGCTCCTTCAGGCCCTCGTCGCCTTCAGGCGAGGCGCCGATGACGCTGGCCAGACGGTCCAGGGTCTCGCCACGGCTTCCGCCGCCGCCGGCGGTAAAGGCCAGCACCTGTTCGGCGGCCTTGGCATTCAGCTTGGCGCCCGGCGTAAAGGCGCCGGACTCGTCCTTGCGACCCTCGCCCAGCAGATAGCGCACGCCGTCGGGTCCCAGCCGGTCGAGCTTGTCCACCGCACGCAAAACCGCCAGGCGCTGGGCCTCGCCGGTGACACCCGCGCCCGTCAGCAGGCCGTTGAGCAGTTTGCGATTGTTGATGCGGATGACCGCCTGACTGCGATCCAGGCCCGCAGCCTGCAGGCCTTCCAGGGCCATGGCGATGATTTCGGCGTCGGCTTCAGGCCGGTCGGAGCCGACGGTGTCGGCGTCGCACTGGACAAATTCGCGGAAGCGGCCGGGCCCCGGCTTTTCGTTGCGCCACACCGTGCCGACCGCATAGCGGCGGAAGGGCTTGGGCAAGGCCTGCCAGTTCTCTGCGGCAAAGCGGGCGAGCGGCGCGGTCAGGTCATAGCGCAGGGCCATCCACTGATCATCGTCATCCTGCAGCGCGAAGACCCCGGCATTGGGCCGCTCGGCGTCGGGCAGGAATTTGCCGAGGGCGTCGGCGTATTCGAAGGCGCCAGTGTCCAGCGCCTGGAAGCCATAGCGTTCATAGACGGCCGAGACCGCCTCGATGATGGCGCGCTGGCCGGCGAGGTCGCCGGCGCGGCGGTCGGCAAAGCCCTTGGGTGCTCGCGCCTCGGGCCGGAAGTCTGGGGTTTTGGGATCGTCGGTCATGGCGTCGTCTCATCTGAAGGTCGACGGATGGCGCCGAAGGGCCCCATCCGCTGGCGGCGGCGGGGCCTTGGGATTTCGTTTGCCCTCAGGCCACGTGATCCCGGCCCCGCCAAGCATGGCAGGTGGAATGAACGGGGTGATGATGCAGGCCGAACGTCATGGAGGCGGCTCTTAGCGGAATTCCCTCAGCCCTTCAATCTGGCGATCAGGGCTGTGGTCGATGGATCATGCAGTGCGGCCGGCCCGCCGGCCAGTTCGCCGAGAATTCTGCCGGCCAGGGCCTTGCCCAGTTCGACGCCCCACTGATCAAAGCTGTTGATCTCCCAGACGACGCCTTCGACGAAAACCTTGTGTTCATAGAGGGCGATTAGGGCGCCGAGGCTCGCCGGGGCCAGCCGGTCCAGCAGGATCATGGACGAGGGCCGGTCGCCGGTGAACCGGCGGTGCGGTTCAACAGCATCGGCTCCGGTCATCAAGGCCTCGGCCTGGGCCAGGCAATTGGCCAGCAGCATGGCTTGCTGGTCGGGCGGCCCCTCGCGCGCCTCGCGTACGGCGATGAAGTCGACCGGCACGATATCGCTTCCCTGATGCAGCATCTGGAAAAAGGCGTGCTGACCGTTGGTCCCCGCCTCGCCGAACACTACACCGGCGCTGGGCCGCCGGGACGGCTTGCCGTTCGACTCCATTTCCAGCTGCTGCAGAAAGGCGGGAAAAAGCCGCAGGCGCTGGGCATAAGGAACCACGGCGCGGGCGCGGCGATCCAGGACGTCGCGGTTGTAGACATTGGCCAGGGCCATCAGCACCGGGGCGTTACGCTCCAGCGGCGCGGACACAAAGTGCCGGTCCATGGCGGCGGCGCCCGCCAGAAAGGCCTCGAACGCCGCCCAGCCCAGGGCGCAGGCGCAGGACAGGCCGACCGACGACCAGACGGAAAACCGTCCGCCGACCCAGTCACGAAAGCCAAAGACCCGGTCGGCCGGCACGCCAAAAGCGGCGGTGGCCTCCAAGTTGGTTGAAATCGCCGCTAGGTGAGCCTTGGCGTCAGGCTCGCCCAGCGCCGTCTCCAGCCAGGTGCGGGCCGCGCGGGCATTGGCCATGGTCTCGGCGGTGGTGAAGGTCTTTGAGACGATGATCACCAGAGTGCGGGCGGGGTTGAGCGGCGCCAGGGCCGCTGCGATCTCGGCCGGGTCGACGTTGGCCACGAAGTTCAGGCCGATTTTCGGCTTGAGCGGCCGCATGGCTTCCCACACCAGGCGTGGCCCCAGATCAGAGCCGCCGATGCCGATGTGCAGGATGTGCTCGAACGCACGGCCGTCCGCAGCGGCGATGCGGCCCGAGCCGACCCCCTCGGCGAAGGCGGCCATGGCGGCGCGGGTCTTCTGAACCTCCGGCGAAACGGGCGCTCCGTCCGCCGACCAGGTCTCGTCCGTGGGCGCGCGCAGGGCCATGTGCAGGGCGGCACGGCCCTCGCTGACGTTTACAACCTCGCCAGCGAACAGGGCGGCGCGCCGGCCCGCGACGTCCGCCGCGCGGGCCAGGGCGATCGCGGCGTGAAAGGCGGCGGACGACCAGGCCTGTTTGGAAAGGTCGATATGCAGGCCGGCTGCATCCAGGCTCATGGCCTCCAGCCGGCCCGGTTCGGCGGCGAACATCTCGCGGACCGGCAAGACGCCGGAGGCTTGATCCGCCAAGGCTTTCCAGGCGTCTTCGACGCTCATCGCGGGGCCTTCATAAAGGATTCGTTAACCAAGTTGGGCGTTAACCCATAGAGGGATTCTTAGCCGAAGGGATCACCCCATGTCCTGTGATGCTGTCAGTGCCCTGTTTCTGTTCTACGCCGCCTCGGGACCGATCCCCGACGGTCATCATCTGACCCCTGTCGTCGCGGTGGCGGCGCCCGCCTCTGTGGCCAGCGAGCCCATGTTCGCCGACATCATCGCCCGGGCCAGCGGCCTGAAGGCGCGGGTCGAGTCCTATCGCAACACGGTCAAGGCCAGCCCCGCCGGCGCCCTGCCCGGGTTTGACGACTTCAAGGCCGACATCACGGTCCTGGCCGCCCTCGACCAGACCGGTTCGGATGAGCTGCGCAAGCGCGGCGGCGACTCGGACCTGAAGTGCATCCTGCACGGCATCTCCCAGGACCTGCCCAAGCGCCTGGGCGAACTGGCGTCGGCGGCCAGCCCTACCGACAAGGACAAGGCGCTGCGCGAGATGTCCTACCTGCTGAACGACAATGTCGAAGTGATCACCGCCCCGCCGGCCCCGCCGGTCTAGCTTTTCCCGGCCGCCCGCTTCAACGCGGCCTTGACGATGCCGGTGGTCAGGACCTGGGGCAGTTTCTCAGGCTCGCCGCCCCTGGCGCTGTACACCAGATAGAGCGGCACGCCAGCCGTATCGTGCTCGGCCAGAACCTGGGCGATGTCGGCGTTGTGGTTGGTCCAGTCGCCGACCAGATAGGCCGCATTCACTTCAGCGAAGGCTGCGGCCACGTCGGCGCTGCGCAGCGAGGTCAGCTCATTGACCTTGCAGGTGGCGCACCAGTCGGCGGTGAAATCGACGAACACGACGCGACCCTGCGCCTGCAACTCGGTGACCCGCTCCGGGCTCCAGGCTTCGCGGGTGATCGAGCCCAGCTTTGACGGCGCGGCGGCCCCGTCAGCGGCTTCGGTGTGGGCGGCGGGGATAATCAGCAGAATCGAGGCGATCAGCGCGGCCGGGAGGGCGGCCTGGAGCACCCAGCGCCAGGTCGCCGAGAACTGGCGCTGACCCTGTCCGAACAGCCAGGCTCCAAAAGCGGTCAGCAGGCCGGCGAACAGCAAGGCCGCCAGAGCCAGGTGTCCGGCCTCGCCGTTGAACACCCAGGTCAGCCAGAGCGCTGTGCCGTACATCGGGAAGGCCAGGACGGTCTTGAAGACGTTCATCCAGGCGCCCGGCCGGGGAATGAGCTTCAGCAGGGCCGGTGCATAGGCCAGGGCCGTGAACGGCGCGGCGAAGCCCAGGCCCAGGGCGGCGAACACCAAAAGGGCGGTCAGCGGCGGCTGGCTCAGGGCGAAGGCCAGGGCGGGACCCATGAACGGTGCGGTGCAGGGCGCGGCGACGACCACCGCCAGGGCCCCCGTGAAGAAGGCCCCGATGACGCCGCTCCTTGAGGCCAGACCCGTGCCGGCCCCCTGCATGGACGTACCGATTTCAAAGACGCCGGACAGGTCGAGCGCCACCAGCAGCATCAACAGGGCCAGCGCCGCGGTCACACCGGGCGATTGCAGCTGGAATCCCCAGCCGACGGACGAGCCGGCCGCGCGAACGGCGAGCAGGATGCCGGCCAGGGTCAGGAAGGTGACCAGGCAGCCGACCATGAAGGCCAGGCCCTGCCGGCGCGCGGCGCGGGCGTCGTGAACGTGACCGGCGAGAGACGCCGCCTTCATCGACAGGATCGGGAAGACGCAGGGCATCAAATTGAGGATCAGGCCGCCGCCGAACGCCGCCAGCAACTTGAGGACCAGGGTCAAGCCGCCCTGCGCCGGCTGCGGTGTCGTCGGCGCCGTCTTGGCGCCGGGCAGGGCTGTAGGGGGCAGCGTTCCGCCGCCTGAGGTCCCGGCCAGGGGTGGACCGTCCCGGGCGGCGACCTCATAGGACGTCTCGCCCAGACTGAGAACGCCGGTGATCGCGCCGGCCTTTGTCGCCCCCACCGGCGTCAGGGTCAGGGTCAGGCCTTCGGTGCCGCGTTCAATGGCCTGCGGCGCAGCGTGGTTCAGGCCGGCGGCTTCATAGGGAAAGAAATAGGCCCTGGAGACATCGGCGCCTTTGAGGGCGTCGCCGGCGGCGCTCAGTTTCAGGGTTGCGCCCTGCGCCGTTGCTGCGACCTGGAAGTCGGATGGCCGGGGGCCGCGTTCAAGCGCCCGGACGATCGCCGGGCTGCCGACCGGATCTATAACCGGTTGGCCTGAGGCGACCTTGACGTCGAGGGTCAGGTCGACCCGACCCGGCACGCAGACGTCGCTGCAGACCTGGTAGTCCACATGGGCCTTCAGGGTCACCGTCTCGCCGGGTTTGACGCCGGCGGGCGGGGTAATGGCCACCGGCAGCACGACTTCAGTATTGTAGCCGTAGTTCATCAGCGGGCCGTAGGCGATGCGTTCGGGCGTCGGCCAGACGATCGGTCCCGCTTTCCAGCCGGCGGGCAGGGTCCAGGTGATTTTGGTCGGCTCGCCGGCGTCGCCGGGATTGATCCAGTAGGTGTGCCAGCCCGGCTCCATGGTCTCGCGCAGGCCGACATAGGACGGCGCGCCCGGCACGATGTCGCCTTGCGAAATCAGCTCGGTGGTCAGGTGATCCTGCTTGACGGGCGCGGCCCCGGCGTTGCCTGGCGTCAGCACCAACAAGGCCAGCAGGGCGACGATGCATGCGCCTGTGCGAGAGGTCGAAATCAGCATGGACCTGCTATAGGCTGTACAGGATCAGCTTGCAAAACGGGGTTCGCCGGGTGCCGGATTATTTCGATGAGGTCTCTGTCGGACAGGTGGTCTCACTTGGACACGCCGCCGTCGATGCCGAGATGGCGGACCGGTTCATCACCGCCTTCGCGCCGGGCTGGAGCCTGGAGCAGGGCCTGCCGGACGCCCTGATCTACGCCATGTGGAGCAAGCTGGATGCCCAGGCCTCGGCGCCCTGGCCCCAGACCAAACGGGTGGCGACAGACGCCTTGCGGTTCGCCCGCAACCCCGGCCCGGGCGAGCTGTTGCGCGGCCGGATGACGGTGCTCGGCAAGGACCCTGTCGGCGAGACCAAGGGCATCGTTCTGGCCCAGCATGATCTGCTGGACGAGGCGGGGCGCCTGGTCTTTTCCTGCCTGACTCGCAGTGTTTTCGCCTGCAGGCCGGAATAGGCTTATTTGGACTTCTTGGCGGGGGCCTTCCTGGCCAGCTCGGCGCTGTCCGGCCCGATATTGGCGGCAGCGGCCGCTTCGTCGCGGCGCATGGCGCGGGCCACGACCCGGTCCCACTGTGACTGCGAAATCCAGTGGGCCATGATCGCGGTCACGATGCCCTGGTCGCGCAGCTGGATATAGGTCTCGACCGGCAGGGCGTTCAGCTTTTCCATGGAAATGGCGTGGAAGCTGGCCACTTCCACCGGCGGCAGCGGCTGACCGGTCGCGTCGGTCGGCGTGAACGAGACCGTGCGGAATTCGAACAGGTCCAGTTCCTTCATCCGGGCGAGCGCGCCGATGGTCATCATCCGCTCGTTTTCATAGCTCTGGCAGAAGGTGACACACTGTTCGGCATAGGGCGTGAACTGGCCGTTTTCGAAAAACGGCTGGGCGGAGTTCTCGCCGACGATGTCGGAATCGCGGTCAATACAGACGACGGCGGCGGTATTGGTCGGGTCCGAGGACGACGCGACGATGAAGGGATAACGCCGCAGATAGGCCGGGTTATAGGCCTCACCGCGATTGATGGCCTCGGGCGCGAAAACGTTCTCACCGGGCTTGAGGCCCATGACGGCGATCGGCGCCCGGTCTTCGCCCGCGAAAATGATGGGATAGCTGCAGGCGGCCGGTCCGAACTCGGTGATCAGCAGGGGCACAAAATGCTGTCCGGCGGCGAAGGCGTAGGCGACTTCGTGGCGCAACAGGCCAAGATTGCCGTGGTCCTTGGGGTTCAAGGGCTCGGGACGGCGATAGAGCGGCGCGCCGCCGATGATCTCTGGAGCAGATTGGGACTGGTTTTCCATGGGTGGACTCATCGGCTGGCAAATTTAAGGTTCGGCGCTTCTAGCTGATCACCCAAGCCACCGCAAACAGGCTGATCAGACGTGCGCGATCAGCGCGTCCGCGCCCGCCATTCTTCGCGTGACTGGCCCCAGATCTCGATCGGCAAATGGTCGAAGGGCGCGGGCATGCGGCCGGGCCCCCGGTTTTCTGATCCCAGCCGGCGGGCGACGGCCTGGGATGGTCCATTGTCAGGCGCGATACAGTGGATGACGTCATCCCACCCCAGATGGTCAAAGGCCCAGTCGATCGATGCCGTCGCCGCCTCGGTAGCGTAGCCGCGGCCTTGCGCCTGCGGCAGCAGGCCCCAGCCGACCTCGTTTCCCGGCCAGCCCAGCGGCCGCCAGGGTCCGACCCGGCCGATCCATTTTCCGCTGTCCCGCTCCAGCACCGAGAACATCGAGAAGCCCTCGATGATCCAGGCCCCGGCGATGGTGGAGGCGCCGCGCCAGACCAGCTCGGGCGCCATGGGCCCGCCGATGAACCGCGATTCCTCGCGGCTCATCAGGTCAACGAACCCGGCAAAGTCCTCCGCCACGGGCGGGCGCAGGATCAACCGCGCCGTGGTCAGGGTGGGGCCCGTCACCGCAGATCGGGCGGCGTGGCTTCGAGCGCCAGCAGGCTCGCCGCTTCCTCAATGGTCAGGATGGTCTGATCGTTGGAGCCCAGGCGCCGGATGGCGACTGTGCCTTCTTCGGCCTCGCGGCGACCGACGACGGCGATGACCGGCACCTTTGCCAGGGAATGCTCGCGCACCTTGTAGCCGACCTTTTCGTTGCGCAGGTCGGCCTCGGCCCGCAAGCCCGCCTTCTTCAGCCGGGCGGTGACCTGGACGGCATAGTCATCGGCGTCTTGGGTGATGGCGGCCACCACGATCTGGGTCGGCGTCAACCAGATCGGCAGGGCGCCGGCATAGTGCTCGATCAGCACGCCGGTAAAGCGCTCCATCGAGCCCAGGATGGCCCGGTGCAACATGACCGGCCGGTGCTTCTGGCCATCTTCAGCGATGTAGGAGGCATCCAGCCGCTCGGGCAGCACATAGTCCAGCTGCAGGGTGCCGCATTGCCAGGTGCGGCCGATGGCGTCGCGCAGGTGGAACTCCAGCTTGGGCCCGTAGAAGGCGCCTTCGTTGGGGATGCGTTCGACCTCGACGCCGGCGGCGTTGGCGGCGCGCTCCAGGGTGTCTTCGGCGACCGTCCAGTTCTCGTCGGTGCCAAAGCGCAGGTCGGGGCGCAGGGCCAGTTTCACCGAATGCAACTCGACGCCCAGGTCGTCATAGATCACCCGCAGCATCTCGATGAAGGCGCGGGATTCTTCCTCGATCTGGTCTTCGCGGCAGAAGACGTGGGCATCGTCCTGGGACAGCTGGCGCACGCGCAGCAGGCCGTGCAGGCCGCCCGAGCCTTCATTGCGGTGCAGGCCCTCGAACTCGGCCAGCCGGATCGGCAGGTCGCGATAGGACTTCTGGCCGTGGTTGAAGATCTGGATATGGCCCGGGCAGTTCATCGGCTTGATGGCGAGCGTATCGCCGTCGGCGGTTTCGCAGACGAACATGCTGGCGTGGAACTTGTCCCAGTGGCCGGACTTTTCCCACAATGCCCGGTCGAGGATCTGCGGCGTCTTGACCTCGTCATAGCCGCCCGCCTCCATCCGCCGCCGGACGTAGTTCTGCAGTGTGCGGTAAAGCATCCAGCCCTTGGGGTGCCAGAAGATCATCCCCCTGCCCTCTTCCTGGATGTGGAAGAGGTCCATGACCGCGCCCAGTTTGCGGTGGTCGCGTTTTTCAGCTTCCTCAAGCCGCGTCAGGTGCGCCTCAAGGTCAGCCTCGGTCGCCCAGGCCGTGCCGTAGATGCGCTGCAGCTGGGCGTTGTCGGAATTGCCCCGCCAGTAGGCGCCGGCCAGCTTGGTCAGCTTGAAGGCCTTGCCGACAGGTTTGGTCGAGGGAAAGTGCGGGCCCAGACACAGGTCTTTCCAGTCGCCCTGGTGATAGACGCTGATCGGCGCGGTATCGGGCAGGTCGCGGATGATCTCGGCCTTGTAGGACTCGCCCATGGCGGCGAAGTCGGTGATGGCGACATCGCGGGCGACCTCTTCGCGGCGCAGCTTTTCGTCACGGTCGACGATCTCTTTCATGCGCGCTTCGATCTTCGGCAGGTCGTCCAGGGAGAACGGCTCGTCGCGCGCGAAGTCGTAGTAAAAGCCGTCGTCGATGGCCGGACCGATGGTCACCTGGGTTCCGGGAAACAGCTCCTGCACCGCCTGGGCCATGATGTGGCTGACGTCGTGGCGCAGGGTGTCCAGCGCCGCCGGATCATCGCGCGCGATAAAGGCGATAGCCCCCTCGCCCTTGATCAGGGCCGGGGTGATCGGGCGGTCAAAGTCGATCAGGGCGCTGTCGAGGCGCACCAGCACGGTGCGCTTGGCCAGACTGGGCGAGATGGCCGAGGCGATGTCGCGTCCGCTAACACCGTCTTCGTAACTGCGGACCGTACCGTCCGGGAATTTAAGGTCGATCATGATTTTGTCTTCCGTGACGGCACCGGATCGTATCCTGAACCGCCGAGAGGATTGCAACGGCACACGCGCCGGATGGACATCCAGGTTCCAACCGCCGGCCCGTGTTCGATCAGGGCCTGGGCCGCATATTCCGAGCAACTCGGCGCATAACGGCACTGGCGCCCGATCAGGGGCGAGAGCGTCCACTTGTAGGCCTTCAGGGCCCCGCGGACGCAGCGTTCGTAAATCATGCCGGGGGCCTTGACGCCTCTAGGCCGCCCCGGCGGCGCTAGTTCGCGTTGTCGCCTGACGCAGGGCCTCGGCCGCCGCCTCGAAGGCCAGCAGGGTCGAGGCGTGCCTCGGCGCGTAATCCTTGACGGGCTCGAGCATGGCGAGGTCCGAAAATCTTCCTTGAGGGGCAGGGCCGCCCGACTTGAGCATAGCATAGAGCGCGTCTCGCGCTTCGTCGACCTCGGCGGGGGTCGCACCAATGATGTGCTCGCCGAGGATCGCCGCCGCCGCCTGGCCCAGGGCGCAGGCCTTGACCTCCTGGGCAAAGTCACTGACCCGGCCGCCGGTCACCGCAACGTCGACCAGCACCCTGCTGCCGCACAGCTTGGCGATTTTTTCAGAGCTGCCTTGCGGCTCAGGCAGGCGCCCGGCGTGAGGCATGTTGGCCGCCGCCTTGAGGATCCTTGCCGAATAGAGGTCGTCGAGCATGGGTCTTATCTGGCCTTGCGCTGGCGATCCTGCCAGAGGGTCTCGGCCTGTTCCTTCAGGGCCTCGTTGAAGGCGATGAAGCCCTTCTTCATGGCCTTGCGGTGTTTTTCGGCGAAGAGTTCCGAGAACATGCCCTCGAACTGCTCGCCATTGGCGATGATACAGCCGGTCTCGGACAGCACATCAACCTCGATGTAGCGCACCGACTTGGCCCAGCCGCGCCAGGCCGTATCGGCCCACAGGATCTGTTCTTCCGGCATCCAGTCGATGACCCGGGGCGTGATTTCCCGCTCCGGCAAGCCGGGCAAGGCCAGGGTCAGGGACAGCCGCTCGTTGATCCGGAGCAACCCTTCGGCGCGCGGATAGATGGGACACCAGGCGGCCCAGGTCGGCAGATCGCCCAGCAACTCCCAGATCACGGCGGCTGGCGCCTGTACGCCGATGCGCGCTTCGATGCGGATCGGCACGGCGCCGCCCTTGGGCACCTTGCCGCCGCCGGCCGGTCCCTGCATCAGGCGAGGTCCAAACACCATCGGTCTAGTCCCGCATCCGCCAGGTGGCGCCCGTGGGGCCATCCATGACGATAACGCCCAGGGCGTCGATTTCAGCGCGGATGCGGTCAGCCGTGGCGAAGTCTTTGGCCGCGCGGGCGTCGATGCGGGTCTGGAGCAGGGCCTCGACCTTTGCCTTGAGGTCATCGTCCGCGCCGGTTTCAAACCAGGCGTCGGGGTCGGCCTGCAACAGGCCCAGCAGGGCGCCGGCCGCCAAAAGGTCGCCGGTCGCCGCGCCACCCGTCTCCACCGCCTTGGCCAGGGCGTAGAGTTCAGCCTGGGCCCTGGGTGTGTTGAGATCGTCTTGCAAGGCCTCCAGCACGCCGACCGGAACCTGACCGGACGCCGGTCCCCGATCGGCCCGGCGCAGCACGCCGTAGAGATAGTCCAGGCTCTTGCGGCTCTGCTCGATCAGGCTGTCGGTCCAGTCCAGGGGCTGGCGGTAGTGGGCCGAGAGCAAGGCCCAGCGCAGCACCTCGCCGGGGATGCCGGACTCCAGCAGGTCATGCGGGCGCACCACATTGCCCAGCGACTTGCTCATCTTCTCGCCGGAGAAATCGAGGAAACCGTTGTGCATCCAGTAGTGGGCGAATTCACCGCCCTCATGGGCGCAGACGCCCTGGGCCAGCTCGTTCTCATGGTGCGGGAACACCAGGTCGATGCCGCCGCCGTGGATGTCGATGGGCAGGCCCAGCACCGTCTCGATCATGGCCGAGCATTCGATGTGCCAGCCGGGCCGGCCTGCGCCAAAGGCGCTGTCCCAGGACGGATCGCCCGCCTTCGACGGCTTCCACAATACGAAGTCGGCGGGGTTCTTCTTGTAGGGCGCGACCTCGACCCGCGCGCCGGCGATCATGTCGTCCAGGGTCCGGCCCGACAGCTGGCCGTAGTCCGGGTAGGCGGTGGTGTCGAACAGCACGTGACCTTCAGCAGCGTAGGCGAACCCCTTGTCCACCAGCGCGGCGATCATCGTCAGCATGGCGGCGATGTGGTCGGTGGCGCGCGGCTCGAAGGTCGGCGCAAGGGCGCCCAGGGCCGCCATCTGTTCGTGATAATAGGCGGTGAAGCGGTCGGTGATGGTCTTGATCGGAACGCCTTCCTCGGCCGCCTTGGCGTTTATCTTGTCATCCACGTCGGTGATGTTGCGGGCATAGATGACGGCGGCCTCGCCATAGGTATGGCGCAGCAGGCGGAACAGAATGTCGAACGCCACCACCGGGCGCGCATTGCCGATATGGACGTGATTGTAGACCGTGGGACCGCAGACATACATCGTCACCCGGGCCGGATCGCGGGGGACAAAGGGCCGCTTTTCGCGGGCCATGGTGTCGTAAAGCTGCAGGGTCATCAGGATTTCTAAACGCTATTGACGTAAGGGCACGGTTGCCGAACGGGGTATTTGTCCCATATAGCTTTTGTTGTCCGGGTAGCGAATGGCTTTCGCGGGATTACAAAGGCCCCGACGGACATCTTGGGCGAACGCGTCATTCCGGAACCCTCGTTCCGGCGCAACTAGAGCCCGGAAAGACCTTGTAACCTCAATGGACTCCGTCGTTCATGACCGCACCCCGGCCACGGAAACCCGCGTCGAGTTTTCCGCAGTGAAGCGTCCGTCGCGTGAAGCGGCCATGGATGCCGTACGCACTCTTATTGCCTGGGCGGGTGATGACCCGGCCCGTGAAGGCGTCCTCGACACGCCAAAGCGCGTGGTCGACGCCTATGAAGAATGGTTCTCGGGCTATCGCGCCGATCCGGTCAAGGAGCTGGCGCGCACCTTTGAGGATGTCCAGGGCTATGACGACATCGTCATGCTGCGCGACATCGATGTGGAGAGCCACTGCGAGCACCACATGGCCCCGTTCCTCGGCAAGGCCTATGTCGCCTATCTGCCGCGCGAAAAGGTGGTCGGCATCTCCAAGCTGGCCCGGGTGGTCGAGATCTTCGCCAAGCGTCTGCAGACCCAGGAGACCATGACCATCCAGATCGCCCAGGCGATCGAGGAGTCCCTGGCTCCCGGCGGCGTGGCCATTCTGATCGACGCCGAGCACCAGTGCATGACCACGCGCGGCGTGCACCACAAGCACGTCTCGACCATCACCACCCAGTTCACCGGCGCCTTCAAGACCGACAAGGACCTGCAAAAGCGGTTCCTGGACTTCTGCAACCGGGCGTAGGGGGCCTCGTCCCCTCAAAAAGGCCGTGAGGCAGGGCTAGCGCCAACCCCGCCGGCGGCGCCATATGAGGCCCATGATGCCCAGGTTCCCCACCGCTCCCGACACCACCGCCCTTGAGCGCGGAACCGAGATCGCGCCGCGCTTCGACGCGGCCGGCCTGATCGCGGCCGTGACCACTCACGCCGTGACCGGCGAGGTGCTGATGCTGGCCTGGATGAACGATGAGGCCCTGCGCCTGACGCTGGATACCGGATTTGCCCACTACTGGAGCCGTTCGCGCGGCGAACTGTGGAAAAAAGGCGAGACCAGCGGCCAGATGCAGCAGGTTCAGGAAGTGCGTTTTGACTGCGACCAGGACGCGGTTTTGCTCAAGGTCTTGCCCCAGGGCGACGGCGGCGCCTGCCACGTCGGGTTTCGATCCTGCTTCTACCGCGTTGTGGTAGACGGCAGACTCGTTGAACGCCCCGATTAGTCAGGAGACCCCATGTCGAGCGAAGGCCTTCACGTCCCGCGCGAAAAGCTGTCGAAGAAGACGCTGAACCTGCATTACGCCATCACCTCGCTGATCGAGGAGTTCGAGGCGGTGGACTGGTATCGCCAGCGGGCCGATGACTGCGATGATCCGAGCTTGCGCGAAATCCTGCTGCACAACGCCAAGGAAGAGCTGGAACATGCCTCGATGGTGCTGGAATGGATCCGCCGCAATGATCCCGAAGCCGACAAGGAACTGCGGGAATACCTGTTCACCGACGGCTCGATCACCGGTCACGAAGAAGCGGTCACGGGCGACGATGGCCAGTAGCCGCCTTGCGGCCCGGGCATGACCGACGTCATCATCGACGAGATCGATGAGGCGCTTCCGCTTGATCCCGGGCCAGCCGGGATCCGGATTGTGGAGCTGACGGCCGACGATGCCGGCGGACGGCTCGACCGGACCCTGACCGACAAGTTGCCGGACCTGTCGCGCGCGCGGCTGCAGGCCCTGATGGCCCAGGGCATGGTCAGCCGCGACGGGATCGTGCTGACCGATGCCTCGGCCAAGGCCTCGCCCGGGGACTATCGTATCGAAATCCCCGCCCTGCTGGCCGCCGAGCCGGCGGCTGAAGACATTCCTCTGACCGTGCTGTTCGAAGACGAGCACCTGATCGTCATCGACAAGCCGGCCGGCATGGCCGCCCACCCTGCGCCCGGCAGCGAGAGCGGCACCCTGGTCAACGCCCTGCTGCGCCATTGCGGGGCCAGCCTGTCCGGTATTGGCGGCGTCGCCCGGCCAGGCATTGTCCACCGGCTGGACAAGGACACATCCGGCGTCATGGTCGCGGCCAAGTCCGACGCAGCTCACCGGGGTCTGGCCAAACTGTTCGAGGCCCACGACATCGACCGGGTCTATCTGGCCCTGACGCGTGGCGCGCCAAAACCGCTCGCCGGCAAGATCGAAACCCGCATCGGCCGCTCCCATGCCGACCGAAAGAAGATGGCCGTGCTCAAGACCGGCGGCCGTGAAGCGGTCACCCACTACAAGACCCTGCGCGCCTATGGCCCCGAGATCCGCCCCCTGGCCGCCAAGGTGTCGTGCACGCTGGAGACCGGCCGCACCCACCAGATCCGTGTACACCTGGCCTCGCGCGGCGCGCCCTGCCTTGGCGATCCGCTCTATGGCTCCAGCCAGCCGTCCCTTGCCGTGCGCGAGGTGATGGCGCAGGCCGGGCTGCATCGCCAGGCGCTGCACGCGTCGGTCCTGGGCTTTGTCCACCCGATCACCGGCAGAACCCTGCGCTTTGAGACCCCCTTCCCCGCCGACCTGGCGGCGCTTGAGGCGGGGCTCGAGACCCTCTAGGCGAACGCCGTGATGTGGGCCTAGACTAGCGTCGATAGGCGCGGGGGCGCCGATGTTCGGGAGAGGGCCATGAAGCGTTCAATCAAAGCCGCCGTAAGGCTGACCGCGCTGTTGGGCATGGCCGCAGCGCTGGGTACGGCGGCTTCGGCCAGTGAGCCGCGCATGGTGGCGGGCGTGACGTGCGACAACCCGCCCCGGATCAACTGTCCCGAGGCCAACTGCCTGGCCGAGCTGTCGGGCTTTCAGGGCGCGGCGCTCGAGCCCAAGTCCGGCCGCAAGTTCTTTCTGGATTTCCCCTGCGACCTGAAGCCGAACGAGAAGGTGCTGTTCATCCTGAACATTCACGGCGCCGGATCGGTGGGCAACTGGCAGCGGCATTACTTCCCGGCCATCGATGGCAAGGAAAAGTACCGCCTGGTGGTGGCCACCCCGACGGCGGCGGCGCCGATGCCGGGCCGTACCTGGCAGGCAGCGGCGGACGATCAGTACCTGCAGGACATCTCGGATCTGGTGATCAGGTCGTTCGGCAAGAGCAACATCAAGGCCTTCTGGCTGGCCGGCCATTCCCAGGGTGGAATCACCAGCCGCCGTATCGTCTGCAGCCCCTATTTCCGCGACAAGGTCGATGGATACATCAGCCTGTCCGGCGGGCGGGTCGGCAATCCCACCGGCTATGTCCGCACCGGGGCCGCGCAAGGCGCGCCGGGTGGCGGCGCGCCTGCACGTGGCGCAACGAGTCCGGCGGCGCCGGCCGGACGGGCCGGGGGCGTAGCACCCGCTGCAGCGGCCCAGCCGCCGCTGGATTGTGATTTTTCCTACATCTATTCGCAAGGTGAGCTGGAGGGCAGCATCCCGGCGACCTCGACCTGGGCCGACAAGTACGGCTGCGGCGCGCGGGTCCGTCAGCCCGACATCGTCGACACCCAGGCAGGATACGTGACCGCCACCGATCAGACCCGCGGTCCGGGATGGGGGCGCCACGCGCGGCCCGGCACGGCCAATGTCTTCACCTTCCCGGGCTGCAAGGGCGGTCGGATCGTGGCGGACGTGAACCGGCTCGATAAAGGTCATACCGAAGGCTACGAGCCGAAGATTCTCGACCGAATCCTTGGCCTGATGGCCTCGGCCCCCGGTGGCAAGCTGCGCCGGGGCTAGGCCCGGCCAGCGGAGCCCTCAGTCAACCGGACCTGCAGCCCCTTGAGAAAGGTTTCCAGACCGAACTCAAAGCCGGCCTCCCAGTCGGCCGGTTGGACGCGGTCGCCAGCGGCGTTCTCATAAAGCGACCAGCTGATGGCGAACCGGCCAAGCGAGAGCAGGGTGAGCGAGCAGTCCTTGCTGGGCAGACCCGAACGCTCATGCAGGCAGCGGGTCATTTCGCTGAAGGCGCGCCGATCGTCGTCCACGGTCGGGGTGATCCGCGCCATGATTACCGCACCGTCCCGGCGGGACAGGGCGGTGCGCCGCAGACCCCGCGCGCCCTTGCGCAGCCAGTCCACAAGATCAAAGTTGGCGGAGGTGAAATCGGGCTCGGGCAGGGCGTCGAGAAACAGGGCGCCGGCCATGTGAGCCAGCAGTTCGTTCTTGTTCTTGAAGTGCCAGTAAAGGGACGGGCCCTTGACGCCCAGCTCGGCCGCAAGGCGCCGGGTGCTCAAGCCTTCGATACCAACCTCGTCAAGCAAGGCGAGCGCCGCCGCGACAATCGTCGGGCGGTCGAGTGTTACCCGACTTTTTGAGGTTGTCTCCAGCATTGACTCCCTACCATCGCTAGGTATGAATTTACCCTAGGGAATGACGCCCGATGAACCAACAACAATAATTCCGGGGCAAAGTCGATTGGCCGCGGGGGACGTCGGGCATACCCAACACAAGAAAATTTTGCTGGGGAGCAATGACACAGATGAAACGCGCAACCGTCGTCAGAACCACGGGCCTGGCCGGGCTGGCGGTCTTCGCCGCAGGAACCTCAATGGCGCAACTGGTTGCCCCGCCTGCAGCCCACAGCCTGCTGGGCGTCAACTGTGACGCCCCGCCCCGGTTCCACTGCCCCGACGACTATTGCCTGAGCTCGTACATCACCCAGCCCGGCGATACCGTGGAGATGAAGACGCGGCGCCCGTACTTCCTGGATTGCCCGACCGGCTACAAGCCCGGCGACAAGGTCAACATCGTCCTGTCCCTGCACGGCGCCGGCTCCTACGCCAACTGGCAGCGCAACTACTTCCCGGTCATGGACGTTAAGGACAAGTACAAGCTGGTGGTCATAACGCCAGGCTCGCCGACGCGGACCTGGAGCGCCTACGATGACCAGTTTCTGGCCAATATCGTCGACTCTGTCGTCGGCGCCGTGGGCAAGGAGAATGTCGACCACTTCATCCTGGCCGGCCACAGCCAGGGCGGGGCGACCTCCAGCCGGATCGTCTGCATGCCCTATTTCCGCGACAAGGTGGACGTCCGCATCAGCCTGTCGGGCGGGCGGATCGGCCCGACCCTGCCGGGCAAGCCAGGCACGGGATTCCCGATCGGCGTGACGGTGTCCAGCTATGACCCCGACAATCCGCCTCCGGCCCGCGGGGGTCGCGGCCCGGCTCCCGCCGCGGCCCCCGCCCGTGGCGGCGCGCCCGGCGCCGCGCCCGCAGCCGGCGCTCCGGCGCGCGCTGGCGGTCTTGCCGGCGCATCAGCGCCCGGGCAGGGCAATATGGATTGCGACTATTCGTTCATCTACTCGGCCGGCGAATACGAAAACATCGCCGCGCCCACCTCGCCCATGGCCGACAAATACGGCTGCAAGCCGCGTGAGCAGCGCCCTGACATCATCGATCCCAAGAAGGGCTATGTGTTCGATGGCAGCCGTCAGGATCCGGGCACAGACAGCTGGGGTCACTATCCGCGCTCGGGGCGGACCCTGGAATACGTGTTCACCGGATGCCGCGATGGCCGCCTGGTGGCCGACTTCAGCAAGCTGAGCAAGGGTCACACCGAAGGTTACGAGCCCAACGTCACCGACGAGATCATCCGCCTGGCCCTGTCGGCCAGCGGCGGCAAGATCCGCACCGGAAGCTGGTCACCGCCGGCGGCGCCTGCGGCCCCCGGCCGCGGCGGTTAGGCCTGCCTGCAAGTGATCGGAAAACAACAGAACACAAAGGCTGTTTCAGACAGCTCTCCTGGGGAGAAACCAATCATGAACCGCACGATCCTGCTGCGAGGCGCCCTGTTCGCCGGCCTCGCCCTTTTCGCTGCCAACACCACCCTGGCCCAGCAACCCGCAGCCCCGAAGGCCGCTGTCAAGGCGGCTGCGAAGGCCGCGCCCAAGGCTGGCGCAAGACCGGCCGCAACCGCGACGCCGGCTACCCCTGCCACCCACACCCTGCTGGGGGTCAATTGCGATGCCCCGCCGCGCTGGCACTGCCCGGACGAGATGTGTGAGGGCGGCACGACCACCCAACCGGGCGACACGGTCGAGATGAAGACCCGCCGGGTCTATTTCCTCGACTGCCCCGCCGGCTACAAACCCGGCGATAAGGTCAATGTGGTGATGAGCCTCCACGGCTTTGGCTCCTACGCCAACTGGGAGCGCAACTATTTCCCGATCTTCGACGTGAAGGACAAATACAAGCTGGTGATCATTACGCCGGGCTCATCAACCCGCTCGTGGAGCGAGGCCGATGACGAATACCTGGCCAACATTGTCGATTCGGTTGTCGGAACGGTCGGCAAGGCCAATGTCGACCGCTTCATCCTGGCCGGTCACAGCCAGGGCGGGATCACGTCGCAGCGCATCGTCTGCCTGCCCTATTTCCGCGACAAGGTGGACGTGAGGATCAGCCTGTCGGGCGGCCGGGTCGGGCCGGCCACCTCGGCCAACCGGGGCTTTGCCGGCGGCGGTCCGCAAATCTACCAGATCGACCCGCGCGCGGCGCCCGCGGCGGCGGCTCCGGCCCGCGCAGGCGGGGGCGCTCCGCCTCCTGGCGCACCGGGCCGCGGCGCGGCGGCAGGCCCTCCGGGCGGAGATTGCGACTACTCGTTCATCTTCTCGAACGGCGAGTATGAAAACATCCCCGGCGACACCTCGCCCCTGGCCGACAAGTTCGGATGCGGCAAGCGGGTGCGCCTGCCGGACGTTGTTGATCCCAAGAAGGGCTATGTGTGGGATTCGACCCGTCAGGATCCGGGCACCGACGGCTGGGGCCGCTATCCCCGCTCGGGCCGCGCCCAGATTTTCCAGTTCCCCAACTGCAAGGATGGGCGAGTGGTGGCCGACGTGGTCAAATTGGGCAAGGGTCACACCGAAGGCTACGAGCCCAATATCACCAGCGAAATCATGCGACTGGCGACGTCAGCTCGCGGCGGCAAGATCCGCAACGGAACCTGGACCCCGCCGACGCCGGCGCCCGCGCCCACGGGCCTGGGCCTGCCGGTTGGCGGCGGCGCGGCTCCCGCAGCAGCCCCCGCGCGGGGGCCGGCTCCGGCGCGCTAGCCGCCGAACGCTGTGATGTGAATGCAACGCCCGCGGGAATATCCTGCGGGCGTCTTGCTGTGCGCAACGCACTGTGACATTCCGCGCCTCCCCAAATGGAGACCCGCCCGCATGACTTCTGACGCTCACAACATCGCAACTCCGCCCTGGTGCGGAGAAGGATGCGTGGCGCCTGGAATGTCCGGGCCCTTCGCGTCCAGGACCACTTCGCTCCAACAACGCTAGGCGCTTCGTCCCATCCTGCGGGCCGCGGCGCCCCTGGGATTTTCGACCATGCTCGCCTGGATTTCGCGCGGCGCCCGTTCGCCGGCCGCCCAACATCTCAAAGTCGTCTCCGGCCCGATCGCAGGTCGCGAGCCGTCGGCGCTGCTCGGCTTTCTGGCCGGGGAGTTCGCTGCGGATATTGCCGTCCTGTGGCCCGCGCCCCATACGCCGTTCCTGGTGGCCGACGCGGCCCGGCGTCACCTGGCGTGCCTGGCCCTGACCCTGCGGTCGGGCGGGGTGCGCCATGCCCTGGAAGGCCCGTTCAAGCGGGCGGTGCGGGCGCTGGCCCCAGCCTCGCCTGCCGGACTGGTCCGGGCGCTGGGACGCCTGGGCGAAACCGCCTGGAGTCCTGAAGACTATCAGCTGCCGCTCGGGCGGCTGGCCGATCCGGCGGCTTCCAAGGCGCTTCACCACGCCGACGCCATCAGTACGCGCAAGGTGCGGGTGCTGGCCACCCTGCCGGCCGGGATCGTGGCGGCGGGCGAAGGGCGGTTTCTGCTTACCGAGGACCAGAGCGCCCTGTTGGCGGAATGCTATGACGGTGTGGCCCGGCGCGACGGCGTGCGGGCAGCCTCCGACTTCGCCCGCCGGTGGGCGCAGGCGGCCAGCCCTGCAGCCTTGTTCGAGCGGGTTTCGGGCGATGTTGCGCCCCAGAGCAGCGCGCCGCCCCATCCGGGCATGGCGCGACTGGTCCCGCTCGATACCCGCAAGGCGCTGGCCGACGCGGGACGGCGCTATCACAACTGCCTGGCCGGGCGGGTTCTGGACGGCTGGAACCATTACTACGAGTGGCTCGGCTCGCCCGGCGCCATCGTCTCGATCTCACGCGACCATTTGTTCGGGTGGCGTCTGAACGAGGCGCTGGGGGTTCAGAACGCCATCCTGCCGGCCGAGACCCGTAGCCAGATCGAGACGGAGTTGTGGGAGATGGATGTTCATCTGGGTCGCAGCGCCTGGCAGCTTCGCGATCTTGTGGACTGCGCCGCGCGGGATGCCTTCGCCCTGCCGCCTTGCACGGAGGCGGTCAATGAAGCGTTCGGTGCTTAGGGCCGCCGCAGCGTCAGGCTGCGGCGGTTTCCTTCCAGGTCCGGCGCCCTTGCCGAAGATTGAGGCGAGGTGTGTTGAGGCAGGCCTTAAATTCTCCGCAACCGATCCCTATCTTGTTCCGTTGAGGGGGGTGATGCAGGCGTTTTCGCCGGAATCCCCCTGAGTTTGAGGAGGGTTTCTGATGGCCAATACGACCGCGCTTAGCGTCATGTCGCCGGACGGCGGGATGTCGCGTTACCTCACAGAAATCCGCAAGTTTCCGATGCTGGCCCGGGACGAAGAGTTCATGCTGGCCAAGCGCTGGCGCGAACACGAAGACCCTGAGGCCGCCCACCGGCTGGTGACATCACACCTGCGCCTGGCCGCCAAGATCGCCATGGGCTATCGCGGCTATGGCCTGCCGATCGAGGAAGTGATTTCAGAAGGCAATGTGGGCCTGATGCAGGCGGTCAAGAAATTCGAGCCCGACAAGGGCTTTCGTCTGGCGACCTACGCCATGTGGTGGATTCGCGCCTCGATCCAGGAATACATCCTGCGCTCCTGGTCGCTGGTGAAAATGGGCACCACGGCGGCTCAGAAGAAGCTGTTCTTCAACCTGCGCAAGGCCAAGAGCGAAATCGCCGCCCTGCAGGAAGGCGATCTCCGCCCCGAGCAGGTCAGCCAGATCGCCACCAAACTGGGTGTTCTGGACGAGGAAGTCATCTCGATGAACCGGCGCCTTGGCGGCGGTGGCGATGCCTCGCTGAATGTGCCCATGCGCTCGGATGGCGAGATGGAATGGCAGGACTGGCTGTCCGATGACGAGCAGGTCAGCCAGGAAACCGCGCTGGCCAACAGCGAGGAAGCGGGACTGCGGTCGGGCCTGTTGCAGGCCGCCATGTCCGAACTGAACGAGCGCGAGCGTCACATTCTGACCGAGCGCCGGCTGAAGGACGAGCCGATGACGCTCGAAGAGCTGGCCAGTCATTACAATGTCTCTCGCGAGCGGGTGCGCCAGATTGAGGTGCGGGCGTTCGAGAAGCTGCAGAAGGCGATCCGCGCTGCTGCGGAAGACAAGAACCTGCTGGACGCTTAGGGACAGGCGCTACCGCACGCCATCCGGCTCGCTGCTTGAGCGCGTCAGGCCCCGTCTGCCGGCAGCCAGGGCCATAATCCCATGCACCCGGCTTCGACTTCAGGGCGGCTGAGACGGCCGGCCGCGACCTGGGCGTCGAGGGTGGCTTTCAGGCGCCCCGCGGCGGCGCCCAGTTTTGCGTCGCCCATAGCATTGGCGACCGCCGACAGGTCCGCGGCCTGGGCCTGCATGGCGCGCAAAGCCTGGCGCGGATCGGATTCCAGGGCGCCGACCGCAGACTTCAGAATGCGCATGGCCTGTTCGATGCGCCCGGCGGCGGGGGTGACCATCTGGTCGGACTTGCGCTTGCGCGGGCCCTGGTAATCGCCGGAGTTGAACCGCCTTCGGTCGGGGCCGATGTAGCGGACGCCTTCGACCCAGTCGCGCGACTTGAGCGTCACCGCTTCGAGCCGGCGCACAAGGTCCTTGATGGTGTAGGGCTTGCGCAGGAACTCGTGGACGCCTGAATCCCGCGCCCCGATGATCGACGAAGCGGTGGCCTCGCCCGTCACTATGATGATCGGGGCCTGGCGACAGCCGAGATCAGACTTGCGCAACTGACGGGTGAACTCCAGGCCGTCGAGCGCAGGGCCCTTGAGTTCAGTAAAAATGATCTGCGGATCATCCTCGCGCGCCGCCGTCATGGCGCCCTTCAGCGAGCTTTCGAGGCGAATGTAGCGGCCGCCAAGATCCTTGAGTAGCTCGTGCAACAGCCGCGCGGAGGCCGGCAGCGGGTCAACCAGCAGCACCCGCTCAAGATGGCGGGCGTACTTCTTGGAGGCTACACCTTCAGCGTAGAGCAAGACCGGCATTCCCTTGGGTAAGCCTGACCTTACCCCTGCGTGCGTAAACAAGGGACTTACGCAGGGCAGTGCGACGTTTTAGCCCACAAAGGGATCGCGCATGAGGATGGTGTCGTCGCGTTCCGGGCTGGTCGACAGCAACGCAACTGGCGCGCCAATCAGCTCTTCGATGCGGCGGACATACTTGATGGCGTTGGCGTTCAGATCCTTGAAGGAACGGGCCCCGGCGGTGCTCTGGGTCCAGCCCTCCAGAGTCTCGTAAACGGGGGTCGCCGCCGCCTGGGCCTTAAGGCTGGCGGGAAGGTAGTCGAAAACCTCATCGCCGATCCTGTAGCCGACGCAGATCTTGAGCTCAGCCAGACCGTCAAGGACGTCCAGCTTGGTCAGGGCGATACCGTCGATGCCGTTGATCGCCACCGACTGGCGCACTAGCACTGCATCAAACCAGCCGCAGCGGCGCGGCCGGCCGGTGTTGACGCCGACCTCGCGGCCGACGGTCGACAGGTGCAGCCCGATCTCGTCGTCCAGTTCGCAGGCGAAGGGGCCCTCGCCGACCCGGGTCGTGTAGGCCTTGACGATGCCCAGCACATAGCCGGCGCCCTTGGGGCCCATGCCCGAACCTGCCGCAGCCTGGCCAGCGACGGTGTTGGAGCTGGTCACATAGGGATAGGTGCCGTGATCGACATCGAGGAACGCGCCTTGCGCGCCCTCGAACAAGATGCGCTTGCCGCTGCGCACCGCCTGGTCCAGCAGGCGCCACGCCGGCTGAACGAAAGGCAGGATCTTGGGCGCGATGGCCAGCAGGGAATCGCGCAGGGCCTCGGGATCAACTGCGGCCAGACCCAGGCCCTTGCGCAACGGTGCATGGTGGGCGAGCAGCCGCTCGATCTTGGCGTCCAGGGCGTCGGCGTCGGCCAGGTCAGAGACGCGGATAGCGCGCCGGCCAACCTTGTCCTCATAGGCAGGACCGATGCCTCGACCGGTGGTGCCGATCTTGGTGATGCCGCCATTGCGGCCCGAGGCGGCGGCCTCGCGGGCCACGTCGAGTTCGGGGTGAACGGGCAGGATCAGGCAGGCGTTGTCGGCGATGACCAGGATGTCGGGCGAGATGCGCACGCCCTGGGCCTCGATCTTTTCGATCTCGCCGATCAGGTGCCAGGGATCGACCACCACGCCATTGCCGATGACCGACAGCTTGCCCTGCACGACGCCGGACGGCAGCAGGGCCAGCTTGTAGGTGACGCCGTTGACCACCAGAGTGTGGCCGGCGTTGTGGCCGCCCTGGAAGCGGACCACGACATCTGCGCGATCGCACAGCCAGTCGACGATCTTGCCCTTGCCTTCGTCGCCCCACTGGGCGCCGACCACGGTGACATTGGCCATCGGGGGACTACTCCGTTGTTCGCGCGCATAGACGCGGCCCGGGCGGTCTGCCTGGGCGCGTCGGTCAGAGATTTGGGGAAGCGACCCGAGTGGGGGTCATTTCCCGCGGCCTTATGGAGGAATCTGGCGGGAACGCAAGGCCTCGCCCCTCCCCCGATCAAACGGGGGAGGGGCGAAAGGTTAGAAAGTAAGTGCGCGGGCTTCCTTCACCTGCGGCAGGGCGCGGACCTTGGCGAGCAGGGCGTCGGTCGGGGCCGAGTCGATGCCGACCAGGGCGATGGCGTCCTCGCCGGCGGCCCGTCGGCCCAGATTGAAGGTGGCGATATTGACGCCAGCCTCGCCCAGCAGAGCGCCCAGCGCGCCGATGAAGCCCGGCTTGTCGAGGTTGTTGATGTAGAGCATGGCCGGCGAGAAGGCCGCGTCCAGGTCCATGCCCTTGACCTCGACGATGCGTGGACCGCCGCCGATTACCGAGCCGGCGAAAGAACGCTTGCCCATCTCGGTCGTGACGGTGATGCGGATCAGACTGTCGTAAACCGGACTCTCATCCTGACGGCTTTCCGAAACCGTAATGCCGCGCTCCTTCGCAATCGCCGGGGCTGAGACCATATTGACCCCTTCCAGCATCGGCTTGAGCACGCCCGCCAGCGAGGTGGCGGTCAGCGGCTTGACGTTCAGCTTGGCGACATCGCCTTCATAGGCGATGTCGATGCCGGTAACGCCGACATCCACCATCTGGCCGGCGAAGGCGCCCAGCGCCGCTGACAGGGCGATGTAGGGCTTCAGCCGCGGGGCTTCCTCGGCGCCGACCGAGGGGCTGTTCAGCGCATTGGTCACCGCGCCGGTCAAGAGATAGTCCGAGATCTGCTCGGAGACCTGCAAGGCGACGTTTTCCTGGGCCTCGACCGTCGCGGCGCCCAGGTGTGGTGTGGCCACGACCTTGTCGCAGCCGAACAGGGCGTTTTCCTTGGCAGGCTCGACGGAGAAGACGTCGAACGCCGCACCGCCGACGTGACCTTCGTCGATCAGCTTGCGCAGGGCGACTTCGTCGACCAGCCCGCCGCGGGCGCAGTTGATGATGCGAACGCCCTTCTTGGTCTTCTTGAGGTTTTCTTCCGACAGGATGTTGCGGGTCTTTTCAGTGAGCGGGGTGTGCAGGGTGATGAAGTCCGCGCGGGCCAGAAGCTCGTCCAGCTCGACCTTTTCCACGCCGATCTCGACGGCGCGTTCAGGGGCCAGGAAGGGGTCATAGGCGATGACCTTCATCTTAAGGCCCAGGGCCCGGTCGGCGACGATCGAGCCGATGTTTCCGGCCCCGATCAGGCCCAGCGTCTTGGCGGTCAATTCAACGCCCATGAAGCGATTCTTTTCCCACTTGCCGGCCTGGGTGGAGGCGTCGGCGGCGGGCAGATCGCGAGCCACCGCGAACATCATGGCGATGGCGTGCTCGGCGGTGGTGATCGAGTTGCCGAACGGGGTGTTCATGACGATCACGCCCTTGGCGGTGGCGGCGGGGATGTCGACATTGTCGACGCCGATGCCGGCCCGGGCGATGACTTTCAGGTTCCTGGCGGCGGCGATGACGTCCTTGTCGATCTTGGCGCCCGAGCGGATGGCGAAGGCGTCATAATCGCCGGCCACGGCGATCAGTTCCTCCTTGGTCAGGCCGACCTTGATGTCGAAATCGATGCCGCGCTGCGTGAAGATGTCGACGGCGGCTTGAGACAGTTTGTCGGCGATAAGGACCTTGGGCATGGGGAGCTATCCTTTTGGGATGGAGAAGCGGACGCGCCTGACACGGGGCGCAACGATGGGAATTCCGGATTTGAGGGTTCTGGCGACCCAGCTATCGTCGAGCGGCATCAGGTCCAGCGGACGGTTGTCAGCCGGCGATCCGCGGACCGCCTCGCCGACCAGCGCCTCGACCCGTGACCAGGCGCCATTGGACGCAACGCCAAGCAAAAGGCGCTCGCCGGCCCGATCTTCTCGCTTGGCCAGCATCAGATAGGCCTCAGCGACCGTCGCTTCGCCGCCCAGCGCCGCCGACAGCCGCCGGATCAACGCCACGGGCTTTTGGGCGGGGATGCCCAGCCGGATTCCGGTCTGGCCGACGGTTTCCCCGGCCAGGACCAGGGCGATCAAGGCGTCGAGCTCTTCGGCGGACCAGATTACGGTGTAGTCTTGGCCCGGATTGAGCACGACCGGCCCGGGCCGCAGCCATTCAAGCAGTTCGAGCGCCTTGAAGGTAACGGTGGGGGCGTCGGGACCCAGGGTCTGCACCACCCGTTCCGGGGCGGTGAACACGGCGGCGGCCACTTCGTGCGCAATGGTTACGCCATGTAGCTCAGGAATGCCGGCGCTCTCGTCTTCGGGCATGGAAGTCGGGCATGCGATCAACTCGCCCTCAAGCAGGGCGCGCGCGAATGCGCCCTGCTTGGTCGGGTCTTCGACAGCGGCGATCAGGCTCCGCTCGACCTCATTGAGGGGCGTAAACACCCTCAGGCCGCCGGGGCCAGATCCGAAACGGCGGTTTCGAAAGCCCAGTTCAGCCAGGGCGTCAGGGCGTCGAGATCGGTGTGCTCCACCGTCGCGCCGCACCAGATGCGCAGGCCGGGAGGGGCGTCACGGTAGCCGCCGACGTCAAGCGCGGCGTCCTCTTTTTCCAGCAGGGAGGCCAGCTTTTTGGCGAAGTCAGCCTGGGCGTCGTCGGACAGGCCGGTGACGCGGGCATCGACCACCTTGAGGCAGACCGAGGTGTTGGAGCGAATGGCCTTGGTCGCTGGCAGGAATTCAACCCAAGGCGTCTTTTCGACCCAGGCCTCAAGGACGCCCAGATTGCGATTGGCGCGGGCCTGAAGCTCACCCAGGCCGCCGATCGAGGTCGCCCATTTCAAAGCGTCGATATAGTCCTCGACGCACAGCATGGACGGAGTGTTGATGGTCGCGCCCTCGAAGATGTCGAGGGAAACCTTGCCGCCCTTGGTCATGCGGAACAGCTTCGGCATCGGCCAGGCCGGCGTGTAGCTCTCCAGCCGGGCGACGGCGCGGGGCGACAGGATTAGGACGCCGTGCGCGCCCTCGCCGCCCATGGCCTTTTGCCAGGAGAAGGTGACGACATCGAGCTTGGCGAAGTCCAGATCCTGGGCGAAGGCCGCCGAGGTCGCGTCGCAGATGGTGACACCTTCACGGGCGTCGGAAATGAACTCGGCGTTCGGAACCCGCACGCCCGAGGTGGTGCCGTTCCAGGTGAAAACCAGGTCCTTGGCCGGATCGACCCTGGAAAGGTCGGGCAGCTGACCGTAGGGCGCATCGAGCACTTCGGTGTCGGCGATCTTGAGCTGTTTGACCACATCGGTGACCCAGTCCTTGCCGAAGGACTCAAAGGCCAGCATCTGGACGGGGCGGGCGCCCAGCATCGACCACAGGGCCATTTCCACGGCACCGGTGTCAGAGGCCGGTACGATGCCGATCAGATAATCGGCCGGAACACCCAGCACGTCGCGGGTACGGTCGATGGCTTCCTTGAGCCGTGCCTTGCCCAGTTTCGAGCGGTGCGAGCGGCCAAGAACCGCGTTCGACAGATTTTCGGGTTTCCATCCCGGCCTCTTGGCGCAGGGGCCAGAAGAGAATTCGGGGCGCGCCGGGCGCATTGCCGGCTTGGCGGTCGTCGTCATGATGTCTCCCATCCTTACAGATGAGCAGCACCCCGTTGGGGGGGTGTGGCCCGCCGCGGGCTATAGGCGCGATTCATGAAGAAAGCGAGAGCCTTCGAAGGGGGCGCGGCGGAATTTCGCATGAATGGGCGATGACCAAATCCGTTCAGGCGCGTTTCAGCCAGCGGGTGGTGAATTACCCCAAGGCGCGGCCGGGTCGGCGGCGCTGAACAACACAAGGAGTTAGACCATGAAGACGACCTTATCGGCCCTGATGGCCGCCACCGCGATCGTCGCAGTCATGCCCGCCTTTGCTTCAGCCCAGCCCTACGGCCCCGGCCGCGGCTACGGGTCAGGCCCTGAGTACGGTCCGGGTCGCGGCTACGGTCCTGACCAGGGTTATGGGCGAGGATATGATGGACCCGGTTATGGGGGTCAGAGCTTTGGAGAACGTGAAGCCAATATCGCCCAGCGCATCGACGAAGGTGAGCGACGCGGCGGCCTCACGCGCGACGAGGTCCGCCGCCTACGTGACCAGTTGCGCCAGATCCAGCGCCTGGAATTCAGCTACCAGCGCGGCGGCTTTAACAATGTCGAGCGCCGGGACCTCAATCGTCGCCTGGACGCGCTGTCAGCCCAGGTTGATCGCGAGCGCCGGGACAACGATACGCGCGGTGATCAGATCTTCGAGCGCCTCAGCCAGATCGACCGGAGCATCGCAGAGGGTGCGCGCTACGGCGGTCTGACCCGGCCGGAAGCTGACCGCCTGAGGATGGTTCTCGACCAGCTTCGCCGCCTGGTGTCCGATTATCGGCGCAGCGGTGATGGCCTGGACGGACGTGAACGCGCCGATCTCAACCGTCGCCTCGATCAGCTGGCCAACCGTGTGCGCGATGAGCGCCGCGACGATCAGACCCGCGGCGGCCGCTTCTAGACTCCGGTCAGGGCTGCAGGGCCGGCTTTGGCGCTGCTGGTGCGGGCGCCGGGGCTGGGCTTGATGGGCTGGCCAGACTTGCGGCGAGCGCGTCCAGGTCCAGAGGCTTTGGCTGAATCTTTGGCGGCTCAGGCGGCTTGGCGGCTGTCTGGGCCGCTGCTGACGGCCTGGCTTCGGGCGGCGGCGTTGGCGCAGGAGCAGGTCTTGCCGGTGCGGGGGCCACAGCTGTTGTCGTCGCAGGCGGCGTCTGCACCATTGGCGTCGGCAAGGTCGGAGACGTCATCGCCTTGAACAGCGCCTCAACATCCGCCGCCTGGTAGAGCACCGGCGGCTTTTCGTTGGTGCATAGCATTCGCTTGAACAGCGCCGTTGAACCCAGGGTCGCGCCCATCTCCGACCACTCGCCGTCTTCGCGCTCACTAAGCTTCAACCCGGCCCGGTCGAAGGCCGCCGAATTTGAAAACCGATAGCGGTTGCCCCGGCATTCGAAATCGAGCCGCTCGGCCAGAAACGCGTAGGCGCCGCCGGCGCCAGCGTGAGGTTGCTGGTAAAAGGTCACGGTATTGGCGCTGACGATCCCGGTGCGGATGTCGAAGTACTGGCTCAACTCGTCAAAGGCCACGGCGCCGCCATTGACCGTGAACCACAACCAGTGCGAGGCGGCGTGCGCCTGTCCGGCCAAAAGGGTCGTGGCCATGAGCGCGGCAAGGGCAAGCGGCTTTCGCATAGGCCTAGATAGTCGATAAGCGGCGGCGAAGGTCAACTGTCTGCCTGACGCCATCGTCATCACTTATCGCGTCAGCGGCCAGCCGTGGCCCAGCGGGCCGTGACCGGCGCCCAGCCCCGGCGCGGCGCGAATGGCCCGGGCCACATAGTCCCAGGCCCGGCCGACACTGTCCTGCAGGGTCAAGCCCTGGGCCAGCCCGACAGCGCAGGCCGAGGCCAGGGTGCACCCGGTTCCATGGGTGTGGCGGGTCTCGATCCGCTCGCCTTCGAACATGGTCTCGCCCGCGGGAGTCATCAGGATGTCGATCAGGCGAGGGCCGGCGATATGCCCGCCCTTCATCAGGACAGCGCCGGCGCCCATGCCAAGCAGCACATCGCCTGCCCGGCGCAGGTCGTCGGTGGTCTGACAGGCCAGGCCGGTCAGGGCTGCCGCTTCGGGGGCGTTGGGGGTGAGCAAGGCCGCGCGGGAAACCAGCAGGCCGCGCACGGCCGCCAGGGCCTTGTCCTCCAGCAGCGGCGCGCCGCCCTTGGCGACCATAACCGGATCGATCACTGCCGGAACGCTCGCCTCGTCCAGCAGGCGCGCAACCGTTTCGACCATGAGGACCGAACCCAGCATGCCGGTCTTGATTGCATCGGCGCCAATGTCGTCCAGCATCGCACGGGCCTGGGCGGTGACCAGATTGGCGGGCAGCTCGAGGATCTCGCGGACGCCCTGGGTGTTCTGGGCGGTGATGGCGGTGATCGCGGTGGCGGCGTAACCGCCCAGCATGGTCACCGTCTTGATGTCGGCCTGCACCCCGGCGCCGCCGCCGGAGTCAGACCCGGCGATGATCAGCACCCTAGCTTGCGCCACGAACCGCCTCCTGAACCGTCAGGGCCTGGGCGGTTTCGCGGACATCGTGGACTCTCAGAACGGCCGCGCCCGCCGCTGCGCCGGCCAGGGCTGCAGCCAGAGAGCCGCCCAGACGGTTGGTCGGCTCGCGCGCGCCCAGATCCAGCGCCTGGATGAAGCGCTTGCGGCTGACGCCCAGCACCACGGGAAAGCCCAGAGCGACGATGCGATCGAGATGGGCGATCAGTGACAGGTTGTGTTCCAGCGTCTTGCCGAAGCCGACGCCGGGATCGATCAGAATGGCATCGCGTTTGACGCCGGCGGCGATGGCGGCTTCTGCTCGGGTGATCAGAAAATCACAGACTTCCAAGACCACGTCCTCGTACTGCGGCGCGGCCTGCATGGTGCGTGGCTCGCCTTTCATGTGCATCAGGACAACATCGCATTTCAGGCTGGCGGCGGCGGCCAGGGCGGCGTCCGAGCCCAGGGCCGTGACGTCATTCCACATCCGGGCGCCCGCCTTGACGGCGGCGCGGGCCACAGCGGGTTTGTGGGTGTCGATGGACAGGATAGCGCCCCTGCCGGCCAGGCCCTCGATGACCGGCAGGACGCGGGCCATTTCCTGCGCCTGGCTGACCGGCTGGGCGCCGGGGCGGGTCGACTCACCGCCGATGTCCAGCAGGGTCGCGCCGTCCTCGATCAGTTGCAGGCCGTGCGCGATGGCCGCCGCCGGGTCGAGATAGCGGCCGCCGTCGGAAAAGCTGTCGGGCGTGACATTGACCACGCCCATGAGCCGCGGGATCGCCACTAGGCCAAGCTGGCTTCCGGCTCGGGCCCGTGGGTCAGGGGAACCGAAACGGTGGGACCGGACGGGGTGTTTTTGTCTTCAGTGTCATCGCGAACCGGCATGATGCCCTTGAAGACGCCCGCGATCTCGTCACCCGACAGGGTTTCGAATTCCAGCAGGGCCTTGGCCAGCTTGTGCAGGTCCTCGATCCGTTCCGTCAGGATGCGGCGCGCTTCATCCTCGCCGTATTTCACCAGCCGGCGGACTTCCTTGTCGATGGTCTGGGCGGTGATTTCAGAGACGTTCTGGGTGCGGGCCACCGAGTGGCCAAGGAACACTTCTTCCTGGTTGTCACCGTAAGACACCGTGCCCAGCTCGTCGGAATAGCCCCAACGGGTGACCATGTTGCGGGCCAGGGACGTGGCCGCCTGGATGTCCGACGAGGCGCCCGAGGTGATGCGCTCCTTGCCGTTGATCAGTTCTTCGGCAACGCGGCCGGCCATCATCACGGCCAGGCGCGAGGTCATCTGGGTGAAGTCCATGGAATAGCGGTCGCCTTCCGGCAACTGCATGACCATGCCCAGAGCCCGGCCGCGCGGGATGATCGTGGCCTTGTGCACGGGATCGGACGAGGGGACCGCCATGGCCACCAGGGCGTGGCCGCCCTCGTGATAGGCGGTGTTCTTTTTTTCCTCTTCGCTCATGACCATGGAGCGGCGCTCGGCACCCATCATGACCTTGTCCTTGGCGTCCTCGAAGTCGGCCTGGGTGACCATGCGGCGGTTCTTGCGGGCGGCCATCAGGGCCGCTTCATTGACCAGATTGGCCAGGTCCGCGCCGGAAAATCCGGGCGTGCCGCGGGCGATGGTCTTGACGTTGACGCTGGCGGCGAGCGGGACGTTGCGCATGTGGACGCGCAGGATCTTCTCGCGGCCGATGATGTCGGGATTGGGCACCACGACCTGACGGTCGAAACGCCCCGGTCGCAGCAGGGCGGGGTCGAGAACGTCGGGCCGGTTGGTGGCGGCAATCAGGATGATGCCTTCGTTGGTTTCAAAGCCGTCCATCTCGACCAGCAACTGGTTGAGGGTCTGTTCGCGCTCGTCGTTGCCGCCGCCCAGGCCTGCGCCCCGGTGACGTCCGACGGCGTCGATTTCGTCGATGAAGATGATGCAGGGGGCGTTCTTCTTGGCTTGTTCGAACATGTCGCGCACACGGCTGGCGCCGACGCCGACGAACATTTCCACGAAGTCAGAGCCAGAAATCGAGAAGAACGGCACGCCCGCTTCACCGGCGACGGCGCGGGCGATCAGGGTCTTGCCGGTGCCCGGAGGCCCGACCAGCAGGGCGCCCTTGGGAATCTTGCCGCCCAGACGTTGGAACTTGGCCGGCTCTTTCAGGAAGTCGACGATCTCGGCCAGCTCTTCCTTGGCCTCGTCAACGCCAGCGACGTCTTCAAAGGTGACGCGGTTTTTGTTTTCGGTCAGCAGGCGGGCCTTGGATTTGCCAAAGCCCATGGCGCCGCGGGCGCCGCCCTGCATTTGACGCATGATGAACAGCCAGATGACCACCAGCAGAATGACCGGGGCCAGCTGAATCAACACGCCTAACAGACTGATCCCGCTGGGGCGCTCGACCTTGAAGGTCGCGCCGTGGGCTTCGAGCCGCTTGGTCAGATCCGACTGGTCCATGGGCGTGTTGACGACCAGGTGCGAATTGTCGGTCTGGACGGCTTCGATGCTGCCGGGTTTGAGGATAGCCGACTTGATATTGCCGTCGTCGATGCGCTTGAGAATGTCAGAATAGCCGACCTCGGCAGGCGTCGCGGCGCCAGGCTTGCCGCCTGAAACCAGCTCGTAGACACCCAGGAGGACAACCCCGATCAGGGCCCAGATGGCGAAGTTCCGAAGGTTCATGATCCGATTCCGTCAGCCAAAGCCGTTCCTACATAGGATGCGAACGGGGGTTTCGCCATCCGCTCAATCAAAGTTGACCTTCCTGGGCGATAAGGCCGCAGGCCGCTGCAAAACGCTCCGGAACGAGCCATCGCGCAGGCGCCGCATCGAGTGATGCAAGGATCGGGCTAGAGGTTGTCCCGTTTGGGGGCGCCAGAACGGGCAGGCCGGGGCGCACGGCGGCAGGCCAGCGCGCCAGCGCGCGGCGATCCGCGGCCGAAAGCCGGGAAGCCAGACCTTTGACCGCCAGCACCTCGATGTCGCGGTCAGCGGTCAGTTCGTAGCGCCCGTCCCACACGCCGGTCTGACCGCCCGCCAGGCGCAGGGGGGCAAGCCCGCCTCGGGCCTGTTCACCAGCATTGCGCCAGATGGCGATTGTCTCACCCGCTGCGATTCGTGCGCCGGCTAGGGACGCCGACACCGGTCCGGTCTTGTCCAGAGCCGCGCAAAGGCGGTCGAGCGAGGTTGTGGGCGGAATGGCCTGGCGCCCGCCTGCGGCAACCACGGCGCAGCCCAGAACCTTGCGCTGGGCGCCGGGACCGGCGGCGGCGAAGGCGGGGCGGGGCAAGGCGATATGGTCGAGATCGAAGACCGCCTGACGGGCAAGCGTGGCGATTTCGGGATCCTCACGATCTTCCACAGTCAGGTCCGATCCGACCAGGGCGCGGCGGGCGCGCACCCGGGCGTGTAGCGGGTTCTCATTGGCCGGATCGTCAATCCACTCGCCGCCGGTTTGGGCCAGTCGCGCCCGTACGGCGCCGCGCGACATGTCCAGCAGGGGGCGCAACAGGAACAAGCCCCGTCCCTCGGGCCAGACAGGCGAGGGCGACCATTCGCTCAAGAGGCCCTGGCCAAGGGCCTGATTTTCCAGGGCGTCCGAAGCGGTATGTCCGGTGACGATCACCCGTGCTCCGGCCTCGCGCGCCGCTTCGGCGAGCAGGCGGTGGCGGGCGGCGCGGGCGGCGGCGGGAATGCCGCGCGCCGGATGGGGCCCTTGCCATTGCAGGATGCAGGCACCGGCGCCCAGGTCTTCGGCGGCTCGCGCGGCGAAGGCGGCCCAGGCGGCGCTGGCCTCCTGCAGGCCATGGTCAACGCAAAGGGCGATGACAGTGCGGTCGTGTTCCCGGGCCCAGGCCACTGTCTGGCGAAGGGCCAGCACGGAGTCGGCGCCGCCGGATACGGCCACCGCGAGGGGGCGCTGGGATCGGCGCTCAAGCCGCCGGTCGAATGGGCTCAGGCGCACCGGGCCCGGGTGCGGGCGGTCCGGGCCTGGGTCTTCAGGGCGGCCGTAGCGGTCGGATAGTGGGCGTCCAGCTGGGCCAGCACGTCGCAGGCGTCGGCGTTGCGGCGAAGCTCGATCAGCGACAGGCCCAGCTTGACCACCGCGTCCGGTCCCCAGACCGTCGCTGGCCAGCCGCGGATCGAGGCCAGATAGGCCTGGGCCGCCTCGTTGTATCCGGCTTGTTTGTACTGGGCCTCGCCCAGCTGGTAGCGCGCCTCGGGCGCGCGGGGATCGTCCGGATTGGCGGCCAGGAAGGCGGTAAAGCCGTCGGCGGCCTGACGGTACTGGCCATCGATATAGGCCTGCTTGGCGGCGTTGAACTGCAGGCTGGGGTCCTGGGCCCGGGCGGTCTCGGTCGCGGCCCGATCAGCGTTTTCCTTGGCCATCGCAGCGATTGATTTCTCGATCCCGTCGAGCCGGGTGGTCAGGGCGGTGTTGGCCTGGGCCAGATTGCGCATGGTGGTGGCGTCGGTGGCGGCCTCGCGGCGCAGCGCCGCGATGTCGGTGGACAGGGTGTCGAGCTGGCTGTTGATGCGCCGCAGGGTTTCCTGCAGATCGACGACCCGATTGTCGAGCGTGCTGACCTGGCCTTGAGTCTCGGCCGGCTGGACGACCACGGGTTTCCCGGTTTCGCGGCCCTGGAAGAGGATGGCGCGCATTTCTCGCAGGGTCTGCTCCACCCGGTCGAGGCGGCGATCAGCCGATTCACCCAGGGTGCGTGGCAGGGGATCGGTCAGCGGATCGAGCTGGGCCGATACAGGGCCCGCAATCAGCAGGCCACCGGCCAGCAGGGCGAAAAGGGGCAGAATGCGCTTGGTCATGGGCAGGGCTCGATAATCGTCTTCAGGGCCGAAATTGCGGCGAGAGCCCCGATCTTACGACGCCCGGAGCACAATGCCAGTGCGGCAATCCCCTTCTCCCTGGCCGGAGAAGGGGAAAGGCTTGTCCGCCTTAGCGGGCGCCGCCGACGATGGCGGTATGGCCGTTGCGGTTATGCTGCCAGGCGTCCTCGGTCGAGCCGCCGTCGATCGGACGCTCCTTGCCGTAGGAAACCACCGAGATGCGGGCGGCGGCCACGCCGTGGGAGACCAGATAGTCGCGCACCGCATTGGCCCGGCGCTCGCCCAGGGCGAAGTTGTATTCCTGGGTGCCGCGCTCGTCGGCGTTGCCTTCGATGCGCACGGTCACGGCCGGATAGCGCGATAGCCACGAAGACTGGGCGTCGAGCACCGGTTTGGCGTCGCCGCGGATCGAGAAACTGTCGAAATCGAAATAGACCCGGTCGCCGGCGTTGACGACGAAGTCCTGGATGCTGCCGGGGCCGACCGAGCTGACCGGCGGCGCGATCGGGCCCTGCTGGATAGGCGGCAAAGAACGCGATTGCTGCGGCTGTTGCTGCACCGGCGGCAACGGCTGCGCATTGGGTTGCATCTGTTGAGGGGGCGGCGTCTCGATGACCGGCGCCTTCGGTGTGGACTGGCAGGCGACCGTAAGGGCTGCGGCTGCCGCAACAAAACTGAAGCGGATTACGATTCTCGAATCGATTCTCATAAGATCTCTCCTACAGCTCCCATTGCGAAGACTATCCGCAACCCGGGAAAAAGCCCGTTCTCAATTACAATTTGCTGGTGATCGCGGGGCCCCGTTGCAGGTCCGCCACAACAATCGTCGCAATCACGCCTCATTTCAACAACGGCGACCAGCCCGGGTCGGATCCGGGGCCCGGATAGGGCGCGGGCTGTTCACGGCCCGCCAGGTCGACAGTCCACAAACGCGGCTCGCTGCCAGGCGTTTCACGCGAGAACATCAAAACCTGACCATTGGGCGCCCACGTCGGGCCCTCGTCCAGATAGCTGGAAGTCAGGAGCCGCTCGTCGGAACCGTCCGGGCGCATGACGCCGATATGGAATTCGTTGCCGGTCTGTTTGGTAAAGGCGATCCAGGCGTCCCCGGCGTCCGGGCTCCAGACCGGCGTCGTATAGCGGCCCGAGCCGGCCGACAGCCGTCGCTGGCCCGAGCCGTCAACGTTCATCACATAGAGCTGTGGCGAGCCGGCGCGGTCGGAATTGAAGACGATCCGCGTCCCGTCCGGCGAGAAGGATGGCGAGGTGTCGATCCCCGGATCGGCAGTCAGCTTGACGGTGCCGCCGGCGCGGACATCGGCCAGGAAAACGTCGGTGTTGCCGTGGTTCGAAACCGAGAAGGCGACCTTGCCGCCGTCCGGCGAAAAGCGCGGCGCAATGGCCATGCCCTCGTAGCGGCTCAGGGATTCTGTCCGCGATGTCTCAAGATTGAGCAGATAGAGCTGTGAGCCCGAATCGCGCAGGGCCATGTAGACCAGTTCGCGGCCGTCATTGGAAAACCGGGGCGTAAAGACCTGGGCGTCAGCGCCGGCGCTGGCCGGGTACTGGGGCGAGTTGCCATCCTGATCCATCAGGGTCAGCACCCGCCGGCGCTGGGTCTTGGGCCCGCTCTCCGAGACGAAGGCGATACGGGTGTCGAAATATCCGCCCTCGCCGGTCAGACGCTCGTAGATGGCGTCAGAGATCTTGTGGCCTATGCGCCGCCAGTTCTCTTCCGGTGCGGCGAACTGGACGCCGAGGACCTGTTGGCCTGAGTTGACGTCCCACAGCCGGAAATCAACGCGAAGGCGTCCGCCAGTCTCGGTGTTGACGACGCCGCTGACCAGATATTGCGATCCGACCAGCTTCCAGTTTGGAAAGTTGGGCAAGGCTGCGCCGTCAACATTGCGCTCGATGAAGCGCAAAGGGTCAATCGGGGCGAACAGGCCCGAGCGGCCCAGGTTGTTGCGAATAATGCCGGCCAGGTCCTCGCCGTGCAGGGCGCCGCCCGAAAAGGCCGGAATGGCGATGGGCACAGGGTCGGTCTTGCCCCGGCTGATGACGACGTCGCCCTGCTGGGCGAAAGCAGCGCCGGCGGCGAACAGAACGGACAGCGCAGCCAGGACGGCGGAGACAAAGGATCGCATCATCGTTTCCTCAATCGGTCGGCACAAACGTCGCTTGCCCGGAATTCATAGGTCTTGGAACGCCAGTCGCCATAGGTTTGTTCAGGCAGGCCGGCAAAAGGCGAAGCGGCCCGCGCCGCGCTGACCGCGCTGATCGCGGCGGCGCGGATACGAGGATCCGGAATCAGGTCGACGCTCGGGTAGTTTTCCGGCTTGGCGCCCAGAAGGCTGCCGTCCCGGCTCAGCTCCAGGCGAAGTGTGACACTGACATTGCGGTCGTCGGCGCTGGAACAGCTGACATTCCAGTTGTCAGCGATCTTGGCGCCTATGGCCTGCAGGGCGTTGGCGGTGGCCGCTCTTGCCTGACCGTCGGCCTGACGCTGGGCGATATCGCGTTCGGCCTGGGTTGGGCCCCGTGCGGCGCCGGACACCGGGGCGGGCGGGCGAGGCGTGGTCTGGGCCAGACTGCGGGCCAGATCGTCCAGATTGACCGGCTTGGTGTTGGCGCCGGTGGTCGCCGCTGTTTTGGCCGGGGCGGGCGGCGCCTTGGCGACCGGCTTGGCGGCTGGCGCGACCTTGGGCGGCGCGGGAGCTGGGGTCGGCGGCGTCGGTACCGGTTTCGGCGCGGGCTTCGGCGGCGGCGGCGGCTCTGGCGGCGCAGCGGGTTCAGGCGTTTCGACCTTCGCTTCCTGAGGCTCTGGCGCCTGCTCAGCGGCGCGCAGGGGCTGAATGTCAGCCGCCTTCATCAGGGTGATGGGGGTGACATGGATCGGCGGATTGTGCCGCACCCACGGCCAGGCAATCAGGCCGGCGCAAAGTAGAGCCGCATGCAAGACGGCTGACAGTCCAAGGGCGGTGGGCCGGTTGACGGTCACCATCCGGCGTCAGCCTCCGGAATCCCGCAAGGGCAGAGCGCTGGCGGCCGGCCCGCCCGACGAAGGTCCGCCGGTGTCGGTGATCAGGCCGATCTTGGTGAAGCCCGCGGTCTGCAGCGCGGCCATCACCTGGGCGACGCTCTCGTAGGCCGCCTTGCTGTCGGCGCGCACATAGATCGGCCGCTCAAAGCCCGCTTGCCCCAGTCCCGTCAGGGCCGGCTGAAGGTTCGCGAACGGCACCTGGGTGTCCTGCAGATAGATCGACCCGTCAGCACGGATGGACAGGTTCAGCGGCTCGGCCTGGTCTGACATTGCGCCGGCCTCGGTCTTGGGCAGTTCGACCTTGACCCCGACAGTGAGCAGCGGGGCCGAGATCATGAAGATAATCAGCAGCACCAACATGACGTCGATCATCGGCGTCATGTTGATTTCGGCCAGGGCGCGCCGTCCCCGGCCACGTCGGCGGCCGCGCCGGGAGGTCGAGGAATCGAGGGACAGGGCCACGGGCGCTCAGCCCTGACCGGCGGCGCGGCGGGCGATGGCGGTCAAAAGGTCGTCAGCAAAGCTTTCCAGCCGCCCCTGGAACTTGCCCGCGTCGGTGGTGAACTTGTTGTAGGCGACATAGGCCGGAATCGCGGCGGCCAGGCCGATGGCGGTGGCGAACAGCGCCTCGGCGATCGAGGGCGCGACGACGGCAAGATTGGTGTTCTCCTGCCGGGCAATGGCCTGGAAGGCGTGCATAATGCCCCAGACCGTACCGAACAGGCCGACGAACGGCGAGGCCGTGGCGACGATGGCCAGGGTTCCAAGGCCATCTTCCACCGCCCCACCCTCGCGGGCGACCACGGCGTCCAGCACGCGGTCGATCCGCTGGATCAGCAGAGCCGCCTGGGTGTCGTTCATCGGACCGCGATTGCGCGCGTCCCGCCATTCGCGCACGGCCGCCTGCAGCATGCGCGGCAAGGCGTGGCGCGGCTTGTCGCCGGCGTTCTGGGCCAGGTCTTCCAGGCTGACGCCGGAATCGATCTCGTCCTCGAAAGCGTTGGCCTGGCGGTTGAGGCTGGAGAACTTCAGGAACTTGTCGATGATGATCGACCAGGACCACAGCGAGGCCAGGGCCAGGCCGATCATCACCCCTTTGACCACCCAGTCGGCGCGAAGGAAAATGGCCAGGGCCGAGAAGCTGTGGGGGTCGATGGTGTCCATGAAGGCCTCTTGTGGCGCGCTTCGATGACCGATTCCTTACGAACCGGGATGGTAAAACTAAGGCGCGGGCGGATCGAGCCAGGGTTCGAACAGGGCGATGAAGTCTTTCGGAATCTTCCGGGGCCGCCCGTCCAGTCCGATCATGGCGATTTCCAACCGGGCCGAGGCCAGGATTTCCTCGCCGCGCACGATGGTCTGGCGGGCGAACATCCGCGCGCCTCGCAGGCCTTCGAAGCGGGTCAGCACGGTCAGGTCGTCCTCGACGACGGCGGGCCTGACAAAGTCGATCGACATGTGGCGCACGACCATGGTGGCCGGCGGATCCCAGGCCAGCAGGTCGGTGTGGGAAACGCCCGCCGCATGCAGTCCGTCCGAGCGGCCGCGCTCGAAGAACTTCAGGTAGTTGGCGTGATAGACGAAGCCGGAGAAGTCGGTGTCCTCGTAATAGACCCGGACCGGGAAGCGATGCTCGCGGCCGACGAACGCGCCGATGGCGGGGTAGGCCCTCATTCCTCGAACGGTCCGGCCTGGCCTTTCGGCGCGGTGTGGGCGGTCAGGCCCAAGTGCTCGTAGGCCCGGGCGCAGGCGAGTCTGCCGCGCGGGGTGCGCTGGATGAAACCCTGCTGCATCAGGAAGGGCTCGATGACGTCCTCGACCGAATCGCGGGCCTCGGCGATGGCGTGTGACAGGGTCTCGGCCCCGGCCGGGCCACCGCCATAGTTCTCGATCAGGGCGCGCAGATATTTGCGGTCCAGGGCGTCGAGGCCGGATTCGTCGACATCCAGGCGGGCGAGCGCGCTGCCGGCCACCGCCTTGGTGATCACCGCCGATCCGTCGGCGCCGGCAAAGTCGCGCACCCGGCGCAGCAGGCGTCCGGCCACGCGCGGTGTGCCCCGGGCGCGGGCGGCGATCTCGTGGGCGCCGTCCTCGGCCAGATCCAGGTTCATCTTGCGCGCGGCCTGGGTGAGCACCTTTTGCAGTTCGGCGGGCGTGTAGAACTCCAGCCGCAGCGGAATGCCGAAACGGTCGCGCAGAGGCGTGGCCAGCAGGCCCGCGCGGGTGGTGGCGGCGACCAGGGTGAAGGGCGCCAAGTCGATGCGCACCGAGCGGGCAGAGGGCCCCTCGCCGATGATCAGGTCAAGGACATGGTCTTCCATGGCCGGATAGAGAATTTCCTCAACCGGTGCGGCCAGGCGATGGATCTCGTCGATGAACAGAACATCGCGCGGCTCCAGATTGGTCAGGATGGCGGCCAGGTCGCCGGCCTTGGCCAGCACAGGCCCCGACGTGGCGCGGAAGTTGACGCCCAGCTCGCGGGCGATGATCTGGGCCAGAGTCGTCTTGCCCAGGCCCGGCGGGCCGAACAGCAGGACGTGATCCAGAGCTTCGGACCGGCCGCGGGCGGCGTCGATAAAGACCTTGAGATTGGCTTTCAGCTGCTGCTGGCCGACGAATTCAGCCAGGGTTTGCGGGCGCAGCGCCTTGTCGGGGGCTTCGAAGGACTCAGGCTCGCCGGAGACCAGACGGGTCAACGTCCCAGCTCCTGCAGGCCGGCCTTGATCAGGGTGGAAATCTCGGCGTCTTCACCCAACCTCAGAGCGGCGTGTTCAACGACGCGGCGCGCATTGGCCTCGGCCACGCCCAAACCCATCAGGGCGGCGACGGCCTCGCCGACCGAGGACGGAGCGGCGGCGACATGGGCGCTGGCGGGCCCGTCCGGCAGTGGCTTGCCCTTCAATTCGGTGACGATGCGCAAGGCCAGCTTGGGCCCGACGCCTGAGGCCCGCGCGACGGCGGCCTGGTCGCCGCGGGCGGCGGCGGCTGCCAGCTCGCCCGGCGTCATGATGTCGAGCACGGCCAGAGCGGCCTTGGGCCCCACGCCCTGAATAGCCTGCAGGGCGACGAAACAGCGGCGGTCCTCGCGCGCCAGGAAGCCGTAGAGGCGAAGGCCGCCCGATTCTGTCCACTGGCTTTCGACGTGCAGCAGGGTCTCATCGCCCAGGGCCGGCAAGCGCGACAGGGTGCGCGATCCGCAGCGGACAACATATCCTACGCCGCCCACGTCGATCAGGGCCTCTTCTTCGGAGGTCTCGGCCAGGGCGCCGCGCAGCCGGCCGATCATGCGGCTAACATTCGCGAGCGACGGGCATGGGCGTGGGCGATGGCGACGGCCAGGGCGTCGGCGGCGTCGGCGGTGGGTGAGCCGGCCGTGGGCAGCAGCCGGGCGATCATGAAGGCGACCTGGTCCTTGTCAGCGCCGCCCGTGCCCACGACGGCCTTCTTGACCACCTTGGCGGCGTATTCGGCCACCGGCAGTCCGGCGCGGGCCGGGGCGATCATGGCGCAGGCCCGGGCGTGGCCCAGCTTCAGGGTCGACTGGCCATTGGCTGTCATGAAGGTTTCTTCCACCGCCGCCTCCTGCGGCGCGTGAAGGGCGATCACCGCGCTGATCTCTTCGAAAAGGCAGAGCAGGCGTTCGGCGAAGGCACCCTTTTCAGGCGGCGATATAACCCCGTGGGCGATGTGGATCAGGCGCGAGCCCTCCACTGCGATCACGCCCCAGCCGGTGTGCCGCAGGCCCGGATCAAGCCCCAGTATTCGAATCGCGTTCGCCATCTGTTCGTATAGACTGGCGCCGTCCTTAAGGAAGCGCAAACGATGGCGCGTCGGTCAGCCGCCCAGTTTGGCCATGTCGTCGTCGGAGATGTCGGCGTTGGTCCACACGTTCTGGACATCCTCGTCGTCGTCGAGGGCGTCGAGCAGCTTCATCAGGGTGGTCAGGGCATCGCCCGAGATCGGGGTCTCGCTCTGGGCGCGCCAAATGATTTCGGTGGATTTCGGATCGCCCAGGGTTGCAGTCACCGCGTCGGTGACCTCGGCCATGGTCTCGAAAGTCGTGAAGATGGTGTGGGCCTCGGGGTCGGATTCCACATCTTCGGCGCCGGCTTCAATGGCCGCTTCCATGACCGCGTCTTCCGATCCCGCCGAGGCCGGATAGGTGATCTGACCCAGTCGATCGAACATGAAGCTGACCGAGCCGGTTTCACCCATGGCCCCGCCGTACTTCGAGAACAGCGAGCGGATGTTGGCGGCCGCACGGTTGCGGTTATCGGTCAGGGTCTCGACGATGATGCCGATGCCGCCGGGGCCGCGGCCCTCGTAACGGATTTCCTCGAGGGAATCGGTCTCGCCGCCGAGCGCCTTCTTGATGGCTCGCTCGATATTGTCGCGAGGCATGGATTCGACCCGCGCATTGGCGATGGCCAGACGCAACCGGGCATTGGCGGCGGGATCGGGCAAGCCCTGCTTGGCGGCGACCGTAATGTCGCGCGACAGCTTGGAAAACAACTTGGAGCGCTTCTTGTCCTGGGCGCCCTTGCGAAACTGGATGTTCTTGAACTTTGAGTGGCCGGCCATGGGAGTCTTCTGGTTGGAGGCGTTGAGCGGGCGCTTCTAGCGTGAGGACGCCGCGCCGTCACGCAGCTTGAGGCAGATCATGGTGCGGGACATGCGTCGCGCCTAACCTTAACCGTTATGGAGCCTGCCGCCGCGCCAAGGGGTTTGATCCGCAACGGAGACCGGAAATGACCACCACCGAATACCTCGACGAGCCCGAAACCCTGCCCCAGGAGATCATCGACTGGCAGCCAACGCACAAGGCGCCCGTGCTCGGCGCTGCGACGCCGGCGAGCGCCAGGGTCGGCGCGCTCGCCGTCGGCGCGCTGGCGGTGGCGACCCTTGCCATCGGTGCGATATTTGTTGGCCGGCTGGCCATCGGTCGCCTGTCTATCGGCAAGGCGCGCGTAAAGTCGCTCGACGTCGATCACCTGACCGTCCGGCGGCTGACTCTGCCGGAGTAACTCAGGCGACGACCAGTTTAACCTCGACGTTGCCGCGGGTCGCCTTGGAATAGGGGCAGACCTCGTGCGCCTTTTCGAGCAGGCGCCGGGCAGTGTCGCCGTCGATATCCGGTGCGTGCAGGGCAAGGGTCGCGCCGATTTTGAAGGTCGGCGCGTCGCGGATCAGATCGATGGTGACATCGACCGAATGGTCGCCCAGGGCGATCTTCTCCTGACGCGCTACAAAGCCCAGTGCTCCGGTAAAACAGGCGCCGTAGCCGGCGGCGAACAGCTGTTCAGGGTTGGTCCCGTTTCCGTCGCCGCCGAGGGCGGGTGGATAGGCCAGCTTGACGTCAAGCTGGCCGTCGTCGGTGCGGGCGGTTCCGGCGCGACCACCGACGGTGTGGGCGTGGGCGGAATAGACGATATCGTTCATGGGGATGCTTCCTTTGCGAGGGGCCGCGATCCAGCGGCGCCGGCAATGTAGCGCGGCCGAAAAACGCCAGCCTCAATCTTGTGGCAGGTTACGCGGCGAACCGGTAGTTTGACGAACGTCATACGATACCGACTTGGGAGCAGGCCATGCAACGCAACTTCAAGGTTGATCGAAAGGCGTCCCGCCCCGGACGGCTGGTCCTGCTGTTCGCCGCTGCAGCGGTCATGGGAGCCGGCTCGGTCGCCGCCCAGCAGACACCGAACACTTCTGTCACCACGGTCTCGCCGCTGACCATCAACGGCGGCGGCGTGCCTGTGCCCAATGTGGGACAGGGCGCCCGCATGTTCACGATTGAAGAGCTGCATCAAAAGGGTCTGGACGCGGCAGTGCAGCGTGCGGATTTCGAAGACGCTCGCGCCGAGATCTATGAATGCTACCAGAACGCCTACAGCGCCCGGCCCAATCCCGAACGCACGCTTGGGTACGAACAGGGCGCCGAGGCGGCGCGCCGCGTGACGGTGACCTCCAATCAAGCCGAGCGGGCGACACGCGATGCGCAGCAGCTGCGCATCGACGCGGCCCAGGGCAAGGCGACCCAGGCGCAGGTCGAACAGGGCGAGCTGGCGCGCCAGGCCGCCGTGCGCGAGATGCAAAAAGCCATGGCCGACGTTGATGAGGCCCGCGCAAAGGCCATCGATATCCAGGAGCTGGTGAAGAACAGGGTCGGAATTGCCGACTGGAGTCATACCATCATGAGCAACGCCACCGATCGGGCGTCGCGCAAGAATCCACTGGTCCCCAAGGAGGTCGAGGACCTGGTTCTTGAAAACATCAAAACCACCCAGCGCCACGACGACAAGGGAGTGACCCTGTTGCTGGTCGAGGGCAATATTCGCAATGGCGGCGCCCGCCGGGCTCAGGTTCCGGCCCTGTCGGTCACGGCGGCGGACCAGTTCGGATTTCCGCTAGTGACCCAGACGGTCGCCGGTAATGGCCGTATCGATGCAGGCAAGTCGGTGCCCTTCACCTTCCCGCTGAAGCCTGCGCCCGAGAACGCGGCGCGTGTCGCTGTCGCCTTTGCCGCCGTCAAAGGCCTGCATGGGCTGGAGCCGGTATCCGCCGACCCGGTCTGTTCGGGAGCGCCGCCGTTAGAACTCAATCCCAACAGCTCCGGCGCCGGCAGCCAGTCCCTGCCGTCCGCGCGCACCATGCAGCTGAACGCGCCTTCCGTCAGAATGCCGCAAACCGGGCCCACGGCCCCGGGTGGGGCATCTCGCGGCGGTCTTGGCGGCGGCGGCGGATAGTCGTCCGCGTCCACCGAGCTAGATTTGTGGGGTCGTGGTCTTCAGCCGCCCGCCAACGCGAATAGGCTCGACGCGTACGGCCAGACCGGTCGCGTCGTCGGTCTCGACATAGACTCCGCACACTGTGGCCGGGCCAGACGCGGGCTGGTAACGGCCGCCTGAGATTCGCGTTGTGAATCGCCGAAGCGGCTCTTCCTTGTCGTTGCCGATGACACTGTCGTAGTCACAGCAGGCGCCCGCGTCGGTCTGATAGGCCGTGCCGCCGTTCAAAATCTGCGCGTCGGCGGTGGGCACATGGCTGTGGGTGCCAACCACCAGGCTGGCGCGCCCGTCGCAGAAATGGCCCATGGCCATCTTCTCGGATGTCGCCTCGGCGTGGATATCCACGATCACCGCATCGGCGATATCGCCCAGCGGGGTCGCGTCCAGAATCCGGTCGACCGCTGCGAAGGGATCGTCCAGCGAGTCCATAAACACCCGGCCCAGCAGATTGACGACCAGGACGCGCTTGCCGGACGGGGTCTCGAACAGGTTCGATCCGCGCCCCGGCGCATCCGACAGGATCGAATAGTTTGCTGGCCGGATCAGGCGCGGCTCGCGCACGATGTAGGTTAGCGCTTCCTTCTGGTCCCAGCTGTGGTTGCCCAGCGTCAGGCAATCTGCGCCTGCCGCATAGAGCTCCTTGGCCGAGCTTTCGGTGACGCCGAAACCGCCGGCGGCGTTCTCGGCGTTGACGCACACGAAATCCAGCGCCAGATCGCGTTTCAGCTGCGGAAGGTAGTCGGCAATGCCGTCGCGGCCGGACCGGCCCACGACGTCGCCAAAAAAGGCCAGTCTCATGAAAACGGCCTATAGCCGGTTTCTGTCAGAATGGCGTCCAGTCTTTGGTCGTGTTCGTAAACCGGCACCTGATCGACCTCCTGCGCTGCAAAGGCCAGACCCACATAGGCCGGCGGCCGGGCCTGATCGCGCAGGGCCTCAAGTGTTCGGTCGTAGTAGCCTCCGCCCTGTCCCAGCCGGTTGCCGAAAAAGTCGTAAGCAAGAACCGGCGCGATGATGATGTCGGGTCGCACCTCCGCCGCCGCCGCGAGTGGCGCTGCGATGCCCATAACATCAGGCGCGAGCCGATCTCCCGGCGCCCAGGCGCGGAAAACGATCGGCGTATCGAACTGTTCACAGGCTGGCAGGGCAATGCTCCATCCCAGGGCGATAAGGTTTTCGCCCAGAGGGCGCGGGTCCATCTCATTACCGGCGGCGCGATAGACGGCGATAACCCCGGGCCTTTTGAATTTGAGCGCCGCCAACATCTCGCTGGCCTTGTCACCGGCCTGCCAGTCAGCCTCCGGATGGTCACGCACGAACTGCCGCCGCAGATTGCGCATGTGCATGCGCAAGACGGCCTTGGCGGAGTTTTCGGAATTATCTTTCATTGGTCAGGAAGAAAAAAGGTGGCGGCGCCGCAAGGACCGTTGTCGGACGATTCAATCCTCTCTGACCTGGAGTACCAGGTGGGCGCCGTGTGTCCGAGGCCACGGCCAAAGACAGGGACAGCTCCCTAGAGCTAATTAAGGTCGGAAGGATATGGTTGCCTTCAACGTGAACCACAGCAAGACCCGCCGGGGTCGAACGTAGGGCCTGCAAGGCTCCACCGCAAGCGGCGCCGGGCTGATTAGAAGCCGGGAGGCGGTCCGCGTCGCCCGCCGGGGGGCGGCGGACCGCCCCGTCCCGGCGGTGGCCCGCCGCTGATCTTCATCATGGTCTGCTGGCTCCAGACGCCCTTGAGGCAGCCGGCGGTGTACGGAAAGTCCCAGGAGGCATGGTAATGGTACATGCGTACGACTTTTTCATCCCAGTCCACGTCACCGACGTGGCCGTGACATTCGTCCAGATCGCTGCTGGAAATCTGGACCCCGCCCGCGTCATAGCGGCCATAGATGCCAAAGCCGTCGATCATGTAACCCACGAGTCCAGAATGGCCATTGGCCATTCGGCGGTCGGGCAGGCAGGTGGTGACCGAGTGATAGTGATAGACGCCGGTCGGCTGGGGGTGGCCCTGGCAGCCGTCCTGGGTCTCATGGGCGACGGCGTCGCGGCCAGGGGCGTCCAGAGCGTTGAACAGCACCGAGCCGGTGATCAGCACCCCGATGGCGCCGGGTGCGCACGTGGGCTGGGCCGCCAGTTGCGGATTGGCCGGCAGATCGAAGTCGAAGTCCTGGGCGCGGATTGAGTTGGGGTTGCGGTCGGTCTGATAGGCGTCGTCCGACGGCGCGATCGGGAAGGTCCCGGTCGGATGGTCGGGCAGGTCGTTGGTCTTGAAATGGCGAACATCGCCGGACAGCGAGACCTTGTAGTCGTGCGGCCAGGTCACCGATCCGTCGACAATCGCCTTCTTGTCGAAGTCATAGGTTCCCGCCGCGCTGTTGATCCACGGTCCATCGCGGAAGGCGCCGCCCGCTCCCGGATCGACCCGGCAAGGCCAGATGTAGCCTGCCTTCGGCGCGGTCGAGAGCTTGCCGTCGCCGAGCGGCAAGGCATGGGGATCAACGTCATGGGCTGCGGCCGCGCCCTGAAGCAGGGCTCCGGCGCAGAGCACGGTCAGAACCAGTCGAATCAGGGCCATGAGTTTCCTCCAGACGGAAGATACACGGCCGACCGGCGTCAATCCGTCGCCAGGGCTTCGAGGCGCTCGGCCGCGGCGTCCAGGGCGGTCACCGCGCGGGCCTCGGCGCGCGCATAGTCGGATTGCACGCGGGCCAGATCGTTCTGTACATGGGCGAGCCTCGCCTTGGCGTCAGCCAGCTCGTCGGAGAGCAGCAGGGCGCCCATGAGCATCAGGCGCGTTTCGCCGAGCGGGCCAACTTCATCGGCGACGATGCGCACCTGGCGGTCGAACAGGGAGGCCAGTTCCCGAACCCTGCCCTCCTGGCCGTTTTCACAGCCGACCGTGTAGGGCTTGCCGTTGATGTCGACGGTGACCTGTCCCATCAGGCGGCTCCCTTTTCGCTGAGCGCGGCGCGGATCTCGGCGATGGCCCGGCCCAGGGCCTGCGAGGCCTGAGCGCCGGCTTCGGCCAGTTCGCGCTCGCGCGCCCTGGCCGCGTCAAGTTCAGCGGCGAGTTTGGAGCGGTCCTCATCGAACAGCCCGCCGGCGTCGGCCTCGCCGTTCAGCCGGGTCAACCGCTTTTCGATGCGCACCACGGCGCGCTCAAGCCGCCGGGCCGCCCGTTCGATGGAGTCTTCGTCCGCCATGGGATGGTTATACTCCAAGAGTGCCTCTCAAGTCTCTATAGCCCGCCTGTCGAGCGTTTCAAACGCGCCGGTTTGCTTGATTTGAGACCCGCATCGTGCGAGGCGCAGGCCTTCCCAATCGACTCGTTGAGCGCAGAACCGATGTCCGTCTCCCCGACCGTCCTTGCCGACGCCATCCGCGTCCTGTCCATGGACGCCGTGCACCGGGCCAAGTCCGGCCACCAGGGCATGCCCATGGGCATGGCTGACGTGGCGACCGTGCTGTGGACAAAGTTTCTCAAATACGACGCCGCCAGGCCAGAATGGGCTGACCGCGACCGCTTTGTCCTGTCGGCCGGCCATGGCTCGATGCTGCTGTATTCCCTGCTCCACCTGACCGGCTTCAAGGCCGTGACCATGGATGAGATCCGGAATTTCCGGCAGTGGGGCTCAAAGACTCCTGGTCACCCCGAGTATGGCCACACTCCGGGCGTGGAGACCACCACCGGCCCGCTGGGCCAGGGTCTGGCCACCGCGGTCGGCATGGCCATGGCCGAGGCGCATCTGGCGTCGCGGTTCGGCTCTGATCTGGTGGACCACCGCACCTGGGTCATCGCCGGCGACGGCTGCCTGATGGAAGGCGTCAGCCACGAAGCCATCTCACTGGCCGGACGGTTCAAGCTGGCCAAACTGACGGTGCTGTTCGACGACAACAACACCACCATCGACGGCGTCGCCACCATCGCCGAGACTGGCGACCAGGTCGCCCGCTTCAAGGCGGCCGGCTGGGCGGTCAAGGTCGTCGATGGTCACCATCACGGCAAGATCGCCGCCGCCCTGCGCTGGGCGACGAAGCAGAACCGCCCGACGATGATCGCGTGCAAGACGCTGATCTCCAAAGGCGCCGGCCCCAAGGAAGGCGATCCCCACAGCCACGGCTACACCCTGTTCGACGAGGAAATCGCGGCCTCGAGGCTGGCCATGGGCTGGACCGCCGAGCCCTTCGTCGTGCCGGACGACACCGCCGAGACCTGGAAAAAAGCCGGCCGCAAGGGCGGGCGCCTTCGCCGCAAATGGGAGGGCCGCCTCAAGGCCTCGGACCATCGCACCGCCTTCCATCGGGCCCAGAAGGGCGAGCTGCACGACAGTGATTTCGCCGGTCTCCAAGCCCACATCGAAAAGTGCCTGGCGGACGGGCCTAACAACGCCACCCGGGTTCACTCCGGCGCGGCGCTGGCGCCCCTGACGGCGGCGATCCCCGAAATGGTCGGCGGCTCTGCTGACCTGACTGGCTCCAACAACACCTATGTCACCGGCATGAAGCCATTCGATACGCCCGACTATGCCGGCCGCTATGTCCACTACGGCGTGCGCGAGTTCGGCATGGCTGCGGCGATGAACGGCATGGCGCTGCATGGGGGCGTGATTCCCTATTCCGGCACCTTCATGGCCTTTGCCGACTACAGCCGCCCCGCGATCCGCCTCGGCGCCCTGATGGGCGCCCGCGTCATCCACGTCATGACCCACGATTCCATCGGCCTAGGCGAAGACGGCCCCACCCATCAGCCGGTCGAACATCTGGCGTCCTTGCGCGCCATGCCGAACCTGCTGGTCTTCCGCCCCGCCGACGCGGTGGAAGCCGCTGAATGCTGGCGCCTGGCGCTGAAGGCCAAGACCACGCCATCGATCATGGCCCTGTCGCGCCAGAAAACCCCGCCGGTCCGCACCACGGGCGGTGATCTGTCAGCTAAAGGAGCCTATGAGCTCCTGCCCGCCATTGGTGAGGCGAAGGTGACTCTGTTTGCTTCCGGCACCGAAGTGGCCCTGGCCGTGGCGGCGCGGGACAAGCTGCAGGCCGAAGGGATCGGAACCCGCGTCGTCTCGACGCCGTGCTGGGAGCTGTTCGACCAGCAACCGGCAAAGCACCAGGCATCGGTCATTGGCAAGAGCCCGGTTCGCATCGCGGTGGAGGCCGGCGTTCGCCAGGGCTGGGAGCGGTTCATCGGCCAGGATGGTGGCTTTGTCGGCATGACCGGCTTTGGCGGCTCGGCCCCCTACGAGCGGCTCTACAAGGAATTCGGCATCACCGCTGAAGCGGTGGTAGCGGCGGCCAAAGCGGCGCTCTAGCGCGTTCCGCCCGGCGCCCACAGAACGTCGGCCGCGCCCTTGCCGTTGGCGTAGCGGGCGGCGACGAACAACAGGTCCGACAGGCGGTTGATGTATTTCAACGCCGCAGGCGAGACCGTCTCACCGTCAATCCGGCTGAGGGTGACGGCCGATCGTTCGGCCCGGCGCGCAACCGTGCAAGCCAGGTGCAGATGGGCGGCCGCCGGCGTCCCGCCGCGCAGGATGAACGAGGTCAGGGGCGACAGGTCCGCATTGAGCTGATCGATCTCGGCCTCGAGCCGCTCCACCTGGCTCTCGATGATGCGCAGGGGCTCCCAGCCCAGAGCCTTGCCGCGGTCCGGGGTGGCCAGATCGGCGCCCAGGTCGAACAGTTCATTCTGGATGCGGGCCAGCATGGGGTCGAGGACAGGGTCACTGGCGGTGTGCTGGCGCGCGAGCCCGAGGCAGGCGTTGGTTTCGTCCACGTCTCCATAAGCCGCGACACGCGCGTCATCCTTGGGGACCGCCTCGCCGGTCGACAGCCTTGTGTCTCCGGCGTCGCCCGTGCGGGTATAGATCTTGTTCAGCGTGACCACGCCTAGCCCCGCGAGCGCCAGTAAAAGGCGCCGACCAGGATCAGCACGGCGATGAACTGCAACAGGACGCGCAGCCGCATCAGTTTGTTGGAGTAGGACCGCCCGAATTCGCCGCCCTTGAATAGGGCGAACAGGCCGACGGCCAGGGCGACAAGGACCGCCACCAGCGACCCTGGAATGAGAATGGAGAACAGATCACGCATGAGGCCACACTAGCGGGCCGTCGAGCGCAAGGCTACCAGTCGCGATTTTCTGGTCTACGGCGACCACGTTCGCCGAACGCGTTCACCTCAAAAATACCCATTCCGATGCATTTCATCCCAAAAACCCATAATGTATGCGACAAATTGGCGCTCATGGCGAAAACTCTGTAATGTTACGCTTGCGTGGCGTGAGGGTTCCGAACAACAACGCTACGTGATCCCAATTCGCTGAACGCATTCATCAAGAAAATTGAGGTCCGGTTCCAGCCAGAGCGCCCCTGCCTTGCTAACGCGGGCTGATCTAATGGCGCCACAAACTCCCGCCCCAGGGCAGAGGAGACATCCGGGCGTCCAGGGGGGGGGGTGGTAAAAGATTAGTCGCGTCGTGAGCCAGGGGCTTGCGGGCGCGATCTACAACAAGCCTTCGAGCGCCTGCCGCGCCACACCATGAGACCGAGCCGATGACAATGAATCCCTTTCCCGCCGCCTTGATCGCCACGGCTGCAGCGCCAATGACCCGCCGGGGACTGGCCAAATTGCGCACCCGTGAAGCCTTGCTTGCAGCCGGAAAGCGCCTGTTCACCGAGCGGGGCTACGAAGAAGCCACCGTACGTGACATCGCCAGGGCCGCCGGCATGTCGACCGGCGCGGTATTCGCCAACTTCACCGACAAGGCCGACCTGTTCCAGCAGGTCCTGTCCCAGGACGCCTGGACCCTGGCCGAGACCATGCGCCAGGTCGCATCCCTTCGCGACGGCTGCGTCCGCGAAACCCTGCTGACTGTTCTGGCGGCCGGTTATGCCTTCCATCTCAAGCAATTGCCGCTCCTGCGGGCGGCGTGCGCGGAGGGCTGGCGTCAGGACGCCGCACGCGAAGTCACCTCACGCGACCGCATGCGCCAGATAATTTCAATTCTGGAGGGGGTCCTTCGCAAGGCCGTCGCCAACGGTGAAATGCGGTCCGACATCGATGTGGATCTGGCGGTTGATTTGATCTGGCATGCGTATCAGTCCAATTACCGGCTGGCGATCTATGATGGCTTTGATCTTGAAGGTCTGACGGGACGACTCGAGCGGCAGTTGGACTTGATTCTGCCGTCTCTGGCCCACCGCCAGGCGGCCTGACCGGGCAGGACCGGTCGGGTAAATGTAGTGGGCGCCGGCCCTTAAGGATGCTGTTCGGGGGCGTTTGAACTTGGGGGGCATACGCGACGCACAGAAACAGGCGACCCGGGAACGGGTCCTGGCGGCCGCGCGCGAACTGTTTGTCGATATCGGATATGAAGCGGCGACGATCCGGATGATCGCCGATCGCGCCGGTGTCGCGACCGGCAGCGTCTTCACCACCTTTCCCAGCAAGATCGCCATATTGCGCGCGGTTATGGACGAGCGGCTGGAGCGATTGTTTCTTGAGCTCGATGCGGTGGTTCCGCATCTGCGCGGCTCGACCGTCGTCAGGCTCTGTTCGGTGATGGCCATGCACTATGATTTCGAAATGCGCCGGCCGCGACTGTTCACCACCTATCTGGCCGCCAATTTCGAGTGGTCGGATGGCGAGCCCCTGATCACCTTTGGCCGCCAACCCAGGCTGGTCGGTATTCTGCGCGATATTCTGACCGCGGGCGTCACCGGCGGCGACGTGCGCTCCGACATCGATGTCAACGTCTTTATCGACTTCCTGCTGGCCGCCTATGGATTCAACTATCGCCTCGCCGCCCAGGAGGGTCTGGGCGCGGGCGAGCTAAGTGACATCATGGACCGGCAGATTGCTCTGATGTTCAGCGGGATCGCCCGGAACGCCGCCGGCTAGTTGCCTTCGTCGAGCAGGCGGCGCGCGATGACCTGGGCCTGAATCTCGCCGGCGCCCTCGAAGATGTTCAGGATGCGCGCGTCGGCCAGAACGCGGCTGATGCGGTACTCCATCGCAAAACCGTTTCCGCCGTGAATCTGCAGGGCGTTGTCGGCGGCCGCCCAGGCGACCCGGGCGCCCAACAGCTTGGCCATGCCCGCTTCCAGGTCGCAGCGCTTGTCCTCATCTTTGCGGCGGGCGGCGAAGTAGGTGAGCTGGCGAACGCCCATGATCTCGGCGGCCATCATCACCAGCTTGTTGTGGACCCGCGGAAAGTGAAAGATCGCCTGGCCGAACTGCTGGCGATCAAGAGCGTAGTTGAGCCCCGTTTCCAGTGCGCACTGGGCAACCCCAATGGCGCGGGCCGCCGTCTGGATGCGGGCGCTCTCGAACGTCGCCATCAGCTGCTTGAAGCCCTGACCCTCGACGCCGCCCAGCAGGTTTTCGCGTGCGACCTTGAAGCCATCGAAGCCCAGCTCGTATTCCTTCATGCCGCGATAGCCGATGACGTCGATCTCGCCGCCACTCATGCCCTCGGACGGGAAGTCATCACCGGGGACCATGCGCTGCTTGGTGGCCAGCAGCATGGACAGGCCGCGATAGTCGGTGGTGGCCGGATCGGTGCGCACAAGCATGGTCATGACGTCGGCGCGCGCGGCGTGGGTGATCCAGGTCTTGTTGCCAGTGACGACATAGTGGTCGCCGTCCAGCACGGCGCGGGTGCGAAGCGCGCCAAGGTCCGAGCCGGTGTTCGGCTCGGTGAAGACGGCGGTCGGCAGGATCTCGGCCGCCGCGATCCTTGGCAGCCATTCGGCCTTCTGGGCCTCGGTGCCGCCGGTCAGGATCAGCTCTGCGGCAATTTCGGAGCGCGTGCCCAAAGACCCCACGCCGATATAGCCCCGCGAAAGTTCTTCGGAGACGACGCACATGGCGGTCTTGCCCATGCCGGCGCCGCCGTATTCCTCGGGGATGGTCAGGCCGAAGACGCCCAAATCGCCGAGCTCCTTGAGCAGCTCCAGGGGGATCAATTGATCTTTCAGGTGCCATTCATGCGCGAAGGGCACGACCTTTTCCTCGGCCAGACTGTGAAACTGGTCGCGGATCATCTCGAAGGTTTCTTCAAGGCCGGTCTGCTCCAGCGTCGGCTTGCCTCGCGCCATGACCAGGTGATCGGCAATGCGGGCTTTTACAGCCTGGGTCGCGCCGGCGTTCAGCGGCTTGAGCGCCGTCCAAAGCTTGTGGATCGCCTCATCGCTCATGCCCAGGTCATAGGGGCGAATGGTCTCGCCCTGGTTCATCGGGATGCCGCCGACCAGCTGGGCCGAATATTCGCCCAGCAGCAGCTGGGCCAGCAGAGCTTCGACCTCACCGAACTTTCCCTCGGCGTGCAGGGCATCAGCCCAGGCCGAAACCTGTGTGAACAGTTCGCCATAGGTGGCGTACCAGCCATAGCCGTGGATCGCGTGCTGCTCGGCGTCCGCCAGCTTGCGGTCAACCTTCCCCTCCCGGGTCACCTTGGCTTTTACCGGCGCCTTGGCCTCGGCGACGAAGACCTGAACCGCGGCGGCGGCGGTGCGCAAGGTGTCGCGCAGGTCCGGCAAAACCAGATTTTCGGAAGTGGTCATCAGCCATGTCCCTGAAAAGTAAACGTTCGTGCGCTTTTGGGCGGCGGCGCTGTGACGCTCACATGCTGCAGTCGCGAGCGGGATTCAACCTTTTCCTTTCGGCGGACGCGTCTTTCGGCCGCCCCCGCCGGACTTTGCCGCCGGCTTTGCGCGGGGTTTGGGCCGCGCCCAGCCCGCCTTGTAGGTTTTTTCTACAGGCCTGGCCTTGGCGACCGCGCTCTTTTCACCGGTGCCGCGCCGGTCCTTGCGGGGCGCAGGCGCGCTCGACATCACCGGCCGGCTGATGGAATCGCCTTTCGGGATGCGTCCCGGAGTGATCCACTGGGCCAGCTGTTCGCGAATGACGCGGGGCCCGACTTCCTCGACCTGACCGACCGCCAGCTCGCCCAGCGCGAAGGGGCCGTAGGACAGGCGCATCAGCCGGTTGACCATCAGGCCGACGGCTTCCAGCACCCGGCGCACTTCGCGGTTCTTGCCCTCTGCCAGCGTCAGGGTAATCCACAAATTGGCGCCGAGAGGCCCTTCCTTGGCCTTGTCGAGGCTGGCCTCGATCTCACCGTAGTGAACACCCTCGACCGTGATGCCCTTCTTCAGCTCGTCCAGCCGCGCCTGGGTCACGCGGCCCCGGGCGCGGGCTCGATAGCGCCGCTTGAGGCCGGTGGTCGGCAATTCCAGCGCCCGGGCCAGCTCGCCGTCGTTGGTCAGTAGCAGCAGGCCTTCGGTGTTGAAGTCGAGCCGCCCCACCGAGATAACCCGCGGCATGCCCTTGGGCAGGTGCTCGAACACCGTCGGCCGGCCCTTTGGGTCATTGTGGGTGGTCATCAGACCCGAAGGCTTGTGATAGCGCCACACCCGCGCTGGTTCGGCGTCTTCGGCGACCTTGCCGTCAACGGTCAGGATGTCGCCGGGCATGACCTTGACGGCGGGGGTGGTCAGCACCTGGCCGTTCAGCGCCACACGGCCGGCCTCGATCATCCGCTCAATTTCACGGCGCGAGGCGACGCCCGCCCGGGCCAGAGCCTTGGCGACGCGCTCGCCGCCGAGAATGGAATTATCGTCCGCAGTCATCTAACTGCTCCTTTTAAGGCTGTGCCGTCTCTCGACGGGAAGGGCGCAATCAACACGGACAGGACAGGCGGCGCAAGCGTGGACGATGTAGAGCTCATGGAACTGGCCCTGGACCAGGCCCGCGCCGCCGCCGCCGCTGGCGAAGCGCCGATCGGCGCCATCCTCTTTGACCCGGCCAGCGGCGCGGTGATCGCAAGGGCCCATAATCAGCCCATCGGCCTCAGTGATCCCACCGGCCACGCCGAAATCCTCGCCCTGCGCAGCGCGGCCGAGCAGCTGGGAAACTATCGGCTTACCGGTCTGACCCTGGTGGTCACCCTGGAGCCCTGCGCCATGTGCGCCGGCGCCATCAGCCATGCCCGGATCGGGCGCCTGGTGTTTGGGGCCGAGGACAAAAAGGGCGGCGCGGTCATCAATGGGGTGCGCTTCTTCGATCAGCCGACCTGTCACTGGCGGCCGGAGGTTACCGGCGGCTTGCTGGCGACACAGAGTGCAACCCTGCTAAAAGGGTTCTTCAAGGCGCGGAGAAAGGGCCCCGCCGATCAGGGGGAAACATCATGAAAGCAACGTTCGCCGCCCTGGCGGCCTTCACGCTTTTGACCGCGACCGCTTCGGCTCAGACACCGCCCGCCGGGCCTTCGCCGGCCACCGCCGCCGCGCTTGCCCAGGGCGCGACCCTGACGTGGCTGGTCGGCGCCCGTGTGGCGACCAGCGCCACGGGTGTGAAAACCTTTGAAGCCTTTGTCGGCCCCCAGAACGGCGTGGTCACCGGCACGGCCCTGGCCGGCAACGGAACCTATACCGAGTACCACAAGATCGGTCCGAAAATGGGCGGCGGCGCTGACGCGCCCTATGGCCTGTCTGTCGCCAATCCGCGCAGCAACATGGCCTGGAACTTCACGCCCCTGAAGTCGATCGAGAAAGACAAGATCGTCTTTGAAAGCGTCGACGGGGCGAACCGGATCACCTATTTCGCCGAACCTGAAAATGGCGTCGGATCCTGGGTCGAACGCACGGCAGGCGGAACTACGACCAGGACCGAATATCACTTCAAGCCGGTGAACTGAGCGGAAACCGCTCATCCCCGCGAAGGCGGGCGTCCAGTCAGGAAAAGAAACAAAGCCGCGCGGCCTGAACCAGATAGACCGCGCCAATCACCGCGATAATCCGCTTGGTCCAGGCGATGAAGCTGACGTCGGTCAGCCGGTCCAGCAGCCGGCCGCCCAGCACAGTGCCGACGATCGACAGAGGGGCTGCGGCCGCGAACAGCCACCACGGCGGCATGCCCGGCCCGCCCAGCTTCAGCAAGGGGGCGCCGTACACCAGGATCTTCGCCAGGTGGCTGAACACCTGGGTCGCGGCCTTGGTGGCCACGATCTGGTGGCGGGTCAGCGCCGTCTTGACGAAGAAGATGTCCAGCAGGGGGCCGGCCACACCGGCCGCTAGGTTCAGACCGGTGACGCTGAGGCCGGCCACAAAGCCGTGGGCCGGGATCTGGGCGTCGAGCCGCAGGATGTTTTTCGGCAGCCAGACGATGAAGCTGACCAAGCCTAGCATCAGATAGAGCAGCGGCTTTGACGGGGTGAGCGCCACCAGCGCGACACCGGCCCCGGCCAGGACCGATCCGGCCGCATAATAGCCAATGCTGCTCCAGCGAATGTGGGTTCTGTGCAGGATCGCCCGCCAGCCATTGGCGATGATCTGGATGAAACCATGGGTGACAAAGGCCGCCGACACCGGCAGCATCAGGGCCAGCGCGCCCATGAGGATCAGGCCGCCGGCCAGGCTGAAAATGCCGGTGATCACGGCGGTGCAGAACGCGACAAAGAGGATAAAGGCGGCGACTGCGCCGTTCAAACGAAGGCTTCCCTCAGGCGGAAGTCCAGCCGCTGCTTGACGCCGGGCCAGTCGAAGTCGGTGATCGAAAAGACCGCCGTATCGCGGATGTGACCGGTCCAGGTGATCATGTGCCGGCGCAGCACGCCTTCCTGGGTGGCACCCAGTTTCAGGACCGCCGCCTGCGAGCGACTGTTGCGCTCGTCGATCAGGAACTCGACCCGGATGGCCCCCGCATCAAAAGCGTGGGTCAGCATCAGCAATTTGGATTCCGGATTGACCGGTCCGGAGCGCACATCCGGGTGCAGGAATGTCGAGCCGATCTCGACGCCCCGGTGCGCAAACCGCAGGTTCCGGTAACTGGACGTGCCGACGATGCGGTCGTCGGACAGCTGGCGAATGGCGTAGGTGATGCGCTCGCCGCGGCGCTTGGCGGTCAGAACAATGTCCCACCAGTGGTCAAAGCCATCGGCCGCGCCGTTGATGGCCACCAGCTCCCAGGCTTCGGGATCAACATCCAGAGCAGCCCGCAGTTCATCGCGGTGTTCGTGGACGATGGGCTCAAGCCGCACATAGCGGCCCTCCAGGGGGCGAATCTCGATTTCCATGGGGCTCAACATGACCGTGCGCCTTGCGTCCTGGCAAGTCATCAGCCATAAGCCCATTCAAACAATCGTTTGAAAAGGGCGAGCCATGGATTTCGACATTTCTCCCAAACAGCGTCAGATGCTCGACCGCGTCGTCGCCTTCATGGACGAGCACGTCTATCCGGCGATCCCGGTCTATGAAGCGCAGATGTCGGGCGCCGATCGCTGGATTGTTGTCCCGGTCGTCGAGGAGCTGAAAAAGAAGGCCAAGGCCGCCGGCCTGTGGAACTTCTTCATGCCCCCGCATTCGGGTCAGGTGCATGTGGATGACACCTTTCAGTTCGAAGGCATCCAGCTGACCAACCTGGAATACAGCCTGATCGCGGAACAGATGGGCAAGGTCGGCTTTGGCTCCGAGACCTTCAACTGTTCGGCGCCGGACACCGGCAACATGGAAGTGCTGATGCGTTACGGCACCCTGGCCCAGAAGGAGCGCTGGCTGCGCCCGCTGATGAACGGTGACATCCGTTCGGCCTTCCTGATGACCGAGCCGGCGGTGGCCTCATCCGACGCCACCAATATCGAAACCCGCATCGAGCGTGATGGCGACTATTATGTCATCAACGGTCGCAAGTGGTGGTCGTCGGGCATGGGTGATCCGCGCTGCAAGGTCGCCATTGTCATGGGCAAGACCGACCCCAAGGCGGCCATGCACGACCAGCAAAGCCAGATCCTGGTGCCGACCGACGCGCCGGGCGTGAAGATCATCCGCATGCTGCCGGTGTTCGGCTTTGACGATGCGCCGCACGGCCACGCCGAAGTCGTCCTCGAAAACGTCCGCGTGCCGATCGAAGAGGGCCTGCTGCTCGGCGAAGGCCGCGGCTTTGAAATCGCTCAGGGCCGCCTGGGACCCGGCCGTATCCACCACTGCATGCGCACCATCGGTGCGGCCGAAGTGGCGCTGGAAAAAATGTGCAAGCGCCTGCTGAGCCGCAAGGCGTTCGGCAAGTACATCTCCGAGCAATCGGTCTGGGAACAGCGCATCGCCGAAGCCCGTATCGACATCGAAATGTGCCGTCTGCTGTGCCTGAAAGCCGCTGACATGATGGACAAGGCCGGCAACAAGTCGGCCCGCAACGAGATCGCCATGATCAAGGTTGCGGCACCCCGTCTGGCCCTGAAGATCATCGACGACGCCATCCAGGCCCACGGCGGCGCTGGCGTGACGACTGACTTCGGTTTGGCCAAGTCCTATGCCGGCATCCGCACCCTGCGCCTGGCCGACGGTCCGGACGAGGTTCACTGCCGCACGATCGCCCGCGCTGAATTCGGCAAGTACGGCGACCTGAAGGCCCGTCAAAAAGCCGAACGCGAAGCCGAACTGCACGTCCCCGGCCCGCGCTAGATCGAATACTGACCTCAAGACAGGCGGCTCCTCGCGGGGCCGCCTTTTTTGCGTCCGGAGCCGGCGTCACGGCCCTTTCGGCCCATGAATTAAGGGCGGCTCTCGCAGGCCGCCCTCTCCCCGTCTTTGGTCCGATACGCTGACCGCTACTGCACGGTGATCTTGACCACGATCTCGTCGCCGACCTCGCCGCTGGACTTAACATAGTGGAAGGTGGCCTGGTCGGTTCCGGCTTTGGCGCCCGTGAAGTTGAACATTTCCAGCTGGCGCACGCCCTGGCTTTCCGGCGCCCGGACTGTCCGGTCCTTGAAGGTCACCGCCGTCACCGGCGCAGCGACATATTGCCAAGCGCCGACCGTGGGATCGACATTCGACAGGCGAACCTGCAGCGTCTGATTGACGGCAATGGTCGTCTCCGTGCCAGACAAGGGATTATCAAGCGCCGCGGTGACCGGCGCGCAGGCCGCAAGTGGAACCAGCGCCGCCGCAAAAAAAAGCGCCGCTGCGCTACGCCTAGTGAACATCATTGGCTGCATCGAGCCCTCCCTGTCGGCCTCAGGCCAACCGCCTGAAAAGCAGGGACAAGTTGAGGCATGTGGGCCATGCAGGCCTTGATCCTGATCAAGCTTGCCAGACGGGCCTTGAGGGGCCTTTTGCCATACCTGCGCTTGACGAACGGGGGCGCCGTCCTTACCTGCCGATCGCATTAGCACTCAGGGGCGCCATGTGCTAACAGCCGCGCCTCAAAGCCAAACAACGGAGACAGACATGAATTTTCGTCCGCTCGGCGACCGCGTTCTTGTGAAGCGCGTCGAAGAAGAATCCAAAACCAAGGGCGGGATCATCATCCCTGACAGCGTCAAGGAAAAGCCGTCCGAAGGCGAAGTCGTCGCCGTGGGCCCTGGCGCCCGTGACGACTCGGGCAAGATCGTGCCGACCGAACTTAAAAAGGGTGACCGCATCCTGTTCGGCAAATGGTCCGGCACCGAAGTAAAGATCGAAGGCGAAGACCTGTTGATCATGAAGGAAAGCGACGTCCTGGGCACGCTCGCCTAGTCACCCGCCCCACCGCGCCGAAAGGCGAGCGATAGCGCAACGTAAAATTCCCCGCGCTCAAGCAGGCCGCCAGGCCGTTAGCGCAAATAAAGGATCACTATTCATGGCTGCCAAAGACGTACTTTTTTCCACTGACGCGCGCGACAAGATGCTGCGCGGCGTCAACATCCTCGCCAATGCAGTGAAGGTCACCCTCGGCCCCAAGGGCCGCAACGTCGTCATCGAAAAATCCTTCGGCGCTCCGCGCTCGACCAAGGACGGCGTCACCGTCGCCAAGGAAATCGAACTGGCTGACCGGTTCGAAAACCTCGGCGCCCAGATGATCAAGGAAGTTGCTTCCAAGACCAATGACAAGGCCGGCGACGGCACCACCACCGCCACCGTTCTGGCCCAGGCCATCGTCGTCGAAGGCATGAAGTCGGTCGCGGCGGGCATGAACCCGATGGATCTGAAGCGTGGCATCGACAAGGCGGTCATCGCCGTGGTCGCCGAGATCAAGAAGGCCTCCAAGAAAGTCACCACCAACGACGAGATCGCCCAGGTAGGCACCATCTCGGCCAACGGCGACGAAGAAGTCGGCAAGATGATCGCCGAAGCCATGGCCAAGGTCGGCAACGAAGGCGTCATCACCGTCGAGGAAGCCAAGACCGCCGAAACCGAACTCGACGTCGTCGAAGGCATGCAGTTCGATCGCGGCTACCTGTCGCCCTACTTCATCACCAATCCGGAAAAGATGGAGGTCGTGCTCGAAGACGCCCTCGTCCTGCTCTTCGAAAAGAAGGTCACGTCGCTTCAGCCCCTTCTTCCGGTTCTGGAAGCCGTGGTCCAGTCGGGCCGTCCCCTGCTGATCATCGCCGAAGAAGTCGAAGGCGAAGCCTTGGCCACCCTGGTGGTCAACAAACTGCGCGGCGGCCTTCGGGTCGCGGCCGTTAAGGCACCGGGCTTTGGCGATCGCCGCAAGGCGATGCTGGAAGACTTGGCCATCCTGACCGGCGGCGAACTGATCGCCGAAGACCTGGGCATCAAGCTTGAGAACGTCACCCTCGACATGCTCGGCAAGGCCAAGAAGGTCACCATCACCAAGGACGACACCACCATCGTGGACGGCGTCGGCGAGAAGGACGCGATCGAGGCCCGCATCGGCCAGATCAAGGCCCAGATCGAGTCCACCACCTCGGACTACGACAAGGAGAAGCTGCAGGAACGTCTGGCCAAACTGGCCGGCGGCGTCGCGGTCATCCGCGTCGGCGGCTCGACCGAGGTCGAGGTCAAGGAGAAGAAGGACCGCGTCGACGACGCGCTGAACGCCACGCGTGCAGCCGTTGAAGAAGGCATCGTCCCCGGCGGCGGCATCGCCCTGCTGAAGGCGACCAAGGCGCTGGAAGGCCTGAAAGGCGACAACGCCGACCAGACCGCCGGCATCGCCATCATCCGCCGCGCCATCCAGGCCCCGATCCGTCAGATCGTC